>NZ_JACHNC010000001.1:6449424-7756349 GCF_014205215.1 Actinoplanes lobatus
GGCAGGACGCGCTCGCCTCGATCGGACGGCGACGTGCCATCGACCACCCCGTGCACGGCATCTGGTTGATCACCACGGCGGACGGGGTGCCGGTCGGAAACCTTCTGCTCAAGCCGATCCCGCTGTCGGCGGGGGAATCCGCCGGCGGGCCGGGCGAGGTCGAGATCGGCTGGCACCTGCACCCGGACTCCTGGGGACACGGCTATGCCACCGAGGCGGCGGAGGCTGTCCTCAACGATGCGTTCGGTCGCGGGCTGGCGAGGGTCGTCGCCGTGACGGATCCGGGCAACCATGCCTCCCAGGCCGTCTGCCGACGGCTCGGCATGACCGCTCTGGGGCGGACAGCGAAGTATTACGACGCCGTTCACGAACTCTTCGAGCACCGCGGCTGAGCTCACGTGTCGGCAAGGGCCTCCCGGGTGGTCACGGCAGGGTGCAGAAGGCCTGGACGCTGCCGGGGTCGCCGGCGACGATGAGCATGTCGCCGGCGTAGACGGTGGTGGCGGCGGTCGTGTGGGTGAACCGCTCGCCCGGTCGTTTGATCGACATCACGGTCACGCCGTAGGTGTTGCGTAGTTCCATCTCGGCCAGTGTCTGTTCGATGACGGCCTCCGGCGCCCGGGTCTTGGCGAGCACGTAGTCGTCGTCGAACTGGATGAAGTTCAGGATCTGGCCGGTCACCAGGTGGGCGATGCGTTCGCCCATCTCCTGTTCGGGCAGCACCACGTTGTGGGCGCCGACGCGGCGCAGGATGGTGGCGTGCTGAGGGCTCAGCGCCTTGGCCAGGATGCGGGGCACACCCAGGTCGGTCAGCAGTGAGACGGTCATGATGCTGGCCTGGATGTCGGTGCCGATGCCGACCACGACGTTGGTCAGTTCGTGTACGCCCAGCTGGCGCAGTGCCTCCTCGTCGGTGGTGTCGGCGACCGCGGTGTGGGCGAGCGCCTCGGCGTGTGCCTGCACCGGCCGCGGGTCGGCGTCGATGCCGATGACCTCCCAGCCCTGGCTGGTCAGTTGCAGCGCCAGGGAGCCGCCGAAACGACCCAGCCCCAGTACGGCGATGCGCTCGTGGGTTGCCGGTTTCCTAGCCAACGATGGTTCGCTCCTCGGGTAGTTCGTAACGGCGGTTCCGGTGCCGCAGGGCCAGAGCCGCCGCGGCGGTGACCGGGCCGAGCCGTCCGATGAACATCAGCGCGATGAGGATGAGGTGCCCGGCCGTGCCGACCTGGGCGGTGATGCCGGTGGTCATGCCGACGGTGGCGAACGCGGAGGTCACCTCGAAGAGGACCTGGTTGAGGGTGAACGGTGTCAACGCCAGCAACGACAGAGTGGCGGCCATCACCAGGCCGACGCTGAGCAGTGCGATGGTCAGCGCCTGCCGCTGGATGCCGGCGGGCAGGCGCCGGCCCAGTGCGTGCACGCTCGGCTCGCCGCGGATCTCGGCCATGATCACGAAGCCGAGCAGGGCGAACGTGGTGACCTTGATGCCGCCCGCGGTGCCGCCGCTGCCGCCGCCGATGAACATCAATATGTCGTTGACGAGCAGGGTGACGTCGTTCATCTGCGCCAGGTCGACGCTGTTGAACCCGGCGGTGCGGGGCATCACCGCGGTGGTGAACCCGGCCAGAAGTCTTCCGGCGACTCCCAGCCGGCCCAGCGTGGCGGGGTTCGCCCATTCGGCCCAGGTGATCAGCAGCCAGCCGCCGGCGAGCAGTACGACGGTCATCGCCAGGGTGACCTTGGTGTGCAGCGACCACTTCCGTGGGGTGCGCGGCTTGCGGCGCAACTCGAACAGCACCGGGAATCCGAGCCCGCCGATGATGACGGCCGCGCAGAGCGGCAGACAGATCAACGGGTCGCCGACGAACCGCATCAGGCTGTCCGGGTACAGGCCGAAGCCGGCGTTGTTGAACGCCGAGACGGCGTGGAACAGCCCCAGGTAGGCGGCGTGGCCCCAGCTCTCGCCGTAGCCGGCGGCGAACCGCCACGTGAGCGCTGCCGCCACCGCGGCTTCCACCAGCAGACTGATCCGCAGAACCCCGAGGATCACCTTCCGGACGTCGCCGACGCCCATGGTCTTGGTCTCGGCCTGTGTGCCCAGTTGCAGGCGCATCCGTAGCCGGCCGGCCACCAGGAGCCCCAGCAGCGACGCCACCGTCATGATGCCGAAGCCGCCTATCTGGATCAGTCCCAGGATCACGGCCTCGCCGAACCCGGACCAGTAGCTGCCGGTGTCCTCGATGACCAGCCCGGTCACACAGACCGCGGACGTGGCGGTGAACAGTGCCGTGATCGCTCCGGCGCCGCGGCCCGACTCGGTCGCGGCCGGCAGCATCAGTAGCCCCCAGCCCACCATGACGGCCACCGCGAAGCCGGCTACCACCAGCCGGGAGGGGTGCCGTACCACGCGCCCGAGCGCTCGGATGACCGGTGCGGGGGGCCGTACCCGATGAAGTCTTTCCGCCGTTGCGGCGGCATGCCGCCACAGCCGGGCCCGGAGCGTGGTATCGGTGCGGCGGCGCGCCCACCGTGGTGCCCGTTCGGTGGCCGGCCCGGTCAGCGGCGCCCAGAGCAGTACGGCTACGCCGATGGCCACCACGGCGAAGAACCCGGCGATCGTCGCCAGTCCCAGCAGCAGTTGGCCCCACGTCGAGTCCACCCGGTCATGGTCCCCGAATCGGGCGGGATGGTGTTGCCGAGTCGGCCAACTGTCACCGGCGTCAACAGGGCGTCAATATTCGCGGGCTCCGCGTACGCATCGTGTGAACAGCCGTTCTCACCGGCCTTCCGGCGCGCTTGGCTGATGGAGAAGTACCCGAGACATCATCACCTTTCTGGGAGTCCTCCGTGGCTGATCTCCTGTTCGTCGTGCTCACGGTGACCGTGTTCGCCGTGTTCGCCGCGCTGGTGAAGGTGGTCGAACGTCGATGAACGCCGTCAACCTGATCGGTCTGATCCTGGCCGCGGCGCTGGCCGTCCTGCTGGTGGCCGCCCTGCTGTTCCCGGAGCGTTTCTGATGACCGGCTGGATCGCTGTGCTGATGCTGGTCGCCACGCTCGTCGCGGTGTACCGGCCGTTCGGCGACTACATGTACCGGGTGGTGTCCGGCCGCGACCACAACGTCGTCGAACGCGGTGTCTACCGCCTGGTCGGCGTGGACGCGAACGCCGGGCAGGCCTGGGGTGTCTACGCCCGCGGTGTGCTGGCCTTCTCCGCGGTGTCGGTCCTGTTCCTCTACGCCTTCCTGCGGTTGCAGGACCGGCTGTGGCTGTCGCTGGGCCTGCCGGCGGTCGAGGGCCACATCGCCTGGAACACCGCGGTCAGCTTCGTGACGAACACGAACTGGCAGGCCTACTCCGGCGAGTCCACGATGGGTCACCTGGTGCAGATGGCCGGTCTCGCCGTGCAGAACTTCGTCTCCGCCGCTGTCGGCATCGCGGTGGCGGTGGTGCTGGTGCGCGGTTTCGCGGCCCGTGAAGCCGAGACGCTCGGCAATTTCTGGGTCGACCTGACCCGCATCATCGTGCGGATCCTGCTGCCGCTGTCGGTGGTGTTCGCCGTCGTGTTCATGGTCGGCGGTGTGGTGCAGAACCTGTCGGCCGGCGTCGACGTGACCACGCTGACCGGCGGTGTCCAGCACATCACCGGCGGCCCGGTCGCCTCCCAGGAGGCCATCAAGGAGCTGGGCACCAACGGGGGCGGCTTCTACAACGCCAACTCGGCGCACCCCTTCGAGAACCCCACGGCCTGGACCAACTGGTTACAGATCCTGCTGATGCTGCTGATCCCGTTCAGCCTGCCGCGGGTCTTCGGCCGGATGGTCGGCCAGAACCGGCAGGGCTATGCCATCGCCGCGGTCATGGCGCTGCTGGCGCTCGGCAGCATCGCCCTGACCGTCGGGTTCGAGACGCACGGCGCCGGCACGGTGCCGCAGGCGGTGGGCGCGGCCATGGAGGGCAAGGAGGTCCGCTTCGGGATCCCCGGCTCGGCGACGTTCGCGGCCGCGACCACGCTCACCTCGACCGGGGCGGTCAACTCGTTCCACGACTCGTACACCGCGCTGGGCGGGATGATGCCGATGGTCAACATGATGCTCGGCGAGGTCGCGCCGGGCGGGGCCGGCTCCGGCCTCTACGGCATGTTGATCCTGGCGACCATCACGGTGTTCGTGGCCGGGCTGATGGTCGGCCGCACCCCCGAATACCTGGGTAAACGGATCCGGGTCCGGGAGATCCAGCTCGCGTCGCTGTATTTCCTGGTCACCCCGCTGATCGTGCTCGGCGGAACGGCGGCGGCGTTCGCCACCGGCAACGACGCCACCGCGCTCAACACCGGGCCGCACGGCCTCTCCGAGGTCCTGTACGCGTTCACGAGCGCCGGCAACAACAACGGCTCCGCGTTCGCCGGCATCACGGTCGCCACGCCGTGGTGGGACGTCGCGCTGGGCCTGGCGATGCTGCTGGGCCGGTTCCTGCCGCTGATCCTGGTGCTGGCCCTGGCCGGGTCGCTGGCCGGGCAGCATCCGGTTCCGGAGTCCGACGGCACCCTGCCCACCCATCGGCCGCTGTTCGTCGGCATGGTCGCCGGCGTGACCGTCGTGCTGGTCGCGCTGACGTTCCTTCCCGCGCTGGCGCTCGGCCCCCTCGCCGAGGGCCTGTCATGACCCGTACCGGCGCACGTGAGAAAGGCACCCCGATGACCGTGACCCTGGACGACGACCTGGTCGAGGCGGGGCCGGAGCCGGCACCGCCGGCCAAGCCGGTGAAGGCCGGCCTGCTCGACCCGAAGCAACTCCTGCGGTCGCTGCCGGACGCGTTGCGCAAACTGGACCCGCGCACCATGTGGCGCAACCCGGTGATGTTCATCGTCGAGGCCGGCGCCGTCTTCACCACCGTCCTGTCGGTCGTCGAGCCAAGCCTGTTCGCCTGGCTGATCACGGTGTGGCTGTGGCTGACCGTGGTGTTCGCGAACCTGGCCGAGGCCGTCGCCGAGGGCCGTGGCAAGGCCCAGGCGGCCGCCCTGCGGTCGGCCAAGCGGGACACCGTCGCCCACCTGGCCGACGGCCGGGACGTCCCGGCGACCGAACTGCGGCAGGGCGACCTGGTGACCGTCGAGGCCGGGCAGGTCATCCCCGGTGACGGCGACGTCGTCGAGGGCATCGCCAGCGTCGACGAGTCGGCCATCACCGGCGAGTCGGCGCCGGTGATCCGCGAGTCCGGCGGCGACCGGTCCGCGGTCACCGGCGGCACCCGGGTCCTGTCCGACCGCATCGTCGTGCGGATCACCCAGCGGCCGGGGGAGAGCTTCGTGGACCGGATGATCGCCCTGGTCGAGGGCGCGAACCGGCAGAAGACCCCGAACGAGATCGCCCTGAACATCCTGCTCGCCGCGCTGACGATCATCTTCCTGCTGGCGGTCGTCACCCTCCAGCCGCTGGCGATCTACAGCAAGGCCTATCAGGCGGCGGCGCCGGACACGACGGCGATCGACGGCCACGGCGTCACCGGCGTCGTGCTCGTGTCGCTGCTGGTCTGCCTCATCCCGACCACGATCGGGGCGCTGCTGTCGGCGATCGGCATCGCCGGCATGGACCGCCTGGTCCAGCGCAACGTGCTGGCCATGAGCGGCCGCGCCGTCGAAGCGGCCGGCGACGTCAACACGCTGCTGCTCGACAAGACCGGCACCATCACGCTCGGCAATCGGCAGGCGGCGGAGTTCGTACCGGTGAACGGGGTTGATCCGAAGCGTCTCGCCGACGCGGCGCAACTGGCCAGCCTCGCCGACGAGACGCCCGAAGGGCGGTCGATCGTGGTGCTCGCGAAGAACGAGTTCGGGTTGCGGGACCGGGAGCCGGGCCTGCTGGCCGGGGCGCGGTGGGTGCCGTTCACCGCGCAGACCCGGATGAGCGGCGTCGACGTCGACGGGCGCACGATCCGCAAGGGGGCCGCCGCGGCCGTGCTGACATGGGCCGGAGTACGCGACGCCGAGATCGACGAGATCGTCGACCGGATCAGCTCCGACGGCGGAACCCCGCTCGTGGTGGCCGAGAACGGTCAGGTCCTCGGGGCGATCAACCTCAAGGACGTGGTCAAGCCGGGCATGCGCGAGCGGTTCGACGAGATGCGCCGGATGGGCATCCGCACCGTCATGATCACCGGCGACAACCCGCGCACGGCGGCGGCGATCGCCGCCGAGGCCGGCGTCGACGACTTCCTCGCCGAAGCCACCCCGGAGGACAAACTCGCCCTGATCCGGAAGGAGCAGGCGGGTGGGCGGCTGGTCGCCATGACCGGAGACGGTACGAACGACGCGCCCGCACTCGCCCAGGCCGACGTCGGTGTCGCCATGAACACCGGAACGTCGGCGGCGAAGGAGGCCGGCAACATGGTCGACCTCGACTCCGACCCGACCAAACTGATCGAGATCGTCGAGATCGGCAAGCAGCTGCTGATCACCCGGGGCGCCCTGACGACGTTCTCCATCGCCAACGACATCGCCAAGTACTTCGCGATCATCCCGGCCATGTTCGCCGCCGTCTACCCGGGCCTGGACACGCTCAACATCATGCGGCTGCACTCACCCGGCTCGGCGATCCTGTCCGCGGTCGTCTTCAACGCGATCGTCATCGTGTTCCTGATCCCGCTGGCCCTGCGCGGTGTCCGCTACCGGCCGGCGGCGGCGAGCCGGCTGCTCAGCCGCAACCTGCTGATCTACGGCCTCGGCGGCGTGATCACACCGTTCGTCGGCATCAAGCTCCTCGACCTGCTCATCCAGCTCATCCCCGGGATCTGATCATCATGCGACTTCCCGCCTGGCTCGCCCAGCACCTCGCCGCCCTCCGCGCGCTGCTCGTGTTCACCGTCATCCTCGGCCTGGCCTACCCGCTGCTGCTCGTCGGGATCGGCCGGCTCCCCGGGCTGTCGGACAAGGCATCCGGCTCGATGGTCCCGGCCGGCAGCACCCTGATCGGCCAGTCGTTCGGCGGCGATCCCCGCTACTTCCAGAGCCGGCCCTCCGCGACCGGGTACGACCCGACCGCGACCGGCGCGAGCAACCTCGGACCGGAGAGCGTCGTCGACACGCTCTCCGGCGACCCGTCGCCGAGCCTGCTCACCCAGGTCTGCGCCCGCAGTCTCGCCGTCGGCAAGCTCGAGGGTGTCGACGGCCGCCGCCCCTACTGCACCCCCGACGGTGTCGGCGCGGTTCTCGCGGTCTTCCACCGCGACGGCTTCACCGGGCCGGTCACCCGGGTCGTGTCGGTCAACCAGACCGGCACCCCGTTCCTGGCCACCTACCATGGCGTCGCCGTCGAACCGGCCGAGAACGGTACGGACTACCGGGCCCTCGGCGCCGTGATCACCCCGATCCGCGGCGACGCGCCGGCCGACCCGGTCGTGCCCGCCGACGCGGTCACCGCCAGCGGCAGCGGCCTCGACCCGCACATCAGCCCGGCCTACGCCGCCCTGCAAGCGCCCCGGGTGGCCCGCGAACGTGGCCTTCCCGAGGCCCGGGTGCGGGAACTGATCGCCGAGCACACCACCGGCCGGGCGGTCAACGTCCTCGAACTCAACATGGCCCTGGACGGGCGGCAGAATGAGCCTCATGCCTCGCGGTGAACTGCGGATCTACCTCGGCGCGGCGCCGGGCGTCGGCAAGACGTACACCATGCTCGAAGAAGCCCACCGCCGCGCCGCACGCGGCACCGACGTCGTGATCGGCCTGGTCGAGACGCACGGCCGCAGGCACACCGCCGCCATGATCGGCGACCTCGAGGTCGTGCCGCGCCGCACCATGACCTACCGCGGCGCGGCCTTCACCGAGATGGACCTCGACGCCGTCCTGCGGCGCCGCCCCGACATCGCCGTCGTCGACGAACTCGCCCACACCAACATCCCCGGCTGCCGCAACGCCAAACGCTGGCAGGACGTCCAGCAACTGCTGGACGCCGGCATCAGCGTGCTCACCACCGTCAACATCCAGCACCTGGAGTCACTCAACGACGTCGTCGCCCGCATCACCGGCGCCGAACAGCGCGAGACCCTCCCGGACGCCATCGTCCGCGCCGCCGAGCAGGTCGAACTCGTCGACATGACCCCGGAGGCGCTGCGCCGCCGGATGGCCCACGGCAACATCTACCAGCCCGAGAAGATCGACGCCGCGCTCGGCAACTACTTCCGCACCGGCAACCTCACCGCCCTGCGCGAACTGGCCCTGCTGTGGCTCGCCGACAAGGTCGAGGACCAGCTCGACAAGTACCGCACCGACCACGCCATCGACGCCACCTGGGAGACCCGCGAACGTGTCGTCGTCGCACTGACCGGCGGCCTCGAAGGCGACACCCTCATCCGCCGCGCCTCCCGCATCGCCGACCGCACCAAAGGCGCCGACCTGCTCGCCGTGCACGTGGCCCGCAGCGACGGCCTCGCCGGCGCCGACCCGGCCGCACTGGCCCGGCAGCGCGTCCTGGTGGAGAGCCTCGGCGGCACCTACCACCAGGTCGTCGGCACCGACATCCCGCAGGCCGTGCTCGACTTCGCCCGCGGCGCCAACGCCACCCAGATCGTCCTCGGCGCCTCCCGCCGCGGCCGGTTCGCCCAGATCCTCTCCGCCGGCGTCGGCGTCACCACGATCGCCCGCTCCGGCTCCATCGACGTGCACCTGGTCACCCACGAACACGCCGGCCGGGGCCGCCGCCGCGGCCCGATGCCCGCGGCGCTGTCGCGCACCCGCCGCGCCGCCGGGTTCCTCACCGCGCTGCTCGGCCTGCCGCTGCTGGTCGCCCTGCTCAAGATCGGCCCGCAGCTGTCGCTCACCAACGACATCCTGCTCTTCCTGGCCGCCGTCGTCGGCGTCGCCCTGATCGGCGGACTCTGGCCGGCCCTGCTCGCCGCCGTCGGCGCCTCCCTGGCGCTGAACTGGTTCTTCACCCCACCGCTGTTCCGGTTCACCGTCGCCGAAGTGCAGAACCTGCTCGCCCTGGCCATCTTCGTCACCGTCGCCGTCGCCGTCAGCTGGGTCGTCGACACCGCCGCCCGCAAGACCCGGCAGGCCGCACAGGCGTCCGCCGACGCGCAGACCCTGGCCACCGTCGCCGGCAGCGTCCTGCGCGGCGAACGGCCCCTGATCGCCCTGCTCGACCGGCTCCGCGAGACCTTCGGCCTCGACTCGGTCACCCTGCTCGACGGCGGCACGGTCGTCGCCGCCGTCGGCCATCCGGTCTGCGTGACACCCGCCGACGCCGACGTCGAGGTCACCGCCGACGAGAACGTGACGGTCCTGCTGCGCGGCCGGATCCTGGAAGCCTCCGACCGGCGCATCGTGGAAGCCTTCGCCGCCCAGGCCGCCGTCGCCCTGAAACAGGAACGCCTCGCCACCGAGGCGGCCGCCGCCAAACCCCTCGCCGAGGCCGACAAGCTGCGCACCGCCCTGCTGGCCGCGGTCAGCCACGACCTGCGTACGCCACTGGCCGCCGCCACCGCGGCCGTCGCCGGGCTGCGCAGCCGCGACATCCAGCTCGACGACGAGGACCGCGACGAACTGCTGGCCACCACCGACGAGTCCCTGGCCCGGCTCGACCGGCTGGTGGCCAACCTGCTCGACATGAGCCGCCTGCAAGCCGGCGCCCTCGGCGTCGCCGCCATCGACGTCGGCGCCGAAGACGTCGTCCCCCGCGCCCTCGACGAGATCGGCCCCGACGGCCACGACGTCACCGTGCACGTCCCCGACGACCTGCCGCCCTTGCACGCGGACCCCGGCCTGCTCGAACGTATCCTGGTCAACATCGTCACCAACGCGCTGCGCCACAGCCCACCCGGCCGCCCGCCCGTCATCACCGGCAGCAGCCACGGCGACACCGTCGAACTACGCGTCATCGACCACGGCCCCGGCATCCCCCACGACCGGTGGGACGACGTCTTCCTGCCCTTCCAGCGGCTCGGCGACCGTGACAACGGCACCGGTGTCGGCCTCGGCCTGGCCCTGTCCCGCGGCCTCACCGAAGCGATGGGCGGCACCCTCACCCCCGACGAGACACCCGGAGGCGGCCTCACCATGATCCTCGCCCTGCCCGCCGGCGGCATGGCATGACCCGCCTGCTCATCGTCGACGACGACCCACAGATCGTGCGGGCGCTGCGGATCAACCTCAAAGCCCGCGGCTACACCGTCGACACCGCACCCGACGCCACCACCGCCCTGCACCACGCCGCCCGCAACCACCCCGACCTGGTCGTCCTCGACCTCGGCCTGCCCGACATGGACGGCACCGAGGTCGTCCGTGGCCTGCGTGGCTGGACCACCGTCCCGATCATCGTGCTCTCCGGGCGCGCCGGCAGCCTCGACAAGGTCACCGCCCTCGACGCCGGAGCCGACGACTACGTCACCAAACCGTTCAGCATCGACGAGCTGCTCGCCCGGATCCGGGCCGTCACCCGGCGGATCCAGCCCGCCGACGAAGCCGGCCCGCAGGTGCGCCTCGGTGAGTTCACCGTCGACCTCGCGGCCCGGACCGTCACCGGGAACGGCGGCGACGTCCGGCTCACGCCCACCGAGTGGCAGCTACTCGAACACCTGCTGCGCCACCCCGGCAAACTCATCACCCAGCAGAACCTGCTGCACGACGTGTGGGGGCCGGAATACCACAACCAGACCAACTATCTGCGCCAATACATGGCCCGGCTGCGGCGCAAACTCGAAGCCGACCCGGCCCGGCCCCGGCACCTGATCACCGAACCCGGCATGGGCTACCGATACCAGCCCTGAGCGCGGTCAGCCCACCAGGCTCTTCGTCAGCACGTGCTCGCGGCGGATCCCGTCGGGCATGAGACCGGCGATCTCGCCGGTGTCGCGGAACCCGTTGCGCTCGTACAGCGCCCAGGCGTTCTCGTTGCCCTCCGCCACGGCCAGCCGCAGCACCTCGGCCCCTCTTTGGCGGGCCCACCGCTCCACGGCGCCCACCAGCAGATCCCCGACTCCGCGGCCCCGCCCCGCCGGAGCGACGTACATCGAGATCAGCTCGACGATCTGCTCCTTGTCGCCCGGCACGCCGCTCGCCATCCCCACCGGAAGTCCGTCAACGGCCGCGACCAGGTTGATCGAACCCGGGATCGCGAGCCGTGCCCGCCACCGATCCTCGCGGTCGCCCTCACCCGACCAGTCCGCCAGCTGGGCGCCGAACGCGTAACCCGCCTCGCTCAGTGCGGCGAGCCGCAACTCCCGCCAGATCTTCCAGTCATCTGGAGCCAGTACCCGCGTCTCGACCATGTGTGCAGATTGCCGAATCAACATGGAGCATTCAACTCGATATCGCGTCGCTGCTCGCCATGTGTCTTGAGTAGTGCCATGCACTGCTCAAGGCGCACGAGGAACAGGGGCACGATCTGAGCCGTGGACAGGTGGAAGCCGTCCTGACAGCGCTCGCCCAGCGTCACGCCGATTCGCGGAACCAGCCGTAGCGCCGCGCGGCCGTTACCCTTCGCCGGATGGCATCATCCGGTGATGGATGCTGATCTGCGGGTACGTGCCGGTGGTGACGGTGAGCCGCTGCTGCTGTTGCTGCACGGGCTGGGCGCCACCGGTGACGTGTGGTCCGGCTGGTGGCCCGAGCTGGCGAACCGCTGGCCCGGCCGGTGGATCGCGCCGGACCTGCCCGGGCACGGTGGGTCGCCGGCGCCGCCGGAGTACACGTTCGACGCCCTGGCCGAGGCGGTGCGCCCGCTCGTGACCGGCGGCGGCCCCACCGTCGTGGTGGGGCACTCGCTCGGTGGGGTGGTCGCGCTCGCACTGGCCGCCCGCCTGCCGGTGGCCGCGGTGATCGGGCTCGGCATCAAGGTCGCCTGGAGCGATGAGGATCTGGAGCGTGCCGGGGCCATGGCGCAGCGGCCGGTCGCCTGGTTCGACTCGGCGGACGAGGCCGCCGCCCGGCATCTGCGGGTGTCCGGGCTGGCCGGGCTGCTCACCCCGGACGATCCGGCGGTACGCGCCGGGATCCACGAAATCGGCGGGCGCTGGCGGCTCGCGCTCGACCCGTGCGCCTTCGGGGTGGGCGCGCCGGACATGGCCCCGCTGGTGGCCGGTACGTCGGCGGCGGTCACGCTGGCCCGCGGCGAACACGATCCGATGAACACCGACGACCAGTTGCGGCAGTGGGGTGTACCGGTCGTCACCCTGGCCGGGCTGGGCCACAACGCCCACGTGGAGAGCCCGCGGCACTGCCTGGAGCTGTTGGCGGATCACGCCTGGTAGTACTGGACCAGGCAGAACTCGTGATTCTCCGGGTCGGCCATGACGACCACCACGCCTTCGTCGTAGTCGTGCCGTTCACCGGTGGACCGTCCACCGAGGGCCAGGACCGTCGCCATGGCCTCCTCGATGTCGTCGACGGCGACGTCGAGGTGGATCCTGACCTTGCCGGTGGCCGGCTCGGACACCGGCTGGAACACCAGCCGCGGCTGCGGGTCACCGCGCTCGCCGAGATAGACCCACCCGTGCTCCGACGGTCCGGGCTCACGGCCCAGCAGGACACTCCAGAATCGCGCCACGCGCTCCGGATCGAGACAGTCGATTGTCACACCCGACCAGACATTCGCCATGCCGAACGATGATGGCAGTACTGCTCGACCGGTCAGCTGGCGGCGGTGTCGCTGATGACCCTGCCGCCGAGGCCGGAGCGGGATGTGGGCTGGCCGACCAGTTCGACGAGGATCTCGTCGCGGCAGGCGGGGCCGAAGACGGCGGTTACGGCGTCGGTGAACGTGGACACCAGCTGGGCGACGACCCGGGCCGCGTCCGGTCGGGCGAAGACCTCCTCGCGCATGCCGAACGTGACCGAAGGCGCGGCGGTGGCGACCGCTACGCCGCCGCGCGCCCAGCGGCCGGCCGGGATGCCGATCAGCCGAACGTCCACCGAACCGCGCGCCCACTCGCCGTACACGGACACGACGGCGTCGGTCAGTTCGCGGATCAGGTCGGGTTCGCGCCCGGTGAGGTCCTCTTCGAGCGCGTAGAGCGTCACGTGCGGCATCGGAGGACTCCTCGACCTCGGGAAGCGGTGGGCGGGCTGTACCGAACGCCCGCGATCGAGCAGCATAGAGCGGTCTTTCCGCCGGAAGAAGCCATTTTCTGGACATCGAGCGCGGGTCGGCCGAGTTGGGTGTCCGCATGGCTACCCAGCAGTAGCCTTCGCTTCCTATCCTGACCGCATGAACGATGGATCGATGTCGAAGTCTTCTCCGGCCGGGCCGCTCACCGTCGCCGGCCTGACTCTCTTCTGGCCGGTGGCTTCGGTCGTCCTCGCCTACCTGACGCTCGTGGTCGGCTTCTCCACGTTTGGGGGAGAGCCCGACCCGGCCGTTGATTTCGCCGCCACTGCACTGTTCGTCGCGGCTCTGGTCGTCTTCGTCTTCGGTCCCTTGTGCATCGCGGGCATCGCCCACAGGTTCGGGCTGCACCGGACCGCCGTGGTCTACGCCGTCCTCAGCGGGCTTCTCCTGGTCGGCACGATCGTCCAGTTCCACTGGAGCCCGCTGTAAGAGGGCTTGCATCCGGTACCCGGGTACGGGCTTACCGTCGGGTCATGGCCACGACCGAAGACCATCCGTGGGTGCCCGAAGCGTGCACCCTGCCCGCCGTCGAGCAGCCTCTGCGCCTGGCCGAGTTCGACGACCTGTTCACCACGGCGCTTCAGCGGCAGCATCGGCTGACGGCTACAGCGTTGCGCTGGGAACTGGATCCGTCGGCCGAGGCGACGGCCCGGGATCTGACCGAACGGGAGCGCGGCTGCTGCTCGTTCTTCACCTTCACCTTCCGGCCGGGCGAGGGGGTGCTGTCGGTGGATGTGGAGGTGCCCACCGCGTACACCGAGGTCTTGGACGCATTGTGGCAGCGAGCCGCCGGAAGCCGATCGTGACCGGGTTGCGCAGCGGCCAGGTCGCCGACGCCGCCGGAGTGAACCTGCAGACCCTGCGCTACTACGAGCGGCGGGGGCTGCTGGCCGAGCCGGAACGCAGTCCGGGCGGACACCGGCTCTATCCGGCCGAGACCGTCACCGTGCTGAAGGTGATCAAAGCCGCGCAGCGGCTGGGGTTCACCCTCGACGAGGTCGCCGATCTGCTCGCCGCGGGCGGCCATCGGCACTCCGGCCCGGACGCCGGGTTGCGGGAACGGGCGACGGCCAAGTTGGCCGAGGTGGAGGCGCGGATCGCCGACCTGCGGGTCATCGCGTCGACACTGCGGGCAGCGGTCGCCGCCGGATGCGACGACCTGGTGGAGTGTGCCGCGCAGCCGTGCTGCCCGATCCCGTTCGCGAGCCGGTAGGTTGCCCGGTGTGACGATCGTTCGGTCCCTGCTGTTGTTCGTGCTGGCCGCGCTCGCCGAGATCGGCGGCGCCTGGCTCATCTGGCAGGGCTGGCGGGAGAACCGAGGGTTGTGGTGGGTCGCCGCCGGGGTCGCCGCGCTCGGCGCCTACGGGTTCGTGGCGACCCTGCAACCGGACGCCAACTTCGGCCGGATCCTGGCCGCCTACGGCGGCGTCTTCGTGGCGGGGTCGCTGGTCTGGGCCATGGTGGTCGACAAATTCCGCCCCGATCGGTGGGATGTCATCGGGGCGGCCATCTGCCTGGTCGGCGTCGCCGTGATCATGTACGCGCCACGCGCCGACCACTGACCGTGTCCTGCCCGGGTGCTCAAACACCGCGTTACGGCTGAGGCCGGTAAGAGTGGACAGAATCCGCTCGCGGAATCCCAACTGACGTGCACCGCAATCAGAATTTGGCCGAATGCGTTTTCGGGGATTTGCCGATCCGAGTTCAGAAAAGGTTTATAGTCATCGGCTGACTGCTTCTGAGTGAGTTACGCAGAAGGGATGGCCTCATGAAACGGATCGCGCGTATCTGGGCGGCCGCGACTCTGGCGGTGGCGGCCGGAGTGAGCATGTCGCCGACAGCGGCCTCGGCAGACCCGGCCGGTCGGACCGTACCGAAGGAAGCGTCGGTGTCCGCCTCGAATCCATGCTGGGACAATTACCACGGCGACCGCTGCCGCGACGATTACGGCGACCGGTATCGCGACCGTCGTCACGACTGGTACGACAACCGCCGTCACGACTGGTACAACAACCGCCGTCACTACCGCTACGACAAGTACCGTCACGACTGGTATAACAACCGTCGTCACGACTGGTATGACAACCGCTGCCACGACTATTACAGCAAAGGCTGCCAGATCTTTTAATCCTCGCTCCACCGGGATTGTCGTGTCTGCATGACCCCGGAGAAGGAGTCCGATCCCGGCTCGATCGCCGTCCGTTCCCAGGATCGCGTTTCCAGGAACGGGCAGCATCGGCCGGCTGCCTCTCCGTGCCGCGACCGGCGATGCCGCGCCGGTGTCCCGTCTCGCCCAACTGCTGGCCGCCCCCGCCAACGGAGTGCGACATCACCGGCGCGTCCGTGCTGCGCTCACCTTTCCTCGACCGCGCGCGGGAGAATGCCACACCATGACCGCGATCACCGCGATGACCGGCGAGCACGCCGACCAGGTTCTGGAGATCTACCGGCTCGGCATCGCCACCGGTAACGCCACCTTCGAGACCGAACCGCCCACCTGGGAGCGGTTCACCGCCGCCCGGCTGCCCGATCAACGCTTCGTCGCACTCGGCGCCGACGGCAGCGTGGCCGGCTGGGTCGCCTGCAGTCCGGTCTCCGGGCGGAGCGTCTACGCCGGCGTCGTCGAGCACTCCGTCTACGTGCACCCGGATCACGGTGGCAAGGGCATCGGCCGGGCCCTGCTCGACACGCTGATCACCGCGACCGAGGCGGCCGGGATCTGGACCATCCAATCCGGGATCTTCCCCGAGAACACGCCCAGTCTCGCCCTGCACGCCGCCTGCGGCTTCCGGACCGTCGGCACCCGCGAACGCGTCGGCAAACACCACGGCATCTGGCGCGACGTCATCCTTCTCGAACGCCGCAGCCCGATCGTCGGCTGAACTGCCGGAGGAGAAGGCCCGCCCCATCCGGGCCGGCGCGGCTGACGGCTCAGGTGGCCGGGAGCAGGAAGCCGAGCCGCTGGTCGGCCATGCCGGGCGCGATCTCCAGGATCTCGGCGTCGACGATCCGGTGGACGACGAACGGGTCCTCGGCCACCCGCCGTTGCAGGTCGGGCAGGGTGGTGCCGTGGGCGAGCACCGCGCCGCCGAGGCCGGGCTGGAGGCCGCCGACGAGAAGGAACACCTGGTCGTCGAGGCCCTGCCGGATCCACTGCTGGTGGCCGGGCATGTGCTCGGCGGCGGCCGCCCGGTTCTCGGCGAAGCGCAGTAACACGATGAACATGCGGATCCTTTTCTAGAGGGTGGCCTCGAGGTCGGCGACCTCACGGCGTACGAAATCGTCGTCGCCGAAGGCGTTGGACAGGGTGGCGATGCCCTGGCTGAAGGCGAGCACGTGCATGGCTTTCGCGTCAGCGGTGGCCGGATCGTGGCCGAGGGCGGTGAACTGGCCGGCCAGCCACTCCCGGAACAGGGTGAACAGGGCGACCGCCTCCGGCCGTGACGGGTGACGCAGCTTGGCCAGCTCCGCGGTCAGCGTGCCGACCGGGCAGCCGTAGTCGCGGATGTCGGTGGCGTTGGTCAGCACGATGCGGATGAACAGCCGGATCCGCTGCGCCGGGTCGGTGGTCTCGGCCGCCCATCGGCGCAGCATGCCGCGGGTGGCGTCGACCCGGGAGTCGATCACCGCGGCGAGGATCTCGTCCTTGGTGCGGAAGTGGTAGTAGAAGTTGCCCCGGGAGATCCCGACCGCCTCGGCGATCGACGTGAACGACGTGTGCTCGAAACCGTGCTCGTAGAAGAGCCGGCCGGCGGCCTCGATGATCTGCGCACGGGTCGATGCGGTCGCTGCCATCCGTGGATTCTAGGACGATCGTCCTAGTAGGCGTCAAGGAGCGGTAAGTAATTCGTAAGGTGACGAAGGGTGGCCGTCGTCCGGGCGGAGACGGTTGACTCGAAGGGTGATTCGCCGACTTCTCAGCAGACCCGTCACCTGGATCGCCGTCGCGGTGCTCGGTATCGGTGCGGCGGGTGGTCTCTACTGGTTCCAGCCCTGGCGGCTGTTCACCGACACCGTCGTCACCGACACGCTGTCCACGATGCCGCAGCCGTCCGGCCCGCCCGCCGCTTCCGTGGCCGCGCCAGTCGTGATCGCCCAGGGTGACTTCATCACCCACGAGCACGACACCAGCGGTACGGCGCGGATGGTGCGCAACCCGGACGGCAGCCACCAGCTGGAGATCGCCGGGCTGGACACCAGCGACGGCCCCGACCTGCGGGTGTGGCTGTCCGATCAGGAGGTTCGCACCGGAGTGGCCGGCTGGCGGGTGTTCGACGACGGAGAGTACGCGGAACTCGGCAAACTCAAGGGCAACCACGGCGACCAGGTGTACCGGCTCGCCGACGGGATCGATCCGGTGGCGTTCCGCAGCGTCAGCATCTGGTGCAAGCGGTTCTCCGTCTCGTTCGGAGCCGCCGAACTCGCCGCCGTCTAGGAGAGTCGGCCGTCGTCGCCGGCCTTGGCCAGCACGTCGTGCAGGTGGGCCACGCACTCCGCCACCGCCGGCAGCGCCGCGCTGCGGCCCAGTGACCGTGGCCGTGGGATGTCGACGGCGAGCACCTCGCGCACCCTTCCCGGACGTGGTGACAGGACCACGACGCGGTCGGCGAGCAGCACCGCCTCCTGGATCGAGTGGGTGACGAAGACCGTGGTCGCCGGCCGGGCCAGGTGCAGCGCCTGCAACTGGGCGGCCATGTCCTCGCGGGTAAGCGCGTCCAGGGCGGAGAACGGCTCGTCCATCAGCAGCACGCGGGGCTGCTGGATCAGCGCCCGGCACAGCGCCACCCGCTGCTGCATGCCGCCCGACAGCTCGTACGGATGCCGGTGATGAAAACCGGCCAGCCCCACCGCGTCCAGCAGCTCGCGGGCCCGGTCGGCGCCCTCGGCCCGTGGCAGCCGCGCGATCTCGACCGGCAGCAGCACGTTGCCCAGGGCGGTCCGCCACGGCAGTAGCGCCGGCTGCTGCTGCATCAGCGCCACGTCCCGGCGTGGCCCGCGCACCGGGCCGCCGTCCACGGTGATCGTGCCCGACGTGGGTTCGAGGAGTCCGGCGATCAGCCGCAGCAGGGTCGACTTGCCGCAACCGGAGCGGCCGATCACCGCGACGAACTCGCCCTCGGCCACCGTCAGGTCGATCTCGTGCAGGGCGGCGACGGTCTCGGTCCGGGCCGGGAACGTCCGCGACACCCGGGTCAGCGCGATCATCCGGAGATCGCCCGTGCCCACGGCACCAGCAGCCGTTCCAACAGCACGACCAGGTAGAACAGTGCGGTGCTGAGGACCGCCAGCAGGGTGATGGCGGCGAACGCGAGCGGCGTGTCGAACGACATCCCGGACAGCACGATCACCGCGCCGAGCCCGCCGGTCGGATTGTTGATCTCGGCGACCACGGCGCCGATCACGGCGAGGGAGATGCCGACCTTCAAGCCGACGAACATCTGCGGCAGCGCCCACGGCAGGCGGATCTTGACGTACGCCTGCCACACGCTCGCCGACAGCGACCGGCTCAGCTCGCTCAGCTCCGCCGGGGTGGAGGTGAGCCCGGCCATCGTCGCCACCACGACCGGGAAGAAGCAGATCAGCACCACCAGTACGATCTTCGGCTGCGCCCCGAACCCCAGCCACACCACCAGCAGCGGCGCGACCGCCACCTTCGGCACCGAGTTCAGCGCGACCAGCACCGGCAGGGTGGCGCGTTCCAGGGCCCGCCAGGCGGTCAGCGTCATCGCCAGCAGCAGCCCGGCGACCACGGCGATGCCGAATCCGGTCACCGTCACCGCCACCGTGGATCCGGCCTCCCGCAACAGGTACGCCGGTTGCCGCCGGAACGCCTCGACGATGTCCGGCGGCGCCGGCAGGAAGAACGACCGGATCCCGAACACGACGGTCGCCGACCACCAGACGGCGAGCGCGGTCACCGCACCGAGCAGCGGCAGCGCCCACGACCGGATCCGGGTCACCGGCGGCAGCCCATCGTCGAATACGTGAAGTGACTGCGTACCACCAGGGCCGGGTCGTCGGCCAGCCGGCACAGGCGCTCCAGCTCGGCCTCGGTCATGCCGGCCGCGCGCAGCCCGGCGCCCACCTGCGCCACGTTCACCGCGATCAGCCGGGCGCCCGCCGTGCCGCCGGCCCACGAACCGGCGCGGATCTCGGTGGTCACCTCGTCGAAACCCGCCGCCAGCAGCGCGGCGTGTGCGCGGCCGGCCCAGGCGGGATCGGCGCCGTTGGCCGGCAACAACTGATTCACCAGGATGCGGTGGTAGCGCTCGACCAGTTCGGCGGCGGCCGCGTCGGGGGCGGCCAACACCACATCGGGGTACGCCGAAAGCCAGTCCTCGACGACCAGGATCCCGCCCGGGGCGAGCGCGTCCGCGAGGCGTACCAGAATCCGGTTTTGATCGTGAAGGTGGGCCAGGACCAGGCGCGCGTGGATCAGATCCCACGGCGGCTCCGGGATCGGGTCGGTGGTGAGGTCGTGACGGCGTACCGCGTACCCCTGATTCTGGGGAATGTGCCGTGGGTTGAGGTCGGTGGCCAGCACGCGCCCGCCCCGCTCGGCCAGCCAGCGCGCCACGCTTCCGCCGCCGGCGCCGGCCTCCAGGCAGCGCAGACCGGTCAGGTCGCCGAGGGCGCGGAGCCGGTCGAAGGTGAACGGGTCGAGGATCTCGGCGAGCAGATCGTGCCGCAGCTCCGCGGCCGGGTCGTCGTTGTCGAAGGAGTAGGCGGCCCTCATGCCGTCGGCGCCAGCGAGAAGTCCACCACCGACTCCGGGGTCAGGCCGGGCGGAATCAGGCCGTTGCTCTCCAGGGTGGTCAACGCGTCGGCGACCTTGGTCTTGTCGATGACCCCGGACGGCTTCACGGCCGGCGTCATCAGCGTGATCTCGCCGACGGCGGCCGTCACATCGGCGGTCGGCTGCGCCTTCTTCAAGATCTGCGCGGCCTCGTCCGGATGGTCCAGGGTGTATTGCAGGCCTTTCAGCGCCGCGTCCCGGAACCGGCGGACCATGTCCGGATCCGCCGCGGTGACCTTGCTCGACGCCATCAGGCCGTTACCGAAAAGACCGGGCAGGAATTCACTGTACGGAAGGACGACCGTCTTCTTGCCGCCCGCCGCCTTCTCGATGCCCCGGGCGCCGATCAGGAACGTGCTGAGCGCGTCGACCCGGCCACTGGCCAGCAGCGACGGCAGCTGAGCGGGCGCGGCGTTGACCCACTCCACCTTGCTCGCGTCGATGCCGGCCAGTTTCGCGTACGCCGGGAAGAGCAGCTGGTTCACCGAGCCGGTCGCCGCGCCCAGCTTGCGGCCCTCCAGGTCCTTCGGCTTGGTGATGCCGGAACCCTCCAGCGCGATGATCGAGACGAGGGTCTGCTGATGCACCGCGGCGAACGCCCGGATGTCCGGGGCCTGGCCCTTGCCCGCCAGAATCCAGGCGCCGGTCATGTCCAGATTCGCGAACTGTGCCTGCCCGGCGCTGAGCACCTTGATGTTCTCGCCGGTCGCGGCGCCGAGCTGGATCGTGACGTCCAGGCCCGCGTCGCGGAAGTAGCCCTTCTCCTGCGCGACCCAGGCGAAGGCGTCGCGGCCCACCGCACCGAACGCGGTCAGGTAGGTGACCTTGTCGGCGCTGGTCTCCGGGGCATCCCCGGAATCCCCGCAGCCCGTGATCAACAGGATGATCGACAAAGAAATGGCAAGTATTCTCTTCATCGCCATGATCCCCCGCATCGGCGGCAAATGCATCGGAAACGATACGCCTCGATGGGCAAGATCGGTGCACTCAGGACGCTCGTGCCGCCCCGCGTTCGTGTAGCCAGGCGATGACATCGGCGTCGCCGCCGCGGATGGCGGCGTCCAGCGGGGTCAGATTCTCCCAGCGGGGGATCCAGTCGAGGTCGGCGCCCCGGTCGAGCAGGAACCGGGCGGCCTCCAGCTGTCCGCCGTGGCAGGCGCCCCAGAACAGGTCACCGACATCGGCGGGCTCCGGCCCGTCGAAGGCCGCGTGCAGAAGATCGAGCCGGCCGAGCGTCGCGGCATGCCACAGTGTCACGTGGGCGCCCCGCTCGACCAGCCGGCGGGCGGTCCGCCACTGCGCGAACGCGGTCGCATCGTCCAGCGGCGTGCCACCGGCGATCACCGCGCCCGGCGCGTCGATGTCCGCGCCGGCGTCCAGCAGCGCGTCGAGCACGGCGACGTCGTCGCAGCTGGCCGCCCAGTGCAACGGCGTCTCGGCGTGCGACCCGGTGAACCGGGCGTTGACATCGGCGCCCGCCTCGACGAGCGCGGCCACCGTGGCCGGCCCGTCCGGGTAGTGGCCGGGCCAGTCGGTGACCACGTGCAGCAGGGTCCGGTCCCCGATACGGGCGGTGGCCAGATCCGGGCGCTCGGCCAGCAGCTCCCGCAACCGCGCGACGTCCCCGGTCCGGATCGCCGCGACAACCGCGACCGCGAGCGGATCCTCAGTGTCGAGTTCGGGTGTGCCGGCCGCCATGCCGCCCATGCTACGGACGGACCCGTGCTCAGTGAGCGATCGTGGTGTGGTCCGGCGCCGGCGCCGACCGCCTCAGTCCCGGTGCCAAGGCCACCGTGCTGCACAGTGAGGCGACCGCGAGCGCGCCCATCGCGTACGCGGGGCCGAGCCAGGTGGCGAGCAGACCACCGATCGTTGCACCGACCGCCTGTCCCACCATCAGCCCGGTCGAGTAGAGGCCGAACGCCTGGCCGCGGGAGTCTGGCCCGCTGACTCGGACCAGCCGCTCCTGCAGGAGCAGCGAGGCCGAGAAGCCGATTGACGCGACGAACCCGCACGCGAGAGCGATCGCCGGCGGCGGTGCGAAGAAGAAGCCGAGGTACGGCAATGCCAGCAGCATCCGCAATGGCCCGACGAGCCGGTCGCGGTGCCGGGGCGGGAGGAAACGGCCCACGACGACGTCGCCGAGCAGCATGCCGGCCGCGGTGGCGGCGAACAGGTATCCGGCGCCCGAGTGACCCGCGTACGGGACGAACAGGGCCTCGCAGCCGACGATGAGCCCGTTCGGCACCCACAGCGCCAGGTAGACCGGCCGGGTTGTCGGCGAACCGAGCAAGGCGCGGTTCGCGTCCCTCGTACGCGTCAGCAGGCCCTTGTCCGACGCCACGCCAGGCCGTTCGCGGAGCCCGAACCGCAGGGCTGCCACCGCCACCGCCATGGTCGCGCCCGCGACCAGGAAGAGAGAAGAGACCGAGAGCCAGACGAGCATTACGCCGCCGAGCCCGTACCCGGCAACCTGCATGACGCCGACCGCGATGTTCAGGGTCGCCCGCCCGAGCACGAAGCCGTCCGGCGGCAGAATTTCGTGCATCAGCCGCATGAACGAACCGCTGGTCGCCGAGCCCGCAAGGAAGGGCATCGCGAGGATCGCGAATCGCAGCCCCCAGGACAGGTTCGGCAGGGCCTGCAACAGGAACGCGACCGAGTAGGCGATGGGCATGATCGTCGACGCGCGACGCGGACCCATGGCATCCGAGGCGCTGAGAACGGTGGCCGAACCGAGCAACGTGATCAGCGGCCCGCCGAACATCGACAGTGCGGTGAGCACGGGCGAACCGGTGCTGGCGTAGGTGGTGGCGCCGAGGGCGAGGCTGCCGATCGATATCGCCGCCATCGTCACGCAGCGGACGAGGAACAACACCCGGAATTCAGGCAGGGCGAGGACCTCTCGGTAGGTATGCACGACGCGAGTCTGGAAGGGTAGGCCCCGCGGTCTCCAACTATTCGCGGAGAGGCGAAACGTCATGGGCTCCTGGCGAGTGTCCGCCGACCTGCTCGCATCGAGCCGGTTCGTGCTGTCCCCGATGGCCGAGACGGTGGCCGCGCTCACCCTGCTCGAGGTGCCACGGGGTCCCTGGCAGCAGGCATTCCACGCCGCGAACCGAGATGCGTTCGCCGAGATGCTGGCCCGCCACCCGGTACGGCGTGACCTCGTGCGCCGCGCATGGCGGCCCCGCCGCGGCGACCTGCCCGGCTGGATGGCCGACTTCCTCGGCATCGTGCCCGAGGCCCCCGGCATGTCGTTCAATGACGAACTCGACCAGCTTGCCGCCGAATGGGACGACGACCGTATCCGCTCGGAACTCCGCACGGTCCGGCCGGGCCCGCTCGCCGAGACACTGCTGCGACCAGGCCTGCACGCGGAACTGCTCGGGCTGCTGCGCTGGATCTGGACGGCCACCGTCGAGGCCGACTGGCCCCGCCGGCGGCGGGTGCTGCAGGCCGACATCGTGTCCCGCACGACCACGCTGGCCGCTCACGGCTGGGCCGGTCTGATCCCCACGCTGGGTGCGAAAACACGGTGGCTCGGCGACGGACTACTGCAGATCAACCATTTCGACCTGCCCGAGCGTGACCTATCAGCGGCCCGGACGTTGCTGTTCGTCCCGGTGCACGGCAACGGCTCATGGGTCATGTGGGACGAGCCCACCCGGTACGCCCTCGTCTACCCGGTCACCGGCGCGCTCGCCACGATGGCCGTGGCCGACGTGCAGGGCCTGGCCCGGTTGATCGGCGCCAACCGGGCCAGGCTGCTGCTCACACTGGACGACCCCCGCTCCACCACCCAGCTCGTGGCCCTTTCGGGATTGCCCCTGGGCTCGGTCGGCAACCACCTCAAAGTGATGCTCGATGCCGGCCTGATGCTCCGCCGCCGCGCCGGACGCGAGGTCCTCTACTGGCGAACAGCGCTGGGCGACTCGTTGGCAGCAACAACCCGCCAGCCCACGGAACACCCGCCGACATGACGCGGGCGGTCACCGTGCGAGGGCGGCGCCCCCGCACGGGTTACGCGCCGAGCTGGTCGCGGAAATCGGCCAGGCGGAAGGTGCCCTTGAACTGGGTGGTGGCGGTGGCGTCGAGGAAGCCGAGTTCCGGTATCCAGCCGGCGCCGCCGGACGGGCCGAGGGTGAGGATGACGCCGTCCGGGAAGGGCTCGTAGGTGGTGAGTGGGCCGTCCTCGATCAGGGCGCGGATGTTCGCGGCGGCCACCTCGCCCTGGTGCCCGGCGGCGCGGGCCGTCTTCAGCTCGGGTGTGTCGTTGGCGTCGCCGACGGCGAAGACCCGGTCGTGGCCGGTCACCCGCAGATGTTCGGTGACCGGTAGCCGGCCGTCCGGGCGCCGGACCGCGGACAGGGCGGCGCCGAGGTGGCCGCTCGGCACGGTCGTTCCGTAGCAGGCGAACCACAGGTCGGAGGAGATCGTCTCGCCGTCGGCGGTGGTCGCGGTGAACGGGTGTACCGTGCCGGCCGGGGTGTCCGGCAGGGTGTCGAGTTTGGCGCCGAGCAGCACCCGGACGCCGAGGTCGTCGAGTTGCCGGGCCACCTCGGTACGGAGTTCGGCGGTGAACCGGCCGCCGAGCAGTTCGGGTGCCGGGTCGACGACGGTCACCGGCTTTCCCGGCCAGGCCGCCGCGATCTCGCCGGCGAACTCGAGGCCGGTCGGGCCGGCGCCGAGCAGCAGCACCCCGGACGCCGCCCGGAGAGCCTCATGAGTTTCGCGCAGCCGTTGCCGGCCGGTGTCGAGCCGGTGCGGGAAAGCGCCGGTCGAGCCGGTCGCCAGCACCACGTAGTCGGCGTCGAGCCGTGTTCCGGAGGCGAGGTCGACCCGGCCGGGCCGCACGTCGGCTGCCATGTCGCGGAGCACACGGCCGCGGGTGAGCAGTCCGTCGTACCGGATGAAGATCTTGTCGGTCCAGGCCGGGTCGGTGGCCGCGCGCAGTTGGGCGACGACGTGGACGAAGGTCTCCTTCGGCTCCACCAGCGTCACCTCCGCGATGTCGTCCAGGGCCCGGGCCACCGCGATGCCGCCGTAGCCGCCGCCCACCACTACCACTGTCGAAGCCATGTCGGGACTCACCTTTCGTCGGGTCGTCTCGACTGTCGTGCGTTCCTCGTGCGGCAGGGAGACCGCGCTCATGGTGGTAGTCGCGGGGCCACCTTCGGCGGGCCGCGCGTTGTTACTGTCGGCGGGTGGGTGACAACGAGCTGGGGCTGTTCCTGCGTGCCCGGCGTGCGGAGGTGACCCCGGCGGAGGTCGGTCTGCCTTCCGGCACCCGTCGGCGCACGCCCGGGCTGCGCCGTTCCGAGGTGGCGATGCTCGCCGGCATCAGTGTGGAGTATCTGATCCGGCTCGAGCAGGGCCGCGACCGGCGTCCGTCGCCGCAGGTGCTGGCCGCGCTGGCCGGCCCGTTGCGGCTGACCGCCGCGGAGCGCGCCCATCTGCATCGGCTCACCCGGACGGCCCGGCTTTGTGGTGGGCTGGTCAAAGATCAGGATCAGACGGTACGACCTGGGCTGCGCGGGTTGCTCGACCAGCTGGAGCCGGGCGCGGCGATGCTGGTCAACCAGGTCGGTGACGTGCTGGCGTACACATCGGGGTTTCGTCGCCTGGCCGCGCCGATCGGTCTGCTGGCCGGTGATCCGCCGAACCTGAACCGCTACGTCTTCACCGACCCGCGGGCCCGCGAGGCGTACCCGGACTGGGCGCATGTGGCGGATGAGCAGGTGGCGGCGCTGAAGGACGGCCCACCGCGCCCGGATTTCACCGGGGAGCTGGAGGCTGCGGCGGGTGACGAGCTCACGCAGCGGCTGCGGCGGGTGCCGGGCCTGCCGCGGGCGCACGGGCTGCTGCGCCTGGAGCATCCCGAGGCGGGGTCCCTGCGGCTCGCGTACGAGACGTTGAAGTTGCCGGGCGACGACAATCTGCGGCTGGTGGTCCAGTTGCCGGCCGACGAGGCCACCGCCGAGGCGCTGCGGAGGATCGCGCCGCTGCGGCTGGTCGCCGGCTGATCGTCACAGCCAGCCGGCGCGGCGCAGCACCCAGTAGAGGCCGGACGCGCTGACCAGCATCAGCAGTGCCACGCTCGGGTAGCCGTAGCGCCAGCCCAGTTCGGGCATGTGGGTGAAGTTCATGCCGTAGACGCCGGCGATCGTGGTGATCAGTGCGGCGATCGCCGCCCAGGAGGCGATGCGGCGCATGTCGTTGTTCTGGTCCACGGTCAGCTGGGTGAGGCGGGCCTGGAGGAGGGCGTTGAGCACCTCGTCGAGGGCGACGACCTCCTCCATGACCGCGGTGTGCCGGCCGGCGACGTCCCGCAGATAGCGGTGGATGTCCTTGGACGGCCCGGCGAAGCTCCGGCCGGCGAGGGTGGCGAGCGGCCGGTGCAGCGGCAGCACGGCCGCCTTGAACTTCATCAGCTGGCGTTTGAGCTGGTAGATCTGTTCGATGGCGACATTCTCGCCGGGCGTGAAGACGGCCGCCTCGGTCAGGTCGGCGTCGGTCCGTAGTGCTTCGACGATGTCGGCGTAGACGTCCATCAGACGGTCCAGGATGGCGTGCACCACCGACCACGGGCCCGCGGCCAGCTTCTTCGGGGTGGGAGTCAGCTCCGGCTGTAGTGCGCTGAGTTCCGTGAGGGTGCCCTGCCGGACGACGATCACGAAGTGCGGACCGGCGAAGAGGCGGAGGAAACCGGTGCTGACGATCTCGCTGGTGGCGGTGAACCGCTCGTGCTCGGCGTAGTGGGCGGCGCGGATGACGAGGAACACGACGTCGTCGTACCGCTCGAATTTGACCCGTTGTTCGCGGTGCAGAACGTCCTCGACCGTGAGCGGGTGCAGGTCGAACACCTCGGCGACGCGGGTGAGCGCGGCCTCGGTGGGTTCGTGCAGGTCGAGCCAGACGAAGCCGCCCTGCTCCCGGGCCCTCTCGTGCAGGTGTGCCAGGTCGGCGGCCGAGCCTGGGCTCTCGACGGCGATCCCGTCGACGAACAGGTCGCAGCCGACGATGGCGGTGTGGTCGGCGCGCCGCCGTCCCGCCGGGCTATGCACAGCCACGATTGTCGTCACCCACGACGGCAGCCTACGTCGGGCGGTGGCGTCCTTCGCGACTTCAACGCGGTGGTGGCCTGCCGGGTCACGGGTTTCAAGGATGCGAACCGTGTTCGGAATAGATTGCGGTGCAGCAGTCCAAACTGTAAGGTCGGTTCACATTAGTGAACTCGGATCCATCTTGTGGACAGACGAGAGGAGTTTGCGTCATGCCCAACATCACCGTCGAGCTGCTCGCGGGCCGGAGCCTGGAGCAGCGCAAGGCCTTCGCCCGGGCCGTGACCGAGCATGCCGTCGAGATCCTCGGCGCCCGTCCGCAGGACGTCCGCATGGTGTTCAACGAGATCAGCCCGGACGTGGTGGCCAACGGCGGCGTGCTGGCCAGCGAGGACGCCAGCCGTGCCGGGGTGCTGGCCGCGCTCGAGAAACGGTGACGGCATCGGGCGCCGTCGTGGGCCGCGATACGGCCTGCGACGACGCCCGATGAAAGGTGGCGGTCAGCGCATCAGGCGGTTGTCCCGCGTCGCCGACAGGCGGGCCTTCACGCTCAGCAGCGTCTCGATGATGAAGTCCTCCCGGCCCTGGCCGAGGCGGCTGATCGGGACCGCGACGCTGATCGCGTCGACCGACCGGCGGGAGAAGGGCAGTGCGACGCCGAAGCAGCGTACGCCCAGGCAGGACTCCTCGCTCTCCTCCGCGTACCCCACCTGGACGGCCTTGTCGATGATCGCCATGAGGGCGTCCCGGTCGGTGATCGTCTGGGCGGTGAGCGCCTTGATCTCGTGGGGGACGAGCGTGCCGCGGACGTCCTCGGGCATCTCGGCGAGCATGGCCCGGCCTAGCGCCGTGGTGTAGGCGGGCAGGCGCCGGCCGACGGCCGAGTACATGCGCAGCGGGTGCTTGGACTCGCGCTTGGCGGTGTAGATGATCTCCGCGCCCTCGAGGCGGCCCAGGTGCACCGTCTCCTCGGTGGCCGCCGCGACCTCGTCCATCACGGCGCCGGCGCGGGCGAGCACCGGGTCGCCGTCGAGATAGGCGGAGCTGACCGTCAGCGTGTGGACGCCGAGCCGGTAGATGCTGCCGGTCTCGTCGGTGTCGAGCCATCCGCGGGCGCACATGGTGCGCAGGAGCGCGTGCAGGCTGCTCTTCGGGATGCCGAGGCGCTTCGCGAGCTGCAACTGGGTGCCGGGGCCATGGGCGGCGATGTCGTCCAGGACGTCGAGGACGCGGGCGGCAGACTTGACCTGCGAGGTGGCGGAGCTGCCGTTGACTGTCTTCTCCGTGTCCACCGAGACCTCCTCATCACACATGGCGCGGCGTTCGCGGTCGCACAACCTTACACCACGGTTCACATAGGTGGACTGGTTTCACTCCCTTGACCTGTGATCGGAGTCATAGGTATCTTCGCACTCAGTTCACGTAGCGGAACACGGTTCACAAACGAGGAGCAAGTCTTGATTGAAGTTAGGTACTCGACCTCGCCGGGCGAAGTGGAGACGGCGACGAATGCGGACCTGCGCAAGAACTTCCTCGTGGAGCAGCTGTTCCGTACCGGCGAGGTGCGCGGCGTCTACACCCACGACGACCGGCTCGTCGTCGGCGGCGCCGTCCCCGGCGACGGCCAGCTCGAACTGCCGGCCTGGGACGTGCTCGGCGCCCCCGCCCACCTGACCCGCCGCGAACTCGGCATCGTCAACGTCGGCCAGCCCGGCCACGTCCTGGTCAACAACGAGAAGTTCGAACTGCGCCACCTGGACGGACTGTTCGTCGGCCGAGGCAGCGAGGTCGTCTTCGCCGGCCCCGACGCCGCCTTCTACTTCGTCTCCGCGCCGGCGCACGCCACCTACCCCACCACCCTGCTGAGCCGCGCGGCGGTCGAGCCGGTCAAGCTCGGCAGCCCGCAGGGCGCCAACGAACGCAGCCTCTACCGCTACGCCTGGGGCCAGGAGCTACAGACGGCGGTCCTCCAGTTCGGCGTCACCGTCATCGCCGACGGTTCGGTGTGGAACACCTGCCCGCCGCACCTGCACGACCGGCGCACCGAGGTCTACCTCTACGTCGACCTCGACGAGAAGGACCGGGTCTTCCACTTCATGGGCCGGCCCGGCGCCGCCCGCCACCTGGCGATCCGCGACCGCGAGGCGGTCATCTCGCCGCCGTGGTCGATCCACTCCGGCGTCGGCACCGGCTCGTACGCCTTCATCTGGGCCATGGGCGGCGAGAACAACGACTACACCGACCTCACCCCGGTAGCGCTGGAGGACCTGTGACGCCGTTCGGCCTGCACGGTCGCCGCGCCGTCGTCACCGGCGCCGGCCGCGGCCTCGGACAGGCCATCGCCCACGGGCTCGCCCAGGCCGGCGCCGACCTGGTCCTGCTCGGCCGCCCCGGATCCCAGACGGACACCCGCGACCAGGTGGCCGCCCTCGGCCGCGACGTCCAGGTCGTCGACCTCGACGTCAGCGACCACGACGCCGTCGAGCGGGTCGCCGCCCAGATCGCCGGCGACCACCGGGTCGACATCCTGATCAACAACGCCGGGATCATCGACCGCGAGGACTCGGTGGACGTCAGCCGGAAGTCCTGGAACCGCGTGGTCGACACCAACCTGACCGGCCTGTTCCTGCTCTGCCAGGCGTTCGGGCGCCCGATGACCGAACGCGGCCACGGCAAGATCGTCAGCGTCGCGAGCCTGCTGTCCTTCCAGGGCGGGATCCGCGTCGCGTCGTACGCCGCCAGCAAGCACGGCGTCGCCGGCCTCACCAAGGCCCTGGCCAACGAGTGGGGCCCGCACGGCGTACAGGTCAACGCCATCGCCCCCGGCTACATGGCCACCGACAACACGTCCGCGCTGCGTGACGACCCCGACCGTAGCCGGGCCATCCTCGAACGCATTCCCGCCGGCCGCTGGGGCGACGCCTCCGACGTCGCCGGAGCGGCCGTCTTCCTGAGCTCCACCGCCGCCGACTACGTCAACGGCCACGTCCTGGTCGTCGACGGAGGCTGGATGGCCCGCTGACCGT
Source organism: Actinoplanes lobatus (assembly GCF_014205215.1). Classification (NCBI taxonomy): domain Bacteria; kingdom Bacillati; phylum Actinomycetota; class Actinomycetes; order Micromonosporales; family Micromonosporaceae; genus Actinoplanes; species Actinoplanes lobatus. Next base: position 6,479,410 of record NZ_JACHNC010000001.1, read on the forward strand.
TCTCTCCGTTCCCCGCCGGGGCCCACCGGCGATTCACGAAAACGAGGTTCGATCATGAGATTCACCGCTCGACCCGCCGCAGCCATAATGTCGCTGTCCCTGGCCGCCGCCGTCCTCACCGGATGCAGCGAACAGGCCGCCGGCGGAAACGACGCCGCCGCCGAGGGCGCCTGCCAGCCGTCCGACGTCCGGCTGGTCGGCCAGGTTCGCAACGAGTCCAACCCGTACGAGGCCTCGTGGCTGGCCGGCGGCGACGCCTACGCCAAGTCGGTCGGTCTCACCCAGGAACGCCTCACCTACGACGGCGACTCCACCAAGCAGCAGGAACAGATCAGCCAGCTCCTCGCCGGCGACACCAAATGCCTGGTCATGAACGTGCTCCCGAACGGCGACTCGGACACCGCGCCGATCGTCAAGGGCGCCGACCAGGCCGGCGCCTACCTCGTCACCCAGTGGAACAAGCCGGCCGACCTGAACCCGGCCGACCACGCCACCTGGATCAGCCACATCACCTACAACGGCGTCGAGTCCGGCCAGCAGATCGGTGACGCGCTCGCCACCGCGATCGGCGGCACCGGCGGCATCATCGCGCTACAGGGCATCCTCGACACCGCGGCCGCCAAGGACCGGTTCGCCGGCCTCCAGGCGTCACTGAAGAAGAACACCGGCGTCCAACTGCTCGACCAGCAGGCCGCCAACTTCTCCCGCGCCGAGGCGCTGACCGTCACCAAGACGCTGCTCACCAAGCACGGCAACCACGTCAAGGGCATCTGGGCCGCCAACGACGACATGGCGCTCGGCGCGCTGGAGGCACTCCAGCAGCAGGGCCTGGCCGGCAAGGTCGCGGTCGTCGGCATCGACGCCGTACCGGACGCCGTCAAAGCCGTCCAGGGCGGCACCATGACCGCCACCGTCTCCAGCGACGGCGCCTGGCAGGGCGGCATCGGCCTGGCGATCGGCTACTGCGTGGCCACCGGCAAGCTGGCGGTCAAGGACATCGCCGCCGCCAACCGGGCGTTCTTCGCCGAGCAGTTCCTCATCACCAAGGACAATGCCGCCGACTTCGTGGAGCCGAAGACGAACCCGGCCGACTTCGAGTGCGCCAACGTCTTCAACCGTGTGGCCGGGCCCCTGACGTGACCGTGACAGCCGGTGTCACCGCTGCTCCCCGCCGTCGCACGCGGCGGGGGGCAGCGTTCCGAGACGCGGGCCCACCGGTCGCGCTGGTCGTCATCTTCGGCATCTTCGCGGCCCTGAGCCCACAGTTCCGCAGCGTCGACAACGTCCAGAACATCGTGGACGCGGCCGCGGTGCTCGCCGTCGTCACCTGCGGCATCACGTTCGTACTGATGATGGGGTCGATCGACCTCTCGGCCGCCGGCGTGATGGGCGCCGCCGCCCTGACCGTGTCCCTGCTGGTGGCCAACAACCGCAACGACAACGACTTCGGGCTCCTCGGAATTCTGGTCGCCGTCCTGCTGGGCTGCGCGTTCGGCTGTCTCAGCGGGCTCGCCCTGGTGCTACTGAAGGTGCCCTCGTTCATGGCCACGCTGGGGGTGTCGGCCGCCGGGCTCGGCGTCGCGACGCTGCTGTTCGCCGGAGTCCAGCCCAACATCTCCGACAGCATGCTCAAGGGCTGGGCCATCGAGCGGTTTCTCGGGTTCTCCTGTCTCACCTGGATCGCCGCCGCCTGCGTGCTGGTGGGATGGCTCGTCCAGCGCTACACCCGCCTCGGGCGGTACGCCTTCGCGATCGGTGGCGCCGAGGAGGTGCTCACCCTCTCCGGGGTGCGCGTCAAGCCGTACAAGATCGCGGTTTTCGCTCTTGCCGGGGCCTTCTACGGGCTGGGCGGGGTCATGGTCACCAGCCAGCTCGGCGCCGGCCTCGTCCAGGCCGGCGACGGGTACGACTTCTCCGCCATCACCGCGGCCGTCGTCGGCGGCACCCTGCTCACCGGCGGCCGGGGCGGCGTCCTGCACTCCGCCGTCGGTGTCCTGCTCGTCATGGTGCTCACCAACGGCCTCGTGCAGGTCGGCGTCAGCCCCTACTGGCAGGGCGGTGTCGAGGGCCTCATCGTCGTGGCCGCGGTCGCCGCCGCCGTCATCCCGCAGCGCCGAAGGAACCAGGTGGTCAAATGAGCGAGCTTGCGAGCGAATCATCGGGCTCAGTGGAGTTCTCGTGGCGCCGCTGGAGCGAAGCGGAGGCGGCGGCATGAGCGTTCCGGCCTTGGAGGTTCGCGGCCTCGTCAAGCACTACCCGGGGGTGAAGGCGCTCGACGGCGTCGATCTGGTCGTCCGCCAGAACGAGGTCCTCGGCCTGGCCGGCGAGAACGGCGCCGGGAAGTCCACCCTGCTCAAAGCGCTGGTCGGCCTGGTCACCCCGGACGCCGGTGAGATCTGTGTACGCGGCGAGCCGGTCAAGCTGCGCAGCGTCGTCGACGCCGCCGACCACGGCATCGGCATGGTCTTCCAGGAGCAGTCGCTGGTGCCGAACCTGACCGCCGCGGAGAACATCGTCCTCGGTAGTGAGGGGGCCGCCGTCCGGCGGGGCGTCTACCGCTGGGACACCATGCGCCGGCTCGCCCAGGAGCAACTCGACAAGATCGGCTCGGACATCGACCCGCTCGCCCGTACCGACACGCTCACCTTCGCCGACCGGCAGATGGTCGAGATCGCGAAGGTGCTGCGCATCGAGGAACGCAGCCAGCACCCGCCGGTGATCATCCTCGACGAGCCGACCTCCGTGCTGGAGTCGAAGGAGATCGACACCCTGTTCGCGCAGATCCGCCGGCTGCGCGAGTTCGCCTCGGTCATCTTCGTCTCGCACCGCCTCGACGAGGTGCTCGACGTGTGCGACCGGGTGACCGTGCTGCGCGGCGGACAGTCGGCCGGCGAGGTCGCCGCGGCCGGCGCGGAACCCCGTGAGCTGCACCGGATGATGATCGGCTCCACCGGCTCCGACGACCATTACCACGAGAACGCCGCCGAACCGGTCACGGCCGGAGAGCCGCGGCTGTCCGTACGCGGATTGTCGGGAAAGACCTTCCACGACATCGACCTGGACGTCGCGGCAGGGGAGATCGTGGCAATCGTCGGCGTGCACGGGTCCGGCCGCGAGGACGTCTGCCGCGCGCTGTTCGGCGCCGAACCGACCACCGCCGGCGAGATCCGGATGGACGGCAAGAAGATCGACCTTCCCGGTACGCGTGCCGCATGCGCCGCCGGCATCGGCTACGTGCCGGCCGAACGCAAGATCGAGGGCATGGTCGGCCCGATGTCGGTGGCCGAGAACATGACCCTGACCAAGCAGAAGGCCCGCTGCAACGGACCGTTCGTGGCGCCCCGCAAACAGGCTGGCCTGGTGGACCGCTGGATCGAAAGGCTGTCCATCCGCACGCCGGGCCGCGACACCGCCATCGGCCGGCTCTCCGGCGGCAACCAGCAGAAGGTGGTCCTGGCCCGCTGGCTGGTCGGCGGCGACATCCGGCTGCTGCTGCTCGACCACCCGACGCGTGGCCTGGACATCGGCGCCCGCTCCGAGGTGTACCGGCTGATGCGCGAACTCGCCGCGAGCGGTGTGGCCACCGTGCTGCTGGCCGACAGCCTCGAGGAGGCCATCGGCATGGCCGACCGGATCCTGGTCATGAACGACGGCCGGGTCGCGGCCGAGGTCGCCTGCCCGAGCGGCGGCAAGCCGAGCCCGCTCGACCTGGTGAAGGAGATGGTGTGAGCATCCCCGTCGCGCTGGAGCCGGCCGTTCTTCAGAAAAAGACTCGCGCAGCCGGGCGGCTCACCGGTTACATGCCGATCATCGCCCTGGCGGCGCTGGTGGCCGCCCTGACCGTCGCCGATCCGGGCTTCCTGACCCAGCGGAGCCTGACCGCGGCGTCACGGACCGCCGCGCCGCTGATCGTGCTCGCCGCGGGGGCGACGCTCGTCGTGCTCTGCGGCGGTATCGACCTGTCGATCGCGGCGCTGGCGTCACTGTCGACGGTGCTGCTGGCGCTGTGGTTGCCGGACCTCGGTGGCCTGGCCACTCCGGTGGTCATTCTGGTCGCGGCGGTGATCGGCGTCGTGCAGGGCGCGGCGCACGTGCTGCTGCGGATCCCGTCGTTCATCGTCACGCTGGGCGGGTTGAGCATCCTGTCCGCGGTCGCCCTGGTCGTCTCCGGCGCCGGCACGGTCCGGGTGGTGGACGACTCGGCGGTCAAGTGGCTGGACCTGTACGTCGGCGGCTACGTGCCGATGTCCTTCATGGTCGCGGTCGTCGTCGTAGCGCTGATCGCCCTGGTCCTCAAGGTGACCCCGCTGCACAGCTGGATCTCGGCGACCGGCTACTCCGAGTCGGCCGCACGGCTCGCCGGCACGCCCGTCGACCTGGTCAAGATCGGCGCGTTCTGTGTGTCCGGAGCCTGCGCCGGGCTGGCCGCGGTCATGCTGGTCTCCCGTCAGTTCAGCGGCGGCCCGACGATGGCCGACAACCTGCTGCTGCCGGCGGTCGCGGCGATCGTCGTCGGCGGCACCGCGATCACCGGCGGTCACGGCAGCGTGTGGCGCAGCCTCGCCGGGGCGCTGGTGGTGACGCTGCTGCGGGTCGGCCTGCCGATCGTCGGGGTGCCGTCCGCCTACGAGCAGATCCTGTACGGCGTGATCATCGTCGTCGCTGTCGCGCTCACCCTCGACCGGTCCCGAGTCTCGATCATCAAGTAACCCCTACGGAAGGCAACCATGAACACTCACCTGCTGCCCGCCGTCCGTTCGTTCCTGGCTTCGCCCAAGCGACTGCTCATCGACGGTGACTGGGTGGACGCCAAGGACGGCCGGACGTTCGCCACGGTCAATCCGTCGACCGAGGAGACGCTCGCCGAGGTCGCGTACGCGTCGAGCGTCGATGTGGACCGCGCGGTCGGGGCGGCCCGCACCGCGTTCGAGCACGGCTCCCCGTGGTCGCGGATGACGCCGCGTGACCGCTCCCATCTGCTGTGGCGTATCGGCGACCTGATCGACGCCCACGCCGACGAGTTCGCCCAGTTGGAGGCCCTGGACAACGGCAAGCGGGTCGAGGCGGCCCGGGACGGCGACGTGGCGGTCTCCGCCGAGCTGTTCCGCTACTTCGCGGGCTGGGCGACCAAGATGGAGGGCACCTCGATCCCGATGTCGGTGCCGGGCCGCGAGTTCCACGCGTACACCCGCCGGGAGGCGATCGGTGTCGTGGCGGGCATCGTGCCGTGGAACTTCCCGCTGCTGATGGCCTGCTTCAAGATCGTTCCGGCGATCACCGCGGGCAACACGGTCGTCCTCAAACCGGCCGAGCAGACGCCGCTGACCGCGCTGCGGCTGGGTGAGCTGCTGCTCGAGGCGGGGCTGCCGGCCGGTGTGGTGAACATCCTGCCCGGCTTCGGTGACACCGGCGCCGCCCTGGTCGACCATCACGGCGTCGACAAGGTCGCCTTCACCGGCAGCACCGAGGTGGGCAAGAAGATCGCCGCCGGGGCCGCGGGCAACCTGAAGAAGGTCTCCCTCGAACTCGGCGGCAAGGCCCCGAACATCATCTTCAACGACGCCGACATCGAGGCGGCCATCGCCGGGGCGGTGCTGGGCGGCTACTTCAACGAGGGGCAGTGCTGCGTCAACGGCTCGCGCCTCTACGTCCAGCGTGGCGTCTTCGACCAGGTCGTCGAGGGGGTGGCCGCGGCCGCGGCGGCGATCCGGGTGGGCGACGGGTTCGACCCGGCCTCGCAGATGGGCCCGCTCGTCTCGAAGGAGCAGCACGAGAAGGTGCTGGGCTACATCCGCGGGGCGGTACGCGACGGCGCCGTCCTCAACGCGGGCAGCGCCGACGCGGTCGGTGACCGTGGCTTCTTCGTACAGCCGACGCTCATCACCTCGGTCTCCGAGCGGATGGCCGTGCAGACCGACGAGATCTTCGGCCCGGTGGTGACCGCGGTCCCGTTCGACACCGAGGAGGAGGTCGTGGCGGCCGCGAACGACACCGTGTACGGGCTCGCCGCGGGCGTCTGGTCGAAGGACATCGGTACGGCGCACCGGGTCGGCGCCCGGCTGCGGGCCGGCACGGTGTGGCTCAACACGTGGCACGCCGACGACGTCACCCTGCCGCGCGGCGGTTTCAAGCAGTCCGGGTGGGGCCGTGAGCTCGGGTCGTTCGGCCTGGACGACTACACCGAGCTCAAGACCGTCATCGCCGAGCTGCGGTGAACGCCACCGACGTGTTGCAGGGGCACCGGGTGGTGCCGGTCGTCGTCCTGGAGGATCCCGACCGTGCCGACGATCTCGGCGCGGCCCTGGTCGCCGGTGGTCTGCCGGTCGCGGAGGCCACCTTCCGCACCCCGCGGGCGGCCGCGGTTCTGCAACGGCTGGCCCGGCGCGGTGACCTGATCGTGGGGGCCGGCACGGTCATCACGGCCCGGCAGGTCGACCTGGCCCACTCCTCGGGCGCGCGGTTCGTGGTCTCGCCGGGTCTGAGCGCCGGCGTGGTACGCCGCTGTCAGGATCTCGGGCTGCCGGTGATCCCCGGGGTCAGCACCGCCTCCGAGGTCATGGCGGCGCTGGACCTCGGTGTCGACACGGTCAAGTTCTTCCCGGCCGAGGCGAGTGGGGGACTGCCCACCGTCAAGGCCCTGTCCGCGGCGTTCCCCCAGGTCCGGTTCGTCCCGACCGGGGGGATCACCGAGCGGAACGCGCCGGACTATCTGGCCCACCCGGCGGTCGCCGCGGTCGGCGGGAGCTGGATGGTGGCGCCCGGCCTGCTCGCCGACGGGCGGTGGGACGAGGTCGCCGCCCGGTGTTCCGCCGTTCACGACCTCCAGGGGGCCGCACCGTGATCGAGATCCGCCCGGCAGCGGACTGCGAGTTCGACATCGTCGCGCTCGGCGAGGTGATGCTGCGGCTCGACCCCGGTGAGGGCCGGGTCCGGACAGCCCGCCGTTTCGAGGTGTGGGAGGGCGGCGGCGAGTACAACGTCGCCCGCGGGATGCGCAAGGTGTTCGGTCATCGGGCCGCGGTGGTGACCGCGCTCGCGGACAACGAGATCGGCCGTCTCGTCGAGAACCTCGTCATGCAGGGCGGCGTGGACACCTCGCTGATCCGCTGGGAGAGGTACGACGGCATCGGCCGTACCGTGCGCAACGGGCTCAACTTCACCGAGCGCGGGTTCGGGGTGCGCGGTGCGGTCGGGGTGTCCGACCGTGCCCACACGGCGATCGCCGGCGTGTCACCGGGCACGTTCGACTGGGACGACCTGTTCGGCCGGCGTGGGGTGCGATGGCTGCACACCGGTGGGATCTTCGCGGCGTTGTCGGAGAGTTCGGCGGCGGTGGCCGAGGAGGCGATGGCCGCCGCGCATCGCCACGGAACGGTCGTGTCGTTCGATCTCAACTACCGGCCCAGCCTGTGGGCCGGTATCGGTGGCACACAGCGGGCACGGGAGGTCAACAGCAGGCTGGCCCGGCACGTCGACGTGATGATCGGCAACGAGGAGGACTTCACCGCCGCTCTGGGCTTCGATGTGGAGCACGTCGACGAGCATCTGCGGTCACTGCCGGTCGACGGTTTCGCGCGGATGGTCGACACGGTGGCGGGCAGGATGCCGTGGCTGTCGGTCGTGGCGACGACTTTGCGGACGGTCCACACGGCCGCCGACAACGACTGGCAGGCGATCGCCTGGTCATCGGGGACCGGCGTGCTGACCTCGGCCGCACGCGACCATCTCGGCGTCTTCGACCGGGTCGGTGGCGGCGACGGGTTCGCCTCCGGGCTGATCTGCGGCCTGTTGGAGGGCGAGGATCTCCAGGCCTGTCTGGAGCTGGGCGCCGCGCACGGCGCGCTGGCGATGACGACACCGGGGGACACCTCGATGGCCACGCGCGAGGAGGTCCGGGCGCTGGCCGGCGGCGGCAACGCCCGGGTGCGCCGCTAACCGGGAGAACTGACGGCAGAGGTGGGTTCCAGGAGCCCACCTCTGCCCTCTATTTCAAAATCAAGTTCACATATGCGTACGGATAAAGCTCTTGTTTCATGGATATGGATAGGGTTCTTGACTGAATATCCATGAGCGTCTTAGGTTCAGCCCACTCATGGCGGTGGCCGTCCTCCCCGCCATATCTGCCGAACCTCAAGGGGATCCACATGAAAGTGCCCCGCTCCCGATTGTTCGCCGTGCTCCTCGCCCTGCTTCTGGCCGCCGGTTCGATGTCCCCGATGCCGGCCAGGGCCGCTGCCGTCGACGACGGCCGGCTCAACGTGCTGCTGTTCTACAAGCCCAACTTCCACGCCTCGAACGTGCAGGCCCGTCAGGCCGTCCGTGACCTGGCCAACCAGCTCGGCACCCAGTACGACCAGCCGGTCGAGATCCAGGAGACCGACGACCCGGCCGCGTTCACCACCTCCAACCTGGCCGCCCGCGACACCGTGGTCTTCGCGCAGACCGGTGGGGTGCTGTTCAACGCGGCGCAGCGGTCCGCGCTCGAGGCCTACATCCGCGGTGGCGGCGGATTCATGGGCCTGCACTACACCGGCTGGTCGGTCGGTGAGAGCGAGCACGACGTCAACCCGTTCTACGCCCGCCTGGTCGGCGCGGTCTCCGAGGGGCACCCGGAGAACCCCGGCGTCCGGCCCGGCCGCGCCGTGGTGCGCGACGCCTCCCACCCGCTCACCCAGGGCGTGCCGGCCACCATCACCCGCAGCGACGAGTGGTACGACTGGGTGGTCAACCCGGCCCCGAACGTGCGCACCCTGATCGAGGCCGACGAGGCGTCCTACGGCGGCGGCCACCAGGGCACCCTGCACCCGGTCACCTGGTGCCAGAAGATCGACTCCGGCCGGTCCTGGTACACCTCGATGGGCCACGAGGGCACCGCCTACTCCGAGGCCTACATGCTCGCCCAGATGAAGAACGGCCTCGCCTACGCGGCCGGGCTGCTCGCCGCGGACTGCTCGCCGCCGGTGAAGGACCGTAACGGTGCCTGGAGCGGTGTCACGCCGTGGCCGCTCGTGCCGATCAACATGTCGCTGACCTCGGACGGCAAGGTGCAGTCGTTCGGCAGCGTCGGCGGCTGGAGCAACGACACCACGCCGTACGACTGGGGCGGCAACGACTCGGTCACCCAGGGCGGCCAGATGGAGGTGGACATCTGGGATCCGGCCCAGCCCCGCAACCTGGCGAACCTGCGTGCCGGCATCCTCCCGAACACCACCTACGCCGACCTGTTCTGCTCCATGCAGGTGCAGAACCCGCACGACCACTCCACGATGACGGTCGGCGGCGACGACGGCCTCGGCGGCAACAGCCCCAACGACGGCACCCTCGGCGTCACCAGCTACACCACCAACAACGGGCTCCAGACCAAGGCGCCGATGAACTACCCCCGCTGGTACCCGACCGGCACCACCATGCCCAACGGCGACATCGTCGTGCAGGGCGGCAGCCTGCGCGGTGGGCCGGGCGGCGCCGGCGTGCACACCCCGGAGATCTACACCCCGCAGTCCGGCTCGGGCTGGAAGACCCTCGACGGAGCGAGAAGCCCGGCGGCGTACGGCGACGGCGGATCCGACCACGCCGGCGCCGACGAGAACCGCTGGTGGTACCCCCGGGCCTTCGTGGCCCCGGGCAGCGGAACCCTGTTCAACATCAGCGGCACCCAGATGTTCGAACTCAACCCGGCCGGCAACAGCGGCACCGGACAACTGGTGCTGCGCGGCACCCTGCCCACCGCCATCGCCGACCAGGGCGCCAACGGCAACCCGGTCGGCGCCACCTCCACCGCCACCATGTACCGCCCCGGCAAGATCCTCCAGGTCGGCGGCGGCTGGTGGGGCAACGGCGGCGGCCCGGACGGCGCCCGCGCCGGCTTCACCGTCGACATCACCGGCGGCACCGCCAGTCCCGTCGTCACGGCGACCCAACCTATGAAGTACCAGCGCCACTGGGCGACCTCGACGGTGCTGCCCGACGGCGACGTGCTCGTGACCGGCGGCGCCCGCGAGAACAACGGCAACGGCGGGTACGTCACCAACGCCGAGATCTGGGACCCGGACACCGGCAACTGGACCGAGGTCGCCGTGCCGTACGAGCACGCCCGCCTCTACCACTCCGCGGCCCTGCTGCTGCCCGACGGTCGCGTGATGATGGGCGGTGGCGGCACCCCCGGCCCGCGCAACTACACCGACGTGGAGTACTACTCCCCGGCGTACCTGTTCAACGGTGACCAGCCGGCCCCGCGCCCGGTGATCAACACCGCGCCCGCCAAGATCGGCTACAACGGCGGCTTCACCGTCACCGCCTCCGGCACCGTCTCCCGGGTCACCCTGGTGCGCAACGGCTCGGTGACGCACGGCTTCAACAACGACCAGAACTTCCAGGACCTGGCCTTCAGCCAGTCCGGTGGCACGGTCACCGTCACCGCGCCGGCCGACGGCACGTACGCGCCGCCCGGTTCCTACATGCTGTTCGTCTGGGACGCCAACGGCACCCCGTCGGTCGCGAAGATTCTCCAGATCGACCCCGCGGTGAAGCTGACCCAGCTCAACCCTCGGGTCGTCGACCAGTTCGAATACCCGCGCCTGCCCGCCGAATGGCGTACCGCCAACCCGCCCGCCACCGTCGACGTCGCCCCGGGCAACACCCGGATGTCACCGTGGACGGTCGACAGCCAGGTCCAGCTCGCCCGCGGCACCGTCACCGGTCAGGGCGGCCTCGGGCTCACCGGCTATCAGCTCGGCCTCGGCAACGCCGGCAACATCCGGCGCACCCTCACCGACCTGACACCGGGAACCACGTACCGGGTCTCGCTGCGCTACGCCCGCGACAGCAGATCGACCGGGACCGCGGCGGCGACGGCCGCACTGACCGTCGGCGACCTCAACGCCACCCTCACCGCCACGACGAGCCTGCCCTCGACCGGCGCCTACGGCACCTACGTGGGCACCTTCACGGCCGCGACCAGCACGCAGACGCTCACCCTGAAGGGTTCCGGAACCGGCGCCGGCCTCATGGCCGACGACCTGGTGGTCGTGGGCGACGACCCGCCGCCGCCGACCTCCGGCATCCCGGTCCGCTACGAGTTCGAGGAGGGCCAGGGCGCCACCGCCGCCAACACCGGCACCAACGGTGGCGTGGGAGCCGCCGTCCTGACCGGGACCGCCGGCTGGTCCGCCAACGGGGTCATCGGCAAGGCGGTCAACCTGCCCGGTGGCAGCACCGCCAACGCGGTGGACCTGCCGGACAACCTGCTCCAGGGCGCGGCGAACTTCTCGACCGGGTTCTGGGTGCGCCCGGACACGAAGGCCAACTGGACCGGCCTGTTCCACATCGGTGACGGGCTCGGCTCCGCCGGAAGCTACTTCCAGATCCAGATGCAGACCCAGGCGGGCGGGAGCACCGGGCTCGCGGCCACGTTCAAGGCGAAGACCGGCCCGGAGGAGCGGGTGTACGCCGGCCCGGTCCGGGACGTGACCGCCGGTCAGTGGAACCATGTGGCCTTCACCCGGCAGGGTCCGGTCGGGACGCTCTACCTCAACGGCGAGGCGATCGCGACCCGTACCGACCTGACGATCGACATGACCGCGATCGGCCCGACCGCCAACAACTGGCTGGGCCGCAACGGATACCCGGACGCCGCCTTCGACGGCTTGATCGATGATGTACGGGTGTACACGTCAACGTTGAGCAGTGCTGACGTGGCCGCCATGTACAACGAGGGCGTCCCGGTGCGCTACACCTTCGACGAGGGCACCGGCACCTCCGCCGCCAACACGGGCACCAGACCGGCGATCGGCGCGGCCACACTCCAGGGCACCACGGGCTGGAACACGGCCGGACGGACCGGTGGCGCGGTGTCGCTGCCGGGCGGCGCCGCGGACTCGGGCAACCAGATCCGGCTGCCCGACAACGTCGACGCCGGACTCGACGAGCAGTTCAGCGTGTCGTTCTGGGCCCGCCCGGACACGCTGCCGTCGTGGGTGCCGCTGGTGCAGATCGGCAGCAGCACGGACACGTTCTTCCTGTTGCAGTCGGCCACGAACGGCGGGACCACCGGATTCGGGGCCACGTTCAAGGCGCCGGGGGTGGCCGCACAGGAGCGGCTCCTGCTCGGTTCGGGACGGGACCTGCCGCTCAACCAGTGGACACACGTGGTGTTCACCATGAGCGGCTCCACCGGAAGGATCTACTTCAACGGCGTCCTCCAGGCGATCCGGACGGACTTCCCGATCAACCTCGGTGACGTCGGTGTGGGCGGCAACACCACGGCCAACTTCATCGGGGGTACGAGCTGGGGCGACGCCAGGTTCGACGGGCTGATCGACGACTTCCGGCTGTACGGCTACGAGCTCAGCGCCGAGCACGTGACACAGCTGTACTCCGGCCGCCGATGAGCTGGTAGGCGAGGCCCCGGGAATCCACCCCGGGGCCCGCGCTGTCGTGTCGTCACACATTTGTCATGCAAACGCCGGCATACCGCGGACCGGAGAGGGGAATCTCGAACAGGACCATCCGCGCAAGTGTGGCGAGGAGTGAGCATGGGGGCTGTTCCGGTCATCGGCGAAAACGACGGCACCCGGATCACGGTGCGTGCCATGGCCGGCGCATCGGTGGTCCGGATCATCGGGGACCTCGACCTCGCGGTGGCGACCCGACTGCGTACGGACCTGGAGTCCGCGATCGCCCGGTGCCCCTGGGCCATCGTGGACCTGCGCGGTATCGGGGCCGTCGACTCCATCGGGCTCGGTGTGCTGCTCGCCGCCCGTCAATCAGCGCTCCGCCAGGGCGGTGACCTGTTGCTGGCGGCCGCGCCACCGTTCTTCCTGTCGGTCCTGCGTGCCGCCCGGATCGACGCGGTCTTCACGACCTTCGACACCGTGCCCCAGGCGGTCACGCGGGCGCTGGCTCCGCGCGCCGCCGCCGGCCGCTGATCGGGCCGGCCTGACCCCGGGCGGCCGGCACGGCCGCCCGGCAGATCAGCGAGAGGTGCGGGACCGGCGCCGGGCGGCCCGGATCAGCGTCACGGTGATCAGCAGGCCGGGCAGCACGGCCGCCAGGGTGACGCCGCCGTACCGGGGCAGGAGCAGCACCAGCGCCAAGACGGTGGTGACCGCTGTCGCGGCAGCGGCCGCGAGCAGCAGTCGTAGCCTCATCGGCCGGCGCTCGATGACGCCGCCCCACTGGGCGACGAGTTCGTCGAACGGGTCGGGCCGTCCCGGTGTCGCCGGGACGCGGGCCGGTTTCAGCCGGTTGCAGATGTCGGTGACGCCCGGTGTGGCGCGGGCCAGGTCGGCCGCCGTCACCCGGGCCTGTGGGGAGGTGGCCGTGCCGATCAGGGTGACGACGCCGTTCTGCGCCTCGACCGTGATCCGTTCACCGGCGAGCCGGGGATCGTCGAGGATGCGCTGGATGACGCGGCAGGTCAGTTCCACGTCAGGACGGGTGGCCGGGCGGGCCTTCCGGTCGAAGGCGTGCCCGTCCTCGGACGGTAAGGGCCACACATCGAACTCCGCGGTCTGCCTCTGCCTGATTCGCGAACGGGTGCCGGCGCCCGAACCGCTACGCCGTCACCCGTCGCGTATCAAGACCCTTCTCCTGGCCTCGGGTGCGAGTGTTCACCCGGGGCTTGGCAATTCTGTCCCTGTCGTATGACGACGCTGTGACAGTTTCAGGCGCCGATGATGGCGTCGATGATGCTCTGCTGGGTCACCGTCGCGGAGGTGCGGTCGAACAGCGCGAACCCGTACTGGCCGTTGTGGCCGTTGTCCCAGTAGGCGGTCGCCGCGCCGTACTTCTTGGCGGTGGCGACCAGGGTGCGCGCGTAGTCCGCCCGGTACCTGTTGTTCGTCGAGTCGAACGCCGTCTTGTCGATCGAGCCGTACTCGCCGACGAACACCGGGTAGCCCTTCACCACGAAGGCGTCGTACATCTTCTTCAGCTGCGCGTCCATGAAGTCCTGCTGGCCCCACGTCGACTTCTTCGCCGCGTCGGTGGCCGCCGGGCCCCACTGCGTGATGGTGCCGCTCTCGGTGCCGGTGAAGTCCCACGGGTCGTAGTAGTGCACGGAGATCATGATGCGCTGCTCGGCGGCGGGGATGGCGGCCGACCGGTACTGGTCGGTGGGCAGCGTGAAGCCGTAGCTGCCCGCGGTGTAGTCGATGTTGGTGTTCCAGCCCGGCACCAGCAGCCACCGCGACGTGTTGTTGCCGCCGGTCTTGCGGACGGTGTCCACGAAGATCTGGTTGTAGGCGTTGATGTTGGAGTAGCACGGCTGGGTCGGGTTGCCGTACTGCCCGTCGAAGTTCTCGTTCATCGACTCGAAGATGAGGCGGCCGCTGTAGCTCTGGAACTTCGTCGCCACCTGCTGCCAGACCTTCTGGTACTTCTCCTTGATCGTCGTCTGGGAGGACGAGTCGCAGATGAGCCAGGCGCCGTTGATGGTCTTGTAGCCGTCACCGTGCATATTGATCAATACGTACAGTCCACGGTCATGGGCAAGATTGACGACCTCCTGGATCCGGTTCAACCAGGCGGAGTCGACGGTGTAGTTCGGCGCGGCCCCGATCTTGCCCAGGTAGGAGACCGGGATGCGGATCGTCTTGAACCCCGCCGCCTTCACACGGTCGATGAGGGCCGCCGTCACGACCGGGTTGCCCCAGGCCGTCTCGCTGGGGATCCCGTTGCTGTTGGCCTCCAGCTGGTTGCCGAGGTTCCAGCCCTTGCCCATGTCCGCGACGAGCTGCGTGCCGTTGCCGGTGATCGGCCCGGTGGACGTCGAGGTGGACGGCGACGCGGACGGGGACGCCGACGGTGAGGTGGACGGCGACGTGGCCGGCGAACTGCTCGGGGTGGTCACGCCTCCCGTGCAGGCCGTGCCGTTGAGGGTGAAGGCGGTGGGCACCGGGTTGGTGCCGGTGAACGCGCCGTTGAAGCCGAACGACGTGGCGCCGTTGGTGGCGATGCTCCCGTTGTAGGACGCGTTGCGCACCGTCACGGCGGCTCCGGACTGGGTGAAGGACCCGTTCCACAGCTGTGTGACGGTCTGCCCCGCGCCGAAGGAGAACCCGAGACTCCATTGCGTGATCGGGTCGCCCAGGTTGGTGATCTTCACGTCGGCGCCGAAGCCGCCCTGCCACTGGCTGGTCACCGTGTAGTCGACCTTGCAGCCGGCGGCGGCGCTCGCTTGCAGCGCCACCGCGACCGAACCGCCGACGGCGACCACGGCCATCGCGGCCGCGGACAGCACTTTTCGTGTTCGAGACATGGGGATGGTTCCTTCGGGGATATCGGGAGCGCTCCCATTGGGGGATGGGTGACCGCTCCGCCAGGCTTGGGGATTTACGCATACTATGCCTGACGAAGCCGCCGAGGTATTCACCCACTTCGACCCCTCCAAGCGCAGCGGCCCACCCCGATGGCCCTGACCAGCTCGAAGTCGCCGCGAAAACCGCGGGGCCGCAGGTCTTCGGGTGTCCGATCGTGCCGATGGGCGGGCGCGAGGGCCGTGGCATCGCATGTTACCTCGCATGCGAGGTAACATGCCTCGCATGCGAGATAGCGAACAGCTGCCCGCCGCCGTCGAACTGTTCTTCCAGTTCAAGCACGCCCACCATCGGCTCACCACGGCCGTGGCCCGCCGCGTCGAGAAGGCCACCGGCGTGCCGGCGGCCCAGGTCAGCGCCGTAATCCACCTCGGGTTCCTGGAGCCGTGCCCGACACGCGAGCTCGGCGAGCGGCTCGGCCTCAACAGCGCCGGTATCACCGGTCTGGTGTCGCGGCTGGAACAACGCGATCTGGTACGGCGTGAGCCCGATCCGCACGACCGGCGCGCCGTGCGGCTGCGGCTCACCGACGACGGCCGCGACGTCGCCGCCCAGGCCCGGCCAATCATCGCCGAGTGCGCCGAACGGCTCACCGCTGGCCTGTCCGACGCCGAAACCGCGGTCGTAACCCGGTTCCTGTCCGACATCACGCAGACGTTCACCGAGCAGGCCGGCCAGTGAACGCCTGGGACCGGATCGAGCGCTGGTCCCTGCGCCTGGCCGGCACGCTCGTCCTGGCCATCGGGATCGGGCACGCCTTCCTGCCCACACTGGGCTACCCGATCGCAGCCACCGACGGCATGAGCCCCGAGGCCAAGGACCACTTCTACTATCTCGGCACCTACGCGATCGGCACGTTCCTGCTCGGCTTTGCCGTTCTCTCGTTCATCTACAGCACCCGGCCGTCGCCCGTCTTCTCGACCACCATGGCCGCCGTCTGGACCATGCGTCTCGCCCTCGAATACGCCTACCCGGCCGACGTGCCGATCTTCCTCCTCCAGCGCCCGCACACGCTCATCGCACCGATGCTCGCGATCATCGCGGCCGCCTACACGACCGCGACGCTCGCCGGCCTGGCCCGGCACCGAACGCCCGCCGCGATCAATGGAGCATGACCAGGTCGCTCCACGCTGCCAGGCGTGACATCGAGCTGCCACAGGCCCCGGCGGTCCCGGGGTCGCAGCTGGGTCAGTCCGCCCCGGCGAAGGCCGGTCTCCTAGTTCTCCCCGGGTGCGCAGCTCGATCATGTGGTTCGGCGGCCACTCGTCCACCACGTACGTCTGGAAGGTCTGTCGCCCACGCCGGGGATCTCCGGCCCGGCCGTCGCCGCCCGCTGCCATGTCTTGCCGGACTCGGGGCCAGATGCATCAGCAACTTTCCATGATCCCCACGCTCGTGTCGATGATCGCTCGGGTTTGGTAAACCTCGCCTTCTGCTGGTCGATTACCCGTGGCGAGTCGTTCGCCCCGGGGTCTGAAATCCCGCAACCGGGTGGCACCGGTTCGGGCACTTGGTGTGCACCTGCCGCCCTGGAATCTCTTTCACATGCCCGGCCGACTTCGAGGCCGGACTAACGGGGGAGATTGTTTTGCGACGCGCCAAGCTGCCGATGATGCTGACAGCCTTGACCGCCGTATTCGCGGGTGGCACCGCTGTCGTGGCGCCGACTGCCGCTGTTGCGGCGCCGGCCAGCAAGTGTGTTACCGACGCCAACCTTGTCCCGTCCTGTGGCGTGTTGTGGGGTGGTGCGGCTGGTGGGTTCACCAGCAAGCCCCGCGACCTGGAGCACAAGAACTGGGAGAAGATGTCCGGGCGGACCGCGACGATCTTCCACACGTATCACAAGGGTGACGAGGAGTTCCCGACCAAGGCCGAGATCGCCATGACGCAGGATCCGGCGAACCCGCGGGTGCTGCTGCTGAACTGGAAGATCGCCTACGGCTCGTCGTGGGCGAAGGTCGCCAAGGGTGAGCAGGACGACCGGATCGACGCGTTCGCCAAGCGGATCAAGGCCTACGACAAGGACGTGTTCCTCGTGCTCAACCACGAGCCGGAGAACGACGTCAAGCCGAAGAAGGGCTCCGGCTGGGAGGCCAAGGACTTCAAGGCGATGTACCGGCACACCATCCAGCGGCTGGAGGCGCAGGGCGCCGACAACGTGGTGAACGTGATGGCGTACATGGGTAACGAGCGGTGGATGGCCCAGTCGTGGTGGAAGGACCTGTACCCGGGCGACGACGTCGTGGACTGGATCGGCCTGGACTCGTACGTGAGCGTGGAGAAGGGCTACTACCACTACGGCACGTTCGGTGATCTGCTGGACCGTAAGCCGAAGAACGGTGGCCCGGGTTTCTACGAGTGGGCGACGACCAAGCACCAGGGCAAGCCGATCATGGTCGCCGAGTGGGGCGGGTATCACCGGATCGGTAAGAAGACCGACAAGTCGGCGGTGTACAACAGTGTGCTGCCGCAGCTGAAGAAGCGTCCCGCGATCAAGGCGATCGTGCACTTCGACACGAAGGCCGATGACCAGGGCAACCGGGACATCAGCATCAACAGCACCCCGGCCAGCCTCGCCGCGTTCAAGAAGCTCGCCGCCAACCCGATCTTCAACGTCAAGCTGAGCTGACCTGACACACCACGAGCCGCCACCCCACCAGGGGTGGCGGCTTCAGTGTTCGACCAGCACGGACTTCACCTCGGTGGTGACGCGGGCGTCGTACCGGCCGGTGGCGGTGGCCCACCCGGTCTCGCGCAGCGTGACGCCGGCCTTGACGTCGCGCCGGGCGGCGCCGTTGATGGTGGCCGACCCGGCGCCTTTGTCCAGACGTATCCGGATCGGGGCGCCCGCCTGGGTGCGAACGATCAGCTCACCCAGCGTGCCGGTGACCGTCAGCGGGACGGTGCCTTTCGGCTTGGACAGGGTCAGCGCGCCGCGCGGGACGTCGCCGGCGAGCGCGAAGCCCGCGAGACCGCCGGCCCGCGCGTCCACGTCGAGTTCCCGCACCCCGTCGGTGACCTTGAGCGTCCAGGCGACCGTGGAGTTGAGCACCACTTCCGCGCCCGCCGTGACGACCGCGCCGGGCGCCAGGGCGAGCAGCGACCCGTCGGCCGATTCGGTCAGCTGAGGTGCGACGTTCGGGTCGAGTGCGGCGACGGTGAACAGCGATTCACCCAGCGCCGCCGTGCGGATGCGCAGGCTGGTCGCCGCGCCGGTGATCTCCAGCCGCCGCTGCTTGACCGCGCCGAGCGGGGCGGTCAGCGGCACCGGCGCCGGGATCGCATCGGAAGGGACGGGCTGCGCGGTCGCCGCCGCGCGCGGCGAGGGCTGCTGGTAGGCCTCGGTCTGGCCGAGAATCACCCCCACGGTCAACGACACGAGTACGGCCGTGAACCCCAGCAACCGCCACGGCCTGCGGACCTGCTCATAGATGAGCACGACCCGCCCCACGTCCGGTGGTGGCCGGCGGCCCCGCACGGTGGGGGCGGCCGGCGCGTCGGCGAGGGAGACCGGCCGTCCCGGAAGGGGAATGGTGGGCCGGCCGGCCGCCGGAACGCTGGACGGGTCGCCGGTGAAGACCCGCTGACGGAACTCGGGGACGGCGACCTCCGCAGACGCATCGCGACGACGGTCGGACTGGTCAACCACCCGGCACCTCCGCTCACGGGGACACCTGCCCCGCCGCTACGGAATACGGTAGGCGAAGCGGTATCGGATCGATGAAGATCGTCGATTTCTGAAAGACGCGGTGTCGCCGACCGGCGTTGGCTAGGGTCGGTTTACCCCGCTCGGAGGAGGTTCGCCGTGCCCGCGGAGTCCCGGTTCGTGCTCGACTTCGCCGACATCGACGCCGGCATGCTGCCCGAGGTCGGTGGCAAGGCGGCCAACCTGGGGAAACTCGCCCGTGCCGGGTTGCCGGTGCCGCCGGGCGTCTGCGTGACGACCGACGCCTATCGGCAGGCGGCCGATGCGGCGCCCGGCCTGGCCGGGATCATCGAGGAGCTGACCGCCACCGCCCCCGACGACCTGCCACGGCTGACCGAGTTGGCCGGCCGGGCCCGTGAGGTGCTGCTCGCGGCACCCCTGCCGGCCGAGGTCGCCGCGGCCGTCGCCGACGGGTACCGCGGCATGGACGCGGTCGCGGTGCGTTCCTCGGCCACCGCCGAGGACCTTCCGTTCGCCAGCTTCGCCGGCCAGCAGGACACCTACCTCAACGTCGTCGGCGAGACCGCGGTGCTCGACGCCGTACACCGTTGTTGGGCTTCGTTGTGGACCGACCGGGCCGTCACCTACCGCGCCGCGAACGGCATCGACCACGGTGCCGTCCGGCTCGCCGTGGTGATCCAGCGGATGGTCCAGTCGGCGGTCGCCGGCGTGCTGTTCACCGCCAACCCGGTCACCGGCCGCCGCCGGGAGGCGGTCATCGACGCCAGCCCGGGCCTGGGCGAATCGGTGGTGTCCGGCACGGTCAACCCCGACCACTTCGTGGTCGACACCGCCACCGGCAGGATCCGCGACTGCCGGCTCGGCGACAAGAAGACTTCGATCAGAGGGGTACGGGGAGGAGGCGTCGAGCATGTCACCACACCCGGCGACACCGGTCGCGCCTGCCTGACCGATGCACAGGTACGGGCGGTCGCGGTCCTCGGAGCCCGGGTCGAGGCGAGCTACGACGGCCCGCAGGACATCGAGTGGGCCATCGACCCGGAGGGCACGCTGTGGCTGACCCAGGCCCGGCCGATCACCACCCTCTACCCGCTGCCCGCCGCCCGGGACGGCCTGCGCGCCTACCTGTGCGTCACTCTCGCCCAGGGCCTGATCCGGCCGATCACCCCGCTCGGGCTGGCCACGTTCCGGCTGTTCAGCAGCAGTGTCGCGGAGCTGTTCGGCCGCCCGCTGGCCGACCCGGTCGCCGGTGCGGCCGCGGGCGCCCAGGCCGGCCTGCGCATGTTCGTCGACCTGACCGGCGTCCTGCGCAGCCCGGCCGGCCGGATGATCGTGCCACGGCTGTTCGACGTGATGGAGGCGCGCGCCGCCGTGGTGATGCGGTCCCTGTTCGACCGGCCCGAGTTCGCGCTCACCAGGCGTTCCGTGCTGCCGTTCGTCGCCCGGCTCGCGGACGTCGCCGTCCGGCACCGGCTGCCCCTGCACGCCGTACGCGCGCTGCGAAACCCGCAGCGGGTCCGCCGTGACCTCGACGCCCTGGCCGACCGCGCCCGCCGCCGCCTCGACCTGCCCGCCGGCACCACCGCCGCCACCCGGCTCGACCAGGCCGAACAGGTCCTCGTCCACGAGGGCTTCACCGCCGTCATGCCGATCGCCGCACCGGCCGCGCTCGCCGGGTTCGGCATGCTCGCGCTCGCCGGCCGACTGGTGCCCGACCTGGCGCCGGGCGAGTTGCAGACCGTGCTGCGCGGCCTGCCGAACAACGTCACCACCGAGATGGACCTGGCCCTGTGGCACCTGGCCGGCCGGATCCGCGGCGCCGGCGAGACCCTCGGCGCGGATTCCGGCACGCTGGCCGGCCACTACCACGCCGGCACGCTGCCGCCGGTCGCGCAGCAGGGCCTGGCCGACTTCCTCGACCGGTACGGCCACCGGGCGGTCGCCGAGATCGACCTCGGTCTGCCGCGCTGGTCCGAGGATCCCCGGCATGTGCTCGGTGTGCTTCTCAACTACCAGCGTCTCGACGATCCGGCCGCCGCCCCGGACGCGGTGTTCGCGGCCGCGGCCCGCGAGGCCGAGGAGACGATCGCGACCCTGACCGGCCGCGCCCGTGGCGGGCTGCGCCGCCGTGCCGTCCGGTTCGCGCTGGACCGGGCCCGGGCCCTGGCCGGGCTGCGGGAGTTCCCGAAGTACTACTTCGTCGTCGTGCTCGCCGCGGCACGCCGGCAGTACGCCGCGGTCGGCGCCGAACTGGCCGCCGCCGGCCGGATCGACACCGCCGACGACGTCTTCTTCCTCGACCTGCCGGAGATCCGCGCCGCGCTCGCCGGCCGCGACCAGCACGCCGTGGTCGCCGCCCGCCGCGCCGAATACGACCGGGAGATGCGCCGCCGGCAGATTCCGCGGGTGCTGCTGTCCGACGGCACCGAACCGGAACGCGAACTACCCCGCCCGGCCGCCCCGGACGGCGCGCTGGCTGGAACCCCGGCCTCGGCAGGTACGGTCACCGGCCCGGCCCGGGTGATCCTCGACCCGGTCGGCGCCCACCTCGAACCCGGCGAGATCCTGATCGCGCCGTCCACCGACCCCGGCTGGACGCCGCTGTTCCTCACGGCCGGTGGCCTGGTCATGGAGATGGGCGGCGCCAACTCGCACGGCGCCGTGGTGGCCCGCGAATACGGCATCCCGGCCGTCGTCGGCGTCCCCGACGCCACCACACTCCTGCACACCGGCCGGCAGATCACCGTCGACGGCGCCACCGGCCTGATCACCCGCGCCGGCTGACCACCAACCTCATCGTGGGCCCGTCCCGTATCGAACGAGTGTCTGCTGTGGACGACAATCGGCGGGGTTGTCGTCCTGTTCCCCATGCGCTCCGAGCGACCACCGGAACAGGCCCGATCGGGCCATCCCTGACGTCGGGAACGCGGTTACATTCGGGCGACGCGTGTCACGAAGATTCGTGGAGATCAATCTGATCATCTCGTTCGGGGGAACCATGCGCATCAACTCTCGTAAGGGGGTCTACGGCGTCGTATCGGTCGCCGCGACCCTGGCCCTACTCGTCGCCCAGCAGGCGCCGGCCGCCGCCACCCCACCCGATGACCTGTTCGCCAAGATCCTGGTCAAACAGGTCACCGGAGCACACGCCAAGCAACACCTCGACGCTCTGCAGAAGATCGCCGACGCCAACGGCGGCAACCGCGCGGCCGGGACGCCCGGCTACACCGCATCCCGCGACTACGTCGCCAACAAGCTGCGCAAAGCCGGCTACAAGGTCACGCTCGACCCGATCAACTTCGTCGAGTCGTGGACGGAGAACAGCCCGCCCACGCTGAACCAGACCGCACCGAACAGCAAGACCTACGTCCCCAACGAGGACTTCCACACCTTCCAGCCCTCGCCCGCCGGCGACGTGACAGCGCAGGTCCAGGGCGTCGACCTCACCCTGCCGCCGACACCGACACCGACCTCCAACAGCGGATGCGAGACCGCCGACTTCAACGGCTTCGTGGCCGGCCGGATCGCGCTCATCCAGCGCGGCACGTGCGCGTTCGCCACCAAGATCCGCAACGCCGGGTTCGCCGGCGCCTCCGGGATCATCATCTTCAACGAGGGGCAGCCCGGGCGTACCGACGCCTTCCCGCTCGACATCGGGGAGTGGCGGGCCGGGATCCCGATGGTGTTCGCCGACTTCGCCGTCGGCAACGAACTCGCCGCCAACCCCGGGACCACCGTCCAGCTCAAGGTCGACTCCACCCTGACGCTCGGCACCAACCACAACGTGATCGCCGAGACCCGGACCGGCAACCCGAAGAACGTCGTGATGGTCGGCGCCCACCTCGACAGCGTGGAAGTCGGCCCCGGCATCAACGACAACGGCTCGGGCAGCGCCGCGATCCTGGAGACCGCCCTCCAGCTGAAGCACTTCCCGGTCAAGAACAAGGTCCGCTTCGCGTTCTGGGCGGCCGAGGAGATCGGGCTGCTGGGCTCCGACCAGTACGTCGAGGGCCTGTCCACCGCCGAGCGGGACAAGATCAAGCTGTACCTCAACTTCGACATGGTGGCCTCACCCAACTACGCCTACAAGCTGTACGACGGCGACAACTCCGACGCGGTGGGCTCGCCGGCCGGACCGCCCGGATCCGCGCAGATCGAGAAGCAGCTCGAAGCCTTCTACGACTCCCGCGGACTCGGCCACGTCGGCACCGACTTCGACGGCCGCTCCGACTACGGCCCGTTCATCGCGGTGGGCATTCCCGCGGGCGGCATCTTCACCGGCGCCGAAGGCATCAAGACGCCGGAGGAGGCGACCCTGTTCGGCGGCACCGCCGGCGTCGCCTACGACATCTGCTACCACCAGGCCTGCGACAACACCGGCAACATCAACCTGACGGCGCTCGACGTCAACGCCGACGCCATCGCCGACTCGACGGCCAGATTCGCCTTCAACACCACCGCCATCCCCTGAGCCGACCCTCCGGTGGTGAAGCGGCGCTTCACCACCGGAGGCCACAGCCGGATTCTCGATGGAGGCCTCCGTGAACTCCGAGAGCTCGTCCCGATCGGTCTACTCCCCGGCGGCCTACCTGGCGGAGCTGCTGAAACTGGCGGGTCCCGGGCCGGAGCTGACCGGGCGGCGGCCCGACCTGGCCGGTCTTCCATCGTTCGAGGACGGCTACGCCGAAGTTCCCCACCTGGACATCGTCAACGAGATCCTGGCGCGCGAGATCGAGCGCGGCGGCGCCGAGCTGCCGTCCTCGGTACGGCACGAGCGGATCCGCGCCTACCTGCGGCACCTGGGCGTCGAACCGGCCGAGCTGTACCGGCTGTACGCCGCGCCCGCCGACCCCGATGTGGTGGCCCGCGAGTCCCTGGGCCTCACCGCGGACGACGTGGCGACGGCGACCACGCCACTCGACCTGGCCCGCCGGCTCGAACTGTCCTCCACCGACGTGGACCTGGCGTTACGGACCCTCTGCGACGGGGTGCTCGACCGGCGGGCGATACGCGTCCTTGCGGTTGTCGAGCGCTTGCACCGTACCCTCGCATTGTCTTTTGACGTTGTGGTCGGTCTGGTGGGACCGGTCGACGTGCTTCCGGCACTCGTGCCGGCCGATGCCGGCCGGCTGCGGGTGGCAGCCGCGCTGCACACCGACGAGAAATCGCTGACCACGATCGTCCGGCGGTACCGTGGCCGGATCCCCGGGACCGGCCCGTTCGACCCGGGCGCCGACCCGAACCGGATGCTCCGCCTGCTGCACCGGATCACCCGGCTGGCGGCGGCGCTCAGCCTCTCCGTGGGCGAGCTGCTGGACATCGTGGAGGCGGTGCGGCTCGACCCGGCCCTTGCCCTGCCCATCCTGATCGACACCGAGGTGACCGGCGGAGACCCTTACCAGATCCTCGACCAGGGTGACCCGGACTCGGCGCTCTGGCTGGTGCAGACGCTCGTCGCGCTGGCCGGCTGGCTGCGGTCGGCGAAGCTGACCGGAACCGTGCTGCGCGACATCATCGGCGGCGCCCGGCCGGCGGGCCTGGCCGCGCTCCGCGCCCGCCTCGACGGGTCGACCCCGGATGTGCTCGCGATCTTGCGGGAGGAGTTCGGGACGCCGGCGATCGAGGCGATCTGCGTGGCCGTCGCCGGCAGCCTGACCGGCGCGGTGCGGGTGCTGACCGGGCCGGCCGGGGCCGCCGAGCTGGCGGCCCGCCGGATCCGCGGGTTCGCCCGGTTCGCCACCCTGCTCGGCCTGAGCCCGGCGGAGGTCACGGCCGCGTTCCGGGACCGGGACCTGGCCGCCAAGTTCGGTGAGCCGCTGGAGCTGCCGCCCGGCGTGGACCGCATCGACGCGCTGCTGGAACGCGCGGACGGCACGGTTCACCTGTTCCACGGCCGCGCCTTCTGGACGTATGCGGCCGGCTCCCGGGAGCTCACCGCCGGCCCGGCGGCGATCGACGCGTTGTCCGTGCGGTTCGCGCGGCTCGCCGCGGTCGATGCGGCGTTCGTCGACGCGGCCGGCACCGAATGGATCGTCGGCCGCGACACCGACGGCAGGTCGCAGAGCTTCACCCGCCAGGGCGGGCAGCCGGAGTTCCTGCCCCGGCCGCAGACCTGGGGCGTGGTCCGCAACTCCTTCGCCGATCCGGCCCACATCGATGCCGCGTTCACCGACGAGCAGGGCCACACCTACCTGTTCGCCGGGGATCAGTACGTGCGCTACTCCACCGCCGACCACACGACCGTCGACGAGGGCTACCCGCGCCTGATCGCCGACGACTGGGCCGGCCTGGAACGCGTCGACCAAGCCTTCGTGCTGGACGGCCAGACCTACCTGTTGTCCGGCGACCGCGTGCTGTCGCCCGGAACCGGGGAACACCCCCTCGCCGAGACCTGGCCACAGGTGACGAACGCGCTCGCCGGCACGGGCCGGGTGGACGCCGGGTACGCCGACGGCCCGGCGATGCTGTTCTTCGCCGGCAACCAGGTGTTCCGCCACTCCGACAGCATCGAGAACGACGGTGTACGGGTGGACGAAGGCTTTCCGCGCCGCATCGCGTCGGTCTTCGCCGACCTGCCCGCGGCATTCGCGGACGGCGTGCAGGCCGCCTTCCGTGACGCGAACGGGACCGTCCACCTGTTCCAGGACGGCAGCACCGTGGCGCTGGGCCCGGACGGCGCATCGGTGGCGCCGACCGCGGAGCGCTGGGGCCGGCTCGCTCCGGCGCTGCCCAGCGGCACGGTCGACGCCGTCCTGGCCGGCCGGGACGGGCACACCTACCTGTTCAGCGGCACCCACTACCTGCGCTACACCGGCGCCGACTACACGACCGTCGACGAGGGCTACCCGCGCCTGATCGCCGACGACTGGTCCGGCCTGGAACGTGTCGACCACGCCTTCGTGCTGGACGGCCAGACCCACCTGTTCGGCGGCGGCCGGATGCTGCGCTACTCGGCCGCCGACTACACCATCCCGGACGCCGGCTACCCGCAGCCGGCGCCGGAGAACTGGTGGCGGCTGCCGGAGCGGCTGTTCGCATCGTTGGGGCGGGTGGACACCGTGTTCATCACCCGGGACGGGCGCATCCACCTGTTCTCCGGCGGCGAGTTCGTGACCTCCGACGCCCGGCGCCGCCGCTGGTCACCACCGCAGACGCTCAAGGAACAATGGGACAGCCTGCCGTTCGACCGGGTGGACGCGGCCTTCACCGGCGCCGACGACCGGACGTACGTGTTCAGCGGCACCCACTACGCGCGCTACTCCGACCCCGCCGTCACCCGGATCGACGACCAGTATCCCGCGATGATCGACCAGTTCTGGGGCAGGCTGGTCAGCCCGATCGCCCGGACCGGCCGGGTCGACGCGGCCCTGGTCGCCGGCGAGCACACCTACCTGTTCTCCGGCGACCGGTACGTCCGCTGGACCGGCACCGACCCCGGCTACCCCCGCCGGCTGGCGCAGCTCTCCTCCGAGCCCGCGTTCGCCGGCCTGACCGTGACGCTGACCAGCGTGGACGCGGCCGTCGCCGACCGCGGCACGGTCTATCTGATCAGCGGCCGGCAGATCCACGCCGTCTCGACGGCCACCCACCGCCGGTATCCGGACCTGGCCCTCGACGACGTACGGACCGCCTACCTCGACAGCGGCGGCGTGCGGATCGAGCATCCGGACGGCTGGCGGCACTACAGCGCGCTGGAGGGCCGGACCGTCACCACACAGCCGGACCGGCCGCGAGCGCTGCGCACCGTACCGGCCCAGTTCCGTAGCGGCCTGGACGCGGTGCTGACCACCGTGGACGGCAACGTCTTCCTGTTCAAGGGCGAGACCTGCTTCGACACCCGGCTGGGCCGACGGCTCCCGCACCCGCACGTGGACGCGGCGGTGTCGGCCGGCGGGCACACCTACCTGTTCTCCGGCGATCAGTACGTGCGCGCCGCGGCCACCGACCCCCGGCTGGCCGACCCCGGCTACCCCCGCCGGATCGTCGGGAACCTGCTGGCCGAACCCGGGTTCGCCGGCCTTCCGGCCGCCTTCGAGGAGGAGATCGACGCACGGTACGCCGACGGCAGCCCTTCGATGATCGACGCCGTGCTCGCCGGGGAACGCACGATGTACCTGTTCGCCGGCCGTACCTGTCACGCGGTGAGCACCGCCGCGACCGCGACCTACGAGCTGGACCGGCTCGGCCGGATCCGCAACACCATCGCCGAACGCGGGCGGGTGGACGCGGCCCTGGTCGACGGCGAGCACACCTACCTGTTCTCCGGCGACCAGTTCGTCCGCTACACCGGCGGCGACTACCGCCGGGTCGACGACGGCTACCCGCGGCCGCTGGCCGACTTCACCCTGGCCGAGCTGCCGCCCGACGGCGTCGACGCGGTGTTGCGGGCGCCGGACGGCGAACTGTACGTCTTCGCCGGCCGCGAGTACCGGCGCGGGAACGGCCCGTCCACCCCGATCGCCGGCGCCTGGGGCCGTGTCGCCAACGAGTTCGACGGGGACCGGCCGCTGGACGCCGCGTTCGTCACCGCCGACGGCGAGCTGTACGCGTTCCGCGGCAGCCAGTTCGTGCGGTACGCCCTCGGCAGCACACTCGACACGGTGGATCCCGGCCACCCGCTGCGGATCAGCGGCCGCTGGGGCCAGCTGCCGGCCCGGTTCCAGGCCGGCGTGGACGGCGCGTTCCGCCTGCACGACCAGATCTACCTGCACCTCGGCGACGAGGTGGTGCGCCTCGGCGACGACCACGGCGAGCCGGTCACTTTCCGGGACCTGCTCCCACCGTCCGCCGACTACCGGATCGGTGACCTGCGGGCGATCCAGCTCGCCCGTGGCGAACCCGGCCGGGACGAGGACGAGCTGAACTGGTGCCGTGGCTTCGGCGCGGACCCCGCCGACGCGTTCGCGCTGGCCGACAGGTTCGGTGTCGGCCCGTCGACCGTGCACGCCGACGTCTGGACGCGTCTGTACGGTCCCGAACCGGATCTCGACGCGGCCGCCGCCGCGCTGCAAACGCTGATCGCCGCCGAAGCCGGCGCCGTGCTGCACGGCGAGATCAACGTCCGGACCCGGGACGCGCTGGTCGCCGCGTTACTCGCCGGCCTGGGTCTGCGACATCCCCGCGAGCTGTCCGACCGGTTCCTGACCGACGTCGAGGCCGGCGCCCAGGCGATGACCTCGCGGATCGGTGAGGCGATCGCCGCGGTGCGGCTCTACCTCCAGCGTCGCCGGGCCCGGGTACCCGGCTATCAGGAGTGGGCGGCCGAGCGCAAGCGCCTGCTCTACCCGGAGAACCACCTGCGGCCCGGCCGGACGCCTCCGTTCGAGACGCTGGAACAGGACCTGCTCGACGGTGACCTCGGTGACGCCGCGATCGAGCGGGCGTACCGCCGCTATCTGGACGAGTACACCGAGGTGTCCCGGCTGATCGTCGCCGGCGGATTCGCCGACGCCCCGAACGGTCTGGTGCTCTTCGGCCGCAGCCGCATCGAGCCACGCCGCTACCACCACCGGCAGGCCGAACTCAACGGCCCCGACGCGCGGTGGACACCCTGGCAGCCGGTCGGCGTGCCGATCGACGCCGACCGTGTCCACCCGGTGCGCGCGTTCGGCCGGATCTTCGTGTTCTGGGTCGCGCCCGAACCGCGGCGGCTGCGGATCCGCTACTCCTACCAGCGGCTGGACCACGATTGGGTGCCGGCGCAGACCCTCGGCGCCGGCGAGGAAGGCGCATTCAAGGCGGCAAATCTTCTGGTACGGGTGCGGACGGACTCGATCCTGGTGTCCTGTTCGTACACCGTCTCAGCGGACGGGCAGACCGACCGGCGGGCGGCCGCGGTGTTCACCCTCCACCCCGAGCTGTACGTCGACGACACGCCACCGGACACGGCCCTCGCCCTGGCCACCGACCTGGAGACCCGCACCGAGGCGGCGGCGACCACCGACCGCGTCGCCCAGAACTTCGCGGACCCGGTCGCCGACGTGGTGCGCTTCGACCTGCCGGCCGGAGCCGAGTCGTGGCCGTGGTTCAGCGTCGACATACGCGGCGCCAGCCACCTGTGCCGACCGGTGACGGTCCCCGAAACGGAGAAGCCGCCACTGCGGCCGCTGCGGGGCAACCCGGACCGGCTTCCCGCGTGGGACCGGATCGACGCCGGCTTCGAGCTGCCCAACGGGGACCGGTACTGCTTCGACAACGGGCGTGGCGTGTTCACGGTCATCCCCGCGCGCGGCGGGCGGACACCGGCGGCGCAGCCGATCAGCGCCCGGTTCGGCCGGCTGCCGCAGGCGCTGCCCGTCCCCGGCCCGGTCGATGCCGTCCTCACCCGGGCGAGCGGGCACACGTACGTCTTCATCGGCGACACCTGCCTGCGCTACACCGGGCCGGCGTTCGGCCGCGTCGACCCCGGGTTCCCCCAGCGCATCGAGCAGGCCGCCGCGGCCGAAGGGTTCCCGGCGTGGCCGCGGATCGATCTGGCCTTCACCGACGTACAGGGAAATGAATGGTTTTATCAGGAGAGCGCCGGCGTCGTGATCAACTCGGCCGAGCCGGGCCTGAAGATCCCGATCGCCGAGTTCCAGCAGGGGCTCAACCTGGGCCCGGACTTCGGCCGGATCGTCACGGTGCTGGTCACCGGGCCGATCACCTACGTCATCGGTGAGACCCGGTACGCCCGCTACAGCTTCCGGCCGGGGCTCGACTGGTGGGGGGAACCCGACCGCGGCTACCCGCGCGCTCTGCGCGGCAACGTGGACGGGCTGCCCGGCGACCGCATCATCAGTGAGGCGTTCGAGGAGCAGGGCAACACCCATTACATCGACAACCATTCCGGTACGGTGCTGAGCGTCGCGCCGGACGGCGGCCGCACCACCCGGCCGTTGCACGCCACCAGCGAGATGACGGAAACCTCGCGGGTGGACGCCGCCTGGCTGGCCGACAGCCGGCTGTATCTGACGTGCGGGCGCGAGTACCACCGCTACACGCTCGGCGCCGACCAGACGATCCCCGACTTCCCCGACCCGGGATACCCGCAGCGGATGCCACGCGACGTCTCGGCCGCGTTCCGCCGTGGCGAGCACCTGTACCTGTTCACCGGGGACCATTACTGCCGCGTTCCGGCCGGTCAGGAGCCTCATACCCTGCCCACCGCGCGGCCCGTGGCGGGCGCCTGGTCCTCCGGCACGTCGTTCGACGGCGTCCTCGACGGCGCCGACGCCCTGTTCCTGTTCGTCCCGGGCGGCTACCACCGGCACGCGAAGAACGTGGACACACCCCATCCGTACGAGCTGGCCGCCCTGCCGTTCGAACTCATCCCGCTGACCGGAGGCGCCGCGACCGAACTCAACCGAAAGCTGCTCACCGACGGCCTGCCGGCGCTGCTGTCCCGCACCACCCAGCAGCCCACCGTCTTCCGCGGCGCCGACGGCCAGTACCACTGGGAGATCTTCGGGCACGGCCCGCTGCTGGTGGCCCGGAAGCTGCGGGCCGCACAGCGTTTCGCGGACGCCCGCCGCTGGTACGAGCACATCCTCGACCCGGCCGACACCGGCGCTGTCTGGCAGCTCCTGCCGCTGCTGGACCCGGACGCACCGTTCACGGCCTACCGGAACGCCGTGGTGCTGGACTACCTCGGCAACCTGCTGGAGTGGGCCGACCAGCTGTTCCAGCAGAACACCCGGGACGCTCTCGCCGAGGCGCGGCTGCTCTGCCTGCTGGCCGAGGACCTGCTACCCCAGGAGCACGACCTGACCGACGGCATCTTCACGATCCCGGAGAACGAGGTGCTCACCGAATACCGCTCCCGGATCGCGGACCGGCTGCGCCGCCAGACATGACCCGATGCTCACCGTCGTAGGGACCGGCTTCTTCGAGGTCCTCCGCCGGGCGTGCCGGACCACCACCAAACTCCAACGGTCCGAGATACAGCCCGATGCGGTACTGGAAGGCCTGGTGGGCCGCTACCCACCGCTTCGCCCGGTGCTGCGGCCGGCGCTCGGCCAGGACACCGGGCGGCAGGATCCCGGCGAGCACGTCGAACTGCCACCGGACGAGGAACGCGAACTGCTGCACGCCATGCGGGAGGCCCGGTGGGAGGCGTGCGGCTGGTCCGCCGACGGCCTTCCCCGATGGGCCGCCGACACCGAGGCCTCCCTGCGATTGGCGATGGCGATCGCGGTGGCCCGGGACCGGCCGTGGGTGGGCCCGGACCACCTGCTGGAGGCGCTGCTCGACGATCCGGGCACGGCGGTGAACCACGTCATCGACTTCGAGGCCCTGACGGACGTGGCCGACCAGCTGTGGGCCGCCGTCGGCTCCGTCGGGCCGCGGCGGGAGATGTCCCGCCACCTGCACATGATCGGGGTCCTCGCCGATCCGGGCGGCGGCGGGAAGCCACCGTCGCGCGCGATGACCCACCTGGTGATCCCCGGCCTCCGGCTGTTCACCGGTGCCAGCATGGCGTTGGTCTATCTGGAGACCGAGGCCATCGCGGAGACCGTCAGGTTGGGTCACGACCGGACCACGCCGGCGCATCTGCTGCTGTCGCTCATGCTCCTCGAGGAACAGATGGACGACACCGGCCTGCAACCGGCCGCCGAGTATCGCACCGCGTGCGACCCCATCCTGCGCCCGCTGTTGGCCGACCGGGAGCCCGCCCTGAAGATAATGGCGGAGACCACACCGTCCGGGCCGCCCGCGGCACCACAGCGACGCCGGATCTGGCGCACCTACGCGAAGAACCCACCATGGACGGTCTCGGCCGCCCGCGTCGCCGAGGCCGCCCGCACCGCGGGACCCGAACCGGCCGGCAGCGCCCACCTGCTCCGGGCGATCCTCGCCGACCCGGACGACAGCGGCCGCCGGCTACTGCGGAACTTCGTCGACCTCGCCGAGGTCACCGACCTGCTGGCCCACCGCCTGCCACCCCACACCACCTGACGATCGTCTCGACAGCTCATTCCACGTCGCCGCCTTTCACGTCCGCAGTGACCGGCTCGTCGGCCGCGGCCCCGATACGGCCTACCGGAACCGGCTACCTTCGCATTCACAGCACCGTTGTTCATACTGCCCCTTTACCAACGGAACGTCCGGGTCGTACCCGGACGCCGGGTTGCGGTCACCTCAAGGCGCGTAATCGCACGGGAGCAGTATTCGGAGGATGGGCCAAGGGGGTCTGGCAGGATTCGGACCTGACCGTCCGGAGAGGTGATTCGTTGTTGAGGTTCCAGTTCGAGTGCCGGCCGCTTGCCGATGTCTCTCCATGGGGTCGCAGTCAGCTGACACTGCACTGGTTCGGGCTGAGCGAAGGCTGGTTCTGGTTCGACAGCGAGGACCGGGAGGTCCTGCGCTACCGCGATGAGGCGGTCCGCCGTTGGGATCTCGAACGGCCGTACCCGGACTACTACATCGCCCGGATGTGGGAAGACCTGATACTGCTGCGCTGGGTGCTTGAGGAGCCGGTGCCCGACGACCTCGTGCCGTTCGTCGATGGCACGTTCCCGAGCCGCGAGATTCCGGACGACGACGTATACGGCGATGACGTCGATGTTGCTTTCAGCGTGCAGAGTGACTTCAACGTCTATCTGGGCTATCTGGCGCAGTCGCCGACCTTGAAGTGTTGGCGGCACAGCGTCGAGGGCGGCGACGTGGTGACACTCAGCCAGCAGCTCACGACGGAGGAAGCCAGCACGTTCGACGGGCCGCCCCGGCTGGAGTTCAGCTTGCCGGCGGCGGAGTTCTTCGCAGCGGTCGAGGACTTCGACCGGCGATTCATCACGGCAATGGAAGAGCGTGTCGTGGAGCTGGAACGAAGCGGACCACCCGCAGGCGTCGCTCTCGACCTGGACGACCTGCGGCGAGAGCACCTGCAGCGCAGCCGCTGGCTGGAGCAGCGCCTATCCGAGCCACGGAAGGTCGACTGGGCCGCGGTCCGGAACGGAGTCGCTGAGATCTGCTCGTGGCCGTCAGCCGTCGAGATGTGATCCGAACCAACCGTTTCAGCTGGTGATGCGCCCTTCAGCGGTGTCGACGACGAAGCACGCACAATCCAGGATCTCCAGAAGCGCGGCTCGGGCCCGCCGGATCGCATCGTCGTCGACGTCGAGCTGCAGCCGACAGTCCCGTGGGAAGCCCAGGGTCGTTGCGGCCGTGGGGCCGAAGTCGAGGCACAGCTCGCGGCCGATGAGAGTCCAGGCTCCCGGACCGGGCGCGATCTCACCGGCCGGGTTGATCACCTCGTCCACCCAGCCCGCGTAGCGCAACCGGATCAGCATGACGTGGACCCCGGCCGCCCCGAGGATCAGCGTGAGCTCGTCATCGTCCTGCCGGACGTCGACCCGGTCGACATGCCTTTCCACGTGCGGACCGTACCGCGGTGTCTCCCACTCACGCGAGGGCAATACGACCGGCCCCTACAACGTGGAGTTCTCCGGTTGGATGCAGGCATGCCAGCTCAACAGGTAGCCTCGCCCTGCCGGACATCTTCGTGCTGCGGAACCGTTCGCGCGTTCTGGCGGCGCTGGATGCGGCATGGACACGGAGAGAAGATCCAACCCGTTAATTGGTACGACGATGGCTCAGCGACCGCTCAGCCACGTACGCGGTCGGGGCGATCATCAACCGGTACGGCAGCCTGACCAGCGGACTCGGCAGTCGCGGATGCCGTTCCTCGAAGGCGACGCGAGCTCGGAGGTGTTCTTTCGACATGAGCCGGGGCTGTTCGGCGCGGAATTCTATGGCGATGAGGTGCTTGACGCTCTTGTAGCCGTACTGGCTGGGAGCCACGAGCCGCAGAGGGGCGCCGTGCCTGTCATCGAGGGCGGCGCCGTTGAGACGGGTGGCCAGGAGCACGTCCTCGGCGACGGCGTCTTCCCAGGTGAGGACGGCCTCGCGGCGATCGCCTGCACGGGCCACCAGGTACGGCGCGGGCGCGTCGGACATCCCCACCGAGGCGAGAACCTCCCGCAGCGGAACGCCGGTCCATACCAGCCCTGTCACCGACCACGTCGTGACGCAGTGGAAGTCGGCCGTATGGTCGCGCGGTCCGAGCGCCCGCAGGTCAGCGGCGGTCAGGACGGCGACCAGCTCGCCTTCGTTCCTGATTTCCAGTCTGGGCGCGGTCGGCATGGCGGGCGGAGGGAGGTGGGGGAGGTCGCTGAATCGGGGCATCTCCGCCATCAGGCGCTGCCCGGGCGGTAGCCCAGGGGCGCGCCGCGGCCAGTAGCGCATCATGCGAGACTCCCTTCGGCCTGCGTCGGTCGCGTACTTCGCGCTGGGTTCCCTGGGAAGCCGCGAGTAAGCAATCGAGGTCAGCGCATCGGCACGAGTGCTATGCGACGCGTTTGTCCTCCACGTGCACGACGTTCAGTTCGCGACCGTCGCGGTCCCGCTTGGCGCGGCCGTGCAGGCCCACCTCCAGATCGGTACCGCCCGTGATCTCGTCGGGGCCGACGTAGGTCAGCACGTCGTTGTGATGCCCGTAGACCACCCACCCGGGGCCGGGCTCCAGGGTGAGGGTGCCGAAGTCGCCGGCGGCCGAACCGGCAAAGAGAGGCCCGTACTCACGCAGAATGTCCACCGCCTGCTGCGCCAGATCATCGGCCGGACCGGGCGCGGGCAGCACGACGCATGTGGCGTGTGCGAACACCACCCACGACTTGCCGTCACCTCGAATGATCCGCCGCCACACCCCGGCCAGCTCATGCTCCGCCATGGGGGAGATCATGACGTACTCCAGCCCACCGCCGCCGCCCCTCAGCTCGTCGGGATTCGCGTCAGCCGGCGTGGTGGCAAGCCTTCGCGATCACGAGCAGCGCGTCGACAGTCTGAGATCACGTCAGTGGTCGTAGAGCACGACGAAGGCGAGTGCTTGGTCCGGCGCCAGGTAGAGGTCAGTCCACTGTGTGCCCTGCGAATGCGTCTCAGTCCACGTTCGGCTGTGTAGCCAGCGTGTGCCGTCCGGGACGAATGGAACCAGGGCGGGCCACATCTGGTTCGGCGTTTCGAACTCGTACTCCTCGGAGTACGACGGGATGACCGCCGGCACCGGGCGCCAGTCGTACCGGTCGGCCAGCGCTGTCGCGTCCTCCGGACGTAGCCGGATGACACCCTGATAACGCCAATCGGTTGGCCCCGGTGCCCGAGAGCAGGGATTCCCGGCCGCTTGGGTCTGCCAGTGAATCTCGGGATAGCTGCCGACTCCCGGGATGTCCGCCTCGGTCCAGCGCCGGTCGGTGTGAACCGTTGCTTGGCCGGCGGCGAGTTGCTCCGAACAGTCCGTTGCGCCGGCGTCGGCCTGCCACGTACCAACCACGGCGAGAATCGACCCGACAACCGCCGCCGCGGCTACAACACCGCCGACCACCGTCAAGAGAACCCGCCGCATCGCCGCATTCTAGACACCATTTGTGTTCAGGGTCCGGTCGGTGACCGTCCGCCCACCGCCCCAGGCGTAGGACCTGGGGCGGAAGGCACGGACCGGCTCGGCGCGCCGCCTTACGGCACGCAGTCCACGTCCGCCGGGTCACAGTCGAAGGTGGGCATCGGCGGCGGGCTCAACGTCCCGTACGTCGGCGGCACCGGCTCGACCGGCCCGCTCGGAATCGGCTTGGCGGGCGGTGTCGGGAAGCTCGGCTCGACCGAGACGGTCGGCGTAGGTGCGGGCGTCTCGTCGGCGAAGGCTGGCCAGGCCGTCGCCAGGAGACCGGCGGTGACGGCCGCGAGCGCGGCCACGGACAGAGCTTGCTTGTGTCGCATGTCATTCCCCCGTTTGGAGCTCACGATCCGCCGTCCGGCGGATCGACGGGAGTCAAGGTAGCAGCCGACCAGTCGTGCCCACCGCCCCGTCCATTTTGTTCGGCCCGCTGGCCCCCTGGTGAACCACATCCCCTCGCCGAGCCGGCCCCCCTCGGCCGCTGAACCTCCCCACCCCGCGGCCGGAGGCGCATGGCACGCCAGGGCGAAATCAACTGGTCGGGCAGCGCCCAAGGGTGGCAGAGTTCGGCATCGATCAGATCTTGCCGGACGACAGGGTGGGCCGATGCCGTTACTGCGCCGGATCCGCGCCGATTTCGACGCCGACACGATCGTGATGTACCAGGCCTTCGGGCCGGCGATCACGGATGCGGCACTGGCCGCCGGGCGTTTCGTGGCGCCGTTCTCGTTCACCCGGATGACCTGGATCAAACCGTCCCTGCTGTGGTTGATGCACCGCAGCAACTGGGCTCGCAAGCCCGGCCAGGAACGTGTCCTGGCCGTCCGGATCACCAGCGCCGGCTGGGAGCAGGCGCTGTCGCAGGCGGTCCTCACCGCGCCGGTGCCGGCGATCCACGGCAGCGCGGCCGCCTGGAGCACGGCGTTCGACGCCGCGAGCGTGCACGTGCAGTGGGATCCGGAACGCTCGGCCCGGGGAGCGGCGCTCAACCACTACAGCATCCAGGTCGGCATCGGCCGCGCGCTGATTCGCGCGTACGCCGAGCAGTGGGTCGTCGGTCTCACCGACCTCACTCCCACCGTGCACAAGATCGATGCGCTGATCCGGGCCGGCCAGGCTGCCAAGGCCCAGCGTCTACTTCCGCCGGAACGCCCTTACCCGCTCGACCCCGCAACCGCTCGCCGGATCCAGGCGGACACCGCATAGGAACACGGCCGGCCCCGATGTTTGCGCTTAGACCGCATCTCATTTGGGGTTGCTGCC
This sequence comes from Actinoplanes lobatus, assembly GCF_014205215.1. Lineage (NCBI taxonomy): Bacteria > Bacillati > Actinomycetota > Actinomycetes > Micromonosporales > Micromonosporaceae > Actinoplanes > Actinoplanes lobatus. Next base: position 6,516,086 of record NZ_JACHNC010000001.1, read on the forward strand.
CGGCAACAGGTTCAGTTTGACGGCGCGGCGGAAGCAGATGACAGCGCAAGCCAGGCGCAGGAATCCGCGGAAGTGGGAAGCCTTGCGGTCGTAGCGGCGGACCAGCCGCCGGAACCGGGTCACCCACTCCAGGCAGCGCTCGATCACGTAGCGGTGCCGGCCGAGGCGGGTCGAGGACTCGATGCCCTTACGGGCGATACGCGCCTTGATCCCGCGCCGGGCCAGGGCCTGCCGACTCGTGCGGTAGTCGTAGCCCTTGTCGCCGTGCAGCTTCGCCGGCCGTCTGCGCGGGCGGCCGACCGGCTGACGCACCGGCGTCAGGCCGTCGACCACATCCTCCAGGACCATGTGGTCGTTGACGTTGGCAGCAGAGACATCAGCATGCAGCGGAAGCCCGTTCCGATCACCAACCGCGTGGATCTTGGAGCCGGGCTTACCGCGGTCGACCGGGCTCGGCCCGGTCAGGTCCCCCCTTTTACCGCCCGCACGTGCAGGGCGTCGACGCTGGCCCGCGACCAGTCGATGTGCCCGGCAGCGCCGAGCACATCGAGCGTCGCCTGGTGCAGCGCGGCCATCACACCTTGCTCGACCCACTCACTGAACCGGCGGTGCGTACTCGCCGACGAGATCGGAAACGACTCCGGCAACTCGTTCCAGGCGCAGCCGGTGTCGAGAACGAACAGGATCGCCGCAAGCGCCACCCGGTCGTCGATACGCCGCCGGCCGCCACCCTGATGCCGTTTCGGGTGCCCGGGCAGCAGCGGCTGCGCGAGGCGCCACAACGCTTCCGGGCAGTACTTCTCCACATCACCCACACCCGTACAACGAACGACCCCGCGCTACAACAACCCCAAACGAGATGCGGTCTTAACGATCCCCACGGATGAATCCGGGGGATTTCCCTCCGGGGCCAGGCCCTGGATTCCCAGCTCGGACCGCACCTGATCCACCATCCCGGAAGGAGGCGATCAGATGTCTCACGTCGTCAGTACTGGCACGGTCGCGTTCAGCCGTGGCGAGGATCGTCCTCGCGGCGTTGAGGTCGCGGTCTGCGGTGTAGCCGCAGGCCGTGCACTCGAAGATGCGGACGCCCAGTCCGAGGCGGTGATTGGCTCTCTCGCCGCACCCGGAGCAGGTCATCGTGGTGTAGGCGGGCGGCACCAGCACCACTTTCCGGCCCGCCCGCATGCCACGCTCGATCAGTTCTCGTTTGCACGCGCCGATCGCCGCGTCAGCGGCCTTACGGGCCATCCGGGACTTGGCCAGGAACTTCGGCTTGAAGTCCTCCACCGCGATCAGGCTGTGATGCGCGGTGACGTTCTTCGCCCAGACCCGGGCGTCGTGGGTGTTCTGCCGGGCGGCCTTCTTCGCGATCCTGGCGGCCTGCTTCCTGGCCTGCTGGTAGCCCTTCGACTGCGGCCGGCCCTTCGGCCGGCGGCGGCGGGCCATCCTGCGCTGCGCTTTGGCCAGTTCGGCCGCGCACCGTCGGCGATGCCCGAGGTGCGGAAGGTCGAACGCCGGATCGGTCGTGGTGGCGGTCGCCTTCACACCCCAGTCGACACCGATGCCGGGCAGATCCGCCCCAGGTGTTCCGACCGTGTCCCGACGGACCACGAACGAGGCGTACCAATGCCCGAGACTGTCACGGTAGACCCGCACGCTGGACGGTTCGGACGGCAGTTCCCGGGACCAGACGACCGGGATCGTGACCTTGCCCGGGAGGCGCAGACGGCCGCCCTGGATCGAGAAGCCCCGAGTCGTGTACTCCAAGCTCGGCAACGCGTCCTTGAGCCTCTTGGCCCTCGGACGGCCCCGGCCTTTCACCGTGAACGAATGGTTCAGGGCAGTGCCGTAGGTGCGCAGCGTCTGCTGCTGGGCGACCTGCGACCCGGCGCGCAGCCAGGCGTTGCGGCTGCGGGCGTCGGTCAGCAGCTTGGACAGCGTGCCGAACGTGGGTTTACGGCCGGTTCTCTGCTGGTGGACGGCTTCGTTCCACAGCCACCGACAGCGGCCCCACTCGTCGAGAAGTGCGGCCTCCGCGATGCGGCCGGGCCGCAGGCGGTAGCTGTAACGCACCGTCTCGTCCACATCAGACAGCGTATCAAGGGCCGATCGTCCCGGCTGATTCGACAGCAGTTCCCGCAGCTCGAGTCCCGGATGCCGACCCTGTTGACCACTTCGTACTTCGTCGCCACGACCGGCGCAGCCACCCTGGAAGCGGTCAAAAAGTATGTCGAGAACCAACGCAACGTCTGACCAGACGCCCATTCGCCTTGACGGCGAATGGGCTACCCCTGACCTGCTCCGCAGGGGTTCCATTTCCTCCCCACGGCTAAAGCCGGGGGTTTCCACGGAAGGTATTCGATGACGTGCATCGTCGGGATCACGGATGGGCGGACCGTCACCATTGGTGGGGACTCCGCGGGGAGCGACGGGTGGCACGTCGCGGTGCGGTCGGATTCCAAGGTGTTTCAGGTAGGGCCTTACAAGCTCCTAACACGATCTCTACGCGGTCCATTTGATCAAGCGGCGCCAGCAGATCATGACGCAGGCGAGGCTGACGAGGCCGTCGTGAATGTCGAGGCGGCGTTCCCAGCGCACGGCGATCCGCCGGAACTGATGGAGCAGGGCGAAGGTCTGTTCGACGACGTAGCGCAGCTTGCCCAGGCCCTTGATGTTGGGCGTCTTGGGCTTGGCGATGATCGGTTCGGTACCGCGTTCGCGGCAGGCTTGGCGGAAGGCCTCGCTGCTGTAGCCCTTGTCGGCCAGCAGGACGTCGAAGCGGCGCCGGGGGCGGCCGGGACGTCCGGCGATCGGTGGGTAGCAGTCGAGAAGATCGAGAGCACGGCTGATGTCTGGGACGTTCGCGCCGCTGGTCAGGACGTAGATCGGGGTGCCGTTGCCGTCGCAGATCAGGTGGTGCTTGGAGCCTGGTTTACCGCGGTTGACCGGCGACGGCCCGGTTCCGGCGCCCCCTTTTTCGCGTCGATGTGACTGCCGTCCATCGCCGCTCTCGACCAGTCGATCCGGTTCGCCGCATTCAGCCTGGCGAGCAGTATCTGGTGAACCTGGTCGAAGACACCTGCCTCGGTCCACCGCTCGACCCTGCGCCAGCAGGTCATACCGGACCCGAAGCCGAGCTCCTGCGGCAGATCCTCCCAGCCGATCGCGGTGTAGAGCACGAACAGGATGCCTTGCAGGCAGAGCCGGTCCGGGACCGGCTTCGGCCCCGGGGCCTTCTCCGGCCACGGCGGCAGCACCGGCTCAATCAACTGCCACAACTCGTCATCGACAATCCACGGCTTCGCCACGACCAGCGAACGAGACTGATCTTTACCTCGCGACGCCGATCATCATCGATTCAACAGATCGTGTTAGGAGCTCTTACCTGATGGGCTTCACGACCAGCTATCGGATGGGTCAACTCCTGCGCTACTCGCTGAATGTCGGTGAGCCCGACACCTGGGACGTCGACCGGTTCATGGTGACCACGTTCATCGAGGCCGTCCGCCAGTGCCTCTCCACCGGCGGCTATGCGAGGACCGAGAACGGCCAGGAACAGGGTGGACAGTTCCTTGTCGGCATTCATGGTCGCCTCTATGTCGTCGGCGACGACTATCAGATCGGGCATACGATCTCGGGTTATGCGGCGGTAGGGTCCGGCTATCTGGTCGCCTTGGGGTCGCTGCACTCCACGGCCAGGACGCCTGACGTCAGTAGCCGCCAGCGTGCGGTGATGGCGCTCGAGGCGGCGGCCGAGCTCACCGAGGGCGTGCGGCCGCCCTTCACCGTGGTGCAGTCGGAGTGAAATGCGGCCGCAGCGTCGCCGATGAGTGGGCAAGGTCAGCGGTGCAAGCTTGACCGGGCCCGATCAGCGCAGCAGCGGCTCGCCGTATCTCGCCAGCGCAGCTCGAAGATTGTCGGGCCACTCGTCGATGGGGTCGTCCAGGAAACGGTCCCGCTCTGCGAGCAGGTGGGGGCGCAGGCGGGGAGCCGCGGTGGCGGCCGCGAGCGCGCACAGCGCCTCGGACACCAGCCCAGGGTCGGACGGCTCCGGAGACGACTCCAGGATGTCGAGCAGCGGCTGCATCGCCCGTTCGTCACCGCGGGTGGCCAGCCCGTGTACGGCCTCGACGCGGGTGTCGGCATCGTCGTCGTCGAGCCGGTCGGCGAGCGCGTCGCGCAGCCGGGGGAAGTCCTCGTCGGTCTGGCGTGCGAGGCCGAAGGTGGCCCAGTCGCGCACCTTGGCGTCCTCGTCGGCAGAGAGTGTGATGAGGGTGTCGAGAGCTGCCGTACCCGGGCGGCGAAGCAGGCCGAACACGACGCCGTACCGGACCTCGGCGTCGGGGTGGGTGTGCAGTCTGATCAGGGGTGCGAGGCTACGCTCGTCGCCGATGTGCCCGAAACCGGTGGTGATCGAGTAGAGGACGTCCGGATCGGATTCGTCCTGCGCCATGTTGAGGAGTACCGCCAGGGAGCGTTCGCGGAACGGCCCGTCGGCCGCGGCCTGGCCCGGTGCCGCACCGAGCTGGCTGAGCACGGCGGCGGCCAGTTCGCGGCGTGCGGCATCGCGGTGATCGGACAGCCGGGCGGCAACCTCGAGAGCCTCCTGCCCGCCATGGGCGCGCAGGTGCGAAATCAGCTCCCAGAGGCGTTCCTCGTCGCCGGCGGCGCCGGCCTGAAGTGCCTCGTCGAAGGCTTCGGTCACGCTGAGTTCAGGCGTCGGCATAGCGGTCATCGTGTCCGGCCTTGACCGGAGCGGCAACCGGTTTGAAAGCGGTCATGGCGCTGGCGAAGGTCGCCGGCCGTACGTCGAGCGCGGACTTGTGCCCGATCAGTGCCTCCAGGAAACCGGCGAGGATCCCAGATCCTCTCCAGCGGGCTCGGCAGTCGCAGCCAGGGGGTACCCGAGTTTCTCGGCCTGTACCCGGACGTGAGCCGAATCGATCCCAGGATTGAGGGCCTGGACAACGGCGTCGGTCAACGGCAGGAACGCCACGACGTGCTCGATTGCGGACAACGGCAGATCGACCTCCCAAACCTCATCGGCGTACTCGCGGTACTTCTCCACGATGTCTTCGAAGAGGATGTTCAGCAGCCAGGAACCGTCGGGGTCGTCTTCTTCGACGTCCGCGGGAGAGAAGTCGATGTCGTCTCCGGCGTGCCATCGCCTGTCGTCGGTGCGCCGCCATAGGACGAAGCTGGCATCGAGTGTGCCGTCCGGGCGGCAAAAGGCCGGTTCGGACACCTGGGATCGGAACTCCTCGGGAAGGCCGTCGAGGAGGCCCGGCCACAGCCGCCCATCCGCGTACTCGAACATCGGCGAATCGTGGTAAACGCCACGGATGAAGGCGCCGTCAGCGGTGAAGACGATGTCGTACTCCTCGCCGCTGCCATTGCGCATCGATCCAGCCTCGCCGGCACCCCATGCAGGGTCGTAGCGGTAGTAATCGCCTTCGATGATCGTGTCAAGCATCGCCAACGCCTGGCACCTGCGCCGTACTACGTCGATGGATGGCAACTGGGTGGCGATGTCGTAGACAGTCACGTCGGCATCGTAAGGCTTGGATGATCAGGCTCACGCGGCATGTCAGGACGCCGGGTCGGCGCCGGCCAGCTGACTCGCGGCAGAAGAAGAACGCTGTTTGCTGGTGGTTCGCTTCAATGGGACGCGGAGTTCCCCATTCCCGCCCTCGCCGTCGTGGATCTGCACTCGGTAGTGTGCCGTGCCCGGTGCGCCGTCACTTGTGCTCCGTACTGGGCATGCGATGTATGCCGGGGAGTCGAACCCCAGCGCCTGCCCTCGGCGCGCCAAGAAAGGAGCCGATTTACCCGCCGGCTCTCGGGTCTGTGCACGCCTCCACGTCGGCTACCTGCTCCGCGTCTCTCAATCGAGTAGGTCGGCCTCCCAGTTGGTCCGCTGGATCAGCGTGTCGACCTCACGTAGCTGCCGGGCGAGGTCGTCCGCCTGGCGTCGCAGGTCGGCCACCGGCAGCGCCGGGACCATCTTCAGTTCGGAGCGCAGCTGCCGGAATCCCCGCTGACCTTCGCCGGCCGCAGCATCGGCCGCCGACGTGACGATGCCGTGCCGTAGGCGCAGGACGTCGCGGCGGGCGAGCGCGTCGGTGAGGCTGCCTCCCTCGACCGGGGTGGCGGCGTTGGTCCGGTTGATCCGCCGGATCAGCGACTCGAGCTCGTCGAGCACCGCACCGGTCTCGGCCAGCAGCGACGCGGCGTCCTCGGCCGGCGCCTCTCCTTCCTGGTAACGCGCGCTGCCGGTGACCCGGGAACGGAGCTGTTCAGCGCGGCGCGACGCATCTGCGCGCAGCGCGAGAGCCTCGGCAAGTTTCATGGGCACCAGTATGGCGGTTCAAGATCGACATTGCGCGCCATTTTCTTGCCTGATCCCAGCAGAGGCGCGCCGGCCGCACTGGAGCATCTCACGTCGCCGGCGGCCTGCGAGAAAGCTCAAGCTGCCCCGCCGTTACCAGGCCGTGTTTGCGTACTGGGCGCGGCAGAGAGGGCCGGGCATCAGCGATCGAGGCGACCGTCGATGAGTGCACCCAGCCTTCCCGCAGCCGTGCGTCGTGAACAATGATCCCGGTTTGATCGCAAGCGGACGCATTGACAGGACGACAAGAACGGCAGTGGTGAACGCTCCCGCCAGCGGCTCGGATCGCGGCTATGGCGTTCGTGCAATTCCGCCAACGGCATACCCTTGACCCTTCGTGAACGGACCGGCGCGCTGACCCACCGGGAGCGGGGAGAACGGGGAGGATCGCTCATCTTTTATGGGTCTAAATTGGCGGGTTTCACCTTGACGAGTCCTTGAGGTCGGCTCACCGAGCTTGTATCGGGCCGCTAGGCTCGATCAGCATGGTGATGCCCATGCGCCAACCCGTTCCACCTCCGAGCCGCACGCTGCGGACGGTGGTGATCGTCGTCAGTGTTGTGCTGGTGCTGTGCTCATGTGTGGCAGCCGGGGGCTACTTCTTCATCAGTGGGATACGGCAGGCAACCGGACCGGCCAGTGAGGCCGTCGAAGAGTTCGTCGCCGATCTGGAATCGGGTGACGCTGATGCCGCTTATGGTCGGCTCTGTGCCAGTACGGCGAGCAATTTCACGCGCCAGGAATTTGCTCAGGGGATCAGCGGGCAGCCCGCCATTCGTAGCCACGAGATCGTGGGTGTGAACGTATCGAACGTCAATGGCCGGGTGTCGGCAACCGTTACCGCGAATCTCGCTCTCGATAGTGGGTTTGTCGACCGGCACACGTTCACGCTTGTCCAGCAGGATGGGCAGTGGAAGGTGTGTGGGCAGCCGTTCTGACTCCACTCGGCGGAAACGAGCGGTTGTCCAGGCGGACGTCGCCGATCTCGACCGTCCAGAGTAGGTCGGTCAGGTGGTCGAGCGCCTTCGCCAGGTAGCGCCGATAGGTGCTCAGCGGCAGCCCGAGGATCTGCGCGGCGGCCTCCTGGCTGGGCGCCGCCCGCAGGTACGTCCGGTCCAGCACCGCCCGCAACCGATCACCGCGGGGCTCCGCGCCCAGCCGTGCCACCCCGTCCTCGAGGACAGCCCGCAACCGGTCGACGTCCGGCCCGCCGGCGGTGGCGGCGAGCGCGGTGCCCAGCAACGGACTGCCGGCGAGACGGTCCGGCCGGTGCAGTATCGGCAGCGCCGCCCGCACCGCGGCGCCGAACCGCACACGGTCCAGCGGCGGCGGCCGCAGCAGCGCGGCGGGCGGCGGCCCGGTCGCTCCGGTGCGCCCACGCTCATGCATCAGGTCGAACCAGGTGTCGACCGGGATGCGCCGCCAGTCGATGCCGTAGACGACATGACGCCGGCCACCGAAGTCCACCTCGACCAGCCGGGCGAACGCCATGTAGTCGAAGAACGGCCCCCAGTGCTCAGCGTCGACGGTGACGATGAACGACCAGGCCAGCGGATGGGTCAACCATTCGACGATGCTGGAGACCGGACCGGCCAGCAGGGCGTACCGGTCACGTTGATGTTCGTCGGCGCCGGACAGGAAGCGGCAGATGTCGACGAGTTCGCCGGGCCGGGCGGGCGCCTCCCGTGCCACGTGGGCGAGCACCGCGCGTACCACCGGATCCCGTTCCTCCAGCCCGGATCCGGTGGGGCACAGCAGGTTGAGGGCCAGCCCGGTGACGCGGCCGGCGCTTCGTACCACGCTGAGCTGTTGGGGTTGCACCGTGAGCCACGCCCGGGCGAGGTCGGCGCTGGCCGGCCCCTCGAATCGTTCGATGACGTCGCACACCTGGTCGTGTTCGCCGGGCCGGGCGGTGACGACGCTGGTCGAGCCTTGCGCTCGTAGCCCGGCCAGCGTGCCGGCGAGAGGGCTGCTGCGCACCAGGAAGAACAGCTGTTGTGCGTGCAACTGCGCATCCGGGCCGGCGGCGGCGCGCAGCCGGGACACCGCCTCGACGTGGACCGTCCAGCGGGTCCGTCGCAACGGTTCCGGCGCGCGCCGTTCGAACTCGGCGTGCAGCACGTCCCGGACCAGGTCGTGGATGGACAGCCCGTGCGGGCCGCTGGTGATGAACGGCTGGCCCGCCAGCCATCGCCACACCGCGGGCGCGTCGTCGCCGACCAGGCGGCGCAGCAGATCCTCGGTGGTCAGCCAGGCCACCGCGCACGTGGCCAGGCCGGTCAGGTGCGTCTCACCGGGCACTTCACGCAGGAAGGACTCCAGCAACGCGGAGATCAGATCCGGGGCGTCGGCGAGGCTGCCGGGCACCCTTCCGGCAGCCGCCTGATCGGCCAGCAGCGCCATGGTCAGCGGATGTCCCCGCGCGAGTGTCAGCAGGTGCGGGCGCAGGTCCGGCGCCACTCCGGCGTGGGCGAGCAGATCGTCACCCTCGGCGGGGCCGAGCGGGCGGAGATGGTGCACCGCGGTCAGATCACCCCAGCCGGGGTCGGTCCGCCAGGGCGCGCTCGGCGGATCACGCCCGGCCAGCACCACGACGGCGTCCGCGCTCAGGGTGGGCAGCAGCGTGTCGCGCAGCCAGCCGTCGACCGGGCTCAACTGCTCATATCCGTCGACCAGCAGCACCACGCCCGCTGGAAGATCATCGCGATCACCGAGGGCGAGCCGGATCGCCGCGGCGACACCCGGCGGCGCCGCGTCGATGTCGCGACCGTCGATGTGTACGGGAGTGCGCCCGGCCACCCGCACCCGGGCCGCGAACTCGTGCAGCAGGGTCGTCTTGCCGATGCCGCCCTCGCCGTGCACGAACAGCACCCGGCACGCGCCGCGCCCGTGCAGGGCGTCGTCGAAGCAGGCGAGTTCCCGTTCCCGGCCGACGAATCGCCGCCGCCGCGCCGCCTCCAGCAGGTCACCGAGGTTCCCCGACATGCCCCCACTGTTCCCCCGTCGCACCGTTTTGGACAGCGTTTGACGCCGTTCTGACGTGGAAGGTGAGCGCCGATCCGGCCGACCCTCGGCACATCACTGCGACACGGAGGTGCCCGATGTCCCGGATCATCGTTCTCGGTGCCGGCCTGTGCGGCCTGTCCACCGCCCTGCTGCTGTCCCGCGACGGCCACCAGGTCACCGTTCTGGAACGGGACCCGGCGGAGCCGCCGCCCGCCGAGGAATGGGTGCGCTGGCAGCGGTCCGGCGTCAACCAGTTCCGGCTGCCGCACATCCTGCTGCCGCGCTGGCGCGACCTGATGGACCGCGAACTACCCGACGTCCTCGACCGTCTCGAAGCCGTCGGCGGGCTGCGGATCAACCTCCTCGACCTGCTGCCGGCGGCACAGCGCGGCCCGTGGCAGGCCGGCGACGAGCGCTTCACGACCGTCACGGCGCGCCGTTCCGTACTGGAGGGGGTTTTGGCCTCGATCGCCGCCGGCGCCGCCGGCATCCGGATCCGGCGCGGGGTCACCGTCACCGGTCTGCTCACCGATGATCAAACCTCGGATGTACGGATTCCGCGCGTGTCCGGTGTCCTAGCCGAGGGCGGGCGCACCTTCCGGGCCGACCTGGTGGTGGACTGCTGCGGCCGGCGCTCGCCGTTGAGCGCGTGGCTGTCCGCGGCCGGCGCCCGGCACCCGGCCGAGGAACGCGCCGACTGCGGTTTCGTCTACTTCAGCCGCGACTTCCGGACCCGCACCGGATCCCTGCCGCAGGGCCGTACCGGCGTCCTGCAACGCCACGAGTCGATGTCGATCCTGACCGTGCCCACCGACAACGGCACCTGGAGCATCGTCCTGATCGCGAGCAGCCGGGACCGGGCGATGCGGGCCCTGCGCGACCCGGCCCGCTGGGACGCCGCTCTCGCCCGGTATCCGCTGGCCGCGCACTGGCGCGACGGCGAACCGGGTCCCGGCGTGGACGTCATGGCCGGGATCGAGGACCGGCACCGGGATCTGGTCGTCGACGGTAACCCGGTGGCCACCGGCATTGTCGCCGTCGGCGACTCGTGGGCGTGCACCAATCCGTCGCTCGGGCGCGGCGCCACCATCGGCCTGCTGCACGCGGTCGGCCTGCGCGACGTGCTGCGCGACACGGGTACCGCCGACCACGACAAGCTGGCACGTCGCTTCCATGAGTGGACGGCGACGGTCGTCGAGCCGATGTACCGGGCGACGCTGTGGTACGACCGGCACCGGCTGGCCGAGCTCGACGCCGACGCCGCGGGAACGCCGTACCGGACCGACGATGTCCGTTGGGCGTTCAGCCTGGCCGTGTCCGCCGCGGCCGGCGCCGATCCGGAGATCGCCCGCGCCCACCAGTCCCTAGCGTCGCTGCTGGCCACTCCGGACGAGATCGTCGCCCGGCCCGGCCTGGCCGAGAAGGTCATGCGGCTGGGCGGCGGCAGCCCGCGCTACCCGCTGCCGGGTCCCGCCCGTCCGGAGCTGCTGGCCGCGATCAGCGCCTGACATCGATGGAAGAATCCGTCGCGAAAGGAGGTGGGCTCGTGCCACCCAGACTCACCGCGACCCTGGATTCGCTCGGTTGCCGGGCGGTGCCGGAGGTCCACATCGTCGTCGGCGAGTACCTCGGCGGATACGGGGTGCTCGACGATGCCTGGGAGATCGCCTCAGCAAGGCTCGGCGTCTCCGACCGCACCGACGACGAGGTCCGGGCCTGGTTGCGTTCCCTGCCCGTCGACGCCGACTCCGTGATCCGCATCGACTGGGCAAGGGACGGGATCGGCGCCGAACTCCCGTTCTCGGTGTTCGCCCAGCATTTCGACGACCTGTGGTATCCGTCCTCGGACGACGTGGTCGTCCTGACCCCCGACGGCGCCCTGCTCTACCTGGACCACGAGGAGAGATTCAGCTTCGTCCCGAGGCTTGAGGAGCGTCGCGAGGTGGCGTAGACAGAGACTGTCCTCAATGGGCTGTCGATGGGGGTGTCCGATGTGGCGCCGACTTCTGCTCGTGGCTCTCGCCGTGCTCGCCGGGGCGGCGCCGTCCAGTGCCGCCGTCGCCGCCGCTGATCAGTGGGTGGGTGAAGGGCTGCTGCCGTTTCCCAGCGACCGGTTCACGGTCGCCGACCGGAGCAGCCCGACCGGGCGGCGGGTGCACTTCCCGGCCGGGTCGCTTCCCGCGAACGTGGCCGGTACCCACATCGACCCGGCCGAGTGGAACCGGCAGGACGGGTTCAGCCCGGGCACGCCGATCCTGGTTCACGTGCCGGGTCTCGATCCGGTGGCCAGCGGCATCGCGCCGGTCACCGACATCGGGCGGTCACTGTGGCCGGACGCGCCGATCGTGCTGCTGAACACGCGGACCGGGCAGCGGACACCGTACTGGGCGGAACTCGACGCGCACGCCGCCGACGATCCGGCACGGCAGCTGCTCGTCATCCGGCCGGCGGTGGCGCTGAGCGAGGCGACCCGGTACGTGGTCGTGCTGCGGGGGCTGCGCGACCGTACCGGTGCGTGGATCCCCGCTCCTGGCCGGGGGATGTCACAGCACCTGGGACACCATCTCTACCTGGCGTGGGACTTCACCGTCGCGAGCGCGGCCGGGCTCACCGGGCGGGTGCTGCGGATGCGCGACGACGCGTTCGCCGCGCTCGGGCGGGCCGCTCCGGCGTACACGATCGGGCAGGTCACCGACTACACCGCCGAGCAGGACGCGCGGATCGCCCGCCAGGTGCGCGGCACGGTCACGGTGCCGAGCTATCTGACCGGCGCGGGCGGCCCCGGATCCCGGCTGAACTACCCGCCGGGCGGGGACCTGCCGGCCGCGTCGGGCGCCACCTACGCCGCCGGCTTCGTGTGCAACATCCCTCGTGGCGTGAGCGCGGAGAAGCCGGCTCACCTGTCGCTCTACGGTCACGGGCTGCTCGGCTCACCCACCGAGATCAACGCCGGAAACGTCAAACAGATGGCGTACGACCACGGCTTCCTGTTCTGCGCGACGAGCTGGATCGGACTGTCGTCGGCGGACATCCCGTTCGTGGCCGGCGTCTGGAGCGACCTGAGCGGCTTCCCCTCCGTACCCGATCGGTTGCAGCAAAGCTTTGTGAATTTTCTGTTCCTCGGACGGGCGATGGTGGCGAACGGCGGGTTCGCCGCGGATCCCGCCTTCCAGGACGGGCAGGGCCGCAGCCTGCTCGACCGGCGCGGTGGCCTGCACTACGACGGCAACTCCCAGGGCGGCATCAACGGGGGAGCGCTGACCGCGATCGCCCAGGACTGGACCCGTTCGGTCCTCGGCGTGCCCGGCATGAACTACAGCACGATGTTGCAGCGCAGCACCGCCTTCGCGCCGTTCCAGCAGCTGATGGACCGGTCCTACCCGGACAGGACCGACCAGCAGCTCATCTTCGGGCTGTTGCAGATGCTGTGGGATCGCGGCGAGGCCAACGGGTACGCCCAGCACCTCACCTCCCGGCCGCTGCCGGGCACACCGCCACATCAGGTGCTGATGCACGTCGCGTTCGGGGATCATCAGGTCTCCCCGGCGGCCGCGCAGGTGCAGGCCCGGACCATCGGGGCCCGCCTGCACCGGCCCGCGCTGGCTCCGGGCTGGTCCGACGAGGTGGTGCCGTTCTGGGGCATCGGCGCGATCCGGTCCTACCCGTACCGTGGCTCGGCGCTCGTGGTGTGGAACAGCGGCCAGGCCTACGCGCCGCCGCCGACCAACCTCGCACCCAGCGACCCCCGGTACGGGCCGGACCCGCACGAGTTCCCGCGCGCCCAGCCGGGCGCCCAGCAGCAGAAGGCGACGTTCCTGCTCACCGGCCGGGTGATCGACGTCTGCGGCGGGCCCTGCCCCTGACAACGACCCACCGAGCCGTGTCCGCAGATCAAGGACAGTACCGGCGACGCGGGCCGGAGCGGGCGGTATGACGAGGTGGAAGGAGGCGATGGAGATGACAGGCACATTGAGCCCGTGGCCCCAGGTCAGCCAGGGCGCCAAGGAGCATCCGGTTCCCACCCTGCAATACCTGCTGCGGGCGCGCGGCAAGACGGTGACGGTCGACGGCATCTTCGGGCCGCAGACCGACGCCGCGGTGCGGGCCTTCCAGCACGACCGGGGCCTCAAGGTCGATGGCATCGTCGGCCCGAATACCTGGGCCGCGCTGATCATCCAGGTCGAACAGGGCGCGCAGGGCGACGCCGTGCGCGGTGTGCAGGAGGAGTTCCAGTTCCGCAACCTCTCCGGTGATCCGTCGCAGGGCCTCGCGGTCGACGGCTTCTTCGGCCCGGAGACCGACGCGGCGGTACGCGGCTTCCAGTCCGCGATCCACGCCGACGTCCCGTCGATGGCGGTCGACGGCATCGTCGGCCCGATGACCTGGCAGGCGCTCGTCAGCGGAATGCTGTCGTTCTGACCAGGGCGGTCCGTGCCCGGCTCCGGGATCCTTGTCCGGAGTCGGGTGCCCGCCGGAAGATCACATCTTGTCCGATCAGGCGAAGTATGCTGCTGATCGGGCGATATCGGTAGCGCCGTCGGCGAGGGTGGCTCACGGTGAGGAAGGGAAGCAGACGGTCTTCGTGGAGCGGTCCGATGGCAGACGAACCCGGTTCACGGCGCCGCCCTGATCCGGCCGCCTATCGCTCACCGCTGAGAACGCCCACCCCGTACAAGGTGGCGATCGCGCTCGTCGTCTCCGGGGTCGTGGTGATCGCCCTGCTCGCGGCCGGGATCGTTGCGGAACGGGTGAGCCGGGGCCCGGTGGTGACCGCCGCGGACACGCCGGCGAGAACGGAAACGAACAAGACCAAGAAGCCGCCGGGAATCGGCGACCCGGTACGTGACGGCAAGTTCGAGTTCGTGATCTCCCGCGTCGATTGTTCACGCGACAGCATCGGGATCGAACATCTCCGGCGCACCGCACAGGGCCGGTACTGTGTGGTCACCCTGTCGGTGCGCAACATTGCCGACGAGCCGAAATACTTCCTCGGGCTCGCCCAGAAAGCACGGGACGTCAACGGCGCCGACTACGGATACGACGAGATCGCCGGCCTTTACGCCAACCGCGACACGAAGACGTTCCTGGAGAAGCTGGACCCCGGCGAACGGGTGACCGGCAAACTCGTCTTCGACATCCCGGACGGGGTCGGGCTCGCCGCCCTGGAACTGCACGACTCCCCGCTCTCCGGCGGCGTGATCGTCACCCTTTGAAGAAGAGGTATGTACGGTGAATGACTGGAATGCCAAGATCATTGACGAGTTCCGCGCCAACGACGGCCAGGTCGGCGGACCATTCACCGGGGCGCCCATGGTGCTGGTGCATCACCGCGGCCGCAAGACCGGCCGCGAACTCGTCAGCCCGATGATGTATCTGCCCCACGAATCCGACGACGGCGTCATCTACGTCTTCGCGTCGAAGGCCGGCGCACCGGAGAACCCCAGCTGGTACTACAACCTCGTCTCCGCCGGAGAGGCCACCGTCGAACGCGGCACGGAGAACTACCCGGTACGCGTCCGGGAACTGGCCGGCGAAGAGCGGGACCGGCGGTTCAACGAGCAGGCCGGCCGTTATCCCGGCTTCGCGGAGTACGAGGCGAAGACCGCCGGGATCCGTACGATCCCCGTCCTCGAACTCACTGCCGTGTGAGGTCAGCGGGGCCAGTCCGTGAAGCGTTTCCGCAGCTGGAGCACCTGCTCGGGGCCGACGCCGTAGGCGGCGAACGCCCGGTCGGGGGTCTCGTCCAGGCGGTGCCCGGCCGCGGCGACATCCTCGTCGAACAGGCCCGGATCCGCCGTTCGTGCCAGGTCCAGCAGTGCGCCGGGGGAGTGGTCCGCCAGGAACGCCGCCACATCGACGAAATCGCGGACCTCGGCCCGGTTGACCAGGGCGGCGACCTTCCACGCGATCAGATCGTCGACGGCCATCACCCGCCCGATGTCCAGCAGCACCGGCTCCCGGGTGCGCGACAGGTGCCCGAGGCTCAGCCGGACCATGCCGCCGTCCGGCCGGTACGCGACCAGCTCCGTCATCAGATAGTCCAGGCCGTCGACGACGTCGGAGGACGTGTGCACCTGGTCGACGCCGATCCCCGCCTCGGCCAGCGCCGCCGCTACCGCCGCGGTGGCGGCGGCCACGCTGCAGTGTTCCTCGCCGAACACGTCGACGTCCTCGGTGGGCCGGGACACGATGCCGTGCAGGATCAGCGCGAGGCCGCCGCCGAGGGCGAACCCGAACCGGTCGGCGACCGCCAGGGCGATCCGTGCCACCTGGAGGTGGAACGCGTCGACGGGGCCGGTCAAACGACGGCCACAGCGACAAGCACCGGATGAGCGGCTTCCCACGCCTGCCGTAGCCCGCGGGGCAGGTACAGGCGCGGCCACAGGGCCACCAGGAGTTCCCCGTTCAGCCAGGTCTGCAACTCGTCGTGACGGACCGCCTCGCGGAGCACGATCTCGTACATCCGCCTGCGGTCGAAACCGTCATCCAGGTCGAACCGGCCCGCGGGCGGGGGCGCCCACACCAGCCGGAACGGCAGGTCGACGATCCCGCTCACCGGGCCCCGCAGCGTGCTCAGATCGGCGGCGACGAGCGCGCGACGGCCCGGCCGGCTCTGCCAGCCCGCTGACGCCGTCGCACGGATACCCACGCCGACCAGGGTACGTGGTCCCGGGCGCCCTCGAACAGCGACGATGCGCGGAAGGCACGGCGTACCGGCCATTTCGGTAAACCCGGTCTTCTCGTGGTCGATTACCCGTGGCGAGTCGTTCGCCCCGGGGCCTGAGAACCCGCAACCGGGTGGCACCGGTACGGGCACTTGGTGTGCACCTGCCGCCCTGGAATCTCTTTCACATGCCCGGCCGACTTCGAGGCCGGACTAACGGGGGAGATTGTTTTGCGACGCGCCAAGCTGCCGATGATGCTGACAGCCTTGACCGCCGTATTCGCGGGTGGCACCGCTGTCGTGGCGCCGACTGCCGCTGTTGCGGCGCCGGCCAGCAAGTGTGTTACCGACGCCAACCTTGTCCCGTCCTGTGGCGTGTTGTGGGGTGGTGCGGCTGGTGGGTTCACCAGCAAGCCCCGCGACCTGGAGCACAAGAACTGGGAGAAGATGTCCGGGCGGACCGCGACGATCTTCCACACCTATCACAAGGGTGACGAGGAGTTCCCGACCAAGGCTGAGATCGCGATGACGCAGGACCCGGCGAACCCGCGGGTGCTGCTGCTGAACTGGAAGATCGCCTACGGCTCGTCGTGGGCGAAGGTCGCCAAGGGTGAGCAGGACGACCGGATCGACGCGTTCGCCAAGCGGATCAAGGCCTACGACAAGGACGTCTTCCTCGTGCTCAACCACGAGCCGGAGAACGACGTCAAGCCGAAGAAGGGCTCCGGCTGGGAGGCCAAGGACTTCAAGGCGATGTACCGGCACACGATCCAGCGGCTGGAGGCGCAGGGCGCCGACAACGTGGTGAACGTGATGGCCTACATGGGTAACGAGCGGTGGATGGCCCAGTCCTGGTGGAAGGACCTCTACCCCGGCGACGACGTCGTCGACTGGATCGGCCTGGACTCCTACGTGAGCGTGGAGAAGGGCTACTACCACTACGGCACGTTCGGTGATCTGCTGGACCGTAAGCCGAAGAACGGCGGCCCGGGCTTCTACGAGTGGGCGACCACCAAGCACCAGGGCAAGCCGATCATGATCGCCGAGTGGGGCGGGTACCACCGGATCGGTAAGAAGACCGACAAGTCGGCGGTGTACAACAGTGTGCTGCCGCAGCTGAAGAAGCGTCCCGCGATCAAGGCGATCGTGCACTTCGACACGAAGGCCGATGACCAGGGCAACCGGGACATCAGCATCAACAGCACCCCGGCCAGCCTCGCCGCGTTCAAGAAGCTTGCCGCCAACCCGATCTTCAACGTCAAGCTGAGCTGACCTGTCACAGACACCGAGCCGCCACCCCACCAGGGGTGGCGGCTCGTTCGTCTACGGGTCAGCCGGGCAACTGCACGGTGAAGACGGATCCGTGCCCGAGGGTGCTGGCGGCCGAGATGGTTCCGCCGTGCGCCTCGACGAGCCGGCGGGAGATGGCCAGGCCCAGGCCGGTTCCGCCGGTCGCCCGGTCGCGGGACTCGTCGGCCCGCCAGAAGCGGTCGAAGACCTTCGGCAGGTTCTCCTCGCTGATGCCGGCGCCGGTGTCGCGTACCTCGATGGTGTGTTCGTGGGCGGAGACCGTGACCACGCCGCCCGGCGGGGTGTGGCGCAGCGCGTTCGACACCAGGTTGCCGATCACCTGACGTAACCGGACCGGGTCGGCGGACACGGTCGGGTCGCCGGAGACGTGCGCCTCCAGACGTACCCCCGCGGTTTGTGCCGTGCCCCGATGGACGTCGGTGACCTGGTCGACGAGGTCTCGCAACCGGAGCGGCTCGGGGTGCACCCGAAGGGTGCCCGCATCGACGGCGGCGAGATCGGCGAGGTCCTCGATGAGGTGTTGCAGCAGCATCGCCTCCTCGTGCAGCAACGCCACCAGTTGGTCGTCGGTGGGCGCGAGGTCGTCCTGTGCGGCTTCCAGCCAGCTGCGGATGTTGGTGAGCGGCGTGCGCAGTTCGTGTGCCACGTCGCTGACCATGGCGCGCCGTTGCCGCGCCGAGGCGTTCAGGGCCCGGGCCAGGTGGGCGATCTCGTCACGGCCGGTGACGACCGCGGGTTCCGGTCCGCCCGCCGTCTCGGCCAGGGCGCGCAGTGGGCGGACCAGCCGGCGCCCGGCCAGGACGGTGACCACGATGGTGGCGAGCAGGACCGCGCCGGTGACGGTGACGATCCGGATGGTGTTCTCGCGGGTGAGGGTGAACGTGGTCCGGTCGGCGCCGGTGTCCGGGTCGGTGACGAACAGCAACGCCGGTGGGGCGACGTAGGGCTGGAGCTGGGTGCGGCGGGACTTCTCCAGGCAGGAGCGGGCGCGGGCGGTCGTCGCGGGGTCGGCGATCTGCTCGGCCGGGATCGGCGCGACCCGGAGGTCGGAGGCCTGCTTGGCGGACAGCACGTACGCCCGGAACTGCGGCGTCACCACGACGGTTGCGCTGTCGCGCCGGCCGAGGCAACCGGCCGTCATGGTGCCGAGCGTGCGCAGCGCCCTCTGTTCGGTGGCGGTCGGGTCCTCGTCCCAGCCGGCGCCGCACCTGATCATGGCGCCTTCGGTGTCGGTGCTGGTCAGCTCGATGGTGGGCCGGCCGCTCGGGGTGTCGACGATGCGGCCACTGACGCCGAGTTCGGACACGCAGTTCAGGGTCCTGCGGGCGGCGCTGCGCAGTGCGGCGCGTTCGGTGGCCGGCAGCAGGTAGGGGCCGACCGCCCGGGCGTCGATGCGGTCGGTGCCGCCGGTGAGCCCGAGGTCCAGGCCGAGCGGGTCGACGACGGCCGAGGGCCGGGCGGTCCGCAACGAGGGGCCGGGGCCGGAGTCGATGATCACCTGCCGGTCCTCGGTCATCAGCGTGATCCGGCGGCCGAGTTTCGCGGCCCGTTGCCGGATCAGTTCCGGAGCGCCCGACCAGTCCGGATGCCCGGCCGCGTAGGCGACGAGCATGTCGTAGACGCCCTTGTCGTCGGTGAGCGAGCGGCCCTGTTCCTGGGTGATCGCGCGGGTCGCGGTGCGGGTGGCCAGCCAGGCGGTGGCCGCGATCGCGGCGACGGCGATCAGCACCGAGGCGGCCAGCAGACGGGTCACCAGGCTGTGCCGCCACGGCACCCGGTTCACGCCGGTCCGGGGGAGAGGCGGTAGCCGACGCCGTAGACGGCGAGCAGGTGGACCGGCCGCTGCGGATCGGGTTCGATCTTGCGGCGCAGGTTCATCACGTGAACGTCGATGGTGCGCTCGGTCGAGCTGCGGTCGATGCCGCGGGTGTGGTGCAGCAGCTGGGCGCGGCTGAACACCCGGTCGGGCTGCTCGGACATGGCGGCCAGGATCGCGAACTCGCCCCGGGTGCACACGATCGGCTCACCGTCGACGGTCACCCGGTGCCGTACCGGATCCAGGGTCACCCGGCCGACCGTGCGCGCCTCGGACCCGGGCGTGGGCGCGGACCGGGTCGACCGGCGCAACAGCGTGCGCACCCGGGCCGTCAGCTCGCGGGGACTGTACGGCTTGGCCAGATAGTCGTCGGCGCCCAGCTCCAGGCCGAGCAGCAGGTCGTCCTCGCTGGTCCGGGCGGTGAGCATCAGCACCAGCACGTCCGACTCGGCGCGCAGTGTGCGGCACACGTGCAGGCCGTCCAGCTGCGGCATCATCACGTCCAGCACCAGCAGGTCCGGCCGTAGCCGGCGCGCCTGGTCGAGCGCGGTCCGGCCGTCGTGCGCCACGGTCACCTCGTGGCCGTCGGCGGCCAGATACCGGCGGACCACCTCGGCATGACGGGGATCGTCGTCGGCGATCAGAACGTGTGCGCACATGGCGGCGACTATAGGTGCCGGCGCAAGATCCGCCGGGTCGCCAGGAGATACCTGACAGCTTCCTAAAGATCTTCGCTGAGGCTGCCCGGCATGTCTGCTAACACTGACGCCCGGCCCTGGCGGTGGCTGGTCGCCGGAGCCGCTGTTCTGGTGGCCGTCGCCGTCGCCGTCCTGGTCCTCCGGCCGCGCGACCCCGGGACACCGACGCCGGCGGCCACCGGGGCGGTCACCACCACCGAGCTGCAACGGCGCGACCTGAGCACCTCGAAGAGCATTTCCGGGACCATCGGGTACGGGGGAACGCGTGCCGTGGACGGCCACAAGCAGGCGACCGTCACGTGGCTTCCGGCGCCCGGCACCACCGTGAAACGCGGACGGCAGCTGTACCGGGCCGACGACCTTCCGGTTCCGCTGTTCTACGGCGGCATGCCCCTGTACCGGACGATCACCGGCAAAGGCCTCGCCGGCCGGGACGTGCGGATCATCGCGGACAACCTGAAAGCGCTCGGCTATCCGATCGGCGTGCAGCCCGACACGAAGCCGGTCCAGGGGGCCGTGCTCACCCCGCAGCTCATCGCGGCCATCAAGAGATGGCAGCGTGACCAGGGTCTGCCGGAGACCGGTGCGATCGCGGTCGGTGACGTGGAGGTGCTCGCCGGGGCGGTTCGCGTCGAGTCGGTCGCCGTGCAACCGGGCGCCCCGGCCACCGGCCCGCTGATGTCGGTGACCGCCACCCGCAAGGTGATCACCGTGGCCGCCGACGTGTCGGAGGCCGCCTCGATCGAGCGCGGCGCCGCCGTCACGGTGGTGCTGCCCGACGAGCGTACGGTCCCGGGCCGGGTCCTGTCCGTGGGCCGTGTCCTGGCGGCGGCCGACGGCGCGGTCGCCGACGCCACCCCGAAACTGACGATCACCGTGACCCTGAAAGACCCGAAAGCCATCGCCAAGATCGACGCCGCGGAGGTGCGGGTCGACTTCGCCGGGAAGGTGCGCGAGAACGTGCTGGCCGCACCGGTCGAGGCGCTCGTCGCGCTGGCCGAGGGCGGCTACGCGGTCCAGACCACGACCGGTCTGGTCGCCGTCACCACCGGCATGTTCGCCCAGGGCTGGGTCGAGATCACCGGCGACGGCCTGACCGAGGGCACCAGCGTGGTGGTGGCGTCGTGACCGGCGAAGCGGTGCTGTCGATCCGCGGCGCCGGCATGGTCTACCCCGGCGGCGTGACCGCCCTGGCCGACGTCGACCTCGACATCCACGCCGGGGAGTTCGTCGCCATCGTCGGCCCGTCCGGGTCCGGCAAGTCGACGCTGCTCAACATCATGGGCACGCTGGACCGGCCTACCTCCGGCGCGGTCCGGATCGCCGGCCGGGACATCGCCGCCCTGCCCGACCGGCGGCTGTCGGCGCTGCGGGCCCGCGAGATCGGTTTCGTGTTCCAGCGGTTCCACCTGGCCGACGGCCTGAGCGCCACCGACAACGTCGCCACCGGCCTGCTCTACGCCGGTGTCGCCCGCCGCCACCGGGCCGCCCTCGCCCGGCAGGCCCTGGACCGGGTCGGCCTGGCCCACCGCGCCGGGCACCGCCCGGATCAGCTGTCCGGCGGTGAACGCCAGCGGGTCGCGATCGCCCGTGCCCTGGTCAACGGGCCGTCGCTGGTGCTCGCCGACGAGCCGACCGGCGCCCTGGACACCGCCAACGGCCAGGCCGTGCTCGCCCTGCTGCACCGGCTCAACGCCGAGGGCGCCACGATCGCGCTGATCACCCACGACCGGGAGATCGCCGCCGCCCTGCCCCGGCGCGTCGAGATCCGCGACGGGCGGCTGATCGCATGATCGACCTGCTTGCCCTCGGCGTGGTCGGGTTGCGTACCCGGCCGGTCCGGGCGGTGCTGTCCGGACTCGGCATCGCGATCGGCATCGCCACGATGATCGTGGTGACCGGCATCCCGGCCTCCAGCCAGGCCGCGCTCGTGCGCGAACTGTCGGCGCTCGGCACCGACACCCTCCAGGCGATGCCCGTTCCGGATCAGAATCCGCCGGCCCGGCTGCCGGAATCGGCGGTGGCGATGGTCCAGCGCATCGGCCCGGTCCGGGCGGTCAGTGCGATCGGCAACACCCACACTCTGGTACGGCGAAACGACCGCACCGACCGCAGTAACGGCAACGGCCTGACCGTCCTGGCCACCCGTCTCGACCTGCTTCCGGTGCTCGACGCCCGGATCGCGTCGGGCCAATGGCTGAACCCGGCCACCGCCGAGTTCCCCACCGTGGTCCTGGGCTCGGTCGCCGCCACCCGGCTCGGCATCACCACCCTGGTCCCCGGCGGGTCCGCGCCGCAGGTGATGATCGCCGACCGCTGGTTCACCGTGGTCGGCGTGCTCGCCCCGATCCCGCTGTCACCCGACATCGACCGGTCGGTGCTCGTCGGCTGGGAGGCGGCCCGTGCCGAGCTGCGTTTCGACGGCCGTCCCACGGTCGTCTACCTGCGCGCCGAGGAGAGCCAGCTGGAGACGGTACGGTCGGTGCTGGCCGAGTCGATCAACCCGGAGCGGCCCGGCCAGGTGCTGGTGACCCGCCCGTCCGACGCGCTCGCCGCCAAACGGGCCACCGAGAGCAGCTTCTCGGTGCTGTTCCTGGCGCTCGCCGCCGTCGCCCTGGTCATCGGCGGTATCGGCGTCGCCAACACGATGGTCGTCTCGGTCCTGGAACGCCGCTCCGAGATCGGCCTGCGACGGGCCCTGGGCGCCACCCGCGGTCAGATCCGGGGCCAGTTCCTCACCGAGTCGATCGTGCTGTCGGCCGCCGGTGGCCTGGCCGGAACCGTGCTCGGCCTGATCGCCACGATCGGTTACGCCCGCTGGCAGGACTGGCCGCTGGTGGTGCCGGCCGAATCGGCGGCGCTCGGCGTGGGCGGCGCCGTCGTCATCGGCGTCCTCGCCGGTGTCTATCCATGTGTGCGGGCCGCCCGTCTGCCCCCGGCGCAGGCCCTGACCAGCGCATGACGGAAGGCGGCGGCCGGGGAGTCCCGGCCGCCGCCTTCTCGTGGGTGCTATGACTTGGCCGCCACCTCACGTTCGCAGGCGGACATGTGCTCCATGCCGAGCCGGATCGACAGCGCGTCGTTGTGCTCGCCGCCCAGCGCGATCGAGATGCCGTCCTCGGACACCTCGACGAGCTTGACGCCCTTGCCCTTCAGGCACTTCACCACGCCGACCGCGAAGTCGCGCGCCTCCGGGTTGGCCGGGTCCTTCTCCCACGGCGGCAGCGGCAGGAACTGCGGCTCACAGATCCGGTTCGCCCGCACTGCCGCGTCGTCGTCGCCCGACTCGGCCACCACCGCCGCGTCGGCCGCCTTCTTCCTCGACTCCTGCGCGTCGAAACCCTGCTCCCGCATGCATTTGTTGTACGGCTCGAGCAGCGCCTCGTACTCCTCGGCGGTCATGCCGAGCTTCTCCCGGGGCCGTTCCGGCCGGGACGCGGCCGCCGACGGCCCGCCCTCCGGCGCGGCACTGCGCAACGTGGCCACCTTCGTCCCGCTGTCCGCCGTGGACGCGTCGCCGGGCGATCCGCAGGCCGACAGCACGAACACCGCGGCCACGGCACCCACCAGCACACACCGACGCATGGGAATCCTCCTGTCCGGGGTGGGGTCCGTCCCCACCGCGCCGGACAGCCTGACGGCCAATGATCAGAAACCGGTCAGGTTCGCGGGCGAATCCCGGATACGGAGGCCCACCCGCGGCTTACCACGGGAATGGCTCGTGCGCGGGGCCTTCGGTTCTCTTCGGAAGCGGACGTGACCCCGGCGCGTCGGCCGGCACTCGCTGTAGTCGCCGCTGATGACGCAGTGGACTGATCCGCGGCGACACGGGGGTGGAGCCGGAGGTTAGGCGGCAGGCTCAGACCCGGGGTGCGGCGGTGGTGTCGCGGACCAGTAGTTCGGTGGGGAGCACGATGTGCTGCGGGGTGATCTCGCCGGAGGTGCGGGTCTGCGCGATGGCCGCGGTCAGCGTGGCGGCGGCGGCACGGCCCTTGGCCGCCACATCCTGGCGTACGGTCGTCAGCGCGGGCTGGATCTGCACAGCCAGCGGGTTGTCGTCGAAACCGACCACCGACAGGTCCTGCGGGACGCGGATGCGCAGGTCGGTCGCGACCTGGAGGACCCCGTAGGCGACGACGTCGGAGAAGCAGAGGATCGCGGTCGGGCGGTCGGGGCGATCGAGCAGCAGGCGGGCGGCGTGGCGGGCGGGTTCGAGGCCGGTGCCGTCCTGGCGTACCGCCAGCGGGGTGATGCCGGCCGGGCGCAGGGCGTCCTGCCAGCCGAGCAGCCGCTCGCGGGAAGCGTGGCCGTCGAGCTTGATCGCCGACGGGTCGACGACGCCGTGTGGGCCGTGCAGGCCGGACAGCAGTAGTCCGATGTGGCGGTGGCCGAGGTCGAGCAGGTGCTGCGCGGCCGTCCGGCCACCGTTGCGGTCGTCGACGTTGATGCTGGAGATGTGCGCGACCGGGTCCTGGTCGACGTAGACCAGCGGCAGTCTGCGGCGGGTCAGGACGTCGACGACCGAGGACGTCGGGTCGCAGGAGTAGATCAGCGCGCCGTCCATGGCGACGTCCCGGGCGGGGATGATGGCGCCGCTGTCGGAGGAGGTGAGCAGGGTGATCGCCAGGCCGGTCGGGGCGAGCTGTTCGGCGATGGCGCCGAGGAAGCTGGTGGCGACCAGGTCGGTGAAGGCGTAGTTCAGCGACGAGGTCAGGACGATCCCGATGGTGCCGGTGGTGCCTTTGGCCAGGGCGCGGGCGGCGGGGTCGGGGCCGACGTAGCCGAGTTCCTCGGCGGCGGCGAGGATGCGCGAGCGCAGGGCGGCGGAGAGTTGGTCGGGTTTGGAGAAGGCGTTGGACACGGTCATCCGGCTCACGCCGACCTGATCGGCGATCGTCTGCAATGTCACGCGTGGCGCCACGTCACCGCCGGTTTCTCCCGCTGTCTGGCCGTCGAGGGCCACGATAGCGCCGTGCCGGCGGTGCGGGTCAGGTCGGGGCGATGGCATGGGCCGCCCGGATCAGGCCGCGGGCCAGGCCGGCGCGGATCCTCCGGGTGCGGCGGGGACGTTCCGTGTGCGGGACGATCGGGGCTTCGGGGCGGGCGCTTTCGGCTTCGTGGCGGGCGCTGGCGACGGCGGTGATGATCGCGACGGGGAAGTTCACGGCATCCTCCTCAATCGACCTCTGTACCGGTACAGTAACTCCGCCGTCTTTACCGGTCAAGAATCGCCAGATGTCATTCGCCTGTCCGCGGTTGGTGCCTGCGATCACCGGTCGTCGCCGACGGCGGTTCAACCGGTGATCGTGGTGGGCGCCGGGCCGGTCGGGCTCGGCGCGGCGCTCGAACTGGCCCGGTTCGGGGACCCGAGCGTCGTGCTGGAGCAGCGGCCGGTGCCGTCCGCACATCCGAAGACCCGCAACTTCGACACCCGGACCATGGAGATCGCCCGGGGCTGGGGTCTGCCGGCCTACCAGCGGTTCCGGTCCGTGGACACCCCGCCGGGCCGGAAGAGCCCGATCCGTACGGGCTCGACGCGGTCACCTGGCGCGGCCTGGCCCGGCGGCTCGGCGCCGACCCGATGAGCCTCTACCACCACCTCGACGGCCGCGACGCGCTGCTCGACGCGATCACCGAGTCCGTCCTGGCCGGCATCGACCCACCGCCGCCCACTGGCGTGTTCGCCGATGACGTGCGAGCCCTCGCGGTGGCCTTCCGAGCCGTAGCCCTGCGCCATCCGCGCTGTGCGCCCCTGGTCCTGACCCGGCAACTCGGGTCGTTCGCCGGGCTTCGGCCTGCGTGACATCGCCGAACCCGGCCGGCGTATCGGCGCGGCCCGGCACTTCATCCGGCCGGTCCTCGACGCCGGCGACGCCGCCTGGCCACCCGCCAGCCGCCTTCGCCACCGCGAGAACGCTGAGAGTCCTGCTCATGCGTATGAGCGCGTCACGTCAACCAATGAGGACGCGGATGTGGGAGTCCCAGGCGTCCTCGTCGACCGGGAACGCGGTGGCGGAGGCGCCGGCTGCCGGTGCGGCGAACTTGTAGCCGACCTGGCGGACGGTGCCGATCATCCGCTCGCAGCGTGGACCGAGTTTGGCCCGCAGGCGGCGGACATGGACGTCGACCGTGCGGGTTCCGCCGAAGTAGTCGTAGCCCCAGACCTCGCGCAGCAGCTGATCGCGGCTGAACACCCGGCCGGGCTGCTGGGCGAGGAACTTGAGGAGCTCGAACTCCTTGTACGTCAGTGACAGGGTTTCGCCGTTCAGTTTGGCGGTGTAGCTGTGGGGGTCGATGCTCAGGCCGCCGATGTGGATCGACTCGGTCCCGGTCGTGGTCTGCGACCCCTGCCGCGCCACCGCCATGGTCAGCCGGGCCGCCACCTCCGCCGGGCCCGCGGTCGTCAGCACGAAGTCGTCGACACACCAGTCGACCGCGACGGCGGCCAGGCCGGCTTCCCGGACCAGGGCGATCAGCGGTGCGCTCAGCCCTGCCGCACTTAGCGCGCGACAGGTCGTGCGGGCCTGGTTCAGCTGCTCGCAGGCGTCGACCAGGACCACGGCCACGTGCGGGTCCTTGGCCGCCTCGGCCCACTTGCCGCGGGGCGAGACCTGAACGGAGTACGGCAGCAGGTCCAGTGCCGGCAACACATCGGGTTGGTTGTCGGTCAGCAGGAGAAGTTTCATGGCAACCCTTCCGTGGCACCGCGAGAGCAGGAATGCCGTCCAAGATCCTGGAGCCGCCGGCGGATGTGGGCCGAGCTCGGCTGAACGCTAATCGCGGACTGTTACCAACGGATATCGTGCCGATGCGCTCCCGCTGGCCGGACGTTCGAAACGCCGCGACCTGCGTCACACCCCGTCACCTGGTGATGGGGTGTGACCGACCGGGTTCTCGCCGGCGACCACTTACACGTGTCAGTCTCGGTGATCGCTAGCATGTAGCGTGGCGGGACGGCGGTGCACCTGGTGCCGCGCCCGACGGAGCGGATTGTGGGGAGGCCACGGTGGCGG
The DNA here is from genome assembly GCF_014205215.1 of Actinoplanes lobatus. Taxonomy (NCBI): domain Bacteria; kingdom Bacillati; phylum Actinomycetota; class Actinomycetes; order Micromonosporales; family Micromonosporaceae; genus Actinoplanes; species Actinoplanes lobatus. The sequence goes on from NZ_JACHNC010000001.1 coordinate 6,542,985, forward strand.
CGCGAGTGACCAGCTCGGATGTGGCCGCGCTGGCCGGAGTGTCCCGGGCCACGGTCAGCTACGTGTTGACGGGCAACAGTCGCCAGACCATTCCGACGGAGACCCGGGAACGTGTCCGGGCGGCCGCGGCCCAACTCGGCTATCGGGTGAACGCCCACGCCCGGGCCCTGGTGCGGGGCCGGTCCAGCCTGGTGCTGCTGATCCTGCCGGATCTTCCGGGCACGGATGTCCGCTCCCACTTCGTCGGCCGCGCCACCGCGCGGATTGCTGCGGATGGGTATTCCCTTGTGCTGTGGACTGCCGGGCAGGGCGAGTCGCTCGAGGCGTTGCTGGAGAATCTGACACCGGCGGCGGTGCTGACCCTGTTCGAGCCGCCGAAACAGGACACGGCGGTGCTCCGGGCAGCCGGCATCCCGTACTTCTGCGCCTCGACCGATGCAGAGACCTCAGCGAACGACGTCGATGCGGCCACCGGCCGGTTGCAGGTACGACATCTGGCGGGGGCCGGGCACCTGCGGATCGGTTTCCTCACCACGTCCGACCACCGGCTCCAGCGGTTCGCTGCCGGGCGTGTCGACGGCGCCCGGCGCATGGCAGCCGAGCTGGGCCTGCCCGAGCTGGTGGTGCACGCCGTGCCGGACGCCGGCCCGGCCCGGCTCGCCGAGACCCAGGCGGTGCTGCGGCGATGGCGGCAGGGGCCCGCCCCGGTGACCGCGCTGTGCTGTTACAACGACAACTACGCGGCTCTGGCCAACCGGGCGGCCCACCTCGAGAACATCGACATCCCCGGGGAACTGTCGTTGATCGGGGTGGACGACGACGAGATGTCGGCATTTCTCGATCCGCCCTTGACCACGGTGATCATCGATATCGAGGGTGTCGCCGATCACCTCGTCGCCGGTTTCAACCACCGGCTGGGGGCCGGGCCGGAACCCGGCCCGGCCCCCAGGCCACGTATCGAGGTACTGCCACGTGAGTCTGTCGCCCGGCTGTCGCCGGAACCCTGACTCCTTCCACCGCCTTCTCCGTCTACCCCTGGCCGAGCCGGTCGGCGAGGAAGGTCACCGAGCGGGCGACCAGTTCATCCACATTGTCGGCGCCGAGGAAGATGTGGTCGGCGCCGTCGACGAGCACGAGTTCGACCGGCACGCCGACTTCCTGCAGCGCATCGTCGAGGAGTTCGCTCTGGCTCGACGGCACAAGCCGGTCCGCGGTGCCGTGCAGGAGCAGGAACGGCGGCGCACCCGCGTGGACCAGGCTGATCGGGTCGGCGGTCACCCTGGTGGCTTCGTCGACGCCGTCGAGCAGCACTTTGATGGGCTCCTGCAACAGCTCCGGCGGGGCGAACGCGGCGGCCTCGGGCGGCATGGCGAGCGGTGGCATCGAGTCCAGGGCCGCCACGCCGTACCAGACCACCGCGGCGACGACCGGGATGGACGGCCCGGCGATGCCGTGCCGGCCTTCCAGTTCGGGCCGCCCGCAGGTCAGCGCGATCAGGGAGGTCAGGTGGCCGCCGGCCGACTCGCCCCACACGCCGATCCGGCTGGTGTCCACCCCGAGATCGGTGCCGAAGTGCCGTAGCCACCGCAGCGCCGCTTTGGCGTCGGTCAGCTGGGCCGGGAACTGCGCCTCGGACGCGTGCCGGTAGTCGATCGTCGCGACCGCCAGTCCCGCGGCGAGCAGCTCCTCGAAGAGCTGGTTGGGGCGTAGCGTCGGCGGGAAATAGCGCCGGTCACCCATCATCCAGCCGCCGCCGTGGGTCCACAGCACCAGGCCGGGGGTCCGGCCGCCGGGGTCCGGGGCCGGTACCCACAGGTCGAGTTGCAGGGGCCGGTATCCCGGAATGTTGGCGTACGAGATGCCCGCATGGTGGCGGCTGCCGTCGGGGCGGATCACCGGTTCGGTCGGGGGCAGGAATGCCGGTGGGAACGGCGGCTTCTCGGCAGTGGCAGTCATGCTGCCCTCCTCGGTTGTCGGAAAACTGGCGGACGCGTTTACCGAACCTTGCGGACCGGCAGGATCAGGAGAGCGCCGACGATCGCGATGGCGGCGGCGGTGAGGAACAGCGCGGCGAAGTTGGATTCGCCGCCGGTCGAGCCGATGGCGAGCAGCGCTGGCGCGGCCGCCGGCACGAGGGAACCGGGCAGCACGCTGGCGATGTTGAGGACGCCCAGGTCCTTGCCCATCGTCGCCGTGCTCGGCAGTACGCGCGTCACCAGCACCAGGTCGACGGCCAGGTATATGCCCTGCCCGAATCCGAGTACGGCGATGCCGGCGAGGAACGTTCCGAACGAGTCCACCACACTGATCCCCGCGAGACCGCCCGCGAAGATCACCGCGGACGCCCAGACGAACGGCTTGCGCCGGTCGAGCCGGTCCGAGACCTTGCCGGCCAGCAGCGCCCCGGCGGTCGAGGTGATCGCCAGGACGAGCGAGGCGACCGCCATCCTGGCGGGAATCTCCGCCGGATCGACGTTCAATTGCCCGATGAGAAAGAACACCTGGTACGTGTTGATCGCCGCGATACCGATGAACAGGGCGAAGCGGCTGAACCAGGCGAAACCGTAGTCGCGGTGCTTGACCGGGTTGACCCAGAAGGTGGTGACGATGCCGCCCAGAGTCAGTGGCGGGCGGTCCGCTCGGGACAGCCGCCGGTCCGGCAGCGCCACCGCGAAGAGGATCCCGGCTGCGGCGGCGAGAACCGCGGGGACCAGGAACATCGGGGTCAGCGCCGGGCTCAGGGCGCCGAGGACGACCGACACCACGACGATACCGAAGGTCTGGGCGCCGCCCACCACGCCGGAGATCAGTCCGCGGCGATCCGGCGCGAACTGGTCGGCAATGCTGGCTATCAGCGCCGACAGGACCAGGTTGCCGCCGAGTTGAGCGACGCAGAACCCGAGAGCGAGCGCGATCCCACTGGCCGCCTGACTGGTGAGGTAGTAGCCGAGCGTCGCGACGAGTGATCCCGCGATCACGTACGGCCGGCGCATGCCGATGCGAGCTACCGTGCGGTCGCTCAACTGGCCGGTGATCGGCCCGGTGACCAGGGCGACCAGGGTGCCGAGGGCGGAGACCAGCGAGACGATGCCAGTGGCGCCATCCGGGTCGATCTGCTGCGCTTTCAGAGGGATGGCGGTGATGGCGATCGCCAGGTTCGTACCGAAGCCGAAAAGTAGGGCCACCGCGTACGCGGCGACCAGCCGTCCTTCGTGCTTCTTCCGGCGCTGGCTGGGGAGAAGTAGATCGTCCGGGACGGCGACGGCCGGGTCCGAGGTGGTTGTCGGAGGGGCAAGGACGGACGCTGCGGGCAAATCGCCGGAGTCAGCAGGCATGACGTCTCCTCATCAGCACTTACTCGCGTCACTTACGCGAGTAAGTGACGGCGGACACGTTAACACCTCGGCCGATACTTGACCATCACCGGAAAGACACGGAGCCGAAATCGACCGCGACCCGGGCCGTGACCGCAGGGTGAGAACGCGTTCCAGGCGTTCACCACCCGGTCGGCGCAGTCTCCGGCCGGGGTGGCGACGGTGAGGGCGACCGCCTCGACGGTGACCGTCGCCCACCAGGCGCCCTGCGCGGTGAACACCTGCGTTAGGCGGGCGGCGGCGCGATCGCCGGATCATGAGCAGGGTGAGCAGCCCGGTCACCGCCGCGGCGGCGACCACCGTGGCGGCGGCGAACGACGATGCCACGGTGGCGCTGCCCGCCGTGGACAGGCCGGGTTCGTCGGCGGCCGACGGCACCGGGAGCGGGTCGCTGGACTTGCTGACTACCGTGGCGATCCAGGACCTCGCCTCCGGTACGTCGTAGTTCCCGGCGTGCGGCTGGTTCCAGGCGAGCCGGAAGTTGACGTCCTTGACCTGACGGTCCGCGGTGAGTGCCCGGTCCGGGTTTATCGAGACGGTGAACGCGGTGTCGCGGTCCCGGGTGCCGTTACGGACGTACCAGTACGGCGCGGTGTCGGCGCTGGCGCCGATGAAGTCCATCGGGTCGATCAGGTGCACCTGGTCGTCGACGTCGGTGTTCTTCCTGCGGTTGGTTTCGGCCCCGCTGGTGGTGTTCCCGTTGACGCCGAGCGGGTCGAAGGCCGGTGTGGTGTTCAGGGTCGCCTGGGTGGCCTCCGTATCAGCGGATCAGGGGGTGACCGAGCGACGCCGGTCCAGGAGCCAGGTCGCCACCGCGGCGGCCGCCAGTGGCACGGTGACCAGGAATGCCGCCCGTAGATCGGTGGTCACGGCGAGGCGTGCCAGCAGGTTCGGCGCGATCAGGATCGCGACTCCGGAGGCGAACGCGCCGAGACTGGCTCCGGCTGTCCGGTGCAGTCCCGGGGTGGCCATCAGGTCAGCGAGCCCCAGTGGGTAGAGCGGGGCCACGCCGAGCCCGGCTGCCAGCAGCGCGAGCGTCGTCGCCGTGCTCGATTCGGTGAGCGCGGTGACCAGTCCGGCCGCCGCGGCCAGGCCGGCGCCGAGCGGGATGGCGGGGATCCGCTGGATCAGCCGGCTGCCGAAGGTCCGGCCGAGCGCCATGCCGAGTGGGAAGGCGATGGCCAGTGCGGCGGCGGTGGCCATCGGCGCACCGGTGTTCCGGAGCCGGGTGACCGCGAAGACGGTGAAACAGAACTCGAGGCCGACCACGAGCACCAGCCGGCTCCAGCGCAGGGCGAGCACCCCGGTCGGCGGTCTGCCGGCGGCGGACGGGATCTCCGCCGGTTGGGCCGCCGCAGTTCCGGGCACCGGTCGTGTCACGACGACCAGCAGCAGCGGTAGCGTGGCCAGCAGGGCCAGGCGTCCGTCGAGGCCGAGCTGTTCGAGGCCGGCGTAGCCGGCCGGCGCCAGGATCGCGGCAGCGCTGGCGGCGCCGTTGACGCGAGTCAGCCGGAACCCGGCGGTGGGGCCGGTGAGCAGGGCCGGGGCGGCGAGCACGATGGTGGCCGTGCCCAGCCCGGTCAGGGTCGCGGCGGCGACCGCGGTGGCCAGGTTCGGCGCCAGCGCGAGCAGGGTCGCTCCGGCGGCTACGATCAGGGCCGCGGCTCGCAGTGCCAGGCCTGGGCCGCGGCGCAGGATCAGCCCGCCCAACGGCGCGACCACCAGCAGGCCGATCGCAAAGGCCGAGGAGATCCAGGTCAGGCTCTGCACGGGTACGGCCAGATCGCGGGCCAGTACGGCGATCAGGCCGCCGATGCCGGTCAGCAGGTATCCGACGACGGCCAGGGCGACACCGACACTCAGGTCGGGGCCGGATGCCCGGGCCGGGGTTTCGATGGCGACATCGCCGGAGTGCCGAGCTGTCCCGATCATGGCAGGTGCCCGGCGTCGGCGAGCGGTGCGGACCAGGCCCGCTCGACGGCGGCCCGCGAGTCCACCAGGGTACCGTCCATGTCCATTAGTACTGCTCTGACCTGTTCCACCCGCACCGCGAACTCCTCTCACCGAATAAACTCGTGGAACGAGCGTAATCCTGGAAGGTCGCCCGATGCCAGATCCGATGCCCGCCCCGCCGACCGTCACCGGCCGCGCCAGCACCGCCCGGCTGGCCCGCTGGCAAGGGGCGGTCGAGGTGCTGGCACACCTGCGCGGCACTCCCGGAGTCACCCGCGCCGCGCTGGCCCGCGACCTCGGGCTCGGCAGCGGCACCGCCACCGAGCTGCTCGGCCGGCTACGCGACGCCCACCTGCTGGCCGAGCAGCCGGCCCCGGCCACCGGCCGGGGCCGGCCCACCACGATCCTGCGAGCACACCCGGCCGGCCCACTCGTCCTTGTCATCGACGTCCGGCACGAGGAATGGAGGATTGCCGTCGCCGCACTCGACGGCACACTCACCGACGACACCCGCATGCGGCACGCCGCACGCGACCCCCGCCGGGTTCGTGACGCACTCACCGAGGCGGTCCGGACGACGGTGCGGCGGCTGCCCGGACGCATCCGCGCGGTGTCCCTGGCCATCGCCGGCACCGTCCAGGAGCAGCGGCTCGTGCAGGCCAGCGCGATGGGCTGGGGTCCGATCGACCTCGCCCCGATCGTCGCCGGCACCGGGCTTCCGCTCATCGCCGGCAACGACGCCACCCTCGCCGGCGTCGCCGAGGCCCGTACCGGCGCCGCCCACGGCCACCGCGCCGCACTGCATCTGCTGATCGAGGTCGGCATCGGTGGTGTCACCGTGGTGGACGGCCGGCCCATCACCGGTGCCCTCGGCGCCGGCGGCGAGTTCGGCCACCTGCCCTTCGGCGACCCCACCCGGCCCTGTCCGTGCGGCGCGTACGGCTGCTGGGACCTGGAGATCGACGGCCGGGCACTGGCCCGCCACCTCGGCGCGCCGCCGCCCGCCGACCCCCGCAGCTACGCCCGTGACCTGCTCACCGAGGTGGAACGCACCGCCGGGCAGTCGTCCCCGGCCGCCACCGCGCTGCATACCGTCGCGGCCGCGTTCGGCCGCGGCGTGGCCGGGCTGGTCAACGCCCACGATCCCGACGTGGTCACCATCGGCGGGCTGGCCATCAGGCTTCGTCAGGCCGCCCCCGAGGCGTTCGCCCGCGCCTACCACGCGGGACTGATGACCTTCCGCCGGGACCGGCCGCCGCCCGTGCGTGATGCCCAGCACGGCGACGACGGCGCTCTGCACGGTGCCGCGATGCTCGGGCTGGACGCGATCACCAACGTGGAGGCGCTCGCCGACTGGCACCGCCGCCGGTGAAGCCGCTCGCGAGGCCGGACGGCGAGGGCATTCTTCAGTCGCGGGCCGCCGGCCGGCATCAGTCGACCGCTGCTGCGGCCTCCCGTTCCCGGTAGTAGTCGCTGGCCAGCACTGGCGGATAGTCCGTGCCGCCACCGATCGGGGGCGCGAGTGGCATGACGACCCGGTCCATGTCCGATTCGCAGAAGACGATGAGGCTGATCAGTTCCTCGTTCGGGTCGGCCTGCGGCGGTGGCAGCACGCGGTGCCGGGTGGAACGCCATCGGTCGCCGGTCCACCGGGCGAGCAGGTCGGCGATGTTGACGGTGAAGGCGCCCGGCACGTACGGCGCGTCCGCCCACTCACCGTCGAGGGTCTGCACCTGGAGCCCGCCGTAGCCCGGCTGCCGGTCGAGGATGGTCAGGATCCCCCAGTCGGTGTGCGGTGCGACCCGGAATTGTCCCTCGAGCGGCGTACCGGTGACCGACAGCGCCGGATAGCGGTTGATGTTGAACGTGTATGGCGCATTTTTGGACCGCTCGACGAAGTAGCCGGGTTCCAGCCCGAGCGCGGTGGCCAGCACCTCCAGCAACTCCCGGTAGAGGTCCTGGACCTGCGCGGCGTATTCGGTCACCGGTTCTCGCAGGCCGGGCACTTCAGCCGGCCAGACATTCGCCACGAACCAGGCGGGGTCGCCGGCCGGCTCCTCACGCCCGAGCGTGAAGGTCTCCTTCAGGTCGGCCTTCTGCGCATCGGCGACCTCCCCGTAGAAGGCGTTCGCCTCCCGGCCACAAGCTATCCACCCCCGCCCACCGACGCCCGTCGCGTACGCCTGCTTGGCGGTGTCGGGCAGCGCGAAGAACACGCGGGACGACTCACGGATGCTCTCCTTGAGCGAATCGTCGATGCCGTGCCCGCTGACCAGGAAGAACCCGGAGTCCTGCATGGCACGGTCGAGCCGGGCGGCGAGTGCGGCGCGCTCCTCGATCCCGGCGGCCCGCCAAGCGCTGATGTCGAAGAGTGGAATGTCCGGCATGCTCATGAACCACATCCCCGTCGAAAAGCAAAACGTCCCAAAGATCCACCTCTACCGTACGTGGCGACTGTTACACAGCCGCGCACCCTGCGCGGCAACCCGTGGTGACGGGTCCGGTGATCGCCTCAGCTCTTGCCGCCCCCGCGCAGCATGCGCTCCCTGCGTGCCGATCGGGCCCGACGAGGTGCGGGCCAGGAAGGCGTCGCGGACCTGCCGGGCGGTGATCTCCCGGCGAAGCGCGTCGACGAGCCGGTGGACCACCGGCGGCGGCGCGAGCACGTAGTCCGGGGGGACACAGGTCTGACCGGTGTTGAGCAGCTTGCCCCAGGCCAGCCACTTGGCTGCGGTGTCGATGTCGGCGCTCTCGTCGACGTAGACCGGGGACTTGCCGCCCAGTTCCAGGGTGACCAGGGTGAGATGTCTGGCGGCCGCGGCCATCACGATGCGCCCGACCGTACCGTTGCCGGTGTAGAAGATGTGGTCCCAGCGCGACGTCAGCAACTCGGTGGTCTCCTCGACGCCGCCCTCGACAAGGGTGATCGCCCGCTGGTCGAGGTCCTTCGGGAAGAGCCGGCTCAGCAGCGCCGAGGTCTCGGGCGCGAGTTCGTTGGGTTTGGCCACGACGGCGTTGCCGGCCGCGATCGCGCCGATCATCGGGACGAGCAGCAGGTGAACCGGGTATTTCCAGGGCGCGATGATCAGTACGGTCCCGAGCGGCTGCCGCCGCCCGCTTCGCGAGAGCCTCGGCGTGCAGCTTGCGGGCGTTGGCGATCAGGTTGACCGCGTCGGGGCCCCCACATGACCCGGACGAAGTGGCGCTCCGCCCGTGGCCGCTGCATCAACCAGATCATCGGCAGCGAGAGCTTGCGGATGACGTACGCCCGCCTGCTCTGTCCGGGGCTGAGCCCGGCACACGCCCGCGCCTTGCCGGAAAGGGCTCCGTAGGCGGGTTTCTGCCAGGCCAGGTAGTTGATGATGATCTGCCAGACGGCGCCGACCAGCCGCAGGTACTCGCCCATCTCGGCCACGTAGCGGTCCCGCGGTTCGGGGGCGAGGCGGTGCGGGAATCGGCCGTCGCGAAAGGCGAAGGCCTCGTAGATCCAGAGCAGCGGATGCCGTTCGGTGATCGCCGCCCACATCGTTCGTCCTATTTGACCTTGACGGCATCGACCGCGGCAGCGGCGCTGCGCGCGGGACCGCCGGCATAGACGGCTTTCCAGACGCCGCTCCTGGTAGCGGTGAACTTCGTGCTGTAGAAGCCCTTGGAGTTCGTCCTGGTGGTGCCCTTGTAGGTGTAGGCCTTCGCCCCGTTGGCTTTGAAGTAGACCTGGACCGGAATGCCGGCGGCGACCCTGCCGTCGACCCTCAGGGCACCCTTGGTGGTGATCTTGCGACCCTTGACGACGGGCTCGGGAGTCGCGTTCAGCGTCAGGTTCGACGGCCGTTTGACGTACAGGAATGTGTTGATCCTGTTCGTGTACTGCGCCGCTTCCCGGAACGGCTGCACCATTCCGTAGGCGGTGACCGTGTACCTGCCCGCCGTGTATTTGCCGCAGATCGGAGCCGAACCACGGTAGGTGGCCGTCGAGCCGACCTGTGCGAGATAGCGGAAATCCCGGAAGCCACCGGAAACGGGCGGACCCGAGATGTCGACGACGACGGTGCTGACCTCGAAAGGACCGTCGACCTCGGTCGGGAGCGGGGCACTGAGCACCGCGGTGAAGATGGCGTTCGTGCAACCGGCCTTGGAACCGAGCACGAAGACGTTCCGGCTGACGGTGAACGAATTCAAGGTGATGTCGAGTTCTGCCGCTTGAGCCGGAGCGCCGGCGACGAGCACACCAGCGGCGGGAACGGCGGCCAGTAGAGCGGCAAGAGTTCGCGTACGCATGGCAGTCATGACGAAGAACGCTACGGATTCGCCGCTCCGCAGGTGATCCCGCTCGATGTACAGAATGCAAACATTCGGATTCCTAAATGCAAATGTCACCGCATGTCACCCGTCGTCGGCCGCAGCAGCGGACATCGAGCCGTCTCGGCCTTCGGCTCCCTGGGCGCGGTCACCGAGCAGGGCCTGACCGAGGCCGCCGACCTGAAGGCCGCTGCCGGCGCCGGCTGACCCGGCCGCCCGCCCCTGATGGGTCGTTACCGGTTCGTTATCGGCGATCGCGAACTGGCGGATGACCTTGCGCATCGCACTGGATGACAGCACGACAGACCCATGCTCGAGGAGAACCGAGAACCATGCGTGCCCTCATCCTTACCGGAACCATCGCCCTCGTCGCATTCGCCGGCGCCTGCTCGTCATCGGTCGAACACGTCGACGGCGCCGCGCAGCCGGTGGGTGGCGCAACGAAGACTGCCACGGCCGGCCCGTCCACCACGACGACGGCAAAGCCGTCCAGCCCGGCGGCGCCCTCCTCGCCGGGCGGAGTGAAGAGCCCGGCCAGTCCCTGCCCGGTCAAGGCCGCGACGCTGTACAGCGCGCTGCGCGACAGCGAGTTCTACGAGCCGGCGGGTCGGCCGGACGGCCTGGCCAAGCCGGCCTGCTATCAGGGGTACGCGTACGCGCTCTCCACCTTTGAAGCGCCGCCGCAGGGCGAAGTGGCCTCGGTCCTGTTCAAGTTCGACACCGGGGCCGGCAGTTGGGAGGCGCTGAACATCGGCACCGGCGGCGTCTGTGACGGCTTTGTCTCCCAGGCCGTCCAGGACCGCCTCGGCGCGGGCGGCGACAGCGGCTGCTGATCGCCCGCGCCGAGCCCGGGAAGCGGATCGGGGCCCTCAGGTGATGTCGGCACCAGACCGGACCGGGTGTCCGGCGCGTGCGCAGCTGACGATTCGCGCAGCATTCACGTCGCGGTCGGTGGACGTGGTATTCGTGATCATCACTGTCGCCGTAGGGTCTGCCCAACTTCCGAAAGGCGGACCCATGTCGATGTCACGTGTGCGTACCGGACTGGCCGGGCTCGTGAGCGCGGTCCTGGTCGTGACGCTTACCGCCGGTGTCCCGGCCGCCGGGGCGTCCCCGGCGGCAGTGCTGGTCGAGGATCCGGCGAGTTACGTGGACCCGTTCATCGGAACCTCCCGCGGCGGCAATACCTGGCCCGGTGCGACGCGGCCGTTCGGCATGATCGCGTGGAGCCCGACCAGCACCAACGGGGATCAGACCAGCACCGGCGCCGCCAACGGCTACGAGTACAACGTGACCAAGGTTCGTGGCTTCAGCCTGACCCACGTCAACGGGGCCGGCTGCAATCCGGGCGCCGCGGGGGACGTGCCGATCATGCCCTACGTGGGTGAGGTCACCAGCTCACCGACCGCGGACACCCGCGACCAGCGGTACGTCTCCACGTTCTCGCACACCAGCGAGTCGGCCAGCCCCGGCCGCTACACCGTCGGCCTCGACAACGGGGTACGCACCGATCTCGCCGTCAGCACCCGGGCCGGGATCGCCGGCTTCACGTTTCCGGCCGGCTCGGCGGCCAATCTGCTGTTCCGTACGTCCAACTCGCTCAACGGCAGCGAGGACGCCCGGATCACCATCGACCCCGCCACCCGTACGGTGACCGGATCCGTCCTGACCGGCGGCTTCTGCGGCCGGCGGGGCAACGGCGGAGGGGCCGCCAACCCGAATCGGCGGTCGTACTACCGCCTGTACTTCAGCGCCGTCTTCGACCGGGACTTCGCCGGCACCGGCACCTGGCAGAACGCGACCGTCACCCCGGGCGGCACCACCGCGACCGGAGGAGAGGGATACCTCACCGGCGCCGACCGGGCCGGAAAGGGATCCGGCGGCTGGGTCGGCTTCGACACCTCCACCGGCGGCGGCGACGTGCGGATGCGGATCGGCATCTCGTACGTGAGCGAGGCGGGCGCCGCGGCGAACCGTGACGCCGAGGTACCCGCCACCGCGACCGTCGACTCCGTCGCCGCGGCCGCCCGTGACGCCTGGAACACCGAGCTCGGGCGCGTCCAGGTCGCCGGTGGCACCGACGCCCGCACGCGGGCCTTCTACACGGCGGTCTACCACTCGCTGATGCAGCCGCAGACCATCAGCGACGTCGACGGCCGCTACCTCGGCGCGGACCTGCAGATCCACACCGTCCGGGCCGGCCGGCACCAGGCGTACGGAACGTTCTCCGGCTGGGACCAGTACCGCGCGCAGATCCAGTTGCTGGCCCTGCTGCGACCCGACGTCGCCGGCGACATGGCCCAGTCGATGCTGGACTTCGCCGGCCAGAACCGCGGCGTCTGGGACCGCTGGTTGCACCTGGGCGCGGGCACCCATGTCATGACCGGGGATCCGGCCGCGCCGACGCTGGCCACCTTCTCCGCCATGGGGGTGCGCGACTTCGACGCCGACGCCGCGCTCACCTCGCTGGTCCGGCAGGCCACCGTGCAGAACCCCGACGCACTCTCGGACATCGGCTGCCCGGGACAGTGCCTCGGCCAGCGGCCGACCCTCGACACCTACCTGGCACTGAGGTACGCCGCGAACGACATCTGCCACTGCTGGGGCGGAGCCGCCGAGACCCTGGAGAACTCGCTCGCCGACTTCTCGCTGGCGATGTGGGCGCGCCGGGCCGGGCGCGACGACCTGTACCGCCGGCTACTGCCGCGCGGCGACTACTGGAAGAACACCTACAACCCCGCGGTCGGTTACCAGGCGGCCCGCCGTGCCGACGGCAGCTGGCAGAGCGGTTTCACCCCGTCGACCGACGCCGGGTTCGCGCAGGGCTCCAGCGCCACGTACACCTGGATGGTGCCGCAGGACGTCTCCGGGCTGGCGGCGCTGATGGGCGGCCGGGAGGCCGCGGCGGCGCGGCTCGACGGGTTCTTCCACGACGAGAGCGGTAACTGGGCGGTGCTCGGCGGCAACGCCCTGCGCTACGACCCGACCAACGAGCCGGGCATCCACGCGCCCTGGCTCTACAACGGGCTCGGTCAGCCCTGGAAGACCCAGGAGACGGTGCGGCAGATCCTCGACACCGCGTACGGAACGGGGCCGGGCGGGCTGCCCGGCAACGACGACCTCGGCACGATGAGCGCCTGGTACGTGTTCGCGGCCATCGGTCTGTTCCCGCAGGTGCCGGGCCGCGCGGAAATGCTGCTGGGCAGCCCGGTCTTCACCCACATCGAGATCCGGCGCAGCAACGGGGTACGGCTCGTCGTCACCGCCGACACCACCGACACGTACGTGCAGAGCGTCCGGCTCGACGGGTCGGCGCTGCGCCGTTCGTGGCTGCCGGAGTCGTTCGTGCAGCGCGGCGGCACGGTCGCCGTCACGTCGGGCACGGTCGCGAACCGGACCTGGGCGACCGCGGCCGGGGACCTCCCGAGAGACCACTGAACCGACGGTCAGGCGGCCGGGAGCAGGTCGGCGAGCAGGACCTCGATGCGGGATCTGATCTCGTCGCGGATCGGGCGGACGGCGTCGACGCCCTTGCCGGCCGGGTCCTCCAGCTTCCAGTCCTCGTAGCGCTTGCCCGGGAAGACCGGGCAGGCGTCGCCGCAGCCCATGGTGATGATGACGTCGGATTCCTCGGCGGCGTCCCAGGTCAGTTTGGTGGGGGTCTGGTCGGTGATGTCGATGCCAACCTCTTTCATGGCGTCGACCGCGGCCGGGTTGATCGTGTCGGCGGGGGCGGAGCCTGCGGAGCGGACCTCGACGCGGTCGCCGGCGAGATGGCGCAGCCAGCCGGCGGCCATCTGGGAGCGGCCGGCGTTGTGGACGCAGACGAACAGGACGGTGGGCTTGGTGTCGCTCATGGCTTCGCTTTCTCGGAAGTACTTGTCAGAGGGTGCGGCTGGGTTCGACGACGATGTCGTACGCGGTGTCGCCGACGGTGGGGTAGAGGGCGAGCAGGGCGCCGACGCCGACGATCAGGCCGGCGATCTGGGCGAGGACGAAGCCGGGCACCGAGGCGGGGCTGATGCCGGCGAACGTGTCGGTGAAGGCGCGGCCGATCGTGACGGCCGGGTTGGCGAAGCTCGTCGACGAGGTGAACCAGTAGGCGGCCCCGATGTATGCGCCGACCGCGGCCGGGGCCACGGTGGCCCGCCCGGAGCGGCCCAAGGCGAAGATCAACAGCAGTAGGCCGGCGACGGCGACGATCTCGCCGAGCCACAGGTTGGCGGCGGTGCGGTCCTTCGCCGAGAACGTGACCGGGGCCAGATCGAACATGAGGTTGGCCAGGATCGAGCCGGTGATGGCTCCCAGGGTCTGCGCTCCGGCGTACCCGAAAAGGTCTTTGATCTTCAAACCGGTGCAGGAGCGGCGGCCGAGGAACCAGTCGGCGGCCGAGACCACCGGGTTGAAGTGGGCGCCGGAGACCGGGCCGAAGGTCAGGATGAGCGCGCCGAGGGCGAACGCGGTGGCGACCGAGTTCTCCAGGAGTTGGAGGCCGACGTCGTTCGGGGACAGCGTGGTGGCCATGATGCCGGAGCCGACGACCGCGGTGACCAGGAGCATCGTGCCGAGGAACTCGGCGAGGAGCCGCCGCCAGAGGGTGATCAAGAGGGTGACTCCGGTTCAGTCGGGAAGCCATAGTCGGCTCCGGAGTTGAGGACGGGGGCGATCCGGTCGATGCGGTCGGCGAGGTCGGTGTAGGCGGCTTCGAACGCGTCGTCGGTGTCGACGCGGGCGGGGTCGGGCACGGACCAGTGCAGCCGGGGCCGGACCGGGCCGGTGAGGTCTTCGTGGGCGTTGTCGCAGACGGCGATGATCAGGTCGCCGTCACCGAGGATGTCGTCGACGTGGTGGGTGCCGGCCGGGTCGAGGGCGAGGCCGTGCTCGTGCGCCACCCGGACGGCGCGAGGGTGTACCCGCTGGGCGGGGGCGGTGCCGGCGGAGGCGACCTGGCCGCCGATCCGGTCACGCCACAGGGCCGCGGCGAGCTGGGACCGCGCGGAGTTGTGGGTGCAGACGAACACCACCCGGTCGGCGGTGTCCAGCCGTGGCGCGGTGAGGCTGGAGAGCACGCCGGGGACCAGCCGTAGGTAGGTGCGGCGGCGGTCGCCTTCGGATCGGGTACGCACGAGCAGGCCCGCCTCCTGGAGGACCTTCACGTGGTGGGCGACCAGGTTGGTGGGCATGCCGAGGTCGGTGGCGATCTCGCCGGGGGAGGCGTCGCCGAGGGTGAGCGCGTCGACGATGGCCAGGCGGGCGGGGTCGCCGAGGGCGGCGTGCACCCGGGCCCGCGCCGTCAGCGACGAAGTGTCAGCGTTCATTGAGTCAAGAATGACTGAGCTTTAGCCGTGAGTGCAAGCGCCTGCCGGAGAACCCATCCGGGGCGCCCGTGAGGTTGCCGGCCACCCCTAGACTGCGCCGGTGAATGGTAGTGAGACGCGTTCTGCCCATGCGGGGTTCTGGCTGGTCGCGGTGTTGGCCGGGGCCGTGGTCGTCGTCGACCAGTTGACCAAGCTCTGGGCTGTGTCGGCGCTGGCCGGGCGGGCGCCCGTCGCCGTCATCGGTGAGCTGGTCCAGCTACACCTCACCTACAACGCCGGTGCCGCGTTCTCCTTCGCCGAGCGGTTCACCTGGGTTCTCACCGTCATCACCGCCGCCGCGGTGGTCGCCATCAGCATCGTCGCTGTTCGGGCCAGGTCCCGCGCCTGGATGGTGTCGTTGGGCCTGGTCCTCGGAGGAGCGGCTACACACCTGCTCGACCGCATGTTCCGTGAGCCTGGGCCGGCACGTGGCCATGTCGTCGACTTCATCGACTACTTCGGCTTCTTCGTCGGCAACGTCGCGGACATTTCCCTTGTGGTCGGTGTCGGCCTGGCCGTGCTGCTGAACCTGCGCGGAGTACGCCTGTCCGGCGCCGCCGAGCCCGCGAGGATGGCCCATCCGCGGGGTGAGTGAGACGTTGCAGCACCCGTCCGCGCATGCGCCGGACACCTCCGGCAGTGGCCCCGGAGCGCAACAATTGTCGCCGCGCCAGGCCTCCCGGCCCTCCTTCACAGCGAGCGCCGCGATCACCAGGGCGGCGGCCGGGTCCGCCCAGGACCAGCCGAACAGGCTGTTCAACGCGAGGCCGGCGAGCAGGACCGCGGACAGGTAGGTGCACAGCAGGGTCTGCTTCGAGTCGGCGACCGCGGTAGCAGAGGCGAGTTCCCGGCCGGCGCGGCGTTGGGCGTAGGACAGGCCGGGCATCACCGCGAGCGACACCGCCGCCAGGACCAGGCCGATCGTGGAGTGCCCGGCCTCGCCGTGGCCGAGCAGGGCGCGGACGGACTCGACGGTGACGTAGGCGGCGAGGGCGAAGAACGAGATCGCGATGATCCGCAGCGCGGTCCGCTCGCGGGTCTCGGGGTCACGGCCGGCGAACTGCCAGGCGACCGCTGTGGCGGAGGCGACCTCGATCACCGAGTCCAGCCCGAAGCCGATCAGCGCGGTCGACGAGGCGATCGTTCCGGCGGTGAGCGCGACGACGGCTTCGATGACGTTGTAGCCGATCGTGGCGGCGACCAGGAACCGGATCCGGCAGGTCAGAACAGCCCGGCGTGTGGTGTCGACCGTCATCAGCAGCACCCCTCGGTGGCGGTGTCCGGGCAGGCGTCCGGGTCGACGGCCAGCACCAGGTCGAGCAGATCGCCGAAACCTGTACCCGTTGGTGTCAGTTTTCGGCGTCGTCGACGGTGAGCAGCGTGGCGAGTTGCCGCATGATGCCGGGCCGGGGGCGGTAGTACACCCAGCTGCCGCGGCGTTCCGCGTCGACCAGGCCGGCCTCGCGCAGCGTCTTCAGGTGATGCGAGATGGTCGGCCCGGACAGCTCGAACGCCGGGGTCAGGTCACACACGCACACCTCGCCACCCGGTGCGGACGCGATCATCGACATCAGCTGTAGGCGGACCGGATCGCCGAGCGCCTTGAAAGCCGGCGCCAGGACCGCTGCGGTCTCCGCTGGGATACGGCTCTGGGCCAGGGGCGGGCAGCACGGCTCGTCCGCGGTGACATCGGTGAGCGTGAGCGACACGGCTGGTTTCGACATGTGTCTAGGTTGACAGCTGTCTAAGCCGTGTGCAAATCTCTGTTTCGAGAAACGTCGAATTCGACAGCCGTCGAGACGAGGTGCGAGAGGGCTCGCCACTGGCAGCCCGTTCGGCCTGCCCGCTGGCCCGCCTCGACCACGCCACTGATCAACGAAGGAGCACGACCATGAGCGACACCACCAGCACGACCCCCGCGGCCGGCGGCTTCACCGGTGACCCCGCCGACGCACTCACGGTCGCCGGCGCCGGCGGGTGCTGCGGCAACCCCGCCCAGACCACTCTCGCCCTGCCCGAGCCGGCCGCCGAGACCGCCGCCCCGTGTTGCGGCACCACCGCCGAGGCCGGGCAGGACGGCTCCTGCTGCGGAGCCGCCGCCAAGCGGCAGGCCGTGGACGCCGGGCAGGGCTGCTGCTCATGACCAGCTCCCCCGCCCCGCCGCTCGCCGGACTGGACGCCCTGCTCGACCAGGTCTCGGGCGAGCGGATGGCCGCCACTGTCGCCACCCTGGCCGGTGTCACGTTCACCGGCCGGCGGGTCGGCAGCCCCGGTGGCGCCGCCGCCGCGGACTGGCTGACGGACCTGCTGGCCGAGACCGGCGTGGCCGTCACCCGTGACAGCTTCGCCGTCGGCAACGTGCCCCAGGTCTACGCGCCGCCGGCGGTGTCGTGGCAGCACGCCGGGGGAGTGGTGCCGCTGGTGTTCGGCCGGGACGTCGCCGTGCACCTCGCCTCCGCCGACCGGGGACAGCCGGTACGGGCCGGGCTCGCGGTCGCCGGCTACGGCGACCCGGCCGGCCGCTGGCTGCTCGTGCCGGCCGGGATGAGCCTGTTCGACGCCTACGCGCACGCCGACGGTGCGGCCGGGCTGCTGCTGGCCCGGGGCGTGGATGCGGACGGCTGGCACTACACGATGCTGGCCGGACCGAACCCGGGCCCGCTGCCGGTGCTGTCGATCGAGCCGGGCCTGCACCAGCGGATGACCGCCTCGGCCCGGCGCGCCGACGGTGACGGTGACGCCATTCTGTCGGCCGCCACGCCGATCCGGCGGATCGAGGTCACCGCCACCAACCTGCACGCCCGCTACCGGACAGCCGTGCCCGGCGGGCTGGATCTGCTGCTCACCGCCCACTACGACGGTGTCGGCGACCATCCGGGGCTGCGCCAGCCCGCGGCGGCCGACAACGGCAGCGGCGTGGCCGTGATCTGCGAGGCCGCTCGGCTGCTGGCCGCGGCGATGCCGGACGGGACGGGGCTGTCGGTGGCACTGCTGGACGCGGAGGAGACCGGCGCGCTCGGCTCCGCCCGCCACGCCCGTCGGCTCACCGACGCCGGTGAACGGCCGGTGGTGGTCAACGTCGACGGCGCCGGCCACCTGAACACGGCCGCGGCGGTCGAGGCCGGCGGTCCCGCGTACGGCCTGCTCGCCGTGCTGGACCAGGCCGCTCGCCACGTCCGGCTGCCGCTGGCCGCCGGGCCGGTGGCCTCGGACAACCGGCGGTACGCCGCAGCCGGGCTCGCCGCGGTCGGCGTCGGCGCCGGGATGGCCGGCTACCACAGCCCCGCCGACACCGCGGAGCGCGTCGAGCGGGCCACCCTCTCGGCGGTGTGCCGCCTGATCATCGCGGCCGTGTGGCTGGCCGGTGCGGCGCCCGCTACGCTCTCATCGTTGATCGGCGATGAACGATGATGGGTGTGATGGCGAATGGCCGAACTGCTCGACAGAGCGACAGCGGAGCAGTACGCCTCCTGGTTCCGTGCCCTGGCCGATCCCTCGCGGGTGCAGATCGTGGAATACCTGGCTCGCCAGGACCGCCCGATGCCGGTCGGCGAGATCGTCACCGCCGTCGGCCTGGCCCAGTCGACCGTCTCCCAGCACTTGAAGATCCTCACCGAGGTGCGGTTCGTGCTGGTGGAACCGGCCGGCAACGCCCGCCACTACCGGATCAACGCCCGCTGCATCGCCTGCTTCCCCTCCGCCGCCGACGTCGTGATGGGCAAACCCGCACCCGATGCGACCGCAGACTGCGCATGACCACCTCAGGAGCTCTCCCATGAACAGCCACTTCCCGGAACTGCCCGTCGTCGTCATCGGCGCCGGGCCCGTCGGTCTCGCCGCCGCCGCGAATCTCGCCGAACGCGGCCTGCCGTTCCTCGTCCTCGAAGCCGGGGACGGCCCGGCCGCCGCCGTTTGCGACTGGGGCCATGTGCGGCTGTTCTCGCCGTGGCGTTACAACATCGACCCGGCCGCCGCGCGCCTGCTCGACGACTCCGGCTGGGTCCGCCCCGACGACGACAAGCTGCCCACCGGCGCCCAGCTCGCCGCCGACTACCTCCAGCCCTTCGCCGACCTGCCCGCCGTCAAGCCGCACGTCCGCTACGGAGCGCGCGTCGTCGCGGTGACCCGGCTCGGCCTCGACCGGGTCCGCAGCCTCGGCCGCGAGCAGGTCCCCTACCTGGTACGCCTCGACACCGGCGACGACATCCTGGCCCAGGCGGTCATCGACGCGTCCGGCACGTGGACCGTACCCAACGTCCTCGGCGCCTCCGGCATCCCCGCGCACGGCGAAGACCTTGCTTCGGCGTACGTCGACAGCGCTCTCCCGGACGTCTTGGGCCGCGACCGTGACCGATTCGCCGGAAAGCGCACCCTGGTCGTCGGCGCTGGGCATTCCGCCGCCAACACCCTGCTCGCCCTCGCCGAACTGGCGGAGCAGGCGCCCGGCACCACGATCGGCTGGGCGATCCGCGCGACCAGCCCGGCACGCACCTACGGCGGCGAGTCCGCCGACGCCCTGCCCGCCCGCGGCGCGATCGGCTCCCGCCTGCGCGCACATGTCGAGAACGGCACGATCACCCTGTACACCGGCTTCTCCGTGCAGAGCATCAACGTCGCCGGCGACGAGGTGCGCGTCTCCGACGGGAAGCGGACCGTCGCCGTGGACCGGATCGTGTCGGCGACCGGGTTCCGGCCGGACCACACGATCACCGGCGAGCTGCGCCTCGACCTCGACCCGATCCTCGGCTCCACCCGGGCACTCGCCCCGCTGATCGACCCCAACGAGCACTCCTGCGGCACCGTCCCGCCGCACGGCGTCGACGAACTCACCCACCCCGAGCCCGGCTACTTCGCCATCGGCGTCAAGAGCTACGGGCGTGCGCCGACGTTCCTGCTGGCCACCGGCTACGAACAGGCCCGCTCGGTGGTCGCCGCCCTCGCCGGGGACTGGGAGGCGGCCCGCGACGTGCAGTTGGACCTGCCGGAGACCGGCGTCTGCAACAGTGACCCGGTCGATGGCGGCTGCTGTGACACGCCCGCCCCGGCCGGCCTTGCCACCGGGATCTCCGGCGGACTGCTCACCGCGCCGATCCAGCTCATCAGCCTCGGCGAGAAGCCCGCCGACGGCGCGGCCGGCTCGTGCTGCTGACCTGATGCGGGCGACGAACCAGCTGCCGGCCACCCACGGCGGCCGGCAGCTGGTCGCGACGTTCGCCATCACCCAGACCATCGGGTACGGCTGCCTCTACTACTCGTTCGCGGTGCTGCTGCACGCGATCGCCGCCGACCTGCGAGCCACCCCTGCTGCGGTCACCGGGGCGCTCACCACCGCGATCCTGGTCCAGGCGGCCATGGCCGTACCGGTCGGAAGGTGGCTCGACCGGCGCGGCGTCCGTGCCCTCATGACCGGCGGAAGCGCCCTCGGCGCCGGGATGCTCGTCGCGTGGTCCCAGGTGGACCGGGTGTGGCAGCTGTACCCGGTGTTCGCCGGGCTCGGCGTGGCCATGGCCATGGCGCTCTACGAACCGGCCACCGCCGTTCTCGTCGCCCGGTTCGATGCGGCCCGGCGGCCACGGGCGATCCTCGGGATGATCGTTGTCGCCGGGTTCGCCAGCACGATCTTCATGCCGCTCACCGGCTGGCTGAACGACCGGCACGGCTGGCGTGCCACCTTGTTGACCCTCGCCATCCTTTACGCGGCTGTCGCGATCCCCCTGCACTGGCTGGTGATCCGCCACCCGAACCACCACGCGGAACCGGCGCCGCGACGGCGGGCCCCCGTCCGCGACCGCGGGTTCTGGCTCCTGGTCATCGCGTTCGTCGCCCACGCCGCCGCGATGAGCAGCATGACCGTGCACCTGGTCGGTTTTCTGACGAGTCGCGGACATCCCGCCACGTTCGCCGCCACCGTCGCCGGACTGCTCGGCGCCCTGTCCGTCACCGGGCGCCTGCTGCTCACCGCGGTCGGCGGCCGGATCCGCCTGCATCGGGTGGTGGCCGCCATCTTCGGCCTCCAGGCAGCCGCCGCGTTCAGTCTGCCGCTGGTGGCCGGCAGTACGGGCGGTGCTGTCGCCGGGGTGATCGCTTTCGGGCTCGGCTTCGGCATCGCCAGCCTGGCCACGCCGCAGTTGCTCGCCGAGCGTTACGGGACCACCGGCTACGCCACCATCGCGGGCACCCTCGCCGCCTTCGTCACCCTGGCCAAAGCCGGCGCGCCACTGGCTGCCGCCGGTCTTCTCGCCACACCGAGCGGCTACCTGACGGTCCTGCTCGCCGTCGGCAGCGCCTGCCTGGTCGCCGTCGCCGGCATCCTCACGCGAGGCTGATCCGCGCCGGTTCGCCAGCCGTCTCTTGTCAGCTCGTCCCGGTAGAAGGCGCGGATCTCGGATTCCGCCAACGTGCTGCGGTAGGTCTGAGCGGCGTGGGAGGCGTCACCGCAGCCGGAGAACGTGCCGGTTCTCGGTGCAGCCACCGAGCAGGCAGGCGGCGAGTGCGACGGCCGTCATGGGCCCGAGACGGGTGAACATGCCGGGCAGTATGTCCCACCCGGGATAGCTCGGCCGGGTGGGACTTTCTTGTCGTGAAGCCGGTGGTCCCGATGCATCTTGTCATTCGGCTATAGTCCGCTGTATGCCAGCGAAGCCGATCAGCCTCATGGGTGCGCACGAGATCCGTGTGCGCCTTGGCGGTGTCAGCCGCCAACGCGCCTACCAGATCACCACTCGGGCGGACTTCCCGAAGCCGGTCGCCGACCTGGCTCAGGGCAAGATCTGGCTGACCGACGACGTCGAGACGTGGATGAAGGCCCACCGGCCCGCCGCGGACGACGGCGACGAGATGTAGAAGGCCGCCGCGTTCATTCGCCGAGGAACTCGGTGACCGCTCGTCGCAGGGTTTCGACGTTGCCGATGAGGACGTGGCCGCCGTGGTCCAGTTCGAGTGTGCGGGCATCGGGTAGCCGGGCGCTGAACCGTTCGACGTCGTCGTGGGGCGCCAGCAGGGCGTGTGCGGCGTTGATGATGAGTGCCGGGGCGGCGATCCCGGACACGGGGATGCGGTCGGCGAGGGCGTGCTCGGCCACCGTGGCCCGGTCGTGGACGGTGCCCGCCCGGCGGGGAGCCAGCGGGAACATCGTTCCGTTGATCGCGTTCAGCTCGTCGAGGTCGTCCTTCGCGAGCTGTGCGGGAGGCGCCCCCGCGGCCAGTTTCACCACGGCGGGGATCTTCGTGGTGAGCCACAGCAGGAACTGTGCCCGGGCCAGGACGCGTACCGCCGGGACGGGAGGCAGTGGCGCCCGTCCCGCCAGCGGCAGCAGGGGTGATTCGAGGACCAGGCGCCGGACGCGCCCGGGATGGTCGGCGGCCAGCTGGAGCGCGATGACCGTGCCGGCGGAGAGGCCGACCACATCCACCTGGTCGACGCCGAGGTGGTCCAGCAGTTCGACGAGGGCAGCCGCCTGGTCGCTGACGGAGGCGCCGTCGGGGAGTGGGGAGCCGGGGTAGCCGAACCGGGACGGGCTGATCACGTCGTACCGGTCGGTGTGGTTCTGGGCCAGGCGGCGCTGTGCCCAGTCGATGCCCTGGTCCCAGCCGCCGCCGCTGCCGTGCAGGACGAGAACGGCCCGGCCGGTTCCGAACCTGGCGTAGCGGAGCATCCCGTGGGTGGACCGGAAGTCGGCCACCGGCACCGGCGGGTTCGCCAGGCGACGTTCTGCCACGACCATGTCGTCGTGATACCGCTTCCACCAGCCCATCCGGTGATCATCGCATCGCACCGCCGGAGAGTGTCGATCAAGGCCCCCCTGCGACGTGGCCCGGCGTCGATGGACGCCGTGCCTACCATCAACGCGATGGAACCCGTTCTGGTCCCGATCGACTCTCACCAGTTCTGGCTGCGCGACCCCGGCCGTCGACCACAAGCTGTCCGACCGGGCCGTCGACCTCCAGCAGGGGAGGTAGTGCCGGAAACCACGGCCCGGACGATGCCGTAGGGCGGCCTGCCCTACGGCATCGTCCGGCTGCTGTCAGCTGACGGTGAGCGCGGTGTCGTCGATGACGAACGACGTCTTCAGCGAGGAGTCCTCGACCCCGGTGAAGGTGAGGGTGACGGTCTGCCCGGCGAAAGCGGCCAGGTTGTACGAGCGCAGGGTGTACGCGCTGGCGTTGAGGTTGGAGAACACCTGCAACGTGGTGGTGCCGGCCTTCACGGTCAGTTTGTCGTACTGGGTGGTGGTGGTCGTCTCCGCTGTGATGATTTTCAGGTAGAACGACAGCGTGTAGGCGCTGCAACCGGTGGGAAGGGTCACCGACTGGGACAGGGTTTCGGTATTCGTCGAACCGTTGCCGTTGAGCCACGCGTCACGGGTGCCGGTTCGCGGCGCTCCGTCGCCGGTGTTCGCGCCGATGACTCCGGTCGAAGCGGTCCACGGTGTCGTTGCGGTTTCGAAGCCGGGATTGCCGAGCTTCTGGCCGGCGCCGGTACACCCGCCGGTCCCGGTGACCGTCAGCGTGTACGAAGCACTGTGGGTCGCCGAGCCCGTTCCCGTCACCGTGATGGTGTAGGAACCGGCCGCGGCGGCCGTGGTGGTCGCGACGGTCATGGTCGATGATCCACCGGAGGTGACCGACGCCGGGCTGAAGCTGACCGTGACACCGGCCGGAGCACCGGAGCTCGTCAGTGCGACGGTCTGCGCGCTGCCGGAGGTGGTGGCGGTGTTCACGGTGGCCGTGGCCGAGGAGCCCGGGGCCACCGAGCCCGTGTTCGGGCTGAGCGACACCGAGAAGTCGTTGGCCGTCGAGGTAGCCGTGGTGAGGGTCCACGCGGCGTACAGCTCGGCGTTGGCCCAGCGGCCCAGCGAGGTGGTGTTGATGTTCGACGGGTAGGTGTCGCAGGCCTTGTGGTAGCAGGGGTCGTAGGCCTGCCCGGCGGTGCCGCCCCACTTGGTCACCTGGGCGCTGGTCTTCGTGTAGCTGGCCCCGGTGGAGTTGATCGACGAGGGGATGCCGGCGTTGCGGAACGAGCCGTCGTCGCTGCAGCACTCGGTCGACGTCTCGGTGGGAACGCTGATCGAGGTGAAGTACTCGCGCAGCTTCACGGCGACGGCGTCGGTGCCGGTCACGAAGTAGCCGCCGTTGGTGGAGGCGATCATGTCGAAGGTGCCGTACGCCTTGATCGCGCTCTTCTGGGCCGTGGTCAGCGAGTTGACGTAGAACTTGGAGCCGATCAGTCCCTGCTCCTCACCGGCCCACCAGCCGAACCGGAGGTGGTTGGTCATGGTCGGGTTGTTCGCGGCCAGTTGGAGCGCGGCTTCGAGGAGTGTGGCCGTGCCGGAGCCGTCGTCGTTGATGCCCGGGCCGGCCGACACGCCGTCGGAATGGGCTCCGAACATGTAGGTGTTGCTGGTGTCGCCGCCCGGCCAGTCGGCGATGATGTTCTTCGCGGAGCCGCTGCAGGTGGTGCAGGTCTGCACGGTGACGGTGAAACCGGCCGCCTGCAGCTTCTGCTGCAGGTATGTCGTCGTCGCGGTGTGCCCCGCCGTGCCGGTGGCCCGGTTGCCGCCGTTGCTGGTGGCGAAGGTCTGCAGTTGTTGCAGGTGGGCGTTGACATTGGCGACGTTGACGGTCGGCGGAGCTGCCAGCAGGGAGGCGCTGATCGCCGGCACGGATGAGCCGGCCGATCGTGCGCCGGTCGAGGCCGGCGCCGGCAGGGCGCTGAGCGCCACCGTCGCCGCGACGAAAACAGCTAGGGCAGGTCCTGCCGTCACCGTTCTGAGTCTCATGGGTGCTCCTAGGGTCGAGGCCGATACACGGCCAGGCCGTAGGAGAACAGGAATATGCCACCAAGCACAAGATATCGAAACGCTTATATCTTTGACCGCCCCCGTGCGGTTCGAGTCGACTTGGTCACGCTGCCGACGGCAGATGGTCGATCATGGCGAGTCGGTGCTGGACGCGTACGACCGCGGCGCGCAGCAGCGGTGTGCGGAGCTGGCGTGCGGCCGCGTTCGGGGAGTCGGGTCCGTGCCGGCGGAGCATGTCGGCGAGGCGCTGCTCGAAGTTGATGACCCTGCCGTTCGGGGTGACCGTCTGGTCCGCGTAGGTCAGCGCGTCGGACACTCGTGACTGTTCGCGCGGGAATCGGGTGAGTTTTTCGGCCAGTCCGCGGGCCTGGGCCGTGTGCATCGCCGCGGAGTGGTGGGCGACCAGTGCGACGATCCGTGACGGCCACCCCGTCGTCTCCAGGTGGCGAGCGCCGTCGAGCGGGTGGAAGCCGGTGTCGTACAGGGTGGCGGCGTATCCGATGTCGTGCAGCCAGGCTGCCGCCAGCAGGATCTCGCCCTCGCTGCGTGACCCGACCGTGGCGGCCGCCATGTCGGCCCGTCGCGCCACCCCGATCGTGTGTAGCCAGCGCTCCGGTAGATCCACCAGCAATCGTTGCGCGAGATCGCGGGCACGGTGGACATCCCCGACGGAACGAAGAGCGTCGGTCATGAGATTCCTCCGTGGATGTTGCGGCGTTCAGGCGGGAGTGGAACGGATTGCCCGCGGAGCAGGGCGGTTCGCCGCCGGGGCGGATTCGGCGTCGGATCACGGCGGCGACGACCAGGACGGTCGCGCCGACGGAGATGGCGCGTCTCGCCCGTCTTGCAGTGGGCGAGACGCCGCACCGCTACTTCTTCTTGCTCTTCTTCTTGTCCTTTTTGCTCTTCTTGTCCTTCTTGGCCATGTCGTCCCCCTCTCGATCGATCCACGGCAAAGCTACCGAGTGTGATAGCCCTATGTGCCGTGGGTAACAGTGCTGGAGGCGCGTGACGTGAAGATGAACGAAAGGGAAACGCCGTTCTGCTCAGGTTACCGCCGGCTGACCCTGGGTGCGGCCGAAACACCACTGAGCAGCGTCGATGGCAGTGTCCGAAAATGCACAGTGCCTCTGAGATGTCCATCACACTAACGGCAGGCATCCGGAATCCGTCCTGGAGTCTTGCTGAGGCCGCGGCGCCGACCGGGCTCGGCACACTGCCAGGGCCTGCGGACGACGCGGCGGCTGTTCCTATGATCACCGGATGTTTGGACGCTTCCGCAGGACATTCGCCGTGGACACCGATTACGCACAGGCCGACCTGCATCTGCGCGATGCACGCGACCGGGTGGTGGCCGGTGACTGGACCGCGGCTCCGCAGCTGATGCACGCCACCGGCCACGACTGGGAACTACGTAGCCGGCGGCTCGCCGTTCTGGGCCTGGCGGCCGGGCACACCCCGGAGTGGGTGAAGGCTTGGGAGGCCGCGATGCCGGGCGACCCGACCGTCGCCATCCTGCATGCTGAGGGCCTGAACGTGCTGGCCGGCGAGGCTCGGGGCTGGGCGTCGGCGCGTAACACGAGCCCGGAGCAGTTTCGGGAGTTCCACCGGCTCTCCGAGGCAGCCGCTGCCGCCGGTCAGCGGGCGGTCGAGCTCAACCCGGAGGACCCGTACCCCTGGGTGACCCGGATGGGCGCGATGCTCGCGAACGGGCACCAGCACCATGAAGATTTCCGAATCGTCCTGGGCGAGGCGGTCGCCCGTGACCCGTACCATTTCGAGGCGCACCTGACGGCGGTGACGTTCCTCTGCCAGAAGTGGTACGGCTCGCATGAGCAGATGTTCGCGGCGGCCCGTGGGCCGGCTGCGGCAGCGCCCGCCGGCGCGTCGGTGGTCATGCTGCCGCTGCTGGCCCATTTCGAGTACGCGTTGCGCGAGTTCGGGTTCGAGACCCGCGCTGAGTCGTTGGCCGCGAAAATGGAGTACTTTCGCCGCCCCGAGGTGACCCAGGAGATCGCCTGGTGTGCGGCCAAATGGCGGGCGGCCGGCGAACCCCGGCTGATCGCCCGTGGGATCACCCTGCGCCATTGGCTGGCGTTGGCGAATTACCTGGCCGGTCATGACCGCCCGGGCACCAAGGCGGTGCTCTCCCAGATCGGCTCGTACCTGGGCAGCACCCCTGCGTACGGCTACTTCTGGATGCGGCAGGCGGAAGGCTTTCAAACCGTCTCGAAATGGGCCCGATAGCGGTAGCGAGCCGGCACGACCCCAACCGCCTTTCGCGGTTCATCAATTCGCATTACCCGAGTTCGGCGGCGAAGGCGGCGATCCAGGCCAGGGGCGCGTTCCAGTTGATCGTCAGTTCGTTTGTCGACCAGGAGTGGATGTCGTCGATGTAGCAGAACTGGCCCACTTGGCCGGTCAGCCGGGCCTGGGCCACCTCGTCCTGCAACCCTGAGTTGGGGCCGCCGGCGAGGGTGCCCTTCGGCGGGTGCGGCAGGGTGGGGTCGAGTTGGTGGGCGTACCAGCGGCTGTGCTGGTTCTTCGCGAAGTCGGTGCCGTAGCCGGTCACGTAGGACAGGCTCAGCGCGTTGCGGCCGAGGATGTAGTCCAGGCCCTCCAGGACGCCGTCCCGGTAACGGGTTTCGCCGGTCAGGTCGTGGGCCACGGCCAGGACCATCAGGTTGTTGAGCACCATGCTGTTGGAGCCCCAGTCCCACTGGTTTCCCGGTGGGGCATAGGCCACCGCGTACGGATGGGCCTGTTGGAGGGTGAGGTACTTCTCGGCGCCGGCGAGGACCGAGGCACGCACGTCCGCGAGGCCGGGCAGGTCGCTGGGTGTCAGGGCCAGGGCGAGGCGGGCGGCGGCCGCGGTGGCCGCCCAGTCGAAGGCGTACGGTCCGAAGACGTCCTCGGTGTGCAGCGGGGAGGCCAGCACCGCGTCGGCGTACTTGTGGTCGCCTGTGGTCAGGAACAGCTCGGCCGCCGCCCAGTAGAACTCGTCGCGTACGTCGTCGTCGTTGTAGGGGCCGCCGCCGATGGTGTCCGCGACCGGCGCGTACCGGATCGGGTTTGTCTCGGCCGCCGTGTAGGCGGTCCGCGCGGCAGTCAGCAGGCGTTCCGCGTAGTCCGCGTCGTACTTGCGGAAGATCCGTGCCCCCTGGGCCGCGACGGCGGCCAGGTTCAGGGTGGCCGCCGTGGATGTCGGGCGCAGCACGCGCGGTTGCGGGTCGAGGTGCGGCAGCGTCGGCAGGCCGGTCCACTCGCGGTCGTGCATCTTGTGGTGGACCAGGCCGCTGGGCGCCTGCATGCGCAGCAGGAAGTCCAGCTCCCAGCGCACCTCGTTGAGCAGGTCGGGGACCCCGTTGCCGCTTTCCGGCAGGTCGAGGGTCAGCCCGCCGAGGCCGCCACGGTGCTCGAAGGCGTACAGCAGCTGCCACACCGTGATGCCGCCGTTGACCACGTACTTGCCCTGGTCGCCAGCGTCGTACCAGCCGCCGCGCACGTCCAGGCGGTAGTCGCCGGCGTCCGGGGCGCAGGGGACGTCGCGGTCGCCGAGGTGCCCGGCCGGGCGGCCGTAGCCGGGCCGCAGGTCCTCGCGGATCTCGATGCCGCTGCGCTGGCAGTAGAAGAATCGCAGCGCGTCGGCGCGCAGCGTGCTGTAGAGGCCCGGGGCGATGGTGAACGGCCGGCTGGTCGCGCCGTCGGCGGTCAGGGTGAAGCCGGTGCCGGTCTGCCGGTGCTCGCCGAAGTCGACGGTGTGCACGTTCTGCTGGGAGGAGGTGTCGATGCCGCGCGGGTCGGTGGTCCCGGTCGCGACGACCCGGCCCGCGCTGTCGGCGAGTTCCCAGGGCAGTGCGCCGGTGGCGTCGGTGACCAGGGTTGCCCGTTTCGGTCCGGACGGAAGGTAACCCAACTGGTTGACCGCGACGTTGGACATGGTCGGGAACGCTCCCAGCCGGTGGGCCCGCTGTCAAACCCGCGCGATAGTGAGGTCGGTGGATCTAAAGTGGCGCGCATGCGAATGCGGCGATGGGTCACGGTGGCGGTCACCGCGGTCCTGATCAGCGGTCTTGCGTGGTTCACTGTGGAGCGGGCGGAGGTGGCGTCGGCCGACACCGTGCCGTTGAAGAAGCTGGCCGCGGCCGAGGGGATCACCTTCGGCACCGCGGTGAGCGCGTCCGCTCTGAAACAGGACACGGAGTACGCCAAGCGGCTGGACGCCGAGTTCGGCAGTGTCACGCCCGAGGACGCGATGAAGTGGGCGGTGGTCGAACCGGAGCAGGGCGAGTTCGACTGGCAGGGCGCCGACGACATCGTGAATGCGGCCGACCCGAACGGACCGGACGGACAGGAGGTTCGCGGACACACGCTGGTGTGGCACAGCTCGCTTCCCGGCTGGCTCACCACCGGGTCGTTCTCCGAAACCGAGGTGACAACGCTGCTGCGGGAGCACATCCAGACCACGGTCGGCCGGTACGCGGGCCGGGTCAAAACCTGGGACGTGGTGAACGAACCGCTGAACAACGACGGCACCCTGCGGTCGAGTCTCTGGCTGAACAGGCTGACCGACACGTACATCGCCGATTCGTTCCGCTGGGCGCACGCGGCGGATCCGTCGGCGGTGCTGTACCTCAACGAGTACGGCGCCGAGTGGAGCGGCCCGAAGGCCACCGCGCTGTACAACCTGGTGAAGAAGCTGCTCGCCGAGGGCGTACCGATCGGAGGAGTCGGCTTCCAGGCACACCTGACCGGGTCGAGCCGGCCGGACGGGTTCGCCGCGATGCTGCGCCGTTTCGCCGACCTGGGCGTCGACGTCGCCGTCACCGAACTCGACGTGCGGATCCCGACGTCGGACCCCGCGGGAACCGTGGCCACCACGGCCGACCTCGACAGCCAGGCCCGCGTCTACGGCCAGGTCGTCGCCGCCTGCCTCAGCGTGCCGCGGTGCCGTTCGGTCACCACATGGGGCTTCACCGACGCGTACTCCTGGATTCCCGGCGGATACCCCGGATGGGGTGCCGCCGATCTGTTCGACGCCGACCGTGTCGCCAAGCCCAAGCCCGCCCACACCACGGTGGCGAACACGCTGCTCGCGCACGGCCGGCCGGCCGGCGCGCCGGTCGGCCAGTGGCGGCTGGACGACCCCGAGGGCGCCACGGTCGCGGCCGACACCTCCGGTTACGGCCACGACGCGACGGCGCGCGGCGGGACGATGGGCAACACCGGCCGGGTACCCGACGTGACCGCCTTCGTCGGCAACGGCTCCACCTCGGAGGTGACCACCACGGCGCCGGTGGTGAACACCGGTGACAGCTTCACGGTCTCCGCCTGGGTGCGGATGACCAGCACGGGCATTCCCGGGGTGATCGCCGCTCAGGACGGTGCCGTCCGCAGCGCGTTCTACCTGATGTACCAGACCAGCACCAACCGCTGGGAGTTCACCGTCCCGTCGGTGGACGGCTCGACGGTCGAGTGGCTGACCGCCCGATCCGTGACGGTGCCGGCGCTGAACACCTGGACACATCTCACCGGCGTCTACGACAAGACCGCTCACCAGCTGCGGTTGTACGTCAACGGCGTGCTGGAAGGCAACCGGAACACGGTCACTGCCTGGGCGTCCAGCGGGCCGTTCCACATCGGGCGCAGCTTCTCCGGCGGCCGGTTCGCCGGTGCGATGAGTGACGTACGCGTGTGGAACCGGGCCCTTCCGGAGAGCGAGGTGCCCGCCGTGAGTGACCGCACGGTCGCCTGGTGGGGTTTCGACGGCACGGCGACCGACTCCTCGCCGTTCGGGCGGGCCACGTCGCTGACGAGCAGTGGCACGGGATACACGACCGACCGGAACGGGGCGTTGAGTCTCACCGGTACGGGAAGCGCGGACGGCTACGGGCCGAGCCTGCTCACGGAGCAGTCCTACACCGTCGCCGCCTGGGTGAAGCTGACCGCCAAGGACGGGAGCCGGGTGGTGATCAGCCAGGCGGGCGCCAAGGTGAACGCGTTCTACCTGCAATATCACCAGACGTACAACCGGTGGTCGGTGCTCGTGCCGGCCGCCGATGTCGTCGGCCCGACCTGGCAGTACGTACTCTCCACGGAAGAGCCGGCGCTGAACACCTGGACCCACCTCGCCGCGGCGTACGACGCGCAGGCCGAGAAGCTGTCCCTCTATGTCAACGGCGCACCGCAGGGGAACCCTGTCGCCGCGAAGTCCTGGTCATCCGCCGGACGGGTCCACATCGGCAGTTCCGGTACGGGCAGCCGGTTCATCGGCGCAATCGACGATGTCCGCGCCTACGCCTCGGCACTGTCGGTCTCCGAGATCAGGGCCCTGGCCACCGTGTAGTGCAGGTGGAGAACGCGGTCGCCCTGGACGACGGCGTCGGGATCGCCGAGGAGAACGGTGCCGGTGTGGCCGCCGAAGAAGCGCACCCCGGCACCGAACACCACCGGTACGACGTCCATCGCCACTTCGTCGACGAGGCCCGCCGAGAACGCCTGCCCGCCGACGTCACCCGCCGTCACACACACCAGGCCGTCCCCGGCGAGCTTCTTCGCGAGTTCGATTCCGGCTTCGACGGAGGCTGCCGTGTGGAACG
This sequence comes from Actinoplanes lobatus, assembly GCF_014205215.1. Classification (NCBI taxonomy): domain Bacteria; kingdom Bacillati; phylum Actinomycetota; class Actinomycetes; order Micromonosporales; family Micromonosporaceae; genus Actinoplanes; species Actinoplanes lobatus. The sequence goes on from NZ_JACHNC010000001.1 coordinate 6,574,366, forward strand.
GCGCGTCGGGGAATCTGGCGAGCCAGTCGCCGGGCAGCGGGCGGTGGGTGACGACGACGAGATTCTCACCGGCCGCCGGCACCCCCGCCCAGCCGTCGGTGATGTCGAACAGGTGCCGGCCGATCACCGTACATCTGACGTCGTCCCAGAACGGCTGCACGTAGGCCGCGGAGGCGCGGCTGACGTCGAACGACCATTTGTCGTTCGGGTGGACGGTCACGTCACCGTTGTTGTACCAGTCGAACAGCGGCCCGACCGAGCCGTCGGGGTAGGCGATGTATCCGTCCACCGAGACCACGGCCTGCATGACCACTCGTGCCATCGTGATCACTCCTTGATTGCGGTCTTGAAACTTCTTGCATCCGTCTCGGGTCACTGATCGATAGTGACGAGGCGCACGTTGTTCATGAATATACCTTTTTGAACGCCCGGGACCTCTATCGAATCGCTTGCGTTCATCACCTCGGGACCGTTACTGACTACCGAACGTGATGATCCGTCTTGACTGTTTCTGCAAGAACTTGCAGGCTCTGCTCGGGTGCCGCGGTGAGCGCGGCACACTCCACAGCAATCTGCGAGAGGGAAAGCGATGCGTCGCACCACTGTCACCCGGATCCTCGCGCTCAGCCTGGTGCTTCTGCCCGCCCTGGCGGCGCCGGCCGAAGCCGCGACCAACGCCGGCGCCACCCCCGTGCTGCACTTCGTGGCCGAGTGGACCGAGTGGACGGAGGGAACCCTGGAAGCCGGCCGGTCCGTCCTGGTCGACTACGACCTGACGAGACTTTCCCGGTGCCGCAGCCAGTACGCCGGCGGCGACGCCTGGAGCATCGGTGTCTACTACCGCGTCGACGGCGGCCCGATCCAGAGGCAGGTGGTCACCCGCCTCGACGAGACCCGCCACAACGTCAAGGTGCCGGCCAGCATCGATCTGCCGCTCGACGGCAAGGACCTGGAGTTGTGGTTCCAGGCCGCCGACCGGACCGGCTGCAACGAGTACGACTCACGGTTCGGCGCCAACTACCACTACACCATCTCGCCGGGGCGGTAGGGGCTGTCCGCCGAAGATGGCGGCCGGATCGCCGGTGTACCAGACGTTCTCGATGACCATCCGCCGCACGACCCATCGCTGCTGATCCCGCACGAGGCCGACGTCGTACCGGTTCTTGAGCAGCGCGTGTACGCGGTGGTCGGCGGTGAGAAGGTGCTGGGCCTCGACGAGTGCCGTCAGCGAGGCGCTGTCGCCGTCAACATGTACCCGCGGGTTCGTGACGACGTGCGTGGTGTCCACGCGGCCGGCGAAATTGGTGAGGATGGTGTCGACGATGGTGTCGCGGCCGACCATCACCGGGATGTCCTCGCCCCATCGCCGTGCGGCGGGCCGGAAGTCCAGTTCTGCGGACTCGGCGAACGCGGAGGCGAAAAGTTCACGGTCGGCGAGGTCCTGCCCGAGGCCGAAACGGTAGAGGGCGTCGACGATTTCGATCCGGTCACGCAGGTCGGCGTCGGTTTCGCCCGCGGACAGGGCGCGGTCTTCTGTGACGTACATGGTCTCCACGATCGCGAGTCGACGAGCTCGTAACAACGGCGATCCATGCAACGATCGTGAAGCGGAGCTTCACGATCGAGGGGCGGCAACCGTGGAACGGCACGAGATCGAGGTCTTCCTGGCCCTGGCCGAGGAGTTGCATTTCGGCGAGGCCGGGCGGCGGCTCGGCATCACGACGACGCGGGTCAGTCAGGTCGTGCGTGTGCTCGAACGGCGCGTCGGCGTCCGGCTGTTCGACCGCACCAGCCGCCGGGTGACGCTCACGCCGACCGGCCGTCAGCTCTACGAAGACCTCAAGCCGGCGTACGACGGAGTCCGCGAGGCAGTCGCACGAGCCGTCGCGCACGGCCGCGGGCTCACCGGCACGCTGCGGGTCGGCTACGTCGGCGCGGCGGCGGGACAGCTCGTCATGAACGCGGCGATCCGGTTCCGGCGGGGCCACCCGGACTGCGCGGTCGAGGCCCGGGAAGTTCAATCCGGCGGCGCCGTCGAGCGCCTGCACACCGACCAGATCGACGTGCTCGTCGGCTGCCTCCCACTGGATGGGCCGGGACTCACCGTCGGGCCCGTTCTGCTGACCGAGCAGCGGATGCTCGCCGTCCCGGCCGGTCACCCGTTCGCGCGGGCAGCGAACCTGTCGATCAAGGATCTTGGCCGTGTCCACCTCATCGCGGCCCCGTGCTCACTACCCACCAGGCCCGCCGACGGTGACGCTCCAACCGCCGAGACGTTCCAGGAGGTGTTGACGCTCGTGGGCGCGGGCCAGGGGGCGTTCGTCGTCGGCGAGCACGTCACCCGCTTCTACGCCCGTCCCGACGTGGTCTACGTCCCGCTGCGGGACGCGCCGCCGCTGTGCTGGGGTCCGGTGTGGCCCACCGGGCGGGAGACGGCGAAGGTCCGGGCCTTCACGGCCGCCGCGGACCGTTCGTCCCGGGCGGCATGACGGCGCCGCGCACCCGGTCGGGTGCGCGGCGTCCCTACCATCCTCAGGCCGTCGGCTGGTCGGTGCAGAACACCGCCTGGATCAGGCCGCCCAGTGCCTGGGGGAACACCTCTGCCGGGTCGAGGTCCCTGGTGGTCAGTGAAGCGGTGAGGGTCTTGCGGCCGTCGGGTGTGCTGATCATCAGTGCCCCGTAGCCGCCGGGGGCGCCGCCGTTGTGGTGAACGATGGTGCCGTTGCCCGGGCCCAGATCCTGCACCCACAAACCGAGGCCGAGGTTGAACTTGCCGTGCGGGGTGAGCATCTCGGCCAGCAGCGGGGCCGGCAGCAGCCTGCCGCCCAGCAGCGCGGCGATGAAGGTGCTGAGGTCGCCGGCGGTCGTGATCAGGTCACCGGCGCCGGCCAGCAGGGTCGGGTTCTGGCGGCTGACGTCGACCACCTTCCACTCGTCGCCGTCCTGGTAGCGGTAGTAGCCGTGGGCATGCGCCCCGGGCAGGTCCGGCGAGGTGGACGACACCACGGTGGCCTTCAACCCGAGCGGCCCGAGGATCCGCTGCTGCGTCTCCTCGGCGTACGAGCGCCCGGTGACCCTCTCGATCAGCAGCAGGGCCAGCGTGTAGTTGGTGTTGGCATAGCTCTGGTCGGTGCCCGGCTCGAACCGCGCCGGCTTGGTCAGCGCGAACCGCACCAGTTCCACGGGCCGGTAGGTGTGGAACCGGTTGTCCACCCAGTCCTTGCCCCCGGACGGGAGCCCCATCCGGAACGTTCCGTCGGCGTCGGGCTCGCCGGTGTAGTTGTACAGCCCGCTGGTGTGCCGCAGCAGCATCCGGACGGTGATCCGCTCGTCCAGCCCGAGCTCGGGAAGGTGGCCGGCCACCGCGTCGTCCAGTCCGAGCCTGCCCTCGGCCACCAGCTGGAGCACCAGGGTCGCGGTGAACGTCTTGATCACGCTGCCCGCCCAGACCTGTCCATCGGCCGGTGGCCCGGCGGTCTCGCCCAGCCTGTTCACTCCGGCGCGGCCGACCCAGTCGCCCTGGTCGTCGTGGATGCGCATCTCCGCGCTGCCGAAGCCGGCGTCCACGAAGGTCTCCAGGATCTGCTGGAGTTCCGGACGCTCCTGGCCGGTGGTGTCGGACTTCTGCATCGTGCTCTCCTCAGGTCGGTTCCCGCTGGCGGGGGCGGATGTCGTGGATGTCGTCGTTGAGCTGTTCACGAGAGCCACGATCGCCTGCCGCTCTGACACCGGACGGCCATCGCTCTGACACGGCCTCTGACACGGCGCCCGCGACCGTTGCCGTCTCCTCGCGAACGCCGGACGGGCGCTGCGTGGAACCGCTCCCATTGACCGGTCTGGATGTTACTTGTAGGGTGCCGAGGCAGAAACTTTCGTAGTTCACCGCGAAAGTATCCCGCCCGGAGAAGTGCCCCTTACTGCTTCTCCTGAAGGCCTCGCGTTCAGCTCGCCATCGCATGTGCACCGTTCTTGAGGCACTTCCTCCGGCCGGCCGAAGAACCACGACAAGAGGAAGAACCTCATGAACGTGCGGAGCACACGAAGAACGCGATCGCGCGCGGGTCTGGTCGCCGTCCTCGCGGCCGTCCTGCTGGTCGCGGGCGTGACGACGGCGACCAGCGCGCAGGCGGCCACCGGCTGCCGGGTGACGTACGCGGTCTCGGCGCAATGGTCCGGTGGGTTCACCGCCGACGTGCGGGTTACCAACCTGGGTGATTCGATCACCGGCTGGAATCTGGGCTGGACGTTCGCCTCCGGGCAGCGGGTGACGCAGGCCTGGAACGCGACGGTCAGTACCGCCGGTGACCGGGTGACCGCGACCAACGCGGCCTGGAACGCGAGCGTCTCCACCGGCGCGACCGTCTCGTTCGGATTCAACGGGTCCTGGTCCGGCGGCAATCCGGTGCCGGAGTCGTTCGACCTCAACGGCGTCGCCTGCACCGGCACTGTGGGCGGGTCACCGAGCCCGTCGGCGTCGGCGTCGCCGCGCCCGGCCGATCCCCAGGCCACGGTGGCCGCGATGCAGCCGGGATGGAACCTCGGCAACACCCTCGACGCGATTCCCGACGAGACGGCCTGGGGCAACCCGCTCACCACCCAGGCACTGCTGCGGCACGTCAAGGCGCAGGGCTACAACAGCATCCGGATCCCGGTCACCTGGAGCAACCACCACGGCGGCGCCCCGGATTACACCATCGACGCCGCCTGGCTGAGCCGGGTGCGGCAGATCGTCGACTGGTCCCTCGCCGAAGGGCTCTACGTGATGATCAATCTGCATCACGACTCGTGGCAGTGGATCAATGCGTATCCGTCCGACCGTACAGTCGTGTTGAACCGGTACACCCGGCTGTGGACGCAGATCAGCGCGGCGTTCCGTGACCACTCCGGCAAGCTGGTGTTCGAGAGCATCAACGAGCCACAGTTCACCGGCACCTCCGGTGACGAGCAGAACTACCAGGTGCTGCACGAACTCAACGCCGCCTTCGTCGACCTGGTGCGCGCCTCGGGCGGCGGCAACGCCACCCGGCTGCTGGTGCTGCCGACCCTCTACACCAACGCCGACCAGGGCCGCCTCGACGCGCTGACCGCGAGCTTCGACGAGCTGGACGATGCGAACCTGGCAGCGACCGTGCACTTCTACGGATACTGGCCGTTCAGCGTCAACATCGCCGGCGGCACCCGCTACGACGCGACCGTCGAGCAGGACCTGATCGGCACGTTCGACCGCGTCAAGACCACGTTCGCGGACCGGGGCATCCCCGTGATCATCGGCGAGTGGGCGCTGCTCAACTGGGACCACAACCGGCCCGGAATCATCGAGCGCGGTGAGTTCCTCAAGTTTCTCGACGCCGTCGGCTACCACGCCCGTACCCGAGGGCTGACCACGATGCTGTGGGACGCCGGTCAGTTCCTGAACCGGACCGAGCTGCGCTGGCGGGACCAGGGAGTCCACGACACGATCCGGGCGAGCTGGACCACCCGGTCCGGTACGGCCTCCTCGGACCAGGTGTATCTGCCGCGGACCGGCACGATCACCGGCAGGACGCTGACGCTCAACCTGAACGGCCTCACCTTCCAGGGGCTGCGCCAAGGGAGTGCCGATCTCGTCCAGGGCGTCGACTACACCCTGTCCGGGAACATGCTGACGCTGACCGCGGCAGCGCTCACCCGGTTGGCCGGAAACCGCGCCTACGGTGTGAACGCGACAATCGAAGCCCGGTTCTCCGGCGGGGTGCCCTGGCCGGTCAGCATCATCACCGCCGACCCTCCGGTGCAGGCCGCCGCCACCGGGACGACCGGCTCCTTCGCCGTCCCGACCCAGTTCCGGGGCGATCAGCTGGCCACCATGGAGGCGAGGTACGCCGACGGCAGCAACGCCGGACCCGCGAACTGGACACCGTTCAAGGAGTTCTGGACGCACTTCCAGCCCGACTACGCCGCCGGCGCGATCCTGCTCAAACCGGAGTTCTTCGCCGAGGTGAACGACGGAGCCGTCACGTTGACCTTCCACTTCTGGAGCGGCACGCAGGCCGCCTACCGGATCACGAAGTCCGGTACGACCGTGACCGGCGCCGTCGGCTGACATCGAGCGCGGCCGCGCTGACCTTCGTCGTGGCGGCCGCGCTTCACCCGTACCCGATGAATGGGTTTTATCGCCCGGCCTCGGACAACGCCTTCGCGAGCAGGGCACGCGCCTGCTCGCCGCCGTTCTCGCGCCACTCCCGGACGATCGCGTCCACGTCGGAGAGCGGGCGGCGGCCGCGCAGCACATCGGTGAACTTCTCCTCGAACGGCACCGCGCCGGCCTTGTACGCCGTAGGCATCTCCAGCTTCAGCCCCTCCCACGGGTCGCGCTCCAGGTATCGCACGATGCTGTTGGAGTATGTGAGCACGTCCCAAACGTAGTTCGGGGTGTCGGGGAACGGGCCGACCGACGGGTTCCGGCCGCTGATGAAGAAGTACTGGTTCACATTCTCCGTCAGGGCCAGAGGGGTCCGGACCGGCCCGTCCGGTGTCGCGGTGTGGTGCTTGCCGGTGACGCCGTAGTCGCGCAGCTGTGCTTCGGCGGTGCCGAGCGGGGCCGAGCACCAGTTGATGATCCGCAGCAGTTCGTCGACCCGGTCGGGGGAGAGGTCCTTGCGGAGGAAGGTGTAGGAGATCGGCTGGTCGGCGCCCCAGACCAGCGGATCGCCGCCGGCGGCGGCGAAGACCGGCACCGGCTGGAAGTTCACCTTCGGGTTGATCTTCTGTTGCCTCGCCTGTGCCGCCTGCCAGAATCCGAGGCCGGCCTGTGCGAAGACGATGGCGCCGGAGGCGAACAGCTGGTCCTGGTCGGCGCCCTTGCTGGCGGCCAGGGCAGGGTGGACCAGCCCGTCGCGGTAGATCTTCGTCATCACCTCGAGGGCCTGCCGGTACTCGGGTGTTTCGTATTTGAACTCCGGTGTCCGGTCCGAAGTCAGGCGCCAGCCACCTTTGGCGCCAGGCACCCGGTGGTACATCTGCATCATCGCGAAGAGGTCGCTGAACGCCCACACGCCGCGGGCCGGGTCGGTGATCTCCTTGCCGAGGGCCAGCAGCTCGTCGAGGCCGGCCGGCATCGCGCTCCCGCGTGCGTCCAGCAGATCTTTGCGGGTGAACAGGGCGTAGGGGAACGGGGTGTCGGCGGGGTTGGGGATCGCGAACAGGCGCCCGTTCCACACCGCGTTGCGCCAGGCGGCGGTGGGGAAGGAGCCGAGCATGGGGTACGAGCGGACCGCCTCGCCCCGCAGCCGATCGGTGAGGTCGGTGAACAGCAGTTGGGTGGCCTGGGCGAACCGTGGGATCTTCTCGATCTCCCAGCCCGGTACGCACAGCAGCTCGGGCACGTCGCGGGCGCCGAGCATGGCGTTGAGCTTGTCGGCGTAGGTGTTGCCGTCCTGGACGGTGAACTCGACCGGCGTACCGAGTTCGGCGTTGACCGCCTGGAGGTAGGCGCTGCGTGCCGTGCCGGGTGGTGCCGGGCCCCAGACCGGGGTCATCGCGGTGATCGGCTGTCCGCTCGTGCCGGGTTTGCCGGGGATCGCGTCGATCAGGTCGGTGGGGTAGCGGGTGTAGCCGTCGGGCACCGGGCGGGTGCCGAGGATGTCGGGCTTCACGCCTATGGCGAGATCCTGCTGAGCCGGCAGGATCGCGTCGAACGCGTTCAGGTTCTGTGCGGTGCCGGATCCGGCCGGGCTCTTGCTGCACCCGGTGAGCAGGGAGCCGGCGGTGGTGGTGGCCGCGCCGAGGGCCAGCAGTTCGAGGAAGGCCCGTCGTGAGGGTGGGGATGCCATGGGTTCTCCCGTCCATGCCGGCCCAGCTTCTTTCGCGACACCGGACCCGCCTGGGATAGAAACTTTCGAATGTCTGGCGGAAACGTAGCATGGTCATTGATCGAGATCCATGATTGAATGATCGGAAAGTTTCGCTGCGAAGTGGGAGAAGAAGACCGGATGACCTTCACCAACCCGGTGATCGCCGGCATGCATCCGGACCCCAGCGTCTGCCGCGTCGGCGACGACTACTACCTCGCCTGCTCCAGCTTCGAGTACTTTCCCGGCGTACCGATCTTCCACAGCCGCGACCTGGTCGGCTGGGAGCAGATCGGCAACGCCCTGGACCGCCCCGGACAGCTGGCCCTGCCGCCGGACACCCCCTCCTCGGGCGGCGTCTACGCGCCGACACTGCGCCACCACGACGGACGGTTCTGGCTGATCACCACCAACGTCGCACCCGGCGGCGGCACCATGATCTTCACCGCGGACGACGCCGGCGGCCCCTGGTCGGATCCGATCCCGGTGCCGGGCATCGGCATCGACCCCGACCTCGCCTGGGACGACGACGGCAACTGCTGGTGCACCTACGCCGGCATCTCCCAGGTGCGCCTCGACCCCACCACCGGCCGAACCCTCGACGGCCCGCACCGCCTGTGGTCCGGCGGCCCGCACGCCCTGGCGCCGGAAGCCCCGCACCTCTACCGGATCGGCGACCACTGGTACCTGCTGATCGCCGAAGGCGGAACCGAACGGGGACACGCCATCTCGGTCGCCCGCGCCACCTCACCGAACGGGCCGTTCGAGCCCTGCCCGGCGAACCCGATCCTGACCCACCGGGGCAGTAACCTGCCCATCCAGAACACCGGCCACGCCGACCTCGTACAGGGGCCCGACGGCTCCTGGTGGATGGTCCTGCTCGGAGTGCGGCCCGGCGGCGGAACCCCCGGCTGGCACGTGCTCGGCCGGGAGACCTACCTGGTGCCCGTGACCTGGACGGACGGATGGCCGGTGCCCGGCGACCTCGTACCCGACATGACCGCACCCTGGCCCGTGAAACCACCGGCCCTGCCACCGGCCCGCGACGACTTCGACGACCCCGAACTGCATCCCCGGTGGATCTCGGTGCGATCCCGGCCCGCCGGAAGCTGGTCCACCAAGGAAACCCCCGGCTGGCTCGCGCTGCACGCCCGCGGTCCCTCCCTCGACAATCCCGGCGTCACCTTCGTCGGCCGGCGCCAGCAACATCCCTCCTGCCGGGTACGGGTCCTGCTCGATCCCGGGGCGGGGCGTGGGGGCCTGGCCGTACGCCTCGACGAACGTCACCACTACGAGCTGGAGGCCGGTGACGGCATCGTGCGGGTCACCGCCCGCCTCGGCTCCGTGCTGCACACCGTGACCACCAGACCGCTGCCGGCCGGACCGCTCCGGCTGCGCATCGACGTCATCGCCACCCCCGACGGCCACTGGCACCCCACGCAAGGGCCGGACGAACTGCACCTCGGGATCGAGACCGCGGACGGTACGTTCCAGACGCTGGCCCAGCTCGACGGGCGATATCTGTCGACCGAGGTGGCCGGTGGCTTCACCGGCCGCGTGATCGGCATGTTCGCCACCACGGGTACGGTCCTGTTCGACTGGTTCGACTACGAGCCGATCCGGTGAGGGAGGACCAGTGACCGAACATCCGCCGACCGACACCGTCAAGCCGGTCACCATCTCCTACATCGCGCAGACCGCCGGTGTCTCCATCCCGACCGTCTCCAAGGTGATCAACGGCCGTTCCGGTGTCGCCGCCGAGACCCGGGCCCGCGTCGAAGCCCTGATCAGCCAGTACGGCTACCGAAAGTCCAACCCGGTCCAGCGCACCAACCTCATGGAACTGGTCGTCGACGACCTCGAACACATGTGGGGCCTCGAGATCATCCGCGGCGTGCAGCACGTCGTCCGCGAGCACCGCGTCGGCCTGGTGCTCACCGAGTTCGGCCCCGACCGCAACACGATCCGCTACTGGATCGACGACACCATCGCCCGCCGGCCCGACTGCATCGTCACGGTCGCCCAGCTCTCCGACACCGAGCAGAACCAGCTCCGCGCGCGGGGCATCCCGTTCGTCGTACTGGATCCGGCGAGCGAATTCCCCGAGGACGTCCCGTTCGTCGGCGCGACCAACTGGGCCGGCGGCCGCTCGGCCACCCGTCACCTGGCCGGGCTCGGGCACCGCGACATCGCCATGATCAGCGGCCCGGGGCACCTCTACTGCCAGGCGCGGGTGGACGGGCACCGCTCCGCCCTACAGGCTGCCGGCCTGCCGATACGCGACCACGACATCATCCGCGCGCCGCTCACCGAGGACGGCGGTCACGGCACCGCCCTGGAACTTCTGAACCGGCCTCAGCGGCCCACCGCGATCTTCGCGGGCAACGACCTGCAAGCGGTCGGCGTCTACCGGGCGGCACGTGAACGCGGACTGCGAATCCCGGACGATCTGAGCGTGGTCGGATTCGACGACCTGCCGATCGCCGCGATGATCGACCCCGGGTTGACCACCGTGCACCAGCCGCTCACCGAGATGGCCATGGCCGCTACCGAGTTGGCCCTCGCCCTCGGCCGCGGCGAACCCGTCTCACAGACGGGCATCGAGCTCGCGACGAAACTCGTCATTCGCGGAAGCACCGCTCCCAGGGCCCCGGCAAAGTCGTGACGGTGTCCGACTTGGGGGATCTGGAGTAGAAGCGCCGCTGTTGGGTGTAGCAAGACGGGCATGACCGGTTCGAAAGATCATCAAGGTTCCTACGCCACGATGATCTATCCGAAGTGAGTCATGCCCGCACTGCCATCATCGCTGATCTCCTCTTTGTCCTGCGCACCGGCTCTGACCGTGCCCGAAACCGCTGGCGGCCTGGTGGCAGTGCTCGATTGCCTGCCTGATCCGCGGGCACGTCGTGGGGTCCGGCACCGGTTGACGGCGGTAGTGATCGCAGCAGTCTGTGCCGTGATCGCCGGCTGCCGTTCCTATACGGCGATCGCCGAATGGGTCGCCGACGTTCCGGCCTCGACAGCTCTCGCCCTGGGTATCGCCCCTGACCGGCGCCCCTCTGAAGCGATGATCCGCCGATTGCTGCAGGCCCTCGATGCGCAGCTGCTGACCACGGCGATCGCTGTCTGGCTCGTAGGCCGGGCCGAGACCTCGACAAGCCGGCAGGCCATCGCGGTCGACGGCAAGACACTGCGCGGATCCCGCACCGGCGACAGCACCGCCCGGCACCTGCTGGCCGCCTGCGATCAGAACGCCGGCATGGTCCTGGCCAGCACCGATATCGACAGCAAGACCAATGAGATCACCCGATTCGCGCCTCTGCTGGACCAGATCGGCGACCTACGAGACGCCGTGATCACCGCCGACGCGATGCACTGCCAGCGCGAACACGTCGACTACCTCGCCGAACGGGGCGCCCATTGGATCCTGACCGTCAAAGGCAACCAACCGCACCTGCACAAACAGCTCTCCCGTCTGCCCTGGCGGCAAGTCCCGCAAGCTGCCCGCCAGGATGACCGCGGCCACGGCCGCCGGGAGATCCGCACCCTGAGGATCGTGACCGTCGCCGCAGGCATCGACTTCCCGCATGCCGTCCAAGCCCTGCAGATCCGCCGTCGTAGACGCCGCCTCGACCAGCCACGGCGCTTCACCACCCAAACCGTCTACGCCATCACCGACCTACACGTCCACCAGGCAAAACCTGCCCAACTGGCAGCCTGGATCCGCGGGCACTGGACCATCGAAAACAAGATCCACTGGGTTCGCGACGTCACCTACGCAGAAGACCGCAGCCAAATCCGTACCGGCACCGGACCACACGTCATGGCCGCCCTCCGCGACGCTGCCATCAGCGCATTACGGGCAGCCGGAACCACCAACATCGCCGCCGCCACCCGCCATCACGCCCGCGACAGCAACCGCCCGTTGACACTCCTCGGCCTCATTTAGGACTTTGCCGGGGCCCTGGCACCGCTCCGCCCATCGGATAGGGCGGTTCCGCCGATGCCGGAACTTTCAGCAACGCTCGAACGGTCGCCACCTGTCACCTGGAAGATCACCCATTCCGGAACGAAACCGACCAGCAATGAGATACCTCCGGCTCCGCATGCAACTCGCCGCCATCGAATCCATGGGCGACGTCCTCGACAGCGAGGACGATCCGGAACCAGACTCGGAAGCCGACAACGACAGCGGCGATCCCGCCCAGAGCTGACACCTGTGATCTCCGTCCGGCGCTCACCAGCCGGGCGGAGATCTGCGTCTATCGGTCAGGATCGGTGGGCATCTCGTGGGGCCAGGTGAGGAACCGCCGGTAGAGCACACCGGCGTTATCAGGTGGGAGAGTTCTGATGTCGATTGAAAGGGTTGGAGCCATCCTTCGGGCTGCGTTTCCAGACGTTGCTTCCGACGATCCGGTCGCATATTTCAAGAATGAGGGTGATGTTTTCCAGGCTCTGAGTTTCTCCTGGCTCTTCTGGCCTAGACTAGTTGAGTTGTATGGAGCTGTTTTCATCGCCCTGCACGGGAATGATGAGGTTGAAATTTCTGAACGATTGAGCAAGCCGCTAGCCGATGGCCATTCTAATTGGCCGCGAATGGTATGGTCGGATGCGGTGGACAGTTACAACTGGTTTGAGCTGGATCAACTCTTCACCAGATGGAGAGGGCCGCGTGAGTTTGTGGCTGAGGCCGAAAGTGAGCTGGCTGAGATCTTGGTTCACACGTGGCGCGCGCGGTTAGTCAGCGGGTTTCCTGATCGTAGGTTCGCTGTAACTCTAAGTCCGGCCGACGAATCGGTGGGGTTGGCAATTCGGGTACGCCAGGAGTCGCCTCAGCTGGAAGTCCCGCAAGGCTGGGACGAGCGGCGGAGGTTCATTTCCTGAACCGACCGAAGAGGGGCGCTGGTGGCAAGGCACACTGGTGGCTGCAAGAACGAGTTCTGGCCCCATCTGCGGACGTGAATCGCCAGGCAGGAAGCTGCACGAGACCAGCATCGCCGCAGAAGACCGCTGACACCGGCGGACGCCACGAATCACGCCAGCCCTTGGATGAACTCCAGATCCGGGACACCGCGTTCGGCAAGCGGCCGATGTTTCCGTACCCCGCCGAGGCCAGGTTTCCCGAATCAGAGGACTGCCGAAACCAACTTCGGTACGGTCCGCTCATGACCACCGATGGCCAGCCGGATCGTGCTGATCGCGCATGATTTCCGACCCGTTGTACGACTCGGTCGCATTCTGGCGGTCGATTGCCGCCCTCTGGCTGATTTGTATGGCGACAAGTGCTTCCAGGCTTCTCTTTCAAGGCGGTCAGCAAATATTTCACGCTGCCGTGATAGCGGCCGCAATTCCATCGATACTCTTTTGCCGATGGAGAGTCGCCTCGATCAAAGAAGTTCGCGGGTTGGAGAAGATCTATAAAATGAACCCAAGGTTCCCGCCGCCCTCCTGAACCAGGTCGTGCTGGCTGATGAGCGCCGGGAACCACGTGTACTCCTCGGCGAAGCCGTGCCCCGTTTCGCGGCCCTCGTTGGCCATGTCGCTGACGGCCGGCCGGGCCTGATCGGTCCTTCTGCTGCCGGCTATTCGCAGCCGACGCCGTCGCCGTCGCGGTCGAGGTGCCGTCCGTAGCCGGGATCACCGCGGTGGATCGGGTCGGCGCCCGCGTTCCGGACGGCGGTGCAGTTCTTGTAGTACACGGCGGTGTCCGGTTCTTCGGTGGTCGGGGCGGGTTTCGGCTTCTTTGTGGTTGGTTTCGGTGTGGGTTTTCGGGTGGTGGGCCGTACGGTCGGCTTCGACGTCTTCCGGATCGCGGGTGTCGGCGAGGTAGTCGCCGCCGTGGGTCTGGTCGTCGGCGTAGTCGTGGCCGGACCGGTCTTCTGGTCCTCGTCCGGAGCCGCTGCCGCGGTCGTGGTCAGGCCGGCGGCCCTCTGTTGTCGAGGGCTGTCGGTGAAGGTGCTGATGATGCCGGCGCCGCCGCAGCAGAGGACGAGGGCGCCGAAGGCGATGAGGCTGATGAGCGGCCAGTTTGGTCGCTTGCGTGTGGGCGGCATGGCCTTGGTGGGATGTTGCCGATGCGGCGGCTGGTGAGTCACCTGGTCCACCTTGGCGCTCTCGATGATCGGCGTCGATTCTACGTTCAGGTGGTGGCGGCTCGCTGTTCGACGGGACGGGGTGGATGTTCGGGCGGGCCGCGACAGGACTGGATCCCCTGGTGGAGGACGGTCGCAGCGAGTCAGGTCCGTGCCCCGGTGTGTGGTGAGTCGACCGGCGAGGTTTCGTCGAGGGTTGCCAGGAGTCTTGTGGCCCGTTCTGCGAAGAGGTGGTCTTCGCGCTGGGCCGACCGGGTCCGCGCCTTCTCGGCCGCGGCCCGGACCGTGGTCGCTGGTTCGCCGTTCGCTTGCAGCAGGCGTGCCCGCATCAGCAGGATCAGGCCCTCGGCGTACCGCTGGCCGTGGTCCCACACGGCCCGGTCGGCGCGTTCCAGGGCGGCGGCGGCCTCGTCGGGTCTTCCGGCGGCCAGCCACATCTCGGCGATCAGCGCGTGGTGGTAGGCGATGCCCCACTGTGGGGAGTTCAGCAGGCCGGCGGCGAGAAGCCGTTCGGCCTCGGCTGCGGCGGCGGCCGGGTCGTCGCCGGTGAGGGCTCGCGCCCAGCACTGGTACTGGCGGATGTATTCGTCGGTCAGGGTGCGGAGGCGGTCGAGGCCGGCGTCGGCCCACCGGTCGCACGCCTGTTTCGCCACGGCCGGGTCGCCGGCCATGGAGGCGATCATGGTGGTGTAGTAGACCCAGACGGTCAGGGCGTACGGGTCGCCGGGCCGGTCCCAGGTGTCGACGAAGGCCAGGGCCGTCGCGACGTCTCCGTGCAGTGCGGTGATCACGGCCCGCCAGCCGGGGCCCTCGCCCGGGATGCTGCCGTCGCGCCGCAACGGGGTGTCGTGCTCCGGGGTGGCCGCTGTGGCCGGGCGGGCGCTGTCGGGAGCCGTGAACGACCGGTAGGCCGATCCGATGTTGCCGATGTCCCACTGGTGCAGACCCCAGGCGCTGTGGCCGTACGACCGGACGGCCGGATCGCTGGACGCCTGACCGTGCTGGTGCATCCGGCGTGCCAGCGTGGCGCGTTCCTGCTCCATGGAGGTGTAGGCGCCCATCGTACGAATGAAAAGGAAGTCCGCGGCCTCGGCGTCGCGTCCCAGGCTGCGGGCCAGGTATTCGGCGCGGTCGAGCAGGTCGAAGGTGGAGCTGTCGTATCCGGAGTGCCGCCGGACGACGATGGTCAGCAGGGTGAGGGCGGACAGTTCCTGATCCATGAGGCCCGCGGTCCGCGCGAGCTGCGCGGCCAGCCGCAGCTGCCGGTCGGCCGCCTGGTAGGCCAGCTTCGACGCGGCGCGGCGGCCCGCGCGCATGAGCGCCTCCGCGGTGCGGGCCGGCTCGGCGAGGGGGCCGGCGGCCCAGAGGTGGTAGGCGAGGCGTTCGGCGGCGGCCTCGTCGCCGGCGTAGATGTGATCGAGCGCGTCCGCGACGCGCAGATGCAGCCGTACGGACCGCTGCCGTGTCGTGGTCTCGGTGATCGACTCGCGGACCAGGTCGTGCGCGAACCGTACGGTCGACGGGTCGTCCGGGTTGATCTCCAGCAGGCCCAGCGCGTGCAGGGGTTCGAGGCGTTCGAGGCAGTCGGCGGCGTCGACGGCGGTGGCCCGCGACAGCAGCCGCAGGTCGACGTCGCGGCCGATGAGTGCGGCCACGTCCAGCAGTTCGGACGTGCCGTCTTCGACGCCGGCCATCCGGTCACGGACGACGTCACGGACCGTCGACGGCACTCCGGTGCCGGGTGTGGGGTCGCCGGCGAGCAGCCGGGACAGTTCCCGGACGAAGAACGGATTGCCGGAGGTACGGGTGTGGATCGAGTGGGCGACGGCGTCCTCGGGGTCGGCGCCCGTTTCGTTGCGGATGAGTGCGGCGACCTCGGTCAGGCCGAGTGGGCCGAGCCGGAACCGGCGGTGATCGGGCAACCGGCTCGCCGCGGCCAGTACCCGGGACAGGTCCGAGCCGGGCAGGGGCGCCCGGTCGCGGAGCGCGCCCACGATCGCGGTCCGGTCGGGGAGCCGGGCCGCCAGGTGACCGAGAAGCTGTAGTGATGCGGTGTCGGCCCAGTGGAGGTCGTCGAGGATGAGAAGGGTCGGCCGCTGTGCCGACGCCTGATCGATGACGGCGACGACCTGTTCGAAGAGCCGGAACTGGGCGTTGCCGT
This sequence comes from Actinoplanes lobatus, assembly GCF_014205215.1. NCBI lineage: Bacteria > Bacillati > Actinomycetota > Actinomycetes > Micromonosporales > Micromonosporaceae > Actinoplanes > Actinoplanes lobatus. The sequence continues at coordinate 6,590,448 of NZ_JACHNC010000001.1, forward strand.
CGGGAAGTGAACGGATGCCGGCCGTGTCGTCGCGCTGTTCGAGAAGGATCCCGAGCTCGGCGGCGAGCCATTTCTCCCGTGACGGTGCGGGCAGGCTGTCGACGACCGGCCTGAGCGCCTGCTCCCACGGCCACATCGCCGGGACGCCGTCGCCCTGGAGGCAGGCGCCCCAGACGACAAGAGTGCCGTACCGGTCGGCGATGGCGGCCGTCTCCGTCAGCAGGCGGGTCTTGCCGGCGCCGGGTTCGCCTTCGATGAAGCCGATCGCTGTGTGGCCGGCGAGTGCCCGCTCCACGGTGCCGCGCAGAATGGCGAGTTCCGCGGTCCGTCCGACGAGGCCGGCGGTCGTGGCAGTGGGCGGTGGAGCGGTGACCGGGATCGTCGCCGGGCCGGCGGACGGGGACGGCGCCGAGGTCAGGACGTGCTGGTGTGCTTCCACGAGCGCCGGGCCTGGATCGACGCCGAGTTCGTCGGCGAGGCGGTCGCGGACCGTGCGGAACACCGCCAGCGCCTCCGCCTGGCGGCCGGCGGCGCCGAGGACGCGGATGAGGGCGCCCTGGACGGGTTCGTGGAACGGCGCCATCGACGCGGCCAGCTGCACCGCCGGGAGTACCCGCTCGGGTTGGCCCTGCGACGCCGCGACCCCGGACGCCGCCGCGCACGCCTCGTAGAACTCGTCGTCGAGTGCGGCGAAGACCGGCGCCGCGGCGGTCGCGGTGGCGACGCCCCCGCCGGCCGGTCCCCGCCAGAAGGCGAGGGCCTCGGCGTACAGGTCCACCGCCGCCGGCCCGGCGGCGGCTTTCGCGCGGGCGACGAGGTCGCGGAAGGTGACCAGGTCGAGCGTGCCGGGGCCGGCGGTGAACAGGTACGCGTTCGCGCGGCGGTTCACGAACGACCCGTTTGCCCGGGCGGGGAGTTCCGGCTGGAGCAGCCGGCGCAGCGAGCCGACGTACTTCTGGATGATGTTGAGGGCGCTGGCCGGGACGTCGTCGCCCCAGATCAGGTCGATCAGCTCGGTGGTGCTGGTCGGCTGGCCGACCCGGGCCAGGAGCAGGGCCAGCAGGTACGCCTGTTGCCGGGGCCCGGTGTCCACCTCGGAGCCGCCGCGCCACAGACGCAGCGGTCCGAGGATCTGCAACCGCAGAGAGTGATGGCCAGTGATGGACACGCCAGGATTGTCTCCTGCCGGTGTTGCGTGGTGGTGTCCGTGGCCGAGGCGGATTCGGCTACGCACGGGACCGCTTACGCAGAACGGTCCGGGTCAGCGTGTACGTCACCACGATCACCAGCACGGTCGGCGCGCCGACGGTCCATGCGACCCGGAAGATGTCGACGAACAGCATGCTCACGACCACGGTGGCCATCGCTACCGCCGCCGCGGCGCTGGTGCGCCAACCGCCCGGCAGCGACAGCGGTGACCGGCGTGTCTCGTCAGCGGATCGGCGGCGGCGGAAGGCCACGTGGGTCGCGAAGATGAGGATCCAGGTGAGGGCGGCGCCGAACAGGACGATGCCGAGCAGCTTCGCGAACGCGTCGTCGGGCGAGACGAGCGACACGGTCACCGCCAGGGGCAGCCCGATGGCCGACGCGGCGATCGCGTTCACCGGTACGCCGTGGCGGTTGACCCGCCTCGCCCAGGCCGGCGCCTGGCCGTCGACGGCGAGCGAGTGCAGCGTACGCGTCGACACGTAGAACACCGTGTTGAGTGCCGACAGTGCGGCCGTGAGCACCACGAAGTTCATCACCGCGGCGGCGGCCGGAATCCCCGTCCATGCGAAGACCAGCACGAACGGACTCGCGGTGAGCGCGCCGTCCGGAGCCTGGCCGACGGCGTGCGACACCGACACCACGACCACCATGCTGAGCAGGTAGAACAGGAATACGCGCAGGATCGTCGTGCGGGCGGCGCGCGGCAGGTCGCGTCCGGGGTCGGCCGACTCGGCGGCGGTGAGCGCGAGCGCCTCGGTGCCGCCGAAACTGAACGTCGCCACGATCAACGCGACGACGAGGCCGGTGAGCCCGTGCGGCAGGTACGACGGCGCGTCGGTGACCGGTGACAGGCCGGTTGCCGGCTGGCCGGGCAGCCCGACGGTGACGAGGACGGCGCCGAGGACGAGGAACACCACGATCGCGGCGACCTTGATGGACGAGAACCAGTACTCGACCGTGCCGAAGGACCGTACCGGGAACAGGTTGACCGCGATGATCGCCGTGGCGGCGAGGGCCACCGGGATCCACAGTGGCACCTGCGGCCACCAGTAGCGGACGTAGATTCCCACGGCGACGGTCTCGGTGCCGGTGCTGATCGCGACGACACCCCAGTACAGCCAACGCTGGGTGAACCCGGCGAGCGGGCCGAGGTAGCGGTGGGCGATCGCACCGAACCCGTGCAGGCCGGGGTGGGCGACCGCCATCTCGACGGCGGCGTAGGTGAGGGCGATCGCGAGGAGCCCACCGACGGCGAAGGTGAGCAGTACGGACGGGCCGGCCATGGACACGGCGAGACCGGAGCCGAGGAACAGCCCGGTGCCGATGACCCCGCCGATCGTGAGCATGCCGATCTGGCCCGAGGTGAGGCCGCGATGAAGAGAAGACCTGGTAGCAGGCGGTGACGTAACCATGTCACCATGCAAACAACGCGGTGTGGGCCGGACAACGAAGAGCAATACGCAGAACGTCAGGCAGGACTCTCGCCGGCGAGCGTCTCCAGGGCACGGGTCAGCTCGGCATGGGCCTCGACGGCGCCGGTGGCGTCCAGTGTGGGCAGCATTGCCCGGGCCTCGTTCTCGAGCCCGCTGGGCAGGCTGTCGGCGAGCATCTCCAGGGCACGGGTCAGGTTGGCGTGGGCCTCGGCGGGCTGCCCGAGCTCGGCCTGGGCCTTGCCCTGCAGGATGAGGACGAAGGCCACCAGGTCGTCATCGCGGTTCTCGATCAACGCCGGCAGCGCCTGTTCGACCGCCCGCAGCGTCTCCTCACGGCGCCCGGCGCGGTGGAAGGTCGACGCCACGCCGTACCTCGCGTGGGCCCGGACGGCGACGGCCGGCCGGGCGCCCACCGGACGCCGGTCGAGCTCGGCCAGGGCCCGCCGGAACTCGCGGACCGCCTCGTCGGGGCGGTCCAGGTACTCCAGCGCGTGGCCGCCGCCGACCACGTGATCCACGTACAGGTCGTGGTCGCCGGCCCGGTCGGCCAGCTCGCACCCGGTCTGATGGGCCCACAGCGCGTCGTCCATCCGGCGAAGGTTCAGCCAGGCGATGCCGGCCGCACTGAGAGCGCGGGCCTGCTCCCGGAGGTCGCCGATCGACTGTGCGAGCCGGTATGCCTCCATCGCCGCCTCCGCGGCCTCCTCGTAGAGGCCCATCAGATACACCGCCGTCGAGGCGTAGAGGCTGGTGTGGAAGGCCAGCTGACGCCGGTCGGGCAGCGCGCCGGCCGCGGTGCGGGCCAGCCGGCGCACCTCCCACCAGCCGCGCCACCGCAGTGTCGACTCGGAGTACCAGTGGGTTGCCGCGGCGACGTCGGCGACGAGTTGGTTGCGGCCGTCGGCGGCGGCGGTACGCAACGCCGGAAGCCAGTTGTCGACCTCCGCCCGCAGCCAGGCGTCGGCCTCCTCCAGGGTGGCCAGGGGCGCCAGGCCGGCCCAGCCGTCGGGCAACCCGCCGTACTCGGGTTCGTACCACCGGCCGGCGACGACGGCGGTGTCCAGCAGCCAGGTGTTCATCCGTTCGGTGGTCTCCGCCCGGGTGCCGGCCGGTTCCTCGGCGCTCAGCCGCTCACCGGCATAGAGCCGGATCAGGTCGTGGAACCGGTAGCGGTGGGCGCCCTCCGTTTGCAGAAGTCCGACCTCGACCAGATCCTCCAGGAGGTCCTCGGCGTCGGGCAGCGCGGCCTCGATGAGGACCGCCGCGAGCGGCGCCGCGAAATCGGTGGCCGGAATGTGGGCGAGGCGGCGGAACAGTTGGGCGGTCGCGGCGGGCAACTGGGCGTACGACAACGCGAACGCCGTCGCCACTCCGGTGTCGCCCGCCGACAGGACGGCCAGCCTGCGGCCGGCATCGGCGAGCCGTTCGATCAGCTGCCACACCGTCCATTGGGGGCGGCTGGCGAGGCGGGTTCCGGCGATCCGCAGGGCCAGCGGCAGGTGCCCGCACAGGTCGGTGACCTGGTCGACCAGCGGCGCCGTCTGAGGGTTCGCGGCCTGGATGGCGAGGGAACGGAGCAGTCCGGCGGACTCCTCCCGGGTGAGGGGCGGCAGGGCGATCCGCAGCACCCCTTCGAGGCCGCCGAGCGTACGCCGGCTGGTCACGATGATCAGGCATCTGCCACCCGCGGGTAGCAGCGGCCGGACCTGCGCCTCCGAACCGGCGTTGTCGAGCAGCAGCAGGCATCGCCGGTCATGCAGAATCCCACGCAGTTGTGCGCAGCGTTCGTCGTCGCTGTCGGCGACCTGGTCGGGCCGGACGCCGAGCGCACGCAGCAGGCGCAGCAGGGCGTCTCCGCTGGTCAGTGGCGTGGCGTCGACCCCGCGAAGGTCGACGTGCAGACAGCCGTCGGGGAAATCGGCACGCAGTTCGTTCGCGGCCCGGACGGCCAGCGCGGTCTTGCCCAGCCCCGGCTGCCCGTGCACGACGACGACCGGCGGCAGACCGTCGCCGTCGACGGCCTGCCTCGCGGCGTGCCGGACGATCTCGATCTCGGCCTGCCGGCCGACGAAGTCCGTGACGCCGCGAGGCGGCTCGCCCAGCCGGGGGCGGCCGGCCGGGCTCGGGAAACGGGCCTGCTTCGCCGCGGCCGTGAGGCCGGCCCCGGCCTTGTCGTCGAGGCCCAACCCGCCGACGAGAGCGGCAAGGGTACGGGCCTGCGGTGCGCGACTGTGCCCACGTTCCATGTCGGAGATGGCCCTGGCGCTGACGCCGGATCGCTCGGCCAGCTGCTCGATGGTCAGGCCGGCTGCCCGGCGCAAGGTTCGAAGGCGGTCGTTGAACGGGGACGTCTGGCCCGGCACCCCGTCATGATAGATCGGCCAGGCCTCAATGGACGGCGGCGCATCAGCGTGCCGCCCGCTTGATGAGATCGACCGTCGCGGCGGGCTGCGACATCATCGCGACGTGCGATGCGGCGACCTCGGTGACCCGCGACCCGGCGCGCTGCGCCATGAACCGTTGCGCCGCAACCGGAATCACATGGTCGTCACGGGCGGCGAGATACCAGGACGGGATCGTCCGCCACGCCGGAACACCGGACGGCTCCTCGAACGTGCTCGCGTTCAGCGGCCGCTGACCCGCCCACATCAGGGACGCCGTCGCCCTCGGCAGGTCGCCCGCGAACGTGTCCCGGAAGAACGCCTTCTTGATGTACGCGTCCGCGCCCGCCGGGTGCGGACGGAAGTCGAGCGCCTCCGGGGTGACCCTGCTGCCCGGGAAGCGGTACTGCAGATCCGGGAGGGTGTCGCCCTCGTCGGGAACGAACGCCGCCACGTAGACCAGCGCCTTCACGTTGGCGTTGCCGGTCGCGGCGTTCGAGATGACCATGCCACCGTACGAGTGCGCGACGAGAACGAGCGGGCCGCTGAGGGTGGCGAGGATGCTGGCCAGGTAGGCGGCGTCGGCGGCGATGCCACGCAACGGGTTCGGCGGGGCGATCACCGGAAAGCCGGCATGGGCCAGCCCGGTGGCCACCTCGTACCAGCCGGAGGCGTCGGCGAACGCGCCGTGCACGAGCACCACCGTCGGTTCGGATCGATGGTGTGCCGGCGCCGCGGGTTCCGCGAGCACGGCGCCGGTGGCGGCGGCGGTGGTTCCGGCCAGCAAGGTTCGGCGGGTAATCCTCATCTTCGTGTCCTCGGGTTCGTCTGCGGCAGTGTGCGGCTGAACCTAGGGACGGGCACTCGACGAACAGTGAACGGTCGATTCACTCGCCGGGAAGTCGGTCCTCCTAGCGTGCCGGCATGACTTCTTCGACGAGCGAGGCGGCCCGGAAATGGGGCCTACGGATTCACGTGCTCTGCTACGTGGTCTTCAATGCGGTGCAGGTGATGGTGTGGTGGATCTTCGACTCCAGCAACCACTTCTGGCCCATCTGGTCGATCGTGGCCTGGGGAATCGGGTTGATGTTCCACATCTGGGGCGTCTCCAGACCGGCCCGGGTCGGTTGACGCCGTGTCGTTCATGCTGGAGCTCGACCTTGCACCGGCGCTGGTCCACCGTTGACGTCGACCCTTGCTCGAACCGGGGCGGCCGATCAAGTGCGGGCTGGATGATCCGGCCCGGGCCGAGCTGAGTGCCTGGCTGTGGCACATTGACCCCATGATCAATGGGATGGGCCGCTTGGCGTTCGTCGTGGCGTTGGCGGCAGTGAGCACCGGCGGTTGCAGCGATGGGTCCGGCTCCGCTGTCGCCGCGACGGAACCGGCCACCGGCCTCACGGCCTCTGCGACGGAACCGCGCATCGGTGCCGAGTACGTCGCCTTGGAGGGCACCGTTCGGACCGTGCAGATGTGGTCCTGGCAGCGTCTTTCCACGAGCCTGGACAAGGCGGACCGGGCCGGCAGTGTGCCCGCTGGGCTGTGGGACGAGGCTGTGACCGATGGGATCAGGGTCGCTGGGAACAACCATGCGGGCTGTGCGGACGCCGAACTGTCACGCAAAGAAGGCGATCGGGTCGAGGTGAAGGTGACCGACTGCACGGTCGCGAGCGGGGCAGTGATCTCGGCGGTCGGGTGCGTGGTGCTGGCCCCGCCGTCCGGAACCGCGCAGGCGGCATTGGAACAGTCCTTCCAGAACGCCGGCGGGTCGGGGATGCGGTTCGTGGGGTCGCCCGCTCAGGCCACCGCGGGCACCTGGTATGTCGGTGCCTGCGACTGAGCTTGTGCTTTAACCCGTGCGGCGGGGTTTGGTGCCCTTCTTGAGGTGGGCCGGTCGTTGATGCGCCTGGCCGGTGACCAGCATGAGTCCCACGTCGTGACGGGTCGCGGTGTGTCGGTTGCGGGAGCCGGGCGGTCGTCCAGGACCGGGTCGACTCGGTTTCGGTGCACGCGTTGGCGAGGTGCTGGTCGCGCGGAGGTTTCTCAACCCCCGCCGCACCTGGGCCGCTCCGGCGCCGTCGGGCGTTCCCATGGCTGGCGCAGATCCTGCGCGAGCGGCCGGGCCAGGCGCAGCTGAGTATGCGCGGCCGGCGTGGCGTCGACCGTGGACCACCACAGCCATGCCAGCTTCGGCTCGCCCCGGTTCGGCAGGTGCTCGACGGTGACCCGCCGGGCAGCAGATCGTCGTGGCCGACCCACGCCGCCTGGCGGGTCAACCGTGGGTGCAGCCGGTACCACGCTTGGGCCCGTGCTTGGCCGTTGAGGCGGGTGTCGGTGACCGTGACAGCCTGCTCGACACCCCAGGCGTCGGCGTGCCTGGCCGGCCGCCCAGCGGCTGGTAGACGCGCGGCGGCGTCGGGCGGCGCAGCACCCGGTCGGAACGCATCCGGCCCAAGACTTCGACCGGCAGGTCACGCAGTAACCAGGCGATGCCCGGGGCCTCGTAGCCGGCGTCCAGCACGATCAGGATGTCGCGGTCTCCGGCTTCCACTGGCCGGCCTCTGTGAGGCGGGTCGAGGAACTGCCGGATCTGCGCGCACGTGATCGTGGTGACGTCCGCGCCGGCGGCCTTAGGTGTGGCAGAACGAGCGCTGCGGACTACACGCGTCGTCGGGACGCAGCCACGGCGAGATGTCCACGGCGAGCACCAAACGGCCGCCCGCTGCCCGCAGCAACGGCGAGCCGGCCACCTTCGGCGCAGCGCGTCTACCTCTATGCGACCGTCATCGCATGACGCTCAGTTACCGAAGTCGGCTCGGAGGCGGACCTGACGAGTACACGAATCTGCCGAGATGAGGGCGTTCGATCATGCAGGCCTGTGAATGCGAGGCGTGATTGCTGTGGTAATCCTCCGGGTGGTCCTCCGTGCGAGGATCGCTGTAGTTTCCACGTCCTTCACCCAAGCCAGATCGACGGCCAAGGGAGCGCCCGCATGTGGCAAACGCTGATGATCAGCCTGCTCGCCGGTGTCCTCGGCGGCAACGGCCTGCCCCATTTCATCCGGGGCATCACGCGGCGCCGTTACCCCTGCGCCCTTGGCAACGGCCCGATTCCGAACCTCATCGCCGGATGGACGGCACTGGTTCTCGCCATGGTCCTCCTTCAATGGGCCGACTACGTACGGCATCCCTGGCCCGCATTTGCCGCCGTTGCCGCCGGAGTGCTGTTGATCGGTCTGTTCCATGCTGGACCGGGTGCCTTCGGCCGGCGCGACGAGACCTCAGGTCGCGTGGAAGCCGGCGCAGGGCCACAGGCTGGTTGATCCTCCGCGTCCTCATCGGCCGCCGTCCGCTCGCTGCGTAACGTTGCATCTGATGGTGCAGTCTGAGTGCACGGTCGCACCGAAAGAGTGCATCCGGTCGAACGTCGCGGAGTCTCACTCAGGGCGAGGACAGTGACGTCGTCCCCGGCGGCCCGCCGGTGGGGGTGCATGATCATACGGAAAGGGAACCCGTGGACCGCGTTGTCGAGGCGCTGTTATCAGCCGTGGCTGTGCTGGAGGACTTCCTCCAGCACTACTCACACGAACATCTGGCGATCAACGCGCTGGAGGAGATTGCTGACAAGCTTGGCGACATGGATTCCGACGAACGCAGGAGGTCCGACGATGCGATCGCGCGTATCGCGGCCGCGCGTGATCGAGAGACGCCAAACAGCGGCGACTGGGTTCGAGAGGTCCCAGGAAAATTAGGGCTCACATAGTCAGGTTGCGGGACAAGGACGAGGCATCCTCATTTGCCGCGTAGTGCGCGGCATGCAAGGTCTACGCCTGCGTCCCCGCCACGTCGCCCGGGTGGGGCGGATCGAATATCAGAGTCAGCGAGCTCTCGTAAGCGGCAGAGTTGCCCTGGACTCCGGGCTGGTCGGGCGGCTCACTGCCACCCATCCAGACCTTCACAGCCCGATAGGCAAACCCGTCCTGGCTCGCCGCCTCGGCGCGGAATGAAACATGCTGCCCTCGCGCCAATTCACGATATCCATCAATGGCGATGGCGGAGAAGTGCACCCAGCAACCGCCCGGCACATCTGGGCCGTCAATGACGCCCCAACCTTCGTCGGCGTCGAAGGTGCGCACTAAACCAACGCTTGTCATCAGCTCAGTCTGTATGACAGCCGTCGACGTTCTTCGCCGGGCCTGCATCCTCATCTGGTAGCCGCGAGTCGCTCGCCACGGACCGTCACGGCCGCCCGGCGTCGGCCGACGCGCGCTCGTGCCGATGAGCGCTCACGTGACTATGCCGATCCCGGCTGTCCAGCGGGGCCCAGGTAAGCCCGGCTCACGCAGCCCGTCAATTCACGGGTCGCCAGGACGGCCGCCGTGGTCCGAACCTGCGCCGCGATGCCCCGGGGGCTACGGCTTGCGCGGAGGCGGGCCGCAGCGACTGGCACATCTGGTCCCTGAACTGGGAAAACGCGGTTCCCATTCTGCCACGTATGGTCCACCCGAAGCGCGTACCTATGCGCGGCCTGCCACGGTGGTAAGTCCGCTGAGTCGAGCCGGCGTGACGACACGCGACAGGTACGAGGTCGTGCTCCTGGATGGAGGCCCGGTGCGGCTGAAGATCCAGGTCGATCGGGAGTCGGCGACAGTGCTCGATCGGCTGGGCGGGCAACTGATCTAGCCGAAAGTAGTGCGGTCGAGGACCCGCGTCTCTTCGCCGCATCTGCTGCGCCGTTCATGGGTGCGACTCCGGCTCGACGGTCCGCTGAGAGTGGGAGAACGCGACCATCGGCATCCTCGTCATCATCACAACGCGACCATCATCGGTTCCGTCGTAGCTGTTGCCCATCGAGGCGAGCAGTCGCCGCGCTGTCCGCGGATGCAGTTCCTCGTAGCGAGCAAACCTCTGGGCCGCCTCCCGCGTATCCAGTATGCGCTGGTGGGGTCGCCAACGCCGGTTGCAGACCTGCACCTGTTGGGCCGGCTGTTCAGCGATGTTGCGATACCAGTCTGCAAACAGGCCCGTACCCGAGCAGACGATGTACTCGCCTGTCTCCTGATCGTGCTCGACGACCTCGACCGGTGTACGGAACACGCGCCCGGAGATGCGGCCACGGTGGGTCAGGAGGAGAATTCGCTGCCCCATCAAGAATCCGAGCCGGGCGCGGTAGAGGTAGACGGGGAGGCGGAGCAGTCGCCTCCACATCCCGGTCGGCTTCTGACGGAAGTTCCAGTTCTTCAAGCTCATCTGACAGTCCTCGATCGAACGGGTCAGCTTCAAGACACGACGCCCATTCAAGCGCCACACGCAACGAGTGGTCCAGATGCCCGCCCCTGGTTCGGACCGATTATGTCCGTTGCGGCCCGTGCGTCGATTCGCCGCGATGGTCGTTTGGATCTGCCGCGAGTCGCTCGCCACGGACCGTCACGGCCGCCCGGCGTCGGCCGATGCGCGCTCGTGCCGAGTTGAGGACGCTCTCGTTGCGTCCTGGTACTTCATTTCGCCATGGGTTACGGTCCATGTCGTGGAGGCGTCCGCCAATTTCAGCCAACAGACTCGTGCAATCTTGGAAGTGGTTGGCTGGCGACCGGGTCGCGTTGTCAGCACGACGCGCTGGGAGGTTGAACTAGCCGGAGATGGCTTCCCCGCTCTGCATCCGGTCGCTCGTCGATTCCTCGCCGAGTTCGGAGGGCTTGCAGTTCCGCATGGTGGTCCGGGCGTCACATGCGCACGTGAGCCTGTCAGCTTCACCCCGACCGACTGCTCGGGCGAGGCTGACAGATTCATCGCATGGAGTGAGCGCGTCGGCCGCGTTATCGCCCCGATAGGAGAAGTAGCCGGCGACACCTGCGGGATGGCCTGGTTAGGCATCGACGAACACGAAGAGGTCTATCTCGTCGTGAACCGTCTGGCTTCCTTCGGCCGTCTGCCCGTAGCCATGGACCACCTCGTGCTCGGTTATATGCCTGACGAGATCGACTAGCGCTTCTCGGGTAATTCGTCGCCTGCCGCACATGTAGGTACAGCATGACAGAACGGGTTACTCAATTGCCGCTGTCATCGCGTGTCCATCGACGTGACTGGCTGTGAGGTGCCCGGCGCTTCGGGGCGCTCCCGCCTCGATTCCTTGGCGGGCTCAGCGGGAAGCGTCGTTGTCCGTCGCGGCGCCGGTCCGCTGGAGTTGCGGGTAGGAGTTTGAAGTGGGCAGGCCGACCGAGGCCAGGAGTGCCAGCTTGTCAGCGTTGCTGGTGCCGGCGTTCGGGTGGTACACGACCAGCATCAGGCCGTCGGTTCCGTCGATGCGCAGCCGCTCGCGGTTCAGGGACAGTTCCCCGACCTGAGGATGATTCAGGCGGACCGGCGCCCCTTGTTGCCCGCGCACCTCATGGCGGCCCCAGAGCTGGCGGAAGCGCGGGCTCGCCAGGGAAAGCTCGCCGGTCAGCTCGATGAAGCGGGGATCGTCGACGTCGTTACCCACGGCCTGTCGCAGGTTGGCGATGAAGCACTCCGTGACGGCTTCCCACTGTGGGTGCAGGGCCTGCTCCGCCGGGTCGAGGAACAGGTCTCTCAACTGGTTGCCACCCACGGCCAGGCCGGGAGAAAGTGCTCTCGCCAGGCTGTTCGAGGCCAGGATGTCGAAGTAGCGGTCCTCGATGAAGGCGGGCTGGACAAGGGAGTCCATCAGTTTGAGCGCGCCGGGTGGCGGGGTCTGTTTGCGCGGTCGGCGTCTGCGCCGGCGGGGAGCTTCGCATGCCAGCGTCAGCAGATGAGCGAAATGCTCCTCGTTGAGGTGCAGAACGCGGGCGATCGATTCCAGCACCTGCACGGAGGGGTTGCGGTTGCGGCCCCTCTCCAACCGCAGGTAGTAGTCGGCGCTGATGCCGGCGAGCATGGCGACCTCCTCGCGTCGCAGTCCCGGCACACGCCGCACACCCACGTCGGGAATGCCCGCCTGCTGAGGCGTCACCAACTCGCGTCGAGCCCGTAGGTACGCCCCCAGGGCATTCGTTGTCTCACGCACTCGGCCAGCGTAAAGCTCCGTGCGGGGTACAGCGGGGGCCCTGTCGTACCCCTGGCATCGCAGTGCTCTGGCTCGCGTCATGAGTCGCTCATAACGTGCCTCATGGCCCGATCGGGCTACGCGATGCGATAGGAGACACCGACAAATGACCGTCACCCTTATCACTGGAGCCAACAAGGGCATCGGTTTCGAGACAGCCCGCCAGCTCTCAGCATTGGGCCACATCGTCTACGTCGGCGCGCGTGACGCCGAGCGGGGCGAAAAGGCCGCGGCGACGCTGGGTGCGCGTTTCGTACAGCTCGATGTGACTCGCGACGAATCGGTGGCCGAGGCGCTGGCGACGATCGGTGCGGCCGAGGGCCGGCTCGACGTTCTGGTGAACAACGCCGGCATCCTCGCGAACGAGGCCCCCACCGGTCCGGCGGCTCTCCGGGCTTTCGACGTCAACGCTGTGGGAATGGTCCGCGTCACCGAGGCAGCCCTGCCGCTGCTACGCAAATCAGCGAACCCTACGGTGGTCACCGTATCGAGCAGCATGGGATCTTTCTGGGCAGTGACCAACCCCGAACGGCCGGAATTCGGCATCCCGCTGGCCCTCTACGCGGCGTCCAAGGCAGCAGCGACCATGCTCACCATTCAGTACGCCAAATCCCAGCCGGGCATCAAGTTCAACGCGCTCGAACCCGGCACCACCGCCACCGACATGACCGCCGCCTTCGGCATCGGAAGGCCCGTGCAAGAGAGTGCTGCGGTCGTCGTGCGCCTGGCCACGCTGGGCGCTGACGGCCCAACCGGAACCCTACGGGACGAGAACGGCGAGTTGCCCTTCTGAACCGCCAATCCGTGTACGCGGCGCAGCCGCGTACACGGATTGCTTCTCCCGGCCGAGGCTCACTTCTCTTGCCGCAGACAACGCGCGCTTGGTTCTGTCTCTGCCCCGGCTCCGGCACTTGCTGTAGTCGCCGTTGATGACGCAGCGGTCTAGCGCGTGGCGATGCTGCGGTGGAGCCGGAGGCTGAAGCACGAGCTCAGTGCCTGTCCCTCTGGTCCACCTGGCATGCGGCGTCGATGCGGCTGCGGCGTGATCACGGCGGATAGGGTTGGGGGGTGACCGATCCTTTCGTGCACAGTGATCCGGCCCGGCACCTGCTGGTCCAGGCGCACTACCGGCGCCTGCCGGACGGTACGCAGCAGCGCACCCCGATCGCGCTGGACGAGGCGGCGGCGAGCTTCACCGAGCTGATCGAGCTGGGCCGCCCCGCCGAGGTGCGGCTCGATCCGGACGAGGGGCGCGACGAGGTCGCGGCGTTCTCCCGGCAGCGCGCCAAGGTGATCGCCACCCTGCTCGACGAGTTGTCCCGGCGGCTTGCGCCCGGCTTCGGGGCCGGTGCTATCGAGAGTGACGGCTCGCTCAGTGAGCTCGCCGCCCGGACCGCGTGGCATCTGCGCAGCGGCACCGGGTACTGAGCAGGAGCCGGCCGTGACCATGCCCCAACCCGAACGCGACCCGGCCCAGCACTGGCTGAGCCGGTTCGCCGTCGAGCGGCACCCGGACCGGCTGCGGGCCGAACCGCTCGACGAGTACGTTGCTGCCGCCCGTCCCGCGCTGGCGGCCGGCGCGGCGATCGACGATCCCGGCGCCTCCGGCTCGCGGGACATCGTGGCGATCTCCGTTCAGCGCGCCGGCGTGATCGCCGACCTGCTGGACGAGTTGGCGGAGCGGCTGCGGCCGGGCGTCGAGGCGGGCCCGATCCGGTCCGCCGGCGAGCTCAGCGGCCTGGCCCGCGAGCTGGCCGAGGACATGTACCGCCGGGCCACCTGACCGGCACCTGTTCACGATGGTGGTAGCGGGCCGCGTTCAGAGATAGTTCAGTGGCGCCGTGTTGGTTGCGGGTATGGCCTTCGAAGAAGTCGATGCGGTTGTGATCGGGTCGGGCATGGGTGGGCTCGCCGCCGCCCGGATGCTCGCGCAGTTCGGCGGGAAACGCGTTCTGGTGCTGGAGCAGCACTACACGGCCGGTGGGATGACGCACGAGTTCGCCCGGCAGGGCCGGTACCGGTTCGGGACCGGTGTGCACTACATGAGCGGGAACGCCGGCCCGTTCCTGAACTTCATGACCGACGGGCGGGTGCAGTTGCAGCCGCTGCCCGACGACTACGACGTCCTGCACTTTCCCGGATTCGACTTCGCGGTGCCCGCCACCAGGGAGAAGTTCCGGGCGCGGCTCGTGCAGCTGTTCCCGGACGAGGCGAAGGCGATCGACCGCTACTTCCGTAAGGTGCGGCGGGCGATGGTCGGGCTGGCGGCACGCAATGTGCTGTCGTCGATGTCGTCACCCGTACGGATGATGGGTTTTCCGGTCGTTGAAAGGCTTTTTCCGGCGGCCTACAGGTCGCTGCGCGACGAGGTGCATCGCAGTGTCACCGACCCGCGGTTGCGGGCGATTCTGGAAGCGCGCTGGGGCCTGTACGGGACACCGCCGGCGACGAGCGCGTTCGGCTATCACGCGGCGGTGCCGACGACGTTCTTCATGGACGGCACCGCGCATCCGGTGGGTGGCCCGAAGGCGATCAACGAGGTGGTTCTGGAGATCCTCGCCGAGCGGGGTGTCGAGGTGCGGGTCCGGCAGCTGGTGCGGCGCATCGTCGTCGAGCGGGGCCGGGCGGCCGGTGTCGACGTGGTGGATCAGGCCACCGGGCGCGAGTACCGGGTGACGGCGCCGGCGGTGGTGTCGGCGGCCGGGGTGCGCAACACGTATGCGCTGCTGGGCCGGGAGGTGGATCTGCCCGCGGAGCCGTCCGCGGTCATGTTGTTCCTCGGGCTGAAACGTTCGCCGGCCGAGTTCGGGGTGCACGGGGAGAACCACTGGTTCATGCCGGACCTGGACGGGTCCGCGCGGGGCACGCTGTACGTGTCGTTCGCGTCGCTGAACAATCCGGCCGCCCGCTTCCACACCGTGGAGCTGCTCGAACTGGTCGACCCCGGCGACTTCGAGCGGTGGCGGGACCGGCCGGAAGGCTACGAGCAGTTCAAAGCGGAGTGGACGGACCGTCTGCTGGACCGGCTGGAGCAGCGGTGGCCCGGTTTCCGGGAGCTGGTGGACTTCGCCGAGCTGGCGACGCCGCTGACGTTCGAGAACTATCAGCACAGTGTCCGGGGCTCGTTCTACGGGCTCGCGGCGACTCCGCAACGACTGCGGTCGCGGGCCGCGGGTGCCCGTACCCCGGTCAAGGGTTTGGTGGTGGCCGGTCAGGACGCCTGGGGTTCCGGGGTGGTCGGCGCGCTCGCCGGCGGTCTGATGGCGGCGAACGCGGTGCTCAGCGGCCGCCGGACCGGCGCGATGTGGCGCGCCCTGCTCGCGCCGGTGCCGCCGGTGTCCGGTGTGTGGCGCGGCTATCTGCGGGTGGCCGCGATGGACACGGTGACCCCGCAGATCCGGAGGATCCGGCTGGAGCCGCTCGACGGTGGTGTGCTGCCGTTCGGGTTCGTCGCGGGGCAGTATCTGAAGGTCGAGCTGCCGGTGGCGGTGGAGCCGATCGAACGGTCCTACTCGATCTGCAGCGGTCCACAGGCGACGGGGTACGCCGAGATCGCGGTCAAGCGCGAGCCCGACGGTCTGGGCTCCACCTTCCTGCACGACGAGCTGCGGGTGGGGCAGGCCCTGCGGGTGGCCGGGCCGTCCGGCACGTTCACCTGGGCGCCCGGCACCGAACCGGGCGACGGCACGCTGCTGCTGATCGCCGGTGGCGTCGGCGTGACCCCGCTGATGAGCGTCCTGGCCTGTGCGGCGGATTCCGGGTATCGCGGGCGGATCGTGCTGCTGCTCGGCTGCCGGGGCGAGGTGCCGTTCAAGGGTGAACTCGACCGGTTGGCGGCCCTTCTTCCCGCACTCGAGGTGTTCGTCTTCCGCAGTGGGCCGGCCGGGTCCGGTCGTATCGATCTCGGCGTGCTGCGCCGGCACGCGGCGGGGGCGTCCCGGGTGCATCTGTGCGGGCCGGCGCCGATGATGCAGGACGTTCTGGGGCACCTCGCGACACTCGGCGTGCCGCGCGACATCGTGCACACCGAGGCGTTCGTGTCCGGCAGCAGCGGCCGGACCCGCCGGGAGCGGGCGCACGCCGTCGCGCTCGCTGCGCAGCAGGCCGGTGTCGCCGAGTACCGGATCGGTGTGGCCGGCGGCGAGTCGTTCCCGTGCCCGCCGGGGCAGACGGTTCTCGACGCCGCCAACACCGCGCGGGTGCCGTTTCCGCAGTCCTGCGGTGAGGGATCCTGCGGGACCTGCCGGGTACGGGTACTCAAGGGCGACTACGAGACCGACAGCCGGGGCATGTTCTCCGCCGCGGAACTCGACGACGGCTGGCGGCTGGCGTGTCAGACGCTGCCGACCGGTGACCTGGTCATCGAGGCGCCGTAGGAGGTCGGTCGTCGGCGAGTGCGGCGTGCACCGAGGACACGGCGCTGGCGCCCTCGCCGACCGCGGTGGCGACCCGCTTGATCGAACCGGAGCGCAGGTCGCCGACCGCGAAGACCCGCGGGCTGCTGGTCTGGAACGGCAACGCCGACCGGCCGCCGGTGTGCACGAAACCGCGGTCGTCCTTGGCGACACCGGTCAGCCAGTCGGAGACCGGGTCGGCGCCGATGAAGCAGAACAGCGCCCGGCAGTCGAGCCGCTGCCCCGGCGTCCCGTCGCGTCCCACGACGATCGACTCGAGTGTGCCGTTGCCCAGCAGATCGCGGACCGTGGCGCCGGTGTGCAGGCGGATCGCCGGGTGGGTGCGGATGCGGTCGGCCAGATAGGACGACATCTTCGCGCCCAGGTCGTCGCCGCGGACGATCAGGCGTACGGCGGCGCCGCCGGCTGCCAGCGACAGGGCCGCCTGCCCGGCCGAGTTGGCGCCGCCGACGACGGTGACCGGCAGGCCCTCGTAGCCGCGTACGTCCAGCTCACCCGCCGCGTACCGGATGCAGCCCGCCTGCTCGAACGCCGCCCATCGCGCGATGTCGAGACGCCGGTACCGTGCGCCGGTAGCGGCGATCACCGCCCGGGCCACGACCCGGGAGCCGTCGGCCAGGACGACCGCCGGGTGGCGCGGGTCGGTCAGGTCGAGGCCGGTGGCGGCACAGGGCGAGAAGATCCGTACCCCGAACTTCAGCGCCTGGACCATCGCGAGCCGGGTCAGGGTCTCGCCGCTGACACCCTGCGGAAAGCCGAGGTAGTTCTCGATGCGGGCGCTCTTGGCCGCCTGCCCGCCGATGCCGGAGCAGTCGAGCAGGACGGTGTTCAGGCCCTCGGACGCGGCGTAGACGGCGGCGCCCAGGCCGGCCGGGCCGCCGCCCACCACGATCAGATCGGCCGGCCGGTCGCCGGCCCGGTAGGTGAGGCCGAGCGCCTCGGCCAGCGCACCGGGTGTCGCCCGGCGCAGGACCGAACCGGTGATCACCGCGGCCGGCAGATCCGCCTCGGCGATCGCGGCCGAGCGCATCAGGGCGAGCCCGGAAACCCCGGACGCGTCCAGCCAGGCGTGCGGCAACAGCAGTTGAGAGACGTACGTGCGCAGCTCCCGCGCGGCGGCGTCACCGGGCCGGCCGACGATCTCCAGGGCGTTGCCGGCTGCCGCCCGGATGGTGTCGCGGCGGGCCCGGAACGCCTCGATCAGCACGTCGGCGATGTCGACCTGCTCGGCCAGCACCCGGCGCAGCGCCCCGGCGCCGACGCGGACCACCGTGCCGGCCTGCACCACCCGCGCGGTCAGATAGACGTGCTGGCCGGTGAGCAGGCTCAACTCGCCGAGGAAGTCACCCGGGCGGCCCTGATAGACGCGACGCTCCGGCTCGATCGTGGTTGCCTCGCGGACGATGTCCACGGTTGCCGAGCGCAGCAGGAACAGGTCGTAGGTGTCGTCGCCGGTGACGTACAGCCAGCGGCCGTGCTCGGCGTGCTCGATGTCGCCGTACACGGCGAGCCGGCGGAACTGCTCGTCGTCCAGGCGCGGCCCGCTCGGCAGGTTGTCGGTCATTGCCTCAGGGTGCGGGTTCGGTGTGGACGCGGACTTGACGCGGAGTCAGCGTTCGGGCACCGCCGCCTGACCACCGTCGCCCGGCGTTCAGTGCCTGTTCAGAGCACCCTTTTAGGGTCGTCGGCGTCAACGGTCCCACCGATGAGGAGAGAAGCATGAGCAAGCCGACGATCGTCCTGGTTCATGGCGCGTTCGCCGATGGCAGCGGCTTCGCCGAGGTCGCCCGCAGGCTGCTGGCGGCCGGTTATCCCGTGGTCGCGGCCGCGAACCCGCTGCGTGGCCTGTCGTTCGACGCGGCTCGGGTCGCGGCGCTGCTGGCGAGTGTCGACGGTCCGATCGTGCTGGTCGGGCACTCCTACGGCGGCGCGGTGATCTCGGCGGCCGCCGTCGGGAACGAGGCGGTGCGGGCGCTGGTCTATCTCGGGGCGTTCGTTCCGGACACCGGGGAGAGCGCGGAGCAGTTGGTGAACCAGTTCCCGGGCAGCACGGTCGGTGCGTCGCTCAAGCCGGTGCCGTTGCCGGACGGGCAGGTCGACCTCTACATCGACCCGCGGGTGTTCCACGCCAATTTCGCCGGTGACCTGCCCGAGGAGGAGGCCGCACTGTACGCGGTCACGCAGCGTCCGGCGTCCGGCGCGGCGCTCGGCGAGCCCGCTTCCGGGCCGCAGGCGTGGCGTACGATTCCGAGCTTCCACCTGATCAGCGGCGCCGACCGGATCATCCCGCGGGCGGCGCAGGAGTTCATGGCGAAGCGGGCCGGTGCCGAGGTGCGGGTGCTGGACGGGGCGTCGCACCTGCTGTTCGTGTCGCGGCCGGGGGAGACGGTGGCGTTCATCGAGGATGCCGCCCGTGAGTCGGTCGGGTGATCCGGTAGATCGGCGGTCTTTCCGGCCAGGGCCACGCGGAACCTCCGCCGGCCGCTAGGCACGAGTGGTATGCCTACCTCTTCGGCGTTCACAAAAGGTAAATGCCGGACTATTAGGAGGAATGCCATGTCCAAGCGGCTGATGTTCAGGGCGGCGACCGTTTCGGTGAGTCTCGCGGTGACCGCGCTGATCGGTTCCGCGCCGGCGCATGCCGGTGAGGGCAGCTACCACTGCGGCGTGCTCGTCTACGGCGCGATCGAGGACAAGTACCTGTCACTCAACGCGCAGAACGGCAAACTCGGGTGTCCCACGACGACGGAGGCGGACGCGGCGGGCGGCGGCCGGCAGCAGTGGTTCAAAGGCGGAAGCGTGTTCTGGCATCCGCGGACCGGGGCGCACGTCGTGTGGGGCGCGATCCTCGGGAAGTGGGTGCAGTACGGGCGCGAGAGCGGCTACGGCTACCCGCTCACCGATGAGCTGACCACACCTGACCGCGTCGGCCGGTACAACCACTTCGAGCGCGGCGGTTCGATCTACTGGACGCCGGCGACCGGAGCGCACACCGTCTACGGCGCCATCCGTGGCGAGTGGGCGGCCAAGGGCTGGGAACGCAGCTGCCTGCGCTACCCGATCGCCGACGAGGCGGACACGCCGGGAGGCGGCGGCCGGTACCAGCTGTTCCAGGGCGGCTCGATGTACTGGACGCCGAACGGTGGGGCGCACTCCACCTGCTGACCAGGTCGCGGGGTCACCTGTCCGCCGTGGGCTGGGTGGGCAGGTTGACTGTGAAGACGGTCAAGGGTTCGGCGGGGTCGCTGACGGTGATGGTGCCGCCGTGCTGCTCGACCACGGCGCGCGCCAGGGTGAGGCCCAGACCGGAGCCGGGTATGCCGCTGTGCCGGACGGCGCCACCGCGGAAGAACAGGTCGAACAGGTGGCCGCGCTCGCTCGCCGGGATCGGCTCGCCGATGTTGGCGACGTCGAGCACGGCGGCGTACGCGTCGGCGGCCAGGCGTACCCCGACCGTGGAGTGCTCCGGCGCCCAGATCAGCGCGTTGTTCAGCAGTTCGTCGGCGACCTGGCGCAGCCGCTCCGGATCGCCCCGGATCGGCATCGTGGCGGGTGCGTCGACCGTGATGGTCACGTCCCGGTCGGCGCGCCCGCGTGCCGCTTCCACCGCCTGACGGACGACGGAGACCAGGTCCATCGGCCGCCGGTGGACCTCGAGCTGGCCGGATCGCAGCCCGGCCACGTCCAGCAGCTTGTCGACGATGATGGAGAGGATGCCGACGTTGCGATGCATCACCTGCACCATGTCGCGGTGGTCGCCGTCGAGGCCGGGCTCGTCGAGGAGCAGCTCGGTGCAGGACAGGATGCTGGTCAGCGGGGTGCGCACCTCGTGGCCGACCAGCGCGGCGTACTCGTCCCTGGTGCGGTCCAGTTCGGCGGCGAGGCTGTCGCCGCGGCGGCGTTCGAGGAATCCGCCCAGTTGCGCGCCGATCCCGGTCAGGATCGCGGTCCGGGTGTCGTCGGGCATCTCGGCGGTCTCGCTGTAGCAGACCAGGACACCGAGCACGTCGGTGCCGCTGGCCATCGGGATGGCCAGCGCGGCGGGCAGCGGCGCCCGGTCCTCGTCGAGGTCCGTCGCCCAGAGCGGCTGGTTGCTCTGCCAGGCCCTGGCGGGAAGTCCGCCGTCGGGCGGCAACGGTTCGTCGGTGGCGCAGACCCGGCTGCACCCGCTGGCGTCCCAGCAGGCGGCGCGGCGCAGGACCTGCCCGACCTCGTCGACGATCCAGACCTCGGTCGCCGCCCAGCCGATCATCGAACCGACGAGCTGCACCACAGTGACGAGCACCTCGTCGGTGGGTTCGGCGCTCGCGAGGAGCTTCGCGGTCCGCAGCTCGCATTCCTGGAGGCGGGCGGCGCGCCGCAGCGCCGTCACGTCGTTCATCGCCACCACGGCGACGACGTCGGTGCGGCCTTCGATCGGGCCGGCGTGCATGAGGAAGGTACGGGCCGGGGCGTCCGGTGTACGCATGACGACCTCGGCGTCGTGGACGTGTCTGTCGTGCAGCGTGCCGACCAGCGGGTTGTCGGCCTCCGCCAGTGGATTCCCGGCCGGGTCGAACAGGTCCAGCCGCTGCGGCCACTGCTCGGCGGGGGCGCCGGCGAGCCGGTCGCCGATCAGCGCCCGGGCCGCGTCGTTGCACAGCACCGGCAGCCCGAGGCAATCGCAGCCCAGCACTGCGGCTTTCAGGCTGTCGGCGAGCACCTGCATGGTTTCGTGCTGCTGTCGTTGCAGCTGTTGGCGGGCCAGGATCTCGGCCTCCGCCTGCCCGATGCGCTGGCGTAGTTCCTCGGTGAGCCGGCCCAGCTCGCCGCCGGCGGTCTGGGCGAGCATGTACGCCGTGACGTCCTCGGGCCGTTGCACGATGAATTCCAGGTCACCGTGGGCGTTGATCAGCGGGGTGTGCAGCGGCGCCCAGTAGCGGGTCGCGAAGCCGCCGCCGGGCTGCGGGACGTCGTACTTCTGGACCGGCATCACGTCGGGGGCGCGGTCGCGCAGCACCCGCTGCAACGATGCCTCGATCGCCTCGACGCCGCGGGCCTCCGGGTCGTCGGGGTTGTCGGGGAAGGCGTCGAAGATGTGCCGGCCGACGATGTCCTCGCGCCGGGTGATGGTGGCCGCGAGGTAGGCGTCGCTCGCCTCGACGATCATCAGGTCGGGATCGAGGACCAGCAGCGGCGTCGGAGAACGCCGGAACAGGAGCCGGTAGTCGATCACGCCTTACCATTTTAAGGGAATACGAGGTATATGTCCGGTCATTGGCCCCTAGAGAGTCATTCGTGATCATGAATCGAGGGCGAGGGTGGCTGCGGTGCTCGAGCCACTCCGCCGCACAAGGTGACGACAAATAGGTTCCCGAACGGAGGAATACGGGTGATACTGCCGCCGAAAGCAAGACCGATGAACGGGGAGCCAGTATGTCCGTGAACGCTGTGGAGTTCCGTGGTGCAGACCACCGGCCAGCGCAGGACGATGCGCCGAAGCAGGAGACCGACCGCAGCGCCGAAGCGATGCAACGGCTTCGTCAACCCTTCGACCTCGACCTCGGGAGTACCCCCGCAACCCGCCGCTGAGCCGGCTGCTTCGCTGTGGGCGATGACGCCGTTGTGCGGAAATCCGGTCGCGGTGGCGACCGCGAACCTCGACCATGGGGCGCGTGAAACACGAGATCAGAGCGGTGTACGACGACAGCACGATCACCGTCTACCAGGCCTACTCGCCGCTGATCGCCGTGCCGGCCGTCAGCGCGGGACGGTTCGTGCCGCCGTTCAAGCGGGAGCGGATGACCTGGATCAAACCGTCGTTCCTGTGGATGATGTACCGCTGCGGCTGGGCCACCAAACCCGGCCAGGAGCACGTCCTCGCCATCTCGATCACCCGGGCCGGCTTCGAGTGGGCGCTCGACAACGCCGTCCTCAGCCACTACGTGCGCGATGTCCACCCCGACCGGGTCACCTGGCAGCGTGCGCTCAAGCAGGCGCCGACCCGCGTGCAGTGGGACCCGGAACGCGATCTGCACCTGCGTGAGCTGCCCTACCGTTCCCTGCAACTCGGCCTCGGCGGTGTGGCGGTGCCCCGCTACGCCGACGAGTGGATCACCGGGATCACCGACGTGACCCCGCTGGTGCGCCGCATCCGGGGTCACCTCGACGCTCGTGACGTGGACGCGGCGACCGCGCTTCTCCCGGTGGAACGGCTCTACCCGTACCACCGGGATCCGGCCCGGATGTGATCAGAAGCCGGGGAAGACGGCGCGCAGTTGGTCGAGGGTGATGTTGCCGGTCACCGTGGTGCCGTCGGGGGTGTGCTCCGGGGCGAGCCGTCCATAGAGCAGCCGCAGCACGGACTCCAGCGAGCCGGTGAACGTCGCGGTGGCGGGCAGGGTTTCGGTGGTGAGCCGCACCGAGTCGTCGATGACGATGCGGTACGCCGTGCCGCTGATCTCGACGACGGCGTGGTCGGGTGCCTCCTTCGTGCGGCCGATGAAGCCGAGCAGGAAGCCCAGGCCGCCGCTGAGGTGTTCGGCGAGGACCTCGGCCGAGCCGTCGGCGAGGGTGGCCGCCGGGTCGAGGCCCGCCCGTACGTCCCAGGTGTGGTGGGCGACCTCGCTCAGCCGAAGCGCGGCGAACGACGCGAACGGCACCGGATCGGGCAGGAAGGTTCTGACCCGCAGGTCCGCGTGACGGTCCTCGGGCACTGATTCGAGCCCGGCGACCAGCGCCTGATTCGCGTCGATCGAGCCGGTGGCCTGGTCCCGTGGGCTCATCGCGTTCCAGCGGTCCCACACGCCCTGGTTGAAGTCGGGGCCGGGCGCCTGGGCCTCACCGGTCGCGGCCCGGAAACCGGCGTGGGTGATCTCGGCGCCGCTGCCGAGGTGCGACAGCACGTCGGCGACCGTCCAGGCGGAGGCGCCCGACGGGCCGGTGAGCTGCCCGTCGGACAGCCCCGCAACCAGATCCGCGAGACCGTCGTGCTCACTGCGCAGGGCCGCGATGGTGCGGCCGGCAAGAGTCGTCATGCGGCCAGCGTATGTCCGGACGAAGCCGTCCGCGGTGGGGGAGCGAGATCGTTCAGTATCAGACCGTGACATCCAGGGTTGTGCCGATGGAACCGGTCGCCGCGGCCGAACGCTCGACCTGCTGCACCGCCTGCTCGGCCTTGGCCACGGCCGCCCGGTCGGCGTTGATCACCTTGGCTGCGGCCTTGGCCGCGAGGTCTTTGGCCAGCTGCTGCTGGTACTTGACGAGCTGCGCCCGGGCATCGCTCGACGAGGTGACTCCGCTGATGGCGTCCATCGATTCGCTCCCTCAGGATGTGCGTGGTTCGGTCACCCGCCCATATCGTCGGAAGCGGTGTCGACCTGCCCCGATCGCACCTGTGGATCACCTATGTCCTGAGCGGGCACGACCAGCTCCGGCGATCAGGACTTCCCGGTCTCGCCGGCTGTACCGGGCTGGTGATCGCCCACCGGCTCACCCAAGCCGCCGCGTGCGACCGGATCGTGGTGATGGAGCACGGCCGCATCACCGAGAACGGGACGCACTCTGATCTGATCGCCGCCGGCGGCGTCTACGCCAGGCTGTGGTCGGCGTGGGAGGCCGGGCAGGGCGCCGCGGTCCGGACGCTGCCGGTGGAGCGGGCGGCGTGCGGAGGAGGTTCTCTTCATATGATCGATCCGCGATGACCCTCATCCGAGACAGACAGGAGCCGGGATGCCGACGCTGAGCGAACACGTAAATGTCTACACGACAGCGATCGCAGTTCTGGAACAGAAAGGATTCTCGATCTGGTACGACCGGGAAAACGATACCTTTTGTGCTCAGCGGGACGGCTGGGACTTCTGGGCAGACAACCCGATTTCCCTACTCGGCCTGGCGGCGATATTCGAATACAAGAACCCAAGTGAGTACACCAACCGTTGGTGGGAGACCGAGGGCAGCATTCGCTACCCGAACGTTCCCGAGACCGCACCCGAGTACACGCCGGCCTACCGGCTCCGGTAACCGTCCGCCCGCAGCGTGAACAGCTGGGCATATGCCCTCCGCGGACGGTCCGGTGTCCGCGGCTCATCGGCTTGCGAGTGCCTCGCGCCTGATCCATTGGAGAATGGTGGGAATGCCTACGGTGGTGATGATGCCGGCGGTGGCGCGGACGTAGCGGTCGTCGGTGAGCATGGCCAGCATGCCCGCCGCCAGGTCCACGCGTGCGGTGAACCTGCCATCGGCGTGGCCCTCGACGACGGCGTATTCAGTGGCCGAATCCAAGTGGTAGAGCCCGCTCGGGCGCAGGATCGTCCAGTCGACGTCGCTGGCGCGGACCAGTGCTTCCATTCGGCGCATGTCGTCGTACATCGTCTTACCCAGCACCCGTGTCACGTAGGGCATCAGCACGCGGTTGAAGAGGAACCCTCCGTCGGAGTACGGGTGCGGATCGACGCCGCTCGAACTCACCACGACGAGCCTGCGCAAGCCGTGCCGCCTCATCGCGGCGACAATGTTGGCCGCCCCACGTGAGTAGGTGTGGATCGGCTTCCTTCCGGCCGGTACCCCGAGCGTTGAGAGCACCGCGTCCGCCCGCATCACCGCGGCGTCGACGGCCGCTGGATCGAGCACGTCGGCACCGAACACCTCGAGTCCGTCATGGCGCAGGGGGAACACGTCCGGCCGGCGTGTGACCGCGGTGACCTGATGCCCCTTCTCCAGCGCCTGGCCGGTGAGGAGACGACCGGTGGGACCGTTAGCTCCAAAGACGGCGATACGCATGACCATCTGCCCTTCCTCGTTGTGCCGGAGTGCCCGGTGCCGGTCACGGTGCGGGCGAGCGCATCCGGCGGATGGCTCCGTTTCCGCCACGCGGCGACGTCCGGGTCCTTGCTCAAGACACGGCAGCAGTCCGTTCTGTGACATGCGAGAAAGACATGCGAGAAAGGTGGGCGAGCGCGTCCGTGGTCATCCGTCAGTGGCCGCGGAACGCCTCCTCCAGCCACCAGGACGGGCGGCCGGCGGCCACCTTCGCGTCGATGACCATCGGGACGTCGCGTGGGCCGGCCAGCCACTCGCGGACCGGGGCGAGATCCTTCGGGCCGCGTACGGTGACCGCCGCGCAGCCGTGCCCACGGGCGATCGCGGCCAGGTCGGTGTCCGGGAAGACGACCGTGGAGATCGGGTGGCCGGCCGGGCCGAAGTGGTGCACCTCGGCGCCGTACGCCTCGTCGTTCCAGATGACGATGAGCATGCCGAGGCCGAGCCGGCGGATGGTGTCGAGCTCGGCGATGCCCATCAGGAAACCGCCGTCGCCGCACGCCGCGACCGGCAGCCGGCCGGGGCTCGCCAGGGCCGCTCCGAGGGCGGTGGCCAGGCCCAGGCCGATCGACTGGAACGATTGAGTGAAACAGAACCCGTGATGATCCGGAACGGACATGAACATCGACGGGTAGCCCATGAAGTTGCCCGAGTCGACGGACACCACCCGCTCGGCGGGCAGCAGGTCGTCGAGGGCGATCGCCAGCGTCCGCGGGTCGATGTGGGTGTCGTCGCCGTCGTCGTCGAACGGCACGTCACGCCATCGTGAGCCGGCGCGCAGCTTCTCCCGTACCGTATCGGTCCGATAGGAAACCCGGTGGCCGGTGAGCGCGGCAGCCACCGCGACCGCCGTCGGCCCCGCGTCACCGCAGACACCGAGATCGATGCGATGATGGGCGCCGAAGGCGGCCTCGTCCAGGTCCACCTGCACCACTACGGTGTCCGGGGCGATCAGCGAACCGTGCCGGCTGGTCCACATGTTCAGCGACGCGCCCCAGGCGACCACCACGTCGGCGGCCTGGATCAGCTCGGCCGCCACCGGGGTGGCGAAGCCGCCGGAGACGTCCAGGTTCCAGTCGTCGCCGGCGAACAGGCCCCGCGCCGCGGCCGACGTGGCGAGCAGCGCGCCGCATTTCGCGGCCAGGTCGGCGACCTCGGCGCCGGCCGTGACCGCGCCCCGGCCGGCGATGAACACCGGCCGTTCGGCCCGGTCCAGCAGATGGGCCAGAGCGGTCACCGCGTCGTCGGAGGCGCGGGGCGGCTGCACCGCCGGCGCCGGTGGCGGATCGGCCGGCTCGGCGGCGGCGGCCTGCACGTCCAGTGGCAGGTTGAGCACCACGGTCCGCCGTTCACGCACCGCGGTCCGCCAGGCCCGTGCGGTGTCGGCGACCGCGGTCGCGGCGCTGTGCACCCGGTCCGGGACCGCGCCGACCGCGCGGGCCAGCGCGTCCTGGTCCACCCGGAAGTTCGAGTTCAGCGCGGTCGCGGCCGGCTCCGCGGCCAGAACGACCATCGGGGTACGGCTTTTCGCCGCCTCCGCGATGCCGGTCATGGCGTTCGTCAGCCCGCAGCCCTGATGCACCGTGACCAGCCCGGGGCGGCCGCTGACCCGCGCGTACGCGTCGGCCGCCGTGGCCGCGCCGCCCTCGTGCCGGGTCGCCACGAACCGTGCCCCGTGCGCGACGAGCGCGTTCGTGACGTGGAAGTTGCCGCTGCCCACGACGCCGAACACCCGGTCCGCGCCGAGTTTCGCGAGCGTCTCGCCGACCAGGCCGGCCACGGTCAGGTCGCTCACTTTTCGATCAGGGCCAGGACTCGCACCGGGCTGCCGGAACCGCCGACGATCGGCAGTGGCGGCGCGATCACCACGGACCCGGTCGGTGGCAGCCGGTCCAGGTTGCGCAGCTGGGTGAGCCCGTACTTGTTCGCCCCCAGCAGGTAGGAGTGGCACGGGAACGGCGGGTCGAACGAGTGCGCGGCGCCCGCGTCGGTGCCGACCGTCTCCACGCCGATGCCGATCACCGGCGACTCCTCGGCCAGCCATCGTGCGGCCTCCACCGACACGCCGGGGGTGTGCGGGCCGGTCTCGTCGGCGTTCAGGAACGCCTGCTGGTCGCCGGAGCGGGTGTCCCAGCCGGTGCGCAGCAGCAGCCAGCCGCCCTCGGGCAGTGGCCCGTGCCCGGCCTCCCATTCGCGGATGTGCCGTACTTCGAGCAGGAAGTCCGGGTCCTTCGCGGTCCGGTCGGCGACGTCGACGACGACCGCGGGGGCGACCAGCCGTCGCGGCGGCACCTGCGACACGTCGTCGCCGTCGCGGCCGGTCACCCAGTGGATCGGAGCGTCGAAATGGGTGCCGGTGTGCTCGCCGGTGTGGATGTCGTTCCAGTACCAGGCGGGGCCGCGGTCGTCGTAGCGGCTGATCTCCTCGAGTCCGAAGGGGATCGTGTTCGCGAACGGTGGCGGCAGTTGCAGGATCGGGGTGCTCGCGGACAGTGGCGCGGTGAGATCGACGACCTCGATCGTGCCGCCGCTGAGTCCGGACAGCAGGGCCTTCAGAACGCTCATCGGCTTCTCCACGCGGGCGAGGTCGTCGGTGACGGCAGTGAGCCTACGACCGCCCCGAGCCTTTCGGCGTGCACCGACGCTCCGGGCTGTCGGAATTTCGCCGGTGCTTCCATGGAACCGAACCGTCCGGTGAGGGCTTTGGGAAGGGTATGACGGAACGGATCAGCCAGTTGTTGAACGAGGCGGTGGCCGGAGTCGAACCGGTCGCCCCGGATCCGGTCGGGGCGGTGCTGCGGCGTGGCCGGTCAGCGCGGCGACGGTCGGCTCTGATGGCGGCGGCCGTGGCGTGTGCCGGGCTGGCCGTCAGCGGTGCGGTGGTCGGCCCGCGGTTGACCGGCGGACCGGACGCCGGGGTCGTCGCGGCCGTGCCCGCGGCACCCTACGCCGACGGCCGCACGGTGGTGGCCGGTGCGGTCCGGTTCCCGGTTCCCGATGGTTGGCGGGCCGCGACCTCGGACCAGCCCTGCACGGACACGTCGAGGACCATTCTGATCCGCGTCCACCGCGACGAGCAGTGCCGGATGTCCGCGGTGGAGATCTTCAGTGCGCCGGTGACCATCACCGGCGGCCGGGTGATCAACCTCGACAGTCCGGTCATCCAGGGTGGTGTGGTCGCCCCGCCCGCCCTGATCACGCTGCCGGGCGGCGAGCCGGGCTGGTTGGAGCGCGCCTCCGGTTCCTCCGTCGTACTGACTCTGCCCTGGTCCCGGGTCAGGCTCCTGTTCCGCCTCGACAGCGCCGCCGCCGGCGAGTTCATCGCCTCGATGCGGAGTGCGCCGGCCGGCGCCGGAACCCTTGCGGTGCCCCGCACCGCGGCGGTCGCCGACCTCGTCATCTCGGACGCCGCCGGCCTGGTGCGGCCGGAGGACATCGGCCGGATCCGGGCGCCGGCGACGATCGACCGGCTGCTCGGGCTGTTGCGTGAGCAGGAGGACGCGGTCGCCGACGCGCAGGCGTGCGCCGGTAGTGCGCAGGCCACCGTGGAGATCGTCATCAAGGCGGCGGAGGGTGAAACTTCTCCGGTCCCGGAGCCGTCCCCGGCCCCGGGGCCGGGGGACACCACCGTCGTGGTGATCGCTCTCGGCGGCGACTGCCAGGAAGCGGTGTCGTCGCACGGTGGACGGGTGCGGCTCAGCGACGAGACGGTCGCCGAGCTGAAGACCATTTACGGGATCGGGGTACGGTGAACGAGGCGCCCGACTTCGCGCAGTTCGTCACTGCGCGCTATCCGGCTCTGGTCCGTTACGGCACGCTGCTGACCGGCGACCGCGGCCACGGCGAGGACCTCACCCAGGAGTCGCTGGTGAAGACGTACCGGGCCTGGCGCAGGTTGTCTCCCGAGGGCGACCCGGAGGCGTACACGCGGACGGTGATGGCCCGGGCGGCCTGGCGTTTCGGGCGGCGCCTGTGGCGTGGGGAGATCCCGGCCGCGGCGCCACCCGACCGTGCCGCGGCCGGCGACGCCTATGCCCGCCACGACACCGCCGAGGCGGTGCTGGCCGCCCTGCGCGCGTTGCCGGCCGGGCAGCGGGTCGTGCTGGTTCTGCGCTATTGGGCGGGGCTCTCCGAGGGGGAGATCGCCGCCCAGTTGGGGTGCTCGACGGGCACGGTGAAGAGCCGGGCCAGTCGTGCCATCGCCAGCCTGCGCCGTACGGACGGGCCGCTGGCCGAGGCCTTCACCCACGCCGGGACCGGCTCGGTTCGATAGCTGCCCCGCGCGTGCGGAGAGTCAGGCCATCAGGCCGTCGACGATGCCCTGGATCGGGCCGGCGAGTTCCTCCGCGGAGACGCTGGCCAGCGGCTCGAGACCGACCGCCGAGCGGAGCACCGCGACGCCGACGCCCAGCGCGACGAGCAATTCCGCCCGTAGCAGGCCGTCCGCGCTCCGGTCGGCCGGCGAGGACCCGGTGCCGAGCGCGTCCAGGATGCGCTGCGCGGCGCCCTCCAGGGCCTCGCGGCGCAGCGCGGTCACCTGTTCGTCGCCGGACGCGCGCAGCAGCATCAGGACCGGGTGCTTGTCGAACTCGGGCCAGGAGTCGGTGGCCAGTTGCCGGCTGAGGGCCTCGGCGAGGGATGCACGGCCGGCGGGGACGTCGTTCATGAGTCGCGGTGACGCGGCCAGGGCGGCCTTGAACAGGCCCTCCTTGGAGCCGAAGTATCGCTTGATCAGTGCCAGGTTGACCCCGACGTCGGCGGCGACGTCCCGCAGTGTCGTGCTCTCGTAGCCCACCTGCGCGAACCGGGCCTGCGCGGCTTCCAGGAGGGCCTGTTTCGTCGCGCCCGCGTCCCGTCGCCGCCGCCCGGCCGGCGCGGACGTTGAATCGGAAGACATTCGGGCATGATAAGTCATCAGCTGTTGACTAGGTCGGAGGTGGGCGCCTACAGTCGCCAAGTCATCAGCTGATGACTTGAAAGAGGGGGCTGTGATGCGTGCGCTGTTGGTCATGGATGTTCAAGAGGCCGTGGTCGCCCGCTACCCCGACCCCGGCTACCTGCCCCGCCTGGCCGGGGCGATCAAGAAAGCCCGTACGGCCGGCATCCCGGTCATCCACATCGCGGTCGGCTTCCGCCCGGGCGGGCCGGAGATCAGCACCCGCAACCGGATGTTCGGCCGGCTCGCCGGCTCACCGCACGCCGGCGGGCCCAACCCGATCCACCCCGAGATCGCCCCCGCCGACGGAGACGTCATCGTCACGAAGCGCCGGGTCAGCGCCTTCACCGGCAGCGACCTCGACCTGGTCCTCCGCGCGCAGAACATCGACCACCTGGTCCTCACCGGGATCGCCACCAGCGGGGTCGTGCTGTCGACCCTGCGCGAGGCCGCCGACCGCGACTTCGAGCTCACGGTCCTGGCCGACGCCTGCCTCGACAACGACCCCGAGGTCCACCGGGTCCTCGTCGAGAAGGTCTTCCCCATGCAGGCCGCCGTCACCACCGTCAGCGAATGGCAGCCCGAGACCGTCGCGGCGGTAGCCGCTTGAGCTGCGGTGTTACGGAAATCAGCCGGTCCCGTGCGATCCGGTTCCGCTGGGCCGGTCGGGGGTCACCGGACTCTCGCCAAGATGCCCCGTCCTTTGAATATGTATGAGAAAGAGCCACCGGCCCCTGATCCGGGGTGTCGGGCGAGCCTGTCCGAGGTAACGTGTCGCCGCGCCGCAGAATCGGCCTGTGACGACAACTTCTCTCGCACGGCAAGCGGTCGACCCGTCACCCTCACTGCACTACTACGTGATCCACGATCATGTCGGTGAGCTGGACGGGTTGCTGGCCGAGGAGTTTCTGCTCGCGGTGGACCACTCCTCGGCGGGGTTGGTGAGCGCCTTCTGGAGCCGGCGAGACGGTGGCTGGCGCGACGGCGCGGACACCAGTCGGCGCCTGCGCCTCGATGCCGCACTGCGGGCCCACGTGGTTGCCGTCGGCCGCGCCGCAGCAGCGGAGGTCTATCGGAACGCGTGTGGCGCCGATCTACCGGGTGAGGCCGCGTTGCGGGCGTGCTTCGGTGACCTTCCCGCTGCTCAGCCGCCGCCGCTGCGGCTCAGCGGGCCGGCGGCCACCCCCGGGTTCCGGGAGACGCGTGTCTATCGGATCCTGTTCGTCAACGAGTTGACCCGGGATGGCCTTGATGCGCTCAGCCGTGTGTGGCGGATGCCGGTCACCGGTGATCTTGCCGATCCCGGGGCCCGCGTCGTGGGAGTGGTGCACCGCCACGTGTCCGGCGATACCTTCCGCTGGGATCTGCGCAGGGTCGCCGCAGGTGCTGCCTGGGGTCTGGACGTGACCTGCGACCTGGGGGGAGAGCGGGACGAAGCGGTCGGTGTGTTGCTGCACGGCCTGACGGCGCAGATGCGGCAGCAGGGGCTGATCCCCGTCACCGTCGACCGGTTCCGCTGAGCTCAAGTGGGTTTCGTGTTCGGCCTGACCTCGGTGAGTCACTGCGTCACGAACGTGGTGTAGTACACGTCCAGGACGGTGCCGGGGTAGGCCTCCCGCAGCCGGGCCAGAAACTCGGACTTGAGCTGAGCCCGGCCGTCCTTTGACTCGACAGCGGCGATCGGGCGGCCCGTATAGGTGTCGAGGGCGGCGGTTCTGGCGGCGTCGAGATCGGGCTGGGTGGTGACGTCGTCGCTGAACTGCACCGCGAATCCCAGCTTCAGGTAGTGATCATCGGCGAGATCGATCGTCCGCGGCGGGTCCACCGGTGTCACGACGCCCTTGGCCGTCGAGGCGGCCATGACCACGTTCGGGCTGGTCGTGGTGTCCTGTTCTCTCATCGTGACCACGGCTGCGGCCAACACGCCGGCAACCAGCACCGCGGCACCGGCAGCGCCGGCCACCTTGCCCGGGCCGCCTCGACCCGTTACCGCGATGAGCAGGGCGATGGCGCCGACCAGCCCCGCGGCGGCCACCAGCCACAGTCCGAGGCCGGGTTTGACCTGCACCGCGTTACTGATGGCGGCGCCGATGCCGAGCGGGTCGTCGTGATCCGCCATCGTGGACCTCATGTCGTCGGCCTTCGACCGCAGGTCGACGAACTCCACGATCGCGAGGCCGATGAGCAGGGCGGCGACGAGGCCGGCCAGCGCGGTCACCGTGCCGGGCAGATGTCTTGGGCTCAGCCGCACAGCGGCGTAGGCGGCGAGTAGCGCGCCGAGTACGATCGAGACCCAGCCGTCCGATCCGTCGACGCCGGATTTGCTGATGGTGCCGATGATGGGCGCGCTTATCACGGCCCAGGGCAGGAATGAGCCGAGGATCGCCAGGATCCCGGCGGCCAGCACCGCCCACATGGCGACCGGCCGCTCGGCGGCGCCGGGTCCGGCCACCCCGGCGACGGGGTTGCCGCACTGCGGGCAGAAGCCGGCCGCGGCCGGAAGAGCAGCGCCGCAGGCCGAGCAGAAGTTGGCCGGTGCGGTCGCCATCTTGTGCACGATCTCGTACACGGCCTCGGGGCTGATCTGATGCTGAGCCGCGATTTCGGGAACGGGCTGACCCGCACTGTAAGCGGCGATGACGGAGTCGTCGTTGCTCAGTGGGTTGCCGGATTCGCCGGTCGACATCTCCCGAACGTAACCTCGCCAGGCCGGCACTCGCACCGGATCGGCAATCTTGCGCCGGCCGGCAGGCCGAGCCCGTACGCCGGGCTTGTTTCTTGATCGTAGGCTCTGCTGACGTTGTCATCGTGCGGGGGAGGTCGGGTTTGCAGCCGGATGTGCACATCGACGTGGAAGGGCTACGCCGGACCGGGGTCCGGGTCAGGACGCCGCTGATCGCGGTCGACCACGCCATCGAGCAGGCTGTTCCGCACCTGACGGTCGCCGGCCGGGCCGCGGAGTGGGGCACGGCGCCGGTGCTGTCGGGGGCCGCGGCGGGCTGGCGGGCCCATCTGAACGGGCTGGCCCAGCGGGTGCGGAAGCTCGGCGACGACCTTGTCGCGAGTGCGGACGAGTTCGAGGCCGCCGACCGGGCCGCGGCGGGATCCTTCCACGTTCCCGTGCCGTCACCCGCGCCGACGCGTAGCTTCAACGTTCCTGTCCCACAGGGGGACGGCCGGTGACGGTCACGCTCGCGCTGTTGAAGGAGACCGACCCCGCCGCTTTCGCGGAGGCCGCGGACGCGTGGGGACGGCTGGCCGAGGCGATGGACGACCGGCTGGACGAGTTCGTCGCCGACTCCCGTGACCTGGCGACGGTGTGGCCGACCGGGACGGAGGCCGAGCAGCGGGCGGCGGCGTTGCGGGTGGAGATCGCGGACACCCACGAGCCGTGCCGCAAGATCAGCCAGGCGTTGCGTGCCCATGGTGACGCGGTGTGGCAGTTGCAGGGGATGCTCGGCGCGATCGTCGCGGAATGTGCGGGCAACGGCCTCACCGTCGACCTGACGACCGCGACGGTCTCGCCCGCGCCGGGAAGCGTCACCGACACCGCGCAGGCGGCCCGGATGCCGGGGCTCGTGCAGGGCTACAACGAGCAGTTGCGGGACCTGGCCGCGCGGGCCGCCCAGCTCGACGAGCAGACCGGCGCCGCGGTACGGGCCTGCATGCCGGCGCCGGGTGGGCCCGGCGCCGGGCCGGAGTTCGCCACGTGCACCCCGCTCGACGAGATCAACGGCAAGACCCCCACCGAGGTGTACGACTGGTGGCAGTCGCTGAGCCGGGCGCAGCAGGACCAGCTGATCCGGGATTTCCCGGAGCGGATCGGCTGGCTCGACGGGGTGCCGGCCGCGGACCGCGACGAGGCCAACCGGACCGCCCTGGAGAACCGGAAACAGCAGGTTCTGCGGCAGCTCCAGCTACCCACCCTGGAACGGGACGCGCTGGAGAAGGAGCTGCGCAACATTCACAAGGTCGAAGAGGCGCTGAACAAACTCGGCGACAAGGGCTTCCTGCTCGGTGTCGACGCCGGGGCGTACGACGGGCACGGCAAGCTGGTCATCGCGGTGGGTGACCCGGACACCGCCCGGCACGCCGGGGTGTGGGTGCCCGGTCTGGATTCCACCCTGTACGGCGACATGGACACCAACCTGGATCGGATGATCCAGATGAACCGGGAGGCGGACAGGCTGACCGGTGGGCGGGGCGGCGACGTGTCGACGGTCTACTGGCTGGGCTACGACGCGCCGGATCTGGACAACCCGTCGGTGCTGCTGGAGGACCGGTCGGTGGCCGGCCGTGACCCGTACCTGAACTTCATGAACGGCCTCCGCGCCACCCACGAGGGCGATCCGGCGCACCTGGTGGCGATGGGTCATTCGTACGGGTCGACGGTCGTCGGTGAGGCGGCCAGGACCGGCAGCCTGCCCGTGGACGACATCGTGGTCGCCGGCAGCCCCGGCATGCACGTCGACAACGCGAGCCAGTTGCACGGCGACTCCCGGCACGTGTGGGCGGGCGCGAGCAGCACCGATCCGGTCGCCGACGCGAAGTTCCTGGGCCCCTGGGACAAGATCATGGTCGGGGCGGCGAGCCCCGTCGCGGGTGTGGCGCTCTGGGGTGCCGAGACCGCGGCCGACAGCACCCACGGTGATGCGCCGACGTCGCCCGGGTTCGGCGCCAACAACTGGGTGGCCGACACCGGCGGGCACACCAGCTATTGGAATCAGGGCAGTGACAGCTTGAAGAACCAGGCTCGTATCCTCGCGGGCATGTACAGCCAGACGACGCTCAACAGCGGTGAGCGCCCGGAGGACATTCGTTGAGATCCGTCAGAATCGGCGTTCTGGCCGTTGCCCTGCTGTTGTCCGTCACCGCCTGCTCGGGAGAATTCGTGGAGTCGAAGTCCGAGGCCGATACGACCGCGCTGGTGCAGCAGCACGCTGATGCGATCGCCAAGACCATCGGCATGCCGCTGCGCAATGCCGAGACCGGGCCGGCGCCGTGCACCGGGAAACTCGGGGAGAGCAGCAGCGACGTCTACAGCATCCTCGGGACCTACAACGTCGACGTGCCGGCCGGTGAGAACCGTCAGGTGACCGCCGACCGGGTTCGTGCGGAGTGGGCGGCCCAGGGCTACACCGTCACCGACGACCGCAAGATCGGCACTGACCAGGCCGTTCTGACCGCCGACACGGGAGACGGCTTCAACCTGGATGTGGAGAGCACGTCCGGCAGTGGGCTCGCCGTGTTCGTGCACTCGCCCTGCTTCACCCGGCCCTGACCTCACCACGGGCGCCCTTCCGGCCCGTGGCGGGGTGCTAGAGCCAGCCGTGCTGGACGGCGCGGAGTCCGGCTTCGAAGCGGCTGCGGGCCTGGAGGCGTTCCATCAGGCCCGCCATGGTTCGGCGTACGGTGCGGTGGGAGACGCCGAGCTGGTTGGCGGCGGACTCGTCGGTGTGTCCCTCCGACAGCAGTTCCAGCAGGGCGCGTTCCTGCGGGTTCAGGCCCTGCCGGTCCGGTTCGTGGGTGGCGCCGAACGGGGTGGCGATGTCCCATACCTGCTGGAAGAGCGCCAGCAGCGGGGTGATGACGCCGGGGTTGGTCAGGTGCAGCACCCCGGTACGGGTGTTGGCCGGGTCGACGGGCAGAACCGCGATGCGCCGGTCGGCGAGGATCATCCGGGACGGCAGTACGGCGGAGGTCCGGAACTCGGCGCCGTTGTCGGTGAGGAACTGGGCGTGTGCCAGGGTGGCCCGGTCGTTGCGGATGCTGTCGAGGCCGATGGCGCGTATGCGTACGCCGCGTTCGAGCAGTTCGGTGTCGTTGCGGCGGGCGTGCTCCAGCGCGTTCGGCGACTGTGCGCCGCCGGTCATGAAGGTGAGCACCTCGAACTGGGTTTCCCGCGCCATCCGGGCCAGGAGGTCCTGGACCGCGTCCATGCCGAGGATCTGCGTGGTGGCGGTGGGGGAGTGGCCCGGGTGGTCGAGGCGGCTGATCATCTGGGCGATGGCCGCCTGGCTGTCGGCGACCTGTTGCTGGCGTTCGGCGAGTTCGGCCTGCTGCTGGGCGAGTGCGGAGGTGAGGCCGATCTCCGGGCTGACCGCGCGCAGCCTGCCGGGGTGCGCGATCGAGTCCCGTACCAATGTCATCTCGAAAAGCGCGTCCAGGGCGGTGCGCAGCTCCGCCTCGGGGACGGCCAGGTGGGTCACCAGTTCCGCGACGCCCCAGTGCGGTTCGGCAAGCATCTGCCAGTAGACCTTCTCCGCCACGGCGTCGAGCCCGAAGGCTGCCAACATCTTGAAATCTCCCCGTAATTCACGCAACCGCGCGCTGATCTTGGCGGCCGCGATGGTTGCATGAATGCGAGGCGGGTGACAAGCGATGGTGATCTAGGCCGTGCTGGGTTGCGGTTTCCGGTTCGGCCCGGTTCTGGTCAGGGATTTTGCGGTACGCGGGTGCTCCGGCCGTAGCGGAGCACGAGACGCCGTCGTGGCGGTGGGGGCGACCCGGGCGGCCGCAGAGCACGCTCGACGAGTGCTTGAGCGCGGTTGTCGGACGGGCATCGAGTGAAGATCCCGATGTGAATGCGGCCCACGCCCACGCGAACGGCGATGTGCTCCACGAGATCCTTCGCCGTGGCGTTCGCCCAGAGCGCGCCGGCGATCCGGTGTTCGAGGGCGCCGGGCGGGCAGGCGTGGTCCGCGACGACGGTGGCGCGGAACAGACGCATGCGGCGGTCAGTCCCAGATGAGGCTGGCCGGGCTGACGCTGTGGGCGGCCGTGTCCCGGCTCACGTCGGCGGTCTCGATGACCGGCGTGAGGACGGCGGCCAGGGCGAGGGCGCTCAGGATGATGCGTGTGAGGCGTGACATAAAACTGCTCCGTTTCGGTGGCGCGGTGGTTCGTCTCCATTCTTAGCGCATGCGGCAGGTAGCGGAAGTGGTCGGTTCTGGCCAGGACGGCGGGGTGGCCGGAAGTGGCCATTCGAAGCGATTCGACAGTGATGAAATCGCGCTGAGAATTACCCGAAAATTGATGTTCTCCCAGCTTGCAGTGCCTGCCGTGCACTCTGTAGCGCCCGATTGGATGGCTTTTAGTCCGGTTTGGTGATCCACCGAATGGCTTGCGGCCGCCTAGGTGATCGTGCAAACTGCCAACCGGCCAATGGCGGCCTGAATGCGCGGCTCCAACGAGCATCGCACCACCTGCGTACACCGGCGTAAATGTCCCGGAATTGTATGCGAATCAGATATCCGAGGTTCTCTTGGCAACGGAACTGCACGCCGTCGTCGGCATCAACTGGGGCGACGAGGGCAAAGGCAGGATGATCGACTATCTGGCTCAGAAGGCCGATATGGTCATCCGCTATCAGGGCGGCAACAACGCCGGCCACACCGTCATCAACGAGCGCGGGACATTCAAGCTCCGGCTCGTTCCGTCCGGCATCTTCTCCGGCCGCACCGTCAACATCCTCGGGCCGGGCGCGGTCATCGACGTCGAACGGCTCGCCGAGGAGATCGGCGAACTGGAGGCCCTCGGGGTCGACACGTCACGCCTGTTCGTCTCCGACCGGGCGACCGTCTGCTTCCCCTTCCACCGTGACCAGGACGGATGGGAGGAGGACCGCCTCGCGGACGCCTCCTTCGGCAGCACCCGCCGGGGTATCGCACCGGTGTACGGCGACCGGTTCCTGAAGAAGGCGATCCAGGTCGGCGAACTGTTCGACGCCGACCATCTGCGCAACCGGCTGAAGCCGATCGTCGAATGGAAGAACCTCACCCATCGCGGGCTGTATCCGGACGCGCCGGAGATCTGTCTGGAGCAGACTCTGCAATGGGCGCTGGAGTACGGCCGGCGACTGCGCGACCGGGTCCGCGACGTCACCGACCTCACCTCGGCGGCCGTCGCGGCGGGCGACCGGCACATCATCTTCGAGGCCCAGCTGGGTGCGCTGCGCGACATCCTCCACGGCATCTTCCCGTTCACCACCTCCTCCAGCACCCTGGCCGGATACGCGCCGGTCGGCGGTGGCCTGCCGGGCCACAGCCTGTCGCGGGTGACCGGCGTGCTCAAGGCGTTCTCCACCTGCGTCGGCGAGGGGCCGTTCGTCACCGAGGAGTACGGGGCCTGGGCCGACGAACTGCGGGCCGCGTCCGGCGAGTACGGCGTCAACACCGGCCGGCCACGCCGCATCGGACACTTCGACGCCGTCGCCTCCCGCTACGGCGCGCAGGTGCAGGGCGCCACCCAGCTCGCCGTCACCAAACTCGACAGTCTCAGCGGGCTGCCCGAGCTGAGGATCTGTGTCGGCTACGACGTCGACGGCGTGGTCACCGACCGGTTCCCCATGACGCACCTGCTGGAACGCGCGACCCCGGTGTACGAGTCGATGCCCGGTTGGGACGCCGACATCACCGGCGTACGGCACTTCGCCGACCTGCCCGATACGGCAGCCGCGTACGTGCGGCGCATCGAGGAGCTGGTCGGCACGCCGATCCGGTACGTCTCCGTCGGCCCGGAACGTCACCAGCTCATCGACCTTGGATAGCGGAAAGCCCGTCGGAAGGCGATGAGAATGTCACCGATGTCCACAGGGCCCCGCTTCGGGGTCGTCGGGATGGGCGCCACCGGCGTCGGAGTCTTCGTCGAACTGGTTCAGTCCCTGATCGCCGGCGGCGACCCGTCCGGCGCGAGCATCCACCTGTTCGAGCCCCGCGACGAGCTGGGCGCCGGCGTGGCCTACAGCACGCCGGAGGACTGCCACCTGCTCAACATGCGCGCCGTGACGATGAGTCTGCGCCCGGACGACCCGATGCACTTCCTGCGGTGGATGCGCGAGCGCCCCGACCGGCCCGAGTCCGAGGAGTACGTACCCCGCCGGTTGTTCGCCGCCTACCTGCGCGAACACCTCGACGCCGCGGTCCGTGCGGCCCGGGCCGCACGGATCCGGGTGCACGTGCATCACGCGGTGGTCAGCGACTGCCGGGAGGAGAACGGCCTGGTCCACGTCATCGCGGGCGTCGACCACTTCGCCCTCGACTACGCGGTCCTGTGCCTGGGCGACCTGCCGTCCACCGACTACCTGGAGTTCTGCAAGCTGCCCACCTATGTGCACTCGGTGTGGCAGGGCTCCGGGCTGCGGCAGATCCCGCCGGACGCCCGGGTCGGTGTGATCGGTACCAGCCTGACCGCGGTCGACGTGCTGCTCTCGCTCGGCGAGCAGGGGCACCGGGGCCCGGTCACCGCGGTGGCCCGCCGCCGGTCGCTGCCCAAGGTGCAGGGGCCGCGGATGAGCCCCCGGCTGCGGCACATCACCCGCGACAACCTGGCGGCCCTCACCGGCGGCTGGTCGCGGCGGCTGGACCTGGACGACGTGGTACGGCTGTTCCGGGCCGAACTGGAGGACGCGCTCGGCCCCGTCGACTGGGCGGCCGTGTTCACCGAGGCACACAAACCGTTCCTCGACGCGCTGCGGCACGACGTCGCCCTCGCCGAGGACGGCCAGACAGCCTGGTACTACATCCTGGACGCCACCTCGGAGATCATCCCGGAGCTGTGGGACTGGATGACCGAGCAGGCCCGCGCCGAGTTCCTCGAGAACCATCTCTCGATCTGGGCGATGTTCCGGCACTGCGTGCCGCTGCGTAACGGCCGGCGGCTGCTCGCGATGGCCGAGGCGGGCCGCTTCGACGCGCTCAGCGGGCTGACCTCGGTGACCCACGACCCCGACCGGGACGAGTTCGAACTCGCCGGCGTGCACGGCGAGCCGTACCGGCGGCGCGTCGACTACCTGCTGAACGCGACCGGCACCGGCTTCGCCCTCGAACGCAGCGACTCGTCGCTGCTGCAGAACATGCTGATGCGCGGCGAGATCAGGCCGCATCGCCTCGGCGGCGTCGACGTCGAATTCGACACGATGCGGGTCATCCGGCCGGACGGATCCGCCTCCGAACGCACCTTCTACGTCGGACCGCTCACCCGCGGCGTGCACTTCTACACCAATTCCCTGGAAACCAACCTCACGAACTCCCGGCGCGCGACCGCGGCCATGACCGCGCACCTCGTCCACCGCCGGCCGGACAACCGCTGACCAGAAACCACGGGGGAACCATGCGGATCGCATTCTTCGTAGGAAACGACGTCACCTCCCATCTCATCGTCAGTGGACTGGTCGACGACCTGCTCGCCCAGAACCACACCCCGTACCTCTTCTTCACCGGCCAGCGGGCGAACCCGAACGCCGAACCGGAACTGCGTGACCTGTTCCGGTACGAGCGCTCGCTGCTCAACGACTACGTGTACCCGTACCTCGACAGCCGCCCCGGCCTCCAGGTGGGCCGGCTGCTGTCCCCGGCCGGCATCGCCAAACTGCACCAGGGCCGAGTAGTGGTGCGGGTGGTGCCGGACGTCAACGACAGCGCCTTCGTGTCGTACCTCGCCGACTCCGGCGTGCGGGCCGGCTTCTCCATCCGCTGCTACCAGAAGTTCCGGCGGCCGCTGATCGACCACTTCCGGCCCCGCCCCGGCGAGGCCCCGCTCTTCGCGAACCTGCATCCGGGCCTGCTGCCGGCCTACCGGGGCGTGCTCACCTTCGCCCGGTCGATGCTGCAGGGCGAGAGCCACGCCGGTTTCACCCTGCACCGGGTCAACGAGGAGTGGGACGCCGGAGCGGTGATCAACATGGCGTTCCGGCGGCTCGACTACGACCGGTCCGTGCTGGAGAACATGTACGACCAGCGGGACCTCGCCCAGGACCTGCTGCGCACCGCCATCACCGGGATCACCGCCGGCGGGCAGTGGACCGACCAGCCGCAGGACGGCTCCCAGGCCCGCTACTACTCCCACCTCACCCGGGCCGACCTCGACGAGCTGCACACCCGCGGCATCGACCTGGTCCGTCCCCGCCGGCTCGCCGACCTGCTGGCCGCGCAGTTCACCCACCCGGAGACCCGCGAACGCTACGAGCTGGCCGGCATCCTCGCCGCCCTCACCAGCCACCGCGCGGATCTGGCACTCGCCTGATCCGGCCCGCAGCACCTCACCCCGCCCACCGGAAGGAACCACCATGCCCACCACCGTCGCCGTCATCTGCGACATCTGGTCCGACCTGCTCGACGTCGACGTGGAGCCCGACGACGACTTCTTCGACCTCGGCGGCTACTCGCTGCTGATCGTCAACGTGGTCGCCGAGGCCCGCCGCCACGGGATCGAACTGACCCCCGAGCAGGTCTACACCCACAAGACGCCGGCCGCGATCGCCGCGAGCCTGGGATCCGGCACCCCGGCGGCCGGCACCGATCCCGGCTTCGACGAGGTGTGGGCCACCGGCCTGAGCCCGCTCACGGCCCCCGGCGCGCCGACGCTGGTCCCGCTGGCGCCCGACGGCACCGGCACCCCGGTCTTCACCTTCCACTGGGGCACCGGCAACGTCGGCTTCCAGCGTCGGCTGGTCGACCGGTTCCGCGGCGGCCGTCCGGTCTACGGCATCCAGTCGGTCGGCATGGCCGACCGGGAGCGGCCGCCGCTGTCGCTGGTCGAGATGGCCGCCCGCTACCTGCGCGACATCCGTACCGTCCAGCCGCACGGCCCGTACCTCTTCATCGGTCCCTGCGCCGGCGGCCGGATCGCCTTCGAGATCGCCCGCCAGCTGGAGGCGGCCGGCGAGCAGGTCGCCGCGCTGATCATCGCCAACACCATGCCGCCGGGGTCGACCGAGATGGACCCGGGCTGGGGCCTGCGGGAACTCTACGACTTCCGGCTGGCGGCGCTGCGCGGCCGTTTCGAGCTCACCGACCTGAGCGCCCAGCAGGAGCGGCTGCTGGCCGGCATGGTGGACGTCGCCTGGCTGGACGACGACCAGCAGCCCGGGGACCTCTACTGGAAGCAGGCGGTGTGGGCGGCCGGCATCTTCGCCCAGGAGCACTACGAGCCCCGGCCGTACGCCGGCGACGTGACCGTCTTCCAGCTTCCCGAACAGGCCGGCAACGACGCGGCCCGCTGGGACCGGGTCGCCCCGAACACCGAGGTGCACACGGTGGACGCGCCGAACACCCTCACCCTGCTCCAGCACGACGTCTTCGCCGACCTCGTCGCCAAGCAGCTCGCCGCCCACCCGTTCTGATCTGCCGAACCACCGTTGATGAGGAGCACGAATCCGTGAACCAGAGCCGAGCCCTCGCAGCCGTCCAGGGATGGGCACGCGAGCTCGTACCCGATCCCGGCCCCGCCCGGCGGCTGGCGGTACTGACCACCGTCCAGGCGCTCGGATTCGGGCTCTTCCTCAGCTCGGGCGCCATCTACCTCAGCCGTGAGGTCGGCCTCAGCGCCGGCCGCATCGGCCTCGGACTGTCCGCCGCCGGACTGGCCGGGCTGCTGTGCACCGTCCCCCTCGGGCGGCTCGCCGACCGGATCGGCGCGCGGCCGCTGCTGCTGGTGACCTACGCGGCGCTGGCGGTGCTGTTCGCCTCGTACAGCGTCGTCGGGAACTTCACCACGTTCGTCGTCGTCGCCTCGCTGATCTCGATCTTCGAAACGTCGTCGCACCCGCTGCGGATGACCCTCACCCACGCCCTGTTCGATCCCGGGGCGCGGGTCCGGGTCGCGGCGCAGATGCGCAGCCTGTTCAACGTGGGCTTCATG
The DNA here is from genome assembly GCF_014205215.1 of Actinoplanes lobatus. Classification (NCBI taxonomy): domain Bacteria; kingdom Bacillati; phylum Actinomycetota; class Actinomycetes; order Micromonosporales; family Micromonosporaceae; genus Actinoplanes; species Actinoplanes lobatus. The sequence continues at coordinate 6,633,322 of NZ_JACHNC010000001.1, forward strand.
GCCGGCGCCGGCATCGCCGGCGTGGCCCTCGCGGTCGGCACCCGGCCGGCGTTCGTCGCCGTGCTGCTGCTCACCGGCGCCGCACACGCCGCCTGCGCCGTGATCACCTGGCGCACCGCCGCCACCACGCCACCACAGCCGGCCACCGGTCAGCAGACCAGGACCCGCTCCGGGCTGCGGGACCTGCACTTCGTCGCGCTGGCCCTGCTCAGCGGCATCATCGAGCTGTACCAGCCGATCCTCACCGTCGCGCTGCCGCTGTGGATCCTGCATCACACGCACGCCCCCGGCTGGCTCACGTCGGTGCTGCTGGTCCTCGACACCATCCTGGTCATCGCGTTCCAGGTCGCCATGAGCCGCGGCGCGGAGACCGCCACCGGAGCGGCCCGCCTGCTGCGCCGGGCCGGAGCGCTGCTCGCCCTGTGCTGCGCCATTTTCGCCTTCACCGGCGATCTGCCCATGGTGCCGGCCGTGCTGGCGCTGGTGGCCGGCACCGCGGTGCTGGTGCTCGGCGAACTGGGCCAGGCGGCCGGCGGCTGGGGGCTGTCCCTGCACCTGCCGCCGCCCGGACGGCAGGGCGAGTACCAGGGCGTCTTCGCGCTCGGCCGCGGATTGCAGCAGACCGCCGGACCGTTCCTGGTCACTGTCCTGGCGATCGACCACGGCCGTACCGGCTGGCTCGCGCTGGCCGCCGTGCTGCTCGTCGCGGGCCTGCTCTGCCCGCCGATCACCGCCGCCGCGCAGCGCAGGACCCGGGTCGTTCCGGCCACGCCGGCGACTGCCGACACCCTCGCCTAGGAGAAAGCCCTCCATGCCAGAAACCCTGCACGGTACGGTGCAAGCGCTCGCCGGCACCGCGGGAGACGCCGTCGCGCTCATCCACGGCGACCGGCGCCTCACCTACCGGGAACTCGACCGGGCCGCCACCACCTACGCCGCCCACCTGACCAAGTACGAGGTGGGCCGCGGCGACGTCGTACCCCTCCTGCTGCCCCGCGGCATCGAACTGATCTGCGCCATGCTGGGCGTGCTCAAGACCGGCGCGGCGTACGCGAATCTCGATCCCACCTGGCCGGACACCCGCATCGGCGACGTCCTCGACCAGCTGCGGCCGAAGGTCGCGGTGACCGCCGGCGCCCGGCGCATGCCGGCGCCGGTATGGCAGGCCCTGCCCGCCGCCGAAGCCGCCCTCGACACCCCCACCCTCGCACCGGTCCCGGTGACCGGCACCGACCCGGCGTGTGTCTTCTTCACCTCCGGCACCACCGGCCGCCCCAAGGGTGTCCTCAGCCCGCACCAGGCCACCCTGCGCCTCTTCGGACCGGACTCCTTCGCCCGCTTCGACACGAACACCGTCATCCCGGTCGCCGCCCCCACCGCCTGGGACGGCTTCTCCCTCGAGATCTGGGCCGCGCTGCTCTCCGGCGGCACCGCCCTGCTGGTCGAGGAGCCGTTCCTGACACCGCAGGCACTGCGCGACGGCGCCCGCCGGCACGGCGTGAACACCGTCTGGCTGACCAGCGGCCTGTTCAACGCGATCGTCGACGAGGACCTGGACGCCCTCACCGGCATCGGCCAGGTGATGATCGGCGGCGAGCGGCTGTCCCCGCCACACGTCGCCCGCTTCCTGGCCGCCCATCCCGGCACCCTGCTGCTCAACGGGTACGGGCCGGTGGAGAGCACCGTCTTCGCCACCACCCACCGCATCACCCCGGCGGACTGCGACCGGCCCGGCGGCATCCCGATCGGCCGGCCCGTTCCCCGTACCAGCGTGTATCTGCTCGACGGTGACCGCGAGGCGCCGCCCGGCGAACCGGGGGAGCTGTGCATCGGCGGCGACGGGCTGGCCGTCGAATACGCCGGCCTGCCCGCCCAGACCGCTGAGAAGTTCCCGACCCTCCGGTTGGGTGGCGCGACGGTACGCGTCTACCGCACCGGCGACATCGCGGTCCGCGACGACGACGGGCTGCTGCACTACCGCGGCCGCGCCGACCGCCAAGTCAAGATCCGTGGGCACCGGATCGAACCGGCCGAGGTGGAACGCCAGATCGAAGCCTGCCTGCCGGTCCGCCGCTGCGTGGTGATCGCCCGCCGCGACGACCACGGCACGGTCCAGGACCTCGCCGCCTTCTGCATCCCCACCACCCCCGGCGACCCGCTGCCCGGCGCCGCCGGCATCCTGGCCGACCGCCTCGTCGCCTACCACCGGCCCGCCGTGATCCACAGCGTGGACTCGCTGCCGCTGACCGCCAACGGCAAACTCGACGAGCGGGCACTGCTCGCCCTGACCCGGCCGGAGCCCGCCGAGCCCGGCCCGGTGACCCCGCCGACCGACGCCTTGACCCGCCTGGTCGCCGAGGTGTTCGCGGACGTGCTCGGCCGCACCGCCGTCGACGCCCGGACCGGCTTCACCGACCTCGGCGGATCCTCACTCGCCGCCGTCCGGGTGTGCGCCCGCCTGTCCACACAGCTCGAACGGCCGGTGCCGGTGTCCGCCCTCTACGACCACCCCACCGCCGACAGCCTCGCCGAACACCTGCGCACGACAACCGAGGGGTACGGCGAGGGCGGCGCCGACGTACCGCGGGAGCTGCCGCTGTCCGCCGCCGAGAGCTCGTTCCTGACCCAGCACCTGCTGCATCCGGACAGCCTCGCCGGGCACTGCCTGGGTACCTGGATCGTCACCGGTGAAGTCGACCACGAGGCGCTGCGGCAGGCGGTCGCCGACGTCCACGACCGGCACCCGGCGCTGCACGCCCACTACGGCCACGGCCGGCGCGGCCTCTACCGGACCGCGGATCGCACCGGCGTACCCCCGATGACCACGCTGCCGTCGGCCGCCGACGTCGCCGGCGCCGTCGCCGCGGCCCGCGCCGAACTGTCCCGGCCGTTGGCCGTGACCGCGGGCGAGGTGTGGCGGACCGTCGCGGCCCCGGTCACCGGCACGGCGACCACCGTCCTCGCCTACGCGGTGCACCACGTGGCCTTCGACGGCTGGTCCGAGTCGGTCCTCGCCGACGACCTCGCCACCGCCTACCGGGCCCGCGCACACGGCGACCAGCCGCAGTGGCCGCCGGTCGCCGACCTCGGGCGGCTGCACACCATCCGCACCGCCCACCGTGCCGCGGCCGGAACCGGCGACCAGCTGCGGCGGCGCATCGACGGACTGAACGGCCTTCCCGAACTCCAGGTCCCGGCGGGCGCCGAATCCGGCGGGCCGGCCCAGGTCACCCGGGAACTCTCCGCCGCGACGGTCCACGCGCTGACCGCCGCCGCGGACCACCACGGGCAGAGCCTCTTCCAGCTGCTGCTCTGGCTGTACGGCCGGGCGCTGGCCGAATGCACCGGACAGCGGGACTTCGGCATCGGCGTCCCGGTGGCCCAGCGCGTCGACGCCCGCATCGAACACATGGTGGGCTGCTTCATCACCATGGCATGCGTACGGCTGCACGGTCGCGCCCTCGGACCCGACGGCGCCGCCACCGCCGGCCGGCTCATCCAGGACGCCATGCGCGATGTGGACGTCAGCATTCCCGAGCTGGTCCGGGCACTCAACCCACCCCGGTCCGGGCGGGCCCCACTGTTCCAGACGATCTTCGCGTTGCAGAACAACACCACGCCGCACATGGACCTGACCCCGGCACAGGCCACCTTCCTGCGCCAGCCCTACCTGGGCATCCCCACCGAACTACAGGCCGAGGTGTGGCCGCACGACGACGGACTGCGCCTGGTGATCACCACCGATCGCGCCGCCGTGGCCGACGACTTCGCCGCGACGCTGGCCGACACGTTCACCGCTCTGGCGACAGCCCTCCCTCCGACCTCCTGAGGAACTCCATGACCACCGAGAACACCAGCCTCGCCGGCCTCTTCCGGAACGTGGCCCGCCGCCGGCCCGACCGCGTCGCGATCATCGACCGCGACAGCACACTCACCTACCAGGAACTCGACCAGGCCTCCGACCGGCTCGCCGCCCGGCTCCAGGAGCGCGGCGTGCGGCCCGGCGACTACGTCGGACTGCTGCTCGGCCGCTCCGCCCAGGTGCCGGTCGGCATCCTGGCGGTCCTCAAGACAGGCGCCGCCTACGTGCCGCTCGACCCGACCTACCCGTCCGACCGGCTGCGCTACATCGTCGAGGACGCGGCCATCCGTACCGTCGTCGGGGAGGCCTCCGACGCCGGGCTGGTCGGCCTCACCCCGGGCGACCTCGTCGACCCGAACGCCGGCGGCGACAGCGACCGGTTGGTGGAGCCGGCCACCGCACCCGGCGACACCGCCTACGTCATCTACACCTCCGGTTCGACCGGCCGCCCGAAAGGCTGCCTCGTCACCCACGCCAACGTGCTGTCGCTGCTGCGGGCCGCGCTGCCGCTGTTCGACGTCGACGGCGACGACCGGTGGGCGCTGTTCCACTCGTTCAGCTTCGACGTGTCCGTGTGGGAGTTCTGGGCCAGCATGAGCACCGGCGCCACCGCGGTCGTCGTGCCGCAGGAAGCCGCCCAGTCCCCGGCCGAGTTCCTGCGGCTGCTGCAGACCAACCGGGTCACCGTCCTCGGGCAGGTGCCCTCGGTGTTCCGGTCGCTGGCGCTGGCGTACGACGACGCCGGCCGCCCGCCGCTCGACCTGCGCTACCTCGTGTTCGCCGGGGAGAGCGTCGACCTCGAGGTCATCGCCGGATTCCGCAAGGCGTTCACCGGCGGGCCGGTCGTACCGGTCAACATGTACGGCCCGACCGAGACCACCGTCTACGCCACCCACCGGATCCTCACCGAGGCCGACCTGTCCGGGGCGGTCCGCTCACCGATCGGCCACGGGCTCGCGAACACCGTCATCGAACTGTGCGACGACCAGCTCAACCCGGTCCCGGACGGGGAGGTCGGCGAGATGCTGATCGGGGGAGAAGCGGTCGCGGCCGGATATCTCAACCGTCCCGAGTTGACCGCGGAGCGCTTCGTCACCCGCCCCACCCGCTTCTACCGCACCGGCGACCTGGCCCGCCGGCTCCCCGACGGATCGCTGGAGTTCCTGGGACGCAACGACGCCCAGATCAAGCTGCGCGGCTTCCGCATCGAACTCGGCGAGATCGAGGCCGCCCTGCGGACACATCCTTCGGTACGGGACGTCGCGGTGACCGTGACGACCACCGGCGTGGGCGCGCAGTTCCTCGTCGCCTGCGTCGTCGTGAACGGGCCGGCGCCCGCCCGGCTCGCCGACGAGCTGAAGCCGCACGCGATGGTGACGCTTCCCCGGTACATGGTTCCGGACCGCTACAAGGTCATCGAGGCGCTTCCGCTGACCGGCTCCGGAAAACTCGACCGCAACGCGGTGCGCGAACTGGCCTCCGCCCGTTCGCCGCGCCCCGCCCGCGGGTAGCCGGGTCATGGCCGCGTGAGCGCGCCCCCGGGATCACCGGGGGCGCGCTCACCCGTCGACGCGGTAGCGGAGGTGTACGACGCCGTTCTGGAATCGGCGCTCATCGAGAAGCTCGAACTCCGCGCGCATACCGGTCGGCAGCCCCGGCTTACCCCCGCCGAGGACAACGGGCAGAATGACCAACCGGCACTCGTCGACCAGCCCCGCCTTCAAAGCCTGCGCCGCGAGGTTGGCGCCGCCCACGGTGAGATCGCTGTCGGCCGTGGCCTTCAGCTCGCGGACCGCGGCGGGGTCGAAACGGCGTTCGATACGGGTGCCGGCGGTCGACGCCGCGGCGAGGGTCGTGGAGTACACGACCTTGCTCGCCGCCTGCCAGGCGCTCGCGAAGTCGGCCATGAGGTCGGACCGCGCGGCCAGAGCGGCGTCGGTCTCCCAGACGGCCATCGCCTCGTACAGGCGCCGCCCGTAGAGAAACGTGCCCGCAGACCGCAGGAGGTCGGTGTGGAACGCGAACACCTCGTCGCCGATCGGGAACCAGTCGATCGCGCCGCGTTCATCCTCGATGTAGCCGTCCAGCGACACGTTCGTCACGTAGATGAGCTTGCCCATGCCGTCACCCCTCGATGGTCGATCGAACCAGATCAAGTACCGGGCCCTCTGCCCCGACTGCCCTCACCTGTTCTACGAACGACCTACGGCAGATCCGACACCCTGCCGGGAGGTGGGCCCGCACGTCGCAAGCCGCCGGGCACGGTATCGCGGCTTCGCGCCTCAGCCGTCCTGCGGAGAACGGACCTGTCCAGGAAGCTGCTGGACGGAGATCGTCACGTCGGCGAGTTCGTCCCACGGGACGGTGCCGTAGTGGTAGTCGTCGTTCTTTTCCCAGATGAACCCGGCCGGGATGGTTTGAGCCATGTCCGCGTTGTCCCCGCGCCACCAGGTCGCGCGCACCGTGCCACCGTCGCGGGCTTTGAGTTCCAGCAGGCCGTCGTCGCGGTGCCGGGCCGTCGTGGTGAAGAAGACCCGAAGGGCGATTCGCTGGTACGGCACGCGCGTAACCCAGCGTCCCGACGGCTCCTCGCCGGCACCCGGATGGTCCGGGCGCACCACCACGGTGAGTCCGTCGGCATCGCCGGATGAGTACGCCTGCTTCAGCAGTTCCCCGTCCACCAGCACGTACCGGCCGTCCAGCACGCCGTCGCGGGCGGAGGCGCGTGCACGGGCATCGAGGAACGCGGCGTCTGCGAGATCGGCTGCGGGCGTACCCATGCCGGCATGCTATCGGCTACGAATGTGGCGCCGGGTGGGTGAGGGTGACAAGCCGTTCGAGATAGGTCTCCCACAGTTCCAGTTGCCCGGCCATGATGATTCCCAATGCGCCGAGCGTCAGGGTCTGTGGCAGGCGCCGCGACGACAGGTTGATCATGTGCGGGTTCGCGAGATCCCAGACCGGGTCCGTGCGTAGCTGGTTGACCACGTGCGCGTCGACACGGAGGGCTCCGCCCAGGTCGACCGGTCTGCCGGCGATGTCGAGCGTTCCGAGCAGGGCGACGAACGCCTGAGCCAGGTTGACCCTGAGGAACACCTGCAACGCGCGACGCCACTGTTCGAGTCCGGTCTGTCGCCCCACCCGCCGAAGATGATCGAGGCTCAGAAGCTTGAGAGAGTCGATCAGGCTCGCATCGCCGCTGAGCTCCGCAGCGCGTACCCCGTCCTGTATTTGATCGAGAGTCTCGTCGGGCAGTCGCAGGCCGACGGCGAGCCAGTTGATCACGTCGTCGGTCACCGCGTCGTCGTCGCCGGCCAGCACGTCGACCATGCCGGAGAAACCGGAGCGGATCCGAGCGGCGGAGGGCTCGGTGCGAGCCGGCTCGCCCTCGACCGCCTCGAGCAGATCTTCCCAGCGTACGGGTGCGATGGCGCGAGCCTTGCGAATGCGGTCGTGACGTTCCTGCCAGGCCTGATCTCCGCTTCCCCGATCGATGCCGAACAGTCGGCCGACCTCGGCCAGGCAGTCGTCGATCGCTTGTCCCGCTTCGTCGTCAGCGACGGGGATCCCGAGTGCGAGGCGCTCGATGGGATGCGATCCGACACGCCGGGCGCCACGCCGAGAGGTGGCGGCCAGCATGATCGTCCGCTGCACCGTCTCCTCATCCGGGGGCTCGGAGTGGGCGCCTCGCCCTCGGCCCAGCCCGTGACGTACCGGTCTCGGAAGGTCTCCGGTCGCCCGCCACCGCTCGATCTGGTACCGGGAGACCGTCACTCCGCGACCGGCCAGCACCGCGATGAGCTGCGCGGTTGCGCCGCCGACTGCTCCGCGTGGCACGCCCCTCCTTAGAACCCCGCAAACTTCCTTCGAAACGCCAATATAGGCCGTGGCGTAATCGAGTGGTGCCGGGTCTCGCCCGGAAGAGACGGAGGAGTACGTACGTGTTGTATTGGCAGCTCAGCGACGGCCACCGCCACTACGACCTGACCGCGACAGCGGACCGGGAGACGCTCACGGTGGAGGTCACGGGCGCGGACTCCGACGGACGGATCATCGCGCACCTGAACGGGACCGTCCCACGCGCGGATCTGAGCGTGCTGGCCCGGCTGCTGTTCGCCGCCGCCGATCCCGGGCCTCAGCCGCAGAGCATGCGGACGCCGTCGGTCCAGCGGGGGCGCAGCTGGTCAGCGGAGGAGACCGCGCTGGTCACCCGTCTGCACCGTGACGGTTGCGACGTCGATGGCATCGCGGCATCGCTCGGGCGCACGGCGAACAGCATCCGGTACAAGCTCCATGCCCTGGGCCTCGGCCCGCGTCCCGGTCCGAAGCAGCCGCCCGCCTACACGATGGACGACCTGCGGCAGAACCATCCGAACTCCCACCGGCTCTGGACGCCGGAGGAGGAGCAGCGGCTCGCCCGCCGGGCCGCAGAGGGAGCGACCGTGCCGGAGCTGATGGCCGAGTTCGGCCGCAACGAGAACGGCATCACCGCGCGCCTGGCCCGCCTCGAACAGCGACCTTGATAGCTGTCTGATCTTGTGGGCAGACCTCAGTGGCCCTCGCCCAGCAGGGTGTCGGGATCGAACAGGTCGGCCTCCATCCGGGTGATCAGGTCGGCGTCGATCAACTCGGCGACCGGTCCTGACTCGGTGGAGATCAGCAGGTCGCGCATGTTCTCCAGGCTGATCAGCGTGATCAGTGGCATTCCCGGCACGGGTGCCAGGTCCGGCCCGTACAGCGCCGCGTGCTGGGCGGAGACCCTGATGACGCCGGTGAACGGGGGATACACCTGCCACCGGTAGCCCGACGCGAGGACGATCGTGACCGCCGACTCGGGTCGCAGGACCTGGATGCTGATGCCGTCACGTTCGCCGAGCAGCCGCTGCAAGTCCTCGTGCAGGGCATCGACCGGCGATGCGGCGGCGGCCACGCTCTCCGTGACGGCCAGTACGGCATTCTCCGTACACGCGGGGCAGGCCAGAGCCAGGGCCAATGCGTCGACGCCCGCCGCGGTGTTCCGGTCCGTGCCGCAGCTGGCACAATGCTCCCGCCGCGGAGCCCGTGGGGGGTGGGAATCCGACATCAGCGCCTCCTCTACCTGGTGTCAGCAACGATCGGTGCGGTCAATCGCCAGCCCGGAACTCCCCGGATGACGACCGAGCACGCTGACCTCACCAACGGCCGACAGCCGGCGAACTTGAACCATCCGCGGGAAGAGAAGACCGCCCGAAGCCCGCGCGGCCGGACCCGGGTGTGCGGGATCACCCGCGCACCGGTCCGGCACGACCGCGTGATCGGTTATCGGGTTGTCCGCCGTCGTCCGCGAAGCCGATGATGGCGACCATGCCACCGCAGTGGAAGGACCGTCGCCGGGAACGCGACCGCCGGGTGCTCGCCGGGTATGTGAGCGGACCGGCCGCCCCCGTCGAGGCGACGGCCCGCGCGCTGGCGAAGGCCGGCACCGCCACCGCGTTGATCCTCGTCGAGGGCATCAGCGACCAGATCGCGGTGGAGACGGCCGCCCACCGCCGCGGCCGCGACCTCGACGCCGAGCACGTCACGGTCGTCCCGATCGGCGGCGCCCACGCGCTCGGGCGGGTCCTCGGCGAGCTGAACACCCGGGTGCTGGCCGGCCTCTGCGACCTGCGTGAGGCCGGCATCTTCCGGCGCGGGCTCGGCCCCGCCCGTACGCATGTCTGCGTCGACGACCTGGAGGACGAGCTGATCCGGGCCGTCGGCGCCGACGTCTTCGCGGCGCTCATCGACGCGCAGGGTGACCTCGGCTCGTTCCGTGCGCTGCAAAGCCAGCCGGCCTGGCGCGACCGGTCCGTGGACGACCAGATGCGGCGGTTCCTGACCAGCGGCTCCCGCCGGAAATCCCGCTACGCCCGGCTGCTCGTCGAGGCAGCCGTCGACCGGGACGTCCTGCCGAGGCCCCTCGACGACCTGCTGTCCAAGGTTGCTCCGTGCTGAATATCAGCGATGCCGGCCTTCACGGAGCATCTCGACGGTCTTGGCGACCCGCTCGACCCGGGTGGGCTCACGCTTGGCCTCGGTGATCCAGCGGACGAACTCCTTGCGATGCGAGTACGCCAGTTTCTCGTACGCCGTCTTCGCGTCATCGTCGGCGGCGAGGGCGGCCGCGAGTTCCGGCGGCACCTCGACCGTACGTTCCCCGGTCTCCGCGGCGATCGACACCTGGTAGGCCACGCCGATCTCCACCCCGGCCTGCTCTCGCGCCGCCTTGGCCAGCCCGATCAGGTTCTCGCCACCCATCCGGGCCAGTCGCAGCGGCAACGTCACGTCGCGCACGGTCACCCGCACCGGGAACGCCTTGCGCCCCTCCCCGACAGCGGCGGCCTGCTCGTCGGAGAGGACGAAGGCGCCGCCCGGGCCGCGTGCCTCCAGCGTCAGGTTCAGGTTCAGGGTTTCGGCCACCCTGACACCCTAGCGGCGGGTCAGCACGATGGCGCCAATGATCGCCGCCACGATCGTCACCAGGACGAACATTACGGCCGCGGCGAGGGACAGGACCACGAGCACGCTCAGTATCAACATCATGGAGGTCAGCACGGCCGTACCGTACATCGTACAAAATGGACGCTGTTTGCTCGGCCTCGCCGAAAATCAGGTAGGGATCGATGTCGACCGGGGGCGGCCGGGCACCCGGTGCCCGGCGGTGTGCAGCGCCTCGGTGACCAGGCGGCCGACGTGTGGGCCGGCGAGCGCGTACACCTGGCGGCGGCCGTCGCGGCGTACCGTGACCAGGCCGGCCAGCCGCAGTTTGCCGAGATGTTGGGAGACCGCCGGGCGGGCCGCGCCGACGGCGGCGGTCAGTGCGGTGACGTCCTGCTCGCCGTGGGCGAGGCAGGCCGCCAGCCGCAGGCGAGTGGGGTCGGCGAGCATCCCGAGCAGCACCGTTGCTGCCTCCACCACGGCGTTGCCCGGAACGCGTTTCTGCAGGTCATTGGCATCTGCAACATTGTCGCGTGCGCGCATGAGCACATATTATGGGCTGTCTCGACCACGAGGGAAGGCCTGCGATGTCCGCCCACGAGCACCACCATCACGGCACCGGCCATCATCACCGTCACGGATGGCGGCACCGGCTCAAGCACGTGGTCACCCCGCACTCGCACGACAGCGCCGACAAGGTCGACTCCGCCTTGGAGGCGTCCCGCGAGGGCATGCGCGCTCTGTGGATCTCCCTGGTCGGCCTCGGCGTGACCGCGCTGCTGCAAGCGGTCGTCGTCGTCCTCTCCGGCTCCGTGGCGCTGCTCGGTGACACCCTGCACAACGTCGCCGACGCGCTCACCGCCGTCCCGTTGGGTATCGCGTTCTGGCTCGGCCGACGGGCCGCCACCCGGGCCTACACGTACGGGTTCGGCCGCGCCGAAGACCTGGCCGGCATCGTGATCGTCCTGGTCATCACCGCCTCCGCGGCGGCGTCCGCCTGGTTCGCCGTCGACCGGCTGCTCGACCCGCGAACCATGACCCACCTGCCGTGGGTGTTCGCCGCCGGGCTGATCGGGTTCGCCGGCAACGAGATCGTCGCCCGCTACCGCATCGCCGTCGGGCGCCGGATCGGCTCGGCCGCGCTCGTCGCCGACGGGTTGCACGCCCGTACGGACGGCTTCACCTCGCTCGCCGTCGTCCTGGCCGCCGGTGGGGCCTGGCTCGGCTGGGGCTGGGCCGACCCGGTCGTCGGCCTGGCCATCACCGCCGCCATCGCCTTCGTGCTCAAGGACGCCGCCCGCGAGGTCTACCGGCGGCTGATGGATCGCGTCGATCCCGAACTCGTCGACCACGCCGAACGGGCGCTGCGCGCGGTTCCCGGCATCCGCGACGTCTCCGGGCTGCGGCTGCGCTGGATCGGCCATCGTCTGCACGCCGAGGCCGCCATCGTCGTCTCCGCCGAGCTCAGCCTGCTCGCCGCCCACGAGATCGCCGCTGACGCCGAGCACCAGCTCACCCACGACGTGCCCCGCCTCACGGCCGCCACCGTGCACGTCGACCCGGACAGCCACCCGGGCGACCAGCACCACCACGAGTTGTCACACGTTCGGCGGGACCGTCTCGCCGCATTGTCTGGTTAGGCTGGACGACATGACCGCGCGCCCGCACGGGTTCGCCCGGGCCGGCCGGGAAGGGCCGGCCGGGCTCGTCGCCGTGGTCATGATCGTGCTGCTGCTCGCGGCCGCCGCGCTGTTCTCCGCGGCCAGCGCCCACCATGCCGCCGGTGGCCACGTGCACATCGAGGCCGCGACCGGCGCGGTGGTCGCGGTCCATCACCACGAGACCGTGCACGAGCACCAGCACGGCAACACCTGGACACCGCACCTCACCCAGCGCATTCGGGTGACCGCCGACGCCGTACTCCTAGCGGTGATCCCAGCGGTGCCGGCGCTGATCGATCAGGGCGCAGCCGCTACCGGGACGGCCGCCGCGGCCCCGGACTCACCGCTGAGCCTCCTGGGTGTTCTGCGCATATAGGAACGCATCCTCCCGAGCATGACCTCGCGCCCGCGGCCTGACGCCGCCGTGGCGCCTGCCCGCGTTCCCGCAGATCAGAAAGACGATCGGACTCCGATGGTCAACTTCCAGACCCGCAAACCCTGGGCATTGCTCGCACTCGCGGCCGTAGCCGTGACGGGCGCAGGACTGTTCGCACTTCGCGCCACCACGCCACCGCCCACCACCGCTGCCGGCCCGGCCTGCTCGACCGAGAAGTCACCGGTAACCGTGCTGCCGGTGTCGCACTGGGAGAAGCGGTACCTCGAGACATGGCAGTTCGAGCGCACCGAAGCCCTGCCGGCCAGCCGCACACCCGACAGCTGGAGCCACTACGACCTGTCCTATTCCGTCGACGCCAACACGGCGATGTTCCGTGCCACCGGCAACATCCGGTATCTGGACCGTGCGCTGGAGTACATCACCGGCGTGGTCTCCACCGCCCGGCCGTCGAAGCGGCTTCCGACCAGCCAGTACCGCGACGCCTACCTCGGCTGGGTGTCCAACCGGGAGGACCTGCGGCCGACCGGCGTCGAGGTGCCGCTCTACGAGAGCTATTTCTGGCGGCACGCCACCACCACTCTGCGGATCATGCGGCAGACCGCGGCCGTTCACGACGAGCCGGAATACCGGGAACAGTACGAGAGGCTGCTCGCCTTCGCCGAGAAGAACGTCTTTGACAAATGGCACACCAGAGGAGCAAACGACAACATCTACCGCAATCGTACGCACATGGCGTCGCACTGGGCGGCCATCGCCCTCAACCTGGCCGCGATCACCGATGATCCGGCCCGCCGCGCCCGCTATCGCCAGGTCGTGGACGACATCGACCGGAAGCTGCCCAACCATCCGACCGGGCTGCGCGGCCAGATGCGACCGCACCCGGCGGACCCGTCGGCGTACTTCTGGAACGACGAGTGGGGCGCCACCCAACGGCCGGGTCAGGATGTGAGCCACGCCAACGGCGTCCTGTCGTACGTCGTCGAAGCCGCCGACCAGGCCGACTTCTGGACCGACGCCGACATGATCGCCTTCGGCGCCCTCCTGACGAAGGTCATCTGGCCCGGCGGCAGCCGCTATGCCGCGTTCGTCGACGGCAGCGGCAGCGACAACGGCTGGTTCTCCGACGGCCTCGTCAAGCTCGGCCGCTACGACCCTGCCGTGCAACAGCGCCTGGAACGGCACGAGGTCGTCAACGGACAGTTCGCGGCCAACATGGCCCTCAACGCCACGATCCTTCAACGCCCCCGTACCCCGGAGCCGGCCTGCCCGGCCTGAACGCCTCGAATCCGAGGGTTTCGATGCCGGACCACAGCCCTGACAGGCCTGCGGCCGGCCGGTCGGGGACCCGGCCGGCCGCAGGAGGGATCATCCGGTGACGGAGAAGGAGTTGGTGATGAAGTCCTTGCCGCCGGCCGACGAGGTGATCTCGTATCCGAACTGCACGTTGCCGACCGTGACGTCACCCCACCAGCCCGCGGACCGCAGCCACTGGGCGATCGCCCGGATGTCGACGGTGCCGGAGCTGGTGTTGCTGGTGCGGACGAAGGAGAAGACCGCGTTGGATCCGTTGGAGCCGCGGTAGATCCTCCAGGTGTGCCCACCGACGGTGGCCGTCGTCTGCAGGGTGCCGAGCGGGCCGACGGCGCCGTACGCGTTCATCCACAGCATGATCTCGTAGGCGTTGTCCGACGACCAGATGTCATAGGCCGACGTGAACGCGGCGCCGCTGGTCGGCACGGTGACGTTGAAGCTGCTGGTGGTGGTGCCGAGTGCGCTCACCTTCTTGCCGAGGTACTTCGTGGCGTTCGGGTAGGCCTTGATGCCGCCGGTGGCGGGGTGGGCCGCCCAGACTCCCCAGTTGCTGTAGGAGTTCGCCCAGATCACCTGGGTGCCGGCGCCCGAACCCCAGATGTTGTTGTAGAGCGTGTAGCCGCCGTTCGACCAGGTCGCCCACTGGGCCGAGGAGTTCCAGGTGGCGGCCTGTGCGGGAGTGGCGAGCTGCACCGACACGGCGGTGACCAGCAGGGTCACGACACTCGCCACGGCGATGCGGAGGGAGCGGATCATGGTGCCTCCTTCGATGGGGGAGGGGACGAGGGCACTCGTCGCCGAACATTAGGAGGGACTCCAAACTAAGTCAATCGAGGTGCAACGATTGATAGTCCGGTGAAACGCTGAAGCCCCCGCCTACCCCGCTGCCGCGGCGGCGCGTCCGGCGGCACGTCCGGAAAACAGGCAGCCGCCGAGGAACGTACCCTCCAAAGATCGATAGCCGTGCACGCCGCCGCCGCCGAAACCCGCCGCCTCGCCCACCGCGTAGAGGCCGGGGATCGGGGTGCCGGAGGCGCCCAGGACCCGGCCTTGCAGGTCGGTCTGCAAACCGCCGAGGGTCTTGCGGGTCAGCACGTTGAGCCGGACCGCGACCAGCCCGCCGGAGTCCGGGCCGAGGATCTTGTGCGCGGAGGCGGTACGCCCGAGCACGTCACCGGGGTAGGACAGCGCGTTGCGAATGCCCTGGACCTGGGCGTCCTTGCTGTAGGCGTTGTCGATCTCCCGGTCGCGGGCCTCGATCTGCCGTTGCAGCGCGCCCAGTTCGATCAGTCCGGTGCCGGTGATCCGGTTCATCCCGGCGACGAGTTCCGGCAGTGTCGCCGCCTTCACGAAATCCTCGCCGTACTGCTGGAATTTCTGGATCGGGCCGGGCGTCTGCCAGACCCGGCTCAGCAGCAACCACAGATTCTTGCCGGTCAGGTCGGGGTTCTGCTCCGAGCCGGAGAGTGCGAACTCCTTGTCGACGATCTTCTGCGTGGTGACGAACCACGAGTAGTCATAACCGGTCGTGGTGATCGACCCGAGCGTGTGCAGGGTGTCGTAGCCGGGCCAGTCCGGCGCGGGGAACCGCCTACCGGTGGCGTCGAACCACATCGACGACGGGCCGGGCAGGATCCGGATGCCGTGACCGGGCCAGATCGGATCCCAGTTGCGCAGGCCCTCGGTGTAGTGCCACATCCGGTCCGGGTTGACGATCCGCGCGCCGGTCCTCGCGGTGATCGCGAGCATCCGCCCGTCGACGTGCGCGGGCACCCCGGTGATCATGGTGGTGGGCGCCTTGCCGAGCCGCGCCGGCCAGTTCTGCCGGATCAGATCATGGTTGGCGCCGATCCCGCCGGAGGCCACGATCACGATCGGCGCTTTCAGATCAAAATCAGCCACGACGGTACGGGAGCTCGGCTTGCCACGCGCGGCGGTGCTGGCTTCGAGGACCTTCCCGCGTACGCCGGTGACCGCCCCGTTGGTCTGCACGATCTCGTCGACCCGGTGCCGGAACCTGAACGCCACCGTGCCGGCGGCGACCCCGGCGCGCACCTTCTTCTCGAACGGCTCGACGATCGCCGGCCCGGTGCCCCACGTGACGTGGAACCGGGGAACCGAGTTGCCGTGCCCGTCGGCGAGGCCGCCACCGCGTTCGGCCCAGCCCACCATCGGGAACCATTGCAGGCCGAGCCCGGCCAGCCAGGAGCGCTTCTCACCGGCGGCGAAGTCGACGTACGCCTGGGCCCACCTGTACGCCCAGTAGTCCTGCCCGGCCGGATCGTCGACGCCGCGGTCGAACCCGGCCGTGCCCAGCCAGTCCTGCCAGGCCAGGTCGTGACTGTCCTTGACCCCCATGAGGCGCTGCTCGTCGGAGTCGACGAAGAACAGGCCGCCGAACGACCAGTACGCCTGTCCGCCGAGGTTGGCCTCGTTCTCCTGGTCGAGCAGCAGCACCTTGCGGCCGGCCGCGGCGAGCTCGGCCGTGGCGACCAGCCCGGCCAGGCCGTGACCGACCACGATCACGTCCGCGTCGGTGGCGGCGGCCGCCCCGAACGCCGGCGGCGTGGTTGCCTGGGCGATCGCCGCACCCGCCACCACACCACCGGCGACACCGAGCGCCTGACGCCGACTGACCTGTTCCATGAACGCCTCCCGCGATACGCCATCGGTGACAGTCGATGAGTTGCGCGGAAGTTACGCCCCGGTAACGAAGGCCGTCAAGCGTTCAGGCGATCATTCCCGTCAGTGAAAAACCTCGCCGGTATCCGACTCGGGGCGCTTCGTCTCACCGCCTCGCGACGATGTCTTGGCCGCGGCGCCGAACGCGGCGACGGCGTCGATCACCGCCTCGAAGCGCGGCGAATGGAACAGGTCGAAGGTGTGCTGGCCGTACGGCAGCTCGAGGAAGTGCACCGGGCTGGTCGAGACCGCGGCCAGACGCTCCGCGAACCCCCGGGCGGCCGCGGCCGGGACCATCAGGTCGTTGCCGCCGTGCACGATCAGGAACGGCGGCGCGTCCGGGCGCAGGTAGCCCTCCGGTGAGGTCGGCACATCCAGGTCCCGGTCCAGCTCACCGAGATAACCGCCCAGGCTGACGGCGGCGGCCACGCCGGTGTCGGCCGCCTCGAAGCCCGGCTGGAAGCGCGGGTCGCCGGGGGTCAGCGCGCACAACGCGGCCAGGTACGCGCCCGCCGAGCTGCCCGCGACGATCACGGTGGCCGGGTCGCCGCCGTATTCCGGGCCGTGCTCGCGGGCCCAGGCGATCACCCGTTTGGCGTCGCTCAGGTGATCGTGGAAGCCGAACTCCGGCTTGAGCCGGTAGTTCGCGCTGATGCACACCCAGCCCCGGGCGGCCAGCTGGTAGAGCAGCGGCAGCGACTGGCTGTCCTTGCGCCCGGTCGCGAAGTGGCCACCGTGGAAGTGGATCAGGATCGGCGCGCCGGCCGGGGCGGACCGGCGCCGGTACAGGTCGAGCTGTTGGCGGCGGCCACCCGGCCCGTAGTCCAGCCCGCGCAGGTGCTCGACGTCGCCACGGCGGCGCAGGAACGGGGTCAGCATGATCCGCGCCCAGGGCCAGCGGCGCTGCGGGGCGGCCAGCCCGGCGGTGCGCAGGAAGTCCCGGACCACCGCGCGGGCGCGCAGGCCACGGGCGAAGATCAGAGCGAGACCGGCCAGGCAGAGCACCGCGACGGCCACCATGATCCAGCCGGCCGGCGAGGTGATGTCACCACCCGCGACGCTCAGCACGGTGGTCAGCGCCAGCAGGTAGAACGCCAGCTGGGACAGCTCGCTGAGGACCAGGCCGGCCCACATGCCGACCCCGCCGAGCACCCGCGGCCGGCGCGGCAGGACGAGGACGGCCAGGGTGGCCACCGTGAGCAGGACGACCGGAAACACGAACCCGAACGGCATCTTCACTCCTCGATGGACAGACGCCTCAGCCTATCCACCGAAAGGGCCGGCGGGACCGGTCCCCTAATGGCTCGGATGGGGGCCTGCCCTGATTGATCGAGGTCACTGCGTCGAATAGACAGGGTAGGGATGGCGGCCGAGCCCGGGAGGAATCGATGTCATCACGGGGATTCGAGCGCGGGCCGACCGGGTGGAGACGCGGGATCGCCGGCGTGGCCATCGCCGGCACGCTCGTGGTGGGGGCGCCGATCGGGCCGGCGCACGCGGGTGCGGACCCGGTGGCGGGCAGCCGGGTGGTGGTGATGCGCACCGAATTCGGCATCCCGCACGTGCTGGCGGCGTCCTACCGTGACATGGGGTTCGGTGCCGGTTACGCGATCGCCGAGGACAACCTGTGCGGCCTCGCGGACGACATCCTGACCGTGTCCGGCCGACGTGCGCAGTTCCTCGGTGCCGACGCCACCACCCCGGACGGGGTGAACAACCTCGACAGCGACATCTACCACGCCGCGGTCGACCGCTCGGGTGTTCTCGACACCGCCCTCGCCCAGCCCGAGCCGTCGGGCCCCAGCGCCGCGGCCCGCGACATCGTGGCCGGGTACGCGGCCGGAGTGAACCGGTACCTGGCCAAACACCCGGTGGCGGGCCTGCCGGATCCGACCTGTCGCGGCGCGGCCTGGGTACGCCCGATCACCGCCCTGGACGTGTGGCGGCGCATCAACGAGATCGTCACCTCGCTCGGTGGTGCGGCGTTCGCGCAGGCGATCGCGACCACCGCTCCGCCGACCGCCGGCCGGGCTCGAACGGGGCGCCCCGTCGGCGTACCCGATCGGGGTTTCGGCAGCAACGCGTGGGCCGTCGGACGGGACGCGACCGCCGACGGCACCGGCATGCTGCTGGCCAACCCGCACCTGTCATGGCGGCCCGCCACACGCTTCCACCAGATGCAGATGACCATTCCCGGGCAGTTGGACGTCAGCGGCGCCACCCTGTTCGGGCTGCCCGTGGTCATCGTCGGGCACACCGCCGGGGTCGCGTGGACGCACACCATCTCGACGGTCGTCCCGGACACGCTCACCCAGCTGACCCTGGTGCCCGGCGATCCGACCCGGTACCTGGTGGACGGTAGGGCACGGTCGATGCAACCCCAGAAGATCACCGTACGGGTACGCGATGCGCGCGGCGTTCACCCGGTGAGCCGTACGCTCTACCGCACCCCGGACGGCCCGGTCCTCGTGGTACCCGGGCTCGACTGGAGCGCCGAAACCGCGTACGTGCTGCACGACGCGAACGCCGGAAACGTCCGCGTGGTCGATCAGTGGCTGGCCTTCAACCGGGCGCAGAGCCTCGCCGACCTGCGGGCCGCTCAGCGTAGGCACCATGGCCTGCCGTGGATGAACACCATCGCCGTGGAGCGCTCCGGGACCGTGCTCTACAACGACGCGCAGGTGGTGCCCGCCGTCAGTGACGCTCTCGCGGACCGCTGCGCCACCGCGCAGTCCGAGCCGGTGTTCCAGCAGACCCGCCTCATCGTCCTGGACGGCAGCCGGTCCGGCTGCGGGTGGGGCACCGACCCGGCCTCGGTGGTGCCGGGCCTGTTCGGTCCGGCCTCGTTGCCCAGCCTCACCCGTACCGACTTCGTGGCGAACTCCAACGACAGCCCGTGGCTGACGAACCCGGCCGCGCCACTGACGGCATTCCCCCGGATCGTCGGCGATGTGGGCACGGAACGCTCGTTGCGGACCCGGCTCGGGCTGGACATGATCGCCGATCGGATGGCCGGCACCGACGGCCTCGGGCCGCCCGGTTTCACCCTGGACACCCTCCAGGCGACCATGCTGGGTGACCGCAACCTCGGCGCCGAACTGGCCCAGCCCGCCGTGGCAGAACTGTGCGCCCACACCGCCACCCTGCCGAACAGTGACGGGGCGCCGGTCGACGTGCGGTCGGCGTGCACCGTACTGACCGGATGGGACGGCCGGGCGACAGCCGGTAGCCCCGGCGCGGTGCTGTGGCGCGAATTCTTCCACCAGGCCTTCGCCGCGACCGCCGGCGACATGTGGCGAACCCCGTTCGACCCGGCGCGGCCGCTCACCACACCGCGTGACCTGAACACCGGCCTGGCCGAGGTGCGCACCGCGCTCGCCGACGCGGTCGAGACGGTCACCAAGGCCCACCTGCCGCTGGACGCGCCCATCGACGCCGCGCAGCGGTACCAGGCGATCGGCCTGGGCGGCTGCACCCAGGTCGAAGGCTGCTTCAACGCGATCGAGCCGCCCGGCAGCCTGGACGCGAACGGGCACTATCCGGACGTCGACTTCGGCACGAGCTTCCTGATGGCGACCCAGTTGACCGCCGCCGGACCGCGGACGCGCACCCTGATGCTGTACTCGCAATCGGGCAACCCGGCCTCCCCACACTTCCTCGACCAGACCAGGCTCCACGCCGCCGGTCAGTGGGTGACCGAACGCTTCACCCGGGCGGAGATCACCTCCGATCCGGCGCTGCGGGTGGAGCTGCTCGACCCACGTTGATCGTCGCCACCACCTGACCCCGCGGCCGTCCGCCTCCCCGGTGGCGGGTAGGTTCGTGACCGATGAGCTCCCTTGACGAAGTGGCGAAGCGCGACGAATGGCGCTGCTGGGTGTGCGACGAGCCGGTCGACGCCGGCATGTCGGTGAACGACCCGCGGGGCGCCAGCGTCGACGCCCGGACCGCCGACCGGAAAGCCAAACTCGCCGAGCGGCTCGCCCACCGGGCCTGCAACTCCCGCAAAGGCGCGGTCAAGATCGTCATCGCCTGGCCGGACCGGCTCAACGTGATCGAGCCCGCCCCGCTGCTCACCGTCGCCGAACGCCTGGAACGCAAGGGCGGCCGGGAACTGGTGGCCCGCTGCCCGAGCCGCAAGGACGCCCAGGAGGCGGCGGACTGGCTGGCCGACCGTTTCACCCGCCTCGTTCCCGGCCTCCCCGTGACCACGACCGTCGAACCGGGCGGCGGCCAGTTCCTCGTCGCCCTTTCCACCGGCCGCCGCTGAACCCGGCCCCGCGGGCCCGTCGCGGGGCAGAGGCTCAGGCGACCCGCGGAGTCAGAGCCGTGGGGAGTGCCAACATGGAGACGTCGCCGGTCTGCTCCGGCGACGGCAACGGCGACGGGACCTCGGCAGTCGCGGGAGCGACCTGTGCCAGCAGCGCGGTGAGGCGGCCCACTTCGTCGGCGGCCAGCTGAAACGATCCGCGGCACACGGCGTCCGCCCACAACGACACCACGACCACCTGACGGTTCTCGTGGTAGCTGACGCGCATCGTCCGGCCGTCGCCGCGTACGTCGGTGAAAACCTCACCGACTGTCGGCATCGGATACACCTCACCCATGTCCGGCAGCCTCTCCCACGGACACCCGGTTTGGAAAGATCGCGGAACTGAGTCCGTGCTACGCCAACTCCGATGACGGCTGTAGCGGAGATCAGGCATCAGCGGCTGATGAAGGTGAGTCCGTGTGCGCCTTGGCCGTACCGTTTGCCGGTGGTCCTGCCGCTTCGGTCGACAGTGAGAACAGTGAGCGTCCGCATGCTGGGCAACTCCACGACGCTGACGGTGCCCGAGTTGAGGTTGGACACGAAGGCTCGTCTCCCGGAGGGGTCGCTGCGGATGTTGATCGGCAGACGTTGGGTGTCGGTGGTGCCGGTGAGGGTCCAGTCGTCGGTGTCGTAGGTGTTGAGCACGCCGTCGAGGGGTGTGAACTCACCGTCGGTTCCGATGGTGTGTCGCCACTGCCCGGCCAGGAGGGTTCCGCCGGTGGTCACGTGCAGAGGGCTGACCGGCAGGGCGGTGGCGATGGTGTTGATCACCCGGTGGGTGGTGGTGTCGATGACCAGGATGCGCCCGCCCGCTTCCGCGGCAGTGGCCGGGTCGATGGCGGGCGCGGCGGCGTAGACGTACCGGCCGTCCGGGGTTGCGGTGATCTCCTCCGTGCCGGGTACGGGGATGCGGTTCACGATGGTGCCGTTGCCGAGGTCGAGCACGGAGATGTACGCGGCTCGCTTGTTGGCGGTGTAGGCGGTGGCGCCGTCCGGGGTGACGGCGAACCAGTGTGGCTGGTCGGCCTCGGCGTCGATCCGGCCGACGACCTTACGCCGGGACGCGTCGAGGACGAGGAGACCGCCCGGACCCGCCGGTCCCGCCTCAACGCTGACGTACAGCAGGTCGCGCCCGGCGTCCAGATGCAACCCGTGCGGGGCACGCTCGGGGGCGAGGTCGAGAATGTCCACGATCTGCCGGCTGTCGACATCGATGATGCTGAGCTGCTGGGCGTGGCCGGTGTGGTCGAGGTAGTGCCCGGAACGGTACGTATGGCTGACGTACAGCAGCCGCCTGGCGGGATCCAGAAGTACTTCGTGCGGCTCGGGAGGCACCATGACGGAACCGAGGTGCCGATACCTGTCCAGCTCGAAGAACTCGACGGTTTCACCGCTCTGGCTGGCCACCGCCAGCATGTCGCTCGTCATGCCGACGACGCTAGAGACGGGCAACGGTTACCGCCAGTGCAACATTGATAGGGCTGGCTTGCATTGGTGATAATCGGCAGGTGACCATCGCCCGCGCCGACGCCGCAACGATCGACTACAACCTCCTGGTCGCCCTCGACGCGATGCTCGATACCAGCAGCGTCACCGCCGCGGCCGGACGGCTGCGCACGTCGGTCCCGGCGATGAGCCGAACCCTGGGCCGGCTGCGCCGCCATTTCGGGGACCCGCTGCTCGTCCGGGCCGGCCGTAACCTCGTTCTCACCCCGTTCGCGACCCGGTTGAGGCCGCAGGTGCACGACCTCGTCGCTCGCGCCGCGGCCCTGCTGTCGGATGGACCGGACACCCCCCGGTCAGCCTGGAGCCAGACGCTGACGATCCAGATGAGCGACGTGATATCCGCCGACGTCGTGCCGCCCCTGCTGGCAGCGATGCGTGCCGAGGCTCCGCGCGTACGATTGCGCCTGACCTCGGACGATTCGGAGGGCGCCACCGCGCTGCGCGACGCGGCGATCGACCTCGAGGTCGGCGTCATCGACCACAGCGACCCGGAGACCGTGGTCGAGCCGCTGGCCACATTGACCGTGGCTGCCGCCGTCCGGGCCGGCCACCCGCTCACCCGCGGCCGGTTGACCGCGAAGCGCCTCGCCGCCGCCGAACATGTCAGCGTCTCCCGCCGTGGCCTGGCAACCGGGCCGCTCGACGATCAGCTCGCCCGCCTCGGCCTGCATCGCACTGTGGCCGTGGTTGCTCCCACCCACACTGCCGCGATCCTCCTGGCCCGTAACAGTGATCTCGTCTGCCTCACCCCGAATCAGAACGGGACTGCCGCCCACACAGCCGGGCTGCACGTCCTGCCGATTCCGTTCGACCTACCGCCCATCACCATCAGCATGGCCTGGCATCCTCGTACCGGATCCGAACCCATCCATCAATGGCTGCGTTCCCACGTCGCCGAGACGACCCGAACGTTCATCGGCAGCCCGCGATAGTGGTGCTGATTGGGGCTCGGTGCTATAACCGCGCCGCTCGTCCTCGGGGTGTTCCCGCCGGGGATCGCTGGTGGACCGGACGGAATCGCCGCGGGTCCGCCGGATGACTTCGAGGCGATCGGGCTGGCCCCTTGTTGATCTTCCGATTAGGGTGCGGGCGTGTTCTGGAACCGCAGCAAGAAGGCGCCCTCGCCCACCTATCCAGCCCAGCCGCCGGTCAACCCGTCCGCACCACCCCAGCCGGCCGACGGCGAACTCCTCCTGCGGCTCTACCACGAGATCGGCATGCGGGCGCCCGAGCTGGCCCGGGAAGCCATCGCCAGCGACGGCATGCTGTTCGGGCGCCACACCGGCTGGGTCGTCATGTTGCTGGACATTCACGAGGGCGCCCCGACCCACCGGGACATCGGGTGGACGCTGAAGGCCAAGAAGGGCCGGCCGACCGTGGTCGACTGCGTGACCGGCTTCGGCAGCGACCCGGCCGCCACCGCCGCGCAACTGTGGATCAGGACCTCGGGCGCCTGCTTCCTGGAGATGGCCACCGGCTCGAAGGGACGCTTCGCCGAGACGCTGCACCGCGAAGGCTGCGCTCCCGGCGTTCCCGGCTGGCACACGATCTCGTCGAACATCGTTTACTACGGTGAGCAGCCGGATGAGTTCGAGGCGCTCAGCGACGCCCTGCGCGACGCCGAAATCCTCGGGCGGGCCGACGTCGCCGACCTGCTCGACCCGGCCGGCCCCAGCGGTATCAAGGTGTTCGTCAACCGGACGCCGGACCAGTTGACCGCCGAAGTGCTGGTCAACGGAACGCGGGCCGACGACGCCTCCGACCTGCTGGCGGCCCATCCATGGCCGGAGGTCACCGGCTCGGCCACCGCCCGCTTCTCCGCCGTGGCGGTACGCCCGCTCCAGCGTGAGTCTTGACCTCACCGCGTTCAAGGTTCCGGCCGTCGAGCGCTGATCGCCCCTGATCCGATGGGGGGATCGGCCGGAGAAGACGCGCGGCCGTGCACCGGCCCGGCACCTGGGTGAACCCGAGCCGGGCGGCCCTCGCCGCTGTGCACTGGCTGTGCTCGGCCGTACCGATGACTCAGCCCGAGAAGCTGTCGCCGCGGTCGCGGCCTCTCTGGGGGGCGGGCGTCACGGCCATCGCCGACTGGGCCGACAACCACCGCTCGCGATGAGCGCCGAGACTCGATCAAGGACTGACGGGCGACGTCGTCGGGCAGGGCCGGCTGCGGCACCGGTGGCGACGGAGGTCGCCATCGCGTTCGTGGTGTCGTGGAAACCGTTGGTGAAGTCGAAGGCCAGTGCGGTGACGACCACCAGCACGATAAGGACTGCGGTTTCGGTCACTCCTGGATCGTCATCCCGGTGACGGTCGGCGGAAAGCCGAGGCGGCCTTCCGGGTCAGGAGTTCGATGCCGGGCAACCTGCACTTCACCCGACGCCCGGCCCGGTGCCGGCGCTCAGGCTACGCGTCGACGGAGCCGGGCAGCAGCCGGCCGGCGGTGCTGACCCCGCTGGCCGGGCAGGTGGCCGCGCTGCTCGGCACGTTCGGCGCCGGTGACGAGGCACTGCTGGACGTGCTGTTCGGCCGTGCGCCGACCACCGGGACCCTGCCCTTCGAACTGCCCTCCTCGACGGCGGCGGTCGAGGCGTCCCGCGAGGACGTTCCGAACGACACGACGGACCCGCTGTTCCCGTACGGTCACGGTCTTTCGATCTGAAGGGTCGGCGAACCGCCTGGCAGGCCCCTGATCAGGCTTCCCGGCTTGCGAAGTAGTAGCGCAGGATCTGGTGGCTGAACGCGAACTCGCCACCACCGGTCCGCTGCAAGAGCGAGAGCCGGGCGGCCTGCCCCAGAAATCCCGGCAGGTCCTCCGGGATGAGCCCGTCATCGCGGAGCAGCGCCTCCACCACCGCGATCTCGACGCACACGCCCAGCAGCGTCACCAGCACGACCACGAATGCCACCGCCGCGACGAGCAGCCCCTCGCCGGCCGCCGGCCTCAGGTTCACCGGTTCTCCCCAGTGCAGGATCAACCCGGCGGTGGCCAGGACCAGCACGGCGCCCGTTCCGACGAAGACCGCCCCGATCGCCGCCCACCGCAGCACCCGTATCAGGTAGCGCCCGAACGGCCGCGGTTCCATCGACGCCGCCCATTTCCCGGTGTCCACCGCCTCCAGCGTCCATCCCTGCACGAACCCGAGACCGCTGACCGCCAGCACCGCTACCAGCGCGAACACCAGCACCTGACGCTGTTGCGCGGCATCGTGGGCGGCCCATCCGGGAACGTGTCCCCACAGTTGGTACAGATCGAACAACACGCAGGCGATGGTCACGAACCCGATCGGCCGCCGGAAGCCCCGCCGGAACTCCCGCACCGACCACGACCCGTGCAGCCGGAAGGTGTGCACCGGCTCGGTCGTGGCCGGCCAGTCCGGCAGCCGCACGCCGACGCTGAGCAGGAAGAGGCCCGCCGCCACCAGAAAACCCACAGGCTGATGCCGCGGCACCAGGATCACAGCCGTGGCCGCCGCCTGGACCAGCCCGAGCAGCACGCCGATCAGGATGCCGACGGCCCGGCGGCGGCCCTTGCCCGGCAGCCAGCCCGAGACCAGGTAGTCGTGGAAGTAGAACGTTCCCATCCGCTCCAACTGCTTCGCGATCCAGCTCAGGCGGCTGAGAAACGGCTCGGGGTCGGTGAGGTCAGGGTCGCGCGCGAGCATCGATTCGACGTACGCCCAGATGATCGCCTCCCGCGGATGTTCGTGAGCCGACCGCGCCACCCGGCTCCCACCGCGATCCGGAAATGCCAGCAGCGCGGCGGTGAGAAAGAGCCGGTTGCGCAGCACCTCGACCAGCGCCGTCGACCCGGCGGCCACGTCCCGCAGTTCCTGGTGGGTGTTCGCGGCCCGGTCGAGATGCAGCAGCACCTGCTCCCGGCTGACCGGTTCGACGGTGACCGTCCGCAGACCCAACGCGTCCGTGTGGTCGTCCTCGTTGGCGCAGACCAGCATTCCGATCGCCGGATACCGTTCCCGGAAGGTGTTCAGCTCCTCGATCACCTTCCGCCGTCGGGTGGCCGGTAGCCAGCCGAGGTTGTCGACCAACAGGTAGAGCGTCCCCTCAGCGAGCCACCGGTCGGTGATCCCGGGCGGAATCGCGTGGGCTCGCAGCGTCTCGCGCAGGTGGGCCGCCAGTTCGGTTTCGCCCCGCCAGGCGCCCGCGTCGACCGGCACCGGCACCACGGCCTCCTCGCCGCGTTTGCGTTGACTGTCGGCCTCCTCGACCAGATGCCAGCCCACGTCGCGCAGCAGGGTGCTCTTGCCCGATCCCGGTTCACCGACGACGACCACGGAGAACCCGCCGCGTTCCTCGCCCACGGTCCGCACGAGGTCCGCCGCGCCGGTGATGCCGTCGTTCCCCGCCCTCAGCGGAAGCGGCAGCCGGGCCAGCTCACCGAGCTGCACCCCAGCCTCCGCGGCGATCGAGCCACGGTCCATCCCGTCCAACGTGCGCCGGATGCCACTGATCAGCCGTTCCGCGTACAGCCGGTCCTTGCCGACCGGCCCGCCGCCGGTCTGCCGCCCCTGCCGGACCATGTCGGCCGCGACCACCGCGAACGCCACCACCAGCATCGGCAGCAGCAGAAACGGCGATCTCAGCCAATCGGGAGCCTGATCGGTCAGCAGGTTGATGATCGTCGGAATGGTGAGAAGGCTGGATGCCAGAACCCCGACGGCCACCAGCCGTGCCGGCTTCACCATGCGCCCTCCCCGCCCGTCACCGATCTCTGACGGACAGGCTTTGTCCTCCCAGGTCACCGGTCCGGGTTCGATCAGGGCCGCTCCGGTCACCCGCTGGCAGCGGCGACCATGCCGCCGGTTACCTCGCCGCGACCGGGACCGCGCAGCAGTCGGCGGAGATCTCTGGCCACACCTCAAACAGGGGCTGGAGCAGCGGATCGACGTAGGCTCGGCCGGGCGGAGCGGTTCGTCACCGTGCCGGCTCCTTCACAGCGGAACGCCTTCCACGGGCGAGCATCACGACTGCCTGTGACACCAGTACCCCGGCGATCGCTACGGCGAATGCTCCGCCGACACCGGCGGGCACCAGCAGCACCGACACGAGGAAGCAGAACACCGCGAATCCGGCCAGCCCCTGTAGCACTCCGGCCATGGTGCGGGCCACCGCTGCCGCACCGTCCTGGGCGTGCACGAACGCGGCCACCACACTGGTGGCGATCGGGAACGGCGCCAGGATTCCGGTCACCACCGGCCCGGCCGTGCTCGCGATCCCGGTCACGAACAGCACCAGCGTCGCGGTGGCCGCCGCCCGGCCCGGCAGATCCCACCACGGCGGCCGCAGCCGTCCACCGCCGGCCGAGCCCTCGTCGACGGCGGTGAGCAGCCACCGCCCGGTCACGATCGCTACCGTGACCAGCGTCAGCGCCCATCCCGCCGCCAGATTCTGCCCGGCCAGCACCACGTCGGCGATCCCGGTCGCCAGCCACGAGACGGCCACCGCCGCAGGCCACCGCCACCGGCGGGCGGCGTAGGCGAAGACGACCGCGAAGACGGCCAGGGAGACCAGGCCCAGCAGCGACGCCGCGGCCGCCCGGGCGCCGAACGCCACCCCCTGCTCCAAGCAGGTGATCAGCAGGATCGGCCCGGCCACGATCGGGAACGCCACCAGCACACCCGTCACCCGGTCACCCCACCGGCGGCCCGCCAGCGACGACCCCGTCACCAGCAACGGCGCGAGCACGAGTTTCAGCAGCAGCGTCACCGCAACACCCTAATCAGCGGTTCACCGGCCGGGCCGGGGACGTCGGTCAACTCTGCTCTGTGATCGGTGCTGACCTACCGGTTACCGTGGGCCATGGCCATCCGGATGTCCGCCCGCATCGCCGGTCTTGTCGTTCTCGTGGCCGAGGCGACGGCTGTCGCGCCACACGTTGACGACACCGGGGCCGGGCTGTGGTTCTGGACCGTCCTCCTGGTGCTCCAACTCGCCGCGATGCTCTGGGCCACCGATCGGCGGTCGTCGGCGGCGCTGAGGACGGCCGTGCCTGCCCCGCTGACCGCGGTCGCTGTGGGTGCGGGGTGGACCGCCCTCGCGCTGGCCGTTCCGGTGATCGCGACCGGTAACACGGTGGCGCTGGTGGCCATCCTCGTGGTTGGCCCGGCCATCGCCGTGGCATCGCGCCGCACCGCCGGCCAGCGGCGGTTGCCCCTTGCGCTGATCGCTTCGGCCGGCACCGCGCTACTGATCTTCCTGGCGATCTCGTGCGTGCTGCCGATGGTCCCCGGCTTCGTCGGCACCAGCCATCCGCCGACCTTCACCGACGTGACCCGCCTGGTCGACCCGGTCGGTGAGTTGGGCATCTTCGTACTGCTCGCCGCAGCCCTCGGCGTCGACCTGCTGCGCACCCGGATCCGGACCCGCCGCGCCGCCTCGCGAGCACAGGGCCAGGGTTACGGCGCCGGCCCCAACGAGATGATCATCGAGCGCACCGGCTGAGTCCGTCCCGGCCCGTCAAGTCGACTGCAACCGGTAGAGGGTCAGCGCGGCCAACGACGGCGCGTCCACCACCTGCCCCGAACGGATCATCGCCACGATTTCGGCGTCACTGAACCGACGGTGGATCATGTCCTGCTCACTCGCCTCCCGATCGGGCGCGCCTTCCTCGAGGTCCGTCGCGAGATAGACATCGAATCCCTGGGTGGAGAAGCCGTACGCCTCGTACAGGTGCCCCAGGTGCGCCATCGTCCCGGCGCGCAGGCCGGTCTCCTCGGCCAGTTCCTGCCGGGCGAGGGCGACCTGATCTCCGGCGGCGCCCCGGCCCCAGCTGCCCTGCGGAAACTCCCACGCCCGCCGCCCCACCGGATAGCGGAACTGTTCCACCATCCAGAACCCGCCGTCACAGCGCGGCAGGACCAGCGCGAAGTCGGGCTTCTCGACCACCCCGAAGATGCCGGGACTGCCGTCCGGCCGCCGGATCTCGTCCTCCCGGACCGTCATCCACGGATTGCGATACACCACGCGGCTGTTCACCCGTTCCATCACGTGATGATCTCAACGAGACGCAACTGATCTTGTCGCCCGGCAAGTCAATTGCTAGAGTGCAACGTTTGTTCGTCACGCGCTTGGTTACTCGGCGGTGATGGAGACGATTACCTCGCAGGTACTGATCTCCCGGCTTGCCGACCGGGGCGTCGACGCCGTGTTCGGTGCAATTATGACCCTATGCAAGCTTCGCCCGACCGTGCCGGCGTCGTGCAGGCGCTGGCGGCGGCCAGCCGCGCGTTCGTGGGGATAACCGCCCGCTCGCTGGCCGCGGTCGAGGGCGACATCACGCTGCCGCAGTTCCGGGCGCTGGCCGTGCTCGCCGTCCGCGGATCGCAGCGCGGCAGCGACATCGCCGAGGAATTGCGGGTGAATCCGTCGACCGCCACCCGGATGCTGGACCGGCTGGCCCGTAAGGGCCTCATCCGGCGATCACGGTCCGCGACCGACCGCTGAGTGGTGAAGGTGAGACTGACGCCGGCCGGCCACGACGTCGTGGACCAGGTGATGACCCGCCGCCGCACCGAACTGGAACGCCTGGTCGCGGTGACCGCGGACCGGTGGCGGCCGGAGGTCACCGCCGCGCTGACCGCCTTCGCGTACGCCGCCGGAGAGATGTCGGAACAGGACTGGTGGCTGGGCTGGGGCGCACACCAGGACGACCTCGCCACGGCGGAGTAGGCACCGCAGCCGGCAAAACTTGCACACTGCAAACGGTGATGCGCGCGAAGAGCGGGGAAGCGCGTACTGATCCGGTGAGGGAGGACCAGATGGCTCACAACACGCAACACCACGTGCCTCGAATCGATGACACGGCGACCGGCTCGACGCTGCACGAACAGGCCGAAGCGGTAGCGGTGCCGGACTTCGACCACCTCGAGCAGATGATCACGGGCGTCGCCGCCGGCCTGACCGACCGCCCGGCTCACGAACGGACGTACGGTCCCGCCGCCCGGCCCGCGCCTTGATCACCGTCGTCGCCTCCGAGGGCGCCACACCGGACCGGTGGCGCCTGGTGAGCCGGTCCGCCACCAGCGCCGACGTGCTCGCCGCCGGCCCGCGGCGGTCGCTGCGGCAGTTGAGCGACGGCGCGGGCGAACTGCGCATCGTCGCCACCGTGGACGGCCATTTCCGGTGGACGCTCACCGCGCCCGACGGAGGCATGATCGCCGAATCCCCGGCGGAGTATCGCGACGCGGACAGGTGCCGGCAGGCCTTCATCCAGGCGCAGCACGCCGCCCGTACGGTCTTGGGCCGGTAACGCCGGCACCGATGTCGCGTTCCGGGCGTTCCCGAGCGGACGGCGGCCGCGTCGCCCACCCTTGATGTAAAGGCTTCGGCCGCGAATTGAGGAGGTCTCGTCGTGACGCATCACGTGTACCGGCTCACCGAAGTCGTCGGCAGCAGCCCGACCAGTGTCGACGACGCCATCCGCACGGCTGTCACCAAGGCCGCGGAGACGATCCGCAACATCGAGTGGTTCGAGGCCAAAGAGATCCGCGGTCAGGTCGTCGACGGCGAAGTGGCCCACTACCAGGTGCTGGTGAAACTCGGCTTCCGCGTCGACGACTGATCGGACACCGCGAGATCAAGATCGGGCGCGCGGATGCACGAATCGCGGATGCCGCGACGATGTCGGCGTGGAACGGACGTTGAGCCGGCAGGAGACGTCGGTCGCGGTCGCTCCGACGATCCAAGATGGAAAGTGGTCAGGGCCGGGCGACGGCACGTTTTCGGGACCTGCCAAGCTCTCCGCCATGTCTACCAAGATCCGCAGGTCTGCTGGTTCCTTCACGCCCCTTGAATCGTGGCTTGACCGCGCGGGCATCAAGCGCCGTGATCCGGCCCGGGATGTCGCGGATTTCGGCAACGGGCAGGCCTTCAAGGTGTTCTGCATGACATGGACCCTCGGCCAGGTCCGCAAGAGGCGCGTCGGCGCGGCCGAGATCGTCGTAGCGAAGGGTGGCTGGCTGCACCTTACGCCGGGCGCGGAGACCGTGTGGAGGAGTTCACCCGCACGCGAAACCATGATCATCCCGGCGCAGGTCGCGCTCGCCCCGTCAGGCCGGCAGCTCTACTTCCGTAACCAGGCGGCATTCACGCTGGTGACACCCGGCGGGGAGCACGACATCGCCATCCGCAAGGTCGACGAGGACCTGGTCAGGTTGGCGTTGGTGGCGACCGTCGGCGTATGAATCCGGCCGATGCGGACAAGCGATCAAGTGGCCCGCGAACGACGTGCGCAAGATCAACCCTGGCTGCCGGTCACCGGCTGAGTAGCCAGATCTGTTCAACGAAGGGGATTCCATTGTTCAAGGCAGCGATCTCGCGTACCGCGGTGGTGGGTGGCTTGGTGATGGCCATGATCGCGAGTGGCCCGGTCACCGCAGCTCAAGCTGCCTATTACAACACGTACACCGACATCGCCGGCACGCCCGATCTGGATTGCTGCGGGCAGGTACAGGGATTCGCCGCCGGAGCCACCTACCTCTATTCGATCAAGAACGACAACGACACCAACGCCATCTCGGCCATCTACCGTGTCAACAAGGCCACCGGCGATCGAGTGGTCATGTGGAACGGTACCGACGACAGGTCGACCAACACCTGGCTCGGGCACGGGAACGACATGACGATCGTCGACATCGACGGGGTGCACCACATGTTCATCGTCACGATGGACACGGACGCGGCCGACATGCAGCTCGTGAAACTCCGCTACGACGGCACCACCTACGAGTACGCCGGGGCGTACCAGCTGCATCTGGACGGGGACGTTCTGCCGGCGTCCGGGATCAATCGAGTCTCGGTCACCAGCACCTCGATCACGTTCATGTTCAAGAGCGGCAGGACCGTCTACAACGGCAGCCTCCCGCTGCGCGCCGACTCCGGGAGCATCGAGGTGACGAAGGCGTTCGACCTGCAGGTCGACGATGCGCTCGTCAATGGCGCCACGGTGCCGGACCTGGGGACCTTCAAGGCCCAGGGCTTCTTCTACGACCAGACCAATCACGTTCTCTACAACCCGCTGACCAAGGACAAACGCAGCATCGTGCTCGTCTACCGGAACGTGTCGCCGGCGACGACCGGCACCGCGCCCGCGGCCACCGACCTCTCCTTCCGCATCACGTCCTCGATGTATTCGCAATTGTTCGAGATCGAAGGCGTCGGAATCAGCGACGGCAAGCTGTACTTCAACACGAACCGCAGGGACGCGGACGGCGCCGGCCACGACGGGGTCCACGTATTCAACGACTACGTCGTGTCCTAGCGCCCGCCACGGCGAGGACTCGCTGCGGCTCGGTGTCCGAGTCGCAGCGGATCCCGCGCACACCCGAATCCCGGGGACTGCCCGGACGAGGCCGGAAACCTGCGCTGTTCCAGCTCCTGATTCCGCCCCGGCCGTTCTCGTAGGCGAAGACCACGGCCAGGCGGGTCGAACCATATTCCCGGGTGTGCTCAGCCGGAGAACGAGGCGGAGACGGCCGGTGAGGCGGCGCCTGTGGTGGTGAGGACGGCTGCGATCAGGCTGTAGAAGTCGGCCGGATTATCAATCATCGGGAAATGGCCGGACCGGTCGATGGAGTGCATGGGAATGCCGCGCAGCCGGTGTGTCAGGTGACCGATCTCGCTGCGTGCGCCGTAGAGGTAATGTGCTGATTCCAGTTCGGTCAGGAGGTCGACCAGTTTGTCGTTGTCGCACGATTGAACGAGGGAGCCGGCGAGGCTGTGCAGGCCAAGAGGACTGCAGCGTTCGTACCATTCAGCCCAGAGGCGGTGGCTGAGCTCGGCTGATTTCTTGAGACCGGCGACGAACCTGGCGAAGCCGTTTTCGTTGAATTCTGTCGCCTCTTGTTCGGCTACGCCGCGGGTGACCAGGCCGCAGTCCTCGGCGATCAGATTGCCTTCGACGCTGATGAAGTCTCCCATGCGCGTGCCGAGGTCCTGGGCGGCCAGCAGACCGATCGCGCCGCCCATGCTGTGGCATACCAGATGTACGCGTTCATGGTGTGTCCGTCGTAGCAGGGATGTGACCGCGTCGGCCGCTCCCTCGATACCGGCGTGTGCACCTAGTGACCCGGATCGGCCGTGTTCCGGTAAATCGAAGGTGAGCAGCGAGTACTCCAGTAACGCGTCGCTTCGGAACGCCTCGTCGAAGCTTTCTCTGGCGCAGCCGAAGCCGTGCAGGAACGCGATGAGTTCGCCACCCTGGTCGCGACGACGCACCTCGATCGGGACGTCCTTCGCCGAGCGGTAGGACACGAAATAGGTCGCTGCAGTCACAATCATTCAACCTTGCCCGTAGTTGATCTTTCGGTTCGGGGCTGTTCGCCGAGCAGCCCGCCTCAATCCAACGCCGCACCGGATGCGCTCGCACCGGTTCTGACCAGGTAGAAGCGCCTGGCTACAAGGTTGACCCCGGTGGAGTGACGGCCGTGGTCAAGTCACGGAGTATTCCAACGTCCGTCCGGCAACGGAAGAGATGAACGACCTCATCGTCGTGGCGGGCCAGTCCCGGTGATGCGATCCGCACCGGGTCGTGCAGGCCGCCCGGCGGACACACTGCATCATGCGCCAACCCTGCAACGTCGGACATGCTGTCGTCGCACAAAGTGTCCGCCTTCACCTGTTATTGAACGCCGGATGTGTGATCAATGGCTCGGGCCCTGAGCGGATTGCCCGCCTCCCGAGGAAGGCCTCTTCTTTCCTCATTTGAGATTTGCATTAATGATCCACGGTTCTGTTCAGTCACTCCCTTGCAAGGGCCTGCAGGATGCCAAGGAGATCCAATCGGCAACCGTCTATCACGATTAGTGATGCACGTGATACTGTGCGCGGTGCATAAGCTGAGGAGATGGCGATTACCCAAGAATGCAGATATAGATCATCAGATGCTGTGCAAGGTCCAGTCATCGCGCGGCCTTGCCCGCCACCGATCTTGTTCGTTGCGGCGAGCACTTAAGGGTGAAACGGCGGCGAGATGGAAGCGAACCGGTGACCGTAATCGCAGATGCCCGCACGGCGGCCCGCCGATTGGGCGATCATCCCCAGGACCACGGGTGGCGTGAGCTGTACAGGCTGTTCGCCTACGGGCTCGAGCGAGAGGCGCCCGAACTCACCGAAGCCGTTGCCACCCTCTGCAAAGCCCGCTCGGAGTGCAGCTCCACGCACCTGCTCACCCTGCTGGGAATCGCGGTCAAGGAAGTCACCGGCGATGGCTTCGCAACGCTGATCGAGCCGTCGGCCCCGGCCACACAGCGGCTCGGCGCCCTGGAAGCCACGCTGCGGGACCGCGGTGAGCAGATCGCGGGCATCCTGACCATGCGGCAGAACTCGTTCACAGCCGCCAGGCGGTTCATGGTCGTCCAGGTACTGCTCGGCGCCTACTTCCGGATCCCGCCGACACCTCCGGTCAACTTCGCCGACCTGGGTACGGGACTGGGCATTCTGCCGCGGCAGCTGAACTCGCGGGCGCTCTTCGAGCGGTACAGCGGCGAGCTGCGCTGGGCTGGGCGGAAGCCGGCCTTTCAAGCGGTGCCGCTCAACGCGCGCTTCGGCGTCGAACGCGGGCCGCGGCCCGACCTGCGCTGGGTGCGGGCCTGCTATGGGGCCACCGACTATTACCGCCGGCTCTTCCAGGAGTTGGAGCTGTCGCGGCGGGTTCACGAGGTCGAGCAGGCTCAGGTCACTTACGAGGAGTTCGACATCCTCGATTACCAGGAGCTCATCAGATTCGTCAGCCACCGGGAGATCAACGTTGTCAACCTCAGCTACGTTCTCTATGAGATAGATGCCGAGCGCCGTAGCCGTATCATCGAGGTACTTCGTGAGAATCTGCGCCCGCCCGGAATCATCATCGTCACCGAACCGGTCGCCGAACTGACCAAGCCTGGATGCACAGTGAGCCTATACGACGAATCCCGTGCGGATCCTCAGCGTCTCTGCACCGTGTCGGACGGACATTTCCGGGGCGACGTGCAGCCCCTGGAGGACTACGCCTCGTTCGCCAGCCGATATCCGATCTCTTTCGCGATGTGACGAGGTGACCGTGGGCCCGTTCGCGCCACAGAAGGTCGACAGTTCACCATCCAACCGCTTCCGCATCCCGCCGTGGCTCGCAGTCGTCTCCGGCGTGATCGGGAGCGTTATCGGTATTGCCACGAACCTGTACTCTGCGGAGTTCCGCGCGGCCCTGGAAGGCTCCGGCGCTCTCAGTCCGACCGTGATATCAGTGCTGATCACCGCGGTCGTCGCCGGTGCGACTACGGCCGGAGTGTACCGACTTTCGCTTCAGCGCCGGCAACAGCCGGGTATCACACCCGGAGTGATCACCATCCAGCCGGCAGCCCGTGAATTCGCCGACGCCGGTCTGGACGAGAAAGTGGTGTCACGCAGCCTCCACTATCTGGAGGCCAAGCGAGACTCTCAGGATCTCGTGGTCTTCCTGCACGGTCTCGGGCTCGATGCGAACGACTTCCGGGCATACATGGCGGAGAGCCGGTATCACTGCATCGCGCTGACCTTCTACGGCTTCAACGACTTCGAGAAGGACGACGACCACTACGCCCCGATCTCACTTTCCTCACATATCGCGCTGCTCGGTTACGCCCTCGACAAGCTGCACCGGAAGTACCCGAAGAAGCGCATGACGCTCGTCGGGTTCTCGTTCGGTGCTGACATGATCCTGTTGCTGGACGAATTCACTAGGAAAACGACGAAGGTCTTCAAAACCATACCCATCCACAAGACGGTGCTCCTTGACCCGAACATCACCACCCGGACGACCACGATCTCGTCGCGGATAGCGAAGGTCGATCAAGCCGAGCCCAACAAACTGCTGGAGCTTCTGAGCTCGGCGTCCAGGCTCGACGAGTTCCGCTATCTCTGCGAATACCTGTACAAGATCTTGGACAAGGACTTTGCTCAGGTGCAGCGTCATGCCCGCGATGTGGTCGAGAAGTGGGACGTGGACACTCCGACGCTGTTCCTGGACCGGCTCGGGCGATTGATCAGGCAGACCCGTGGTGTGCACGTCATCCTGTCGTACACCTTCGAGGACCTGTTTTCCGCTGTGAACGAGGGCGCCGACGCGCGAGGGCTGGATGCGAGCAGTCTGGACTGCTCGCAGGTCGATCACTTCGAGCTGATCGGAGCAGCGTTTCTCAAGGAGCGCCTGGAAGGCCTGCTCTGACCTCGCGGGCGGCTCAGCGAACTCCCCGCGATTCATCCGGGTCGCCGCGTTCCCACGAGCGTTCCTGGCCGCCTCCGGGATCGGTGGCGGCCGCGGCGGCCTCCGGATCCCACACCGCCCACATCCGCAACGCCTCCCCGGCATCACCGAGCAGCATCGCCAACTGCGCCCCGCGCAACAGCGAAGCCTCCTCCGCCCGCACCACCTGCCCGGCATCGGTCGCCGACAGGGTCGCCAGCGCCCGGCAGGCGCGCCGATACAGCTCGAGCGCCTTCCACTGCTCCCCGAACCCCTCGTCGAACACTTGCGCCAGATGCAGAACAGCGACGACCCCGAACACGTTCGGCTCCGAACCGGCGAGCTGCGACGCCCGCCGGGCCACCGCGAGAGCACTGTGGGCGTCCCCGCCGGTGAGCAGATACGGCGCGGCGTTCACGGTCAGGTTCAACTCGTGCCGGCGGCTGCCCGCCCGGCCCGCCAGAGCGAGCGCGACATCCAGCGCCTCCCGCGCCTCCGGCGACCCGGAGGGCAACAACGTCAAAGCAAGCTCGGTACGGGCATCAAGCTCCGCCTCCACATCACCCTCGGTGACCGCGGCCGTGACACGCTGCCGTACCGCTTCCGGATCGCCGGCGTCCCCGGCCACCAGACGCACCCGCGACCGCACCTCATCGCCCGCCTGCCGGGCCAGATCCGCCGACTCCTGATCACCGGCCTCGGCGAACAGCGCCGCCGCCCGCCCCGCCGACTCGGCTGCCTGATCCGCCCGATGGTGTTCGCTCTGCGCGGCGGCCAGCCGCAGCCACGCCCACGCCAGCACCTGTCGCGTCTCGTCATCGTCGGTCGGCGCCACCCGCTCGTCGGCCGACGCCAGGACCCGCTCGGCGCTCGTGACATCACCTTCGTCGGCCAGCGCCCCCACCCACCGGCGGGTCACTTCCGCACGGTTACGCCGCAAGATCGCGGCCAGCTGCGGGGCGCCGGCGAGCGCGATCGCCTCGTCGAGGTATCCGGCCGCCTCCGCATACTCCTGCCCCTCGGCGTGGAACTGACCGAGATTGCCCAGCGCCGCCGACACCTGATAGCTGTTCCCGCTGCGTTCGGCGGCCTGCCGGCCCTGCTCCAGCAGGGTGCGGGCGTCGTCGCGGGCGCCGCTCTCGACGTACAGAAGAGCGAGGTTCTGCGACCACCGGCTGAGGTTGGCGTGGTCACCGACACGACCGCATAACGCGATCGCCTCCTGATACGTGCGCACCGCCGCCGCCCGGTTCCCGAGCCGGCGCAGCACCACCGCGAGATCACCGAGCAGCCCACAGCACCGTTCCGGGTGGCCGGACGCCTCGAAACGGCGGCGGGCCTCGCTCAGCCACTCCACGGCTCCCGCCAGGTCGCCGTCGTGCATCCGTTGCGAACCCTGCTCGCTGATCGCCTCCGGGTCGTCGGGGAAGACCGGCGCCGGGCCTACCGGCTGCCGGCCGCCGACCTTCTCCGCCAGGGCCCGCGCCCCGGCGACGTCACCCTGCATGACCAGTACGTTGACGGCGGAGGAGACCGAACCCGCGTCGACGTCGGCGACCCCGATGCGGACGGCCTCGGCGGCGAGGTCACCGTCCCCGGTCGCCGCGGCCAGTTGGGCGACCAGCAGCGCGGTCATCGCCCGCTTCTTGCGGTAGGCGGCGTCGGTGGCGACCAGCGACGTGTAGGCCGCCAGCGCCGTACGGGCCTCACCGAGGGCGGCGAACGGCAGGCCGTCACCGGTCGCGGCCCGCTGCGCCCATACCGCGCGGAAGTAGGCGGCGGCACCGGCCGCGCCCAGCTCGTCGGCGATGCCGGCGGCCTCCCGCAGCTCGTCCGGGCTGACCTCGGTCTCGCCGCTGGTCACCGTGTCGAACCGCAGGAACAGGTCGATGACCCGGGCCTCCGCGGTGCCGTCGAACGCGGCGGTCACGGCGGCCGCGGTGCCCGGGTCGACCTCGCCCGGCCCGCTGAACTGCTCGATCAGCGTGACCAGCGCCCGCTGCCGCTCCGGGGTGATCCGGAGGTCCCGGCCGGCCTGGTCGATGGCGCCGGCCGCGTCCGCCATCGCCTGATGAGTGCCCGCGCCGATGGTCCGCAGCAGCCACCGTGTCCAGTCCCCGCTGAGTAGCGCCCGCGGATCGGCCCGCCGCACCAGCAGGCTGTGCAGCATGCGTTTCTGCGCCTGCCGGTCGCCGGCGTCCGCGTCGCGGTACGTCTGCGCGTCCACGCCGGCCACCGAGCCGACGTCGAAGAAGAGCGACCCACGAACGCGTTCGGCCATCTCACCGATCGCGTCCCGTACCATCTCGAGGTCTTCGTCGGCGCTCAGCCACCGCAGACGCCGCGCCGCACCGAGAAGCCTGCCCCGGCCCTCCTGACAGATGTAGGTCGTCAGCCGCCGGTCGATCTCCCGGATGCCCGCGAGCAGCAGATACGTGTCGCACAGCAGTGGCTCGGTGGCGACCAGCGTCCCCATCGCCGCGTGCACGTCCTGCTCCGGGCGGCCGTCACCGGTCCGCAGCACCCCGAACGCGTGCACCACCGCCGCCGCGATCATCGCCTCCGCGTACTGGTCGAGGCCGTCCACCGTGTCACCGTCGAACCGGTCCCCGTCACCGTCACGCAACGCCACCAGGTCGGCGTCGAGGTGGTCACGCTGGGCGACGGTCAATCGGTCGTCGCGACCCAGCGCCGCCCGTGCCTGATCGAACGCGGCCGCCGTGCCGGTCGCCAGATATCGGAACACGTGCGACGTCCAGGTTCGCGCCGCCTGCCGGTGCGGCGCCCGGATCGACACGCCGGGCCGCCCGAACAGCACGAAGCATGACCACGCCGCCGGATGGTGACCTTTCGCTGCCAGAGCCTGACGGGTCTGCAGGGCGGCCCGCTCCACCGGCGACTCCCCGGCGAAGTAGTACAGATACGACCAGAACGCCTGGGTGATGTGATCTGGCAGCAGATACTTGGCCGCCAGCACCGCCGGCGCCCCGGCCCGCAGCAGCGTGGTGGCGAAACCCTGCTGTTCACCGGTCCGCAACTGCCGCCCCCGCCCGGTCAGGCAGGCGCTCAACACGGTCACCGGTGCGGGCGCCCCGCGCAACGCCGCGATGTCGCGGGCGCTGACCGACCGGCCCGGCCCGAGCGGCAACTCCTCACCGACCTTGTCCGCGAGCCCGTGCCCCACGTAATGCAGCAGGTCAGCGCCACCATCGAGAGTGTCCAGCAGCTCCCGCCGATCCGGTGAGGCCAGCCGCCGCGGCCGCGCCCCGAGCGCCTCCACGGCGCCCTCGACCACCACGACCTCCTCGTCGGCGTGCGGCAACTCGTCGTCCGCGCGCACGATCACCGCCGATCCGGTCGCCGCCGCGTTCACCTCGTTCTCCCCGAGCAGGGCGTTCATGTCCCGCAGCGACGGCGCCTGCACCACACACGCCCGCAACCCCAGATAGGTGACGCCGTCGTGCAGCAACTCCACCGGGAACAGATCCAAATCGGTCTGGAAGTCGACGTTGAGCAACACCGTGTCAGCCGCCGCGAGATCCGCCCGCACCCGCTCGGGCAGCGCCGTCCACGCCCGCCGGCAGACATCCACGAACGCGTCGTCCGCCGCGGCGACCACCGGCAGCACCCGATCGGAGAGCGCACTCGCCATGCCCTCCGCCGCCCGGATGAGATCCTCGAACGGGGTGACCCCGGCCCGGTCCACCGTCGCGACCTGCACCCGCTCATGCCATGGCCCGTCACCGCCCGCGAACGTGACGATCAGCAATGCGTCGGCCGCCTGCTCCAGAATCAGCAGCACGCTCCCCGGCCGGGCCCGGATCCGGTCCACCAGCACACTGATCTCCGACAGCACCGTCGCGTCCGGATGATCGGCCAGCCGCCGCCACAGCCCGGCGATCTTGCCTTCCTCCTCCTTCAAAGCAAAGATCAGAAGCAGAAACATCTGTACGTCACGCGCGTTCCGAGCCTCGAAGCGGTCCGCCAGAACCCGGCACCACAGCCGGTAGACGCGATCCAGCCCCTGCCGCGCGTTGATCTCGTCCGGCGCGCTGTCGGCGGCCCGCAGCTCGTCCTCGTAGTCGGCGGCCGGCTCGGCCAGCTCGTCCAACCGCGGATCCAGCGTGCCTCGCAGATGACGGAGATGCGCCACCGCATACCGGACCCGCAGCACCGCCTCCCGCTCACCGAGACGCGACAACTCCCCGGACGCCGCCGCGTACCCGGCCTCCGCCTCCGCCCACCGGCGCAACCGGGCCAGCTGATTGGCCCGGTTGAACCGCAACTGCGCCGCCGTCAGCTCCCCACCCGGTAGCGGCGACTTCCCGATCCGGTCCAGGGCGTCACCGAACACGGTCAGGGCACGCGAAGCGTCCCCGCAGCGGGCGTACACGTCCCCGAGCGTCAACGCCATCGCGCCCAGCACCGCCGCCAGCTGTTCTTCGTGGGGCAGCCAACGCTCGGCCCAGGCCGCGTGCGCGTCGGCGACCGCCTGCGCCTCGGCGACCGCGTGCAGATCCCCGTACAGCGACATCGCCAGGCGGGCGCTCTGCTCGAACTCGGGCGCCAGCCGGTCACTCATCCACGACACGTACAGGTCGGCGTCACTCAACTCCGGCGGCTCGTGCGGCCGCGACAGAACATCCAGAAGCAACCGCATCGACGGTACGACGTCCTCCGTCAACGGCGCACCGGCGAACTCCAGCCACCGTCGCCACGCCTCGTCAGCGAACCCGATGGCCTCACGCGGCTCGTCCAGCCAGTTGTGCACCTGCGCGTCGAGCGTCACCAGCTCCAGGTCACAGATCGGATCCGGATGCTCCCGCAGACACCGCCCGGCCAGCCGCACCCATGCCGACGCCAGCTCCGGCCGCGTGGCCCGCTCCGCCCGCTTCGCCTCCAACCAGGCCAGCCACGCGTCCTGCGGCTCGTACTCCGCACGGTCGGCGAACTGCTCGATCCGCTGACCGGGATCGATGGCATCGGTCTGCGCACAGTAACGGTCGATCAGAATCCGCAGCGCGGACATCACGATCGACCCCAGAAAGGCAGATCAAGACCAGGCAAGATCTCCGTGTACGCGCGGAAGCACGCGTTCCCCGGAAACCGGTAAGTGGCGGTGCAGGTACTCGTCACCGACCGGCTGCACGTCAGCCCCGGCGTCAACCCACCGAGATCCACACCCGGGATCTCCAGGCCGATCTCCAGATCCGACGCGTTCAAGGTCTCGTGAGTCAGCGTCTCGGTCAGACCGTGCGGGTCGTCCTCCAGATCCCACTCCCGGTCCAGCTTGCGCGGCTGCGGACCCGGCTCCGGCGCCCGGAAACAGAACCCGCACGGCACCCGCGACGCCAGCGACGTGCCGACCACCCGCTCGACATCCACCTGAACGCTGTCCCGGCCGTCGTCGGCGTAGACCCGCAGCCGTACATCGAGCTTCGCCCCGAGCGTGAAACAGTCCGCCCGGTCCCCGAAATCCTGCTCGGCGCCGAGCGTGACACTGCGTCCCGACCCGGAGCCCAGCCCCATGAACTTCAGCGTCACCCCGCCCTTGCGTTCGACCTGCCGTTCCAGGACCAGCTGAGCGCTACCGCCGGGCGGCACATGGAACCGCAGCCACGGCACCTCCGCCGGATGCACACCGAGATCCGCACGCAGCACACGGCCCCGCAACCGGTCCAGCAGCCGTTGCAGCCCACCCGGACCGCGAGCGCCGGGGACGGCCAGCCCGTACCCGGTCATCCGCTCCTCGATGGCCGCGGCCACCACCACATCGTCCGCGCCGTCCATCTCCGCCAGCGTCGCGGCCGGCCCGGCAAGATAGGCGTCCTCAAGGATCGGCAAGGGTTCGGCGCTCATTTTCGCCCCCTGGGTCGGACGACCGGCACC
Source organism: Actinoplanes lobatus (assembly GCF_014205215.1). Classification (NCBI taxonomy): domain Bacteria; kingdom Bacillati; phylum Actinomycetota; class Actinomycetes; order Micromonosporales; family Micromonosporaceae; genus Actinoplanes; species Actinoplanes lobatus. Next base: position 6,675,616 of record NZ_JACHNC010000001.1, read on the forward strand.
CTCACCCTAGGTGGCCCCCAGGGCCGGGGTTACGGCCGAACGGGCATCGGCCAACGCTGATCAAACGTCCCTCGAGGGGATTTTACTGGACCGGTACGGGCGACCGGTGAACGATGCTGGGATGCCGCAGACCGACCTGATCGACGACCTCGACCAGCGGCGATCCCGGTGGGAGGCCGGCGATCCCGGCGGTGTGCTGAGCGCGGAGGCCCTCGCGGTCGCCGAACGGCTCTGGCACGAAGCCCGGGAATGCGATCCGGCCCACCTGGTGGACGCCGCTGTCGCGATTCTGGCCCTTCACTGGTGCCGGGCCCATCAGGAGACGGCCGGCCGGCCGCACGACATCGCCGTGGTGATCAGTCTGGGGATGGTGCTGGGCCGGTTCGATGCCGACCGCGTCCCGGCCGAGATGCACATGATGCTCGGCGGTGTGCACGACGATCGGACGCTGACGGCGCTCCGCGGCATCGACGATCCGGCGGATCTGGCGTATGCCGCCCATCTGGGCCGGGCACTCGCCGGAAGCATGCCGGACGACGATGCCCGGCTCGGAGGAATCCTCGAATGCCTCGTCATCATGCTCGAAGCGCGATTCGCGGCCGAGCCCGCCGACGGCGCCCTTCAGGACCTGATCCACGCGACACGGCGACTGCGTGATCGAGCGGTGGGGCCCAGCTATCTGAGCAACACCGTTGATGTGGCGGGGTGGCTACGCCTTCGATACGAGCGGACCGGCGCGACGGAGGCTCTGGAGGAATCCGTCCAACTGCTCCGCGAGGTGGCGGCTCAAGCGCAAGACGACCCGTCCGCGTACGCGAATCTCTGTTACCTGCTCGGCCTCCGTTTTCAGGAGAACGGAGACGTGACGGATCTCGACGAGGCGGTGGCCAGCGGCCGCCAGGCCCTCGCCATGGCCGGTGACCAGGGCCCACAGGTGTCCGTCCTGCTCGGTAACCTCTGCCAGGCTCTTCGTCAGCGGTATCAGCGCCAGGGAGACCTCGCGGACCTGCACGAGGCGGTCGCCCTGGGGCGGCGCGGCGCCGAGAAGGCCCAGGACGACGGTATGCGTGCCATGGTGCTGAACGGCCTCGGGCTGGCGCTGCGCGCCCGGCATCGCCGCCTGCACGCCTTCCAGGACATCGACGACGCCGTCGCCACCGGGCGCGGCGCCGTCGCGGCCGCCGGCGAACGACACCCCGACCGGGGGTCGTACCTGTCGAATCTCGCCCTGGCCCTGCGTGTCCGGTTCGATCTCAGCCATCAGCTCGTGGACCTGGACGAGGCGATCGTGGCGGCCTCCCACGCGGTCGAGGCGCTGCCGCCCGGACATCACAACGCGAAGCGCACCCTCAACAACCTGAGTCTCTGTCACCGGGCCCGGTTCGACGCCACCGGCCGGATCGAAGACCTCGAACAGGCGGTGGCCATCGCCCGCCGACTGCTCGATTCCACCTCCCGTGACCACCCACAGTGGGCGGAGCATGCGAACAATCTGGGATTGGCGCTGGAGTCCCGGTTCGCCGCCGGCGGCGTCCTCGACGACCTGAACCAGGCCGTCGACTCCTTCCGGGAGGCCGTCGAGGTGACACCGTCCGGCGCCCTCGACGCCGGCGGACGTTTGAACAATCTGGCCCGTACGCTGCAGAAACGTTTCCGGCTGGACGGCGATGTCGCCGACCTTCGAGCGGCGATGACCGCGTGGGAGGCGATCGTCGGCCAGCGGCTGTCGCAGACCGGCATCCGGCTTCTGGCAGCCGTCTCACTTGCGGAAGTCACGGCCAGGACGACCGGCCTGCCCGCCGCGGTCGCCGCCTACCGGACGGCGGTCGAGCTGCTGGCGACCGTTCCGTGGCTGGGACTCGCCCGCGCCGACCAGGAAAGGCAACTGGCCGGCGGCCCGACCCGGGTCGCGGTCGACGCCGCGCGAGCGCCGGCGCCGGTGGCGCGCCCGGGACGGCGTGTGAACTGCTGGAGTCGGGTCGTGCCGTGTTGTGGACCCAGCTCCTGCACCAGCGGACCGATCTCGGCGGACTACCCGAGGACCTGGCCGGCAGGCTCGAACGCTGCCGGGACGCGATCCGCACCACCTCCTCCGGCACGTCAGACCCAGCGGAGGAATCGCGATGAACACGGTTGTGCCCGAGAGCGCTCCGGCATATGTCCTGCTCGGCCGGCTCGTCGGCAGGGTGGCTCGCATCAGGGGCGACCGAGAGCCGCCCGGCAGCGAGAAGTGGCCCTGACCACGCGACTGATCATCCCCGGCTGCAACCGCGCACCCCGGAGCCGCACCAGCTCGTCGAGCGCTTCCTCCGTACCGATCAGTTCCAGGGTGAGGATCGCGGCGTTGGCCACGACCATGTCACGCGCGCCCTGACCACGTACCTTCGTCGCGGCGTACTCGGCCAGCGCGCCGACCGCCTCCGCGTCCCCCGGGACGGGCTCGGTGACCGCGAGTAGAAACAGCAGCCCGCGCAGCACCGTCGCGTTGTACGCGTCGATATGTTCATCGGCGTCGATGTAGTCGAACCGTCGGAAGCCGATCGTGCGGGGCTGCGGCACCAGCGAGAACCAGCGGTGGATCCGTAGCCGCCACCCGGCGGGCAGGTCGAGCTCGCGCGCCTCCCGGCTCCACCGCACCAGCGGGCGGGGTCCCGTCACGCGCAGCGCGTGCGCGAGCATCGGGCGCGCCTCGGGATCCGCATCGGCGGTCTCCGCCCACGGCTCACCGGCGTTGAGCAGGCCGTCGTCCTTCGCGATCCAGGGCAGCAGCAGTGTCGGGTCGTGGCGGTAGTGCACGGTACGCCGCATCACCGCGATCAGCCCCGGCGGCACCGTGCCGGTCTCCCGTTCGGCGACCACCGCCAGCACGTCGAGGTCGCGGGCGAGACCGGACGTTTGCGCACTGGCCGCGCCGATCAGATGCCGGGCGGCCGGCCAGGGCATCTCGTCCGGATCGAGGTCGCGGGCGATCACGCGCAGCAGTTCGCAGACAGCCGCCGGCGCGCTCGCGCGATCACCGATGGCGATGATCAGGGCGTGCCGGCGGCGGGCCGGCAGGGCTTCAAGGTGGCGCAGCACCATGGAATCGTCGTAGCGCCACGAGTCCTCGTTCGCCGTACCGAGCGCGATCAACTCCTGCGCCAGGACGTCGTCGGCGCCGGCATCGAGCAGATCACGGACACGGCCGAGCCGCTGCGGGCCGGGGAGCGAGGAGAGCACGGCGGACAGCATAGGCATGGTGACCTTCCCATGCCCTCATCGCTGGCGCTCTCGCCTGCACGCAGGCTGATTGAGGTGATGTTGACCGAAAGGTGCTGTTCGCTCAGCATCATCAGATGCGCGACATGCCACCGACCCAGCCGTTGTTCGTCACGCCGACCGGAGCCGAGATCGTCCGCCCTGGTGCCCGCTACCGCACCGTGGCTGGTGCCGGCAGATCACCGCCTGAGGTACGACCCGGGCGTGTCACGGGCGCTATCCGACAGCCGCCAAGAAGTCCGAGTAGAACAGGCCCAAGCCGACTGCGACGCAGATGCCGGCCACGGTCCAGAACCGGACCACGATGTTGACCTCGCTCCACCCGGCCAGCTCGAAGTGGTGGTGCAGCGGCACCATCCGGAAGACACGTCTACCGGTGGTTCGGAACGAGACGATCTGGATCACCCAGGTGACCGTGATGATGAAGAAGAGCCCGCCGATCAGGATCGACAGCAGCGTGGTGCGGGTCGCTACCGCGAGCCCGCCGATCAGGGCGCCGAGCCCGAGCGAGCCGACGTCGCCCATGAAGATCCGCGCTGGGGACGTGTTCCACCACAGGAAACCCAGGCATGCGCCGGCCGCCGCTGCCGCGATCATGGCGATCTCCAGGGGATCCCGAACCTGGTAGCAGTAGTCGTTTGCGCGGGCGTACGTTTCGTCGGCGCACCAGTGCCGGTATTGCCAGTACCCGATCAGCGCGTACGCGCCGAGTACCAGGGTCGACGCGCCGGTGGCCAGGCCGTCGAGGCCGTCGGTGAGGTTCACGCCGTTCGACATCGCCGTGATCACGAAGACGAACACGATCACCGAGCCGACCTTGCCGACGTTCAGCCAGCTGATGTCCCGGATGAGCGAGATGTGTTCGCTGGCCACGGTCTGGCCGTTGGTGCTCGCCGTGTAGAGGGCGGCGATGCCGAACCCGCCGCCGACGATCGCCTGGCCGAGCAGTTTGCCCTTGGCGGACAGGCCGTCGGAGTTGCGCTGGCGCACCTTGAGGAAGTCGTCGACGAAGCCGATCACGCCGCAGAAGACGAACAGGCCCAACAGGATGAGGGCCGTCATGGTCGGCTTCTCCTGTGCGATCTGCCGCTCGGGCAGCGTGGTCAGCGCAAAGTGGCCGGCGACGTACGCGAAGAGGGTCGCCACGATGAACACGACGCCACCCATCGCAGGGGTGCCCGTCTTGCCCTCGTTCGAAGCGAGCCCGAGGGAGCGGATCGGCTGTCCGGCCTTGAGCGCGGTGAAGACCCGGATCGCGACCGGCGTGCCGAACAGGGAGATGACGAACGCGACCGCCGCCGCGACGATGACCGCCCTCACGGGCATGCCTCCACGGGATGAGAATTTCTCGCGGCGCGCAGTCCCGGCATGCGGCGAGCCGCCAGCAGTTTCCAGGCCGGCGACTGACGTTTCGACCTGAGCCGGCCGTGCAGGTGGTCCTTCGCACGATCATCGATCACGGGGCACGATCTTGCCATCCGATGGCAACCGGGGCAGCCCCGTACCGCGCGGCGATAGGCCGTTTGTTCCGTCTCGGGGAATCTGTCCGTGTTCCATTGGGTCTGTTCTGGCTGTCAGATAGCTTCCGGAAATCTGAACCGGGATGTCCGGCTTGGGTGATTCGGGGTGGGGTGGTGACGGCTGTGGTTCGGGCTCCTTGACAGGCGGAATTCCTGGTCGAGTTTTCTGACAGTGCTGGTCAGCGGCCGTCGAGAGTCGTTGCGAAGGGCCGAGGCCGGGGTGCCGGGTTGTACGGAAAGCCGGGCGAGATCAAATGCAAGAATGGCAAAGCAATTTACTTGCGTCGATTTGTAGCGCGGTAGAGCCTTGGGGGGAGCAGATCTAGTCAGACCAGACATGGAGGATCGATGATCCGATCACGACTGCTGCGCTCCGTTCTCATCGTCCTGTTCGTTGCCGGAGCCGGACTCTTTGCAACTCCCGGCGCGTCGTACGCCGCGCCGTATGACGGGCAGAGTCCAGAGACATCCGGCTGCGCCAACACCGCCACCACGCCCCGCTCGGCGTCCATCTATGTGGGCAGCGTGAAGGTAGGGGTCGTCCAACTGCGATACAGCACAGCCTGCCGCACCGTATGGGGGCGGACCATCGCCTACTACTCCTCCAAGGGGCTCACCCAGGTCTACCGCAACAGCGACGACGCCTACCAGAGCTGCTATCCGTTCACATGGGTTGCCAGCCTCGGCGGCTACTCCTGCTACACGCCGATGCTCAACGACGCGGGCGTGACGTCATACGCGACGGGCTGGGCGTGGACCTCGGGCAACACCAACGTGGGATCGGCCAGCACCGGCAGCTACCTGCTATAGCGGTCGTAGACGAGGCGGCCCCGGGCTCTGCGGGACGGGTGCGGTCACCGTGCCCGTAGAGCCCACGCCGGGACACCTTTGTGCCACCTCATGAAGTATGTTCCCGTCTCATCGGGTTTGTCTCAGCCGCCGTCCCGGGTGAGGCGGGGACGGGGCTTGCGCTTCCGACGGTCACCGATCCTCGGTGCGAGGTAAGTTACGAACGGGGGTCCTCGCCGGCGACAAGCTGTCTCGCCGGCGACACGCCTTCACGCCCGGCGCCGCGTTGACAGGTGTCATCCCCCCGCACTGCATGGACAACCAGAACTCGACCGGGGGGATGATGGCAACCGATTCCGTGTCCGATCCGGGTGCGGCGCTCGAGTGCCAAGCACACGATACGCAGATCGGAACAGAGCAGTTGCTCGCGCTGATCGACAACACATCGGCTGTCATATACATACATGACCAGGACGGCCGGTACGTGCTCATCAATCGCGAGTACGAGCGGCGGTTCGGTGTTCGGCGTGAAGACATCGTCGGGCTCACCGACCACGACCTGTTTCCCCCGCACGTGGCCGATGCCTTCCGGGCCAATGACCGGCTCGCGCTCCAGGTCGGCGGCCCGGTGCAGGTGGAGGAGACCGCCCCTGGACCGGACGGGCCGCACACCTACATCACGGTCAAGGTCCCCTTGATGGACGGCGCGGGGCACGCCTGTGCCGTCGCGGGCATCTCCACCGACATCACCGAGCGCAAACGAGCCGAGGAGGAGGTACGCAGGCTCAACACCGAGTTGGAGCAGCGGGTACGAGAACTCGAGGTATTGACCAATGAGCTTGATACATTCGCATACTCGGTGTCGCATGACCTGCGGGGCCCGCTGGGATCAGTGGCCGGCCTTGCCGAGATCCTGATCGAGGACCACACCGACCGGCTGGACGAGGAGGCGCAGAGCTACCTGCGCCGCATCCACGACAACGCCGCGCGCATGTCCCAACTCACCGACGACCTGTTGCGCCTTTCCGGCGTCACGCGTTCGGAACTGCGCCGCGAGCGCGTCGATCTCAGTCGACTGGCACATGCGGCTCTGGCGGACCTGCGTGACGCCGACCCGCGTCGCGAAGTGAATGCGTCGATCGCCGACGGCCTGGTCTGCACGGGCGACACGCACCTCATTCAGCTCGCCCTGAACAACCTGATCTCCAACGCGTGGAAATTCACCGGCGGGCGTCCGGACGCCCGGATCGAGGTCGGGGCCACGCGACTGGACGGGGAAGAGGTCTTCTTCGTGCGCGACAACGGTGCCGGTTTCAGCATGGGCGACGTCGACGGGCTCTTCCAGCCGTTCCAGCGACTGCACGCTGCCAGCGACTTCGCCGGCCACGGCGTCGGTTTGTCGATCGTTCACCGCGTCCTGTCCCGGCACGGCGGCCGCATCTGGGCCGACAGTGCGCCGGGGGCGGGTGCCACCTTCTACTTCACCCTGACCGACCGGCACGCGGAGCCGCAACCATGAGGATCCGGTAGGTGGCTTTCGAGCGGTCCACAGCGGATGTTCGGCATTGGTGATTCGGGGCGGTCGACCTCATCACGCCGGGCAGTGGACTATCCACACTATGTCGCCGGTTCCGGAGTCCACCATGACGACGTCTCCGTCCGAACCGCCATGAGCCGAGAATGGGGAGCACACGTCCGCCTCGTCGACAGGGCTCGCCGAGCCCTCCGGTTCCCCGGTGAGGCCGAAGAGCAGCGATCCGACTGCCAGTGCGATCAAGGCCGGCAGGTGCCGCCGAGACGGCCGGCTCGGCATGGTCTGCGCATGATGGTCAAGATCAATGATAGGCACGCCCGGGATCCTAGTCATCGATGCGGATCGTCGCGCATCCGCAAACGAATCCACCGCGCGTGAACGGCAGGGCAAGATCTGGCTGCCTGGTCACCAACAGCGAGTTCCTCTGCCGGGTGCGGAGGTCGCTCGTTGCGCGCACCACGCCTCGACCTCGGCGGCCCGTCGACGAACCGGGAGCAGCGGCTGGCGTCGGTATGGTGATCGGCATGCTCGACGGTCTCGACGAATTGTGTGCAGGCGATCGGCACCGGGGGTGGGATTTCGTCCGGGCGATGACCGCGGCCTTCGGCTACCCGGTGGTCGAAGGAGATGGCGTCGACGCAGCCCTGCTACAGGTGGGCGAGGACCGGATCGGCTTCACGCTGTCGGCCGCATTGCGTGAGGCCTATCTGTTGTTCGGCCGTCGGAGGGACCTGACCGCCACTCAGGACAGCCTGGTGCCGCCGCAAAGCCTTCGGGTCGACTCCGATGGCGTCCTGGTTTTCCGGGTGGAGGCCCAGGGCTGCGCGTCGTGGGGCGTGTCCGGCCACGTCATCCATCAGGACGACCCTCCGGTCGTGCTGAACATCGGAGACGGCTGGGTTCCCTACTCGGACCGGCTCTCGCTGGCGCTCGTCGAGATGGTGATGTCGGAGGCGATGCTCTCCGCGGACGAACACCACTTCGACGACCGGGAGCTGGACGACACCGCGAACGCGCTGGTGACTGCCGTGTTCGAGCGCCTTCCGCTGCCGGTCTTCCCCTTCTGGGCCGGGATGGACGGGCCAGGAGTCCGCTGGTTCGCCGGACCTGATGTGCTGCTGCGGAACCACGGAGACACGTGGCTGTCGGTCCATGGCCGAACACCGGCAGCGGTGCAGGCGGTGCGGGAGCGGCTGCCGGGCGAGTGGCAGACGGTCCCGGACGACGAGGACGACGAGGAGTTCGAAGACTGAGTTCCTGGCTGCCGGTGAGGAATGCGCAGGGGTAGCGTCGACGACATCGATCCGGTCTGCGGACCCCCGTATCCGCCGGAGCAGCTCGTCGCCGGTTGGGACGAACGAGTGGCACGACTGCGGTGACCACCGGCCATGTGTCCGGTCTCGCGGATGTGCAACGCGTCGGCTGACATCCGGGGCGGGCGTCACGTGACGCGGTGGGTCTGGTAAGCCCAGATGGCGAGTTCGACGCGGTTGCGGGCGCCGAGTTTGGTCATGAGACCGGTGAGATGGAACTTGACCGTACTCATGCTGATGTGCAGGTCACGGGCGATCTCGGCGTTCGTCCTGCCGAGCGCGACTTCAGCCAGTACGTCTTCCTCCCGGTCGGTCAGGGCGTCAACGGGCTGGGCCGGTGTGCTGGCAGGGCCGCGGGTGGCGAACGTGGCGAGCGCGACGGCCGTACGTCCGTCAGCCGCCTGCCCGACAACCTCGAGGCCGGGCTGACCGTTGAGGATCGTCGACAGCCCCGCCCGTACGATGCCCTGGTCGTCGGCGATGAGGACGCGGATGGTCATGTCGCGGCGCCCCGGCGGGGAAGGACGGCCCGGACGGTCCAGCCGCGATCCGGATGCGGGCCGGCGGTGAGCGTGCCGCCCAGGAGCGCGATCCGTTCGGTCATGCCGACCAGACCGAATCCGGACGGACCGGCGGCGGACGCGATACCGGCGCCGTCGTCGCTGACTGTCAGCTGGACGTCGGTGGTGCTGCCGGTCACCTCGACCCGGACCCGGGTCGCCTGCTGGGCGTGACGCTGAGCGTTGGTGATCGATTCCTGCGTTACCCGGTAGAGCGCGCCCTCTACGGCCGGCGGGAGGTTCGTCAGGTCACCGTGCAGCTCGACGCCGATGCTCAGCGCCTCGGTGCTGTCGGCGGCGAGAGCCTCGATGTCGGCGATCCGGTGCCGGGGGAGCAGAGGCGGCCGCTGCCGGTGGTCGCGCAGTGCGCTGACCATGGTGCGCATCTCCGCGAGCGTCCGGGCAGCCTCGCGGTTGATGGTTTCGAGGGCCTCGGTCGCTCCGCTCAGTGACGATGACCGGGCCAGGAACAGGCCGGCCTGCGCCTGGATCGCGATCGCGGAGACGTGGTGGGCCACAGTGTCGTGCAACTCCCGCGCCAGCTGTTCGCGTTCCTGCAGCTTGGCCTGCACGATCAACTGTTCGCGGGCGATGCTGCGGTAGCGCATGGACGCCCCGAGGGCGGCGGCCAACAGCACGATGGCGATCCCGGCGGTCGTCTCGGCGATCCCGGGGAAGTCGACGCTGACGATGACGGCCAGCCCTACCGCGATGACCGCCATCCCGATGACCGCGTCGCGGCCGGCACGCCAGCGCAGTAGGGAGTAGGCCAGGACGAGCACCACCCATCCGCTGTTCAGGACCACGGGTTCGGTGCCCACGACGTACGCGGCGAGATCGAGGACCGCGAACCCTCCGAAAGCGAACACCACCGCCGCCAGGGGACAGGTCCGCCGGACCAGGGTCGCGAGCGCCAGGCCACATCCGAATGCGACGGCCACCGGAGGCCAGGTCAGGTCCCGGAAGGCGGCGTCGAACACCAGCACGGCCAGCACCGGTGCGGCGAGGCTCCAGTCGCGCCGCCTGGCGGCTCGCAACGTCGTCGCAGCGTTCCACACGCTTGTCACGGTAGCGATCGGGCGCTGCCGCCGAACCCGTCGTCCGACCAGCCGCTTCCCTGGCCGATGGAACAGGACGGCGTCGGCCACAGGACTCGGGCGTCACGCCTCCGGTGCGGTCGAGACTGGGACCACCACCGCCACCGCTACACGAAGGAGACGATCCGTGAACGGGATCGACACCAGGGTCGTGCTCTGCGGCCTATGGATTACCACGCTGTTCGTGTTCGCCTACGTCGACATCTTCGGCTTCTACCGCGCTGATGTGATCAACGGAGTGCTCGCGGGTGAGGTGCCCGGCACCGGGTTCACCATCGACCAGACGTTTCTGCTGCTCACGACGCTGTACATCGTGGTCGCGGCGTTGATGGTCGCCGTCTCGCTGCTCGCCCGGGCGCGGATCAACCGGATCGCCAACATCGTCGTCAGCCTGTTCTACGTGGTAACCGCAGGGGCCACTCTCATCGGTGAGCTGGGTCTACTACATCGCCGGGACCCTGATCGAGATAGCGATTCTGCTGGTCATCGCCCGGGTCGCTTGGGTGTGGCCGAAGAGCACATAGGCGAGTCTCTGCCACCCGCGAAAGGTCCGTCCGCCGCCACCATGATCACAATCATGGCTGGGGCGCTAATCGTCCGAGTACTTCTTAACCGTCGCGGTGATGAATGAATCCGAGGGAACCTTCTTGCCGGCCTTGAGGTCCTGCGCCAGGACGACCCAATTTGCATCTATGAGCGGGAGGCGATGCGCGCCGGTGGCGTCCGTCGCGGGCGCAACGTGCAGCCCAGCCGCTCGCCACAAGTCCTGAGCTGACTGATAATCCATTCCAACACCGTTGGGAACCTTGACCTTCGATGCCGCCGACGGCGTCGAAGCCTTCTTGGTCGGCGACTTCTTCGTCGTGGACTTCTGGCTCGGAGCCTTCTGGGTCGGACTCGCCTCCGCCGAAGCGGACGCCGTGATCGGACTGCCTGCGGCCTCAGGGGTGTCGTCCGTCTTCGGGGTGCATGCGGCCATGGAGAACATGGTGGCTGCTGCGGCAGCCGCCGCTACGGCCGTCTTGATAACGCTCATCATTCTTCACCTTCTCTTCATGAATACCGGTGACCAGATCGGTCAGCCACCTGAGGGCTTGAAGAGTTCTTGGCGACGACGAACGCGACTCTCAGGAAGGCAGGCAAGCGAGGCGTCTCGCGGATACCTCGTTCAGAGTTCATGCGGCGCGGCAGGTCACAGCGCCCACAGGAACCTCATTCGGGATGGAGGGGCCGTGGGTTGAAATCCCGCCGCCTCGACCGGAGTTGCAGCAGTCCAGGGCCGGTCTCCGGAAACGGAGAACCGGCCCGAAATTGAGTCGATCCCTCGAAAGCGTATTTGATCGACCTGACACAAGCCTTGCCCAAAAGGTGTTCAGAGGCCGGCTTGATTCACGCCGTACGTTGCCTGCGCGGTGGTGAACCCTTCGTACTTCAGCTGGTCGATGAGGCCCTGCCGGGAGAACGCGGAGTATTTCAGATAACTCTTTGCCATCTTGGCGGCCTGCTTCTTCCAGTTGGCGTGCTGCGCGTCTACTCCGTAAGTAGCAAGCTTGGTGCTGAAACCCTCGTACTTCAGTTGTTCGATGAGTCCCGAGCGGGAGAACGCGGAATACTTGAGATAGGAGGCGGCCATGCGGGCGGCGTTCTTTTGCGCGACCGACTCCTTGGCCGCCGAGTAGGAGACGGCAGCGGTAGCGTGAGGGGTGGCGGCCTGTGCGGCCGCTGGGCTGCCGACGAGTCCCAGGGCGATAAACGCCGTTGAGACAGTGACCAGAATCTTTCTCACCGTAGACTCCTTCGAGCCGAGCAGGAAATAATGCTTTCCGTCGGCTGCAACTATCGGCAGGGCGTCACCAAACTTTAGCTGATTCTCTACCTCCAGTTCCGGGGCAAATCCGCGCGCGCGGAACTCGCTTGTCTGCCGACCTGGATATTCAAACGGGTTAGCAATCTTCGGCACGCCATTCCGGCTGATGGGGATGCGCAGGCTGAGGACGTCCCAGGGGCACCCGTACCCGAAGGAGCGAGCTCCGATGGAGCAGAACGCGTACGGCATGGCCCAACGCGTCGCCGACCCTGGAGGCGTTACTCGGCCTTCCGCAAAGCCATGGCGGCCGATCGGCTCCCGGCTGAACACCGGCTGTGCCACGTGAAGTCGGCCGCCGCTTCTCGGACTGTCTGGATGTCGAAGGGATTTCCCCGGCCTGCCTGGCGGACCATCGGGCTGCAAGATCACCCGCCGGGACGACCGGTGGGGCATTCGATTCAGGCGGTCAGCACGCGCCTTCTAGCGTGGGAATGCTCGAGCGGGTTCGGCGACTTCGCGCGAGGACGTCCCACGGCCCAGGGAAGGAACGCGGATGCTCGGCTCACAGGCATTGGAGACCGCGATCGGGCTCGCGTTGCTGCTCTGCGTCCTCTCCTCACTCGCCTCAGCGATCGTCGAGGGACTCGCGCGGATTCTGCGAAAGCGTGCCAGAGACCTCGAAGAGACGATCGGGCAGATGCTCAGTGGCAGCACCACCTTCGACAAGGACGCGAAGGACGCCCTGGAGAGGTTCAAGAACACCACTGTCTACCAGAGCGCGACCATCGCGTCCTCCCGCGGGCGGCGCCTGTTCCGAACCCATGCCGGCCCCGCCTACCTCTCCGCGAAGTCGTTCGCGAATGCGATCGACGAATTCACCGACAAGGCGTCCGCGGCGCCGGCCAAGGGCCTGAACGCCCAGATGGCCATCCTCAAGCCCGACCGTCAAGGGCTCAGCGTCGAAAAGAAGGCGGCCATCGAGAACTGGTACGACGAAACGATGAGCCGGCTCAGCGGCGCCTACAAGCGGTGGGCCACCGGTGCGCTGTTCGCCGTCGGCCTGGGTCTGGCGGTAGGCGGCAACGTGTCGATCTTCCACCTGGCGCAGATTCTCTGGCAACAACCGTCGGTCCGGCAGGCGGCGCTCGATGCCGCCGAGCAGGCCGCCGCGAAAAGCACGTCACCGGACGACCTCATCGACCAAAGCGTGAAAGCCGTGGAGGACGTGGCCGGAATCGGCATACCCGTCGGCTGGCAGAGCGGCACCGATTGGTCCAGCCCGGCGTGGGCCACGGCGCACGTCGCCGGCTGGCTGGCCACCGCCCTGCTGGTGATGCTGGGGACGCCGTTCTGGTTCGACGCGCTTTCCCGGCTGGTTTCGCTGCGGACGACGGGCGCGAAGCCGCCATCCGCGACGCAGGATTCAGCGGCGGCCACCTCCGTGCAGGCCTCGGCCGGGGCGTCGGGGGCTCCCGCAGCGGCCATAGCGAGCGCAGTGGCGACCGCACTCCAGGCGGTAGCCGAGCATCGCGACCGGCACGGGACGGCGCCACCGGCTCCGGCCCTCGACGCCGGGCCGAGTGCGGCGCCCGATGACGGCTCGGACTAGGTTCTTCCGGCGCTCAGCTGACCTCTGGAACGCTCTGGGTCAGCGCCGCTTGGACGATGCGGACGGCCTCGGTGGTGTCGATGCCGAGGCTGGCGATGACGGCGGCGTACTCGGCGGCGTACTCGGCGGCGTACTCGGCGGCGGCGCGGCGGGCCCGTTCGCGTCCCTGTTCACCGGCCGCGGACACGAACGAGCCGGCCGCGCCGCGGGTCTCGATCAGCCCCGCCTCCTCCAGTCCCGGTAGGCCCGGCCGACCGTGTTGACCGCCAGGCCGAGGTCCGCGGCCAGGCGGCGGATGGTCGGCAGCCGGGTGCCCACGGCCAGCGTGCGGTCCTGAATCTGCCCGGCGAGCTGGGCGCGCAGCTGCTCGAACGGTGGTACGGGCGAGGCCGAGTCGATGAGGTTCATGCGGCTCACCGGGTGCTGGGGCCGTGCTGGGCCGCCAGCGCGCTCCGCCCGTCCCACTTGTGCCGCAGCCGACGATCGCAGCGGACTGAGGTGGAGCAAGGGGGCGGTTGATAGCCTGCGGCGGTGCCGACCATCATCCACTTCGCCGCCACATTCGACACGCCATGACGCCGAATCCGCGCCGCGCCGTCCGCGCGATCCTCCTCGATGAGGACGACCGGATCCTTCTCTGCCGGTTCGTTTTCCTCACCCGGCGGTGCCCGAGGAGGCGAAGGTCGTTTGGGCGGCCCCGGGCGGCGGCATCGAACCCGGCGAGGACCAGCTGACGGCTCTGCGCCGTGAACTGCGTGAGGAGACCGGACTGGCGGTCACCGCCGATCCACCGCACGTCTGGCACCAGGAAGTCCTGGCCGCCGATCATGCGCCGGGCGTCGGCGGAATCATCAACGACTACTTCCTCATCCGTACGAGCCACTTCCTGCCCCGCGGTGAGTGGACCGACGACCAACTCGCCGCGCAGGAGAACCTGGCCGGGTTCCGGTGGTGGCGCCTCTCGGAGATCGCCGGCTATTCGGGATCTGAGCTGTTCTCGCCCCGCGACCTCACCACACCCTTGGCAGCCCTTCTCACCGCGGGGATACCGGACCAGCCGGTCCAACTCGGCCTCTAGCGGCCGCACCAGTGTGATCAGGCTTGGGTACGGGTCTGTGCCAGTTCGCGGCGTACCTGCTCGAGCATGGCGATGTTGCGGGCCAGGCCGGGGTGTTCGATCTGCCGACCGAGGTCCACGGCGCGTTCGAGTTCGGTGACGGCCAAGGCGAGGTCGCCGTCGGCTCGGTGGATCATCGCGATGTTGTACCGGGTGACCGCTTCGCTGGTTCGGTCACCGACCTCCCGGAGGATGGGCAGGGCCTGCTCGAAGCAGTCCAGTGCCCGAGGCCGGTCGCCCATCCCGTGGTACGCGCTGCCGATATTGGTGAGGGTGACCGCCTCGCCGGCCCGGTCGCCGACCTTCCTGAAGACGGGCCGGGCCTGCTCGAAGTAGTCCAGTGCCTGCCGCCAATCGCCCACCCCGTTGTACGCGCTGCCGATGCTGGTGAGGGTGATCGCTTCGCCGACCCGGTCGCCGACCTCCCGGAAGGTGGGCAGGGCCTGGTGGTAGTGGTCCAGTGCTTGCCGCCGGTCGCCCAGCCCGTCGTACGCGCGGCCGATGCTGGTGAGGGTGGCGGCTTCGCCGGACCGGCTACCTACCTCCCGGAATATAGGTAGGGCCTGGTGGTAGTGGTCCAGTGCTTGCCGCCGGTCGCCCAGCCCGTCGTACACGCTGCCGATGTTGATGAGGGTGGCGGCTTCGCCGACCCGGTCGCCGACCTCCCGGAAGGTGGGCAGGGCCTGGTGGTAGTGGTCCAGTGCTTGCCGCCGGTCGCCCAGCCAGCTGTACACGCGGCCGATGTTGTTGAGGGTGGCGGCTTCTCCGTACCGGTTGCCTACTTCCCGGAATGTAGGTAGGGCCTGGTGGTAGTGGTCCAGTGCCTGGCGTCGGTCGCCCAGCCCGTTGTACAGGAGGCCGATGTTGTTGAGGGTGGCGGCTTCGCCGGCCCGATCACCGGCCTGCCGGTACAGGGCCATGGCCTGCCGGTAATCGTCCAGTGCCGGCCGGGGCCGACCGGTCGCCCGGCGCGCCCAGCCCCGATCGTAGAAGGCGCCGGCGTCCGGGCCCAGGGTCAGCGTCGCAGTGGCGACGGCCTCGACATCGGCGAACCGGGACCTGGGGAGCAACACCTGGCCCAGCCGGTGACCGGTGGTACGGGCGATGACGGCCTCTCCACCGACGACCGCGAGACGATGGATCTCCGACACCTGTAGCAGCGATCCCGAACCGGCGGCCATCATGCTGCAGCGCCACGGTCGAGGCGCTGGTTCCGTGTGGTCCGCCGGTTAGCGCAAGCCTCGCTGCTGCAGGTCTCGTTCGCCCGAGTAGGACACCGACTACGGGCGCCGAAACAGGCATAGCCGATCATCGACATGATGACTACTGTACGTTCAATCGAACGGGGTAACCGGACACGCGGAACGTAGTTGCTGGTCGTTCGACGGTTCCGGCCACCAACCCGGACCGGCCCATACCGGGCCGACGGCCTTATCGTCGCAACCGGCTCGATGCCGTGGCGGCCGACTTCCCACCCTTTGGATGGCGTGTCATCCTCACATCTGTGGAACCGGGACGGTTGTTCTCCGATCCGACAGCTGCGCCGAACCCGTTACATCCGGCGGCGCGATACCTCGGCCGGCCGAACCCGGTCGAGGCACTGGCCCGCCTGCGCGCGGGTAACGCCCGATTCACCGCACGAGCCGCGCATCTCGGCGACACCTTCAACGGTGGCGTCGACGCGCAGCCTTTCGCGGTCGTCGTCGGCTGCATCGACGCCCGGGTGGCGGTGGAAACGGTGCTCGGGCAGGGCATCGGAGCGATCTGTGTGGCCCGTTCCGCCGGCCACGTACTGGATCGCGCCGTGCTGGGTTCGGTCGAGTTCGCGGTGACCGAGCTGCAGGTGCCGCTGGTGGTCGTGCTCGGCCACGACGACTGCCGCGCGGTGGCCGCCGCGTACGAGGCGGTCCGCACCGGACGCCGGCCCGCCGGTGGGCGCCAGTTCCTGATCGATCAGATCACCCCCGCAATACCGGCGGCCAGGCCGGTCGACTACAACCTCGACAAGGCCACACGCAGCCATATCCACCGGACCGTGGCCGCTCTCAAGCAAGCCGCACACCTGAAGGAAGCGCTCATGACCCGCCGCATCGACATCGTCGGCGCGATCTACCGACTGGAGAACGGCCGCATCGAGATGCTGTAGCCCTCAAGGGCCGCTCACCGGCGTGATCCCGGCTCAGGAAATGCCTGTCGTAGGTCGGACAGGAACTGTAGGTACAGATCGCCGCCGAACGCCTCGGCCGCGCTTGTGGCCGCGGACAGGGCAGCGGCAAGGGAGTCGGCTTCGCCTGTTGCCAGCAAAGCATAGATCGCGGCGGTCTCTCGTATCTGTGTGTGATCCTCTGGTACTTCCCCGTCCGGAGTATGAGCGGCGGGAACGGGAGACAGGGGCGGCACGGGGGTTTCTGGGATCGGGCTCGTCAGTGCCCCGTACCAATAACCCGTACCGTCGAAGGGGGCTACGGCCCGGCCTCCCTGTCGGATCGCTGCTACCGAGGGCGCCAGTTCAGGCAGCTCGGTCAGCCGCGCAATCTCCAGGGCCCGCAACGCGGCCCAGGCAGCGACCGCCCGATGGACGCCGTCGTCTGCTTCCGCGAGCGCGAATGTCAAGTCCATGTCGATGTCGTTCAAGCTGTGCGAGTAGCCTGCCAAGGCGACGGCACGTAGCCGCTGGTTCGGAACCCTGCCCTGGAAGACGCGAAGCAGCCATTCCTCTTCCGCGTCTGCCAGCTGGGCGGTTTCCGTCGCTGCCTGTTCAGGGCTGGGTTCGGCTTGCCGGTTCGCCTGATGCCAATACGCGGCGCAGCGACTCGTCTGCCGGATGATGCGGTCGGGTTCGGCCGGGCTGGGCCAGAATTGCAGAAGGTAGGCATCGATCAGGTCGTCGTCGTAGTTCGATTCGACGTCCCAGGCCTCATCCATCATGCGGGCGCAGTAGCGAATGCGATAACTGCCGGGCTCCAGCCGGAACGGGTGGTTTCCTTCGCCACCCCACTCCTGTAGCTCCGGCCGAGGAGACGGGTTGGCGAAGGAGACCTCGACGATCTCTTCCCAGGCATCAGACAGCGGTGGCTCGCTGGGATGCAGTTCGACGGTCATCGGTACCGAGCCCTCTTTGATGCCGGTCACCAAGAACAAGCTTCCGGGCACTGCGGCGCCACAAAGGCCGTTCACCTGCCCCGCGAAGCTCTCGTCCATCCCGGGAGGTTCCTCGCCCGCAAGATAGACCTGGCCATAGGAGACGCCGACCGTTCCACTGAACAACACCTGTTCCGCCATCGTCACTCCGCCCTTCGAAACGCCCCAGCATCGATCTTGCAAGAACACTGCCGGGCGCACCGGGTAATCGCAGGAAAGCCCAGGCGGTGTCAGCCGGCGAGTATTCCACCGCGCGGGTTTCCCGGTCGTGTGCGGCGTCGACCAGGCCGGCCATCTCGGCCGGCCGCTGCCGGCCGATTGATTTCTTACAAGAACGGCAGTTCACGGCACGCTAATTTGAGGGGCGACCCAAAGCAGAGGAGAGCCCCGTGGGCAAGGTGGTCATGTACAGCTCGGTGTCGGTGGACGGCTTCGTCGCGGACGAGAACGACCAGCCCGGACCGCTGTTCGACTGGTTGTCCAGCGGAGACGTCCCGTTGGACGAGAGCGGCGTGGTGAAGGTGTCGCAGACCTCCTACGACTACACCCGGCCGTACTGGGACCAGATCGGGGTGACGATCTGCGGCCGCCGCGTCTTCGACCTGACCGACGGCTGGGACGGCAAGCCTCCGAGCGGGGTCGACCACGTGGTCGTCGTGACGCACCGGCCGACGCCCGACGGCTGGGACCCCGAGGCGCCGTTCCACTTCGTCGACAGCGTCGAGGCAGCCGTCGCCACGGCGCAGGAACTTGCGGGGGACCGCCTGGTCGAGGTCGCCGCCGGCGAGGTCGGTGGCCAGGTGCTTGCCGCGGGTCTGGTCGACGAGGTGCGCATGGACGTCGTACCCGTCGTCTTCGGGTCCGGAAAACGCTACTTCGGGTCGATCGACGCGCAGCACCTGTTGGAGGATCCCGACGTGGTGATTCAGGGCGACAGGGTGCTTCACCTGCGCTACCGGGTACGCCGTTGACGGCTTATTGATCGACGGCGAAGACGACCGCACGGTTCGCGGCCGCGGCTTCGAGGTAGAAGTCGCGGATTCGCGTGTCACGACAGTCGCTGTGCTGCGTTCTGTACAGCGTGGTCAACTTGGCCGCGGTCGTAGCCTCGAAACCGTACGCGGAAGTCGTTGGCCCGCAGCGCATCGCATGCCGCAGCGCGCGTGATGGCGTTGCCGGATCGCGTTGCCGCGGCGAATTGCGCGAAAGCGTCATCCACCTGCGTCATGTCGTAACCACGCAACACCACGGTGAAGGAGGATGTCGTGGGGGGATGCGGCGGCGTGTTTACGGATGTTGCCGATCCCAGCGCCTTCAGGCGATCCTGGACGGCGTCATCGACCTGGCCACGGTCGTAGCCGCGCAAGACCACCACGAAGACGGTGTTCTGCAGCAGCTCTCGCGCCGATGCGCGCAGCGCGTCGTCCGATGAGGAGAGAGCCGTATCCGCCTGGGCGAGAAGCCGATCCACCTGGTCTTTGTCGTAGCCGCGCAGTACGACGACGAAGTCTGATGTCATGACGGACACGGTAACGACCAAGGTCCATATGCGCCCTGTGCTGCGCGGCTCCGGTCGTGACCGCGGTGGCAGATCAGGTTGACGTTCCGTTGTAGAGAACAAAAAGAGGGCTGCGGCATGGGTGTACTCGGGCCGTAGACCGAGTCGACGGGGACACCGCCCGCGTATTGGGCTGCGATCAGGCAGCAGCGGCGACGGCTCGCGGGGCGTCGGAGAGCCGGGAGTCGTCGCTGGCTGGGTCGGCGACGCGTTCGAGGACCGAGCCGATCATCTCGATGCGGACGTGCGCAGGCGCGTCGTCAAGGGTAGCGGCGAAGTCCGCGGCGTCGTCGTTGTCGAACGGCCCGGCGTCCCAGGTGCCCACGGGTTACGCGACGTGACCACTCGGGGCGTCGAGTGTTCGCCCTCGGCGGCGAATCTGCGTGGTTTTGTAAGCGAGTTTGGGAGCCGGGTGTCAGTGGTTTTCAGCGCCACTGGTTTCGGGTCTGGGTTTGTGTCGCCGAGTTTCGGCGCCACTTGTGGGGATCACGTCCGGCCGCTGCTTACATACGGCGGCGGCGAGACGGCTGGCGTCAGATGGCCAGTGTCCATCCAAGGCTGTTGCACTCCGGGCAGTAGAAGAACAACTTGAATCCCCTTCCGTCCTGCCACGGCAAGATCTTCCCTTGAGAGACGGTTATCCGGCCACGTCCGCTGCACAGGTTGCAGGTAGCCGCAGCCGGTGGCATTGGCGGCTTCAAGTGAGCGAGTTCTGGATACTTCTCAGCGGCTCGGGCGAGCGCGAAGTCACGCTCAGCTGGATCGGCCAGCCGAGTCGGCCTGTCCTCTTCGTGATCTATGACGACTTCGCCGGCCGGGGTTAGGTACATAACTGGTCCCCAGAGGTTGAAGATCGGCAGGCGTTCCGAGTCCGCGCAGCTGCTGCGCCAGTCAGATGCCTGGGCTGCCTCCTCGATCAATCGTAGGATCAGTCCAGAATTCGTCATGTGCACCTCCTTGGCGCAGGATACGAAGCAGCCGCCAGTGCATTCCCGGGGCTGCGTCCAACGCCGCGAGATCGCCAACTGATCGCCTACGAGGCAGTCCGGTGGCGCTCGAAGTCAGCGACATTGATCATGTTCCGGTGACGGCGACGGCGCTGAAACTCACCGACATTTGGCGCTGATACTCGCTGGCGAAATCATCTGCGCATCCGTCGATGCCGGGATCGCCCGGGCGGGTAGCCGGGACTCAACCTGTGGTCAGGTTTGTGACCAGGGTGCGTAGCCACGGCTGGCTGAGTGCGGGGTCGCGGCCGATGGCGCGGGCGACGGCTTGCCGGCCGGCCGGGCTGCGACCGTAGGCCACCAGTGCCGCTGCCTCGGCGAGGGCCTGCCGCGTGTGCTCGTCCCGGCCGGGGCCTTCGGCCTCGGCGGTCCATCGGTCCGGGCGTAGCGAACGGGTCAGCTTGACCTGGTGATCGCCGAGGTACGACCAGACTCCCGGGTCGAGTGACACGTTGGCCACCGCGGAGGCGGGCAGCGTCCGGGTCCAGGCGGGATGCTGCTGCCACCGCTCGGTGTTCGGACTGGTCTTGCGGCGGATGGTGACCCCTACGAAGCACAGCTTGCGCCGGATGACCGGCCACGGCTCGCGTTCCTGCTCGATCCAGTCCCGGATCAGCGTGAACAACTCGGTGAACGTCTCGCCCTCGTAAACGACATCGACCAGGACCGCTGGGCGATCCCGGCGCGCCAGCGCGTACGGCGTCAATCCGACCGTCTCCAGGAACCGGCGGCCTTGCACGACCTCAGCGGGCGTCAACGCGCGCCGCCGCCAGCGCCGGCCGGATCCGATCCCCGGCCGCTGAAACGACAACGGCAGCCGGTAGAGGCGCTGCACCCCGGCCGGGCCGGTGAACACGCCGCCGAGCAGGTCGAACATCGAGTCCAAGGACCTGCCCACGAAGAACAGATCCCCGTTGCGGCTGCGGGCCAGCACCTTTCCGGTACACGCCACGAGATCGTCGAGGAACCACAGGCCGGGCGTCGCGGTGCCGTCGAGCAACGATCCCAGCTGATCCGGTGTGATCAGATCCCACCGGAACGGCATGCTGTCCGGCACCGACGTCACCCCGTCATGATGGCAGCCTGATCAGGGCAGCCCACGCTCGGTTGGCAACCGAAGCCGAGTCGTCGACCATGACGATTACGCCGGCCACCAAGCGTGAGTCCGACCGGGCGGTCCGCTCATCGGCACGACCGGATGCCGGCCGCTCTCCCGGCGTCGCTCGATCGGCGGCAGATCCGGCTGTTCACGGGTTCGGTCGCCGGTGAACACGCTTTCCGCGGACGATGACGGCCCGCGGCTTGTCGAGTTGGCCGAGGTCGATCCGCGGATCCAGGTCGAACACGACCGCGTCGGCCGGGGCTCCATCCACCAGACCGGGCAGGCCGAGGTAGGACCGGGCGGTCCACGATGCGGCGCCGATCGCCGTATGCGGGGACACACCCGCGGCGATCAGAGCGCGAATCTCCTGAGCGATACCACCGTGTGGCCTGGTGTCTGTGCCGGCCAACACCGTGACCCCGGCCTCGACGGCCGCGGCGGCGAGCCGGGCGTGTGCGCTTGCGCCCGGCACGTACCAGCTTCGGCGCGCGCGTTCCGGATCAGCAATGATCTCCGCCAAAGAGGCGGTGATCACCGACAGGGTCGGAGTCAGCGCGGTGCCCTGCTCGGCCATGCGCGGCAAGAGTTCCAAGTCCAGACCCATGCCATGTTCCACGGAGTCCACACCTGCTTCAACCGCGACCACGCCACCTGCGGCCTGCTGGGAGTGCACCGCGAGACGCCCGCCGACCGCATGTACGCGCATGACTGCTTCGCGCAGCACCTCGACCGGCATGACGTCGTCGTCAGGTCGCCAATCGATCACCACTTTGGCCCAGCCGGTGCGGGATGCCTGCTCGGCCGCGACGGCCGGCAGGTCGACCGGATCCGGGCGGCGACCCCAGCCCTCCATGAACTGACCGTGCTGAGCGATCCACGGGCCGGCATGCACGGCTCGCGGGCTTTCGTCCGCGTGGCCGAACCACTCAGGAGGATCATCCGCCAGGCCCGGGGCCCGGATGAGCGTGACTCCGGAATCCAGATGCGCCCGGAGATCCTGCCGCAGGACGCCGACATCCAGCGGCTGGCCTGGCCTCTCGGCCCCCGGATGGGTATGCGCATCGACCAATCCCGGCAGGATCCAGCCCTCGGCAACGAGTTCGGCACCGGCCACCGGATCCGATGTCCATCGATCACCGTCGGCATAGAGATCGACCGGCTCGCCTTCCGGAAGAGCGAAACCCCGGACTCGTAGAACTGCCACAACGCCACCCCGTATCGCACGCCACCCACACGGTGGATGGTCAGCATGCCACCTTGAGTTCCTGCCCGTTCGGGGGCAGCAGCTCGAGCACGATGGCGGCGCAACCGAAGTGGTAGCCGAAACATCCGCACATGGGCATGACCGACGTCGGTGCCCTCGCGCCTGCGGTGACCCTCCGTAGCGCCCGCTCAGTGGCGGATCCGTGCGGCAGCCGCGAGCTCATTGGCTCACGGCGGTGCCTACCTGCTATTGGGCGAATGTCTGGATGAAATAGTGGAGGGTCGCCGGGGCGCCGGCATTGGGCTGGCCGACTGGGACGAAGCCTTTGCCGACGGCCACGCCGACACCGGTGGTGCGGTAGGCGCAGTTTCGCATCGTGGCGTTGTGGCCCGGACTGTTGCGCCAATAGTCGAGCGCGTATTGGACTTCGGGCGCGGGTGCGTTGCCGGTGTAATAGCGGACGTAGGCGTTCTCGGTGCCGACCCGGCCGACTTCCCGGGAGATCCGGGTGGCGGCGTCGCTGCCATCGGATCCGACGTGGCCCTGCTTGTTGGGTTCGCCCTTCTCCCACAGGCCGGGTGGCCCGGGATGCTTGGACAGGTCGTCGGCGTGCCTACGGGCCACGCCGACCAACTGCGGATCGACCTGTAGCGTCGTGCCGCACGACTCGCGGTGGATGGCGTTGACCTGGTCGAAGATCTGCTGCTCGGCCGGGCTCAGCGGCGCCGACCCGTCAGGGACGATTCCCTGGTGCGGCAACACGAAGTTGTAGCCCATCGGTTCGTGCAGACCGCTGGCTGGGCAGCGCTGGTTTTGGCGGTAGTAGGTGCCGTCGCGGCCGGAGAAGAACATGCCGTTGCATTTGCCGCAGAAGCGCCAGTCGGATTGTGTTGTCGCCGTCGCTGGTACGTCGTGGGGGAGTACGAAGTTGTAGCCCATCGGTTCGTGTAGGCCGGTGGCTGGGCAGCGCTGGTTTTGGCGGTAGTAGGTGCCGTCGCGGCCGGAGAAGAACATGCCGTTGCATTTGCCGCAGAAGCGCCAGTCGGATTGTGTTGTCGCCGTCGCTGGTACGTCGTGGGGGAGTACGAAGTTGTAGCCCATCGGTTCGTGTAGGCCGGTGGCTGGGCAGCGCTGGTTTTGGCGGTAGTAGGTGCCGTCGCGGCCGGAGAAGAACATGCCGTTGCACTTGCCGCAGAAACGCCAGTCGGGCTGTGCCTCTTGCTGAAGCGCCGAGAATCCCAGCGCTGCTTCGGAGTTTCCCCCGGCGAGCCCGGCCAGGGCGGCGGTGGCGCCCAAGCCGGCGATGACGAGGCCGCGTCGCGTCAGTGACATGCCGGCACCGGCCTGTTGTCGGGCGTGTTCCATCTTCGCCTCGATTCCCTGCTGTTGCCGTTCCAGCATTCCATGGCAGGCCGTCGGAGAAGCGGCAGTCATCCTAACGAGAGCCGGCCCGGAGGAAATCCGCCGAGCTTTTCGGTCACCGGCCTGTTGATGCCCGCCGCGGTGCGAGGCCACCACCGATCGATAGCGCCGGCCCTCGCTCACCCGGACGGCCGCGGCGGTCCGATTCCACCGATGAGTTCGACCGGTACGCCGGGTCTACCCGTCACAGCGAACCCGAAGACAAGGATGATGTGATGACCCACCTGAACGCGGAACACGCCCGGCGATCGATCCTCGAACACACCCGACAGCTGGCGCGGTCAGCCGCCGCGGCCGGACCTCACGCCGCCGTGCCCACCACCCCGGACTGGACCATCACCGACCTCGTCGAACACGTCGGCCAGACCCAGCACTGGGTGGCGGAGATCATCGAACGGCGCATCACCGACCCCACACAGCTGCCCACGGAGATGGCCGTACTCCCCGCCGACCCCGGCGAATGGGACAGCTGGCTGTCGGGCTCCGCGCAGCGGGTCACGAGCGCGTGCTCCGACGACGCACTCGACGCCGCGGTGTTCAACGACGCGGGCGACGAGCGGACCGGGACACGCTTCTGGCTGGCCAGCGTCCTCAACGAGACGGTCGTCCACGGCTTCGACGCGGTCGGCGCGGCGGGCCGGCCGGACGACATCGCCCCCGGCATCGCGGCCGCGCTCATCAGCAACCACCTCGCGATGCTCACCTCGCCCACCTGGGAGATGCTGCGGTCAGAGTCGGCCCACGCCATCCGGGGCACCGGGCAGACCCTGCAGTGGCGGGCCACCGACACCGTGGACGGCGCCTGGTTCGTCGAACGACGACCCGGCGGCGCCACCTGGCAGCCCACGACCCGGACCGCCGATGTGACGGTGACCGGACCGGCCGCGACCCTGCTGCTGATCATGACCCGGCGCCTGCCCCTCACCGGCAACGACGCCACCGGCATCGACGGCGACATCGGCCTCGCCCAGCACTGGCTCGACAACACCGCCCACGTCGCCGACTGACCGGCATCGAGGGTGCCAAGGTCATTTGAGGTGAGCGCATGCACCGGCTCATCCGCTGGATCGCGGTGGTCTCCGTGGCGCTCATGGCCGCGGCCGAGCTGGCGGGACGCCGATCCGTTGCCGGGCGATCAACGGGCCACGGAGATCATTGCCGAGGCGCTACCCGGGGCCGTGCCGGGCGAGATCGAACGATGGAACGCGATCTTCGGCGACGCGGCGCCGGGTTGGGTGACCCGCCTGATCACCGCCGGCACCGGAGTAGGGGTTGCTATTACCGCATTCCGCTTATAGGGCGTAAAACGTGGCTTAAGGTGACGTGGATGAATGCCGCATCGTGGGCCGCTGCCGGCGAGATCACAAGGGCGGGTGGAGTGGCGCCAGAACGAGGGGATCGACGTGGCAGGCAGCCGTGGACTGGGACAGTGGTGCCGGGACCGGAAGGTCTCCACGAAGGTGCTGGCGGTCGCCGGTGTGGCCATCGCCGGAACGGTCGCCGTCGGGGCGCTGAGCGTCGCCCGCATCGGGGAACTGCAGGACAGCCGGAACACCGAGATCGCCGAGGTCCTGCCATACAGCACCAACCTCAACAGTGCCGCCTTGAGCGCGAAGTCCGCCGCCAACGACGAGAGAGGCTTCCTGCTCAGAGGTGACACCGACTTCAGCGGAGAGGCCCTGGGCCGGCAGGAGACGGTCGACGCCGGATTGGCCGCGGCGCGGGCGGTCGCCGATCCGGCGGCGCAAGCACGCGTCGACGCGATCAAGGCCGCCACGGACACCTGGTTCACCGCGCTGGGGTCCGAATTCGCGCTCTACCAGACCCGGCCCGATGCTGCGATCAAGGCGGCTCTGGGCGAAAACCGTGAGCTGCGCAAGGCGTACGAAAAGTTGATCAATGACGAGATCACTTACGCCGACGCGGAGCTGCTGCAGGGCGAGAAGTTCGACGAGACGGTGTCGCGGGCCCGCGTACAGATCATCATCGCCGCGATCACGGCGCTGGTCATCGCGGTGATCGCCGCACTGTACGTGGCACGCCTGATCGTGCAGCCGCTGCGCCGGGTCGGCCAGGTCCTGGACTGGGTAGCCGAAGGCGACCTCTCCGGAGACCCCCGGGTGCGGCAACGCGACGAGGTCGGCCACATGGCCGACTCGCTGCGCCGGGCCACCGGCACCCTGCGCCAGACCGTCTCGGACCTGAGCGAACACGCCCGAAGCCTCGCCGCCCAGGCCGTGGCACTCACCCAGACCAGCCGGCACAGCGCGACCAGCGCCGAACAGGGCGCTCGGCAGGCGGCCGTCGTCGCCAACTCGGCGGCGACGATGTCGGACAACATCCAGACGGTCGCCGCCGGCGCCGAGGAGATGGGCGCCTCCATTCGCGAGATCAGCCACAGTGCCACGCAGGCCGTGCAGGTGGCCTCCCGGGCGGTGGACGTCACCACTCACACCGGCAAGGTCATGGCCAAACTCGGTGAATCGTCGGCCGAGATCGGCAATGTGATCAATACGATCACCGCGATCGCCGAGCAGACCAACCTGCTCGCGCTCAACGCCACCATCGAAGCCGCACGCGCCGGCGAGATGGGCAAGGGCTTCGCTGTGGTCGCCAGTGAGGTCAAGGACCTGGCCCAGGAGACCAGCCGGGCAACCGAGGACATCGGCCGCCGGGTCGCCGCGATCCAGGCCGACACCGCCGGCGCGGTCACCGCGATCGAGGAGATCAGCGAGATCATCCGCCAGATCAACGACTTCCAGACCACGATCGCCTCCGCCGTCGAGGAACAGACCGTCACCACCAACGAGATGAGCCGCAACGTCACCGAGGCTGCCGACGCCGGCGCACAGGTCGCGGAGACCATCAACGGGGTCGCGGCCTCGGTGCAGGAGACCACCGCCGGCGTGAACGAAGCCGATCAGGCGGCCAACCACCTCGCGGAGATGTCCGGGGACCTCCAGCGGGTCGTCGACAGATTCAAGATCTGAGCATTCCGGGCAGCGGCCCGGTGTGTCGGCGAACGATTCCCCCTTCCGCAGACCGCGCTCACCACATGGCTGAAACGCGTCCGCCCACCGATTGCCGCGATCGCGGTCGGCGCCGACTGCGAGGAAGGCGACGACAACTGCCCGGGCCCGGACGGCACTCCGCCGGTGCCGTCGACGCCCGTCTGCATTGACGACCCTCTCTACGATCGGTGGCGCGAACGGGTGAGCGGAGGAGACATGCGCTGGGCGGTCTTGACGGTGGTGGCGGCATTACTCACGGCAGGCTGCACCACGGTGAGTACGGAGTCCGACCAGGTGGCGCTGCACTATGACGCCGGCGCGTTCTCCAGCACCACCTATCAGGAGTGCGTCACGCAGAACAACCGCGCCTGGGACGGGCTCGGCGAAAGGTACTACACCTACCCGGCCGGTCAGCGGAACTTCGACTTCACCGGCAGCGACGATTCGGAGAGCCCTCCCTTCACGGTCGTCTCCAAGGACAACCAGGAGATGACGGTCGCCGGCGGCCTCACCTTCCACCTGGACACCGGCTGCGAACCGGACGGTGGGATGCTGCGCCAGTTCCATGAGGACATCGGGTTGAAGTTCCATCCGGTGATCGACGGGGACGGCAAAACCACCGCGACCTGGCTGGAGATGCTGCGGTTCTACATCGGCCACCCGCTGAACAGGGCGCTTGCCGCGGAGGCGCAGAAGTACGACTGGTTGGCGCTCTACAACGATCCCGAGACACGGACCCGGTTCGAGTCGGCGATCAACGCCAACCTCAGTTCCGCGGTGATGGCCACGACCGGCGGCAAAGCGTACTTTCTCGACTTCAACCTGACGCTGCAGAAACCGCAGCCGCGTAAGGAACTGGTGGACGGGCTGGCCGCCGCGCAGGTGGCGATCACCCAGCGGCAGGCGGTGATCGAGCAGAACGCCACCGTCGACGAGAAGCTCAAGCAGATCAGGAAACTCGTCGACGCGCTCGGTCCGGACGGGTACGTGATCTACGAGGTGATGCAGCAGTGCCTGGCCGGCGCCGCGCGAGCGGGCTGCCCGGCCTTCCTTCCGGTACCCGCCGGCGGGAACGTGAATGTCCCGGCACCCGCGGCGACCTGAGCCGCCAAACCCTGAGGTCGCCCGGCGTGCGGTCCGGTTTTCGGCCGGACCGCACGCCCGCTCCCGCTACGACGTCGCGGTCGGCTGACAGGTGGCCTCGGCGGCGGCAGCGTTCAGTCGCCTGACAACGGGTTTGCCGTCTGCGCGGCCTCAGTGCCGTTCGCTCGTGCGCCGGCCGGTGGCGAGCTGGGTGACGGTCTCGGCGACGGTGTCGACCTCGTCCTCGGTGTTGTAGTAGTGCGGCGAGAGCCGTAGCGCCCAGGTGACGTCCTTGTCGGCGAAGTCGTACTGGGCGAACTGCCGGTAGCTGAGCGCCGAGTTGATCCGGCGTGCGTCCAGGGCCTGCTTGAACGGCTCCGGTTCCCAGCCGGCGACGTCGAAGGTGACCAGCGCGGCCGGGTTCGGGCCGCGATCGAGCACGCGTACGCCGGGAATCCGCGTGAGCTGGTCGCGTAGCCGGGTTGCCAGGGCGGGGGTTCGCCGGGCGATCGACCTGATGCCGACGCGTAGCGCGTACCGGGTGGCGGCGGCGCTGCCGATGACGGCCGCGTAGGGGAACTCCCAGTCCTCGAACCGCGCCGCGGTGTCGACCGGGCGATAGGTGTCAGGACCGGTCCAGCGCGCGCCGTACATGTCGATGAACAACGGCTCGAAGCCGTCGCGCAGCAGCCGGTCGGAGACGTAGAGGAAGCCGGTGCCACGGGGTCCGCGCAGGAACTTGCGGCAGGTGGCGGTCAGGAAGTCGCAGCCGATCTCGTCGACGTCGATCGGGAACTGGCCGACCGACTGGCAGGCGTCGACGAGATACACCAGGTCCAGGTCCCGGCAGTGACGGCCGATCTCCGCGACGGGCTGGACCAGGCCGGAGTTGGTGGGGACGTGGGTCACCGCGACCAGTCGTGGGCGCCGGCTCCGCATGAGCTGCGCCATCGCGGTGACGTCGACGCCGCTGCCGTCAGGGCCGTCGGGCGCGTGCACGATCTCGATGCCGAACCGCTTGCGCAGCGACAGGAAGGCGATCTGGTTGGAGATGAAGTCGTTGCGGGTGGTGAGGATGACGTCGCCGGCCTGGAACGGGATGGACGACAGCGCCCGGGTGTAGGCGTCGGTGGCGCTGGCGGCGAAGGCGATCTCGCCGGGCCGGCTGCCGATCAGCTCCGCGGTGGCGGCGTAGAAGTCGCTGATCTCGCCGGCGCGGACCTCGGCGGCCTCGTAGCCGCCGATGCGCGCCTCCAGATCCAGGTGCTCGACCATCGCCTGGTGCACCGGCCGGGCGAGCAGGCCGCAGCCGGCGTTGTTGAAGTGGATCACCGACTCGCAGCCGGGGGTGTCGGCCCGTAGGGCGGTGAGGTCGAGCAGCGTTTCTCCGGCATCGGCGATAGCGCTATCGTGTTCTCTCATGTCCCAAAGTAGCACTACCGCCATGCTGGTCACCACGCTGCGGGCGGAGATCGCCCGCCTGGCGCCCGGTGACCGGCTGCCCAGCAACCGGGACCTGGTACGCGGTCACAGCGTGAGCCCGGTGACGGTGGCCCGGGCGGTTGCGGCGCTCGCCGCCGAAGGCATAGTGGTGACCAGGCCCGGAAGCGGGACCTTCGTGGCGAGCCGCCGCTCGCGCACGCCCCACACCGCGGCAGATACGTCGTGGCAGACGGTGGCGCTCGGCGACCGCAGCGTCGACGCACGCACCGTCACCGACCTGCTCAGCCCGCCACCGGCGAGCACGATCACCCTGGCCGGCGGCTACCTGCACCGCTCTCTGCAACCGACCAAGGCCCTGGGCGCGGCGCTGAGCCGGGCAGCCCGGCGACCCGACGCCTGGGACCGCACACCCACCGCCGGACTGGAAACGCTGCGTTCACAGTTCGCCCGGCTTGCCGGCGCCGACGTCGGCGCCGACGACGTACTGATCACCAGCGGCGGACAGGACGCCCTGTCCATGGCGTTTCGATCCATCGCCGCGCCCGGCAGCCCGATCCTGGTCGAGTCGCCCACCTACCAGGGCGCCCTGGCCGCCGCGCGTGCCGCCGGGCTACGCCCCGTTCCCGTGCCGATCGACGCCGACGGCATCCGCCCCGACCTGCTCGCTGACGCGTTCGCGACCACCGGCGCCCGGCTGCTCTACTGCCAGCCTGCCTTCCACAACCCGACCGGCGCGGTTCTGCCACCCGAGCGCCGCCGCCAGGTCCTCGACATCGCCCGCGCCGTGGGGGCGTTCATTCTCGAAGACGACTTCGCGCGGCTGCTCGGCCACGGCGGGCCGCTGCCGCGCCTTCTGCTGGCCGACGATGACGATGGCACAGTGGTCTATCTGACCTCCCTGACCAAGCCCGCGTCACCGAGCCTGCGTATCGGCGCGCTGATAGCCCGGGGTCCCGTGGCGCACCGGCTGCGAGCGACCAGGCTCGTCGACGACTTCTTCCTTGCCCGGCCGTTGCAGGAAGCCGCCGTCGAACTGCTCAGCACACCGGCTTGGGATCGGCACCTGCGCGGGCTGGCCACCGCGCTGCGCGACCGCTGCGCCACCCTCGCCGGCGCGCTCGCCACGGAGATCCCGGAATGGACGGTCGCCGGCGTGCCCCGGGGCGGCCTGCACCTGTGGGTACGCCTACCGGGGCCCGTCGAATCGGCTACCGCGATCGCCGATGCGGCCCGCGCACAAGGCGTCGCGGTCAGCACCGGCAACGGCTACTTCGCCGCCGAACCGCCGGGAGCGTTTCTGCGCCTCGGCTTCGCGGCGACGGCCGACCTGGCCCAGCTGTCCGAAGGCGTGCACCGGCTGAGCAAGGCGGCACTTGCGCGGTGAGGCGACAGAACGGTTGCCCGGTAGGCCGAAAGTCCCGTGAACTGGGGCTCAGTGGCTGCTCTCCTCGTGCCGTGCACCTTCCGAACAGCAGTAGTCAAGTGAGGTTCGCGAAGGGAGAGACCGTGAGGGAGACAGCGCCCCGGCCGACCGGCGAGGTACGCACCTTCGCCGCGCAGGAGCTGATCGTGACGAAGACGGACCTGAAGGGCCGGCTCACGTACGCCAATGATGTCTTTCTTCGGATCTCGGTCTTCTCCGAAGACGAGGCCATCGGCCAGCCGCACAACATCATCCGGCATCCGGACATGCCCAAGGCGATCTTCAAGCTGCTGTGGGAAACGCTCACCGCGGGTCAGGAGATCTTCGCGTACGTCGTGAACCTCGCCAGTGACGGCGCCGCCTACTGGGTTCTGGCCCACGTCACCCCCTCCTTCGACGCCCGCGGCCGGATCGTGGGCTACCACTCCTCCCGGCGACTGCCGGATCCCGCCGCGGTCAAGGCCGCCGCCGCCCTCTACCAGCGGCTGCGCGCCGAGGAACAGCGAGTCGGCGGGCAGGCCGGTCTGAACGCGTCATGGCAGCTGTTGCAGGACCTGCTGGCCGAGCGTGGTCAGACCTACGACCAGTACGTGTGGGAACTCACCAACGAAAGGGTCAGCGCATGAGGCGCCTCAAGTCCGCGACGGTGCCGGAGCAGGCCGAGACACAGGCGCTGACCGTACTGGCCGAGATCGTCGCCCGTGCCGCCGACGGCGACCTGGAAGCGCGGGTACCGCAGCTCGGGGACAGCCCGGAGGCGGCGGCGGCCCGCCGGGAGATCAACCGCCTGCTCGACGTGACCGACGCGTTCGTCCGGGAGTCCGGCGCGGCCCTGACCGCCTCCGCCGAAGGACGTTTCCACCGCCGGTTCCTGCCCCGCGGCATGCCCGGCGCCTACGCGAACAGCGTCACGATCATCAACACCGCCGTGGAGGGGATGAGCGCCGACGCCCAGCGCCTGGCCGACGCCGACCGCGCCCGCCACGCGCTGGCGGACGAACTCGAATCGGCCGTGCTGACGGTCAGCGAACAGGTCGCCACGGCAGCCACCGAGATGGGCGCCTCGGCCCATGGACTGGCGGAATTCGCCACCGGAGCGGTCAGCGACGCGGAACGCGGACGCGCCACCGTGGGCTCACTTCATCAGGCCTCCAACGAGATCCGCCGCGCCGTACACCTGATCACCCAGGTCGCGGCCCAGACGAAGCTGCTGGCACTGAACGCCACCATCGAGGCCGCCCGCGCCGGGGAGGCCGGCCGCGGCTTCAGCATCGTGGCCAGCGAGGTGAAGACCCTGGCCGGCGAGACCGCCACCGCCTCGGACGACATCGTCGAGCAGGTCACCGCCGTGCAGTCCGCGGCCGGCGGCGCGGTCGACGTTCTCGAAGCGGTCACCGCCAATCTCCGCGAGATGCACCACCTGGTCAGCGGGATCACCTCCGCCGTCGACGGTGGACAGGGCTCCACCTCCGGCCTGTCCCAGCTGGCCGAAGTGCTCCGCACCGAGGTGCACCGCTTCGTCACCACCGTCAGAGAATCCTGATCAGGACTTGCGGGCGACCGCCCCGTACGCGTCCAGCCACTCGACGGCGACCTCTGGACGCCAGTCGGTGATCTGGACCAGGCCGGGCTCCACGAACTCCAGCCCTTCGAAAAGGCTGCCGATCTCCTCGGGAGAACGCAGGATGTACGGCACACCACCGTTCTGGGCCAGCCGCTCGGCGCCCTCGACAACCGCCGGCGTGGTGTTCGTCCCGTCCCACAGCACCAGATAGCTGCCGGACGGCGTCGCCTCCATCACCTGGTTCACGATCGACGACACGACCTTGAGGTCGGGTTCGTAGCCCATGACGCCCATGAACATCACGGCGACCGGCTCGGAGAAGTCGAGCACCTTCCGGGCCTCGCCGAGGATCCGCTCGGGATCGTGGTAGTCGGAATCCACATGAACGGTACGGCCACCCTCGCCCGTCTCCGCCATCAGCGCACGCGCGTGCACCAGTACCAGAGGGTCGTTGTCCACGTAGACGACGCGGGAGTCCGGCGCGACGGACTGGGCGACCTCATGCGTGTTCTGCATGGTCGGCAACCCGGTGCCGATGTCGAGGAACTGCCGGATGCCGGCCTCGGCGGCCAGGTGCCGGACGACCCGGATCAGGAACCGGCGCGACTGCTTCGCCATCAGCACGATCTCGGGATACACCTGCTCCACCGCGTCGCCGGCCGCACGGTCGGCGGCGAAGTTGTCCTTGCCTCCCATCCAGTAATTCCAGATCCGGGCCGCATGCGGCACCTCCGGCTGGAGCCTGGCAGAGTCGGGATCATCCGGGAACGCCATGCGCCTGTTCTACGGCAGGCCCACCCGATATGCAAGCATCGATGGCTCGCCTGGCCGGGGCGGCTGCTGAACGGTCGATGGCCGCGACACGAACAGGTCCCTTGTCGCCGATCGTTCGGCCGCGCGTCACAACGGCGTCGCCCTGCCGATCGCGGTGGACCTTCTCCTGTGCTCATGCGCATCGCGCTGGTCACAGAGTCGTTTCTGCCCGACGTCAACGGCGTCGCCAACTCGGTCGCACGCGCGGCCGAGCACCTGGTACGCACCGGTCACGAGCCCCTGGTGATCGCCCCGGAGCCGCCGCCCGGCGCCGCGCCCATCGCCGGGGGACTGCCGTACCCGGTGGTGCGGGTGCGGTCGCTGCCGATGCCCGGCTACCCGCAGCTGCGCCTCGGCCTGCCGGCCCCGGCGTTGCACACCGCGATCCGGCGCCACGCCGCCGACGTGGTGCACCTGGCCAGCCCGTTCGTGCTCGGCGCCTGGGCGCAGGCGAGCGCCCGCGCCCTCGGGCTACCGTCGGTCGCGGTCTTCCAGACCGACGTCGCCGCGTACGCCCGCTCCTATCGGGTACGGCTCACCGAACGGATGGCGTGGCGGTGGATCCGTACCGTGCACAACGCCGCCGCGCGTACCCTCGCTCCCTCGACCGCATCGGTCGCCTCGCTGATCGCCGAAGGCATCCGGAGGGTGCACCTGTGGCGCCGCGGCGTCGACGATGTGCGGTTTCATCCGGCGCGGCGCAGCGCCGGCATCCGCCGCGCGCTCGCTCCCCACGGGGAGGTTCTGGTCGGCTTCGTCGGCCGGCTCGCCGTGGAGAAAGAGGTGGACCTGCTCGCCGGCGTCGCCCGGCTGCCCGGCGTGCGGCTCGTCGTGGTCGGCGACGGACCGGCGGCCGCATCGCTGCGCCGCGCCCTGCCCGGCGCGATCTTCCTCGGCGTACGGCACGGCGGCCAACTGGCCCGGATCTACGCCAGCCTCGACGTGTTCGCCCACACCGGACCGTACGAGACGTTCGGCCAGGCCGTGCAGGAAGCGATGGCCAGTGGGCTGCCGGTGGTCGCGCCGGCTGCCGGTGGCCCGCTCGATCTGGTCGCTCACGGGCGTACCGGATATCTGGTGCCCCCGCATCAGCGGGACGGGTTCACCCAGGCCGTTGCCGAACTGACCGCGGACGCCGCCCGGCGGCGGGCCTTCGGCGCGGCCGGGCGCGAGGCCGTACGGGGGAGCGGATGGGCGGCTATCGGCGATGAGCTGATCAGCCACTACCGGGCGGCACTGGGGGTTTCGCCTGCTGGGCCGGCGACCTCTGGATCCCCGTCGGTGATCCATCGGGTGCGCGGATCGGGGGGATCGCCGCCGTTGACTCACCGTTCTGCCGGATGAACCGGGGCGGTTCTTGTAAGAGATCAATCGGCCGGCAACGACCAGCCGTCCAGCACATGGCCGGGATGTTCGCGCAGGAACCGCCGCCGGACCTCGACGTACCGGGTCGGTGTGAGCCCGGTGAACGCCCGGAACTCGTGACCGAAGTGGGCCTGGTCGAAGTAGCCCGCAGCACCGGCGAGGTCGCTCCAGCCGACCGGTCCGGCGGGGTCGATCGCGAACACGGTGGCGGTGAAGCGGTGGGTACGGGCCAGCCGCTTCGGGGTGACGCCGATGAGCTGCTTGAACCGCTGTGCCAGATGGGTGCCGCTGACACCGGCCGCCACGCTCAGGTCGCCGATCGCCACCGTCCCGCCGGCCGCCGCGATGACGCCGCTCGTGTGGCGGACCAGCCCCAGGCCGGTGGTATCGCACAGCCGTCGCATCAGCTCCTGCTCGAGCAGCGTGAGCATCTCGTGCGGTCCGGGCGCTGCGGCCAGCCGCTCTCGCAGCTCAGAAACAGCGGGCCGGCCCCAGACCTGCTCCAGCGTCACCGGCCGGTCGCACAGTTCGGCGGCGGGCATCGGCAGGAACGGCGCCAGCCCCCACGGCTTGACGTGTACGCCGACGGACCGGGTTCGGAGTGGGTAGCCGAACTCCAGCACGCGGGTGCGCATGGTGACCACGCAGCCGTCGGCGTACCCGGCCGTCTCGATGTCGGCGCCGGCGCGGATCCGGAACGGCGCCCCGAGGTTGACGATGAGCAGGGCCGCCGGCGCCGGGGGCAGCAACAGCCGGGCGTACGGCGGGGCGCCCTCCAGGTAGTAGAGGTCGTCGATCAGCCCGTCCAGCGGCGGTCGCGGCACTCTGGACACGTACTCCACGCTCACAGCATCGCAGGCGAGCGCCGGGGTGTTGGCAACGCTGGCCGTCCCCTTCGTGCGAGTTGAGGTGCCGATGGAAAGCATCACCAAGAATCGCCGGGCAGCACGACCGGGCCCGCGAACGCCTGCACGAGGTCATGGCGCCGCCCGGCAAGTGCACCCACACGCGGCGCCGTTGAGCGCCTGTCGTTAGGGTCTGGGCGTGATGTCAGCGCGAGCGGGCCGGATCATCCTGCTCAACGGGGCTTCCAGTTCGGGCAAGAGCAGTATCGGCCGGGCGCTGCTTCCGCTGTTGCCGGACCCGTGGTTCTTCGTGCCGGTGGACGCGATCAATGCCATGCGTTCCACCGTTCACACCAGGGTGCTCGACGACACGGACATCACCGAGATGCTCACCCGGACCCGTCTCGGCTACCACCGCGCCGTGGCCGCGATGGCTTCCGCCGGCAACGACGTCATCATGGACTATCCACTCAGCGAGCAGTGGCGCGTTGCCGATCTGCTCGAAACGCTGGCGGAATACGACGTGACACTCGTGGAGGTTCGATGCTCGCCGGATGAGTTGGAACGACGCGAGCGCCGGCGCGGGGATCGCCCGATCGGGCTGGCCCTTTCCCAGGCCCTGGTCTACACCCACGGCGAGTTCGACATCGTCGTGGACACCACGGACACGGGTCCCGGCGAGTGCGCAGAGCAGATCGTGCGCTCACTGGGTGCGCTCGTGTCCCCCAAAGCTTTCGATCGGCTCCGGCTCCGTCAGCCGTGCGAACGCCGCCACTGAAGCCGGGACCGCGTTGCGGCGCGGATTCGGAGAGGAACTCACGGCCCGTTGTCAAGGCGGTGGTCACCGGGTGCGCGGAGGTGGGAGCCGGAACAGGCCCGTCAGCCGGCGCAGGGCCTCGCCGTCACCGGATGCCGAGGCAGCGCCGCTCTCGACAGCGTCGGCGAAGGTGAGGCCTTGACCGGTCAGGCGGACGAACGCGTCCGCGGTGATCGTGATGACGGCGTCCGGGTTCTGGGCGGGCCCGTGCACCGCCTCGATCGTTCCGTCGCTGATGCGGGCGTGGAAGGGCTCGTCGTCGATGCGGAACTCGTAGACGGCGTGAAGTCCCGCGGCGGTTTCGGCGTCGAAGCACGCCCGCAGGCCGAGCACCGCCCATCCGGGGTGGAACGTCTCGCTCGCCAGGCGTTCGCCCATCGCCCATTTCAAACCCCATCGGGCCAGTGCCAGGACGGCCGGGCCGAGTTCCTCGCCCGCCTCGGTGAGCGCGTATGCCGGGGTACGGGCGGGCGGCGGCAGCGTGATCTTGCGGGCGAGTCCTTCGCGTTCGAGGTGCTTCAGGCGGGCGGCGAGCAGTCCGGTGCCGAGGCCGCGCAGGCTGGCCTGTAGATCGCCGAAACGCTTGGGCCCGGTCAGTAGTTCGCGGATCAGCAGCAGTGTCCAGCGTTCGCCGATGAGGTCGAGGGTGCGCGCGGTGGCGCAGTACTGGTTGTACGTTCGCTGTTCCACTTCACAATTCTAGACTTCACGCTTCCTGTTCTTGTACGGGTGAGCATCCAGCAGCAGCCGGGTGAGCGGCTCCGGGTGGGTCAGCATCACGTCGTGCGGGCCGTCCAGCGCGACCGTCCGGTATCCCACGTCCGCACCGAGCCGGGCGAACGGGAAGGTCTGCGGCCGGCAGTAGATGGCCGTGCCGGCGATCCGGTCGACGGCCCCGGTCAACCGGGTGGGCTCGGTGAACGTGCGGATCGGCTGGGGGAGAAGGCGGGCCGCCAGGCCGGCAGCGGTGTCCGGGTCGACGATGCCGAAGGCCGCCGGCGGCGGGGCGGGGATCCGGCGGCTGTCGCCCTGTGCCTCGGCGGCCGCCCGGACCGCCGTGACGAAGGTGTCCGGGGCCAGGTCGAACATGCTCGAGCCGTCGGGGCCGGCCCATCCGTCCACGAGGACGATGTGGGCGACCGCATCGGGTCGCTGGTCGGCCGCCTCCCGGACGACCAGGCCCGCGTAACTGTGCCCGACCAGGACGATGTCGTCTCGCCCGGCCACGATGCCGTCGACCGCGGCGACGACCGCCTGGACGTGGTCGTGGAGCCCTTGGTCCGCGGCGGCTGTGAGGTCCGGGGTGAGCGTGCGCATCCCGGCGGCGTGCAGCAGCGGGACGACCCGGTCCCACGCCCACGGGGCGTGCCAGGCGCCGTGGACGAGGACGAAGGTGGTCATACGGTCTCCTCCGTGCGCAGCAGGGGCAGCATCAGGTCGGCGAACTCTTCCAGGCCCGCGTCGTGCCTCCGACCGTAACCCTTGACTTCCTGTTTTTGAAGTGTCAGCTTCTTTTTCAGGCAGCAAGGGAGAGGAAGAGGGATGACCTCAGCGATCTACACGGCGCAAGCACACGTCGCCGGAGGCCGGAACGGGCACGGGCGCACATCGGACGGACGACTGGACCTGGCCCTGCGACAGCCGAAGGAACTGGGCGGCGACGGCGACGGATCCAACCCGGAACAGCTCTTCGCGATCGGCTACGCCGCCTGCTTCGGCACGACGCTCGCCCTGCTCGGACGGCGTGGCGGGCTCCAAGCCGACGACGCGGAGATCGATTCGTCGGTCGCACTGGTCCCGGGCGACGGCGGCCGCTTCGAACTGGCGATCGAGCTGCGGATCT
Organism: Actinoplanes lobatus; assembly: GCF_014205215.1. Classification (NCBI taxonomy): domain Bacteria; kingdom Bacillati; phylum Actinomycetota; class Actinomycetes; order Micromonosporales; family Micromonosporaceae; genus Actinoplanes; species Actinoplanes lobatus. Next base: position 6,713,861 of record NZ_JACHNC010000001.1, read on the forward strand.
CACTGCCGTCGGTCACCGGCCGACAGGCGGCCGACCTGGCCACCGCGGCACACCAGGTCTGCCCGTACTCCAGCGCCACACGCGGCAACATCGAGGTGAAATTGATCGTCAACGGCATCGACCTGTGACACGGTGCCCGCTCCTCCCGAAGGAAGGAGCGGGCACACCCACGTGCCCGGCTCCGGCCGCCTCAGTTGACGTCTCGGACCCGCATCGCCCACATCGCCGCGCCCACCACGACGGCCAGCACGACCGCCGAGCCCACGCCGGCCATCTGCCACGTCATCGTGAACGTCTCGGCCGCACAGTCGCCGGAGGCCGCCACACTGTCGCAGGACCAGTTCTCCAGGACTTCCCGCTGATACATCCAGACATAACCCCACAACGGTACGAGGTACGCCTCCGGGAACTTGAACCCGCTGAAACCGGCGAGCACGTAGACACCGATCTGCACCGCCGTGAGGCCGATCAGCGCGCCCAGCGCCATACCGGTGTGCCGGCCCAGCGACGCCAGCGCGAACCCGATGGCGCCGGCCGCCAGAACCAGGCCCACACCCCGCAGCCCCATCAGCCCGAACGACTGCCAGACACCGGAGGTCATCCCTCCCGTGTCCCCGCGGAACTCGGCGATCAGCCGGAACGCTCCCGCCCACGCCGCACCCAGAAGCACGGTGACGCCGGCCAGCCAGCCGAGGAAGACACCCAGCTTGGTGCCGAGCACCACCAGCCGCTGAGGCCGCCAGAGCAGCAGGTTCATCATCGCTCCGGAGTGCCATTCCGCGCCCACGAACGTCGCCCCGATCAGATACGCCGCCGCGGCCATCAGCAGCGCGAACAGGGCGATCATGTCGGGGAACTCGTCGCGCAGGTCGAAGGTCTCCGGCAGATACCAGGCGTACTCGAACTCGCTCGGCCGTGGGGTGTAGATGTCGGCGCAGTTCGACGGGAAGTTCGAGGCCTCCGCCGAGCCGGGGACCGCGGCCAGGCACCGCAGCTTCTCCACCTCGGCGTCGGCCGCCGCCTGCTGGTACTGCCGCGCGGCCTGCTGCTTCGCCGCGGCGACCTGGGCCGGAGTGGCCTTCTGATTGCTGACGAACGTGCCGGCGGCGAAAGCGGCCAGCACCAGTACCACGCCGGCCAGCAGCACCGAGGTGAGCCGGCGCCGGAACAGCCGCCGGGACTCCGCACGAACCAGGCTCATCGACCCCACCCATCCTGACCCGCGGCGAGCGCGCTCTCGTCCACCTGCCGGTGGTGACCCTCGACCGGTGCGGTCCCGGTCAGTTCGAGGAACGCGTCCTCCAGATCGGCGGCGACCGGTGTCAGCTCGCACAGGTAGATCTCACGCTGCGCCAGCAGCCGGGTGATCTGTGCCGGGCCGGCGATGTCACGGACGGTCAGATGGCCGGCGGTCTCCACGGTGACCTGGGCGCCGGCCTCCCGCAGGATCCGGGCCGCCTCCTCCTGGTCGGTGTCGGGTTCCAGGCGTACCCGGACGGCGCCGGAGTCGTGTCGGGCGAGCACCTCGGCGACCGATCCGGCGGTGATCCGCCGGCCGGCCGAGATGATCGTCACCGAGTCGCAGATCAGCTGGATCTCGGCGAGGATGTGGCTGGACAGCAGCACCGTCATCCCGGACGCGGACAGGTCCCGCATCAGGGTGCGCATCTCCCGGATGCCGCCCGGGTCGAGGCCGTTGGCCGGCTCGTCCAGGATCAGCAGTGTCGGCTTCTTGAGCAGGGCGGACGCCACCGCCAGGCGCTGCTTCATACCGAGGGAGTAGGTCTTGACCTTCTCCTTGGCGCGGTCCCGCAGGCCCACCAGGTCGAGCACCTCCGGCACCCGGCCACGGTCCACACCGCCGGCGTCGGCGAGCAGCGACAGGGTGGTCTCGGCGGTGAAACGGCCGAAGAACTGCGGGCTTTCCACGATGGCGCCGACCCGGCCGGCGACCTCCGGCAGGTGCCTGGGCACCTCCCGGCCGAGCAGCGTCATCCGGCCGCCGTCGGGCTGAATGAGGCCGAGCAGCGTACGCAAGGTGGTGGTCTTGCCCGAGCCGTTCGGCCCGAGGAAGCCGTGCACCTGTCCGGCCTCGACGACCATGTCGAATCCATCGAGCGCGTTACGCGCGCCCTTGCGGCTGCGATAGGTTTTTCGCAGCCCCGATATTTCCAGTACGGGAGTCACGCGCGGAACCTTAGAACAGCCCCGCGACCCCGGACCCGGTGGCTCAGTCCTCCTTCGCCGTCTCCCAGGGCAGCCGGGCGGTGAAAAGCGTGACCATGGCGTGGAGTTCGTCGCGGGTGGCGCCGGAGGCGGCCTGCACGGCGATGCCCTGGGCGAGCGCGAAGACGTAGGAGGCGATGGCGGCCGGGTCGGCTGTGGGGGGCAGTCCGCCCTGGTCCCGCAACTCGGCGAAACGTTGCGCGAGCAGGCCCTCGCCGGTGCGGCGCTGGGCGGCGAGCAGTGTGGCCGCCTCGCCGCCGGTCAGCGCGCCCTGGACCAGCAGGCATCCCGCCGGGGTCGTCTCGCCGGTGGTCGACTCGACGGCGCCGTTCAACCAGGCGCGGACGATCGCGCCGGCGGTCGGCTCGCGCATCGCCGCGGCCGAGTAGGTGACGACGTCGTCGATGTAGTGCCGCACGGCCTGCCCGAAGAGGCCCTGCTTGGACCCGAAGGCGGCGTAGACGCTGCCCGGCTGGAGACCGGTGGCGGCGCACAGGTCGGTCATCGTCGCGCCGTCGTAGCCCTTCGCCCAGAAGACCCGCATCGCGCCGTCGACGGCCGCGCCGGTGTCGAAGGCGCGTGGCCGGCCCATCGCCATCGGAGATCCTCATTTCTTGAGCTTGCGTTCAAGATACCAGGCGTGACATCTTGAACGCCCAATCAATAAGTCGATCGGAGCAGTCATGGGCACTCTCGTGGGACGCGTCGCGCTCGTCACCGGCGGAGCACGCGGCATCGGCGAAGCCATCGCCCGCCGCCTCGCCGCGGAGGGCGCCGCCGTCACGATCACCTACGGCTCGTCCGCCGAGCCCGCCCGGCTCGTCGCCAAGGAGATCGGCGGCGTCGCGGTCGCCGCCGACGGCGCCGACCGGGCCGCGGTCCGGGCCGCCGTGAACGACACCGCGACCCGGCACGGCCGGCTCGACATCCTGGTCAACAACGCCGCCGTACCCGCCTTCGGCCCGATCGGGCAGATCAGCGACGAGGCATTCGACCAGGCGATCGCCGTCAACCTCACCGCGGTCCACACGGCCAGCCGGGAAGCGCTGCGCCACCTCGGCGAAGGCGGCCGGATCATCACGATCGGCAGCGTCAACGCCGACCGGGTGCCGTTTCCCGGCGGCACCGCCTACGCGCTGACCAAGGCCGGCGTCGCGGGCTTCACCCGGGCGCTCGCCCGTGAGGTGTCCGCGCGGGGCATCACGGTCAACAACGTGCAGCCCGGCCCGATCGACACCGCCATGAACCCGGCCGACGGCCCGCTGTCGGCGGTCCTGCTGCCGCACATCGCGACCGGCCACTACGGCACGGCCGACGAGGTGGCCGCGCTGGTCGGGTTCCTCGCCGGACCCGAGGCGGGCTACATCACGGGCGCGTCGATCAACATCGACGGCGGCTTCACCGCGTAACCGGGATCAGCCGATGAGGCCGCCGGGCGAGACGACCGGGCGGTGACGGTCAGCTCGCCGGGACCGCGGTGGCCGCGGCGGCGACCGCGACGACGCCGACCGGCTCGCCGTCGAGGACCAGCAGGGCACGGGTCGGCGGCTGCGAACTGCCGTGGTCGGCGGCCCAGGCGGTGATCGCTTTCTGCGTCCCGGCGGGCAGGATGATCCGCTCGTCCTCACGAGTGGCGGTGACGGTGCCCTTGGGGCCGTCCAGGGAGGCGCACATCGCCGCGCCGGCGGATTCCACGTACCAGGAATCGAAGTCGCACGGCATCGAGAAGGAGCCGAACCAGCCGTCCTGCTCGCCGGGGGTCGCCGGGGTGGTCAGCTCGTCGTCGATCAGATACACCTGCACATCGGTGGCGCCCGCGGGCAGCTCGGCGGCCTGCGCTGGCCAGCCGAGCCACAGCACGAACGCGGTGACCAGTGTGCCGCCGGCGACGGCGCCCCAGATCGTGATGGGACCGGGTCGGAACTTCATCAAGACTCCCTCTGTCGCTGTTGTGGAAGGTGCGGTTGCTCAGGTCCCGCTCACGGAAACGACGCTACGGGCGACGGCCCGCCCGGGCGTCCGTCCACGGTGCCGACCGGCCGTGGCACCGCGGTACCACGCGAGCAGGCAGCGCAGGCCACCCCGATGCGGGCAGCCGGCGAGATGGTGGTGCGCCCGCGCCGGCCGTCCCGGCGCCACTGCCGCGGCGAAACGCCGCGGATCACCGAAGGCTTCCAAAGGCGACTGCCCGGTACGACGGCAGTGGGCGCGCACGTGGGCGATCAGCGGCGTGGAGGCGTGGTACCCGATGCCGCGGTCGGCCAGGGCGAACCGGGCCGGCAGTTCCCATTCGTCGAATTCCACGGTGTTTCCTTCCACGTTTGTGGGCATGCCGAGGAGGACGTCGCGCGGGTGCGCACGCCTGGAGGTGGGGGAGTGGCCGGTGCTAGACCAGGCCGTGGGTGTGGGCCCAGATCACCGCGTGGACACGGTCGCGGGCGCCGAGTTTGGCCAGGACCCGGCCGACGTGGGTCTTCACGGTCGACTCGGACAGGAACAGCTCGCCGGCGATCTCCGGATTGGACAGGCCCCGCCCGATGGCGATCAGGACCTCACGTTCCCGGCTGGTCAGTTCGCCGAGCAGAGCAGCACCGTCCGGGGTGGTGACCCGGCCGCCCTGGTAGTGGTCGAGCAGGGTGCGGGTGATCCGTGGAGACACGACCGCCTCGCCGCCGGCGACCGTACGGACGGCTCTGACCAATTCCGCCGACGGCGCGTCCTTGAGCAGGAATCCGCTGGCCCCGGCCCGCAGGCCGTTGAACGCGTACTCGTCGAGGTCGAAGGTGGTGAGGATCAGCACCCGGGTGCCGGGGCAGTGGGCGACGATGTCGCGGGTCGCCTCGATGCCGTCCATGATGGGCATCCGCACGTCCATGAGCACCACATCCGGGCGCAGGTCGCGGGCCATCAGCGCCCCGGCGCGGCCGTCGCCCGCCTCGCCGGCGATACGCAGCCCCGGCGTGGCGCCGAGGACCATGGCCATGCCCTCGCGCAGCAGCTCCTGGTCATCGACGAGCAGCAGGGTGATGTCAGTCATCGGTTTCCTCGGTGGGGTGGGGCAGGGTGACCCGGACCGCCCAGCCGGAGGCTTCGCGGCCGGCTTCGACCGTGCCGCCGTAGAGGGCGGCCCGTTCGCGGAGCGCGTTCAGGCCCTGTTCGCTGCCGACCGACGGGGCCGGGCCGGCGCCGTGGCCGTCGTCGAGGACGGTGATCCGGATCGGGTCGCCGCTGTAGTCGAGGTCGACGAGTACCTCGGTGGGTTCCTCGGCGTAGCGCAGCGCGTTGGTCAGCGCCTCCTGCACGCTGCGGAACACCACCCGTTGCAGGCCCAGCGATCGCGGGCCGGGGCCGTGCCGCCGTACCGTCACCGGCAGGCCGGCGATGCGGAACGTCTCGATCAGCGTCTCCAGGTCGCCGGGCACGTCGGGGCTGCCGTCGTGCAGCACGCCGAGCAGCCGGCGCATGTCCTTCATCGCCTCCCGGCCCAGGTCGGCGGCCCGTTGGACGGCCCGCCGGGACCGTTGCGGGTCGCTGTCGGCCACCGCCGTCGCCCCGTCGGCCAGCCGCACCATGATGGTCAGGTTGTGCGCGACGATGTCGTGCAGGTCGTGGGCGATCCGGGCGCGTTCGCGGGCCGCCGCCAGCAGACCCTCCTGCTCCTTCTCGCGGGCCAGTCGGGCGGCCCGGTCGAGCAGCGCCCCCACGTACCGGCGGCGGGCGGCGACGTTCGCGCCGATCAGCACCGATGCCACCACCGTGACGCCGTAGAAGAACAGGAACCAGCCCAGGCCGTCCCGGCCGGAACGGTGGATCGTCTCGGCGCCCAGCACCGCGAGCGAGCCGACGGTGCCGACCGTGGCCGAGTGCAGCGACCGGTGCGCGGCCAGCGAATACATCGCCACCGCGTAGGGCGCCACCATCACCCCGCCGGTCAGGGCGTCACCGGCGACCACCACCGCGAGCACCGCCCACGGCTCCCGGCGCCGCCAGATCAGCGACAGCGCGGCGATCGTGTCGGCGGCGAGCAGCCACCAGTCCGGCTGACCGGGACCCCACCGCAGCAGGTCGACGCCGGCCCCGGCGACCAGGCAGAAGCCGACGACGACGCCGGTGCCCAGGCGGGGATGCCGCGCCCAGAAGGCCCGCGACGCACCCGGTGCCGGTTCCACGTCAGGCCGCCCGGCGAGCAACGGCGAACACAAACGGGGCCATGAGCACGCAGTATCCGATCTCGACGGCCGACCGTCGCCGAAATGTGCCGCACGGCACCCCGTACGCCTTCGGCGGTTGATGAATCTCGATCACGCTGACGACGCTACGCAGGCCGTGCCCGCCCGCCATCCGACCGCGGTGCCCACCGGCTGTGGTACCGGGGTACCAGCGTCGCGACGCTTTCGAAAAAGAAGTTCGCGGACGCGGGAACATCCGTGCCCGCACGCCTCTCTGATCATCAACGAACAGAGCAGGGAGGCAAAGAGATGACCGAGTACATGGACAACAACGCCGACGGCTACTACGAGACGCTGGTCGCTGACACCGACGCCGACGGCCACTACGAGACCGTGGTCGCCGACATGAATGCGGACGGCACCTACGACGTGGCCGCTATGGACACCAACGGTGACGACATGGTCGACCGCGTGGCCGCTGACCTCGACGGCGACGACATCGCGGAGAGCTTCTTCGCCGACCGTGACGTCGACGGCCTGTTCGACGCCGCCGGTGTCGACACCGACGGCAACGGGGTCGTCGACTACACCGTCCTGGATGACGACGCCGATGGCATCATCGACATGGAGATCATCGACGCTGACGAGAACGGTGTCGACGACGCGGCCGAGGCAGCCCCGGCCGCCGGCTACACGACGGTCGACGGCGCGCCGAACTACGACGATGTCCCAGGCGTGATCCTCGAGATCACCGACGAGACCGGCCAGGACACCGCCGGCACGCCGGACAGCGACGGCGACACCGTCGCAGATGACCTCGACGCCGCGCCCGCCGACGCACGACGATCCTGACCGCCGTGCGCCTCGACCGGCCGGCACCTGCTGTATGACGATCCGGGAATGCGAACCGCATTCCCGGATCGTCAGGGCCGCCCGGTAGCCCGGAGCTGTGCGGGTTCGTGGCTGTACAGCCACGCGGTGGCCTTCTCGTAGAACAAAGGTAAGAACATGCGCATGAGCAGGTCCTGCATCCGGCGTTTGACCGGTCCTGCCTTCTTGATGCCGCGGTTGTCCTCGGCCGCGTCCAGCAGTTTGACGATCCGTGGCCGCCGCTGCGCGTCGTAGGCCTTCAGCGCGTTGGCGACCGTCGGCTCCGTCAGCAGCGCGGCGGCAATCGCGAGCGCGTCCTCGATCGCCATCGAGGCGCCCTGGCCCGCACCGACCGGGTGGGCGGCATCGCCGATGAGTACGGTCCGGTCGCTGTGCCAGGTCGCCACAGGATCGAGCGCCTGGAAGATGACGGGAGGGTGTAGCCGGGTGGTCGCGGCGATGACCGCCGACGGCACGTTCTCGTCCTGGTAGAGCCGCGCTGTGCGCCGCAGCCATTCCGTGTCCGGCACGCCGTTGCGGTCCGGCTCGATCGGGTCGGCGATCTGCGCCTGCCACCACACCTCGCCGTTGTCGGCGGCCAGATGGATGAAGGCACCGTTGCGGGCGAAGGTCATGTTGAACACCCCTGGCTCAACCACGTCCATGCTGGACACACCGGAGATCGCATAGAGCCCGGCGTACTCGGGCCGGGGCGCGGCCGGGTCAAGCTGTGCGCGGACCGTCGACCAGATGCCGTCGGCCGAGACCAGCAGGTCGGCGCTGTCGCGTAGGCCACTGGCGAACTCTGCGGTCACTCCGTCAGCCGTCTCGGTCACCGCGACGGCACGCTCGCCGGTGACGATCTGCGCCCCGGCGATGACGGCCGCGTCTCGCAGTGCCGCCACCAGGCGCCCGCGCATGAGGGTGACGCTGTGGAGCGTGTCCGCACTGCCCCTGCCGCGTGGCACGTCGCCGAGCAGGCGGCCACCGGCCGACCACATCCGCTGCCTCGGTATGTCAACGCCCGCCGCCTGGACCTGCGCCAGGCAACCGAGCACGCCCAGGCCGCGCAGGCCGTTGCTGGCCAGGCTGACGAACGAGCCGATGTCACCGGCGGGATCCTCGTACGCCTCGTAGACGGTGACGTCGACGCCGATGTGACGCAGCGCGAGAGCTGCCGCGGCTCCGGCGACACCGCCGCCGATGATGATCGTTCGCATGGGAAGCACCCCCTGAATGACGATTCACTGAATATGAGTTCACTGAAGTATGTTCGATATGCCGGCTGCGATCAACCAGGTTGCGCGGAAGGGCTGGCTCGGCGGCGACGGCCAGTCAGGCCTGCTCCCGGCTCAACGAATGCAGCCGCAACCGCTCGAGCCCAAGCACGGCCTGGCTCATCCGGCAAGCCCGTTGTCAGCCAGCCACTGCGGGTCCGGTGCCACCATCTGCAGCACCTCCACCAGCAACCCGTCCGGCCCCGCGACCTGGAACCGGCGCTGCCCCCACCCCTCGGTCGTCAACGGCATCACCACCTCCAACTCGGCCGAGCGGAGCCGCTCGAACTCGGCGTCCACGTCGGCGACCAGGAATGCCAACAGCGTGCCGACGACCGTCGCGCTGCGGGTCGCCTGCGGCCAGGACTCGTGGTCCCGCTGGACGAAGTCCAGGCTCACGTTCGGGTGGTCGGCGTGCTGTGTGTTCACGTACCAGCCCAGATCGATACCGACCTTGAACCCGAGGTGCTGAACAAACCATGCCGCACTCGCAGCAGGACTCTCGGCGGCAACCGCCGTGCCTATCAAACTGAACCGCACAAGGCCTCCCGTATCGTGGCCGCCGCAATTCCTTCACGCCCGGCCGTGTTGACCTCCCCAGAATGGCCAGCCACGCCACAACCACCAACGACGAAGAACGCAACAAGCCATAACCCACCGGTTATCGAGTACGGGCTGCCGGGGACTGTACAAATTGGGTGCGTAACACGAACCACATCGAATTCGCCTGCTGGTCCTCCATGAGGTTCATGATCGGTGAACGGGCCGGACGAGTCTGCCGCAGTTCCTCGGCGCGGGCGTGATCGCTTGACCGTACGGGGGATGATGGCTGTCCTGATCATGGAGGTGGCGGGTGTCCTGGCCAGCGCTCGACGAGCATGAGAACGGCGCGCTGGTCTGGACGTGGCCGCTCACCCTGATCGCGTCGGTGGCGGGCGCCGTTCTACTGGCCGCCGGGCTGCTGTCGATGCGGGTCTTCCCGGCGTCCGAGCCGGTGACCGGCGTCGTCGCGGGCGTCGGCGGCGTCGCGATCGTCGTCGCGGTGGCCGGATTCATCGCCTCAACACTGGAACTGCGGTACGCCGACGTTCCGCTGGCCCAGCCGCCCCGGCCCGGGGATCCGCCGGGACACAGCGCGCGCAGGCGCCGGTCGCTGCGCCGGCGCAGCGGTGTCGCCTATGCCGGCGCGGCGGTCTGCTCCACCCTCGCTGTGCCCGCGGTGGCCTACGGCGGGCGGTTCGACCTTCTTCCGCTGTCGTTCGCGGTCCTGTCGGTGGGCGCGTGCGCCCTGCTCGGCCCCGCCGCCCGGTTCGTCGTCACCCCGGAGTACCTGCACCTCGACTCCGCGCTGTACCGGATCAGCGTGCCGCGGCGCCTGATCGGGGAGTTCGAGCGATCCGGTACCGAGATCCGGCTGCGGCTCACCGACGGCGACTTCACCGATGTGCGGGTGGACTCGCCGATCTGGGATCTCGGCGACGGTCGCATCTGGCGATTGAACTCACGATGCCAAGTGCGCACCACCGCCCGGCTCGCGGCCATGCTGCGCGCGGTTCCCGCCGCTGCCGGCGCCGGCAGCGGCGTCGTCACCCGCATGCGGGTCGGCACGCTCGCCTTCGCGGCTGTCACCGCGCTGGCCGCCATCACGTTGTTCGGCGTGGCCCTGTATTGAGCAGCCGACGTCCTGTCCCGTCCGGTCGGCGCGCTTGCTGCCCGCTCCGTCCATTGCCGCGCCCGCCGGGCGTAGATCGGTCGGCACGGGCCGGAGTGGGCAGCGAGATCGCGCTGACCGGACGGGACGGCCCTGATGAGAACAGGACGGCGTCACGCGTACCGGGAAGGGGCGGAAGCGACAGACGGACCTCGACCACGAAAGGTCTCCAGCGACGCGGTCCCGAAGGTCGGTAAACGTCTTACCTGCGAAAACAGCCGATCAGCCGGCGCGCAGCAACGCGACCATGCTGGCACGCGCCCGGTACAGGCGGCTCTTGACCGTCTGCACACCGACGTTCTGGTGGGCGGCGATCTCCTCGTAGCTCAGCTCGCCGTACTCGCGCAGCACCAGCGCGGTCCGGAACGGTTCGGGCACCTGCGACAGGGCCGCCTGGACCCGGTCCCGTTCGGCGTGCTGGTCGGCGTGGTCGTCGACCACGATCAGGTAGTCGTGTTCGTCGACGGCGAACGGGGTGTCCCGGCGGCGGCGGACGACGGCGAGCGCCGCGTTCGCGGCGATCCGGTACAGCCAGGTGCTGAACCGGGCGTCCTGCCGGAAGCTGCCGAGATGCTGCCAGGCGGCCATGAGCGCGTCCTGGAGGGCGTCCTCCGCGTCCGCGTGGTTGCCGGTCAGCCGCAGGCAGATGGCCCACACGCGGGTACGGCATGCGCCGGCCAGTGTCGCGAAGGCGGCGCTGTCGCCGGCGCGTGCCCGCGCGACGAGGGCGGCGTCGCCGTCCGGCCCGGGTACCTGCGCTCCGGCGGCGGTCATGACTGGGCCCGCCGGGCGATCAGCTGGTACGACCGGGCCAGCACCCGGCCGGCCTCCGCCTCGGCGGGCAGCAGGGCGAACGCGGCCTGGGACTGCGCGGCGGCGGCCCGGCGGCGCGCCTCGCCCGCGATGTCGCCGGCGGCCGCTGTCTCGGCCAGCCCGAGCCTGGCGGGATCGGACGAGTCCGCGGCGACCTGCTCCAACTCCACCCGCAACGGCGAGGTCGGCTCCTCGGCGACCAGATTGCGCAGGGCACGCAGCTCGCGGACCGGATGCAGGGCGGGATCCAGCCGAGCCTGTTCGATCAGAGCGAGCACAGCGCCGGTATCCGCTTGCGGGGCGTCCGCGGCGCGGGTCAGCAGCGTCATCGCCCGCATGGCTTTCAGCGCGTGCGCGCGGCACAGCAGGCTGCGTCCAAGCAGGTCCTCGACCCGGCCGAGCCCGGACACGGTCTCCAGCCAGTTCACGAGCTGGTGGGCGCCGGCGGCGCAGTGGTGCCGTCCCTCGTGCACCCCGTGGACGCCCAGCGCGGCGTAGAGCCGTTCCAGCGCGGTGACGTCGATCCCGTCGGGCAGCGGCAGCCGATGGCGCAGCCGCAGCCGCTGCTCCGGCACGCCGCTGGTGGCCGCGAGGACCCGGGCGTCCCCTTCGCGGATCAGGCCCGTGCGGGCGGTCTCGGCGAGCAGGCCGGCGGCCGCGACGACCGCCGAAACGTCCGCGGCACGTGCGCCGGCGAGCCGGGCGGCCGACGCGTCAGCCGCCGCGAACGGGTCGGTGCCACCGTCGCCGAACAGGTCGGCCTGCGACAGCACCCCGATCGCGTTGACGGCGCTGGCGCCCAGCTCACCGGTGGCGCTGCGGAACTGGCGGAGGAACTCGACCTCGTCCTGCCGTTCCGCCTCACGGAACACGAAGAGCACGGCATCCGCCTCGCCCGCGGCATACCGGGACGCGGTTTCGGACCCGTCCGGGGAGACGCCGAGCACCGCCTTGCGGGTGGCATCCTCGTTCTCGCCGGTCAGGGTGGCCAGGCCGGGTGTGTCGATGAGGGTCTTCTCGCGCAGCGCGGCGGCCTGGAGGTGGACGACGATCCGGGCGACGTCCTCGGCCGGAATCCCGAGTGTCTCCGGCAGCCGCCCGTCGTGCAGCGGCAGGTCACGCCGGGTGCCGTCGTGCAGGTGGAGTTCGGCGCGTTCGGGGGCGCCGTAGCGGTACCAGGTGACCGTCCGAGTGCACTCGCCCGCCGCCGTCGGTGCGATGCGGCGCCCGACGAGCGCGTTGACCAGTGTCGACTTGCCGGCCTTGACCCGTCCGACGACGGCCAGCCGCAGCGGCTCGCCCACGGTGTCGCGGATGGAGGCGGCCGTCTGCCGGCCCGCCTCGTCGAGCAGCGGGGCGACCTCGTCGCACAGCCGTGCGATCCGCGCCGGGACGGGATGCATCAGGGCCTGCCCAGGTGGGTGCGGATCAGGTTCGCCACCTCGGTGATCTGGTCGGTGCGCAGCTCCACGTCCGCGCCGGGTGGCGGGCAGTCGGCCCCGGGCCGGTAGGTGGTGCCGATGACGATCCGTCGCTGCACGTTGCCCCAGTCCACCCTGATCCGTACGCCGGTGACCACGTCCGGGGTGAGGATCACCGGTACGCCGTTCCAGCCGATCCTGCCGTTGGTCAAGTCGAGCAGCGGGCCGTCGATGGGGATCACCACGGCGGGCGGCCTGGCCCCGGCCGCGGGGTAGAAGAGCAGGTGGCTGGGCCAGCCGGCCATCCCCACGCCCATCACAGACACCTGGTGGGTGTGCTTCGGCGGCGCACCGAGACAGGTGCGGATCAGCTGGGTCACATCCGGCCGCCGGGCGGTGACCGCGGCCAGCCCGCCGCCGGCGGGAGACGCGTAAAGGCCGGCGAGGTCGTGCAGGTACGCCTGCTGCTGCGGCGTGGGATGCGCGGGGCGACGAATCGGAGGTAGCGACGGCGCGGCGGCCTCGGCCGGTTCGACGGCGGCCGACAGCCAGATCCGGTCGGGTTCGGGCGGGTCACCGTGGGTGAACGCGTCCAGGTAGTGGTTGCCGGGCGCCCAGGTGGACCAGTCCGGCCGCCGGAGGATCTCCTGCCGCTCCGCCTCGGTGGCGGTGCACCAGGTCCGCATGACACGGACCGCCCAGACGTCGCCGGGTCCGTGCTCGTCGTTCCAGCGCTGGCGGACCGTTGGCCTCCATTGGCCGACGAGCCACTGCGGCGAGTCCCCGAAGAAGACCTTGATCGGCAGTGGCACACCGGACGCCGGCGGCTGCGGGATTTCCAGACCCGCGTTGTCACGGCGCATCCGGGCGATCAGGTCCGGGTCGGCGATCACCCGTTCGATCAGACCGGGTACGCACATCAGCGCGGCCAGGATCACCAGGTCGTCGACGAGCGCCGGGCCCTGTGGGGTGCCCGCCAGCGCGGCCGCCAGCGCCGGGTTGACCTGGAGAACCCGCTGCGCCGCCGCGCTCAGATCGGCCGCGGGTACGGTCGGCGGCGGGTTCGTGACGACGGTGGGCACGGCCGTCGCCGTCTCGGCCGTCCGGGGCGCCGCCGGCGCGGGCACGGTGGCCGCGGCTACCGCGACGGCATGGTGTGCCCCCAGCGCCACGACGAGTTTCGGGTCCTCGAGCGTGGCCGGTGGACGGCCCAGCAGCGCGGTCAGGTCCCGCTGGACCGCACGCAGGTGTGCCGAGCCGCCGGTGAGGTAGAGCGCGTGCAGGTCCCCGGCAACCAGACCGGCCTGCGCCAGGGTCTGTGCGGTCAGCTCGGTGGCGCGCCGGACCTGAGGTGCGACCAGCTCGTCGAACTCGGCCGCGGTGATCGTCACCACCTCTTCGGCGTCGCCGGCCACGACCGGGATGCTGGCGTGCTCGTGCTCGCTCAGCTCGTGTTTGGCCTCGCGGACGTCGTTGCGCAACGCCAGCAGCGCCCTGGCGTTGGCCGGGTCGCGTACCGCGCTCACCAGGTCGCCGCGGTCCCGCTCCTGCAACCGGGCCAGCACGGCCGTCAGCAACAGATGATCGAAGACGTCGCCGCCCAGCGGGTCGGCGCCGGCCGACGCGAGCACCCGCATCCCGGAGTCGCCGCCGTCGGCGCGCAGCAGGGCCACGTCGCAGGTGCCGCCGCCGAAGTCGAAGACCGCGACCGTGCTGCCGTCCGGCGGTGGCGTCGTGTTCGCGTAGTGCGCGACGGCCGCGACCGGCTCCGGCACCAGGCGCAGGATCTCCTCGGGGAAGCCCGCCTCGACCGCCGCGGCCCGCAGCACCCGCCGGCGCGGTTCCGCCCAGTCCTGTGGGTGGGTGAGCAGTACCGCGTCCGGCCGGTCGTCGCCGCCGACCCGGGCGGCCCGGACGGCGACGACGCGCAGGACGGCGGCGACCAGCGTCACCACCGGGATGTCGCGGCCGCCCAGCAGGACGGTGTCCTGCCCGATCAGGCGTTTCGGTGAGCGCTCGAACCCGTCCGGGTGCAGCCGCGCCGAGCGGACGGCGGCGGTGCCGACCTGGATGTCCTGCGGGGTGGCCAGCACCGCGGACGGCATCTGTTCCGCCGAGTCCGACAGCCGGACAGCCGTCGGCGGCGCGTCGCCGCGCCGGTAGGCGGCCGCGGTGTTGGAGGTGCCGAAGTCGATCGACAGGGACCAGCCGGGCAAGTCAGTATGTCTCCGGTTCAGGCCCTGGCAGCCAGGGGTCGGGTGAGGGTGGCTGCGCGACATCGTGATCTTCGATCACGTCCTCGGTCAACTGCCCGGACGGGTCGAGCCACCAGTCCGTGTCGTCAGCGGCCACGTCCACCGAGGTGACGAAGTCCGGCTGGTCGGGCACCAGATCCGCGGATTCGATCCGCTCCGCGTCCGGGTCGAGCGCCCGCGCCAGCGCCGCGGACCACACCGCCCGCGGGGGTGCCGGCGGCTCACCGAGCACCCCCTCTTCCGGCTCCAGCGGATCAGTCACAGCCGGCGCCCCAGCAGTGCCCGGCCCACGAGCAGAACCGGCAGGACCACGTACGGCCGCTCGACGAGCCACGACACGACGTCCGGGAGCCGGCCCGAAGCCGGAAGCGGCGCCGGCTCCGCGCCGGGCACCTGAACGGGCGGAACGTCGCAGACGAGGGCCGCGTTACCGGAATCCGCCCAGGCGTCGGCGAGGACATCCAGCGGAACCTCCATCCGGTTGCCGTCGCCGGTTCCGGGGTCGGAGAGGATCGCCACCCCGCGGTCGACGTCGATGCCGGTCAGGACGACGGCGTGATCGGCGCCGGCCTCGTCCTCCCGGGCGTACCAGATCTCGTCGCCGTCGACCGCCAGCATCACCCGCCGGCCCTCCGCGAGGTAGCCCGCCAGAGCCTCGACCCCGATGCCGATCTGGATCTCGGCCGGTACGCCCGCATCCTCCAGCAGCGCGTGTGCGCCCTCGATGCCCATACCGGGCACCCCGTCCGCCCCGACCTCGAACAGGTGAAGCTCATTGGCGCGAGCCACGAACGCGGATTCGTCCGCATGATGTACGCCGGTGTACTCCGACACGATCTGCGCGATGCTGGCCGGCACGCAGTAGCCGTTGGCGGACTGCTCGAACCAGTGCTCGGCGTCCCCGTCCGGATCGCCGACGAGGCTGCCGTCCACCACCCAGCCGGCACCGTCGGCGGGTGACGCACCGGCGAACGGCGCCGCGCCGACTGCCACGTCGTCGTACTGCTCCCCGGACAGGTCGGGCAGCAGCCGTACCTCGTCGATGTCATCGTCGGGCGGGGACGGCAGCAGCGTGTCCGTCCAGCTGTGATCGTCGGTCATCGGTCCACTCCCTGCGTGTTCTCCGGTCGTCGCGAGTCTGATGCGCCGAATCCCGCCGATGTTCCCGGCGCCGCCAGCGAATCGAGTTCGCGTTCGACGAGGTCCCGTTGGTCGGCCACGGCCTCGAGGTCACGATCCAGCGCGGCCAGGCGGTTACTGCGGTCGGTGGCCGAAGCCCCAGCCGCGTTCTCGGCATCGGCCACGATCACCTCGATCCGCGCGATCTCCGCCTCCAGGTGGTCCTCGACGGCGATCATCAGCTCCGGGCGGCACTCGCGGATCGCGGAGTCCACCGCGGCGATGAGGTCGCCGCGCAGCGCCGTGACGGACTCGGTGAGGGCGATGTCGAGCTTCTGCCGGCCGACGCGCAGCTTGCGGGCGCCCAGGGTCAGCAGGAACCAGGCGCCCCCGAACACCAGGCCCACCGGCCCGCCCATCGCGGACGTCCCCGCCAGCCCGAACTTGCCGGCCATACCCGCTCCCATGAGCGCCGAGTTGGCCAGAGCCGGATCGAACCCGCCCCCACGCGGGTCCAGCTTCCGGCGGCCGGGGGTCAGGACGACCTCGATCCCGGCGGTCACCGGTTGCAGCGCCGCGACCGCGGCGTCGACGCTGCCGAACAGCTCCGCGGCGGCCGCCAGCAGGTCGTTGCGCAACCGGTCGGCGACGTGTGCCGCGATCAGGAGGAACTCGCTGTTCAGCTCCGCGAGCACGGCGGCGGCACCGTCCTCGGTGACACCGCTCCACTCCCGGCTGATCCGCAGCCGCCAGCGGTCGCGCAGCTCGTCGACGAGCCGGGTGATGTCGCGGGCGGCCGACTGACGTACCCTGCCCAGGTCGCGTTCCAGGTCGAGGCGCCATCGGCGTTTGCGGGCCTGCAGCCGCTCCAGCGCCGCGCGTTCGGCGTGGACCGGATCGTCGTTCCCGGGCATCGCGGTGAGAGCGCGGCGGTGACCGTCCAGCTGCCCGGTGAGCCGGTGCAGCCCGGAGAGAGCGGTGCGCAGCACGTTGGCCAGCCCGATCGCGTGGGCATCCGACTCCCGACCGCGGAGCACCTCGGCCAGCGCCGCGATGTTCGACTCCTGCTCCAGCAGCGGCTGGATCTCCGGGTCCTCGACCTCGCGTGACTCGGCCGCCAGCGTCGCCGAGACGGCGAGCATCGGCGCGTCGGCGAACCGGGGGGCGTGCCGGCGCAGCAGCTCCTGGTTCGCCGCCACGATCTGCCGCCCCGAGTCGGCGTAGCGGTCGGCCTTGGTGACCGCGAACACCACCGTCTCCACCTGCTCGGCCGCCTCCGCCAGGAACCGTAGCTCCGGAGCGGTGAGAACCTGCCCGGCGTCGGTGACCATGAGAAGCACACCCGCGCGTGCGGCCTCCCACCGGGCGAGGCGGCTGTGCGCCGACTCGATGCCGCCGACGCCCGGGGTGTCCACCAGCGTGATGCCCGGCAGCCAGCGGCTGACCGCCGCCACCTCGGCATGGCCGGCCGCATCGGGTGAGTCGCCGGGGCCGGCACCCAGAAACGCCACGGCGTCCTCGCGCGGCACCTGCCGCCGCCCGTCCGGACCGATCAGCGCCCAGCCCTCGTCCGGCAGCTCCTGCGACGGCGGCACCACGTGCAGAAACGCCCCGGCCGGGACGTCTGCGCCGATCGGGGACACGTCGCGGCCGGTCAGCGCGTTGACCAGCGAGCTCTTGCCACGCTGCACCTCACCGACGACGACGATCACGAGCCGGTCGTTCGTCGCCGCGGCCAGTGCGGCGTCCAGGCGCGCCACATGGTCGTCCAGCCTGTGCTGTTTGAACAATTTGCGGGCGCCGACGATCGCCCCGTGCTGAATCCGGGTGACGGCGAGACGGGACGACGACACACACGCTCCCTGACTGGTGGCGGAGATGCTGGTCAGGCCCCGCAGTGGAAGGATGGTGCCACGAGCACCGCTCCCGATCGAAGCCGGATCCGTCAGCGGCCCGCCCACCGCACCCGCAGCCGGAACCAGCACCGCCGCAGCAGAAAGTAGAACTCGGCGGCGAACCGGTTCCGCACCCGCAGCATCAGCAGCAGCAGCGGGACCGTCGTCAGAGGCGTCGCCACCGCCCGCAGCCCCGAGCCCGATCCCGGTGCGGGATCCACGACGATCAGCAACCCGCTCAGCGTGATCGCGGCCAACCGCAGCACCGCGAACGCGAATGTCACCCGCCACAGATTACGGCGGATCAGCGTACGGGTCGCCGCTGCCAGCCGGCGCCATCGCCACCGCAGGAACGCCGCGGCCGCGGCCACCCCGAGCAGCACCGGCGCCACGGCGAGCAGCGCGCCCGAGGTCCCGGCCACCTGCTCCCGGCAGGCGGCGGCCACGACGACCGCGACGACCAGCGGCACCGTCGCCGCGTCGGTCAGCAGCCACAGGGCCCGGCGGGCACCCGACGTGGCAGTGTGCAGCACGTCCGGGTCGTGCGGGGCCGCACGCAGGGTGTCGCCGAGCAGCGCCGACGAACGCAGCGCCCGGCCCCGGTCGGCATCGACGGCGCCCAGCCGGTGCAACGTGTCGGCGTTCTCCGGATCCAGCGCCAGGGCCGTACGGTAGGCCTGCCGGGCCCGCCGGAAGTCGGCCATCCGCCGTAACGCATCGCCCGCCACCAGATGCGCGATCGGCTCCTGCGGCGCCAGCCGCCGGGCGCGGTCCGCGGCCGCCCCCGCCGCCACGATCCGGGCTGTCCCACCGGCCGCGAGCAGCGCCTGCGCCAGCGTGACGTCGTTGCGGAAGTCGTGCGGGTCGAGCCGCCGCGCTTCGGTGGCGGCGTCGAGGGCCGCGCCGGTGCGGCGCAGCTCCAGCAGCGCCATGGCCCGCTGGCGGTGGACGATGGGATCGGCCGGGACGAGCGCGGCCGCCTGCTCGGCGACGCTGAGCATCTCGTCGTGATGGCCGGCCTGGTGCAGGCAGTGGGCGAGCGCCCGCAAGGCCGCGACGTCGCCGGGGTCCTCGGCCAACAGCTGCCGCAACAGCGGCACGGCGGCGCTCGCCCGCCCGATCTGGGCCAGGTGCAGAGCCTGGCGGATCCGGTCGGCCGGTTCCGCGTGAGCACCCGTCACCACTGTGCGGCCTTCATGCCGTACGCGACCGGGCCGGCCTCGATCTCCGCGGCCGGGCTGGAAATCCGAGCGTCCTCAGTCATGGTCGGCGCAGCCTACCCGGCGGCCGGTGCTGCACCGCCCCAGCCCGAGGATCGTTCCCGGAACCCCGCCAGCACATCGATCGCTTCCGCCCTGTCCGTCACGGCCACCACAACGACCATCGATAGGCGCTGGACGCGCTCCATCCGTCCCGGGTGCCGCTGCGGCACAGCCCGTCAGATCGAAGATGGGCTCTACGATGCGCGGATAAGTAGCCGATGAGACTACGTCGCGCCACCCCCGGCACTACCCCAGCAGAGGCCCTGACCCGCTGGGGCGGCCGAGGTGTGAAGAAGTCTCTATCGAGAGTGCCTAAATCACCGCAGCGAGAAACCCGATCACCGCTGTACCGCCGCAGGGGATCGCAATCAGCCCAAATACCCATCCGGATAGAACACCCATCGCGAGGTTCGGCGAGCTCGGTCGAAGACCAAAGCCAAGCGCCATGCAGACGACGAACAGCACAAGTTCGAGTGCTCCGGTCAGGTAGGCCGCCATGAACACCGAGTCGGGTACGACGTAAAAGGCGGTATACAGAAAAGGAGCGGCGGCGACAACATGGCCGGTTATTGCAGCAGCTAGTCCTGCGGCGGCCTGGTTGCGTAATCCCGATTGATCAGCGGTCACAGCGGTAAGAATGTCCGTGGCCTTATCGGCGGTCCAGTTGGCCCGGCAGGTTTTCACGGAACTTCCCGACGCTGCTCACACGATCTCCACACGCGCTGGCTGGGCGGTCGCCTCTCGAGTAAAGTGCCGCAGCAGCGGACCGGCGCGCTGGCCGGCGTGTTGATCTGCCGAGATGAGTTCGTTGCTCACCCACTCTGATGTGCCTCGTGGAAGCTCTTTACACGGAGCGTGGGATCCCCGCTATCGGGTGTTTGCAAGCGGTCGGTAAGCAGAAAACCGGGTAGGGCGAAACGGGCCGCGTGTGCCCGCTCTGACAGCACGAATCCTGTACCGTTCAGTTCTTGCTTCCAGCCAAGTTCCAGGGCGTAACTGACGATCGCACGGACGTCTGTGGAAGTGGGATAGGCCCCATCGGCAGCACAGGCGCCCCACGATGACGGCCAGGCCGGGGACAGCAGGTCCGCGTTGAGCCGAGTAGCCTAGATTGGCGAGCGTGGATCATGATGACCTTGTCCGAACCGCGGTCGCGGTGGCCGCTGCCGCTGACCGGCGCGCGATCGAGCAGGCGTGGCTTGCGAGCCTGGTTACGAGGGACCAGAGTCGGCGGAGTGTTTGGCCGCGGCTAACGTTCCTGCGGCACTTGCCCCAGCATGGCTTCGTGCCGTCGCAGCATTTCCACCCCACGAATTGTGGGGTGTGCGGTATGCGCGAGAGCGAAGATGCTGTCACATCCGAGTGCCTCGCCAGCGATGCCTTCTGGTTCCGGCCGATAAATATTCCGTGGGCCAGCGCCGCGGTGGAGCGGTTCGACGGAGCAGACGATGGCCATGATGTCCGCCGGGGCCGAGCAGTGCTGGAAGATATCGTTGATGCGATCCGGTCGCTGCCCGAGTCCGCACAGTTGACGGAGCTGAACGCAGCCCTGATCGGCAAACTAAAGTCGAACAAGCTAGAGCGGACAGTTCTGCTCGAAGCTCTTGGTTACGCCGGCGCCCTGCCCGCGGACGGATACCCGAGCTATGCGACAGAGTTCGTATCGTTCGACGACGCAAACACGCGAATGCCCAGCCAGTTCTACAAGAAGGAATGGGCGTACCCCGTGCGGTTCTGGACCGGCGTGGACGGAGTCGATCCCGCCCGTCTGCCCACTGGTGAATGATGGAAGGCTTCCGTCATGGCTACCGCGAACCTGGCCATCTCAACGGTGAGTTGACTGTACCTGGTCGCTCGGTTGTCGGCCATCACCTCCTGGACCTGAACCGGATCTACGGCTTGACGTGAGCAAGGCGCGATTAATTTCCCGCACCGGCATGTCGGCTAACTCTCATGGCGATGCGGGCATGACGAAAGTCATTCCAGGCCTATTTGGCCATATTTGCGATTATCTGTGTTGGATTTGATCCTCTGCTTCTTTGAGCCATCGGCGGTACCAGTGAGCGAATCCGGTAGGCCTGCCATCCGGCTCGCAAAGCGGTCGAAAGCCGCCGTCGTCGGCGGTGTCGTCTGCCCACATCTGGCCACGTGCGGGCCCGCTGATCACGAGTACCTCACGGAGGGCGCAACCGAGGTGACAGAGATAGAGCAACCCGATGGAGTGCTCGGGCGCGCAGGTGACGTCATCGTGGTGCCGCCAATAGACGTCCTCGGCCTCGTTGAATTGCTCCTCTGAGTCGAAGTCGTCCTCGTCCGGCGGATCGGGTAGGCCATCGGCCGGGTTGAACGCCTCGGTACGCGGGAACGGCTGGCTCAACGTAGCTAGATCAGTAAGGTCCGCGCCATCTCCCTCCCAATGCCATCGGCCCTCGACACGGCGGAGCGGGAACAGGCCGTATGCAGGTCCCGCGCCTCCCCTGCCGACGTGTAGGAGAAAAGTCCGGTACTCGCCGGGTAGCTCGATGCCCAGCTGTGACTCCAACTCGGCCAACTCATGGTCCGTGACAGGAGGCTCAAGTCGCCACTGATGGTCGTTGGCTCCAAAGATTGAGCCCGAGTTTGGATGGATGGACAGTGCGGCCAGGCGAGCACGTACGTCCGACCAGTCCGAGTTAATCACCACGCCACCATAGACCGCTGCTCGTAGCCCCGCTGCCGTGCAGCCTCCGCCTCGGCAAAGGGGCACCATTCCAGAAGCCTGATTCTCGGCGGGCCACAACTCCCTCACAGGCCGCTGCGCGGGCCACGGCTGATGACGTGAGGCAGCGACAACGAGCGACAACTTCGATGTGTCCTCAGTCTTCGAGCGGCTGCTTTGCCTGGATGGAGGTGATGCGATTTTCGGCTGGCGAGTAGACGATCAGGGGCAGGGTCATTGCGTGTTGGGATAGATGCTGGTCACGGCCTGTATGAGGTCGTTTGAGCGGCGGTCAGCGCGTCGGTTGGCGCGGGCGATGTTGGTTGCGCCGTTGATGCGGTGCCAGCCGATGGCGGTGTTACGCAGGGTGGCCATGATGGCGGGTCCGGTGCCGGTCCGGGCTTGATGTTGGTCTTCACGGAACGTGACATCTCGGACGTTGTGTACCTGGTTTTCGATCAGCCATTCTGCTCTCGCCCATTTCTGCAGGTCGGCGGGTTGGGCGTGGGCGGCGGGCAGGGAGGTGATCAGGTAGGCGGTCTCGCGGCTGGTCTTGCCGTCGACGGTGCGGGTACGGGTGATCCGGACGGCCTGCTGGGCGTGCGGAAACGCGATACCGCCCGGGATGTGCACAGTGACGGCTTTGACGGTGCGGGTCTCTTTGCGGCCGTGGCCACGATCGCGGGTCCGGTCACCGACCGGGATTTGTGCCCAGGGAACGGCCTTGAGCTGGGCGAACAGGGTGGGCTGGTTGCCTTTTGCCTGCAGGAGCAGGTGGGCTCCGCGGGCGGTGATCTGCCGGGCGTGATCGGTCTGGGTATGCAGTGCGTCGGCGACGAACAGCACCCCGGCCAGGTCGCCGAGGATTTTCTCGACGGCGTTGAGTAGCGGGGTGAATGCTGGGATTTCGTTCGACTTGGTGTCGACGGTGACTTGGGCCAGAACGATGCCGGTGCTGGTGTCCAGCGCGGACAGCAGATGCACCTGACGCCCCTCAGCCAGCCGGGCGCCCCTGAGTGTTTTGCCGTCGACGGCGATCACCGTCCGGTAGCGGTGCGGCCGTTCGGGCGCCGGCTGCGCCCGAGCGCGAAGCCAGCCGGCCAGGACCGCGCTGACCAGGGCGTCATCGAGGCGGGTCAACAGTCGCCACACCGTTGTTCCGGCCGGTATTCCACGGGTGAACCCGAGTCGGGCCTGCGCAGGTTCGTCGAGGTCGTACAGCCAGTCGGTGATCGCAGTGAACGATGAGGCGCCGGCCAGGACCGCGCAGACCGCGACGGTCAGCAACGCTGCCAGGGGATACCGGATGCCACGAGGGTTCCGCGGGTCCGGGACCAGGCTTACGGCGTCGAGGAGTCCTCGGCGTTCACTGTCGGTGACCGGCCTTGTAGGCGTGTCCGGCCCAGGGGTAGTCACGGTCAGTGCGGAGATCAGAGATGATGCCATCGGCGGGTGGAGTCCTCGGTGGTCGTGCAGCGTGAAGAACTCCATGATCACCTTGAGGGCTTCACCCACCCCAACTGCCTCCACAGAGGCCACTCACTCCACAAAATACCTGGTCAGCGCATCACGCTCCGAGAATGCAACAGCCCTGCGATCAGGGGTACGTTCGGGGTGCTCTCCGGGGTAAGAACAACCTGTTTGTTGAGCTTCTGGCCGACCGTTCGCAGGAAGGAGCACAAGACGTTCAGTGCTTCCTGCCCATGCACGTCGTCTGGGTCGAAGTCGAACTCGATTTCTTCAGGGCTGAAGAAATGCGTGGCGACGACAATGTCGACTGCTGGTCGGATGTGCAGTGTGGGTGAACAGTCGCGCCGACGCTCGAAGATGTCCTCTATGCGGTCTGGCAAGGGCTTTAGCGTGCCGCCACTGCTGTAATCGTGCGGCCATCCGACCGAGCGAACGGCGTCGAGGACGAGTTGCCAATCGGTCATGCTGACGTCGAAGACGTACGCATCCAACAGCGACCCGTCGTCCTCGAAGTAATGGGCCACATCTTCCCAGCGCAGGTCTGTCACCGAGTCATCATCCCGACCTGGGTGTTCTTCAGCAGCCCATTTTCATGCTTGAGAAGCATCATCCGCACGCCCATGATCACGTGCACTCTCATAGCCGCGATCCGTGCGCGTCCTGTAGACCCCGACAGGGGCGTCTCGTTTCATCTTTCCGTCCACACCGGCCTGAGCCCACCGCTCGTGCTGTAGAACAGGTGAGGCTGTAGTTCCTGTGCTGAGATCAGGGCATGCCGCAAAGTACGCGGATTGCCGGCCTCGACAGTCAGGAAAGGCTGGGTAGCGAGAAGATCGCGCAGGCCCGACAGTGGCCACGCAAGCCCGAGCAGCCGCCGGGCGCTGGCCAGGATCGCGATCGATCCCGACGGTATGCGGTCGACGTAGATGTCGGCCTTGACCGGCAGATTCCAGCTGGCTTCCATCGGGTTCCGCTGGCAGCCTAGAAGATGCGAGGCCCGGGTGCCTGCGGTAGCTGCTCGGGTCGTCTGTGCCAAGCTGTACCACCAGCCAGCATCGATCCTCGTTTCGCCGGTGTTCAAGAGTTCGTCTTCGAAGCGCTCCAGGTCCACCGACGGGACCGAGCCGTGCTTCGCGACAGCGACGACATCTCTTGGCAGACGTACGCCATGTTTCTCGACATAGTGTGTCAAGCCTTGCGGCCATACGAAGTTCTCGCCATCGGTTTGCTCGGCACTACCGTTGGGCGAACCGCACAATCGGCACACTGATATGCCTGCCCGCCACGGCATGTACAGCACCAGCCCGCAGATATTCGGCGATGGTCCGCGTTTCATCAGGGTTTACGCCGATGGATACGAAGTCGCAGACGTCCGGCAGCCCTCCGGTTGCCTCAGGACCGTCCCAGTAGCCGATCAGTCGCAGAACCCTGGGCATTTGCTCTACCCCATCACACATGCCGGATCAAACGCGGCCACGGTACCAGTGAGTGCGCTCTTCTGCCGCTGTGATGTCGTGCGTTGGGCTCTCACGCAAGGTGCTCGCAGTACGGGCTGCATTTCCTGCCGAGGGAGTGGCCAAGGTCGGCGAGCAAGCGCGCGCCTCGCTCGACCTCCTCCCGAGTTGGCGGAGTAATCGGCGCACCCGCGGCGATGTGCTCTCCGACCTCATACAACGTGGCGTACAGATCCTCGGCGGTCGCCCGATCCAATCGCAGCGTGATGTCACCGTCCACGGGGCGACTTTACTGTCATGCCGCCGAGAGGTCCGCGGCTGGCGGAGTCGCCAGCCGCTCGAGCGATGAAGGCTGACTGACCGTAATGGCAGACAGCGAATGGTTCAGTGATCAAGTTGAGCTGGACCCGTCAGGACCGAACGAAGCCGCATGGTTCGGCTCGGAACCTTCACCGAGGCCGGCTCGCCGTATCGATCCCCGCCGACCACGTCGACTGCCCCTGGAGATTTGCCCAGCGGCGATCGCGCCTCGGCGTAGAAGCTCGTCGCGATCTGGGACTTGTCGGGCACTCCGCCGTCGGCGCGTGAGCACCACGATCAAGGCCGCGATGAACAGCGTCAACCCGATGCTTCCACCGAGAATGATTTCTGGCATAGATAAGAATGTATTAATGGCGGGCAAGCCGTTAGGCACTGTCATGCCGCTGATAAGGCGACTTCGTCGTTCCGGGCCGTCCTTTGGGCTCAGCCGCCGGGCACGACAGCGACCACGGCGTCTGGGGCGTCGACCGGGTAGAGCCCCCAGCTCAGCGCCGCCCGAGCCGCCTCTAGGAATACCGTCACCTCGCCCGCCCCGACCCGCCGGTACCGCAGCGCACCGTCGGCGGGCTCCTTGAGCAGCCCGTGATATTCCTCGGCCGCCGGCGGCTCCCACCCGTCCGCAACGCCGCCGGCGGGCGGCTCGGGGAACGCGGTGATCGTTGCCCCTGGCGGAATTGCGTCGCGGGCCTTCGCCGGATCGCCGCCCCGGGGAATCAGCAGCCACCGGTGCTCCCCTTCCCCCGTGCTCGCCAGCAGGACGAGGTCCTGCTCCTCGACGGTGTCCCTGACCTGCCACCACCAGCCGTCGTCCGCGACCCCCTCGGTGAATTCGGCGGGGACCAGGGCCGGTTCCGCAGTAGTGCGCGGCTTGCGCGAGTCGACGATCGCCTGGCGGACCTGATCGCGGATGGCCACCACACCGATCAACAGCACGGTGATCCCGGCGATCCGGACGGCGTCCAGCAGCGCGTCCACTCCGAGGGCGGAGACGACGTCGGACCCCGACGCGGGGTCGTGCCGCCGGACCACCGCGGGGATTCCGACGAGAAGCGACCACACCGGCACCGACCAGTGCCAGACCGCGCCGTCGGCATCAGCCGGGACGAAGTAGCCGAGCATCTCCCGCGTCCGGTGCCGCCACAGGTAGAAACCGCCGATGTACGCGCCGAGCAGTACGAAGTGCAGCAGCCAGACGTCCATCGGATGGTCGATGATCCAGAGCACGTTCGGCGACACCGCCGGGTCGCCTGTCGACAGATGATGACGCAGGGCCAGTTCGCCGGCGAACAGGAACACGTCGAAGGCGCCCGCAACCCCGACGGCCAGGATCAGTGCGCGAGTGCCGAACTCCCATGAACGCGGCGGGCCGATAACGGCGGCCGTGGTGTCCTTCATCGAGCTTCCCGTAATCAATCTGTCCGATGGCGATCGTACGACCCTGAACGATTCCTCGTAGCGTCCCGGGACGTAGTCGGGGCGGCACGCTCTCGTGGCGGCATTGAGGAAAAACTAGGAGCTGCGGTTGCGCCAGTACTTGACCAGGCCTACCGCGGTAAGAACGGAGCCGCTGACTACGCACGCTCCGAATCCGAGCTGAAGGAACCCGGCGCCGATGTTCGGACCACCCCACTGAACCGGAAAGGCTTCTTCAGCCCACAGGTTGGCAGCCGCCCCGATCAAGCCGACCGCGAGCGCTAGAAGGCCGGCCTTGGTTGATGACATTTCGAAGGACCCCTCATCGAAGCAAGGCAATCATGATCACGTGTCGCGGGGGATCGGTCAAGATCATGCGCGCTCGTCTGCCGCCGACAACGCGCGCCCGTGCTACGCCTGGATGGCTCCGGAAGTGCCCGGTCGGGAGACCGCGCGAGTACGGCGTGTGAGGCCGATCGCGAGTACGGCCGTAGTCAGGAGCGCGGTAGCCGTGAGATACCAGCTGATGCCGGGGCGGCTTGCCGCCACCGGATCAATAAGGTTCCCGGCGCTGTCCATGCCGAGGGCGTGCACCCTCGTGCCGGCAATGTGGATGCCGTACCAACCGACATTGCCCAACGCGGTCAGGGCACCCACGATCGCCGCCCACACGTACGCCCTTCGGTGGTACGCCATGGCGGCCACGACATCGGCGAGCGCCATCAGCAGCGCGCCGAGGAAGATCAAGGCGGGCAGCGTCGCGCGGTGGTCGAGTATGACGGACAGCCCGCTGCGCTCGCCGGTCAACGGGTTGCTCTCCCACGTCAACCCGACCCCAGCAGCGGCGGTCACCACCGCCGCGCACAGCGGCAACCACGATCCCCATCGCATGGTGTTCCGACGCGGTGCGGAACCGCTGGGTTCCCACTGCCCATACGAACATCGACCTCATCATCGCCGGCAAACACCGAATGAGCATTCCGCAGGACTCCGACCAGGCCCTCCAGCGAGAGCACATGCCCGGGGCGTGAACCTCTACGCTCTGGCGATGGACGTGATCTGGTCAGCGACCGAACTCGGGTCGCGTCGTTTTCGCCCCACGCCGGTGAGGTCCGACCTGGCGGAGTTGGACAACCACTTCCGCCGGCTGCGCCGCCGCCGCGTCCGTGGCTACATCGAAGTCGAGGTTCCGAACGTCGAGTCCCCGCGGCTGACCATCGGTTTCCGCGGCGAATACGCGGTCATCCACATGTTCGTCGTTACTCCAGCCGTGCAGTCCTTCCTACTTGCCGGGGACGGCACCGTGCCCAGCGAGGCGTACGTCCAGGTGCCGGTCATGGACGAACTGACACGGTTCACCGGCGACGTCGTCCTGGAAGTCCATCGCGCGTGGGACCTGGTACGAGCCTTTACCCGCACCGGGCGGGCCAGCGATATCGGTGAGTGGCACATGCTTTAGTAGGCGAGGCCGGACGTACTTAGAATCAGCGTTTCCTGAGCACTGGCCACCGGTTGGCAG
This sequence comes from Actinoplanes lobatus, assembly GCF_014205215.1. Taxonomy (NCBI): domain Bacteria; kingdom Bacillati; phylum Actinomycetota; class Actinomycetes; order Micromonosporales; family Micromonosporaceae; genus Actinoplanes; species Actinoplanes lobatus. The sequence continues at coordinate 6,741,754 of NZ_JACHNC010000001.1, forward strand.
TTCAACACTCACATGCCGCCGTCCGTGGGCGCCGAACGCCGGTCACGCACCGAGCTGAAAAGACACCGCCGTACATTCCGCTGTCCGGGTGGGTCTGACATGTGGCTCTATCATCAGCGGATGATCAAGAGGTTGACCGTGGTAGCCGAGCGCGAGGCGCTGGGTCTTGTCGGTCCCGGCGCGCACGTCGCAGTGGCCGGTCCGGTGACCTACGTGCACGGCCCCGATGCCCGGGTGTTGATCATCCAGCCGGTGACCGGCCGGGTGGTAGCACGGTAGACAGCAGAGAAGGCATCGAACTGCGGGCGCCGTTCCCCGCGGAGATATCCGGGTGGCTCGACGCCCACGACCTGCCGCTACTGGGATTCGTCCGGCTGCACGACGGCTGCATGGCGATCGGCGCGCTGCGCGAGACCCGTCGGGTCAGCGCCGGCACCGTTCGATGGGGAAGTCCGCGGGCAGCCGGGCCAGTCGCCGCGGGATCGGTCGGGTCGCTGCGCCAGGTCGATCTGGCTATTGATGAGTACCTCCCGGCCGATGTGCTGGATTTGGTCCGGCCGACGCCGGTGCAAGACGTGCCTGGGATCGACTGGTTGGCAAAGGTCGCGCACGACCGGGTCGCCGCATTGCGTGGCTTCCTCACCGGCTGGTATGCCGACGTGGTGCCCATACCGGCGTCGAGTGAGCCCCCGTCGATGCGGCTGCCCCAGCCGCTGGCCGACTTCTACCGTCTGGCCGCCGAGAAACCGATCATCTACGGCGTGCACAACCGCATCGCCGATCCCGGCGAGCTGCGGTATTCCGACGGACTGGTCGCCATCGCGCACGAGAACCAGGGCGTGTGGACAAAGTTGATTGATCCCAGCCAGGACGACCCGGTGGTGAAGAACCACGGTGACCTCGGCTGGTTCGACCCAGTCACGGGCGCTCCCGCCGCACCGGCCGGCACTATCGAGCGACTGAGTGACTTCCTGCTGCAGTTCGCACTGGTCGAGGCGGTGATGTCGGCACCGTTCGCCGGACACGCCACGATCGGTGTCACCGACCTCGAGCGTGTTGCCGAGCGGATGCGAATGCTGCCATTGCCGCCCGCAAACTTTCCGGAGAACCCGACCCGCATCTACGTGGCGCCGGGCCTGGTCGCGATCGCCTTCCCGTTTGAGGGCTTGCAGCTCTCGGTCGCCAGCCGGCAGCGTTGCGCACTGCGGGAGTGGCGGAACCCAGGGTTTGAGTGGGACGCCTTCAACGGCTGAGCTGACGCACCCCCACAACCCCCCCACACAACGGTAGAGGACCCGGTCATTGAGGGCATGTTCTTGTGCCGATGACAGTGCGTCGTCCGAGAAATTCGCTGTCGCGAAAACGCGCCGCAAGGATTATTGCCCCGCCGCCTTCTAGACCCTGTGCCAGGCCCACCTCACCGAGGTGACGTCCAACCTCATTGACCGATAACAGGACGGGCGGTTCATCCCGCGGCGACGGTGCCCATCGAGACGTTAGGTCAGGACTGTGACCGAGTCGCCGCGATCAGGGTCGATACCGGCGGCGGTGCCAACCAGTTGCTCCACCTGGGCAGGGTCGACATCGCTGGCAACAGCGATGTTCATCTGCACGACGATGACGAGCCGCTTGACCACACCAGGTGCGCTGCTGCGAACCTCGTTGGTCTCGTTGACCGCGTTGCCGAAGGTCTCTCCGGTCTCGTCCCGTCCGGCAGCCGCTGAATTGCTGCCGTCAGGAACCTGAATGTTGTCCGGGCCGAGCACCCAGTCCGAGGCAGCAGAATCGCTGACTGTTGGGGCAACCTGAACGAAGTCGAGCGTGGCAGTCGTGGTGACCACGCTGTTTCCTGGGCCAAGCACGCTGTCCAGCATGGTCTGCAGCGAGTGGTCGAGCCGAGTTTGAAACGCGAGCGTCTGCGGGTCGGTGACGGTGACCGGCCCAGTGCTCGCTACCGGCTTTGTCGTCTGCGCCGTGAGGGCAGTCGGTCCAGATGGCCGGGTGGCTAGGAAGATACCCCCGGTGAGCAGGGCAAGGACTGCGACGATGGTGAGGATCTTCCACCTGAGCCGGCTGCGTGCTTGACCCGCGGGTGACTGAAGATCGTTCGACGTGTCAGTCATTCACTCCTCGACCTCCATTGGCGCGTCAGCCAAATGAACTGTTCTCGCCCGCTCGCCGGCTCCGGACTTCTAAACGGCACGAGCCCTGAGGCTATGACCGCTCGGGACGTTGCAATCGCGTTGTTCTTTGCCTCAACACACTTCGGCTGAGCGTCGAGTGTTTATTGGGCCTGATCCTCGTTCTGGACAAAAGCCTCACGCCGCACGACATCCTCTTCTGCCGCAGATAACGCGCGGTCGGTCTCCTCGGCACTCCGCACGGGGCTTGTCTCCCGGCACTCACCGTAGTCGCCCTTGGCGTCGCCGTGAGCTGCTCCGCAGCAACGCCAGGCGGACGGCGAAGGTGAAATAGACGGCAAACTTAGCGGACCTGAACGAGCCTGATGCGTCCGAGGACGAATAGGCCGCAGGCCGGGCCACCTCGCGCATGGTCCCGGCCGCCAGTTCCTTGGATCAGCTCAGGTCGAACTCGCCATCCTTCGCGCCGCCCACGAACGCATCCCACTCCGCTGTGGTGAAGATCAGCGGCTCTCTGTCCGGGTTCTTCGAGTCGCGGACCGCGATCGCCTGCCTGACGGCCGCGACCTCTACACAATGTCCGGCCGCGCCGGACCGGCTGCTCTTGCGCCAACTGGCGCCGGCCAGCTCGGCCTCGTCGACCTGCATCCCCTTGACCTCGATCACGATGTACTCCTCTCCTGCCCCGGCCGGTGCGGCCGGGAAGCTCAGCCGTCGTTCGGTAGTTCCCCAAACGCGGAGCACCCGAACTACGGCGGCGTACTCTGCGGGGCCGCCGCCGTGATCGCGATCAGGTCGCGCGGATCAGCCACGGGCCGCCGCCGACGCGAGATGGAGGCGGTAGATGGCGTTCTCGCCCTCACCGTCGTCGAGTGGCGCGAGGGCGAGCTTGCCGGTGGGGACCCGCCGCACGTACCCGTAGCCGGATCCGCTGTCGATCCACACCTCGGCCCAACCATCAGTCGGCAGTATGCGCGGGCCCACGGCCAATACCGGTGGGGTCACCGTGTGCGGCTCAGGCATGGGTCGTCACCAGCCCCGGTGCGGTGTTGCCGTGCGTGCCCCGGCAAATGCCGCACAGGGCCCTGGTGGCGTCTCGTGGCGGTGGGCCGGACATCGGCATGTAGAGGTGCGGGCCGTATTCGACCTGCTCCACCACCACGTGCGGCGTGTCGTCGACGTTGCCGCACGGGCACCAGCGGTGGCTCGGGTAGTCCGCGATCGCCCGGAGCGCCGGTAGGGTCGCCCGGTTGCCGTCGCCGGCCTCGCGGCAGTGCGGAGCGTGCAGTACGACGCCGGGCGGGTAGTCGCGCCTCATGCCGCCCGCCTCGTCTGTGCCCGCACCGGGTCGGGTACGGCTTGGCCGTCGTCGAGAATTCGTCGGACCGCGGCGGACCGCTCGGCGGCCTCACGTCGAGCGGCGTCACGCTCGGCGTGTGCGGCGGCGACACGGCCTCGCCGGCACGCACGGCGGATGATCTCTGCTATCACGCTCGCCTCCCGGGGGTTCGGGGAGCGGCGGGCCGGACAGCCTCCACGTGGAGACGGCCCGCCGCTCACGGGCAGCGGCGGGTGATCACGAACGTCTCACGGTCACGCAGCACCCGCCGCCGCTGCGATCGAAGCTAAGGGCGAGCAGGTAGGAGCCGGGGCACGATTTGTGCCCCTCGCCTATGCGGCCAGCAGGCCGATCTTCACGGCGAGTTCGGATGCACGCCGACGCCGGGCCGGGCTCTTGGACTCGGCCTCTTCGAGGACGATTCGCTTGGCGAAGCCGTTGTACTTGATCGTCTCGGGCGCGGCCTCGTACGCCTTCTCCAGGGTGGCCAATGCGACGTCCGGCTGCCCGTCGAGGTGGTACCCCCGCGCCTCCTCGACCCGGTGCCGGGCGCGCCGCGGACGGGACGGGATGATCACCGCGTCCGCCGCCGCCGACTGTCGAACCGACTCGCCGCCCTGGCGCAGCTCCACGGCCACCGTTACCGCGTGCGCCCCCATGACCGCCCGCGAGTACGAGGTGACCGGATGGTAGTAGGCCTCCGGCAGCCGGTCAGCCATGGCGCGGGCGGTTTCCCAGTATCGCCACGCGGTGCCCGTCGCCCCGCGTCGAGCAGCGGTGTACCCGGCCTCGAAGGTGAGGGCGCCGGTAATCGCCAGGACATCGGGTGACGCATCCTCGAGCAGCGGCTCAAGGTATCTGAGCGTCTCCAGGTTCACCGCGTCGGCGGCATCGAAGTGCGCCGGCCCTGCGTCGCGGTGCGCCTGGGTGGTCAGCCACGCGGCCACGCCGATCGCGTGCGGGTCCTCGGACTCCTGGGCCGCGATCAGGCCGCGCTCGACCATCCGCCACAGCAGGGCGGCGTCCGGCTGGTAGGCCACGAAGAATTGGCTCAGCGAGTAGACCTCAGCCAGCACGGCCTGCGCCGCCCGGCGTGCCGTGCCGGTGTCGGCCTGCCGGGCGGCGATCTGCGCGTCCCGGATCAGTTCCGGCAGCAACGCCCCGACCACCTCACGGTGGTTGGGAGCCGAGTGCCGTGCCGACCAGGCACGCGCCAGCCGAGCCCGGATGTGGGCGATCGATGACGCCTCCTGCACGGTGGCGACCGGAAAAGCGTCCACGGCCGCTTTGACGGCCGCGAGGCGCGGATGGCCGGGGCCGGCAAACAGGCCGACGTGGAGCGACTGGTCGCCAGTGAGGTCTGCCAGATCGCGGACCCGAAGCGACTCGGCGAGGGCGAGGATGGTGTCCAGCTTCGGCGTTCTCAGGCGGCCGGTCTCCACTGCCTTGACCCAGGAGCCGGACTTGCCAACCAGACCGCCGAGCTGGTCTCGGGTGAGACCCTTGCGCGTGCGAAGGATCTGAAGTCGCTGCCCGAATGCCAGCGGATCGATGTACGGGTCCGGAAGGTGTTTGTCCATTGGGCGCTCCCTGGTAGAGGACAGGGTGCGGCGGCCGGCCTCTACACCGACCGCCAACATCGACGGTACGCCATGAACAACGATCTGCCGGGCTGGTCGAGAGGTAGCCCGTTCGGATCGATCTGGCCGGCCCGCCGCCGTACCCCGGCAGGTCTACCCGCCCGCCGCGTCTCCGTGGTCGGCGCCTCGGCCGCTGTCGGCCGGTGTCACCGATTTGGACGGGCCCGGGTCCGGTGCCGTCGACGGGGAAAGTGACGGTGACGGGGAACCCGATGGTGTGGGCGTCACCGGCGCCGTCGGTAGCGGCTTAGAGTTCACCGTGCGTTCGGGGAGATCGAACGTCCAACCCTGCTTCTTCAGCTTCGGGATCAGGCGGGTCAGGGCCGCGAGGGTCTGGTCCCGCTCGCCGCCGCCGTCGTGTACGAGGACGACCGCGCGGGGTTGCAGCTGCTTCTCGATCCGGTCGGCGATCACGTCGGCGCCGGGCAGCAGCCAGTCGTCCGGGTCGACGACCCAGCCCAGCGGCGTGTGCCCGAGGTCGGTGCCGGCCATGGCCGACTTACCCCACGAACCGAACGGCGCACGGAAGAACGGCACCGTGACACCGGGTACGGCCGCGGCGATGGCGGCATCGGTGCGGGCGATGTCGGCGCCGGCCGCGGTCGCGGAGAGCTGACCGAGATCGTCGTGCTTCCAGGAGTGGTTGCACAGCACGTGACCCTCGGCGACGATCCGGCGTACCAGATCCGGGTATTTCTGCACCTCCTCGCCGACCACGCAGAACGTTGCCCGCACGTGCTGCTCGGCGAGCAGGTCGAGGACCTGGGCGGTGTACGGGGAGGGCCCGTCGTCGAAGGTCAACGCGAGCCGCTGGCCCTTGCCGGCGGTGCGTACGACCGGGATGCCGCGGCCGGGTTTGGCGTCGGAATCCTTGTCCGTGGACTTCTTGTTCTCCTTCGAGCGCCCGGCGTCGCCGACATCCGTACGCCCGACGTGGACCGGCTTCGGGAGCGCGGTCTTCGGAGCATCGTTCAGGGCGACCTGGGTGAAATCCCGCCAGAGCTGGGCCGGCATGGTCCGTCCTTCGATGGCTCTGCCGAGACGGTCGCGGATCGGCCCCGGCTGGGCCTTGCCGATCCAGACGGCCGATGCGAGTTCGGGTGTGTAGCCGACCATCCACGCGACCTGGTTGTCCTTGGTGTCGCCCCACTGCTGAACGCCGGTCTTGCCGGCCGCGGGCCGGTTCGGCACCGCGCCGTCGCCGCGCACCACGGCGCCGAGCACGGCGGACACGTCGGCGGCGGCCCTGCTGTCCAGGACCCGTTTCGAGGTGGGGACGACGGTCCAGACCTGGCGGCCGTCGGGTGCGGAGACGTTCTCGACGAAGTGCCGGTCGTGCCGGACGCCACCGGCGGCGAAGGTCGCGTACACGCTCGCCAGATCCTCCGGAGCGACCGGGTATCGCCCGATGGCGATGTCCGAGCGGGTCTTTCCGGGCGTCGGCTCGCCCTCGGCGTCCACCAGCGACCGGGCGCCCGCGTACTTTCGCTGGACACCGAGGTCGTACGCCATCGCCCGGACCTTGTCCGCCCCGATCTTCTCGGTGACCGCATAGAACGGGGTGTTGAGGGATTTCAGCATCGCCTGTTCCAGCGTGCAGACGGGGCACTGCTGGTTCGCGGGGTTCTCCAGCGGCACGCCGAGACGGCCGGTGAACGTACGCGGAGAGGTGCCGTCCCAGCGTGACAGGTACCCGATGCCCTCACGCAGTGCCGCGGCGAGCACGATCGGCTTGAACGTGGACGCCGCGGGGTACGCCGCCGAGGCGTAGTCGAAGAAGCCGCGCCCCTGGTCGCCGCCGTAGTACGCGCGGACCCCGCCGGTACCGGGGTCGACCGCGACCAGCGCGACCTGAAGGTCCTTCGGCTGCCCCGCCAGATGGCCCGTGACCTGGGAGACGGCCGCGTTCTGGGCGACCGGGTCCAGCGTGGTGACGATCGACAGGCCCTGGGTGTGCAACGCCCGCGAGGTGATGCCGTGCGCGGCGAGTTCCTGCTCGACACGGTCGATGACCAGGCCGTTCGCTCCGGTCTCGCGCGCCGGGGCCGAGTTCACCACGGGATAGTCGGGTACGGCGTCGAGCCAGCCCAGATCACGCTCCGACTCGATCACCCAGTTCCAGCGGGCCCGCGCCGCCTCGCTGTCGTTGGCCGGGTCGAGTTGGTACGGATCCCTGACCACCGAGGCCAGCACCGCACCCTGCGCGGCGGTGAGCTGTTGCGGGGCGATCCCGAAGTAGGCGTAGGCGGCCGCCGCGATTCCGTACGCGCCGCGACCGTAGTAGATGGTGTTGAGGTACCGCTCCAGAATCTCGTCCTTGGAGTATTCGCGCTCCAGCTGGACGGCGAGCGCGAACTCCTTGCCCTTACGCTCCACCGAGACCTCCTGGGTCAGGAACGCGTTACGGGCGTACTGCTGGGTGATGGTCGACGCACCCTGCCGGCCACCGCTCACGTTGGCGACGACGGCACGCAGCACGCCGCGGACCGAGACGCCGTGATGTTCGTAGAAGTCGCGGTCCTCGGCCGCGAGCACCGCGTTGCGGACCTCCGCGGGCACGGCCGACAGCGGCACGTCGTTGCGGTTGGTGGTGCCGACCCGGGCCAGGATGGTACGGCCGTCACGGTAGTACAGCGTCGACGCCTGCGGCTCGGACGGATCGGTGGGCAGTGGGACCGACCGCACGTACGCCTCGGCGGCCCCGGCCGTCGCGGCGCAGCAGACGACCGCGACGACGACCACTCTCGTCACTATCCGTCGCCATCTGCTTCCCCCGCCTGCAGTCTGTACATTTTCCACGCCCACTGGACGCGGCCAGCACCATGATCCGTGGTATCGATTTATCAACTACTTTGCGTGCGCGAATCACCACATTTACATCTACTGCGGGTGACCTGGTGTTTCGTGGAGGTTGCCTGATCGGCTTATGAATCTTGTCTCTTTCCGCCCCGCGGCTTCGAAACGCCGGGATGTACAGACCGTGACCAGGCCGGCACGTCGCCGATCCGACCCGGCAACCACCCGCCGCCCGCACCCGCACCGCTGCTGCCGAGCACGCCACCGCCACGGACTGACCCGAGCCGCGCGAATACTTCCTCCACCACGCCGGCCCAGTTACCCGCGATGAGGTCGACACTCTCCTGCGGCTGCGGGACCTCGCCGCCGGACCCGGTTGGTTAATCGACATGCTCAAACTCACCCGCCTACGCCTTCAAAATCGGGCCGGCGGGCATGACTAACTTGATTATCGCGTTGATGTTCCGAACGGTGTACTTATTTTCGTTGCATAGCTGATCCCTTGATTGTGGCGGCCGGGTAAAGGCTGCCCTCTTGCCACGGATCAACGGCCTTGCCAGGCTATTTGACCTTTGATGCCACAGCTAGAGCCACTTGACCTTCCAGCGGGAAGAGTCCACGAACAGCTCCAGTTCCGCCATGTCTTTTACCCAGTAGTCGCCCCCATCCGTTGGCGAAACAAGGTCATCAACAATTAGGATGTAAAACCCTCCGGTGTTTTCCGAATCGTCATGAAGCTTCACGAAGTAGCCCTCATAAAATCCTTCTAATATGCGTCCATGTCTTTCGAGTTCGAAACTCTTCACTTCTGGTTCCTATTTGAGAAGAAAAGCCGCTTGCCGTGACATGCGGCATGCAGGTCGCCTGGTGCAGGAGCAGCGGTACGGCCGAGGCGGGCCACCGGCCAGCGGAACAAGCCGCGGCGCCAGGACCGACGCTGGGTCAGGGCCTTTCGGCGGTGGTGGCGGGCACGGCTGCGGGAAGCCGGTCGGTGATCGGGGTCCTTCTACGGTTACGGCTGCTCGCGGGGGTGCGAGCAGCCGTACTCGCAGGCGCCGGGTCGTTACTCGCTCGGTGCGGCGTTGACCGAATCGCGGGCCGGGGTTCGGGCCGCGAAGGCGTCGACGGCCGCGAGGTCGTAGGAGCCGGCGTCGGTGCCCAGGCCCTGTGCGACCTGCGCCGCGGCAGCGCAGCCCAGTACGGCCGCCTCCCGCAACGTCCGGCCCTCGGCCCGGCCGAGGATGAAACCGGCCGAGAACGCGTCGCCGCAGCCGGTGGTGTCGACGACGTCGATCTGGAAGGCCGGGACGGTGATGACCTCGTCAGCGGTCACCACGAGCGCGCCCTTGCTGCCGTGGGTGACCGCGACGCAGCCGGCGCCGGCGTCGACGAGTGCGCGGCAGGCGGTCACGAGGTCGTCGGCGCCGGTGAAGCCGAGGACCTGTTCGTCGTTGGGCAGCAGATAGTCGGCGTACGGGAGGGCAGCGACGATCCACTCCAGCATGCCGGGGTCGCCGGGCGCGAGCAGGTCGATGGAGGTCGACAGGCCCTTGTCCCTGGCGTACGACAGCAGTTCGGCCGCTGCCGGCCCACCGAGGAACTCAGGTCCGCCCAGGTGCAGGTGGGTGCAGCCGTCGAGTGTGGCCAGGTCGATGTCGGCGACGGTGAAGGCGCCGTTGGCGCCGATGCAGTGCCACGCCGGCCGGTCGCCGTTGGGCCGCACCGGGATCACCGAGGCGGAGGTCTGGGCGGCATCGGTGCGTACCAGGCCGGTGACGTCGACACCCTCGCGGACCAGGGCCGCGGACAGGGCGTCGCCGATGGGGTCGGTGCCGATCGCGCCGTAGGAGCGGACGGTCGCGCCGAGCCGGCTGAGCACGACAGCGGTGCCGCCTGCGGTGCCGGCCGGGGACAGCCGGATCGTCTCCACTATCTGACCGGTGGAGCCGGCGGGAAGGGAATCGATACCGATCACATGGGTGTCGAGGACATGGACCCCGACCGCCGCGACGGTGACTTCGCTGGAGTTGGTCATGGCTTTACCTCGAGCAGAAGGGGGAGGGCAACGACGGGGACGGCGAGGCGGCGCAAGAACGATCTCCCTGACAACGTGGGTGGGCTGGAAGATCGTAGATCATCATTGGTGTCGCTGTGATCCGGCTCACCGAGCGTGTCGGACGCCCTGGACAAGGTGGGTGATCGTCGCGACGACCGGGCGGTACGCGTCCTCGGGCTCCTGTGGCCAGCCGGCCGCGTCCCAGGTGCCCAACCGGTAGATCGCGGCCCGGACCAGCATCTGGTTCCACTCCGGCAGATGCGCCCAGCGGTCGATCACCTCGGGCCCGGTGCCGTGCCACACCATCGCGTCGACCGCCGCGACCGCCGACGCCCAGGCCGGCGGCCGCCAGTACGCCGGCCAGTCGATCACCGCGGGTGGCAGACCGTCGCTGAACAGGATGTTGCCCAGCAGGTCACCGTGGACGACCTGCTCGGGCAGGGCCGCCGGCCGGCGCAGGGCGAGCAACTCGTCCAGCAGTTTCGACGGCCGGCGCGGCCCCGGCGGTGGGGTGTCGAAGAAGGCGAGCTGCTCCCCGTACACCCAAGGGTCGTGCCGGGTGTCCAGGAACGTGGGCCGCGGCACCGCCGCGACCAGCTCGTGGAACGCGGCACCCACCCGGATGACGTCGTCGACGCGGCGCTGGTCGGGGTGCCCGGCGACGGCCTCGGTCGCCTCCCAGCCGCCGGCCAGCCAGTCGCCGTCGGCGGCGCGCACCGGGCGGGCGATCCGGAACCGCGGTGACGCGGGTAGGGCGGTGAGCACCTCGGCACGCCAGCGGACCTCGTCGTCGCCCTCGGACGGTTTCAGGACGACGTCGCCGACCCGCCAGGTGCCGCCCTTGCCGCCGGCCAGCCGGACCGCGTCGCCCTCGGCGCCGAAGGCGGCACACACGGCACGGGGCGGTCCCGGATTCTTTGTCATCGGTGCCCGTTCTGGAGATGGTCGCTGACGGCACCCGGCAGGATATCGAGAAGATGCACGAAACGGCAGGCCAGGGCGACTGTTCCGGCTAGCGTCGAGGCTCTGGGCCGATCTCCGGCAACACTGGGTATAACCGTCATATCTGCCGATACCCTGAATTTGAGCGTCTTGTGGTGGAAACTGAGGTAAGGATTGCCTAAGTGGCAGTAATCAGTATATTCACCATCATCGGAGGCCCGTATGGCGACGACCCCGTCCATCGGACGTCGAAATCTTCTCTTCGGCGCGGCGGGTGTCGCGGCCGGCGGGCTGCTCGCGGCCTGCGGCGACAGCGCCGACGAGCAGAAGCCGGTTCCGGTCGTGTCCGTGGAGATCGGCGGCGGTAGGTTCCCGGCCACGGTCACCCACCAGTTCGGCAGCACGACCCTGGAGGCGGCACCGAAAGCGGTCGTCTCGCTCGGCTGGGCCGACGCCGACGCCCTGCTCGCCCTCGGCGTGGTCCCGATCGGCATCCTCGACTGGTTTCAGGCCTGGCCGACCGGTGTGGGCCCGTGGGCGCAGGACAGGCTGAAGGGTGCGAAACCCACCGTACTCAAAGGGCCGGAGATCAACTTCGAGAGTGTGGCCGCACTGCGGCCGGACTTCATCACGTTCACCAAGAGCGACAACGTCAAGGCCACCTGGGAACAGCTCGAGAAGCTCGCGCCCACGCTGTCCGGGCCGGCGAACACCCCGCCGTACGGCACCACCCTCAGGGACCAGACCGTGATGATCGCCTCGGCCCTGGGCCGCAAGGCCGACGGCGAGGCTCTGGTCATCGCCAATGACACGAAACTCGGCGTCGCGAAGGCGGCCAACCCGGAGTTCCAGGGCAAGAGCGTGGTCGTTGCGGCCGCGTTCGGCGGGCAGTACGGCGCCTACACGCGCGGCGACGGCCGCGTGCAGTTCATGGAAGCGCTCGGCTTCGTGAACTCCCAGAAGATCGAGGACCTCAACCCCGCCAACTACTACGCCCCGATCTCCAAGGAACAGGTCGGCCTGCTCGACGCCGACCTGACCGTCGTCTTCGGTATCGGCGCCGGCGAGGAACTCAAGAACGACCCGGTGCTCAACAGCATCCCGTCGGCCAAGGACGGCCGCATGCTCATCCTCGAGGACCCCGACCTGGTCAACGCGTTCTCCACCAACTCGGTACTGAGCACCCCCTACACCATCGAGCGATTCGTACCGATGGCGAAGGAAACTCTGGCGTGACGTCCACGGCCGAGCGGGCCGGATACCGACCTCCCCAGGAACGGGTCCGCGCCCGGGGCGGGCTCACCGCGCGTGCTCTGGGGCTGCTGGCGGCCGCGGCGGTTCTCGTCGCGGTCGTCGCCGTGAGCATCGCGGTCGGCGCCAAACCCATCCCGCTCGGCACGGTATGGGACGTGCTGTTCTCCCACGGCGCGAACACCGAGGACGTTCGGATCGTCTTCGACCTGCGCATTCCCCGTACGCTGATCGGGCTCGCCGCGGGAATCGCGCTGGGACTGGCGGGAGCGCTCATGCAGGCGCTCACCCGCAATCCGCTCGCCGACCCGGGCATTCTCGGCATCAACGCGGGCGCCGCGGCGGCGGTGGTGCTCGCGATCCGGGTTCTCGGCGTCGGCTCGCTGACCGGCTACATCTGGTTCGCGTTCGTCGGCGCCGCCGGCGCGTTCCTGGTGGTCTACCTGCTCGGCACCAGCGGCCACGCGAGCGCGTCACCGGAACGGCTCGCGCTCGCCGGCGCGGCCGTCGGCGCCGCGCTGCTGTCGGTCACCAACGCTGTCGCCCTGCTGGACACCACCACCTTCGACCGGTACCGGCTGTGGACCGTCGGGTCGCTCGCCGGCCGCGACCTCACCGTGCTGTGGGGCGTCCTGCCGTTCATCCTGGCCGGCACCGTGATCGCGATCGCCCTGGGACCTTCGCTGAACGTCATCGCGCTCGGCGAGGACACCGCCCGAGGGCTCGGCGCCAACCTCGACCGCACCCGGGTGCTCTCCGCGGTGGCCGTCACCGCGCTCTGCGGCGCCGCCACCGCCGCGGTCGGGCCCATCGCGTTCGTCGGGCTCGCCGTACCGCACATCGCCCGCGCCCTGGTCGGGCCGGACCAGCGCTGGCTGCTGCCGTACTCGCTGCTGCTCGCACCGATCCTGCTGCTGGCCGCGGACGTCATCGGCCGGGTGGTCGCACGCCCCGGCGAACTGGAGGCCGGCCTGGTCGCGGCCCTGCTCGGGGCGCCCATCTTCCTCGCCGTCGTGCTGCACCGCCGGATCGTGCCGCTGTGACCCGCCGGCTCACCGTCCGAGCACCCGGCATCGCGTTACGGCTCGACGTGCGCACCCTGGGGGTCAGCGGCGCGCTGCTGGTCGCCGCGTTCGCGGCCGTCCTGCTCACCGTCGTGGCGGTGGGGATCCGGTTGCCCCTGGCCGACATCGTCGAGATCCTGCAGGGCGGCGGCCGCCGTGCCGACCGGTTCATCCTGCTCGATCTCCGCCTGCCACGGGTCTGTCTCGCCCTGCTCACCGGCGCCGCGCTGGCCCTGTCCGGAGCGGTCTTCCAGAGCCTCTCCCGCAATCCGCTCGGCAGCCCCGACATCGTCGGCTTCACCACCGGCTCGGCCACCGGCGCGGTGCTCGCGATCGTCGTGTTCGGCGCCGGGCCGGCCGGTTCCGCCGTCGCGGCCATCGCCGGCGGCATCGGCACCGCCCTGATCGTGTACGGGCTGGCCGCCCGCGGCGGCGGCTCGATCCGGCGGCTGGTGCTCGTCGGGATCGGGATCGCGGCGATGCTGGTCGCGGTCAACAGCTACCTCATCAGCCGTGCCCGGCTGGACGCCGCCCAGTCCGCCGCGGTCTGGCTGGTCGGCACCCTCAACGGCCGGACCTGGCAGTACGTGTACCTGCTCGGCATCGCCCTCGCGGTTCTGACACCGCCGTTGCTGCTGCTGAGCCGACGGCTGCAGATGCTCGCGATGGGCGAGGACTCGGCACGCTCCCTCGGGGTTCCGGTGCGATGGTCCCGGCTGTCGCTGATGGTCCTGGCGGTCGCGGTCTGCGCCGTCGCGACCGCGGCGACCGGCCCGGTCGCGTTCGTGGCACTGGCCGCGCCGCAGGTCACCCGGCGGCTGACCCGTTCACCGTCGGTGCAGCTGCTGCCGGCGGCGATCACCGGGGCACTGCTGATGGTGCTCAGCGACTTCGTCGCGCAGCGGATCCTGGCGCCCGCCCAGCTGCCGGTGGGCGTGGTGACCGGCGCGGTCGGCGGGGTCTACCTCGCCTGGCTGCTCAGCGAGCAGTGGCGTAAGGGGAACGGATGACATCGCGGCTGTCCGGCTCGGAGCTCACCCTCGGCTACGACAACCGGGTGGTGGCCGAGCGCCTGACCGTCGAGATCCCGGACGGCGCCTTCACGGTGATCGTCGGCCCGAACGCGTGCGGCAAGTCGACCCTGCTGCGTGCCCTGTCCGGACTGCTGTCACCCCGGCACGGAACCGTCGTCCTGGACGGGGCGGCGATCAGCTCGTACCGGGCGAAGGAGGTCGCCCGCCGGCTCGGTCTGCTCGCCCAGTCGGCGACCGCGCCGGAGGGCATCTCGGTGGCCGACCTGGTGGCCCGGGGCCGGTACCCGCACCAGCGGCTGCTGCGCCAGTGGACCCCGGAGGACGAGTACCAGGTCGCGGAGGCGATGGCGGCGACCGGAGTGACCGAGCTGGCGGACCGGGCCGTCGACGAGTTGTCCGGCGGCCAGCGGCAGCGGGTGTGGATGGCGATGGCGCTGGCGCAGCAGACGAACATCCTGCTCCTGGACGAGCCGACGACATATCTGGACATCGCTCATCAGATCGACCTGCTCGACCTGTGCGCTGACCTGCACGAACAGGGCCGAACCCTGGTGGCGGTCCTGCACGACCTCAACCAGGCCTGCCGGTACGCCACCCACCTCATCGCCATGAAATCCGGGAAGATCGTCGCGGAGGGCGACCCGCGCGAGATCATCACAGCGGAGCTGGTGGAGCACGTGTACGGGCTGGCGTGCCAGGTGATCCCGGATCCTCAGACCCATACGCCGCTCGTGGTTCCCGCGGCCCGTGCCGCCCGCGGCGCCCGGTCGGCCGGCTGACCACACGCCCACCGGATCAGGGTCTTCGGCAGGCGACGGCGATCCACCATCGTCGTTTTGTTAGGTTCGCCTGCCCTAAACATCTGGAAAGAGGGGCCTACAACCGATGACCCTGCTGCTGGACCGGCCGGGCACCGTGCTCGCGCAGCCGGCCGCCTCCTGAGCCACATGGGCGATCATTTGCTGCGACCGGCCCTGCGGCGCCAGCGGGGCCGGCTGACGGCCGGGGTGGCACTGCTCTGCCTGCACCAGGCCGCCGAGGCCCTGGTGCCGGTGACCATCGGCGTGGTCATCGACCGGGCGGTGGCGACCTCGGACACCGGCGCGCTGCTGCTCTCGCTGGCCGCGCTCACCCTGCTCTTCACGGTGCTCTCGCTCGCCTGGCGGTTCGGGGCCCGGTTCTCGAACGCCGCCAAGGAGCACGAAGCACACCGGGCCCGGGTACGGATCACCGAGCGCGCACTCGACCCGCGCGGGCAACGGTCCGGGCTGCGGGACGGGGAGCTGCTCAGCATCGCCGCCTCGGACGCCGACCGGTCGGCCGCGGCGATCCGGACGGCCGGCAGCGCCGCGGCCGCCTGCACCGCGCTACTGGTGTCCGCGACGGCGCTGATCATGGTCGATCCCGCCCTCGGTGTGGGCGTGCTCGTGGGCGTACCCCTGGTGTTGATGTCCTTGCAGCGCCTCGCGCCGCTGCTCACCCGCCGCAGCGAGGCCCAGCAGGCGGCCCTGGCCGAGACCAGCGCGCTCGCCGTCGATCTCGTCGCCGGGCTGCGCGTGCTGCGCGGCATCGGCGCGCAGCACCACGCGGCCGGCCGGTTCGCGGCGGCCAGCCGCGGCGCCCTCACCGACACCCTGCGCGCCGCCACCACCAAAGGCCTGCACCTCGGCCTCACCAGCACGGTCAACGGGTTGCTGCTGGCCGCGGTGACCGGCGCGGCCGGATGGCTGGCGCTCAACGGGCGGATCACGGTGGGTGAGCTGGTCGCGGTGGTCGGGCTGGCGCAGTTCATCGCCGAGCCGGTGCAGACGCTCGGCTGGTGCGTGCAGTCCCTCGCGACCGCGCGCGCCTCGGCCCGGCGCGTGGCCAAGGTCCTACAGGCGGCGCCGGCGGTGCGTCCGGGCACCGCGAGCGCGCCGCCGCCGGCCAGCGAGCGGCTCGTTCTCACCGATCTCCGGTACGGGACGCTGACCGGCCTGAATCTGCGGATCCTCGCTGGTGAGACCGTCGGGATCCTGGCCGACGACCCACGCGACGCCGAAGCCCTCCTGGCGGTACTGGCCGGCACCGCGCCACGCGAGGACTACCAGGGCTCGGTACGGATCGACGCGGCCCCGGCGGAGTCGCTGCGGCTCGCGGAGTCCCGGCGGATCGTGCTCGTGGAACCACACGACGTGGCGCTGTTCGAGGGGACGTTGCGCGACAACCTGGCCGCCGGTACGACCGCTGACGACGACACCCTCCTGGAAGCGATCCGGGTGGCCGCCGCGGAGGACGTCCTGCACACCGACGGCCTGGATCAGGTGCTGATCGAGCGGGGCGCCAACCTCTCCGGCGGCCAGCGGCAGCGGGTGGCCCTGGCCCGGGCCGTCGTGGCCGCGCCGCCGGTGCTGGTGCTGCACGACCCGACCACCGCGGTGGACCCGGTGACCGAGGCGCTCATCGCCGAACGGCTCACCTCGGCCCGCCGGGCGAGCCCGCAGGCGACCGTGGTGGTGACCAGCAGCCCGGCGCTGCTGCGGGCCGCGGACCGGGTGCTGGTGCTGACCGGCGGGCGCATCCGCGCCGAGGGCACGCACGACGAGCTGGTCGCGGCCGAACCGTCCTATCGAGAGGCCGTGCTGCGGTGACCAGGATCCTGTTGCCCACCGCCACACCGCAGCGGACCTGGGCCGCGATCCGGGCCGAGTTCGCCCGGCTGCCCGGGCTCAGCGCGGCCGCGGCGGCGCTGCTGGTGGCGGCGTCGGCCGCCGGACTCGTCGCCCCCTGGGCACTGGGCCGGCTCGTGGACGATGTGATCGCCGAAGCCGGGTCGGGCCGGGTGGCCTACTGGGCCACGGTGATCGCGGTAGCGGCACTGGCCGGCGGGGCGCTGACCACCGCCGCCACGGCGAACGCGGCACGGCTCGGCGAGACGATGCTGGCCCACCTGCGCGAACGGGTACTCGACCGGGCCCTGCACCTGCCGTCGGCCACCCTGGAACGCACCGGGACCGGCGACCTCGTGTCACGTACCGGAGAGGACGCCACCGCGGTGGCGTCGGCGCTCACCGCGAGCGGGCCGCTGATCGTGAACGCGGCCCTGTCCGTCGTCCTCACCGCGGGCGGGCTGTTCGCCCTGGACTGGCGGCTGGGGCTGGCCGGGCTGGCGGCGGCCCCGGGATACCTGTTCGCGTTGCGCTGGTATCTGCCCCGATCAGCGCCCTACTACGTGAAGAAGCGGGTCGTGTCGGGTGAACGCACCCAGGCACTGGCAGGCGCCCTTCGAGGTGCGGCGACAGCTCGCGCCTACCGCATCGAGGAAACCCACGTGGCGCACGTCGCCGCATCCTCGGCGACCACCCGCGACCTCACGCTGGAGGTTTTCCAGAACTACACCCGGTTCGTCTCCCGGATCAACCGGGCCGAACTGATCGGCCTGGCGGCCGTGCTGATCGCCGGGTTCCTGCTGGTACGCGAGCAGATGGCGACCGTCGGAGCGGCGACGGCCGCGGCGCTGTACTTCCACCGGCTGTTCAACCCGATCGGGATCCTGCTGCTCGAATCGGACACCGCGCTGCAGGCCGGAGCGAGCCTGGCCCGCCTGGTCGGCGTCGCCGACCTGCCCGCGGCCCCGGTCGCCGACCCCGCCGATCCCGCGGTGACCGGCGGCGACCTCGACGTGGTGGTGGCCCAGCACCACTACGACGACGGGCCGGTGGTCCTCGCCGACATCACCCTACGGCTGGCCGCGGGATCACGGGTGGCCCTGGTCGGGGCGAGCGGGGCCGGCAAGAGCACCCTGGCCGCCATCGCCGCGGGCATCGTCGCACCGGCCGACGGCACCGTACGGCTCGGCGGCACACCCCTCGACGAACTGGGCGAGACCCGCACCCGGCAGCGGATCGCCCTGATCAGCCAGGAGGTGCACGTCTTCGCCGGGCCACTGCGCGACGACCTGCGGCTGGCCCGGCCCGACGCGAGCGACGGCGAACTGCTCGCCGCGCTCGACCTGATCGGCGCGACCGGCTGGTTCCAGGCGCTGCCCGGCGGCCTCGACACCCACGTCGGCGACGGCGGGCACCGGCTGACCGCGGCCCAGGCACAGCAACTCGCCCTGGCCCGGCTGGTCCTGGCCGATCCGGAGGTCGCCGTACTGGACGAGGCCACCGCCGAGGCCGGCAGCTCCAGCGCCCGCGACCTGGAACGCGCGGCGGACGCCGCCACCGCGGGCCGTACCACCCTGATCGTGGCGCACCGGCTCACCCAGGCCGCGTCCGCCGACCAGGTACTCGTCCTGGACCACGGCCGGGTCATCGAGGAGGGCGCACCGGACGATCTGCTGCGCGCCGGTGGCCGGTACAGCGAGTTGTGGGCGGCCTGGAACCGGTAGGCAGTGATTAGTCGTAGCGTGCCCGTCGCCTGTCGGCCGGGGCCAGTTCGCAGCGCAGCCGCGTGCTTACATTTTTTGGCATGGCGCACCCCATCATGTTCGACGACGCAGACCCGCTCCTGGTCCGGCTTCGCGCACTCGCCCTGGCCTACCCGGACGCCGCCGAGAAGATCTCCCACGGGCACCCCGCCTTCTTCACCACCAAGGTCTTCGCCTACTACGGAGGATCGGTGAAAGTCGACGGCGTCTACCAGCAGCATGAACATTCGCTGATCGTGCTGACCGATCCCGGCGAACGCGCGGCGTTGCTGGAGGACGCCCGCTGCTATATACCGGCCTACCTCGGCGCCAGCGGGTGGATCGGGCTGGACCTGGCTCGCGACACCGATTGGGACGAAGTCGACGAGCTTCTCGATGCAAGCTATCGACTTACCGCCGGGCCACGCAGGGTTGCTCGTCTCGCCTCCCGGCGACACTTCCACAGCCAGTGACATGGGTGGAGGTTAGCCCGACTCCTCGGCTTCCTCATGCGCCGCAGATAACGCGCGGGCGGTCTCGCCACTGAGGTCGTCCTTCGGTGCTGAGAAGGACACCGATGCCTCGACGCCAGCGCCATGAGGTTAGCCTGTCCTAACTTTATCGGGGGAGGGTTGGGGTGATCTCGGAGTGAGGCAGGATGACGCGCCCAGCGCCATCACTGAGCCGGACATGCGATGGACAGCGGGGAGCGTGGTCCGCTTCGCCTTCCGGCGTGTGCGCATGCAGGCCGGGCTGACCGTCGCCATGGTCAGCGTCCACCAGGTGTGCGAGGCGACCACCCCGGTGCTGGTCGGCCTCGCCCTGGACGGGGCGATCACCGACGGATCGGTGCCGGGGACACTGTCGTGGGTGGCGGCGCTGGCCGGCGTGTACGTGGTGCTGTCACTGTGCGGCAACGGCGCCGGGCCGGTCGGGACACGGGCGGCCACCCGGGCCGGGCACGACGTACGTCAGGCCATCGTGGCCCGCGTCCTCGACCCGCGCGGCCTGGCGAAACAGCGGCCCACGGGGGAGACGCTCAGCGTGGCCAGCAGCGACGCCGCCGTGGTGGGCGAGACCGTGGACGCCCTGTCCACAGGCGTCAGCGGACTCGTGGCGCTGGTGGTCGCGACGGTCGCGCTCCTGATCACCTCGGTGACTCTCGGGCTCGTGGCCCTGGCCTGCGTGGTCGTGGTCGTCTTCGTCGCGCCCCTGCTGGCCAGGCCGTTGCAGCAGCGCAGCGAGGCGCAGCAGGAGGCCGCGGCCCACAGCGCCGCGGTCGCCGTCGACATGGTCGAAGGGCTACGGGTACTCGGCGGCCTGGGCGCGCAGCGCAACGCCGCCGCCCGCTACCGCGTCACCAGCCAGCTCTCCCGCCGGGCCCGGATCCGGGCGGGCGCCGCCGAGGCACTGTTCGAAGGGGTCACCAGCACCATCGGCGGCTTCCTGCTGGTGGCAGTGGCCGCGGTAGGCGCCTTCCTAGCCCTCGACGGCGACCTGACGCCGGGTCAGCTGGTGGCCGGAGTCGGCCTGGCGCAATTCCTGGTCGAACCGGTCAGCCGGCTGTCATACGCCGGAGTGTTCGCCGCCACCGTCCGCGCGTCCGCCCAGCGCATCGCGGACCTGCTGAACACCCCGTACGCCGTCGCGGGCCCGGCATCGCCGGCGGACCGGCCACCACTGGCGGCGTCGCTCACCGTGTCCGGTCTCACCGGCGAACACCTGCGCGGTCTCAGCCTCGATGTCACCGAGGGTGAGCTGGTCGCCGTGGTCGCCGACAACCTGGCCGAGCGGGCCGAGCTGCTCGACGCCATCGCCCGGCGCCGGGAGCCGGCCGCCGGCACCGTCCACGTCGGCGGCGTGCCGGCCGAGACACTCCCACTCGACGTCCTGCACGCCCACGTCGCGGTGGTGCCGCACAACTCGGCCCTGTTCACCGAGCCACTGCCGGAGGTCGTCGGCGGCGACCCCGCCCCGTACCTCGCCGCCGCATGCGCCGAGGAGGTGGCCGCGCTGATCCGCGACCGCGGTTCGGTGCACTCCGGCCGTAACCTCTCCGGCGGCCAACAGCAACGGTTGTCGCTGGCCCGAGCGCTCGCGGCAGACCCGCCGGTGCTGGTGCTCGACGAGCCGGCCAGCGCCCTGGACGCCGTCACCGAAGCCGCCGTCGCGGCCGGCATACGCGAACTGCGGCGCGGCCGGCGCACCACGATCGTCGTCACGTCCAGCGCCGGCCTGCTCGCGGTCGCCGACCGGGTCGTCCTCGTCCAGAACGGCGCGCTCGTGGCCGAGGGCACCCACACCGATCTCGTCGCCGACGAGCGCTACGCCGGAGCCGTGCTGTCGTGACCGACCTCGCCACCGTCACCCTGCCCGTCGCCACACCCCGGCAGGCACGCCGCATCCTCGGGCAAACGCTGCGACCGCACTGGCGTGCGGCGTCGCTCGCCCTGACGGTCCTGATCGGCACCGTCGGCGCCGGGCTGTTCATCCCGCCCGCGCTCGGCACCCTGGTCGACATCGTCTACACAGGCGGCGAACACGGCGACCTGACCCGCCCGCTCGTCACGCTCGCCGTGGCCACCCTCGTACAGGGTGCGCTGTCCAGCGGCGGCTGGCTGCTGATCGTCCAGGTCGGTGAGACGGCGCTCGCCGGGCTGCGGGAGACCGTGCTCGGGCACGCGCTGTCGCTGCCGCAGGCCGAGATCGAACGCGGCGGCACCGGTGACCTCGTCTCCCGGGTCAGCAACGACGTGGACAAGGTCAGCGAGGCACTGCGCCGCGGCATCCCCCAATTCCTGTGGTCGGCGTGCGCGGTCGTGCTGACCGTGGGCGGTCTCGCCGCCCTGGATTGGCGGTTCGCCCTGGCCGGGCTGGTCTCGCTGCCGTTCTACGCCTGGGCCGCCCGGGGCTACCTGACCGTCAGCCCGCCGCTGTTCGCCGCCGAACGCCGCGCCGAGGGCGAACGCTCCCAGCAACTGGTGGAGACGCTCGGCGGGTTCCTCACGATCCAGGCGCTGCTGCTCGGGCCACGGCACCTACGGCGTACCGATGTGCGGTCCGAGGCCGCCCGGCGCGCCTCGATCAAGGCCATGGACACCACCGCCTGGTTCTTCTCCCGCATCCACCTCGGCGAACTGACCGGCACCGGCACCGTCCTGGTACTCGGCGCCTGGCTGGTCGGCAACGGTGACGCCACCGTGGGGGAGGCCACCGCCGCGGCCCTGTACTTCATCCGGCTGTACGACCCGATCGGCCTGCTGGTCAACCTGCTCGACGAGGTTCAGAGCGCCACCGCGTCGCTCAGCCGGCTGGTCGGCATCCTTCAGGTCGAGGCGCCCGCCCGGCCCGGCGGCCCGGAGCCGCGCGACACCACGCTCACCCTGCGCGGAGTCCGGTTCGGCTACGCCGACGGCCCCGACGTCCTGTACGGCGTCGACCTCGAAATCCGGCCCGGTGAACACGTCGCCCTGGTCGGCGCCAGCGGAGCGGGCAAGACGACGCTCGCCGCGCTCGTGGCCGGCATCCACGAGCCCCGTACGGGAAGCATCGAACTCGGGGGCACCCCACTCGCCGGAATGTCCCGTGCGGACCTCGCCCGGCACATCACCCTGATCAGTCAGGAGGTACACGTCTTCGCCGGCACCCTGGCCGAGGACCTGCGGCTGGCCGACGCCGACGCGACCGAGCCGCACCTACGCGAGGCACTGTCCCTGGTCGGCGCGATCTCCTGGGTCGACCTGCTGCCCGATGGCCTGGACACCCGGGTCGGCACCGGCGGGTTCGCGCTCACCCCGGTCCAGGCGCAGCAGATCGCGCTGGCCCGGCTGGTGCTGCGTGACCCGGCCGTCGCCGTGCTCGACGAAGCGACCGCCGAGGCGGGCAGCGCCGGCGCCCGAGAGCTGGAGGCATCGATGGCCCGGGTGCTCGCCGGCCGGACCGCGCTTCTGGTCGCGCACCGCCTCACCACGGCAGCGGCGGCCGACCGTGTCGTCATCATGCGAGACGGACAGATAGTCGAGCAGGGCCCGCCGAGCGAACTGGCCACCCGCGGCGGGCCGTACTCCGAACTCTGGCACGCCTGGCAGACCCATCGGTAGCCGACCCGTCGAAGGCCCCCGGCGACTCCCGGACCAACCCGATCGGAGCGGCGTGGGGTGGCTGGGCGCAGGGACCGGCCACCCCACGCCGATCAGCTGCCGGAGATGGTGAACTGGGAGCCAGGCTGGATGACGACGTCGCCGTCGGCCGAGTTGGTGATGGTGACGTTGGACAGGCTCGCGTTGCCTCGGGCGCCGCTCATCGCGAGGATTCCGGCGCCGTTGTTCGACCTGTCGATGCGTACGTTGGTGATGGCGACGTTCGGCATGTTGCCACCGCCGTTCTTGAACTGGATTCCGTCGTACGTCGAATCGATGATGTCCGTGTCTCTGATGGTGACGCCGGTGATGTCCTTCGTGGAGGGGAACAGCGTGATCGCGCCGAACTCCTGGTCCTCGTTCCAGAACGCGCCGCCGGTCCGGTAGAGGCCGTTGTTGGCGATCAGTGTGGTGCCGGAGAACGGCAACGGGCTGTGGTCGGTCGCCAGCATGATGCCCGGGTAGTTCGCGGTGTCGTAGACCAGGTTGTTCTCGGCGGAGTTGCCGTAACCGCCGTAGATGGCGATGCCGTTCGCCCGCCAGGGCAGCTGGACGGTGTTGTTCAGGAAGTGGTCGTCATGGTCGATGTCCACGTTCTGGTCCTTGACGTAAGGGTTGGCCCAGATGGCCAGCGCGTCGTCACCGGTGGTCCGGAACGAGGAGTTGAAGACCCGCGAGTTGCGTGTGCCGTTGGAGAAGTTGATGCCATCGGCGTACGTGTCGCGAATCCGCATGCCGGTGAACTCCACACCGTCGCCCGGGTTCCAGTAGGCGGGCGTGTCCGAGTAGTCGCGGCCGACCCAGGCGCCGACGTTGACGTGCTCGATCCACACGTTGCTGATCTTCGTGTTCTTGCCGAATCGACCGTTGAGGCCGTGGCCCCGGTTGGCCCGGTTCTGTGTGTTGCCGAAGATCGCCAGGTCGGAGATCTGGGTGTTGTCGTCGATGTCGAAGCCGACGTTGCCCTCATGCGGGTGGTTGATGTTGCCGGCCACGTTCTGCGGCTGCGTGTTCGTGTACAGCTGGGTGTGCCACATGCCGGCGCCGCGGATGACGACGTTGCGGATGCCCTTCTGGTTGTACTGGCCGCGGGCCGGGTCCGGCGAGAGGATCTTCTGCTCCTGCCGCCATTGGCCGGCCGGGATCCAGACGCACGGGATCACGCCGTTCTCGTCGTCGGTCACCGCCCTCTGGATGGCGGCCGTGTCGTCGAGACCGTCGTTCGGTACCGCGCCGTAGCTGGTGATCGAGACGCAGCCGGCCGGCTGGCTCAGCGCCGTCGCGACCTGCTCCAGATCGATCAGGTCGATGATGTAGAAGCTCGCCGAGTCGCCCGAGTCGCGCTGCAACTTGAACCGGGTACCCGCCGGGTACGACTGGCCCAGCAGCGCGTTCGACTCGTCGAACAGCCGCCGCGCGTCGGCCTGCGGGGTGTTGGAGAGCGACTCGGTGTCGTCGGTGGTGCCGTACAGCCAGCTGTTACGCGAGCTGAACGTCAGCTTCCGGTCGAACACGTCGTTGATGTACAGGCTGATGGTCCAGTCCTGGCCGCCGCCGCCCGCGGCGTCCGGCACCGAGTTGCGGACCACGATCGAGTTGCTCTGGTTGGTCGAGGTGAACTCGACGAACTGACCGGTGCTGTTGAGGCGCACCGACTGCCGGCCGGAGGACTCCGAGGCGAAGTTGGTGTGCCCGAAAGTGCGCAGCGCGTCGGGTTGCAGCAGCGTGCCCTGGTAACGGGCGGCCTCCGCCTCGTACTCGACGTACGGCACGGCGGCGCCGCGGCCGACCACGATGGAGCGGGACAGCGTGTTGTTGTTCTCGTTGGTCTCGGTGACCGCGCCGGCCGAGTCGGCGGTGGCGACGGCGGTGGCGCCGCCACTGACCGCGGTCCAGGTGCCGCCGATGGTCACGGTCGTGGTGGCGCCGGCCGCGATCGCCGGGGTGGCCCCGGTGAGCGTGGCGGTACCGACGGCCACGCGGGTGGTGCTGGCCCCCGCGGCACTGGTGCCCCGGTTCTGTACGGCGACGGTGAAACTGACCGCCGCGCCGACCGCCGGGTTGGCCGGGCTCAGGTTGATCGCGGTGACCTGCAGATCAGGGCCTGGCGCCTGGGCGACCACCAACTGCGTGGTCGCGGTGTAGGTGTTGTTGTCGTTGTTCGACTCGGCCACGGTGTTCGCCGGGTCGACCGTCGTCGAGACGGTGTAGGTGCCCAGCGCCCGGGCGCCGGCGTTGCCGGTGACGGTGGCCGAGGCGCCGGCGGCGAGAGCGGGCACATCCGCGCCGGCCACGACGGTGCCGCCGAGCTTGAAGTCCACCTTTGTCGCCGCCGAGGCCACCGTGCCCGAGTTACGGACGGCGGCGGTCAGGGTGATCGCGGACGTCTCGTCGGGGGCGGCCGGGCTCCAGGTCGTCGAGGTGACGACCAGGTCCGGGGCGGGGGCCCAGGCGCCGATCACCTGCAGCTCGGCGACCTGGCCGCCGGGCGCGCCGGTGTTGCCGAAGAACTGCAGCCGTACGTCCGACGCCCTGCCGCTGACCGGGATGGTCACCGAGTTCTGGCCGGTCGACGGGCTGAAGCCGTAATCCGCGCGGGCCTTCAGCTCGGTGAAGTCGCCGGCCGAACCGGCCCGGCCGAGCACCTGAATGTTCTGCGTACGCGGGCCCCAGACCGGATCCGGGTTGAGCTTGACGACGATACCGGTGACATTCGCGTCGGCGCCGAGCTTCACGGTCAGCGTCGCCGGGAAGCCGGCCGACTCCCAGTAGCTGGTCACGTTGCCGTCGTTGGCGTTGGTCGCCACGAAGTTGAAGGTCGCCGAGGAAGCCTCGATCGCCTTGCCGCCGGCCAGGTCCGCGCCGGCCGGCGGGTCAGGGTCGGGGTCGACCGGGCCGGCCACGCCGTAGATTTCAAGCTCCGCGAGCTGTCCGGCCGGCCAGCCGGTGTTGGCGGTGATGTGCACCCGCACGTAGCGGACGGTCGCCGCGGTGAAGTTGATGGTGACGACGTTGCCGGTGGCCGGGTCGAAAACCCGCCCAGCCGAGGCCGAGAGCGTGCTGAACGATGAGCCGTCGGTGCTGCCCTGGACGCTCAGCGTCTGGGTACGGGTGGCCCAAGCCGCAGCGGGCGGCAGTTTCAGCACCACCTGGTCGATCGCGACACTGCTGCCGAGATCGACTCGGATCCACTGCGGAAAGACATTGTTCGGGCTCTCCCAGTAGGAGCTCTGGTTGCCGTCGTTGACGGCGGATGCGGGCTGTGCCCCGAGGGCGCCGCTGGCGGTGACCGCCTTGCCGATGGCGAGGTTGGTCCCGCCGGCCGCCTTCGCGGCGACCGGCGGCGTGCCCAGGACGGCCAGGCCGGCCGCGAGGGCCAGGCTGACCAGCCTTCGGCTGAGGGTTATCGGCTTCATGAAGTCCGTCCTGTCGGACCGGTGCAGGGGCTTACGCCGAGGCGGGTGCCGGTGCACCGAGAGGGATGGGTGGGGGAGGGGCGACCGGAGGTGCAATTTTCCAGCAGGGCATTGAAAATTTTCGTGCCTCTGCTCAGTTCTTGCTGTCGATGGCGTCCAATGTTTCAGATGTGTCATCGATTCGTCAACGTCGTTGTCCCCGGCGCGGCAATCGGCGCCCGACACTCCGCTGACGGTCCGGCCCGCGGGCCTCTAAAGATCGACAACCTCACACGTCCAGCCGGACCACGAACTCGGAAACCCGCGTTCGCAACGCTGCGCCGCGTGCTAGTACGGCAGCCGCCGTTCGTGAGGTGACCTCGGATCCCGCGGGAACGAGGACGGCCACCGCATGATCGTCTGTGCGTTGTGGACACAACATCAGACCTTGCGGTGGCCGAGAGCCACAGCGTAGAGCCTGCCCAGTGGCGACGAACCATCGACCTGGTCATCGACTCGTTCGCCGGCCGGTTCTGCCGGGTAGAGCCTCGCCGGGCGGCGGGCGGGTTCGTCACCGGACTGCTCGCCGACCTGGAGATTAAGACCTGCTGGCAGGTCGCTGAGCAGGCCGGACATGCCCGGCCGGATGCGATGCAAAGGTTGCTCTACCGGGCCAAGTGGGACGCCGACGCGGTGCGTGACGACGTGCGTCAGGTCGTCGTCGACCGGCTCGGTGACCCCGACGGTGTCCTCGTCGTCGACGAGACCGGCGATCTGAAGAAGGGCGTGCACTCGGTCGGTGTCCAGCGTCAATACACCGGAACCGCTGGGCGGATCGAGAACGCGCAGGTCGGAGTGTTCCTGGCCTATGCGAGCAGACACGGTCACGCCCTGATCGACCGCAGGATCTACTTGCCGAAGTCCTGGACCGACGACCGCGGGCGGTGCGAGCAGGCCGGGATCCCGGAAAAGATCACGTTCGCCACCAGGTCCGAGCTGGCCGACGACATGATCACCGCCGCCGTGAATGCCCTGGTCCCGGCCCGGTGGGTCGCCGCGGACGAGGCGTACGGCAACAACACCCGACTCCGCAGTGAGCTGCGCGAACTCCGCCTTGGTTACGTCCTGGCGGTCTCCTGCGATCACCTCGTGCCGATCGACAGCGGGAAAATCCGCTGCCGCGCTGACCGGCTGGCTGCCGATCTGCCCGCCACCGGCTGGACCCGGCGCAGCGCCGGCGAGGGCTCGAAAGGCCCACGGTTCTACGACTGGGCCTGGCTGGCCGACGTCGGCGCTGACGGTGATCCCGACGACGACGGCCGGCACAGCCTGCTGATCCGCCGCAACAACACCACCGGTGAGCTGGCCTTCTACCGCTGCTGGGCACCGGGCCCGGTCACACTCGCCCAGCTGGTCCGCGTGGCCGGAGTTCGGTGGATCGTGGAAGAGAGTTTTCAGGCCGGAAAAGGGCAGGTCGGGCTGGACCAGCACCAGGTCCGCCGCTGGACGTCCTGGCACCGGTTCACCACCCTTGCCCTGGCAGCGCTCGCGGTCCTCGCGATCTGTACCGCCGACGCCCGATCGGCGGACCGTCCCGCTCAGCCCGACATGATCGACCTGACCGTCAACGAGATCCGCCGCCTGATCAACGTCCTACTGATTCGGCCGACGCGCAGCATCGCCTACCGTTTGCGCTGGTCACATTGGCGACGCCGCCACCAAGCACGAGCCAGACGAGCTCACTACGCCCGCCGCCTCACCCTCGAACTCCAGCCATGATCACGAATGGCGGCTGCCGTACTAGCGGACACGCGAAGATCCTTGTCGGTGCTCACTAGTCATCGAGGTATCCCGTGCATCCGCGACGACTCACGGCCGCAGCCGCCGGCCTGCTCGTCGCCGCCTCGTTCCTGATCACCCGCCTGGGCAATGTCCCGATCAACGCCCGGATCAAGATCTGGGCCGTCACCACACCACCACCGGTGGGAGAGCTACAACAACGCGCGTACGCTGACCGCCTTCGTTCTGAGCCTCGGGCTTACCCGGTACCCCGCCGACAGCCGACCTCCGTCAATCAGTCGGCGATGAGGAACTGCTCGCAGAAGTCGGTGAACGCCTGCGACCAGAAAACTCCCTGGTACGCGCGGTTGCGGCGGAGCGGCACCGACGGCATGTGTCACTGTCCTTCGCCTACGTGGTCAGGGCGGCGAGCAGGGTCTCGGCGACCGTGGTGCGGGCGTAGAGCACGAACCGGCCGGTGCGGTGCGCGCTGACCAGGCCGGCCGTGCGCAGGGCGGTGAGGTGCTGGGAGACGCCACCGGCCGTCAAGCCGGTGCGCAGTGACAGATCCTGGGTGGACGACGGCATGCCCAGCTCGGTCAGCAGCAGCGCCCGGGAGCGGCCGATTACTCCGGACAGTGCTCGGGATGGGTCCGCGGTGCGCTGCTCCCAGAGGCCGGCGACGCCGCGCGGCGGGTAGCGCAGGGTCGGCTGCCACGGGCTGTCGAGCTTGGCGAAGACCCGGGGCCAGACGAAGACCGACGGGACCAGCAGCAGGCCGCGCCCGTCCAGGGCGACGGTGCGCCGGTGGTAGTCGTTGAGGACCGACAGGGTGCCGGCCGACCAGGTGACCCGCGGGTCGAGGTCGGCGAAGAGCCGCCGGGTGCCGCCCTCGACGAGCTGCCGGGCCCGGTGGTGGACGTCGCCCTGCAGCAGGGTGAGCATGCGCGGCCAGTGCGGGGCGAGGGTGAGTTCCCAGTATGCCCGGATCACCTCGGTCAGGGCGGCGAGGCCGGCTTCCGGGTCGGCGTGCAGCCCGTCCAGGGCGGGTGGGCGGCCGTCCGGCAGCGCGTCGAGCCCGGAACGCACCCGCTGTGGCGCGGTGCCGGCCAGTGCGGCCAGTTCGAGGTCCAGGTCGGGGCCGGGCAGTGACGGCGGCGGGCTGAGGAAACCGGGGAGCACCCGGGTCGGGACCGGGATCAGGGCGTCGAGCAGGCTCCAGTCGAGCCCGCCGGTGGCCAGCCGGTCGCGGGCCTCGGCGGCCCAGCCGGAGTGCAGCGGGTGGTCGGTGGGCGCCTTGAGCACCCGGACGCTGGCCACCACCTCCCACAGCGGGGAGATGGCGAAGTGGACGTGGGCGAGGTCGTCGGCGGTGAAGGACAGTTCGATCGCCAAGCCTCACCTCCCGGTGGATTCAGCCCATTCTAAATCGCTGGGTGCCGGCGAGCGGTGCACGTCATGGTCTGGGTGCCGACCCGCTTCCGGATCGTCAGGGGTGCCGGATGCGGCGTTCGAGACGCTTTTTCGGCTCGTCTGAGGACGGCCGTCACATCCCACAAGGAGGCCGACCGTGTCCACGCAGGCGCCGGATCTGAACACCTCGACCACGGCCGGGTCGCCCACCCGAGCCCGGTCGTTCTTCTCCGAACAGGGCTTTCGCAACCTCTTCCTGGCTGCGGCGGTCAGTACGACCGGGACGCACATCAGCTTCCTGGCCGTACCGCTGCTGGCGGTGACCGTGCTGAGCGCGACGCCGCTGCAGGTCGGCGTGCTGGGCGTGCTCAAGACGATCGCGTTCCTGCTGGTCGGGCTGCCGGCCGGGGCGTGGCTGGACCGGGTCCGGCGGCGCGGCGTGATGGTGGCCGCCGACCTGGCCCGGGCGGTGCTGTTCGGCTCGGTGGCCGTGGCCTGGGCACTGGATCTGCTGACCATCTGGCAGCTCTACGTGGTGGTGCTGGCGGCCGGTGTTGCAACGCTGTTCTTCGACATCGCGGCGCAGAGCTACCTGCCGGCGCTGGTCGGCCGGGACCGGCTGGCCGACGCCAACGGCAAGCTGCAGAGCTGGGACGCGGGCGCGCAAGTGGCCGGGCCGAGCGCGGCCGGTTACCTGGTACAGCTGTTCTCCGCCCCGTTCGCGATCCTGATCGACGCGCTGACGTTCCTGTGGTCCGCGCTGTTCGTGGCCCGGATCCGTAAGCGCGAGCCGGAGCCGGAACGTCGGGTGAAGGCGACGCTGTTCAGCGAGATCCGGGAGGGGGTGGGTTTCGTCTTCGGGCACCCGCTGCTGCGGCCGATCGCGATGGTCGGCGCCGGGACGAACCTGTTCATCCAGATCGCGATCATCACGATGCCGCTGATGTACAAGCGGGAGCTGAACCTCTCGGACGGCGAGCTGGGCCTGTTCTTCACGTTCGGCGGGGTCGGTGTGCTGCTCGGGTCGTTCACCGCGAAGCGGCTGTCCGACCGGTTCGGCTACGGCCGGGTGCTGTGGATCACCGGGCTGGTGGTGATGCCGTTCGGGCTGCTGGTGCCGTTCATCGACGGCGGGGCGTTCAAGTGGGTCGCGACCTGCGGCTGGCTGGCGCTGACCTACCGGATCGGGATGAACAACGTGTTGCTGGTCAGCATCCGCCAGCGGGTCACCCCGGACCGGCTGCTGAGCCGGATGAACGCGACGATGCGATTTCTGATGACCGGGGTGCTGGCGGTGGGTGCGGCGGTGGCCGGCCTCATCGGGCAGTACGCGGGCATCCGGCCGGCGCTCTGGGTGGCCGCGATCGGGCTCTCGGCGACCTGGCTGCCACTGTTCCTCTCCCCGCTGCGGGCGATGCGAGGGCTCCCAGCCGCCGCCGAGTGAGGATCTCGCGTCTTCGGTGCAGAGCGGCGTGATGCCGCTCTGCACCGCGGGGGTCGCCGGGATCCCCTCTCCCAGCTCCGCTGAGTCCGCCGGGCGGCGACGTGCTGAATGCGCTACCGGCCTGAAAATCAGCGGGCGCGGTCGTAGTACCCGCGAATCAGTTCGGTCGCCCGGTCGGTCAGCGCCGGTCCGTCGAAGGTGACGTCCGCGGCTGTCGCCGGGGCCAGGGCGGGCGGCCGGAGGGCGCGCAGCTGTTCGGTGCTCAGCGCGAAGACGACACGGCGCAGGCCTGCCCGGGCGATGACCTCGGCGCACATCGCGCACGGCTCGCAACTGGTGTACATCACGATGGCCGCGCATCGCCGCGGTGGGTAGGTCGCCGCCGCCTTCCGGGCCAGCTTGAGTTCGGGATGGGCGGTGATGTCGCCGCTGCTGGCGACGGTGTTGTGCGCGCGTTCCAGGATCGTGCCGTCCGGGTCGGCCAGCAGTGACCCGTACGGCAGCTCGCCCTGCGCGGCCGCCGCGGCGGCGAGATCGATCGCGATCGCCAGCAGTCTCTCGTCGGCGGCGTTCATGCCAGGCGGAGCTCGCCGTGCGCGACGACCAGGCCCGAGCCGGACAGGCGTACCTGGTCGCCGGTCACGTCGACCCGGATGCGGCTCGGGCGCCCGAGCCGATGGCCCTGCTCGATGAGGACGGGGACGTCGGCCGGCACCCGGCCCGAGCGGATCAGGGCCACGGCGAGCGGGCCCGCCGCCGTACCCGTGGCGGGGTCTTCGGCGATCCCCACGGTCGGGTTGAAGAAGCGGGTGTACGCGGCCGCCCCGTCGTCGCCGGCGGTCGTGTAGAGGTAGCAGCCCTCGCCGCCGGACTCGGCCAGGATCGCGGCGAGGTCGCGGCTCTCGGGCACGGCCGCGTCGACCGCCTCGCGGGTGGAGAGGGGGACCAGCAGGTGCGCGACGCCGGTGGACACGACCTGGGCGACCGCGTCGTGGGCGAGATGCCGCGGTTCGAGTCCGAGGGCGGCGGTCAGCCGTTCGTCGTCGGTGACCTGCTTGCCGAACACCGGGGCGCCCTGGTCCATCACGACGCGGACCGGCCGTCCCGGGGCGCGCAGGATCTCGACGGGCAGGATATCGGTGCCGATTCGCTGCCGCATCGTCACCGCCGGACGGTCACCGGTGAGCCCCTGGTCGGCCAGCCACAGCCAGGCGCCCAAGGCGTTGTGCCCGGCGCCGCCGACCTCCACCCCGGCCGGAGTATAGGAGCGCAGCCGCCAGTCGACCCCGTCCTCGTCGGGCCGCAGCAGGAAGGTCGTCTCCGACTGGTTGAACTCGCGGGCGATCGCCTGCATCTGCGGCACGGTCAGACCGTCGGCGTCGGGCACGAGCGTCAGCGGGTTGCCGGTCAGCGGCCGGTCCGCGAACACGTCAACGAAGTAGAAGCGCGTCATGGCTACCAGTCTTGAGCGCATCCCGGCCGTACGGCAGCACACTTTTGCGGACCTGCCCGCCTGGTGCCGCCGTATCTGCGGCAATATTGCCCGATGACGAACGAGGGCCTCGTACGCGACCTGGACGCCGTCGATCACGCGCTGCTGGCCGCCGTGCAACGCGACGGCCGTGCGACCCTGGCCGAGCTGGCCGACACCATCCAGCTGAGTGTGTCGGCGACACGGGCCCGGCTGCGCGCGCTGGAACAGAATCGGATCATCACGGCGTACGCCGCCCGGGTCGATGCCGAGGTTGTGGGCTACTCGCTGCGTGCGGTGGTCCGGATGAAGGTGCACGGCTCTCTCTACGACAAGGTGGCCTCGGTCCTGGAGCGGCGCCCGCAGATCGTGCGGTGCCTGCGCGTCACCGGCGAGTCCTGCTACCTGATGGAGATCGTCGCCACCGGCATGAAGGACCTCGAGGCGATCACCTCGGACCTGGCCCGCATCGGCTCGATCACCACCGATCTGGTGTACGAGATCGTCGCGGACAAACCGATCCCGCCGCTGCCCTGAACGGTGAGCGGGGACAGGGTTCGATCGGGTCAGCGTTCCACTCCGGAGGCCACTGCGTCACGCTGCCAGCCGAGAGCGGGAGCGATCAAGTGCACGGTGTCGTGCAGGATCTGTTCGTAGTCGCCGCGCTGGAACTCGTACGGCAGTTCCAGCCGCAGTTCGGACGTCTCGGCGAGGACCGGGTCGGTGGCCAGTCGTTCGGCGATCTCGTCGGCCGGGCCGACGAGATCGGGGGCGAACAGGACCCGCCGTTCGCCCTGCGGCGCCAATGTCCGTGCGTGGCGGCCGGCCGCGTACTGCCGGTATCGCTCGCGGGTGGCCCGGTCGGCGCTGTCGGTCGGGACGATCACTCGTCCCACCGCCACCCGGGCCGCCCGGGCCGGCGGTACGAGGCGCCGGTACTCGCCGATCAGGGCGAGCTGTGCGGAGGTGAAGTCGTCGTGGTGTTCGCCGAAGCCGATGTTGCCGGTGAGCAGGTTCAGCCCGTTCTCGGCGGCCCAGCGAGCCGACTTGGTGCTGGCCGCGCCGTACCAGAGGCGATTGATCAGACCCGGGTTGTGCGGCTGCAATCGGGGACGCTGGGTGTTGCCCGGCGACTGGATGACGGTGTCCGCGTCGCCCAGGAATTCGCCCCGGAGGTTGTCGATCAGGCGGGCGATCCGGCCGTGGGACAGGTCGAAGGTGCGCCAGTCGCCGTCGAACACCAGGTGCCCGATCAGTTCCGCGTGCGGCGGGGTGCCGGCGCTGAACCCGGCCTGGAGCCGGCCGCGGGAGAGTACGTCGGCCATCGACAGGTCCTCGGCGAGACGGAAAGGGCTCTCGTAGCCGATCGGGATGACCGCGGTGCCGAGTTCCACGCGGCTGGTGCGCTGGCTGG
Source organism: Actinoplanes lobatus (assembly GCF_014205215.1). Classification (NCBI taxonomy): domain Bacteria; kingdom Bacillati; phylum Actinomycetota; class Actinomycetes; order Micromonosporales; family Micromonosporaceae; genus Actinoplanes; species Actinoplanes lobatus. The sequence goes on from NZ_JACHNC010000001.1 coordinate 6,775,462, forward strand.
CGGCGGCCAGGAACACGGCGGCCGAGCCCACACCGTGTTCCAGGTGTCGCTGGCGGATCCAGGCGCCGTCGAACCCCAGTCTCTCGCCGTATTCGAACAGTTGCAGGGTGTCTTCCAAGCCCGCGTACGGGTCGTTGTCCGGGTAGTTGCCGGGTGTGAGGAACGCCAGCGTCCGCGCAGTCATCCCTGAACCTTATTCCTACTGGAATGATAGGGAAAGGTGCCGGTGGTGGAGCCATCAGGCCGATCCCCTGACGGGGCGGGCCCTGGTGGGCGGTTCAGGCGGCGAGGCCGTCCAGGACGACGGCGAGCAGCCGGTCATGGCGGCTCGCGAGCTGCGGGTTCTGCTCGGCGATCCAGCCGACCGAGTTGATCAGGGCCAGCGCGTCCGTCTCGTCGATGTCGGAGCGGATCTCGCCGGCCTGCTGGGCGGCGCGCAGCAGGCCGGCAGCCGCCTCGCGCATGCCCTGGCAGGCCTCGTGCAGCGGGGACGTCGTGTCGGTGAGCACCGCGACCAGGGACCCGGGCATGCCCCGATACATCTGGGCGCCACCGACCAGTTCGGTCAGCCAACCGCGCAGCGCCGCGCCCGGCGGCAGGGCGGCGGCCAGCTCGGCGGCGCGGCCGGCGAGGCGATCGAAGCCCTGTCGCAGCAGCGCCTCCAGCAGCGCGTCCCGGGTGGGGAAGTGCCGGTAGAGGGTGCCGTCGCCGACGCCGGCCCGCCGGGCGATATCGCGCAGAGACGCCTGGGTGCCCTGCTCGGCGACGACAGTGCGGGCCGTCGCCAGGATCAGATCGTAGTTGCGCTGCGCGTCGGCGCGCCGGGCGGTCATGGCGATCCTCATTCCCCTATGGACATCCGGAGCGCCGCTCCACATACTGAACGGAGCGGTGCTCCACATCTTAGGGGAGAGATCATGCAAGCGATACGGGTGCACGAACAGGGCGGCCCAGACGTATTGCGGCTCGACGAGGTGACGCCACCCGAGCCGGGCCCGGGTGATGTCCTGGTCCGGGTGCACGCCGCCGGGATCAACCCGCCTGACTGGTATGCGCGCAGCGGCTTCTCGACCATCCCGCCCGACCTGCGGCCGCCGATCCGGCTACCGTTCACGCCCGGATCCGATCTGTCCGGCGTGGTCACCGCGATCGGCGCGGGCGTGACCAGGTGGCGGCCCGGAGATGAGGTCCTCGGCATGGTGCGGTTCGGGCAGATCGGCAACGGCGGGGGCGGGCGGACGTACGCGGAATTCACCACCTCCCCGGCAGATGACCTGGTCCGCAAACCCAGCCACGTCGACCATGCCACGGCCGCCGGACTACCGATGGCCGGGCTGACCGCGTACCAGTTCCTCGTCGACCGTATCGGCCTCAAGCCCGGCGCCACCATCCTGGTCAACGGCGCCGCCGGCGGCGTCGGCCACCTCGCCGTGCAACTCGCGCAGCATCTGGGCGCACGAGTGATCGCCGTAGCATCCGGCCGCCACCAGCAGTTCCTGCGCGATCTCGGCGCCGACCAGGTCGTCGACTACACCACCACCGACGTGACCACAGCGGCACGCGACGTCGACCATGTGCTCGACTGCGTCGGCGGCCCCAACGGGCACCGCTTCCTCGCGGTGGTCCGCAACGGCGGCACGATCAACCCGGTCTTCTTCGGCGAGTACCACCGGGACCGGGCGGCCGACCTCGGCATCACCGTCGACGGCGGCCAAGTCCACACCGACCACGACCAACTCGAAACCCTGGCCGGCCTGCTCGCCGACGGCCACCTGCGCGTCGCCCTGGACGGCGTCTACCCCCTCGCCGACGCCGCCGCAGCGCACACCCGCGCCGAACGCGGCCATCTGCAGGGCAAACTCGTCCTCACCACGACCACTCGCGTCCCGCCCGCCATTGATTGACCCGCCATCTGGCCCGATGTTCGTGCGGTGGGTCGCCCAGGCCGACCATGTCTGGCAACGATCGGCTGCGGGCTCGCCGTCGCCCTCGTCACCGGCGAGGTGGAGCCGCAGACCGGCGAACACGCCGGGATCCCGTGAGCGAACACGAATGGATTCATCGCAGGATCGCGGCCACGTAGAGCTCGGCCTCGGTGGACAACTCGGCGAGCTCGGATCCGACCGCGGTCAGGCCGAAATCGACCACATCTGCTCCCAGGTCGCTGAGCAGCCGGGCCAGGAACGCCTCGGCGGCATCAGCCTGCGACTGAATGTCAGCCGTAACGACCGGAACGGCCAGCATGCCGGCGAGAGCGTTGGCCGGCAGCCGATCGAGCAGAACTTTGAGAGCACCGGAGAAAGTGTTGCGCCAAGCCGGGGTCGCCACGATCAGCAAGGAGGCGTCCTGCACGGTCAGCAACGCCGTCGCCGTGGCCTCATCACTGGGCGCGAGCAGACCCGCTCCGAGCTCGGCCACGTCGACCAAGGCGAACGTCCCGTCGCTGCATGCCGACGCAATTCGCTCGCCCACCGCTGTGGCCAGGCGCAACGTGCTCGACCCCGAGCTCGGGTGGCCAGAGATCACTACAACGTTCGACATTCGGCCCTCCCTCTTTGTTACGTCATCGTCGCGTTCCTGAAATCAAAGGCGCTATCCGTCGAAAGTCCACTACGCACGTTCGTCGATCTTGGCCGCGGCCAGGCGAAATGGTGGCGGAGGTCCGAGGTTCGCGCGACCGATCAACAAATCGGCCGGCCCTGCGGCCGATGGCCGCCAATATTCCTTCGTGCTGAAGCTTCGCCTGCCGGAACGCTCCGCCATCGTCCTGGGTGGATGCGCTGCTGATCAGCGGGGCAGTCGACGCCGGGCGGCCAACGGCCGCACCCGGAAGACGTCTGTTCAGGGGTAAGAGACGCCGGCCAGATTGTCGGCGACAGGAAAGGACCCGCCGCATTCATGGCAGGCGAGCCGCCCGAAGAGACGGGTCAAGCCCACGGCCACCGCCTCCCGGCCAGCCCTTACGGCCTCGGCGTGCAAGCGTGCAGAAAGCTCGGACGACAACCCGGGCGCGATCTCGGACTCATCGGTCAGGCCCAGGAGAATCTCCTCGCCGCACTCCGGACAGTGCACGTCGACCTCCCCGTCGTTGAGGTGGTCGAGTTCCTTTCCCCAGACCTCGTCTCCTTCCAAGCCGAGCACCGCCTGGAGCAGGTAGACGAAAGCGGAATCATCGGAGGCCTCCGGAAGCCGATCAACGGCAAGCCGGTGCAGGGTCTCGATATCGCCGCCGTATGCCGCTCGGTCGGCATCCGTGGCATCCACCGCGATGAGACCCGCCAAAGCCAACGGCGTCTCGCGCCGGCCGCCGGCGAACGCCCTGATCGTCGTCGCCAGCCAGGGCAAGAGGGCGGCACTGGCCGGATCGCAGACGCCCTGATCGCACGACTGCTCCCAGACGACCTTCCAGGCCGGGGATGCGGGATCGGCCGCAGCAGCCCGCAGAACATCCGAAGAGATCTCCACGCGCCGGAGCCTGGCACACCTCAAGATCGAGCGTCCAGATCTCGGCGAGATCGGGACCCAGGCGAGAAGTAGCCCGTCCGCCCGCCACGGACACTCAGGACACCGGCTCGGCTTCGCCGTCGTTCTCCGCGAGGTAGCGGTTGAGTTCGCGGCCCACGACCGCCAGCGAGGCGGGCGAGACCATCCCCGGATGCGTGCAGTCCAGGTCGACGATCGTGAAATCGCCGTCGAGGTACGGGCGCCAGCCTCCCGCGTCCAGCCAGTCCTCGGCCCGGGGCGCCGCCGCCACGAACATGACGGTGTCGCCGACGAAGAGCCGGTGTTCGTGGTCGCGCATCATCCGCGCGTTGCCGGCCACCACTGCCGGGATCGCGGAGAGGACCTGCTCGCCGAGTTCGGCGAGCGGGCTGTCGGCCTTGCGCAGCGCATCGACCACGGATGCGGTGGTGAGCGGACCCGCCACCGAGGACTCCTGCTGACCGGCCATGAACAACAGCGCCCGCGACGCGTCCGCGGCGGTCGGCGCGGGCAGGTCACGCCACTGGTCGCTGGGGTAGGCGTCGAGCAGCCCCAGCACCCGGACCTGCTCGCCGTCCGCGGCCAGCGCGGCGGCGATCTCCTGGGCCAGCACGCCACCGACCGACCATCCGGCGATCCCGTAGGGCCCCTGCGGGCGGACCTTCCGGATCTCTCGCAGGTAGTCCGCGGCGGTGTCCACCAGCGACATGTCCGGGCCCGGTCCGGCCAGGGCGCGTGACTGGAGTCCGTAGACCGCGATCGACGGATCCAGGTGCGGCAGGATCCCGGTGTAACACCAGCTCAGCCCACCGGCCGGATGCACCAGGAACAGTGCGGCGCCGTCGGCCTGCCGCAACGGCAGCAGCACGTCGAGTCCCTCGCCCGCCGAGGCCGGGCCGCCGGTGAGACGTGCGGCCAGCCCGGCGACGGTCGGTGTGCCGAAGACCGCCGCCAGCGGCACGACCACACCCAGCTCGGCGCGGATCCGCTGGACCAGCGTGGCCGCATGCAGCGAGTGGCCGCCGAGTTCGAAGAAGTTGTCGTGCGGGCCGGGCCGTTCGCCGCCGAGAACCTCGGCCACCAGCTCGGCGATCGCGTTCTCGGCCGGCGTCCGGGGCACATCGCCGGTGGCGGCCGGGGCAGGGGCGGGCAGGGCCCGGCGGTCGAGCTTGCCGCTCGGCGTCAGGGGCAGATCGGTCATGGGTACGACCGTGGCGGGAATCATGTGTTCCGGCAGCCGGGGCGCCAGGTGGTCGCGGCATTCCGCTACGGTCAGCGACCCCACGACGTAGGCGACGAGCCGCCCGCTGACGACCGCGACCGCGGCCCGTGCCACGGTGGGATGTTCGGTCAGAACCGCCTCGATCTCGCCCAGCTCGACCCGGAAGCCACGGATCTTGACCTGTCCGTCGGTCCGCCCGAGAAACTCGATCGCACCGTCCGGTCGCCACAGTGCCAGGTCGCCGGTCCGGTAGAGGCGGGTCCCGTCGAACGGGCCCGGCCGGAACCGTTCGGCGGTCAGCTCCGGTCGGTTCAGGTAGCCGGTCGCCAGCTGACGCCCGGCGATGTGCAGCTCACCCGGCACGCCCGGCGGCACCGGCCGCCCGCCCGCGTCGAGCAGGTGGATCCGGGTGTTCCAGACCGGTCGCCCGATCGGCACGGGTCCCGGCGGGTCCTGGGGCGAGCACGGCCAGTAGGTGACGTCCACGGATGCCTCGGTCGGCCCGTACAGATTGTGCAGTTCGCAGCCCACGACCCGGTGGAAGATCCGGGCCAGGTCCTCGGGCAGCTCCTCGCCGCTGCAGATCACCCGGCGCAGGGTGCCCGCGGTGTCGGCCGCGGACGGCTCGGCGAGGAACACCCGCAGCATCGACGGCACGAAGTGACAGGTGGTGACCTTCTCGTCGACGATCAGCCCGGCCAGATAGGCGGGATCCCGGTGCCCTTCCGGTTTCGCCATGACCAGGGTCGCGCCGGTGATCAACGGCCAGAAGAACTCCCAGACGCTGACGTCGAACCCCGACGGTGTCTTCTGCAGCACGCGTTCGCCACCGGTCAGGCCGTACTCGTGCTGCATCCAGAGCAGCCGGTTGACGATGCCGCGGTGCGGCACCAGCACGCCCTTCGGGCGTCCGGTCGAACCCGAGGTGTAGATGGCATAGGCGGGGTCGTCCGGTCCAGCTTCTTCAAGAACCTCCCGGGGTACGCCGTCAAGCTCCGGAATCTCCCGCAGGACCACCACCGGCCGGGCGTCCTCGACCATGAAGGCCAGCCGGTCGGCCGGATACGACAGGTCCAGCGGCAGATAGCCGGCGCCCGACCGGAGCACGCCGAGCAGCGCCACCATCAGGTCCACGCCCCGGGGCAGCGCGACCGCAACGAGCCGGCCGGGGCCGGCGCCACGGGCGGTCAGCCACCAGGCCAGGCGTTCGGCGCGGGCGTGCAGCTGTTCGTACGAGATCTGCTGTCCCTGTGCCCGGACCGCCGCCGACCTCGGCGTTCTCGCTGCCTGGGCCACCAGGAGCCGGGTCAGGGTGGTGTCCGGCACGTCGTGGGCGGTGTCGTTCCAGGTGTGCAGGACCAGTTCGCGTTCGGCGTCGGTGAGTACGTCCACGGTGGCTGCCGGAGTGTCCGGGTCGAGTGTGCCGGCCCGGCCGAACAGGGCGGCCAGGCGCGTGAAGTGGCCGTCCAGTTCGGCGGGGGAGTAGGCGTCCGGGTTGGCGTCGACGGTCAGGTCGATGCGGCCGGTGTCGGCGTCCCATCCGACGGTGACCTCGAAGTCGTCGGCCGGTCCGGTGGCCAGGTAGTGAACACGGGCGCCGGCTCCGGGACCGAGGTCGACCGTACGGGGGAAGGGTTTGATGTTGATCTGTGGTCCGAACATCCGCCGCCCGGTGCCGACCAGGCCCAGGTCACGTTGCAGCCACTCGTAGCGGTAACGCTGGTGCCGGGCCGAGGCGCGCAGTTCGGTGCGGACCGCGGCGACGAGGTCGCGGACGGTGCTGCCGGGCGGCACCGGCAGGCGCAGCGGCAGCACGTTGACCACGCTGGACGGGACGGCCGCCGCGACCGTGCCGAGGCGCCCGGAGAGCGGCGCGCCCAGGATCAGATCGGTGGCCCCGGTGATCCGGTGCAGGTAGAGGGCGGTGATCGCGTATGCCACCTCGGCCCAGGTGACGCCGAACCGGTCCGCCGCGGCCAGGAACTCGTCGGCGGGCAGCTCGATGTGCCGCCGGGCGTTGTGGTGGGCGAGTGGTGCGGGGCGTTTCGTCAGAGTGACCGGCTCGGGCGCGCCGTCGAGTCTGGCCAGCCAGTAGGCGCGGTCCTGGTCCCTCGCCGGATAGTCGTGTTCCGCGGCCACCAGGTCGTCGTGTGTCCGGAAATCGGTCACCGTGGCCGGGTTCCGGTAGACGGCGGCGATCTGCTTGGTGACCATCGCGAAGCCGTACCCGTCGAGCAGCAGATGGTGTGCACGGAAATACCAGACGGTCCGGCCGTCGCCGGTGTGCAGCAGCGCCTGCCGGACCAGCGGCTCGCCGGTCAGCGGAATCGCCCGTTCCAGGTCGGCGGCGATCCACTCGTCGACGTCGGCGACCCGGACACGTTCCGGGCCGCCGGCCGGAACACGGATGCGCCGCACCCCGTCGCCGGTCGCGGCGAATCCGGTGTGCAGCGCATCGGTCGCGGCGGTGACCTGCCGGATCGCGGCGGCCAGCCGGTCCGGATCGACAGTGTCGTCGAGGTCGATCCGGTGGGCGCACAGGTAGCCGGGATTCGCGGGATCCAGGAGCTGCGCGAACCACAGAGCCTGCTGCGGGATAGTGAGTGGACTCCTCATAGTTAGGGTAGGCTAACCAACCTTCATGGTGTCCGCCATGGATTGTTTGTGTGACTTCACCCCGTCCAGCCGTTCCACCCAGTTCCGTCCCGCCCGGATGGCCTGCCGCGCTGCGGCGGGGAGTTACGCCCGTCCTCCACAGTCACCGCCGGTGACCGCCGGGTCGTGTTCGAGCAGGCTCCTTCCCCGCATCGCCCGGATCGACAGCACAGCGGCCGTTGTCGGCGCTCTCGCGCGAGGCTGACCGGCGCTCGTCCGGTGAGCGTTTCGACCGGGTTCTGTGGACCGAGAGCACCCTCGGTGTCAGTCGCGGCCCTGCCAGGTCGTCACGCAGGCCTCGTTACCCTCGGCGTCGGCCAGCACCCAGAACGCTGGTGCGTGGTCAGACGACAGGAGCCGACCGCCGGCGGCGAGCGCGGCCTCGACGCGCCGGGGTGCCTCGTCGTGCGGCACGCTCACGTCGAAGTGGATCCGGTTGCGCTGCGGCCGCGGCCGGTCCATCTGCTGGAACCAGACCGCCGGGCCGGCCCGGAGCGGGTCCACGATGGGATCGGCCGGGCCGCTACGCCCTGGCTCGTCGGTGTAGCCGAGCACCGCGCGCCAGAACGGGCGGATGACGGCGATGTCCAACGCGTCGATGCCGATCTCGATCAGCTGCACCGACCGCGGCGCGTCGCCGCCGGAGCCAGGTTCGGTGCGCCATCCGCCCGCTGCGACGGCTTGCGTGATCCGGTCCGCAAGGTCAACAACGCGGGTGGTCACGGCGGCCTGGTCGGGCGACTGAAGAGTGAACACGACCCGATCCGGGCGCAGGTCGGCACGTAGATGAGTGTCGGCGTCCGCGCCACAGGCCTCGAGGGCCAGGGCGAGCACCTGCGCACCGGCACCGATCGAGCCGACCGTGACGGCGGTCTGCACGGTGCCGAGCAGGTAGCGCCAGCCCAGATCACTGACGGCGGCCGAGGCGTCCGGGCGGTTCAGCATCTCGTTCATCCCTGGATCCTGCAATGCACCTCGAAGGAGCCGGGATGGGCGCCGCCTAAACCGTACGGGTGCCGGCGGCCCGGCCGGTCAGGGTATGCGGCCGGTGATGCAGGGGTCGCTGGGGTCGATCTTGGCGACGATGCGGCGGCCGATCTCGCCGAGCTGGCGCTGCTGTGCCTTGGTGAGGGCGTCGAAGATCAGCCGCTGCACCTCGGCGACGTGTCCCGGGGCGGTGGCAACGACGGTGTCCCAGCCGGTGTCGGTAAGGATGGCGAGGGTGTAGCGGCCGTCGGCCGGGTCGGGGGTGCGCTCGACCCAGCCGCGCTTCTCCAGCCGGGAGACGACCTGGGAGAGCCGCGACAGCGAGCCTTCGGCGAAGCCGGCCAGCACACTCATCCGCAGGGTGCGCTCCGGTGCCATCGACAGCCCGGCCAGCACCTGGTACTCGAAGTGGCTGATCCCCGCGTCGCGCTGCAGCTGGGCGTCCAGCGCCGCGGGCAGTCGCATCACCAGCGCGACCAGCGCCAGCCAGGTCTCTCGCTGGTCCTCGTCCAGCCACCGCGGCTCCTGAGCATCTCCCATGCACCGAGCATAACTTCACAACTGAAGTGATCCAATTTCGGGATTACTTGCATGTTGAAGTGATCGCTACGTACGGTTCACTCAACACTTGAAGTTGTCGAATGCCTGGAGAACCTGATGAACATCGTTTTGTGGATCACCGCCGGCCTGCTTGCCGCCGCCTTCGCCGCCACCGGCCTGATGAAGCTGACCCAGCCGAAGGAGAAGCTCGCCGCGGCCGGCCAGGCCTGGACCGAGGACTTCAGCGCCGGCGTGATCAAGCTGATCGGGGCACTGGAACTGCTCGCCGTCGTCGGCCTGATCCTGCCCGCACTGCTGGACATCGCACCGGTGCTCGTCCCGCTCGCCGCGACCGGCCTGGCGCTGACCATGATCGGCGCGGCTGTCGTGCACGCCCGCCGCAAGGAGTACCAGGCCATCGCCGTCAACGTGGTCCTGCTGATCCTCGCCGCCGTCGTGGCGTGGGGCCGGTTCGGCCCCTACTCCTTCTGAGTAAACGCCCCGTCACCGCTGCCTGCCCCGACGGATCCGTCATGACCGCTAGCGCCACGCACCTCGGGGTCGCCGGAGCCGTCATACCGGCCTATCGCCGGCTCATGCCTCCACGCTCCTGACCCACTCACCCCACCGGAGCGAGGAGAATTGCCATGGGCGCACTGCACGTCTCCGCCGCCGGAACCGCCTACCCCGGATACCCCGTGCCCGCCCCGACCATCGCGACGACAGCAGGTGGACCCATGACCAGCCACACCGTTGACCCGTTCCATCCGGCCACACCCGCCGGTGCCTACGACGACCTGCTCGCCCGAGTCCTGCCCGAGGCCCGCGAACAGCGCACCTGGCAACCCGCCGACGGGCCGCTACCGGCCCTGTTCGTCAGCCACGGCGCCCCGCCCACCCTCGATGACCCGCAATGGCTCGACGACCTGTACACCTGGGGCCGATCCATTCCTAAACCCCGCGGAATCGTCGTGGTCTCCGCGCATTGGGAGGACGCCCCCGTCGCGGTCACCGGATCCACGGCCGGCACCCCGCTCTACTACGACTTCGGCGGCTTCCACCCTCGCTACTACGCCCTGCGATATCCCACCCCGGACGCCGCCGACCTGACCCGCCGCATCACCGGTACCCTCAGCAGCGGCACCCCCGTGCACCAGTTCACCGACCGGGGCCTCGACCACGGCGCCTTCATCCCGCTCATGGCCATGTATCCCGCCGCGGACGTGCCGGTCGTGCAACTGTCCATGCCCAGCCTCGACCCGCAAGCCCTGCTCGCCCTCGGCGAGCGCCTACGCGGCCTGCGCGAGGAAGGCATCCTCGTCATCGGCTCCGGGTTCATGACCCACAGCTTCGCCGCCATGCGCAACCCCGCCCTCGCGGGACATACCGAAGCCTTCGACGCATGGGCCGCCGACGCGCTCGCCCGCGGCGACCTCGACGCCCTGACCGACTACCGCGCCAAAGCACCCGGCGCCCAGGTCTCCCACCCCACCGCCGACCACTTCGTCCCGCTGCTGCTCACCGCCGGCGCCGCCACCAACCCGGCCACCGCCACCACCGCGATCAACCGCATCTGGTACGGCAACTCCATCCGCTCCCTCCAGATCAGCTGATCCCGATGGAAGCGCCCCGGTAGTTTGTGGGCGTGAAGTCATTGCTGTCGTTGGCTGTCGAGAATCTGCGGGTGATCGTGCGCATCGACGGCGTCGACGTCAGCCGCGCCGACAACAACGGTGGCGTCGACCCGTGGCACGTGTTGGTGCCGGTGAACCGCTTCCTGGCGACCGGCGAGCCCACGACCGCGGTGATCGCCTGCTGTCCGGGTTGCGGCCCGGATTGCGACGCCGTGGAAGCGCGCATCCGCCGCGAGGGCGACGTGGTGCGCTGGGAATGGGGCCGGCGCGGCACACGGTGGGAAGGCGAACGGCGCACGACGCTGTTCGACGCCTCGTCCTACGACGCCGAGGTGGCCCGCCTCGGCGCCGACTACTCCTGGGAGACGGCGGTGCGCCGGGCTGGGCGGCTCATGCTCACCGATCTTGTCCTGCCGCCGGGAGTCGAGGCCGTCCGAGCTCGCGCGAACGGTGCCGACGAACTCGAGGTGTGGCTGGAGGAGCCCGACGAGTATCAGATCTTCGTACGCGTGCCCTGGGATGAAGAACGGCCGGACGAGAGCGCCGCCGCGGCGCGGGCAGTGCTCGCTGGACCGACCTCGCGATGGTCCGCTGAGTGGTTCAGCGTCCAGTGGTGGCAGGAGGCCCCGCCGGCGTACGCCGATCCCTCCTGGCGGCGCAAAGAATTCCCCTGAGATCGACAACTACCTACCCCTGCGGATGATGCCGTACGGCGAACTCGCCGACCAGCCGCTCGATTTCGGCCGGCACCGCCGGATCGGTGACACCGGTGTCGGCCGTGCCGGGCACGCGGGCGGGCGGCAGGTCGTGTCCGGGAGGCCGGTAACCCTGGTCGAGGACGATACGGGCCGGCAGCGACGGTACGTCCCGCGACCAGTGGATCGTGTATGTCCCGCTCGGACCACCGATCATCTCGACGACCAGACCATCGTCGGCGACCCCGCGCAGCGCCGCCCTGGCAATGTTGAGATCCAGGTTGTCGCAGCGGCCGAGCAGCGATCGTCATGCGGGCCAGCACGTTGCTCGATGCCGACGGACAGCCCTGGAGGGGATCGCCGACGACGAGACCCACGCCCTCTTCGCGCGAGGTGGAAAGACCCCGCCATCAGCCAGTTCGCTCTTCTGTCGATGTGAGTGCGTTTCCTATCGCGCGACGGCGCCTGCCGGCGGCTGAAACTCGGGGTACGGGTCGAAGCAGTTCCCAAGCTCTTCGATCGACTCTGCGGTGGCCGCGAGACGCGCGAGGACGTCGAGTGACTTATCGAGTTCATCGTGCGGCTGGTCGAGGGGCTCCACCTGGAGGCGGTCGCACCAATACCAACCTGCGACCTCGACCTTGTTGAGGGCTGTGACGTCGTTGATCAGGCTGCCCCTGAGCTCATCCCAGCCCCACAGCTCTCCGTTGCCGTAAGTGGCCGACTGCGAAGCACCACCGCGACAGAGACTCCACGCGGTGACACCGTCCTGGAAGTCGTCACCGGTCAAATCGCTGCGCCCGGTCTGGGGGTCCGTCAAAATCCAGCGGGAACCGTCCCAGTACTCGACCACCCAGTGGTCGATCCAGCGTTGCGCCTCGAAGTAGCCGGCGAAACCGCATCGGATGCGGGCCGGTGTGCCCGTAGCGCGCAGCAGAGCGCAATGCAACAGCGCGAAGTGATAGCAGAAGCCGAACATCCTCCGCTCGACGGGACGCTCGCGATCCAAGGGCGCCGGATCGATGCCGATCACGTTGTCCAGGATCGCTTCGGCGCCGACGGTCTCCTTGTGCGACATACGCTCGGCGGAGAACCGCAGGCCCTGAACCCTCGCCGTGTCGTTGTGGATCAGCAGCCCGCGCACGATCGCGCTGAGCGCCTCCGAGCCAGCCGGAAGGCCGAGCACTCGATCCCGGTGCCGCCCGAGACCGGAGGTCGGGCTCGGCTGCCGATAGAAGCGTGCGATGTCGTCCATGGGCCGAAAGGGTACAAAATTCGCAGACCTAAACCAATACGTCACTGTCAGTAGCAGATATTCGTCGCCTGCTCATCGCCCATGCAAGACAGCAATATCGCTGGCCAAGATGCACCGCACTTTCCGGCAGGCTGGACGCGTACTCTCCTGCCGCCGGGCGAGCGCGCTGCAAGTATCGAAGGCATCTGATGGTCGCTGCTTGGCGGGACCGCATTGTTCCGGAGCTGAACAGGTCAGATGCCGGACGGATCCGCGTATCTGACCTGTTCGCACGTGACCCGTGGTCGAAACGGGGACGGGGCGGAAGGTTCGTGAGCCGCCCGCTCTGCCGGGCCGGAGCCTCCTCCGGCTCTCTGAGCTATCGCCGTGCTGTCCTAGGGTCCTCGATCGCTACGGGGATCGCAACGCCTTTATCGCCTCTGGGCCTGGCCGGAGAACACACCGATCTGCCGCAATACCCTGGCCAGCAACGGCGACGACACCGTCACTCCGTGAACCAGGTCGCGTGCCGGCGCCGGTAGCTCGGTCAGGCCCTGCCGGTACGGCTGTGTCCAGCCGGTGGTCTCCGGATCGATCCCGTGCCGTTGGCATGCCTGCCGCACCAGTTCGGCAGGACAGGAGTCGTCGCCGAGCACGACATCCCACGGCAGCGGCAGGTCCGCCCACACCTGCACGTCGGCATGCTGGTCGCGGCCCTCCCGCCGGTGCCAGGCCGCCACGTCCGCCGCCACCAGCGCGGGAACCTTGCCCGGGCAGCTCGCCTCGATGACGTCGTCGTACCCGAGACCGCGCATCAGGTTCAGCCAGCCGGTGCGTGCCTGGTTGAACGCCCGGGTCGCGCTGTTCCACGTCGACGAGTCGTCCCCCGCCCGCACGATCATGTGCGTGGGGTCGCGACGCACGTCGTAGACGCGCCGCAGCGCCCGCGCCGACGCGGCGAGCTGCTCGTAGTACAGCCCCATCAGCCGACCGCACTGCTCGTCGTTGAGCCGGTCCAGGACCGACCAGCGGGTCAGCACCGAGGCCAGCACCCACGGCCGGCAGGTCGAGGCTGTCAGTGCCGCCGCCAGCAACTGCTCGGCGAGGGTGTCCATCGGCCGGGCCTGGCGGCCGGATGTGAATTCGGTCCGCATGTTCAGCCGCGCCACGTAGTAGGCGGTGAACGCCGCGGTGGCCGGGCACGCGACGAAGTCTTCCTCGGCGAGGAGGTAGGCGAGCCGTGCCTTACCGAACGCTACCGACGCCTCCCGGTCGCGTTCGGCGGCCAGCACCTCGGTTCGCTGCTGCAAGTGCAGCACAGCCCGCACCGCGCGTCGGTACGCGCGCACCGACACCTCGGGAAGGAACTCCCGGCGCGTGGCACTGTCCATCCGATCTCGCGCGTCGGCATGCCCACCGCGGTCGCCCCGCGCTCCCGACGGCTTACGAAACCCGTAGTAGGTAGCGCCCGTCCACGACGTCATCGGCACCGGGCGGCGCGGCATCGTCGGCCGGGCCGGCCACGGCTCCTCGCCGGCAAGCCCCAGCAGCGTCAGAGCCGACCCGAGCCACCGGCGCAACGACACCGGGTCGGCCGAGTCCGCCGCCGCGGCTCCCGGCCGCCCCACGGTGAGCGCGACCGCGTCCACCGCGTTGCGGGCCGCCTCGTACGCCCGGGCCAGCCCTGGATGGCGTCGCCACGTCGTCGGCATCGACGATCCGACCGGCCCGCTCCACGCCATCGGCCCGTTCTCCGCGACCAGCAGTTGACGAGCCTGCTGGTGCCGCATCATCGCGTACAGATCCCGGGCACCCACCGCACTGAGCCAGCGATCGGCACCGAGGCCCACGATATCCACCGCCACCTCCTGAGGCGGCCGCCGCTCACGAATCCCAAGGTACAAGCGGTGCAGAACGTCTTCTTCCGAACGCTTCACAGGCACCACGACCACCCAGCCTTCTCACCACCAGGCCCGGGGTGACGTGATCGCCCCGAACGCCGGCCGAAGAATGACCAGCCGCACAGTATCGGCCCACACGAACGAGCCCGTCCAACTGATTTCCGGGCTCGATTGAGGAGGCGGTGTCAGTCGATGCGGCTTGCGGCAATACCGTCGAACGTCCTCACAAGTAGCAGCAGTGTGGGCGATCACGGTGTGTAGCGGAGTTTGCATCGAAGAACTGTTAACCGCTTGCCCCGGCCGATAGGTTCGGTTCCAGAACAAGGGCAAGGAGGCACATCGGGTGGCCAGACAGCGGGTCGGACAGCGACGACCCCGCGAACAACGTGCCATCTACCGGGGTCCGGGGCGGACACGTCTGCCGACACTGGGCGTCGATGTCGGCGGAGTGGTCGTGGCCCTGACCGGCGACGGCGCGGACACCTCCTTCTTCGGCAGCCGTCCGCTGGAGACACCCGCGACGGCCGGCGTCTTCGCATGCCTTGCCGCGCTCACCGCTGAGCCGTTCGCCGGCCGGGTCCACCTGGTCTCCAAGGCCGGCCCGAAGGTGGCCGCCAACACCCGAGCCTGGCTGGCCCACCACCGGTTCTTCGAACGGACCGGCATAGCCGAGACCAACCTGCACTTCGTCCGGGAACGCCGCGACAAGGCGCCAGTCTGCCACCGCCTCGGCATTACCCACTTCGTCGACGACCGCCTCGACGTCCTGGCCCATCTCGACACCGTGGAACACCGCTACCTGTTCACCGGCGGCACGCCCAGCCGCGGCCCGGACGCGGATATGCCCGGATGGGCCACAGCGATCGCAACATGGACCGAGCTCGCCAGCGAGATACAGGCGCCGACGCCAAACTGAATCGGCCGACCGCGCGAACGTCCACTCGTGCCGCGATCCGTGCTGTCAGGTCGGACTTCGCGGGTGACCAGACTTCCAGCAACCTGGATGGGGCGATGCCCGGACGTACGCCTACACTCGCGCGATGGATGTGGTGTGGTCCGCGACGACGCTGGAATCGCGCCGTTTCCGGCCTACCCCGGTGCGGTCAGATCCGACAGAGCTGGACAGCCATTTCCGTCATCTTCGCCGGCGTCGCATCCGTGGCTACATCGAAGTCGAGGTTCCGGCGGTCGAGTCCCCGCAGTTGGCCATCGGGTTCCGCGGCGAGTATGCGGTCGTCCACCTGCTCGTCATCGCTCCGGTCGCGCAGTCCCTTCTTCTCGCCGGCGACGGCACAGTTCCCGATGAGGCGTACGTCCAGGTCCCGGTCATGGACGAACTGATGAGGTTCACCGGCGACGTGGTCTTGGACGTTTACCGCGCGTGGGACTTGGTCAGAGTCTTTATCCGCACCGGACAGGCCGGCGATATCGGAGAGTGGCACGCGCTTTAGGCGGGGGCCAAGGCGTATTTGAGGATCAACGTTCCCCAGCCTGGCCACCGGGCAGCTGAGCACTCACATACCGCTGTCCGCGCAGGTCTGTCCCCCGTCCTGCTGCTAACGCAGAGCAGCCCGCGCTTCTCTATGCCAGTACGCCGCGACCTCGCTTGTCTGTCGAAGGACCGAATCTGGTGCGGGGTCGGAGGGCCAGAATTCGAGAAGGTAGCGGTCGATGGTGGGCTCGTCAGCCATCACCGTGTCAGCGTCCCCAGCGGCGTCCATCCCACTCGCGTAGTACCGCACCCGCAAGCCCTGCACCGCCGGTAGGCACAGCTCGAATGAGTCGCTGAACGACTCCAGCAGAAGATCGGCAGCCGGCGGCTGAAAAGACACCTCGACCACGTCCGCCCACTGGTCGGCAACGACTGGCTCGGTGTTGTGCCAGCGGACCATAAGCGGGACCCGACCGGTGTGTAGGCCTGTAACCAGCGATAGCTGGCCGGTCACGGCCGCACCAATCAACCCGTTGACCTGCCCAGCCCGGGTATCCATGAGGTCCGCCTGTTCCTCGTCCGCACCGAGGACGTTGAAGAAGCCGTAGTGAACGTGAACTTCCGCGTCGAAGAGCACCAGCATGTGATCATCGTGCCCGATGCTTGGACGGCTCGAGATCGGCTGGACGGGTTCAGGCTCCGGTTGACTCTCATGGCCGCGATTCGGTTGTACGAAGCGTGAGGGCCTGTGTGACAGCTCGGCTCGCGGTCATGTGGCCAACCCTCGGAGTATTTCCATGTCGGTGATGTCCTTCTGCCGCCATGGCCGGCCGTTGCGCAGGCTGGGGAACTGCTCCTTCATGGCGAGCATGCCCGAGACGCTCATTGCCAGGACTGGCGTGCCGTCGAGCGTCACGGGCTCCTCGCCGAACGATCCTGGCGGGAACAGCCAGTCGGAGAATCTCCCAAGGGGCTGGCTGAACGATCCGTCCGACTGCCGATCAAAGTAGGCGGTGCTGAACGAGACGTCGTCCCACGTGTACTCGCAGGACTCCTCCGCGGGCTGAGTTGGCAGAGCCGTAGCGCCAGCTTCTACGAGAAGCGCCTTCGAACGCTCGGCATGAACACGTTCGACCCAGAATTCCACATCGCCGTGCTCGCGCGTAGTCCGGCCGATCCTCGCATCGAGTCCCCAACCTCCGAACAGCCACGCCGAGATATCGGCCGTTTGCAGGACCGCCACGACATCGCGGATAACACGCAGCTGTCCTTCGGTCTTCTCGTCCATGGTTGCGATCCTGGCACACCGGTGGAAAGCGTCGCATCCGTCATGATCGGATGAACTCATTTGCCGCTGCGGATGCGTGATTAACGCCGCCGCCGGGGCAGTTCGGTGATCGTGGCGTTCAATCGCCGCGAGCCGGCAGTGCGCCCAGGCCGGCCGCGATCTCATACCCGAGTGTGTCGGTTGCCAGCGCTGTCCTTTTGTTGCTTAGACCGCATCTCGTTTGGGGTTGTTGTAGCGCGGGGTCGTTCGTTGTACGGGTGTGGGTGATGTGGAGAAGTACTGCCCGGAAGCGTTGTGGCGCCTCGCGCAGCCGCTGCTGCCCGGGCACCCGAAACGGCATCAGGGTGGCGGCCGGCGGCGTATCGACGACCGGGTGGCGCTTGCGGCGATCCTGTTCGTTCTCGACACCGGCTGCGCCTGGAACGAGTTGCCGGAGTCGTTTCCGATCTCGTCGGCGAGTACGCACCGCCGGTTCAGTGAGTGGGTCGAGCAAGGTGTGATGGCCGCGCTGCACCAGGCGACGCTCGATGTGCTCGGCGCTGCCGGGCACATCGACTGGTCGCGGGCCAGCGTCGACGCCCTGCACGTGCGGGCGGTAAAAGGGGGGACCTGACCGGGCCGAGCCCGGTCGACCGCGGTAAGCCCGGCTCCAAGATCCACGCGGTTGGTGATCGGAACGGGCTTCCGCTGCATGCTGATGTCTCTGCTGCCAACGTCAACGACCACATGGTCCTGGAGGATGTGGTCGACGGCCTGACGCCGGTGCGTCAGCCGGTCGGCCGCCCGCGCAGACGGCCGGCGAAGCTGCACGGCGACAAGGGCTACGACTACCGCACGAGTCGGCAGGCCCTGGCCCGGCGCGGGATCAAGGCGCGTATCGCCCGTAAGGGCATCGAGTCCTCGACCCGCCTCGGCCGGCACCGCTACGTGATCGAGCGCTGCCTGGAGTGGGTGACCCGGTTCCGGCGGCTGGTCCGCCGCTACGACCGCAAGGCTTCCCACTTCCGCGGATTCCTGCGCCTGGCTTGCGCTGTCATCTGCTTCCGCCGCGCCGTCAAACTGAACCTGTTGCCGGGCAGCAACCCCAAATGAGATGCGGTCTTATGAGGCCCAGGATGAGTCGTCGTGGTTGTCCGGCGCGGTTCCGGACGGGTCCCGGCTGCCGGCGCCCGGCACGGCGGAGGTGGCGCCAGGTTCGGACATGAGGCGAGATCGTAAACGGCGACCCGGAACGACGGGTCCGGTGACTGGCTTGTCCGCTCTGTGACGGTGGGCGCGTTCGGCTGGTTCCGTTACGGCTTGCGTCCCACCGCGCCGTAGATGGCCACGTCGGTGGGGGAGGGGCGGTCGGCGCGGGCCGGTCGCCAGTCGCTGACGGCGACGATGCCGGGCGTCACCAGGTCGAGGCCGGTGAAGAAGCGGCCGAACTCGGCGCTGGTTCGGGCCCGGGCGTCGGTGCGGCCGGACGCCAGCAGATGCTCGTGCATGGCCACCTGCTCAGGCGGGGCGTGGTCGAGCGTCAGGTTGCTGGCCACCAGGTAGCTGCCCGACGGTAGGGCGTCCAGCAGGCGGGCCACTACCGCCGTAGCCTGGTCGTCGTCGTGGATGAAGTGCAGCACGGCCACCAGCAGTAGGGCGACCGGCTCGTGTAGGTCCAGGACCGCCAGGCGATCGGGGTGCTGCAGGATCGTGTCGGGTTCGCGCAGGTCGGCCTCGACGTATCCGATCCGGCCCTCGGGCGTGCCGATCATCAGGGCCCGGGAGTGGGTCATCACGATCGGGTCGTTGTCGACGTAGAGGACCCGGGAGCCGGGTGCGATCCGCTGCGCGATCTCGTGGGTGTTGTCGGGTACCGGCAGGCCGGTGCCGATGTCCAGGAACTGCCGGACCCCGGACCCGGCCAGGAAGCGCACCGTGCGGCGGAGGAAGTCCCGGTTCTCCAGCGCGGCGATGCGGGCGGTGGGGAACGCCTTGGCCAGCAGGTCCCCGGACTCGCGGTCCGCGGCGAAGTGGTCCTTGCCGCCGAGCCAGTAGTTGTAGCGCCGGGCGGGGTGTGCCACCGAGGTGTCGATGCGATCCACCCGGGCAGCATAGTCCGTAGTGGACCTTGCCGTCCCGCCGCGATTTCGGCGCCGCGGCCGTGGCCACGGGTGAATGTTCCGGAGGACGGCCTACTCGACGGGGACTCGATCGATGGGGACACGGTTGCCGCGAAACCGGGGCCGGCGGCGGCCCCGCTAGCCCGTCCTCGCGGAGTCTCGTCACCAGCACGGGCAGATCTGGGCAATCCGGGTTCCATAAGGGCGGTATCAGTGGCTATTTGAAATATTGACATATGTAAATGTCGATGGGACGGTGCCTACGCCAGAGCTACCGGCGTAGGCATGCCGTTGACCCGTCATGCCCGCCGCCACCTGTGCGGCAGGTCGTACCCGGGCTGCCGCCCCGCTGCGAGGGGAACCTTCATGCGCTTTCGACGGGCATCAGCATTCGGCGTCACCACGTTGGCAGCCATCGCCGGCATCCTGACCGGGCCGGCCGCTCCGGCTCAGGCAGCCGCACCCGCCCCCACGGCCGTCGCGGTGACCCTGGCCAACACCATCGCGCTGAGCAACTGCTCGGCCGCGCTCGTCCGGTTCCCCACCTCGGTCAGCACCGACAGCGCCATGATGCTCACCAACGGACATTGCTACGAGGGTGGCTTCATCGCCGCGGGCAGGGTCATCCAGAACGTCGCCAGCACTCGCACCGGCACGCTGCTCAACAGTTCCGGCGGCTCGGTGGCACGGGTCCGGGCGAACCGGGTGCTGTACGCGACGATGACCGGCAACGACGTCACCCTCTACCGGCTGAACACCACCTTCGCGGCGCTGTCCTCATCGTACGGGGCCACCCCGCTGACCATCTCGGCCGCGCATCCGGCCGCCGGCACCTCGATCGCTATCCCGTCCGGCTACTGGAAAAGGGTCTGGAACTGCAGCATCGACGGTTTCGTGACCACGCTGCGCGAGGACACCTGGACGTGGAAGGACTCGGTCCGCTACGACGCGGGTTGCGACACGATCGGCGGCACGTCCGGCTCGCCGATCGTCAGCACCAGCACCGGCGAGTTGATCGGTATCAACAACACCGGCAACGAGGACGGCGGACGCTGCACGCTGAACAACCCGTGTGAGGTCAGCGCGAGCGGCGTGGTCACCGTGCTGCCGGGGCGCAGTTACGGCCAGCAGACGTACTGGTTCACCACCTGCCTGAACTCCAGCCGGGCCATCGACCTGACCGTCTCCGGCTGCCTGCTCACCAAACCGTGACCCACCCATGTCCGGTCAGATGGCCAGCCAGGAGCGCCAGCCGCCGTAGCCGGTCACCTGACCACGGCTTCGCCCCCGTCGGGTATCACATGGACGGCCCGATTGCCCGGGGAGGAGGAAGCTAGGGGGCCACGGTCAAGCCGTCCACCAGAACGGTCGGGCGGCCGGCGGTGCCGACCACGACGATCTTGACCGTGTGCGTGCCGGGAGTGGTCGCACCGGCCCACAGCACCTGACGGTGTGCGGCCGCCCCTCGGGTGTCCACCGTGGCGACCTTCCTGTCATCCAGGTAGACGATGGCCGCACCGGAGGCCGTGTCCCGTGACCCGATCCAGGCGACCTGCGTGCCGGTGAAGGTCATGGACAGGGCCGCGCCGGCCGTCGACGCGGAGGATGCCGTGCCGTCGGTGTAGTCGGTCCCGCTGAGCGAGGTCCACGCGCCGGTGAACTGCCCGGCCGTTTCCGCGACCGGGGTCAACTGCACGGGGTCGGTCCTGGTGCTCACGTTGCCGGCGCAGTCCGTGGCGGTGACCACGAGGGTCGCGCCGGCGGGCAGCACGGTGGACACACTCAGTCTGCCCGCCTTGGCCGTCGCGACCGGCGTGCCGTTCGCCGCGGCGCTGATCGCGCAGACGCGGTTGGTGTCCGTCGCCGAGGCGGTCAGGGTGACCGGCACCCCGCCGGCGGTCGAGCCGGTCCGCAACCGGACGGTCGGCGCGGCGACCGTAGGCCCTTCGAGATCTGCCGTGATCTTCACCGTCGCTGAGGTGCTGACCAGACCGGACGGGTCCACCGCCCGGACCGCGAGGGTGTGCAGGCCCGAGCCGAGCGGCACGGTGGCGGTGGTCGTGGTGGCGTCGACGGTGACGGCCGGCTGTCCGTCCAGCAGGACCTCGTAGCGGGCGAGTCCGCCACCGTCCACCGCCGGCGTCCAGGTCACGGAGACACTGTCGGCGTTGGTCAGCTTGCCGGACGAGGGCGAGGTGATCTTCGCGGCGGCCGGTGCCGTCGCGGCGGCGGTGAAGGTGGTAGCCACCGCGTCGGTAACCGTCGAGCGCAGGCCGTTGCCGTTGATCGCGATTACTCCGATGTGGTGGTGTCCGTCCGGCACCGTGAGGGTCACGGTGCGCGTGGATCCGGTCACGCGGGCGGCCTGCACGTGATCGACTTCGATGACGTACGCGGCGATGCCCGACTGGATGTCGGCGGCGGCGGACCAGGTGATGACGGCCTTGTTGCGGGTGACCACCGCGCCGGCCCGGGGCGCCGACACCTTGGGCTGGCTCGGTCCGGTGGTGTCCAGGACGGCCTTGACGGTCGCCGTGGCGGACACGTTGCCCGCCGCGTCACGGGCCCGGACACCCACCACGTGCGCGCCGTCGGCCAGGCCGTTGGCCAGCCGCCAGTTCGTGGCCGTCGCCGGCACCGTCGTCCTGGCGGCACCGTCGACGAGGATGTCGTAGCCGGCCGGCTGGGCGCCGATGGGGGCGGTCCAGGAGATCACCGAGCCGTCCGGGTCGCCCGCCGCCTTCAACCCGGTGGGTGCGGTGACCGCCCGGGACAGTGTCACCTTGGTGGTCGCCTGCGTGCTGCGGTTGCCCACCTGGTCGATCGCGGTGAGGGTCAGCGTGCGCTGGCCGTTGGTGATCAGCGGGAAGGTCACGTCCGCGGCGGTGGCGGTCGCGTCGACGGTGCTCAGCGGGGTCCCGTCCAGCAGGATCTCGTAGCGGGCGACGCCGGATTCGGTGTCGGTGGCCGCCTTCCAGCGGACCGTCGCGGTGCCTTCCACCTTCTGGCCGCTCTGCGGCGCCGTGATGGCGGGTGCGGTCGGCGGCGTGTTGTCGCCCCGTACGGTGATGGTCGGGCTGGCGGCTCCGGCCATGCCGCTCCGGTTGACCGCGGTCACCGAGATGGTGCTCGCGCCGTTGACCGGTGCCAGCTTCAAGCTGGTCTGGGTGCCGGGCACGGTCGTCCGCTGCCCGTTGACCAGCACGCGGTATCCGGCGATGCCCGACTCCGGGTCGATGACCTCCGGCCAGGCGACGGTCACCGGGCCCGACGCGTACGGGCCGAAGGTTCCGGTCCCGGCGAACACCGGTGCGGCCGGCGCGGGTGGCGGGGTGGTGTCGTGGTAGGGGTCGTCGATGCGTACCTCGGCGCCGGACGCGTCGATCCGCTCCACGGTGAGGGTGAGCGGGGTGTCCGGCACGGCCCAGGAGGAGCCGGCCGCCAGCGCACGGCCGGTGCCCGCGGCCGGGTTCATGTTCAGGATGCGGGACTGGTTGTCGCCGGGGAGCAGCTGCCGGACCTGGACACCTCCCCAGCCGGCGGGCTGGCCCGCGTCACGGCCGGTACTCGGCCGGTACTCCAGGTACAGGGTCGAGGTGGGCAGCGGCACCTTGACCGCCCGGGGAGCGGTGATCGACGTGACCGCCGGCAGTTTGACCAGGCTTCCGGCGCCGGCCGTCACCGGGTTGTCCAGCGTGCCGAGCACGTCGGACAGCGCCGTGTTCAAGCTGTAGCCGTCGCCGTAGCGGGCAAAGCCCATCACGTCGTAGTCCGCGTACGAGCTGACCGTGCAGGACGAGCTGAGCGCGACCGTCGCCGTGTTCTCCGTGCAGTTGAGGGAGTTGGCGTGGCCGAGGCCGAGGTTGTGCCCGAACTCGTGCTCCCAGGCGTCGCCGTACATGTATCCGTTGATCCAGATCTCGCCGCCCGGCACATAGGCGAGGCCGACCCAGCCGCAGGCGCTGGTCTTCGGGAAATAGATGAGCACGTGGTTACGGCTGTTCGAGGCGGCTACGCCGTGTACGGCGTGTGCCGCGTTGGAGATCGCCGTGTAGTCGCAAGAACTCGGGGCGGCGATTTTTGCCCAGCCCCGGACGTCGATGGTGGGCACGGTGATCCCACCGGCGGTCTGCTCGCTCCAGTACGCGGCCGTCCGGTCGGCCGTCTCGCGCAGGGTCCCCGTGGTCTGCGAATCGGGCGCGGTCCAGTAGACCGGCAGCACGGTCAGCGTGTGCGCGCCCGCCCGGCCGGCCGGCAGCGCGGCGGCGACCGCGGCGGGATCGGCGTCGAGGATCCGCGCCTCGCCGTCGCCGATCGCGGCGGCGACCTCGGCAGGCGTGTCGACGCCGGCCGGCGCGCTCACCGTCACCTCGATCGCGGAATCCGGGCGCAGCCCGGTCGCGGCGGTGGCCGGCAGCGGCAGCATGGTGTCATCGATCGTGACGACGGGCCGCGTCACCGTACCGGTGGCCTGCTCGCCACCCGGGGTGGACAGGTCGTCGTCGACCACGACCCGGGAGAAGGTGCCGGAGACCGTGGTCGTGTGGGAGACGGGCGCCGCGACGGCGGTGCTCGGCGCGAGGAACACACCGAACGCGGCCGCCGTCACGACGACGAAATTCCGGGGGGACGGGTGCATGGCGCGACTATCGGAGCGCGTCTGCCGAACCTGAGAACTTCCTGGACCCGGTCGCCCCGGCGCACAAGACCGTAGGTTCGGCGTCGTCACCGGATGTGTCCGCGCCCAGGCATGGAATACGCGACAGTGGAATAGGCGGATTTTCACGGCTTACCAGAGAAAGGCTTTCAAAGGAGCAGAGAAGGGATGAAGGAGCGGATTCCATTCGCGGGGGCAGCCGTCCTGTCCCTGGTCCTGGCCGCCACCGGTTGCGGCGGCGGCGACGCTACGTCGGCCGGCGGCGACCCGACCGCCCGCGGCGCCATCGACGTGTGGTTCTCGAACAACGCGCAAGAGGTCGCCTGGGGCAGGCAGGTGGTGGAGAAGTGGAATGCCACCCATCCGGACGAGAAGGTGACGGCCCAGCAGATCCCGGCCAGCCAGACGTCCGAAGCGGTCATCTCGGCCAGCATCATCGCCGGGAACACCCCATGCCTGATCTACAACACGTCGCCTGCCGCCGTCCCGAACTTCCAGGCGCAGGGTGGTCTGGTGCCGCTCGACGACTTCGCCGACGGCACGAGCTACGTGACCGCACGCTCGGGCGAGCTCGGCGCCCAGTACCGATCGCCGGACGGCAAGATCTACCAACTGCCGTGGAAATCGAACCCGGTGATGCTGTTCTACAACAAGACGGCGTTCGCCAAGGCAGGCCTCAGCACCACCGCCCCGCCGCTGGCCACGTACACCGATTTCCTGGCCACCTCGCAGAAGCTGGTGTCCAGCGGCGCGGCCAGGTACGCCATCTTCCCGTCGCCGTCGAGCCAGTTCTTCCAGTCGTGGTTCGACTTCTACCCGATGTACGTGGCGGAAAGCGGCCAACAGCTCGTCGTCGACACCAAGGCCACGTTCGACTCCGATGCGGGCCGGGCGGTCGCCGGCCTCTGGCGGCAGTTGTACGCCCAGAACCTGGCGGGCAAGGAGGCGTACACCGGTGACGCGTTCGCCGACGGCACCGCCGCCATGGCCAGTGTCGGCCCCTGGGCCGTCACCGCGTACCAGGACAAGGTCGACTGGGGTGTCACCGGAGTGCCGACGCGTGCCGGCTCGGCGGAGAACCAGTCCACGTTCAGCGACGCGAAGAACGTCGCCCTGTACACGGCCTGCACCAACCGCGGTACGGCCTGGGACTTCCTGAAGTTCTCCACCAGCTCCGAGCAGGACGGCGAGCTGCTCGCGATGACCGGGCAGATGCCGCTGCGCCAGGACCTGGTGCGCGAGTATCCGGCGTATTTCGCGGCGAATCCGCAGTACAGGGTGTTCGCGGTCAAGGCGGCCCACGTGGTCGACGTGCCGAACACACCGGCTTCCGTCGAGGTGTGGCAGACCTTCCGGGACTCCTGGTCGAACTCGGTGATCTTCGGCAAGGAGGATCCGGACAAGGCACTGGCGGTCGCGGCCGCGAAGATCAACGACCTGGTGATCCGATGACCTCCGTCGCGCCTGACGCGAAACCGGCCACCACGCAGCCGATCGGGCTTCTGCTGAGCGCCCCGTACGCGGTGTACGTCGCCGCCGTCTTCGCGTACCCGCTGGGTATGGCCGTGTGGATCTCCTTCCACGACTACATCTTCACCGCGCCCGGGGTGAGCGTCTCCCGGCCCTTCGTCGGCTTCGACAACTACACCACCGCGCTGGCCGACCCCGCCGTACGCCAGTCGTTCGTCAACATCCTGATCTTCCTCGTCATCAACGTGCCGCTGACCGTGGTGCTGTCGCTGCTGCTGGCCGCCGCCCTCAACGCGGCGATCCCGTTCCGTACGTTCTTCCGGGTCAGCTTCTACGTCCCGTACGTGACCGCGAGCGTGGCCGTGGTCGGCGTGTGGCTGTTCCTGTTCAGCTCCGACGGGCTGGTCAACCAGGTGCTCGGTGACCTGGCTCCGGACCCGTCGTGGCTGATCAACGAGAGGTGGGCGATGCCGTCGATCGCCCTCTTCGTGACCTGGAAGCAGCTCGGCTTCTTCATCCTGCTGTACCTGGCCGCGTTGCAGAACGTGCCGAGGGAGCTCTACGAGTCGGCGGCGGTCGACGGCGCGAGCCGCTGGCGCAGCTTCCGGGCGGTCACGATTCCGGGCGTACGGCCGGCGACGACCCTGGTCACCCTGCTGGCGATCATCACCGGCGCGAACCTGTTCACCGAGCCGTACCTGCTGACCAACGGCGGTGGCCCGAGCGGCAGGTCCGCGTCGCCGGTTCTGCTGATGTATCAGCGCGGCATCGAGCAGCAGCATCCCGACGTCGCGGCGGCGATCGGCGTACTCCTGGTCGCCGGCGTCCTGCTCCTCGCCGGGCTTCAGCGGCTGGTGGAACGGAGGCAGGGGTGACCCGGGGCCGCTCGTGGTGGCGCACGATCGCCGTGACTCTCGGCGCGATCGTGTTCCTGTTCCCGTTCTACTACATGATCGTCGGCTCGCTGCAGGCAACGCCGGACACGTCGCCGGCCGGCGCGCTGCCGAGGCCGGGCAACCTCAGCCTCGACAACTATCGCGAGATCAACGCGGCCATCGGGTTGTGGCGGTCACTGCTCAATTCGGTGATCGTCACCGCGGGCGTGGTCATCGGCACCCTGGTCTTCGGGGTTCTGGCCGGTTATGCGCTCGCCCAGTTGCGCTTTCGCGGCCGCGGCACCCTTTTCGCCGCCATGCTGCTGCTCCAGGTGATTCCGTTCCAGCTGCTCGTCATCCCGCTGTACGTGCAGGTCGTGCGCGGCTACGGACTCGCCGACTCGTACCTCGGCATGATCCTGCCCTTCGTGATCAATTCAGTGGCGGTGTTCGTGTTCCGGCAGTTCTTCCTGCAACTTCCGGTCGAACTGTTCGAGGCGGCACGGCTCGACGGAGCGAGCGAGATCCGTGTGCTGTGCTCGGTCGCCCTGCCGCTGGTCCGCCCGGCCCTGCTCACCGCGACGCTGCTGACGTTCATCGGGCCGTGGAACGAGTTCCTGTGGCCGTTCCTGATCACCAAAGAGACCGGTATGCAGCCGCTGGCGGTGGCGCTGGCCAACTACATGAGCACGGTCGCGTCGGCCGCCACCAACCCGTACGGCGCGATCCTGGCCGGCGCCTGTGTGCTGGCCGCCCCGGCGGTGCTGCTCTTCATCGCTTTTCAGCGGCACTTCGTCTCGTCCGACCTGGGTTCCGGGGTGAAGGGGTGAACCGGCCCGCCCTCATCGCGGCGCTGACCGCCACCGTTCTCCTGGCCGGCCCGGTCCACACCGTCGCCGCGCCGGCGGGCCCGGCCGTGCTGACCAATCTGGATCACCTCGACTTTCTCACCGACACGGTGCGGCCGCCGGCCCAGGCCGGTCACACCACCTACCGGCTCGACGACGAGCCCGCCATCGGTGTGCTCTGGGTCTACGCCGACGACCTGCCCGGCGGCGGCTACCGCCGGGTGGGCGGCGGCGCCTACGACGCGCGCACCGGCACCTACGGGCAGGGCGCGTACGACGCGGACGATGTCTCCCGTGCCGCGGTGGTCTACCTGCGCCACTGGCGGCAGTTCGGGGACCGGGCCAGCCGGGATCAGGCCTACCGGCAGTTGCGCGGACTGACCTACATGCAGACGGCCACCGGCCCGAACGCCGGCAACGTCGTGCTCTGGATGCAGCCCGACGGGACGCTGAACCCGAGCCCGACCCCGGTCGAGGCGCCGGACCCGTCCGACTCCGCGGCGTCGTACTGGCTCGCGCGCACGATCTGGGCGCTGGGCGAGGGCTACGCCGCCTTCCGTACCGCCGATCCGTCGTTCGCCGCGTTCCTCGAGGATCGCCTCGACCTGTCCGTCGCCGCCCTCGACCGGCAGGTGCTCGGTCGTTTCGGTGAACACCGGGTCGTCGACGGCGAGCGGATGCCGGCGTGGCTGGTGGCCGACGGCGCGGACGCCAGCGCCGAGGCGGTGCTGGGGCTGAGCGCGTACGTCCGCGCGGGCGGCCCGCCCACCGCGCGGGCCGCCCTGGCCCGGCTGGCCGCCGGCATCGCCGAGATGGGCGGCGGCGGCACCGGCGTCTGGCCGTACGGCGCCGTCCTGCCCTGGGCCCGGTCGCGGTCGCTGTGGCACGCCTGGGGCGCCCAGATGCCGTCCGCGCTGGCCGAGGCCTCGATCACCCTCCGCGACGGACGGCTGCTGGCCCCGGCGCTGGCCGACGCCGCCGCCTTCACGCCGGGCCTGCTCACCGCGACCGGCCCGGTCAATGGCCTGCTGCCCGCCCCGATCGACAATTCCCAGATCGCGTACGGGGCCGACGCCCGCGTGCAGAGTCTGCTGTCCGTGTCGAGGGCCGCCGGGTCGGCCGGCCTCCGCCAACTCGCCGGTGTGGCGGCCGGGTGGTTCTTCGGCCAGAACCCGGCGAACGTCCCCATGTACCACCCGGGTACCGGCGCCACCAACGACGGCGTGAACGGCGACGGCACGGTCAACCTCAACTCCGGCGCCGAGTCGACGATCCACGGCCTGCTCACGATGCTCGCCCTGGACGCGGCTCCGGACCTGGCCGCGCTCGCCGAAGCGGCCGGCCCGGTGGTGCGGCGGGACGGCCGGCGTACGGTCGAGGCCGAGTCCGGACGGCTCGACGGCCCGATCTCCGTGGTGACCCCGGCATCGGCGTGGACCGGCGAATCGCAGTGGAGCGGTAACGCCTACCTGCGGGTCAGGGCTGGTGGCCGGGTCACGTGGACCGTCCCTGGGGCTGCCCAGCCCAGGCTCGTGGCCGCGGTGATCAACCGGATGCCCGGCCCGGGCGGCGTGACGGCCTTCGCGGCACTCGGCGGCATCGGCTACGGCGGCGGAGGCGCGCAGGGTGCGTCCCCAGCGCCCGGCGCGCTGCTTCCCGTGGCGCTCACCCGGCCCCTCCCGGCGGGTGCGACCGCACTGACGGCGACCGGCGTACGCGGAAGCGGCGACCTCGACGCTCTCCTGCTGACGCCGCTCGTCTCCACCCTGGTCACCCGGCGGGCCGTGCTGCTCTCCAGCGCGGCCCGGACGTCACGGCGCATGACGATCGACGTCCCGGGCGCCGGGCCCGCGGTCGCCCACAGCTACGACGATCAGGGACGGCCGGCCGCCACTGCCGGCGGACGGGGCCCCATCACTGTCGACGTGCCCTCGGGCGGCTTCGTGGTGGCCGCCGAAGCGGGCCCCGGCGCGACGGTCCGGGTGCGGGGCACGGTTGCCCTTGACCGCCCGCGGCGACAGGCATAGATTCCTTTCGCTCGTTACTTACGGAGCATTATCGAAACTTTCGACCGTTCCTCGTCCTCCCTGGTAAGGAGTTCCCATGCGCCGTCCATGGCTTCCCCTCGCTGTCGCCACCGCTACCGCACTGCTCGGCGGACAGCTCGCGTTCGCCGGTTCCGCCACCGCGGACTCCGACCCGGTGTCCGCGAAGCCATCGCCCGCACCCGCCTACCCGGCCGACTCGCTGCGGGCGCTGGCCGCCCGGGTGGGCCTGCGCATCGGCACGGCGGTGAACGCGGACGAGCTGGGCTCCAACGCGAAGTACACGCAGATCACCGCCGAGCAGTTCTCCAGCGTCACCGCGGAGAACGCCATGAAGTGGGCCGAAGTGGAGGCCGTCCGCGGCACCTACACCTGGGAGAAGGCCGACCAGCTCGTCGCCTTCGCCGAGAAGAACCGGCAGCTGGTGCGTGGCCACACGCTGCTCTGGCACAACCAGCTGCCCGCGTGGCTGTCCACCGACGGATACACCACCACCCTCTCGAACGAGGAGGTGAAGGCGGCCCTCAAGGAGCACATCTTCGCCCAGGTGCGCCACTTCAAGGGCGACATCTGGCAGTGGGACGTGGTCAACGAGGCCTTCGACGACAACGGGCAGCCCCGCCAGACCATCTGGTACAAGGCATGGGGCGGCACCGGCTACATCGCCGACGCGTTCCGCTGGGCGCATCAGGCCGATCCCCACGCCCTGCTCTTCTACAACGACTACAACCTGGAGTTCACCGGCCCCAAGAGCAACGCGGTGTACGAGCTGGTGAAGTCGCTGAAGGCGCAGCGCGTGCCGATCCACGGTGTCGGGTTCCAGGGACACCTGTCCACCCAGTACGGCTACCCGGACCTGCAGAGCAACCTCGAACGCTTCGCCGCGCTGGGGCAGAAGGTGGCGCTGACCGAGGTGGACGTGCGTACGCTGACCAAGCCGGACGCCGTCAACGTGCCGGTGGACGCGCTCGCCCCGTACGCCCAGGAGAGCTACTGGTCCCGGTCGCTGAAGGCGTGCCTGGCCGTCCGCGCCTGCATCTCGTTCACGCCGTGGGGGTTCGGTGACTCCTACTCCTGGGTGCCCGGCTGGTTCTCCAACCCGCAGGCGGGCGCTGCCCTGATCTACGACGAGCAGCTGAACCCGAAGGGCCAGTACCAGGTTCTGCAGCAGGACCTGGCGCTCGCCTCGGGCGCCCCGCACCGCGGCTGACCACCGCCGGATGCCGTGCTCCAGCCGGAGCACGGCATCCGCTGGTCAGCCCGTCGACGGCGGTGGCCTAGGATCGGCCGCGACAGACGACGGGGCGCCTGCGGAAGTGACGACGAGTTGACCTCAGATGTGGTGTCGTTCGAGGATGCCGTCCAGTCGGCCGTCGAGCAGGGGCGTGCCGAACTGGCCCGGCTGGACGAGGTCACCGGCGAACTGGTCCGCGCGTTCGCGCCGGAACAGCGGGGCAGGCCGGCGTCATCGGCCCTGATCACCCGGCTCGACGACCTCACCACCGAGTTCCCGGCGGACCTGCGACGCCACCTGGATCGGGAGCGGGAGTCGCTCGCATCGTTCAACATCGCGTTCTTCGGGCGTACCGGCGTCGGCAAGAGCACCCTGCTGTCGGTGTTCGGCCGGCTCGACGGAACGTACGTCTCGCCTGGTGAAAGCGACTGCACCACCGAGGTGCAGGCCGTCGGATGGCGCAACTGCCGGCTCTACGACACCCCCGGCATCAACGGCTGGGGACGCACCGAGAGCCGCGAGAGTCTCGAAGCCAAGGCCCGCCGGGCGGTCGAGATCGCCGATGTCGTGTTCCTGTGCTTCGATTCCCAGTCCCAGCAGGCGATGGAGTTCACGAAGATCGCCGCCTGGATCAAGGACTACGGCAAACCGGCGGTGGCCGTCCTCAACTCCCGCAACGCGCAGTGGCACCATCCCGCCCGGGTTGCCCCGCCCCTGCGGCGCAACCTGTCCGAGCAGGTGCGGCAGCACGCCGACAACATCCGGACCCATCTCGTGGAGATCGGCCTGCCGGAGACGCCGATCGTCGCGATCCACAGCCAGCGGGCCCTGTTCGCCCGCGCCACCACCCCCTTCCGCGGGGTGGCCGCGGACGGCCTCGACTTCGAACGCGACACCTTCGGCATCGAGTACCTCGAACGCTGGTCGAACTTCGGCACGCTGGAACGTCTGATGGCCCACCTGATCGAGGAGGGCGCCGCCGATCTCCGGCTGGCCGCGCTGCGCCAGGACGTCCGGTCGCGATGCCGGCGGGGGATCGGCGAACTCGAGGACCTGGCGGCCGCGATCGACCGGGAGGCCGAATCCGTCGAACGTGACATCGAGTCGCTGTTCGCCGTGCTCGGCTACCCGGACGACGCCGAACGGGCCGTGTGGCTGCACGACGCGGCACTCGGCGCGGACCTGGTCGGGGTGTCCGAGACGGCGCGGGCGGTCCCGTACACCTCACCGCCCCAAGGGACGCTGGACCGCTTCGTCCGGCACCTCACCGCCTCGCACCTGGCGGGATGCCGCCGGCAGGCGAAGGCCGACGTGGATGAGCTGATCCGCAAGGCGTTCGCCGAGAAACGAGCGGTCGAGGAGCCGGAGTTCACCGAAGCGGTCTTCGACGAGGCCGCCGTCGGCGCCGCGGTGGCGGCCGTGTGGGCCGACCGCGGCGAGTTCCTGCGACGTGAGCTCGAAATCGCGGTGGGCCCCGAGTCCACCGGCAACGCGATGACGGTGTCGCACGCCGCGAAGATCCTCGGTGGCGAGGGCAGCGGCGTGATCGGCGACGTGGTCAAGGGGTCGGGCATCGCGCTGGGCCTGGGCGCCGCCGCCGTACCGCTCGCCGCGCTGCTGCTGTCGAACCCGGTGGGATGGGTGATCGGCGCGACCGCCGTGGGCGTCGGGATCGTGAGCCAGGTCCAGCAGTACTTCGGCAAGAAGATGAGCGACGAGGAAGCCGAACGGGCGCGGGAGGCGAGGTCCCAGGCAACGGTGACCGGCCATCGCGCGGTGGACGAGACGTTCAGCGGTTACGAGGACTCGCTCGTGGCCGAGAGCCGGAAAGCGGCGTGGACGTTGCTGGGTCCCGCGGTCGCCGAGACGCTGCGTACCGCGATCGAGCTCCGCACGGCGCGCGCCCGGATCGGCCGGCTGATCGACGACCTGCGCACCCACGCCGGTTCGATCGCGCCCGCGCCCGCGGTGGCCGACGTCCTCCAGCGGGCCCGGCGTCGCATGGGCGACTCCACGGCCGAGGTGACCCGGCTGTTGCTCGGCGAGGACTGGCTCGACGCCGGCGTCGACCCGCACGGGCCGGCGCAGATCGATCAAACCCTTCAGCAACGGTACGCCGAGCGCCGTCAGCAGGACCACGAACGACTGACCCGCGTGCTGGCCACGGCGTGGAGCACCCCGTCGACGGCGGCCATCCACGCGTGGCGGGCCGGCCTCGAGGAAGCCGCCCGGCACGACCCGGAGCTGTTCGACATCGTCCGGGCCTTCTGGCGCGTCGACGGAGCAAGACCGGCCTTCGTCGTTCTCGGTGACTACAACTCGGGCAAGTCGTCGCTGATCCGCCGGATCATGGTGGACAGCGGCCGGGAGACACGCGCGGCGATCGACATCCGGGCCACACCCGCGACCGCGGCCACGACCCGCTACCCGTTCCCCGGGTTCGACCTCGTGGACACCCCCGGACTGCAGAGCGGGCACGGCGAACACGACACCATCGCGTACGAGGCCATCGCCGAGGCCGCGCTCGTGTTCGTCGTCGTCCACATCAACCTGCTGGTCGGCGACACCACGATGCTGGAGGACCTGGCCCGCGGCGCGGAGACGATCGCCGCGAAGGGCGGCCGGACGGTGTTCCTCATCAACCGGTGCGACGAACTCGGCATGAACCCGCTCGCCGAACCCGCCGCATTCCTCAACCTGCAGAACCGCAAACGCGAAGAGTTGCGCGCCGCGTTCGCCGCCCGCGGCGTCGAGATCGGCACCGACCGGATCCACTGCCTGTCCGGCGACCCGTTCGGCCTGGTCGGAGCCGCTCCCGGGGCGCCGGCCGCCGCCTTCGACGAGAACCGGCTGTGGGACGGCGTGGCAGCGCTGACCAGCACCATGTCCGGCCTCTCCGACGAGCGGCTGTCCGCCGCGTCGTCGTCGGCCGCCTTCGACGCGGCGGTCACCGGCCTCAAACGGCGCCGGCACGCGCTGGAACGGGCGCAGGCCGACGCCGAGCAGGAGATGCGCCGTTCGGAACCGGTGATCGCCACCATTCGGGCCGCGGTGCAGGACGCCGTGATCCTGGAGAACTCGCTGCGCGAGGCCGCCCGCCGCACCGTGGACCGCCACCTGGTGGCGGCCAAGTCCACGCTCGTGAAGATCGAACGCAAGGACGCCAGGAAGCTGGAGGACCTCGTCCAGTCCTGGTGGAAGGCCCCGGAGTTCGAAGCCGATCTCGAACGCTACCTGACCGACGCGGCACACCGGCTGGACGAGTGGTACAGCGACCACATGTCCGCGATCGGACGCGAGATGCGCGCCGCCGAACTCCAGGTCGCACCCGAACTCGCGGCCGAGTTCGAAGCCAAGGGAAACGCCTGGTACGAGAACGTGACCTCGGGCGCCGGCAATGTCGCGGGCGCCGTGGCGCCGCTGGTGAACGCCCTGGGCACCCGGGACGCGGTCTACGCCATCGGCAAGTACTTCGGCCACAACTTCAAACCCTGGGGCGCCATCAACGGCGCCGCCCGGGTGGCCCGTGCCGGATTCGTCCTCGGGCTCGTCGCCTCCGCCGCCGACGTGGCGATGATGGCCAACGACAAACACAAGGACGGCAAACACAAGGACCAGCAGGACTCGGCCCTGCGGGAGATCGACGAGGCGGCCGCCGGGCTCGTCGAACAGATCATGCGCGGTGAGCGGGCCGACGGTCCCGTCGGATACCTGGAACAGCAGATCAGGGAACTCGAGGCACTGCTCGACGTACACCTCGATCGTGAGACGTCCCTCAAGAAGCGGATCGACTCGGCGAGAACGCGGGCCGCGACGGCCGGGGCCCTGATCACGGCCGCGGACGAACTGACGGGCACAACGGGGAGGAACGAGTGACCGTGGTCGACATCGATGCGGTGCGGGACTGGCTGGGCCGGCTGCCCGGCGGATCGCTGGCCGGACGGTACGGCGCCGCCTGGGACACCTTCCAGCAGCTGGACAAGCCGGTCGTGACCCTCTTCGGGTCCTACGACACCGGCAAGAGCTCCCTGCTGCGCCGGCTGATCGCCGACACCGGCGGCACCGCGCCCGCCTGGCTCACCATCAGCGCGCGTCACGAGACCTTCGAGGTCAACGGCGTCGAGGTCGGCGGCTGCATCGTCCGGGACACCCCCGGATTCTCGGTCGGCGGGTCCGACGTCCGGGCGCAGAACAACACCCGCGAGGCCCTGGCGGCGGTCGACCTCACGGACGTCGGCGTCCTCGTGCTCACCCCGCAACTGGCGACCGCCGACCGCGACCAGCTCCAGCAGCTGATCACCCGCGAGTGGCCCGCGGGAACGCTGTGGATCGTGATCTCCCGGTTCGACGAGGCCGGCGTCAACCCCGAGCACGGGCTCGCCCCGTACCGGGAACTGACCGCCCGCAAGGTCGCTGAACTGCGGCAACAGCTGACGTTCGACGACTCGGCCCCGGTCTACGCCGTGGCGCCGGATCCGTTCGGGCTGGCCGGCTCGTACACCGATCTCGGCCCGGAGACCTGGGACGCCTACCGCGCCTGGGACGGCATGAAGGACCTGACGGACGCCCTCGGCGCGGTGTCGTCGTCGGACCTGCCCGGATGGCGGCACGCCGCCGGGCAACGCTACTGGACGGCGGTCCTCGAACAGACCGTGACCGAACTGCGCGTCCAGCTGGCCGGCTACACGGTACGTGCCGAGGTCGCCACCAGCGGCATCAACCGCCGCCGGGCGTCGGAGAACGAACTCGACGCCATCGACCGCGCCGCCCGGGCCGGCCTCGACGGTCTCGTCGAGGAGGTGCTGCGCCGCGCCGGGAACCCGGCCTCCGGCACCGACGAGGTCCAGGCCGAGATCCAGCGCGCGCTCGGCGAGTGGTTCGAGAAGCACGAGCTCCGCCTCCAGCGGCTGCGGCAATCGGTGCGCAAGTCCACCGAACGCGACCACGCCCACCCGGCCTGGGCCGACTTCGCCTCCCTGGTCGCCACCCTCGAATCCGGCACCACCCGGGTCCCGGCCGAGGGCCTCGCCGGACGTGTCGAGTCGGTCGGGCCCATGCTGGTCGGCGTGCTGAAGGCGATGAGCGACGCGGCCGGGCCACTCGCCGGCAAGAAGACCCGCACCGCCAAGGCGGCCGAAGGGCTGGGACGGCACCTCGGCACCGTCGAGGCCGCGGTTCCCCTCGTCGTGTACGCGGCGAAGATCTTCGACGACTACCGGGCGGACCGTGCCCGTACCAACCAGGACAGGGCGGCGGCCGACAGCCGGCAACAGCTCGTCGACGCCTGCACCCGGCACGCCCTCGACACCTGGCAGCCGTACGTCGACGATCTGCGCGACGAGATCGTCGCCGCGACGAGCGACCGCGCGGACCTCGACGAGAGCCTGCACCAACTCGTCGGCCACCTCCGCGAAGCCCTGGCCGAGGGCGAGCGCCTGCTCACCCCGCCGCGGTAGCCCGACAGCACCCGCCCGTCGTGATCGCACCGAAGGAGAGCAGTGTCGATCCCCTCGACAGCCATTCTGGCGCAGCGGCTGTCGCGGGCGGGGATCCGCGACGTCGTCACCGTCGAGCCGGTGAGCGGTGGACTTGCCGCGCTCGCCGGCATAGCCGTCCGCGACAATGCGCCGTCGGTCTTCGTCAAAGCCTTCGCCGAAGCGCGCGACAGCGACGGTGACGCCTTCGTCGCGGAGGCCGAAGGACTGGCGGCCCTGCGGGAGCTCGGACAGCTGGCGACACCCGAGGTGATGCTGGCGAACCCGGAGTTGCTCGTGCTGTCGCTTCTCCAGCCGAGACCACGCGACGAAGCCTTCTGGGAGCGGTTCGCGCACGCGCTCGCCCACCTGCACACGAGCACCGTCCATCCCCGCTTCGGATGGCACCGCGACAACTGGTTGGGTCGCCGCCGGCAGGTCAACACGTGGGCCGGCGACGGCTTCGCCTTCTTCGCCGAACACCGGTTGCTCCGCTGGCTCACCGAGCCTCGCGTCGAGGCCGCGCTCGACCCCGCCGACCGGGCCGCGATGGAACGGCTGTGTGATCGACTGCCGGAGCTGTTGCCGGACCGGCCGGCCTGTCTGACCCATGGCGACCTGTGGGCCCAGAACGTGCTGGCCACGGCCGACGGGCGAGCGGCGGTGATCGACCCGGCAGTGTCGTACATGTGGGCCGAGGTGGACCTGGCCCATCTCTGGACCACCGTGCCGCCGCCGGAATCGCGCCGCTTCTTCGACGTCTATGCCGAGGCGACCGGTCTCGACGACGGCTGGCGGGCCCGCATGCCGATCATCCAGCTGCGACAGCACCTGGCGGTCCTGGCCCAGTTCGACGACGACTGGGGCGCCGCCGAGACGATCCGTGCCACGTTGACGCCGTTCCGGGCCGGGACCTGACCGCCCGTGACCTGCGACGGAATCGGAACTCAGTGGGATTCGCGGGAGACGCGGTCGCCGCTGGAGCCGCGCAGGAAGTCGCAGTCGGCGCCGGTGTCGGCCTGGCCGACGGTGTCGACGTAGAGGCGCTCCCAGCCGCGCGACGGCGCGGCGTAGGCCTTCGCCGCCTCCGGCGACGGCTCACGGGCGGCCCACTCGCCGGCGGGGACGTCGGCGTCGAGGCGCCGGTTCGCGACGTCGAGGACGATCATGTCGCCGGTGCGGACCTTGGCGAGCGGCCCGCCGGCCGCGGCCTCGGGGGCGACATGCAGAACCACGGTTCCGTACGCCGTACCCGACATGCGGCCGTCGCAGACGCGCACCATGTCGCGTACCCCCTGTTCGAGAAGTTTCGCCGGCAGCGGCATGTTGGACACCTCCGGCATGCCGGGATAGCCCTTGGGCCCGCAGCCGCGCAGCACCAGCACCGAGTCGGCGGTGACGTCCAGATCCGGGTCGTCGAGCCGGGCGTGCAGGTCCTCGACGGAGTCGAAGACCACGGCCGGCCCCCGGTGCCGCAGCAGGTGCGGGGACGCGGCGGCCGGTTTGACGACCGCCCCGTCCGGCGCCAGGTTGCCGTAGAGGACCGCGATCCCGGCGTGCGGCCGCAGCGGTTCGGCGCGCGGGCGGATCACCTCCCGGTCGTAGACGCGGGCGTCGCCGAGGTGGTCGGCCAGCGGTCGGCCGGTGACCGTGATCGCGGCCGGGTCCAGCAGGTCACGGATCTCGGCGAGGACGGCGTGCAGGCCGCCGGCCCGATACAGGTCGTCCATCAGGAACCGGCCGGCCGGCAGCAGGTCGACCAGCAGCGGCACGTCGGCGCCCGTACGATCGAAGTCGTCCTGGGAAAGGTCGACGCCGAGCCGGCCGGCGATGGCGAGCAGGTGCACGACGGCGTTGGTGGAGCCGCCGAGGGCGGCGAGCGCGACGATCGCGTTGAGGAACGAGCCGCGGGTCATCACCTCGCTGGGGCGGCGGTCCGCGTCGACCAGTTCGACGGCGAGCACACCGGTCGCGTGGGCGGCCTCCAGCAGGCGGCTGTCCGGGGCCGGGGTGCCGGCGACTCCGGGCAGGGTCATGCCCAGCACCTCGGCGATCAGGCCCATGGTGGAGGCGGTGCCCATCGTGTTGCAGTGGCCCCGGCTGCGGATCATCGACGACTCGGAGCGCTGGAACTCGGCGTTGGTGAGAGTCCCGGCCCGGACCTCCTCGGACAGTTTCCACACGTCGGTGCCGCAGCCGAGCGGCACGCCACGGAAGGTGCCGGTCAGCATCGGGCCGCCGGGCATCACCACGGCCGGCAGGTCGACCGAGGCGGCGCCCATCAGCAGCGCGGGGATGGTCTTGTCGCAGCCGCCGAGCAGGACGACGCCGTCGATCGGGTTGGCGCGCAGCATCTCCTCGATGGCCATCGCGGCCA
Organism: Actinoplanes lobatus; assembly: GCF_014205215.1. Taxonomy (NCBI): domain Bacteria; kingdom Bacillati; phylum Actinomycetota; class Actinomycetes; order Micromonosporales; family Micromonosporaceae; genus Actinoplanes; species Actinoplanes lobatus. The sequence goes on from NZ_JACHNC010000001.1 coordinate 6,813,612, forward strand.
TGTTGCGCCACAGCATCGCGGTGGGCCGGACCTGGGTCTCGCCGATCGACACGACGGGCAGGTTCAGCGGGATGCCGCCGGCCCGGTGGACGCCGTCGGCGACGCTGCGGGCGACCTCGTCGAGGTGGGCGTTGCACGGGGTCAGGTCGGAGGCGGTGTTGGCGATGGCGATGTGCGGGCGCCCGTCGAAGGCGTCGGCCGGCAGACCGCGCCGCATCCAGGCACGGTGGATGTAGCTGTTGCGATCGTCTCCGGCGTACCACTGTGCACTGCGTCGCGGATGCATCGCCCACCTCCGGTGGTCACTACAATTCCATGGACATGAATGAGATGACCAGACGGCACACCGCCCGCCCGGCCACCGGCACCGGCTGGTTCCTCGGGGAGGGGCCGGTGTGGGACGCCGCCCGGCAGCGCCTGTTGTGGGTCGACATCATGGCCGGCGACGTGTACGAGGGCCGGCTCGGCGCCGACGACCGTGTGGAAGCGGTCCGTAGCTGGTCGTTCGAGCAGAGCGTGGGTGCTGTCGCGGTCGCTGGGAACGGCGACCTGCTGGTGGCCGAGCGGGAGACGCTCACCCGGGTGCATGCCGACGGCGGGCGTACGCATCTGGCGCGGGTGTTGCCGCCGGGGTCGCCGAGCCGGCTCAACGACGGCGCGGTCGACCCGTCCGGCCGGTTCCTGGTCGGCAGTCTCGGCGGTGACCGGGAGGTGCTGGTCCGTTTCGAGGACGGCGGGTGCACGACCATCGACGACGATCTGACCCTCTCCAACGGGCTGGCCTGGAGCCCGTCCGGTGACCGGTTCTACAGCGTGGACACGCTCACCCGCACCGTCCATGTGCGCGACTACCCGGCGGGGGAGCGGTCCGTGTTGTTCACCGTCGGCGACGGGTACCCGGACGGCCTGTGTGTGGACGCCGGCGGCAACCTGTGGCTGGCCGTCTGGGGCGGGGGCCGCGTCGAGTGCCGGTCGCCGGCCGGTGAGCTGCTCGCGGTGGTCGAGGTGGACGCCCCGCACACCTCCAGCGTCGCGTTCGCCGGGCCGGGACTGAACGTCCTGGTGATCACCACGGCCACGCAGCACCTCACCGCCGCCGATCTGGCGGCCCATCCGCTGTCCGGCCGGCTGTTCACCGCCCGCGTCGGTGTCACGGGACTGCTCACGCCGTACTGGAATCCGGGTCTTTGATCTCATCCCTTGACCGCGCCCGCGGTGAGCCCTTCGGTGAGGAATCGCTGCCCGAACGCATACATGACCACGACGGGGATGCTGACCAGCAGCGACGCGGCGGCGAGCTGGCCCTGTGGCACGACGTCGCCGGCGATCATCGACTGCATGCCGACGGGCAGCGTCTTGTACTCGTCCTTGGTGATGAACACGAAGGCGAAGAGGAACTCGTTCCAGGCGTTGGTGAGGGTGAACAGTGCGACCGCCAGCAGGCCCGGTTTGGCCAGGGGCAGCACCACCCGGCGGAACGCCTGGACCCGGGTGCTGCCGTCGACCAGGGCCGCCTCCTCCAGGTCGACCGGGATCGACGCGAAGTAGCCGGTCAGCAGCCAGGTGGCGAACGGCAGCGTGAACGTCGGGTAGGTGAGCACCAGCGACCACAGCGAGTCGGTGAGCCGTGTCTCGATGAGCAGTTGATAGAGCGGGATGAACAGCAGCGCGCCGGGCATCACGTAGGTGAGCAGGACCGTGACGGTGAAGCCCTGTGCGCCGCGGAACCGTAGCCGGGCCAGCGCGTATCCGCCGAGGGCGGCGCAGAGCAGGGCCACCGTGGTGGACGCCGCCGACACCATCAGGGTGTTGAGGTACCAGCGGCCGAACGGCTGGTTGGTGAAGAGGGCGCCGAACTGTTCCAGGGTCCACGGCGTGGGCCACAGGTCGTTGTCGCGCATGACGACCTGGTTCTCGGACTTGAACGCGGTGACCGCGATCCAGTAGACCGGGCCCAGGACGAAGGCCAGCAGTCCGGCCAGCGCGATCGCGGTACCCACCCGGGACACCACGGCGGAGGCTCGGCGCCCGCCCCGGGCGCCCAGCACCGAGACGATCCGGGCGACGGCGACCGCGATCAGCAGGGCCGTTCCGAGGATGACCGTGGCCTTCCAGAAGATCTCCGGCGAGGCCCAGAACAGCAGGCCGGTGACGGCCGCGGTGACGGCCCAGCCGACCGCGGTACGGGCCGGCCCGGTCCATCGTGGTGGCCGGTTGCCGGAGTCCTGGCGCAGTAGCCGGACCAGGACGAACACCAGTCCGGCGATGATCGGCAGCATGACCAGCGTGACGGCGGCGCCGGCCCCGTACTGCAGTTGCAGGATCGCCTTCGAGTAGGCGACCAGCACGTACGGGGCGGTGACGTCGCCCGGACCACCCTGGGTCAGCAGCCAGATCAGGTCGAAGTTGTTGAACGTCCAGATCGACGACAGGGTGACCGTTACGGTGATCACGTGGCGTAGCCCGGGCAGGGTGACGTGCCGGAACCGCTGCCAGGCTGTGGCGCCGTCGATGGTGGCGGCCTCGTAGTGCTCGGCGGGGATGGCTTTCAGGCCGGCCAGGAAGCAGACGGTGAAGAACGGCACCCCCTTCCACACGTTGACCAGGATCACCGAGGGCATGGCCAGCGCCGGGTCGGACAGCCAGCCGGCCGGCCAGCTGTCGACCAGGTGCAGGGTCGCCAGCAGCGGGCCGATTCCCGAGCTGGTGAGCAGCGTGTTGACGCTGCCGAAGATCGGGTCGAGCAGGGAGCGCCAGCTGAACGCGGTGACCACCGTCGGCACCACCCACGGCACCAGGAGCAGGCCGGTCAGCAGGGCCCGGCCGCGGCGCAGGCGGTGCAGGAGCAGGGCCGCGGCAAGACCGAGCAGGACCTTGAAGATCTCGGCGTACGCGGTGAAGACGAACGAGTTCACCACACCGGTACGGAATTGCTGGTCACCGGCGAGTGAGAGGTAGTTGTCCAGGCCGACGAACACGCTGTCCGGGCCGTGCCGTTCGGTGGTGCTGGTGATGAACGACTGGGCGATCGGCACGAGCACGAGCACACCGACCAGTACGGCGGTCGGCGTCAGGAACAGGGCCGCGAGCCGCCAGTCGCGGCCCAGCCGCCGCTGGACGGGCGTGAGGGAGCCGGGCCCCGGTGGCGATGTCGCCTTCACCACCGGGGCCGGCGCTGTGCGCAGCGACCTCACTGCGGCAGCCCCTGCTGGGAGAAGATCTGCACCATCTTGGCGTGGGCGTCCTTGACCGCCTGCGCGGGCGCCGCGCCCTGCGCGACCTGCTGCATCATGTCGGTCATGACGTAGGCGGCGACGACGGCCTGCTGTCCGGCGCTGGCCTTCTGCGGGAAGGTCAGGCCGTTCTTGGTCTTCAGCGGCAGGGGCTGCTGGGACATGGTGCGCAGCATCGGGAACGCCGGGTCACCGCCGCCGAAGAACGGGTCGGCGTCCCAGACCTCCTCCCAGGCGGGCATCGCCAGGCCGGGGGCCTCCTTCGCCACGCCGACCAGGGCGGGCGCGGTGATCAGGTACTGGGCGAGGAGCCGGGCGAGGGCGCCGTTCTTGGCGCCCTTGAACACCACGAAGCCCTGGGACTGCCCGAGCAGCAGCGAGGAGTCGGTGGCCGGGCCGATGCAGTCGGAGAAGACGTGCGTGTTGCCGTACACCGGATTCTTCTTGGTCTTGGAGTCGGCGTAGACGCTGAAGCTGTTGCGGGTGTAGCCGAGGACGCCGGCGAGCCAGTTCTCGTTGTTGCTGGTGTCGGTCCAGCTCTCCACGCCGGGTGGCAGCATCGGCTTGAACTTGGGATTGGTGTAGATGTCGCCGAGGAAGGTGACCGCCCGCACCGTCTCCGGCGAGTCGAAGGTGACCTTGCGGCCGTCGTTGGAGGCGATCGCCCCGCCGTAGGAGTTGATCAGCGCCTCGATCATGCCGTTGGCGTCCCCGGAGCGGTTGATCGTCATGCCCCAGCCGAACCGGCGTTTGCCCGGGTCGGAGATCGCCAGGCAGACGTCGCGCAGTTCCTCCCAGGTGTAGACGTCCTTCGGGGTGATCCCCTTCTCCTGCATCCAGTCCTTGCGCAGGAACGATCCGATGCCGATGAAGTGGTACGGGATCGCGTACCACCTGCCGTCGAAGACGCAGAAGTTCTTGGCCTCGGCGCAGGGTTCGCCGTACTTTGCGGTCAGCGCCGTGACGACCTCGGTCACGTCCTCCAGGTCGCCCAGCGCGTGGAACTGGGCGATGAACCGTGAGTCGGTCATGAACGCCAGGTCGCGGGCCACGCCGCCCTTGACCTCGGCGTCGATCTTGGCGACCACGTCGCCCGCGTCGGCCTGGACCAGGCTGTTCTCGATCGTCGTTCCGGTGGCTTCGGCGAATTTCCTGATCGAGGCGTCCAGTGCCTCGTTGGCGGCCGTCGAGTACAGCTTCTGCGACAGCACGCCCATCGTGGAGCCTTTCAGCGCCGTGGCGGCGTCGAGCAGTTCCTTCGGCACCTCCGCCGGGGCGGTGGGCGGCGGCTCCGAGCCGTCGCCGCAGGCGGCCAGGCCGGCCGCGCCGAGCACCCCTACGCCCATTCCCAGAAAGCCGCGTCTCTTCATGGCCGCTCAACCCCTTTGTTCGAAATCTCGAACGTGGTTCGATATACCGTATCGGGTGGACGCGACGCTAGGACAGACCCATGAGAGGTGTCAATGTTTCGGAGCGGTTGCCGATTACCGCGATATGTCGCGGTACCCCATGCGCGCCGACAGCGTGGCCGCACCCTCGCGCACCAGCCCGGTCCACTTCTCCGGCGCCTGCGGGGTCCAGCGGATGATCGGCGCCGACACGCTCATCGCGGCGACGATCGCGCCGGAATGGTCCCGGACCGGCGCGGCGACACAGCGCATGGCGATGTCGGACTCCCCGATGTCGGCCGCGACGCCGTCAGCGCGGACCTGATCGAGACGCGCCCGCAGCCGGTCCGGGTCGGTGATGCTGGCCGGTGTCATGCCCGCCAGGGGACCCTTCGCCAGGACGCCGTCCAGCCCCGCCCGGTCGAGGCCGGCCAGCAGGATCTTGCCGACCGCCGTGCAGTTGGCGGGCAGCCGGCGCCCCACCGCGGACACCATCCGGACCGGGTGCGTGCTGTCCACCTTGACGAGATAGATGACATCGGCGCCGTCCAGCACGGCCACATGGACCGCCTCGTCACAGGCGGCCGCCACATCCCGCGCGACACCCTGCGCCTCGCGGACCAGATCGAGCCGCCCCGCGAACGCCGAACCGAGCTGGAACAACGGCATGCCGAGCCGGTACCGCACCGGCTGGCCCGGGACGACGATCAGGTACGCCCGCTCCACCAGCGTGACCAGCAGCTCGTGGACGGTGGTCCGGGGCAGGTCGAGCCGCTCGATCACCTCGCGGGCCGACAACTCCGGCCGGTCCAGGAACAGTTCGAGGATGTCGAGCGCGCGGATGACCGCCGGTACCACACGGGCCACGTCAACAGTCCTTTCGGAGGGTCACATGCCGATATCCCTTCACCACGTGCGTGTTGGCGCCGGGTCACGCTGGACAGTGTGCCAGGACGGCGAGTGGGCCGAACTCGGCGGCACACTCGCCGACCTGCTCGCCGGGCCGCTCGACCGGGCCCGGGCCACGATCGAGGCCGCCCTTCCCGCTGCCCTTCCCGGCCCCGCTCCGCACGGTCCCTTCCTCCCCCCGATCGACCGGCAGGAGATCTGGGCGGCCGGGGTCACCTACCTGCGCAGCCGCGACGGGCGCCGGGAGGAGTCCGGGCACGGCCCGCTCTACGACCACGTCTACGACAGCGACCGGCCGGAGATCTTCTTCAAATCCAGCCCCTGGCGCGTGGTCGGCGACCGCGACCCGGTCGGGATCCGCGCCGACTCCGGCTGGGACGTGCCCGAGGCCGAGGTGGGCCTGGTGCTCAACGCGGCCGGCGACGTGTTCGGCTACACCCTCGGCAACGACATGAGCAGCCGGTCGATCGAGGGCCTGAACCCGCTCTACCTGCCACAGGCCAAGATCTACGACCGGTCCTGCGCGATCGGGCCGGCGATCGTGCCGAGCTGGGCGGCCGGTCCCGGCCCGTTCGAGATCGGCCTGCGAGTGCTGCGCGACGGCCGGGAGGCGTACGCCGCGACGGCCTCCACCGCAGGCATGGCCCGCAGCTTCGCCGACCTCGCCGGCTGGCTGTTCCGGGCGCTGAGCTTCCCGGCCGGCGTGGTGCTGCTGACCGGCACCGGCGTGGTGCCCGACGCCGACTTCACCGCCCGCCCCGGCGACACGATCGAGATCCGGTGCCCGGAACTCGGGATGCTGACCAACGGGGTCGTCGCGGTGGGGTGCGCGCCGGCGGACGCTGACGACGGCTGACGCTCTGCTTGTCCGCGGCGGCCGGCACGGCGGCGCCGGCATCGACGCCGGCGCCGGCCCGGTCAGCCGCCGTTGACCGGGTGGAACGGCTTGGGCAGGGTGCGGGGCGCCGCCGAGCGGGCCGTGACCGCCGGAGCCGCCGGCAGACTGTCCATCAGCGTGCGGCCGATCTTGGCGTGCGCCTCCACCGCCGGATGGGTGGCGCCGTAGTTCTCCGGATCGCCCAGCCCTTCAGCGAACATCGCGTACGTCAGCAGCGGCGAACCGTCGACGCCGAACATGATGCCGGCCTCGTGCCGGGACTCGCCGAGGCTGTTGAAGTCGGCGCCGTACTTGGTGGCGACGCGCTCGCGCTCCCGCGACGACATCACCCGCCGGACACCGTCGTGGTAGCCGTTGAGCCACCGGGTGACGCTGAGCAGGAAGTCACAGGACTCCGGCTTGAGCAGCGTCTTGGTGGCCAGCCGCCACAGCAGGTCGTGCATCTCCCGCGGCGTCGTCGTACCCAGGAAGAACCGGTTCGGATTGGCGACCGGCTGGACCCGGGTGTGCACGAACCCCTTGGCCGCCAGAATCTCGTTGATCTCCAGGGCAGGAACGACACGACCACACATCCGTACGGCCGTGTTGTCGGACACCAGCAGCATCGCGGTGAGGAAGTTCGCCACCGTGATCTCATCACCCCACACCCGGTGCAGGTGGTAGATGCCGGAGCCGCCCAGAATGATGTCGGCCGGCAGGTCGAGCTTGGTGCCCAGACTCAGCAGACCCCGGTCGATCTTGTCCATGACAGCGGTGGCGACCGCCAGCTTCTGCACGCTGTACCCGTTGGTGACGTGGTCGGCGTCGTCCTCCACGACGGGCCGCAGCACGCCGGCCGCGTCCACCGCGGCGATGTGGGTATGCCAGAGGCCGCCGGCCTTGGCCTTCTCCCGCTCGTACACCCTCCGGATGCCACGCGGCCCGGACGGCGCGGCCTCGGCGGGCCCGCTCACGCCCGCGCCGACGACCGCCGCGGCGGCGCCGATCCCGAGTGCCGAACGGCGCGACAAGCTGGATGACATCGTGTCTCCTCAGTGGATGGACGGCGAATCACGGCGCAAGGTACACCATGCCCGCTCCACCAACAGCCTTGTCGCCCGCGTTCCGGGATCGCCATTCTGCGTTCCCCGTTGGGAAGATCGAGCCCGGACTCTAGAGTGACGCCGTGGGAAACCAGCCGGTCCGTGACGCCTACTCCGCCATGTCTGAGCAGTACATCGCCTTGATCAAGGGTGGGCAGGCCGACGTGGACGACACGGCCCTCGTCCGGGACCACCTCGCCGGCCTGGACGGCAGGGTGCTCGACCTCGGCTGCGGCCCCGGGCACTGGAGCGCCTACCTGCATTCGTGCGGCGCCGACGTGATCGGTATCGACCTGGTCCCCGAGTTCATCCACCACGCGCGGACGAACTTTCCCGGGCCGGAGTTCCGGCTCGGATCGATGACCGGCCTGGACCTTCCCGACCACTCGGTGGCCGGGATCCTCTCCTGGTATTCGACCATCCACCTACCGCCACCGGAACTGGACGGTGTACTCACCGAGTTCCGCCGGATGTTGGCCCCTTCCGGGAAGCTGGTGATCGGCTTCTTCGACAGCGCCGACGTGGTGGCCGCGTTCGACCACAAGGTTCATCGGGCATACCGCTGGCCCGTGGACGAGTTCTCCGCACGCCTGGAAAAGGCCGGTTTCACCGAACTTCAGCGCTCAAGGAAACAGTTGCCGGACCGCCCGGACCGCATGTATGCGGCCATCGCCGCGACATAGTGGTCACCTGACCACTGGATCAGCCCAGCCTGAAACCTGCTGCGCTGGGCAGGCCGGCGCCGATCAGCTCGAAGGCAGGCAACCCAGCGCGACCTGCACCCTCGCGAGCAGCGTCTTGGTCACGATGCCGGACAGCTCGCCGAGTGCTTTGACGGGCGCGGGGCCCGCTCGATCCGGCTGTGATCGCGCCCTGGACAGCCACGCCTTCGACGGGATCGCGCTCTTCAGTGACATGACGTGCCGCCGCGCACGTTCGACGCCGGGCTCGGACATCTCCTTGAGGCTTTCGCCATCGCGGGAGGTATATCGAGGTGCGCTCGCGCGATCCTCCTGGTCCGATGTTGACGATGTCCTCCACACCACGAGCCGCCATGTCGCGGTCACTGCGCACCGAACGTCTGAGGCTGGACGCCTTCACCGCCGATGATGCCGTCGAGTTGCACGCACTCTTCGCCGACCCGGACACGCATACCATCGGATCTGGACCCTTCACCGCCTTCGAGCAGACCGAACGCTGGATCGACAATCGCATCGCAGCGCAACGCGACCATGGCCTGTGTTGGTATGCGGTTCGATGCTTCGAGACCGGACTGCTGATCGGCAATTGCGGGATGCTCAAAGGCCGAACCGGTTGCGAGGAACCGGAACTCGGCTACATGATCCAGGCCTCGTACCGAGGCCGCGGCTATGCCACCGAAGCAGCCGCGGCGGTGCTACAGCAGTGTCACGCTGTTGGCGTACGTCGGGTGTGGGCCAGCATCCGCCCTCACAACCTCGCATCGCGCCACATCGTCACGCGACTGGGCATGCACCTGGACCGCACGGACAACGACGACCAGGGCGAACTGCTCTTCTACGCCATTGACCTGCACTTCCGTTGACCACCCATCCCGGTATGCCTGGCTCGACCGGTGGAACCGGATGGCCGCCCGGCCGTCCACTCCCTTCACCACCACCCGATGGGACGGCCAGCCGGGCGACCGGGAAACCCGCAGGTGCGGCTCTCGGCCCGGAGAGGCCGCCGCCGGCCCGATCACCCCGTCGTGAGGCGCCGGCGGGGACGGAACGCCAACAATGCGACGAGGAGCAACGTCACCGGCAGGCCGAAGAGCCACAGCGCGGTGCCGGGATCAATCCACCCTGCCGTGCGGGCGATGTCCAGGAGTGTTCCGGTCAGCAGGGCAGTGCCAAGGTGAGGCAGAACGAGATCGCCTTCACCGGGACTGCGCGTCCAACCAGGGCCGGCGTCCCGGTCCGGTCGGGTGTGTTCCCGTGATGCCCATGACTACCGAGTAGAGGCTGGTCTCGGCGGCGATGAAGAGGCGGTTGCGCTTGGCGCCGCCCCAGGAGATGTTGGCCACCGACTCGGGGATGTTCAGTCGCCCGAGCAGCGTGCCGTCAGGGTCGTAGCAGTGCACACCGTCGTCCATCGCAGCGGCCCAGAGCCGGTTGGCGTCGTCGAAGCGGAGGTTGTCGAAGCGGGCGTTCTTGCGGGCACCCGCTTCGGCGAAGATCCGGCCCTCGGACAGGGTGCCGTCATCGCGTACGTCGAAGACCCGGATGACGCCTGCCCGGGTGTCGGAGACGAACAGTTGCCGCTCGTCGGTGGAGAAGACCAAGCCGTTGGGTGCGCCGAAGCAGTCCGCGACCAGTTGCACTGTGCCGGTGGCCGGATCGATGCGATAGACGTTGTTGGAGCCGATCTCGCTGTGCGCGCGGTAGCCCTCGTAGTCGCTGGTGATGCCGAAATCCGGGTCGGAGAACCAGATCGAACCATCGGATTTCACCGCCGCATCGTTCGGGCTGTTCAGGCGTTTGCCCTGCCATCGGTCAGCCAGCACGGTGATGGTGCCGTCGTGTTCGGTTCGGGTCACTCGACGGTTGCCCTGTTCGCAGGTGATCAGGCGGCCCTGCTGGTCGACGGTGTTGCCGTTGGTGTTTCCGGCGGAGCGTCGAAAGACGCTGACTGTGCCGGTTTCCTCCTCCCAGCGCAGCATCCGGTCGTTCGGGATGTCGCTCCAGATCACCTGTCTCCAGGCAGGCAGGTAGATCGGCCCCTCTGCCCAGCGGCAGCCGGAATACAGCACCTCCAGCCGATCGTCACCGTTCATGCACCGCCCGGTACGGAACCTGTCGTCGAACATCTCATACAGTGCGGAGCCATCGCCGTTCATAAAATCGTCCCTTCCCGCCCCCATGGATCGTTCCGAACCTTGTTCGGCGCAAGGTCGATACTGCTGTATGAGGTATGGTCCTATCAAGAACTACTTGAATGGATTTCCATGGATCACATCGATAGAGCGCTGCTGGCGAAGCTCCAAGAGGACGCCACCCAGTCGTACGCCGGGCTGGGGCAGGCGGTCGGCCTCTCCGCCGGCGCGGCCCATGAGCGCGTACGGAAGCTGCGGGAGCGCGGCGTTATCCGCCGGACCACGGTTGAGGTGGACCCGGCCGTGGTGGGCGGCGGCGTCCTGGCTTTCGTCATGGTCGACTCGACGTCTTGGATGGGCGATACGGCGGAGGACTTCGCGGCGCTGCCCGAGATCGTGGAGGCGCACATCATCGCCGGCAGCGCCTCGGTCCTGGTGAAGGTCAGGACGGCGACGACCGAACTGCTACAGGACGTGTTGCGCCGAATCTACGCGATCGACGGCGTCAGCGGGACGCAGGCCACGGTGGTGCTGGAAACCTTCTTCGAACGACCTGTCTCGCCGCAGGCGTGACGAGGCTTAGCCCCGAACCGTCTCCAGACGAGTCGTTGAGGCAGGTATCGGATCGCCGGGTTGGGGTGTGCGGGTACCCAGGTTGACATACCAGGATCCGTCGATCGAACTGATCGCTATCTGGTCGACGATCTTGGTGCCGTGGGTATCCGTGGCGGAGATCCGTGCAACATCGATGGCGCCGGTTATCGGGTTCGTCAGCCAGGTGGTCCGGGGGTTGATCCACTCGCGGTCACCGATTGCAGCGATCTTCTGATCGATCTCGCTCACCTGGTCGAAGGCTGGATTGTTGAGCTCGAGGAGACGGCTTCTGTCGCCCTGCTGGATGGCGTCGACATAAGCAGCGACAACCTCGTCCCCGCTCAGGCCTTCGGTGGGAGACGACGTGCACGCTACCGCCCAGGGCAGCACGACCGATGCCACGAGTACCGAACGCGACAACTTGCCAATCATCGATGCTCCATCAGACGGTTCGAGCGGGCCGCGGCCATTGTCGGGTGCTTCCGGCTGCTGAGGTATCGGCTGGTCAGGCGGGGCGGCACGCCGGGCGTGGGCCAACTTTCTCGTCATTCGGCAGCGAACCGGGACCGATGCTCCCGGTTGATGGCGATCAACTGGTCGAGCGCGTCGCGGGCCTGGGTGAGTTCCTCGATGTGTTGCGTGATGCGGTCCCGTTCCTGCTGCAACTGCGTCCAGGCGGCGTCGGCGTTCTGGGCGGTGGGCGAGTCGACGCACGGCAGCAGCTCGGCGATCGTGCGGCTGGCGAGCCCGGCGGCGTACAGCCGCTGGATGAACCGCACCCGGCTGACCTCCTTGTCGGTGTACTGGCGTTGGCCGCCCGGGCTGCGGGTGCTGACGAGTAGCCCTTGCTCCTCGTAGTAGCGCAGGGAACGCACGCTCACCCCGGCCCGCGCCGCGAGATCACCGATCCGCATGTGGCCTCCTCGCTGTGATCTGCTTCGCAAACCTTGCATCTGACGTCAATGTCAGGTCTTAGCGTAGCGGCGCGTCCGGTCGGCGGGCGCCATGCTCCTGGAAGGCAGTGCGTGATGACGACCCTGTTCGACCGGTACCAACTCGGCGAAATGGTTCTGCCGAACCGTGTGGTGATGGCCCCGCTGACTCGGGTTCGCGCCGCCGCGGGCGGTCTCGCGACGCCGTCGATGGCGACCTACTACGCCCAGCGGGCCACCGCGGGACTCATCGTGACCGAGGGCGTGCAGCCCAGCATCGTGGGGCAGTCGAACCCCGGCACCCCGGGCCTGCACACCGATGAGCAGGCCAAGTCGTGGCAGCAGGTCACCGACGCGGTGCACATCAACGGCGGGCGTGTCTTCGCCCAGCTCATGCACGGCGGCCGGGTGTCGCACCCGGAGACGACCGGCATGCAGCCGGTCGGCCCGTCGGCCGTCCCGGCAGCCGGCGAGCTCTTCACGCCGACCGGCCGCAAGCCCGCGCCGGTGCCCCGCGCGCTGGACACCGCCGAGGTGCCCGACCACGCACGCTCCTACGCCGGCGCGGCCCGGTACGCGATCGACGCCGGCTTCGACGGTGTGGAACTGCATGGCGCGAACGGCTACCTGATCTCGCAGTTTCTCTCCAGCACGGCCAACCTGCGTACCGACCGCTACGGCGGATCGATCACGAACCGGATCCGGTTCGCCGTCGAAGCGGTGACCGCGACGGTCGAGGCGGTGGGCGGTCACCGTACCGGGATCCGGCTCTCACCGGGCGCCGGCATCTGGGGCGCCACCGAGACCGACGTGCCCGAGATGTACACCGCGCTGCTCACCGAACTGGCACCGCTCGGCCTGGCATACGTCCACCTGGAGCTCACCACCGCCGAAGAGGTGCTGATCGGGCTGCGCCGCGCCTGGCCGGGCACCCTCATCGTCAACCCCGCGTTCCCGATGGGCCCGAAGAAGGCGGACGGAGCGGCCGCGCAGCGGTGGCTGGAACTGGGCGCCAACCTGATCAGCTTCGGTCGCGCCTTCATCGCCAACCCCGACCTCGTGGAACGGCTACGGCAGCATCTCCCACTCGCCGACGACGACCAGGCGACCTGGTACGCGGGCGGCGACCAGGGCTACCTCACCTATCCCACATACCGGTACGAGGCCTGACCGCCCTCACCTTCCAGCACCCGCCGACCAGGAAGCCCGGTCAGGAGAACCCGGTGGCCAGGTCGGCGACGGTGTGCGCCCGGATCCCCGGTACGGCGCCGCCGGAGTGCCGGCCCGCCACCTTGCGGACGTGGTCCTCGGCGGCCCCGGCCGTTCCGTCGTAGACGGCGGTGAACAGCTCGCGCGCGGGTTCACGCAGCCATCCCGGCGGCAGCAGACGGTCCGGCAGGCCGGGGTCGAGGACCGGCAGCCTGCGGTAGGTGTTCATGACCTCGGTACGGGCGCGTACCGCCTCGGTCCCGGAGATCTCCCCGGCCCGGGTCCGCGGCGGTGTGGCGCTCCACCGCTTGATGAAGGACTCGTACTGCCGCGCGATCTCGCGGGTGTCCCACGCGTCGATCGGATTGCGGCGGATCGCCGCGTCGAGTTCGACGTGCCGGGCCCGGAAGACGGTCAGGGTGCCCAACGTGAGCTCGGCGAGCCGCGCCCTGGTCTTCTCGCCGAGGTCGTGCGGCGAGACCCAGAGTCCGTCGTACAGCGGCGCGTACCCCATCCACCGCAGCTGGCTGCGCAGTCCCCGCCGGAGGGAGCCCTCCTCCTGCGGCAGGGAGAAGGCGACCAGGGTCCACTGGCCGTCCCACGGCTGGGCGAGGCCCTGCGACAGGATCGTGCTGCCGCCGACGGCCAGGAAGGCGGCGGCCGCGGCGGTCAGCCGGTACGAGCTGCGCCGGCCCTGCCGGTGGCCCTCGAGCACGCCGCGCCGGGCCAGCCGGCTGATCGCCGTCCGGGCGCCGGCCGGGCTGACTCCCGCCTCGGCGAGCAGTTCCACGATGGCCGCGGAGGGCAGCCAGGCCCGCGATCGCAGGGTGTAGTCCGCGAGCAGGGTGACCGCAAGATCCTGTGGCGAGTTGCCGGCCTGCCGCCGGGGCAGCCGTACCGATTCGGCGACGTCCTGGGGAAAGATCTCGTCGATGTCGTACGGGCTTCCCACAGCGGCGGCTCCCCGGAGATCTCGGCCAGACATCCTCGACTCTAGAGGTGCGCCCGCCGCCGTGAATCATCGATATTCATTGATTGACAGTTGGGCATCCCGGGTGAAAACTAACTGTCACATATTGGGGGACGCCGCGTGGCACAGGGGCATGTCGCGCACGGGGCATCACGCCGTACCCATCTCTCTGCCGAAAGCCGTCCGCGCGTCGCCGCACGGACCGGCCGCCCCCGCCTGCGTGCGGGCGAACGAAGGAATCAGGCCATGAAGATCAGAAGAAGACTCCTGCTCGCCGCCGCGGTCTCACTGGCCGTGGCGGGCCTGGCCGTGCCCGCGGCCCAGCCCGCGTTCGCTGCCTCCCTGACCGAGGTCACCAGCTTCGGCGACAACCCCGGCGGCATGCGCATGCACGTCTACGTCCCCGACAACCGTCCCGCCAACCCGGCCATCGTGGTGGCCATGCACGGCTGCGGAGGCTCGGGGCCGGGCTTCTACTCCGGCAGCGAGTTCGCCGGGCAGGCCGACCGGTACGGATTCGTCGTCATCTACCCCTCCGCCACCCAGCAGGCCGGCTTCGGCAACTGCTTCGACACCTGGTCGGACGCCGCCAAGCGGCGCGGCGGCGGCAGCGATCCGGTGTCGATCATCTCCATGATCACGTACGCCGAAAGGCAGTACGGCGGCGATCCGAACCGGGTCTACGCGACCGGAAGCTCGTCCGGCGGGATGATGACCAACCACATGCTCGCCCTGTATCCCGACGTGTTCAAGGCCGGCGCGGCGTTCATGGGCGTGCCGTTCAACTGCTTCGCCAACGCCGCCGACTATCCGCCCGGCGCCAGCAAGTGCACCGGAGGCAGCATGGACCGGACCCCGCAGCAATGGGGCGACGCGGTTCGGCAGGCGTATCCGGGCTACACCGGGCCGCGCCCGCGGGTCCAGCTGTGGCACGGCACCAGCGACACCCTCGTGCCGTACTCGCTGCTGCAGGAGACCATCGAGCAGTGGACCAACGTGTTCGGGCTGAGCCAGACACCCACGTCGTCGGACACACCGCAGCCGAGCTGGAATCGCCGCCGGTACGGCGATCAGGTCGAGGCGTACAGCATCCAGGGCGCCGGGCACAGTCTGCCGAGCGGCGGCATGGCGGCCGCCGCGGTCGCCTTCTTCGGGCTCAACGGCACCGGGAACCCGTCCACGCCTCCGTCGTCGAGCCCGCCGCCGTCCAACCCGCCCTCGTCGAGCCCGCCGGCGCCCTCGGGCTCGTGCCGGGTGACCGCCACGGTGAACGCGTGGAACTCCGGCCTGACCACGAGCCTCACCATCGCCAACACCGGAACCACCGCCGTCAACGGCTGGTCGCTGGCCTTCACGCTGCCGGGCGGGCAGACCATCACCTCCGGCTGGAACGCCACCTATTCCCCGTCGTCCGGCCAGGTGACCGCGAGGAACGCGAGCTACAACCCGGCGATCCCGCCGAACGGCACGGTGACCATCGGCTTCCAGGCCACCCACACCGGCAACGCCGGCCAGCCGACCGGCTTCACCCTCAACGGCAACACGTGCGCGTCATGACATGAGCCGGTGAGGCGGTGCGGGACCCGCGCCGCCTCACCGTCGCAGGCAGGCCGCCATCAGCAGGCGCAGGTGTCAACCGACCGACGGGCTGGGCAGCGGGCCGAGGTCGACGAAACTGAACGTGTAGATCGGGTCGCCGTCGCCGACCTCCTGGACGTAGAAGGCCTCACCGTCCCACAGCAGGAAACCGCTGGAGTCGTTGTAGATGTAGTACGCCGGCCGGCCGTGGTCGTCCTTCTTCTCGGCGGGAATCAGCTCGAACTGTGTTCCCGGCCCGGTGAAGCATTCGGACTGGGCCAGTTTCGCCGACTCCTTGGTGAGCCGGACACCGAGACACACCGGACGGTCGGGCGTCGACGCGGCCAGTGACTGGAACAGGAAGTCGACGCCGGCCGGGATCAGCGCGAACTGCGACTTCTTCCCGGTGCCGTCCCCGGCCTCGATCTCCGTGTAGTGCTGATCCATCGCCAGGTCCTTGTCGAGCTGGACGGAGTGGATCAGGGTCTTGCGCTTGCCGTTCCGGATGGCCTGAAGTTTTTCCAGCGGTGACAGCGACCGTGCCGACGGTTTCGGCGCCGGCCGGCTCGATACGGCACCGCCCGAGGTGGGTTCACCGGATCCGGCACCGCTGGGGGGCGTCGCGCCGGTGGCTGACGGGCTGCCACCGGGCAGGCCATTCAGCGCCAGCCCTACGCCGGTCGCGGCGAGCACGGCGACCGCGGTGGCAAGCGCGGCGACCGTACGCCCGCGCCTTGCTCTGACCGGAACCGGCGCGATCGTCGGCGCCGCGGCCGCGGCGGTGACCACCGCCGGACGTGGCGCCTCGCCCGCCAGCAGCAGATCCAGCAGCTCGCGGGCGGTCGGCCGGGCCTCCGGGTCCTTCGCCAGCGCCCATTCCACCGCGCTACGCAGCGACTCCGGCACCCCGGCCAGATCCGGCTCACCGGTGAGGATGCGCATCGCCGTCCCGGCGGCCGAATCGGCGGCGAACGGGCTCCGGCCGGTCGCCGCGAACACCACCACGGCGCCCCAGGCGAAGATGTCAGCGGCCGGGGAGACCGGCCGCCCGTCGACCGGATCGAACCGTTCCGGCGCCATGTACGACACCGTGCCGACCATCTGATCGGTGCGGGTGTGCTGGCTGGTGGCCTCGAACGCACGCGCGATCCCGAAGTCGATCACCTTGATGCCGCCGCGCGCGAACAGCACGTTGCCCGGCTTCAGATCCCGGTGGATCACCTCGGCCCCGTGGATCGCGGTCAGCGCCGTGGCGATCCCGACGGCGACACCCTGCAGCGCCGCTCCGGACAGCGGCCCCCGCTCCCGGACCTCGACCGCCAGGCTCGGCCCGTCGACATATTCCACCACCAGGTACGGCGGCTCATGATCGGGATCAGCGTCCAGCACCTCGGCGGTCGAGAACGGCGGCACCTGCTTGGCCCGGTTCACCTCACTGCGGAACCGTCCCCGGAACTCCGTCTCGTGCGCGAACTCCGGCCGCACCATCTTGATCGCGACCAGCCGCCCACCATCACTGTCCCGGCCCAGGTAGACGGTGCCCATGCCGCCTTGACCGAGCCGTCCGGCCAGCTCGTAGCGGCCGAGCCTGACTGGGTCCCCCGGGCGCAGCGGCATGCTCATCGAATGCCTTCCGTGGAAACCCCCGGCTTTAGCCGTGGGGAGGAAACGGATCGCCTGCGGAGCGGGTCGGGGGTAGCCCATTCGCCGTCGAGGCGGATGGGCGTCTGGTCAGACGTTGCGCTGGTTCTCGACATGCCTCTTCACGGTCTCCAGGGTCGTTGGGCTGCGCGGGTATGGTGTCCGATGTGGATGAGACGGTGCGTTACACCTACCGCCTGCGGCCTGGCCGCATCGCGGAGGCCGCACTTCTCGACGAGTGGGGACGCTGCCGGTGGCTGTGGAACGAAGCCGTCCACCAGCAGAGGACCGGCCGGAAGCCGACGTTCGGCAAGCTGTCGAAGCTGCTGACCGACGCCCGCGGGTGTAACGCCTGGCTGCGAGCCGGGTCGCAGGTCGCCCAGCAGCAGACGCTGCGCACCTACGGCACCGCCCTGAACCATTCGTTCACGGTGAAGGGCCGGGGCCGTCCGAGGGCCAAGCGGCTCAAGGACGCGTTGCCGAGTTTGGAGTACACGACTCGGGGTTTCTCGATCAAGGGCGGTCGGCTTCGCCTGCCGGGTAGGGTCACGATCCCGGTCGTCTGGTCCCGGGAGTTGCCGTCCGCCCCGTCCAGCGTGCGGGTCTACCGGGACAGCCTCGGGCATTGGTACGCCTCGTTCGTGGTCCGCCGCGAACAGGCCGACGCGCCGGACGCGGACCTGCCCGGTATCGGTGTCGACTGGGGTGTGAAGGCGACCGCCACCACGACCGATCCGGCGTTCGATCTGCCGCACCTCGGGTATCGCAAACGGTGCGCTGCTGAACTGGCGAAAGCGCAGCGCAGGATGGCCCGCCGCCGCCGGCCGAAGGGCCGGCCGCCGTCGAAGGGCTACCAGACCGCGCAACGGCAGGCCGCCCGGATCGCGAAGAAGGCGGCCCGGCAGAACACCTACGACGCCCGTGTCTGGGCGAAGAACGTCATCGAGCATCACAGTCTGATCGCTGTGGAGGACTTCAAGCCGAAGTTCCTGGCGAAGTCGCGGATGGCCCGTAAGGCCGCTGACGCGGCGATCGGCGCGTGCAAGCGGGAACTTGTCGAGCGTGGCATGCGGGCGGGTCGGAAGGTGGTGCTGGTGCCGCCCGCCTACACCACGATGACCTGTTCCGGGTGCGGCGAGAGAGCCAATCACCGCCTCGGACTGGGCGTACGCATCTTCGAGTGCACGGCCTGCGGCTACACCGCAGACCGTGACCTCAACGCCGCGAGGACGATCCTCGCCACGGCTGAACGCGACCGTGCCAGTGCCGACGACGTGAGACATCTGATCGCCTCCCTCCGGGATGGTGGATCAGATGCGGTCCGAGCTGGGAATCCAGGGCCTGGCCCCGGAGGGAAATCCCCCGAATTCATCCGTGGGGATCGTTAATCGGATCGGTCCCCTTCCGCTTTCGCGCCCCGGGAGTCTATCCATGCGGATCAAAACGCCCCGCTGCCCGGTCCGGCTGGCCAGGTCCTGAGGGCGCCGAGGCCGAGGCCGCATCCCACCGGATAGCCCGTTCGAACTAATGTGCGGACTTCGTCGGCTGGCCGACACCGCGGCTGGCGTGGCGGCAGGACTCTCCGTGAGCGCGGTGCTGTCGCATGGCTCGCGGACTCCGTTCGATGGCTACACAATGGAAGCATGCGGATGCGCTCCAGCAGGCTGCGCCTCATCGGCTGGCTCGCCGTCGCGATCGGGCTGGTCGCGCTTGGCCTCTGGGTGGTGCTGGCCGCGGCGACCGGCACCAGCGACTTCGAACGCTGGGTGGGCTGGGCCAACATTCTCGCGTTGCCGGTCGGGGCGATCGGCACCGCCCTGGTCATCTACGACCGGGCGCGGCGGGGTCCGGACGCCGGTCGTGAGCCGCCGGATCCGGTGAACATGCCACCGGCCTCGTACACGCAGATCATCTCGGCCGCCCACGGTGGGTTCGCGCAGGGTGCGCAAGGTCCGGACACCAGGGTCGTGAACCACGGGCCGCAGCCACCGGCCGCTTCCGAACCGGACGGTCACGAACGTCGCCGCGGTGGGGACTGACATGAATCCGGACCAGCGCCAGCTGATCCAGGCCGCCGGAGGAGTGGCCTATGGTGCGGTCGGCGGCAGTGTCCACAACCACGGGCCTGCCGTCCCTCCACTGGTCTTCGCCGACCGTCCACCAGCCGTACCGCCCACCCGCCACGGCGGCCCGGCCGCCAAGGACCTTCGGATCTGGCTGGCCGACACCCGTACCCCCGCGGTGCGCTGGCTGTACGGAGCGGCCGGCAGCGGGAAGACCGCCCTTGCCGACCGGTTGGCCGCACGGGCACGCAAGCGCCGGTGGCGCGTGGTCGAGCCGGCCGCCGGTGACATCACCGCCGGGCCGGGCGAACCGTCGCCCGCCGGCCTCCTGGCGATCATCGGCGACGCGGGGTCGCGGTCGTTGACGGACCTGATCTGGTTGCTCAGCAACGCGATCCTGTATCAGCCGCGCCCCACCCGTGTGCTGCTCATCGCGCGCGACCTCACCCGGTGGCCAGTGGTGCGGGCCGCGCTGGCCGGTCGCGGGGTCTGGACCGACACCCAGCAGGTCAACCGGTGAGCGCGACGCAGACCGTCACAACCGCCGACGGGTATGCGTACGGTGCCATCGGAGCCGATGTCCACGTGTTCGGCGACGGTGTCCCGCTCTACCTGCTGCATGAGTCGAAGCGGGAACCGGCTCCGGACCGGCGCTGGCTGCGGCAGCTGCCGAGCCGCATGCTCAACGCTCGATTCGCCCTCGTCCGGTTCACCGGGCGGGACACCGAACTCGCCGCCCTGACCACCTGGCTGTCCACAGAGTCGCGGCTGTCCGTACGGTGGCTGCACGCCCCCGGTGGGCAGGGCAAGAGCCGTCTGGCCGCCGAGCTGGCCGCGGTGGCCGCGGGACAGGGCTGGAAGGTCGTGACCGCGGTGCACGGCCCCGGTGCGGTTTTGCCCCTCCCCGGCAGCCAGGATCTGTCGCCGCAGAATTCCGCGGGGGTGTTGTTGGTCGTCGACTACGCGGATCGCTGGCCGGTCAGTCACCTCGCCTGGCTGTTGCGCAACATGCTCCTGCATCACGGCGGGCAGGCCCGGGTCATGCTGTTGGGCCGATCGACCGCGATGTGGCCCGGTCTGCGGGCGGTCCTCACCGACATCGGTGCCGAGGCGGCGGAGCAACGGTTGGACCCGGCTCCGGACCGCACCGCGATGTTCGCGGCCGCGTACACCGACTTCCAGCACCTGTACGACTTGACCGGCCCGGTGCCGGAGACCCCCGCACGGGCTGAGGACGGGACCACGCTCGCCCTGCACATGGCGGCGCTGGTCGCAGTGGATGCGCGGAGCCGCGGCGGCATTGGCCGGCGAGTGTCGCCGGAGCAGGTGACCCTGTACCTGCTCGACCGGGAACACGCGTACTGGGCGCAGATGTCCGCGGAGTCCGCCCATGTGATCGGTGCACCCGCCTACACCACCGAACCCGAGGTCATGAACCGGACGGTCTTCACCGCGGCGCTGGCCGGGCGCCAGCAGCCCGAGGCGGGCCTGGCGCTCGTCCGGCGCCTTGCGATGGGCGAGCCGGATGCGATCCTGCGTGACCACGGCGCGGCCTACCCGTGCCTCGACGGTGAGGGAGCGCTCGAACCGCTCTACCCGGATCGGCTCGCCGAGGACTTCCTCGCCCTGACCTTCCCCGGGCACCACGCCGACTATCCGGCACAGCAGTGGGCCGATCCGACCGCGCGGATGCTGGTCAGCCGGGATGCCGGGGGACGGGCGCCAGGCTATCTGGCGCGATACTTCTTCCTTCTGGGTGCGGTTGCACAGGACGGGCGCTGGACACATGTGCGCGGTTTCCTGGACGCGCTGCTGTCCCCGGACCCACGCCTGGCCGTCGAAGCCGGCGGCGCCGCACTGCTCGGCATGGCCGGCGCACTGAGCGACGACACCCTGGCGGCGATCTTTCCGCTGGTCCCCGACCGCGACGAGGACCTCGACTTCGCCCTGGCCGCTGCTGAGTTGGCCGTCCGCCTCACCCCACGGCGGGTACGCGCCGCGGACAGTGATCGGGAACGGGGGCATGCCTACTCGGATCTGTCCCGGCGTCTGGCCCATGCCGGGCGCTACGAGGAGGCGCTCATCGCGAGCCGGAACTCCCAGAAATGCTATGCCCGGGACGATGTCACAGCTCTCGGCCTGCCGGGCAGGCTGGTGCTGGCCGTGGAGCTGACAGCGTTTGCGGGCATCTGCCTCAACTGCGGAAGGTTCGAGGAGGGTCTGGCCGCCGCCCGTCGCGCCGCGGACACCTTCCGGGAAGGCGTCGAACAGACACCGGGTGACCTGCTTCCGGCTCTGGCGCCCACGCTGCTGAATCTCTCCCAATTGCTGGAGGCCAACGGGCACCGCGACGATGCGATCGAGGTGAACCGGGAATCGGTGGCCGTGTACCGGGAGCTGCGGCGGCGGAACCCGGACGGTGAGCCACCGGTGGCGACCGCCATGACGGAGCTGGCCCGCAAGCTGTGCGACGCGGGAATCGTCGGCGAGGCGGCGACCGTGGCCGAAGAAGCCCACGAGATCGCCGGACGTGCCGCTGGAAGCGGGCGCTCCGGCGATCAGGCGGTCCTTGCGGGTGTCCTCACGGTGTTAGGGGAGATCAGGTTGGCGACGCGGCGCCGTTCGGAGGCGGTCGAGCTTCTCGGACGTGCGCTGCAGATCTACCAGCGGCTCGCCGACCAGCAGCCGGGCCTCTTCGAAATCGACATCTGCGAGGTTCTTCGGCCGCTGGCGGAGGCGGCGGCCGAGGTCGGCGACACCGCCGAGGCCGCCGGCCTGGCGGGTCTGCGTGTGGAACTGCTCGAGGGGCTCGGACGGCGGAGGCCGGAGATGTACGGCCGCGATCTCGACCGGGCCCGGGTCTTCGCCGGTGATCTGCTGGCACGGGCGGGCGACCCGGCCAGGGGGTATCAGCTGGTCATCGACGCCATGCGGGGATTGCGCCGGCGCCCTCCGAGCGCCGGGCTCGCGGACGCGCTGATCGTGTCGTCCAGGATCGAGGAACGGCTCGGGAAGCCGGGACAGGCGCTCCGGAGCCAGACGCGGGCGGTGGACCTGTACCGGGAGCTGCGGCGGGCCAATCCCGGCGCCTACGAGGCGGCGTTTCCCGCTGTCCTGCATGATCTCGGCATCCGTACGATCGGTGCGGGTTCGGTGGACGCCGGCGCCGCACTCGTCCTCGAGTCGCTGCAGGTATGGGAAGAGATGGCCGCGGCACGCCCCGGCCGGTACCGGGCGCAGTTGGCCTCCGCCCTCAGTTCTGCCGCCAAGGTGCACGTCGAGCGCGAGGAATTCGGGCTCGCCCGGCCTCTTCTCGACCGGGCGAGGACGTTGTTCGGGCGGTTGCAGCAGGAGGATCCCCAGCAGATCGACCTGATCAGGGCACTCGCCGACAACCTCTACACGCTGGGTCGGATGCAGTATCAGGAGAAGTTGTACGCCGATGCGGTGGCCTCGTGTGGCGAGGCGACCAAAATCCTGAAAACCGCGCCGCCCGCCGGGAAGGGTACCGAGCTCCTCGCGATGTTGGGCAACCTGGCGGCGATGAGCAACCTGGACCTGGGTCGTACCGCGGACGCTCAGCGTGGCATCGAGGACGTCGTGCGGACGTTGCGCCCACTGGCCGACACTGAACCGGGCACCCGGTATCTGCTGGCGGGTTTCCTGGTCAACGGCGGCATCCTGTTCCGCCGGATCGGGGCCCTCGACCGTGCCGAGGTGCTGTTCGGCGAGGGCATCGCGATCTACCAGCGGTTGGCGAGACGTGACCGTGCGGCGTTCGGCCCGCATCTCGCCCGTTCCCTGGCCGCGCGGGCCTTCGCGCATGTCCCGCCCGGCTCCATCCCGACCAAGGCGCGGGTGTCGGCCGCCGTGGACTGCGTGAGCGAGTACGAGTGGCTCGTCCGGCACGTCTCCGGCGAGCACACCGACGGCCTGGCCAGGGCACTCGCCAACGCGGCGACGCTCTACGAGGACGCCGGAATGGCACGCCGTGCTCGACAGGCGCGCAACGCGCTCGCCCGGCTGTGACCGAGCCTGGTCAGCGGTACTTGCGGGTCTTGGTGTCGAAGCAGCAGCGGGCGGCCGGGTGGGACGGAGTACGCCTGCTGGCCGTTCAGGCTCGGGCGCTTACTCGCGGCCCGCGGCCAGTCGCCGAGCCCGGCCGCGATGTCGGCGCCGGCCACGTCCGACGATCATGCCACGGCCGCCAGCCGTCGCGTCATCGCATTCTGCACCTTGCACAGACCTACCAGCAGCGCCCCGCAGATCGCCTGCATGCAAAACGCGATACAGCTGTGGACAGCCCAGGCGCCCATCAGGGTGGGGCCGCCCCAAGCCCCTGAAAGCACCTCCGTATCCGGGGTGAACGGATGGCCGATTGCGGCAATCGTGTCGGGTCGCACGGGGTACAAATAGCCGGACCAAACGGTGAACAACTGGATGGCCACGGCCGCGAATGCCAATGTCGCCGGAATGGCCACGAGCATGCTGTGCCCCAGGACCCGCCTCATGGTCGTGCTGGGACGCCGGCCACCCATGGTGAACCCGTCGACAGTGCCCGGGAACCGGGCCGCCATACGTACCTGGGTCCGTGCCGCCCGGTCGGCGTTTCCGGTCAAGGCCATCGGCACCGAGGCGAGCGCAAGCGGCAGACCGGTGAGTCCGCGCACGAATGTGTCGGCGATCCACGCACGTGCTTTCGGCCCGCCGAAACGACTCACGGGGCGGGCATCGGATCCTGTGGTTCGCATGTTCCGAAATCTGCCGGATCGAAACCGTTGCGGCCATCGAGGAGGCACCAGGGTCTGAGGTGCGGTTATCCGTACGGTCGATTCGCCGGCCCTGTCGCAAACAGGCGGTCCCCGCCTGGGGTTGAATGGGCGCCGGACGTAGAGTGCGCCCATGGAACGGATCTTGGTGGTCGGTGTCACCGGCGCCGGCAAATCCACTCTCGCGCAGGCTTTGAGTGGTCGTCTGGACCTGCCGTACCACGAGATGGACGCGCTGTACTTCAACGGCCCGGGCTGGGCCGTGAACGAGAAGTTCACCGAAGAGGTGTCGAGGCTCGCCGCCGGGCCCGGCTGGGTCATCGACTCGCTCGGCTATCCGGAGGTCCGTGACCTGCTGTGGGACCGGGCCGACACGGTGATTTGGCTGGACTATCCCCAGCGCATCGTCATGCCCCGCGTCCTGCGCCGGTCCGTCCGGCGTACCGTCACGCGGGAGGTGCTCTTCGGTGGCAACACCGAGACCTGGGCAGGCTGGCTGAGCCGGGAACACCCGGCCTGGTGGGCGTGGTCCCAGCACAAGACCCGGCACCGCGAAATCGAACGCCGCACCCGCGATCCCCGCTTCGACCCGCTGGTCACCGTCCGCTTCGCACATCCCGACGACACCCGGGCCTGGCTGGCAAACCTCTGACCGACATCAGCCGCCGATCGGGCGTCGCTACTACCGGAACCCCGACAGGGCGGCCAACATCCGTCCGCGCCGGAGAGAGTGTGTTCCGGAACCGGCAACCATGCCAGGCAGAGGTGCACCGGGACTGTTTGCCGGTCACAGACAACCCAACTTCCAGTACCTGAAGTGCTAATCCGCGGTGCGGACTTCTTCGAGTTCATCAATTCGAATTCTGAGAGCGACGAGCACGTCTCTCTGAGTATCGATGCCGCCCCTCATCATCTTTTCTTCGAGCAGGTCCGACTCCTCGCGAAGGATTTGGGCACGCTGCGCGGGCGTGACGGCCGAGATATCGGTTGCAGGGTGCGACTGTTGAGGCATGCTCAGTATCTCAACACGGGGGTACGACAGTTCCGGTCCTCATCGACGGGGGCAGCCAAGTCGCACTCTCCTGCGATGACCCGCTCGTCACAGAGTGTCATGTTCGGCATCCTCGGCCTCATGTAGTCGAGATCTGACGATATGGTCCGGCGTCATGGCAGAAGATCAACGTCTACGCCGGGTCCGCCCGTACTACTGGGGCGCCATCTACATCAGCGACGCCGATTGCGAGACGGACTTCGACATCGACTTCCACAACGGTGAGGGCCCCGTGCTCTCCACGGTCTCCCACGTCGCCGTTCTGGTGGTTCATGCCGACACGGTCGGTGAGGGCGAGGCCGACGTCGTCCTCGACGTTCGGGTGACATCGCAGCGGGTTGACGGATTGCCGTATGAGGTCGCCCTCGACGTTCCATCGGGACGGCTCTCCATCGGGGATGCCGACGACAGCGACGAGGTCAGGCTTCAACGGGGTCGTTGGTTGCTGCAGTTCGACGTGGACGACCCAGCGGACGCGCGACACGTCAGAATGGTGTTGTCACCGCTGTGACCACGCGCCGCTGAATCGAACGCCCGGTAGCCGGAAGATGTGAGCGGGGGACGTGGTGCCCGAAGGGATCGCCGGCTCAGCTGAAGTCGGCGAACCCATCATGCTGCGCAATAGCTTGCACGGCCGCCTCCACTGCTTCCCTGGTGAGACTTGGCACCACGATGATCCGCTCCGCGAAATAGCCCTGGCGCGCGAGATCGAGGTTGATCTCCTGGCTCAGCCGAACCGGATCGTAGAAGGTTATCGCCCACTCGGCGGCATCCCAACGAACCGTGACCTGGAGCCAGCCCTTACTCCCGGTCTCCCACCACTCGTACTCGCCCATGTCGACCGGATAGATGACCTCTGGGTTCAACTCGCTTCTCATTTCGTTGGCCCGCCGTCGGTGTGAGGCGGTTCGCGCAGACGATCCTGCCGGAGTCCCGGGTTCCACAGGCCGTCCTCGTCCTCGGAACTCCGGTCGATCGGCCAGGTCGGCTTCACCGGCCGGACAGGTGGGGCCGGGTTCTCGGGCCCGGCCGGACGACACGGCAGATCACGGTTCGGCGAGGGACCTTCGGCATCGTCGGCACGATATCGAGAATCGATCGCCGCCCGTGGTCCCGGGCCGTCGCCGCAGGCCGCCTCAGTCATCAACCAGAGGACTTGGGGAGTTGACAGACGAACTCCTCCGGCTGGTGAGGTCCCTTCGGAAGGTCTGCGGGCAGGCCGGTGACGAACCCGGCCGACGCCCGGCGAGGCTCGACGTGGGTGAACCGGCCCGCGAACGAGCTGGTCACCAGGTCGATGGTTCGTCGCATCGACAGTTGGAAATATTTACGTAATAATGTTTACAGAGAGCGCTCTCATTTCGCCCTCGCAGTAGATCGACCACTCCGTACGAGAGGACGTTCTCCGTGACAACGAATGCAGGTTTCGCGGACCGAGCGCTGTCACACAGCCGGCGCCTCCTGGTCCTCCTCACCGCGGCCGTCACTGCACTCGTCGGCAGCGCGGTCGTCCAGCAGCAGCCCGCACACGCCGCGTGGAACCTGGTGTGGGCCGACGAGTTCAACGGGTCCGGCGCGCCCAGCAGCGCCAACTGGAACTACAACGTCGGCAACGGCCTCAACCCCGGCCTCAATGCTTTCGACGGCTGGGGCAACGGCGAGTGGGAGTGGTACCGCCCCGAGAACTGCACGCAGTCCGGTGGCAACCTCGTGATGCGCGCCAACTGGCTCACGACGCCCATCACGGTCAACGGCCGCAACTTCTACCAGACGTCGTGCCGCATGACGACGGACACGAAGAAGTCCTTCCAGTACGGCCGCATCGAGGCGCGCATGGCGCTCCCGACCGCCACCGGCTCGTGGCCGGCTTTCTGGATGCTCGGTGACTCGTGCGACGAGACGTCCACGAGCGCCTACAACCCGGCGCAGACCTACTACGACCGCCTGCCCACCAACTGGGCCAGTTGCGGCGAGGTCGACATCATGGAACACGCGAACGCGAACGCGACCGTGACGAACAACATCTTCTGGGATCTGCGGACCGGCGTGTTCCCGTGGACAGCGGGTCAGAACGCCAACTACGTCGCGAACCCCGCCGTCAACAACGCCGCGGCCTTCCACGTCTATGCGATCGAGTGGACGGCCGCGCAGATCCGCTGGTACGTCGACGGTGTGCAGACGCACGTGATCGACACGACGCCGGCGACCTTGGAGGAGTTCCGCAAGCCGTTCCACATCATCTTCAACCTGGCGCTGGGCGGCACGTACCCCGGACAGAACCCCGTGCAGGGCCAGTTCCCGCTCACCGCATCGATCGACTACGTGCGCTACTACCAGGACGGCGGGGGTACGACGCCGGGCGGACCCGCGACGCAGGTCAACGGGCCGGGCGGCAAGTGCGTGGACGTGGCCGGGAACGACACGGGCGGCAATGGCGCGGCCGTGCAGCTGTGGACGTGCCAGGGGTCTTCTCTTTCGAAGGACCAGCAGTGGAGCTGGGACGGTCAGACCCTGCGGACGTTGGGCCGGTGCCTCGACGTCACCAGCGCGGGTACGGCCAACGGCACGCAGGTGCAGCTCTGGGACTGCAACGGCAGCGGCGCCCAGAACTGGGTCCAGGAAGGTAACCGGTTGCGCAACCCGAACTCCAACAGATGCCTGGACTCCCCGTCGGGCTCGACAGCGGACGGCGCGCGACTGCAGATCTGGGACTGCAACGGATCGGCCGCACAGTACTTCGTGAAGGCCGCGTGACGGCCGGCCGAGGGGCACGCTGACGGTCAGGGCACGGGAGCGGACAGGCTCCCGTGCCCCACGCCGCCGCGCTTTGCCCGTCGCGGTCAGGCCGACTCTCGTACGATCACCTTCGTGGGCAGGATGAACGGTTCCGGTTGTACGCCGTCGAGCAGTTCGATCAGCATGCGGGCGGCCTCGCGGCCCAGCGCCTGCACCGGCTGATGAATCGTGGTCAGTTTCGGATCGGTGTGCGACGCGATCGGCAGATCGTCGAAACCGACCACGGCGACGTCGTCGGGCACCGTGCGTCCGGCGTCGCGCAACACCCACAGCGCCCCGGCCGCCATGTTGTCGTTCGCCGCGAGCACGGCGTCGAGGTCCGGGTGCTCGCTCAGCAGCGTACGCATCGCCGCGGCGCCGCCGGCCTCCATGAAATCTCCGGGCGCGGTGGCGTACGGCCGGAGCCCCGCCAGCACCAGCGCCTCGGTGTAGCCGCGCCGGCGCTCGCGGCCGACCGCGGTGTCGTCCGGTCCGGTGATCATGGCGATGCGGCGGCGACCGGCGCGTAGCAGGTACTCGGTGGCCGCCCGTGCCCCGCCCGCGTTGTCGGCCTCGACGTAGAACGGTGGTGTTCCGTGCATCGGCAGCCCGATGAAGACGGTGGGCAGTCCCGATCGCGCGGCGATGTCGATCAGCGGATCGTCACCGCGCAGCGCCACCAGCATCACCCCGTCGGCTCCCCGGGTCTGCAGGAAGCTCTCCAGCCGCCGTTGGCCGTGACCGGTCGTGGCCAGGCTGAGCACCAGGTGCAGGTCGGTCTTCTCCAGCGCGGTGGACGCGCCCATCATGATCTGGCCGAAGAACGGATCCGCGAACACCCCCGGCCCGTCGCCGGAGACCGCGAGCACCACCACACCGGTCTGGCGAGTCGCCAGGGCGCGCGCGGCCCGGTTCGGCGTGAACCCGAGGTCCCGAATCGCCTGCTCCACCGCGTCGCGTTTCGCGCGGCTCACATTCGGCCCGTTGTTGATCACTCGGGACGCCACCGTGCGTGACACCCGGGCTCGCTCGGCGACCTCGTCGAGCGTCGGCGGACGCGACGGGACCGGCGACGACATACACGGCCCCCTCCGCTCGAACCACCACCAGGCTAGCGGGTCCTTTCAGGCGATTCGAGGCACGGCCCGGCCTCCTTGTCGCGGCGGTCGGCACACCGGGCATCGAGCCCGGCAAAAGCCAGAGGTACGGGTGAGCCGACATGGCCGGGCCGCGTCACTCCGTGACGATCAGTACCTGGTGTACCTGGCCCAGTCATAGGTGGCGGTCAGCGTGGTGCCGGGGTAGGTGAAGGGCCCCAGCCAGCTGTCGACCCCGATGCCGGGCCAGAGGTTCATCATGATGCGTTGCGGGTGTGTGGGAAGCGGTCCACGGGAGCCGTTCTCCTGGTGGACGAGCTTTCCGTCGACGAACCAGTTGATGGTGCCGCCGTTCCACCACTCGAAGGCGTAGTTGTGGTAGCCGTTCGCGGCGTCGAAGCCCAGGTTGATGATCGTCTCGTGGCCGCCGACGCCGTTGGTGAAGTAGTTGACCTGCATCTGGGTGGTGTTCTTGCCCAGGATCTCCACGTCGATCTCGTCCCAGGGCTGGCCGTCGCTGGGCCCGGTGTAGGTGAAGAACGAGGTCACGGTGCCGGGGTTCTTGACGGCCTTCATGCGCGCTTCGAACCGCCCGTACGAGTAGAGGTCGGTGGTGCGATATTCGCCGGCGGCGTACGGCTTGCCGGAGCAGCCGCCCGGGCAGGACTGGTTGTCCAGGTTGAGGCCCATCACGCCGCCGCTGAACCAGACGTGGTCGGCGCGCCAGCCGGCGTTGAAGACGCCGCCGTTGCTGTACCCGTCGGCCTTGTACCAGCGGCCGGTGTCGAATCCGTTGAAGTTGTCGACGAAGCTGGGGCCGATGGCGGCCGCGGCCGGCGTGGCACCGGTCGCCGTGAGGGCGGCGACGGCGCAGAGGATCGCGGCGGCCAGCGCTTTCGGGGCGCGTGATCGAGTGATGGTCACGGACGTCTCCAGTTCTACGGGTTTCGTCGTGCCGGGATGTCGCGTCGTGCACGACGAACGGGGATGGGGCGATACCGGACGGGTCACAGCCGTGTGGGCCCGATCGCTAGGTCGGAGGAAAAACTGGAAGCGCTTCCAGTCATCCAATCCAGCGATATCTATGACGATTTTGTAACCTCGTGGTAATCCTTTGTCAAGCGCCGGATCGAGTCATCAGCGCTCCAGCTGCGACAACTGCGACCTCCTAGCTCGCTGTCGACCCTGCGTAAATGGACTCGGGAAACCTGCCCTTTACATCGACGAGCGTGAGTCATAACCTCCTGACAGGAAGCGCTTCCAGTAGGTGAGGAGCGCCTTCACCACCCCTGGGAGGCAACATGCGACGGCGAGCACTGCTCGGCACGGCGGCGGCCGCGGTGGCACTGGCAACGTCCGACGCCGCCGGGCCGGCCGCGGCGGCAGCCCGCAAGGACCGGGCCCCCATCCGTTACCTGGGCATGTTCCGGCAAGAGGACCCCACCGCGATCGCGGCGAGCGTCAAGAACCTCTACGGCGTCACCCCGGCCGGCGTGATGTGGTTCGACAGCTGGGCGAGCGGGCGAGCCTTCCCGTCGGACGAAGCCAGGATGCTCTGGCGGCGCGGCATCATGCCGCACTACACCTGGGAACCGTGGAATACCGCGCTCGGCCCCAACGACCCCGGGCAGATCCACCTGACCGACGTCATCGACGGCACCTGGGACAACTACATCAGGGCACGCGCCGAAGAGTTCGCCGCCGTGCGGCTGCCGATCCTGGTCCGCTGGGGGCACGAGTTCAACGGCAACTGGTATCCGTGGGGCATAGCGAACAACAACGCCGACCCGTCGCTGTACGTGCGGGCGTACCGGCATGTCCATGACCTCGTCACGGGCGCCGGGGCACGGAACGTGCAATGGGTGTGGGCGTACAACAACGGATCCTCGCCGGACGCGCCCTACAACGACCCGGCCGGCGCGTACCCCGGCGACAGGTACGTGGACTGGGTCGGCATCGACGGATACAACTGGGGCTTCGGTCCGTCGTGGGACCCGGCCGGCGACCACTGGACGAGCTTCGACGCGACCTTCGCCACCGCGTACGCCAAGGCCCGCGCCGTCGCCCCGAACCGTCCGGTGATGATCGGCGAGTTCGCCTCCACCGAGGACGGCGGCGACAAGGCCCGATGGCTCGAGGACATGGACGCGAAGCTGAGCTCGGGCGCGTACCCCGATCTCAAACTGCTCACCTACTTCGACGTCACCAAGGAAGAGCCCTGGTCACCGACCTCGTCGCCGGCCGCGCTCGCCGCCTTCACGTCCTGGACGCGACGGAGGTACATGAAGGGCCGCGGCCACGAGTTGGCGCGCGTCGCCGGGGACTACGCCTGTTCCCGTGTCTCCCCAGCGACCACGAAGGTTCACCCGGTCTGACGGAACTCGGGGACCCGTTGCTCCGTCGAAGCCGCGTCGAGGACCAACGGGGAAGGAACGGACGCGATGAAGCGGATACTCGGAACGGTATTGGCCTGTGCGACGCTGGCGGCGTGCAGCGGACCGGATCCCTCACCGCAGCCGACCGCCCCCACCACCGCTCCAAGCGTCGCTGCCGGCCTGACGGATTGCGGGACGTTCAGCCCGCCGCAGGGCGACGGCTTGCCGGAATCCGCGGCCCGATGCCTGATCGAGGCAGTGCGGGCCGGACATCCCGCCCAGTTGAAGGTGACCAGGCTGACGGTTGAAGGCGACCCGATCCCGGTCACCTATACCGTCGGCGCCGATGGCCGCGTGGAGATCATCACGGATTCGCGGCAGGACGGATTCGGCACGCAGGTGGTCACCCGTCGTACCTGCACCGATCCGGTCGCCGCACCGGAGCTGCAGTTCGCTCATTGTTCTGAGCCCACACCGATCGAGTAGGGCAGCCGGCGGCGTCATTGCCTGGCGAGATTGGCATACCGCGTCGCCGGCGACGGCATGGCGTACGGAGTCCGAACCAGTAGAGTCCGCTCCTTTGGGCCGACACGCTGGGAGTTGTCATGGCCGATGAGCGAGAGCCGGCACCGGCCGGGCAGCGGCGGCTCGAGAAAGTCGCCCTTGTCGTCGCCATACTCGCCTTCGCGGGAGCGGGTGCGGGCGACATCGCCGATTCGCTGGCGGCGCCGCTGTTCGTTCGTGTCCTATGGCTGGTCGCCGCCGGCCTGGTGCTGACGTGGTTTGCCGTCCGCCGCGTCCGGAAAGACCACTGGGGTAGGCCATTACGTTGGCCGTCCGTGGGTGCCTTGGCGCTCGTACTCGCAGGTGTGTCGCTGGTGGCCTTCGGTGCCGTGCTGCTGTTCAGCCCGGGTCCGGCTCCTGCTGGAGCGGTCCCGCCGGCGGCAGGGCCTTCGACGGCGCCCACCAGCGCATCGCCGGCTCCGGATGCGTCCAGCGTCCGTCCACTCGAAACCCGGGTCGGACAGAAGGTCTTCGTCCGGCACGGGGGAGCGGAGCACCTCGACCTACTGCCCCCGTCGGGCGACGCCGACCTGGCACTGGACTGGAGCAAGGGCGACTCCGCCGGGACGTTGGTGGCCTCGGGCCAGGCGAGCCTCGCCACGGTCGGTACAGCCTCGGCGCAGGCATGTGAATCGGCTACGGCGGCGCAGTGGGGCAAGAGGGTGCCCGTGAACGACGGGGCGCTGGTTTGCGTGGACACCGACGAGGATCGCTACGTGGTGGTTGAGGTGCTCGATGCCGCCTCCGACGACGGCGGCAACTACGTCCGGGTGCGGATCCGGTATTTCGGCTAGCTCTCCTCCACTTTCCACGACCAGAGGAGCTCGGGATTGCCGAGCTCAGGGTGTCGACTCCGGAATATGCGCGCCCTGCCGCCTCGCTCCGCGGCACCCCGCAAAGACCGTCCCAAGCCCATCCAACCCGTTGCGGAACAGGGATAGTCTTCACTGCGTCGGTGGTGGTGAGGGGGACGCGATGACGCCTCGACCGTGTACGGACGGCACTCTGCGGCACCTGTCCGTCGACCTCGACGACGCGCCCGGCGGCGACGGCGGCCTGTCCGGGCTCACACTCTGCTCGGCACCGGAACGGCCGGTCTGGGCCCAGGATCAGTGGGCCGTCGACATCGCGTACGACCTGTACCTCCGCGACACGTGCGTCGACATCGCCACCCTGCCGCCGTGCGAGAAGTGCCTACGGGTGGAGGCGCTGCTGGCCGACCCCGACAGCGCGCCGCCCCTGCACCGCAGGCCGCCCCGGCCGGACTTCGCCTCCGGCTTCTCCGGCGACGCCATCCGCGCCATCCTGCGCACCGACATCGCCACCGGCGCCTCCCTCGGCCGCCGCGCCGCGGTCCACCTGCTGTCCTTCACCGCGATCCCCGACCAGCCGGGCTTCGGTGACCTCGTACAGGTCCTGGACCTGGTGTGGGACATGGGTGACACCGTCCGGATGGGCCAGGTCACCGACTGGGCGCGGGTGGTCGCCTTCGCCGCGACCGCCGACGTCCCCGACCGGGACCGGCGGCTGATCGCCGTGGCCGCGAGCCTCGACGGCGGCCCACCGGTCGATCTCGAACCCGCCGTCACCTACCTCGACGACCCGCCGGCCGCCCGGCGGCTCATCGAGGCGATCGCGATCGCCACGGGCCACGGCGACGGGCTGAGCTTCGCCGACAGCTGACCACCGGCGGCGCCTGCCGGCCGAGCAGATCATGGCCGAAGTCGTTGAGTGCTCCAGCTGTAGATCGTGATCAGCCGTCAGGTGTCGAAGCGGTGGCGGGCGGCCTCGATGTGCCCGAGGTAGCGGTGCGTCCAGTCGCACATTCCGTCGACGGTTGCGCGTAGGCCCTGACCCGGCTCGGTGAGGGTGTATTCGACGCGCGGCGGGATCGTCGGGTGCACGTCTCTCTCGACCAGGCCGTTGCGCTCCAGCATGCGCAGGTTCTGGGTGAGCATCTTGTGGCTGATGCCCTCGATCTCGTTGCGCAGTTCGCTGAAGCGCAGGGTGCGTTCACCGAGAGTCTCGATGATCAGCAATGCCCACTTGTTGGCGACGTCGGAGAAGATCTCCCGCGCCAATGAGTCCGCGCGCCTGAGGTCCGTACCCTCGGATGGGCCCTTGATCTGCTTGGTCACCATCGGGTTCCCCAGTCACCGGAAAGTGCGTTCTTCCATGTCAGGAGCCACTCTCCTACGGTTCCTGAGTAACCACAAGAGACCGCTGGGGGACACGAGCCCACCGGCACCCAAGGAGAAGGAGGCGGGCGGCATGGCCATCAACCTGGTGAACCCGAGCGGATTGCCCAAGATCGATGCGTACCGGCAGGTGTCGATCGCAACGGGGTCGAAGCTGGTCTTCATCGCGGGCCAGGTCGCCTGGGATGCCGAGGGGATCACGGTCGGCCATGGCGACCTCGCCGCGCAGGTCGAGCAGTGCTACGTCAACATCGGCACCGCTCTGTCCGAGGCCGGGGGCTCCTTCGACGACGTGGCGAAACTGACCGTCTACGTCGTCGACTGGACGCCCGACAAGATGACCCCACTGCTGGAGGGCATCTCCCGGGCGTCCGCGAAGCTGGGCATCATCCCGGTCCCGCCGGCCACGCTGCTGGGTGTCGCGGCCCTGGACGTCCCCGACCATCTGGTCGAGATCGAAGCCACCGCGATCCTCGGCTGACAGAGATGCCCTTCGCCTGATCGACAGGTCAGGCCTCTGCTGCGAGGGTTTCGCGGGTGAGGGTCGCCGCGGTCTGGCCCTCGCCGCCGATGCTGTCGGCGGTACGGGTGAGCCAGCCTTGCTTGTTCATCGTCAGGAAGGCGTACACCTTGATCGGGAGCAGGACGAAGGTGATCACCAGTGCGGCGAACGGCAGTAGCAGGATCTCCTGCGGGTGGCGGCGCAGGTGCGAGTAATGGCGGATACCCCGGCCGAACAATGACCAGATCAGAACGAGCACGATCGAGTGGGCGGTCAGTTCGAGTCGGACGAAGGGCAGATAGCCCAGCATGATGCCGAGCGTGATCGGCGTGAGCACGATCTGCAGCACGGTGATCTTGGTGGGCATCGGGGCACGCCAGAACCAGCCTCTCCACAGTGCCGTCAGGCCGCAGCGGAACGAACTCCGGCTCCACCGGACCTGCTGCTTGACGAAGGCGCGGAAGGACGACGAGAACATCGACATCACCTTGGCGTTCGACTGGTGCACCGTCTGGTACCCCTGCGCCAGCACCAGCCAGGTGAGCCGGCCGTCGTCACCGGTATCGCACCGGCGGCCGAGGAAGAACTCGTCCTCCAGATCGGTCAGCACTGGCATGATCGCCGAGCGGCGGTAGGCGGCGGTGCGGCCGATGAGGCAGGAGACGGCGCCGGCGCGTCCCATGCCCGGCGCGAAGTCGTAGTTGCGCTGGTTGACCAGCCAGTCCGCGATTCGGCGCCAGATGCTGCTGGTGCGCTGGTACACATTCTGCTGGGTGCCGACGCCACCGACCCGGGGGTCGGCGAAGGGCATCTGTACGGCGTCGAGCAGGCCGGGCAGCCAGCGGGTGTCGGAGTCGACCAGCACGACCAGCTCGCCGGTGGCGGCACGGATTCCGATGCCGAGGGCGGAACGCTTGCCGTGGTGAACGAAGGGGATGACGCGTAGCCGGGGGTCGTCGACCTCGGCGAGCCGGCGGATGACCTCGTGATCGTCGACGTCCGGAACGACGATGATCTCGGTGGGGTTCTGCTCCAGCCACGTGTCCAGGCATCCGAGCAGAATGTCCGGGTCTTCCCGGTAGGCCGGAACGACTACCGAGACCGAGCTGCGGAAGTCGTTGACGGTCGGACGGGCGAGGCGGGACAGCACCACACGGTAGATCCAGGCAAACCAGACGAAGATGCTGACCAGGACGAGCGGCATGAGCCCGAGCCAGCTCATCTCCCAGATGGTCTGGCCTGTGGTGGACCAGACGACGAGAAAGTGGGACACGAAACGATCTCCTTGGGGGCGACCAACCAGCCGGCGGTTCTGAGCCTCGCCCACGGTCTTTTATAAACCGCCTGAGAATATCCCTTCTGTACACCATTTTTCTGTTATCAGGTGATCTATCTACTCAGGGCTGTTGTACCCGTCAGCAGGAAGCCGGCCTTTCCGGTGCCGGCCTCGGCGGCGTTGCGGCGGTCGCCTGGTGGTACCCGGCCGCCCGAACCGGCGCCGCTGACCACCTGGGGCCTGCGATTACCCGCTGCGCAGCTCGACGAGGTAGAAGATCGCCAGAGCCGTGGCCAGGGCGCCGAGCAGCAGGCGCAGCGTCCGCTCCGGCAGCAGTGGCTGGAGCCGGGCACCGAGATAGCCGCCGACCAGGCCGCCAGTGCCGCAGAGCAGGCCGAGGAGCCAGTGCGGGGCGACGTCGCCGTCGGTGACCAGGGTGAGCAGGCCGTAGGTGGCCGCGCCCACGACCGAGGTGACGAAGGTGGAAGCCAGCGCGGCCGGTGCGATCTGGGTCATCGGGGTGCCGCGGCCCGCGAGGACCGGCCCGAGGATCGAGCCGCCGCCGATGCCGTAGATGCCGCCGACCGTACCGGTGGCCACGCTCAGACCCAGGAGGGCGCGCCGCGACAGTGGTGGCCGGTCGGGTGTGCCGGGTCGCAGAGCGCGCGTGCAGAGCCAGAGGCCGAGCGGAAGCAGGACGGCCGCCGCCACGAGACGGAAGACCTGCGGCCCGGGAATGGCGAAGACCCGGATGATCGCGCCGAGGACGACGCCCGGGACGGTGCCGGCGATCAGCAGCCGGGCGAGCGGCCCGGTGAGCTGGCC
Source organism: Actinoplanes lobatus (assembly GCF_014205215.1). Classification (NCBI taxonomy): domain Bacteria; kingdom Bacillati; phylum Actinomycetota; class Actinomycetes; order Micromonosporales; family Micromonosporaceae; genus Actinoplanes; species Actinoplanes lobatus. The sequence goes on from NZ_JACHNC010000001.1 coordinate 6,850,374, forward strand.
GTTGCGCCGGTAGCGGGCCAGAGCACCGGGCCCGGCAACGACGTTGTACAGCAGGTTGGTCGGCGTGATCGCCGGGCTCGGCACGTGCAGCACGCTGAGCTGAACCGGCAGCAGGAAGACCGCCCCGGACACCCCGACCGGCGCGGTGACGACCGAGATCAGCAGGCCCGCGACGAACCCGGTGAGACCGTCCTGCCAGGTCATCGACGAACGATCGGCAGGCCACGGCTCATGATCGGCACCCTAGCGGGCCGGTGTTGCGTAACGCGCGGATGGGATGGCCGGAGGTGTCGATTCAGTACGCGATAAGACATCGTCGAAGTTCGATGTATGGTGGGAGCGCTCCCGGTACGCGCCCGCCACTTTGCTGAAGGAGCTGACCATGTCGCGACGTCGTCGTCGCCCGGCCACCCTGCTGGCCGGCCTGCTCGTTCTGGCCCTGTCCGCGCCCCTGTCGGCCTCGGTGCCGGCGGCCGGCGCATCCCGCGCCCAAGCGGTGCCACTCAGCGAGCTGACCGTGGTGTCCGAACAGGTGGCTTCCGGTCTGCAGCGCCCGATCGCGATCACCGGGCTGCCCGACGGCCGGATGCTGATCGCGGAGAAGAACGGCACCGTCCGCGCCTATCACCCCGACACCGGCCTGGCGGCCGAGCCGGTGTTCGACCTGACCGCCCGCATCGACGCGTCGGACAACGAGCGCGGCCTGCTCGGCATCACGCCCGCGCCGAACTTCGCACGCACCGGGATGCTCTACGTGGCCTACACGAGCCTGCCGGCCGGCGCGCTGACCCTGGCGCGACTGCCCATCGGCGCCCCGGAACGGCTACAGGTGCTGCTCACCCAGGAGCACGCCGAGTACGGCAACCACAACGGCGGACAGGTGGCGTTCGGCCGCGACGGCTACCTCTACTGGTCCACCGGCGACGGCGGCCACGCGAACGACCCGTTCAAGGCCGGTCAGGACCTCGGCACCCTGCTCGGCAAGATCGTGCGGATCGACGTCGACCGCGCCTGCGGCGCCAAGCCCTACTGCGTGCCTTCCACAAACCCCTTCATTCGTACGCCGGGCGCGCGGCCGGAGATCTGGGTGTACGGCCTGCGCAACCCGTGGCGGTTCTCCGTCGACCCGGTCGACAATTCGCTGTGGATCGGTGACGTCGGCCAGGGTCTGGTCGAGGAGATCAACCACATCCGGCCCTGGCAGGGCGGGGCGAACCTCGGCTGGTCCTGCAAGGAGGGCACCCCGGTGTTCGACCCGGCGCAATGCCGGCCGGGCGTGCGGTACGTCGACCCGGTCTTCGAGTACGAGCACTTCCTCACCGACAGCTGCTCGGTGATCGGCGGTGTGGTGTACCGAGGATCCCGGACCCCCGAGGCGTGGGGGACATACGTCGCGAGCGACTACTGCGCGCCCCGCGTCTACGCCGTGCGCCCCCAGCGCGACGGTGGCTACGAGACCGCCACGATCGGCGCCTTTCCCACCCAGCCGACCGCGATCGCCGCCGACGTGCACGGCGAACTGTACGTGCTCAGCGACTACCCGGGATGGCTGAGCCGGGTACGGTTCGAGCGAGTCCAACCGGTCTCCGCGGGCGGGGCCGGCCGCTCGTGACCGGGTGCCGGCGAGGACACGCGGGGACGGCTCAGGTCGCGTGCAGCGCCGCGGCGAGGCTTTCCAGCTCGGGCAGTTCCCCGGCGCGGGTCAGTGACTCCTCGAGCACCCGGTCGTGGGTGGGGCGCGCCTGGTCGAGCAGCTGTTGCCCGGCCGGGGTGAGCTCGGTGTAGATCCCGCGCCGGTCGTCGGCGCACAGGACCCGGGTGAGCAGCCCGCGATCCTCCAGGCGGGTGACCAGGCGGGTGGTCGCGCTGCTGGACAGCGCGGCTGCCCGGGCGAGTTGCTGCATGCGCATGTGCCAGCCGTCCTGGCGGCTCAGCGCGTCGAGCACGGTGTACTCCACCACCGAGAGCCGGTGTGCGGCCTGGAGTTCCTTCTCCAGGGCCATCTCGATGAGCCCGTGCAGCGCGGCCAGTCGCCGCCAGCCCTGGGCGCGGATCTCGACCGCGTCGTTGCCGATCCCCATGCCGGTCCCCTTCCGCAGAGATGCTGCTCACCCTACACCTTCTTGCGCCGATATAGCGCGCCTGCAACTATCTACTCGTTGCACATGCAACTAGTGCACGCGCTTGTTATTGCACGCTCGAAGGAGTTTTCCGTGCCCCTCGCTCTGTACGCGCTCGCCATCGGCGGGTTCGGCATCGGCCTGACCGAATTCGTCATCGCCGGCCTGTTACCCGAGGTCGCCGCAGACTTTCAGGTGACGGAGGCGGTCGCCGGAGGTCTCATCTCCGGGTACGCCCTGGCCGTCGCGATCGGGGCGATCGGGCTCACCGCCGCGCTGGGCCGCGTCGACCGCCGGCGCGCCCTGCTGGGACTGATGGTGCTGTTCATCGCCGGCAACCTGCTCTCCGCGATCGCCCCCGACTACGGCCTGATGATGCTCGGCCGCGTCCTCGCCGCCCTGTGCCACGGCGCGTTCTTCGGCATCGGCTCGGTCGTCGCGGCCGACCTCGTGCCGGCCGAGAAGAGGGCCGCGGCCATCTCGATCATGTTCGGCGGGCTGACCGTCGCCAACGTGCTCGGCGTTCCGCTCGGCACCTTCCTCGGGCAGGCCGCGGGCTGGCGCTCGACGTTCTGGGCGATCGCGGTCATCGGCGTGTTCGCCCTCGCCGGCATCGCCGCCCTGATCCCGGCCACCCCCGCCCCGGCCGGCGGCAGCCTGCTCGGCGAGTTCCGGGTCTTCACCAGCGGCCAGGTCTGGCTGTCGATCCTGGTGACGATCCTCGGGTACGGCGGCATGTTCGGCGCGTTCAGCTACCTCGCCTACACCCTGACCGCGGTCGGCGGCTTCCCCGCCACCGCCGTACCGTGGCTGCTCATCGTGTTCGGCCTCGGCCTGTTCGCCGGCAACATCGCCGGCGGCCGGGCCGCCGACCGCAACCTCCCCGTCACCCTGATCGTGCTGCTCACCGGGCTCGCCGTCGTCCTCGCCGGCTTCGCCCTGACCGCCGGCAACCGGACCGCCACCGTCGTCGCCCTGCTGCTGATGGGCGGATTCGGCTTCGCCACCGTGCCGGGCCTGCAGATGCGCATCCTTGGCCACGCCACCCAGGCGCCGGCCCTGGCCTCCGGCGCGAACATCGCCGCCTTCAACGTCGGCAACGCCTTCGGCGCCTGGCTGGGCGGCACCACCATCGACGCGGGCCTGGGCTACACCTCACCGCTGTGGGCCGGCGCCGCCGTCACCACCGCCGCCCTGCTCGTCTACCTGCTGGCGACCCGCCTGCCCGGCGGCGAACTCGCCGGCCGCACCACCCTCGCGCCGGCAACCGCCGCGCGCTGACCACACCAGTCCCGAACGAGGAACCGATGACCCACCTCCCCGCCGTCACTCTCAACAACGGCGTCACCGTCCCGCAGGTCGGCTTCGGCGTCTGGCAGATCCCCGACGCACAGACCCAGGCCGCCGTCGCCACCGCCCTGGAAACCGGCTACCGCAGCATCGACACCGCCGCCGCCTACGGCAACGAGACCGGCGTCGGCCGGGCGATCGCCACCTCCGGCCTGCCCCGCGACGACCTGTTCGTCACCACCAAGCTGTGGATCGCCGACCTCGGCCGTACCTCCGCCCGTGACGCTCTGCACGCCAGCCTGGAGCGGCTCGCCCTGGACCGGGTCGACCTGTACCTGATCCACTGGCCCGCCCCGGCCACCGATGCCTACCTGGACGCCTGGCAGGGCCTGGAAGACCTTTACGCCGAAGGCCTGACCCGCGCGATCGGTGTCTCCAACTTCCTCCCGGAACACCTGGACCGCGTGATCGCGCTGGGCGGCACCGTTCCCGCCGTCAACCAGATCGAACTGCACCCGGCCCTGCAGAACCGCGAGACGGCCGCCGCCGGCCGCGTCCGCGGCATCGCCACCGAGGCGTGGAGCCCGCTCGCACAGGGCGCCGTCCTCACCGAGGCCCCGGTCGTCGCGGCCGCGCGGGCACACGGCGTCACCCCGGCCCAAGTCATCCTGCGATGGCACGTGCAGCAGGGCCGCATCGTGATCCCCAAGTCGGTGACACCCTCGCGCATCGCCGCCAACCTCGACGTCTTCGGCTTCGAGCTCACCACCGGCGAACTGGCCGCCATCGACGCCCTCGACCGTGACGGCCGCACCGGGCCCCACCCGGCCACCTTCAACGGCTGACCCCGATGCGTACGCCCGGACCCGCAGCCCGCCCACCGGGCTCGCGGGTCCGCCTTTCCGTCGACTCGCAACATCGGATCCGGCTGAGGGGCTACCGCGACGGATCCATCAACGCGACCATGGGCGGCGCGTGAAGTTGCGAGGGCGAGAGCCGGCCCCCGCTACTCGATCGTGAATGGTTACGTTCATCGGCCCGAGAGGTACGACATCCGTGCTTGATTTCGACCGGTACCTGCTGGAACTCGAAGCCGAAACGGCCAGACTGGCCGGCTTGGCGCGCGACTCGGACGGTCAGCGCCCGATTCCGACCTGCCCCGGCTGGACGTTGGAGCAACTGGTCGGGCACGTCGGCCGCGGGCACCGATGGGCAGCCGAGATCATCCAGCGGCGCTTGCTGGAGCCGATCCCCATGCCGGAGGTGGCCGTGCCTGCCGACCCGGATGAGCGGAGCGAGTGGTTGACGGCGGGCGCCTGGATGCTCGCTGACGCGGTGCGGGCCGTGGGACCGGAACAGCCGGTGTGGACGTGGCAGAAGGATCGGTCGGCGGGCTTCTGGCTGCGAAGACTGCTCCATGACGAGGTGGTGCATCGCTTCGACGCCGAACTGGCTCTGGGTATCGAGGGGGACCTGGCGGCGGATCTTGCGGCCGACGGCGTGTCCGACCTGCTGGACACCGCCGCCACTCTTTCCCGGCCGGACATCGGCGTACCGAGCGCATTCGCCGGCCTGAGAGGTGCCGGCGAGTCGCTGCAGTTCGTTGCCACGGACGCGGACCTCATATCGAGTCACGAGTGGTCGGTCGTCCGTGGCCCGGCCGGCGTCGCCTGGCGGCACGGACACCACCAGGCGCACGTCACGGTATGTGGGCCTGCCCTCCGGTTGCTGCTCCTGCTCAATCGGCGCCTGTCGGCGGAAACGGCGGACATCGAGATCATCGGCGACCGGGAACTCTTCGCGCATTGGTGGTCGAACAGCACATTCTGAGTCGCCGCGCCGGTCAAGGAGTGTGTCCTCATCGCCGATGCCAGCCACTCCTCGACTCCGGCCAGGCGACCGCCGCGGGGCGAACGCGGTTTCGTCATCCGGATCGGAGGTGGGAAAGCCCTACGCCGCACCACGGTCGGCCCTGCCGCCCCGGCGGCGCCGTTGCGTCAGGTCCGCGGCCGCGGTCTGCCAATGCGGATGGTCGAATATGAATCCTGCGTCAGCGAGCCGGCCCGGAACAACTCGCCGACTTTTCAGCAGTAGCTCGGTGTCTGACCGGAGTGCGAACGCGCCGATCTCGGCCATCCAGGTGGTTGCCGGAAGTCCGACCGGTATCCGCCAGGCCGAGCGCAGCTCTCGCATGAACTCCCGCTGCGGCAAGGGGCCGGGTGCGGCCAGATTCACGGCTCCTTCGAGATCGTCGTGCTCGATCAGGAACCGAATGGCACGGACGAAGTCGTGGTCGTGAATCCACGAGACATACTGCCTGCCGCCGGCCACGGGTCCGCCGAGACCGAGCCGGGCAAGCCGGCTGAGCACGTCGAATACGCCGCCACGGTCGGGGCTCATCACCATGGCCGATCGCAACGCGACCTTGCGCGTGTGGGGAGTCACTGCTTGTTCCTGCGCGGCCTCCCAGTTCTGGGCGATCTCGACACTGTAGGCCCAGTAGCCGGGCACACCATGCTCGTTGCCGCCGATCAGACCGCCGAACTCGTCGTTGGCCGCGTCGCAACGGTGTGCATAGATGGTTGCGGTGCTCATCTGCAGCCAGATCCTGGGTGGTCGGGCCGCCTCGGCGATGGCGTCACCGACAACACGTGCCGACTCCACACGTGAGTTCATCATGGCTTCGAGGTTCTGCTGGGTGTACCGACAGCTCACGCTGCGCCCCGCCAGATTGATGACGACATCGCTGCCGTCGATCTCCCGGATCCAGGCTCCCGGCGTCGAGCCGTCCCAGTAGACCTGACGCTCGCCCTTGGGGGAGCGCGTCAGCACGACGACGTCGTGACCTTCCGCAGTCAATGCCCGATCCAGAATCGTGCCGACCTGCCCGGTCCCCCCGGGAATGATGACCTTCACGGAACCTCTCCAGTTCGCTCGCGGCCGGCCGAACGGCTGCACCGGCGCCGCGCAACTGCTCTTCCCATGCCGACCTTCCGTCTTGAGCGGTTGCTCAAGACGGAAGGTTACGAGCTTTTGAGCGATTGCTCAAGTCTCGGCGACGCCGTGACCGGCGATGAGCGGAGCGCAGATCGCCGCCCCGCAGCGGCGATCCGGGACGCGTGGCTCACCGGTACTGGTTGTCGAGCAGGCCGTTGATGTACTTCTCGATGTTGGTGTAGCCGGTCGCGTCGAAGTCGCCGCCGGCGTCGTTCGCGGCCGGGTTCAGGCCGTACCGTGATTCCCAGGCGTCGGGCATGCCGTCGCGGTCGGTGTCGGGTTGAGCGGTTCCGCCGGCGATCGTGCCGTAGCCGTTGTTGTTCAGGCCCGTCGCGGTCTGCGTGCTCCACAGGGCGCCCTTGGCGCCCAGTGACGTCACGTCCGCCACGACCAGCTTGTCCACGTCGTCGCGGGGCACGGCGCCGGCGTTGGTGATCACGTCGGCGTAGCCCGCGGCGGCCGACACCGTCGGGATCTTCGCGGTGTCGGCGGAGAACGCTGAGGCGAGTTCGGTGGCGCCACCGCGGACCACGGCGGCCGTGCCGTTCAACTGCCCGTCCTTGTTGCTGTCGATCCAGTTGTCGCGGTTGTAGATCTGCTGGTTACCGGTCTGGTAGTAGTAGTTCGAGGCGCTGGTGGTGCGCGGTCCGGTGATGAAGTAGTTGCCGACGACATCGTGCAGGAAGTGGCCGCTGGAGTTCCCGGCGGTGTAGCCGGCCTGGTAGTTGTAGACGACGTTGTTCACGAACTGGGTGTTGGCCTTGGCCAACGGGTTGCGGTTGTGGGAGTTCGCCCACAGGTTGCGCCACCAGGTGTAGGGGCCGGTTTCGGTGTGCGCGCCGAACTGCTGGCCGATCGGGTTCGCGTCGATCGAATACTGGACGGTGATGTTCGACGCCCGTACCGCATCGATGTTGTTCCAGGCCCCGAACTCGATCGAAACGTGATCGAAGATCAGATTGCTGGCGTCCAGCCAGTTGATGCCGTTGTTCTTCTGGTCGGCGTCCTCGGTGCCCATCCGGAACCGGAAGTTACGGACGATCACGTTGGTGCCGCTGTTGAACGAAACCTCACCGCCCTGTACGCCGATGCCGCCGCCCGGTGCGGTCTGCCCGGCGATCGTGATGTTGCTCTTCACCAGCACCGTCGACGACAGCTTGAGGTAACCGCCGACGTCGAAGACCACGATCCGGTTGTTCGCGCTGACCGCGTCGCGGAACGACCCGGTGCCCGAGTCGTTCAGATTCGTGACGTGGTAGACGGTGCCGCCGCGGCCGCCGGTGGCCGCGGCGCCGTAGCCGACAGCGGTCGGGAACGCCTTGACCGGGCCGGCCGGCGGTGCGCTGGTCGGCGAGGTGGCGCCCGGCGACGTGGGGGCCGGTGTGGTGCCGCCGGTGCAGGCCACGATGGCGGCGCCGAAGCCGCCCGGCCAGGTGTTGGAGACCGTGTACTTCACCGAGCATCCGGCGGCGGCCTCGGCGCGCGGGGCGAGGACCAGTCCGGCTGCGGCGGTGACGGCGACGACGGACGTCGCGGCCAGCACGTTGCGTTTCATCGGGAACCTCTTCGGGGATCGGGGAACGCCTCTGTCGGGGGTGCTGTCCTGTAGGTGCTCCGGGCGCGGCCGGATAACACAAAGGAGAAAGCCCAGCCGATCCCACCGGCGGTGTTCGGGCACTACGGCCTTCCCTACCGAGCGGGCGTCGCCGTCAGAGTGTCGCGGGGAGCCGGTGGAGCCGCTCGCGCAGCGCGTCGGCACGGGCCTGGTCCAGTTCGTCGAGGATCTCCGACGCCGCCCGCCACGCTCGGCGGGTCTCCTCGAGATCGTCGCCGGCCAGGTGGCTTTCACCGAGGTGGATCAGGGTCCCCGCGACAGCGCTCTGGTCGCCGAGACTCCGCATCATCTCCACGCTGCGCTGGAAACACTCGATCGCCTGAGGGTGGTCACCGAGCCGGTGGTGGATGTAGCCGACGCTGTCCCAGCTGGTCGCCTCGCCGTGCCGGTCCCCGTACTGCTGAAGCAGGAGCAACGCCTGCCGGCAGTGTGCCAACGCCTCGTGGTAGTCGCCGAGTTGGGCGTATTCCCAGCCCAGTGCGCTGAAGCTGCGGGCCTGTCCGCGGATGTGGCCGGCGTCGCGGAAGAGGTTCAGGGCGATCTTCGCCTTCTCCAGGGCGGCGTCGTGGCGGCGCATCAGATCGAACTGCCGGGCGATGTCCAGGTGGATGTGCCCCTGGCCGACCACGTCACCCAGCGCGCTGACGAAGTCGAGTGCCTGCTGGTACTGCGCATCCGCCTCGGCGTAGCGGCCGAGCCGGTCGTAGGCGTCGGCCAGGTATCGGTGGGCCGTGGCCCGCGCGCCGAGGTCACCGCACCGGGCCGTCGCGGCGACGGCTGTGCGCTGGGCTGCCAGTTGATCGTGGCGATACCCCTGTCGGCTCAGCCAGGGCTTGATCGCCCAAGCGAGTTGCCAGGCGTGCACGACAAGCCCCTCGGCCGCCGCGTGATCGATGGCGGCGAGCAGCGCCGCGCGTTCGGCCGCGAGCCAGGCCAGGGCCTGCGGCGGGCCGGCCGGCATCGGCAGGTGCACCCCGGCAGCGGCGGGCGCGAGCTGGATCGGATCACGGACCGTTTCGAGCTGGAGGTCCGCCTGTCGCGCGCCGTGCAGGTAGTGGTCCAGCAGACGATCCATCGCGGCACGGCGTTCGTCCACGGAGTCCGCCTCCTGCGCCAGTTCCCGCGCGTACGTCCTGAGCAGGTCGTGGAAGGCGTACCGGCCCGGGGAGCACTCGTCGATCAGTCTGGCCCGGGTCAGCTCGGCGATCAGGGTGCGTACCCGGCTGATCGGCTGGCCGGCGAGGCTCGTCGCCGCGCTCAGGCTCAGGTCGGGACCGAGATGCCGGCCGAGCAGCCGGAAGAGGCGGGCGGCGTCCGGGCCGAGGGCCTGATAGGAGCACGAGAAGACGGTTCGCAGATCGGTGACGGGGTCGCCGTTCGCGAAGGCGTCCAGGCCGTTTCGGCCTTCCCGCAGCTCGGCCGCGAGCGCTGCGAGCGGAAAGCCGGGGTTGGTGACGGCGCGGGCGGCCACCACGGCGAGCGCCAGTGGAAGCCGTCCGCAGTACTCGACGATGTCGTCGGCTGCGGCCTGCTCGCCCGCGATTCGCTGCGCGCCCAGGCGGCTGGTCAGGAAGGTGCGTGCGTCCGCCGCCGACGGCCGGTCCAGCACGAACGGGATCGCCCCGTGCCCGGCTACCAGGCCGGCCATCTGGTCGCGGCTGTTGACCACGACGAAGCAATCGGGTGTGCCGGGCAGCAGCGGGCGTACCTGTGCGGCGTCGCGGGCGTTGTCGAGTACGAGCAGGATCCGTTTCCCGGCGATCGTGCTCCGGAACAGGTCGGCCTGGGCGTCGAGGGCGGCCGGGACCAGCCGTGCCGGCACCTCCAGGGCGGCCAGCAGCCGGGACAGTGCCTCGGCCGGCGCCATCACCGTGCCGGTCGGGTCGAAGCCGCGCAGGTTCAGAAATATCTGCCCATCGGGAAAGCGGTCCGCGACCTGGTGGGCCCAGTGCAGGGTGAGGGCGGTCTTGCCCACACCGGCGGCCCCACCGATCAGCACGGGCGCCGTTTCGGCCCGCGGCGGCAGGAGTTCGTCGAGCGCGGCCAGTTGCCGCCGCCGACCGGTGAAGTACGGCACGTCAGCAGGCAGTTGCCGCAGGACACCGACCGTCGCGGAGCGCTGGTCCGGGCGAGCCGGCGCCGGGCCGTCGGCGGTCAGGATCTGCCGGTGCGTGCGCTGTAGAGCCTCGCCGGGTTCGACGCCGAGATCTTCGGCCAGCCGGCGCCGGGTGTCCCGGAACAGCTCGAGGGCGTCACTGCGCCGGCCGTCACGGTGCAGCGCTTCCATCAGCAGGCGGATCGCCCGTTCGCGGAGGGGATGCCGGCCGACGAATCCGGAGAGCTGTGCCGCGACCTCGGCATGCCGGCCCGCCCCGAGGTCGGCCTCGGCGAGGTCCTCCACGGCGTGCAGCCGTTCCTGTTCGAGCGATTCGCCGGCCGTCGTGGACAGCCAGTCGCCGGCCACGTCGGCGAAGGCGGGACCACGCCACAGCGACAGCGCCGAGCGCAGTAGTTCGCCGGACTCGGCGGCCGGATCGGTTCGGGCCCGGCCGACGAGCAGACGGAACCGGTGCATGTCCACCAGTTGCCGCTCGATCTCGAGGCGATAGCCCTGACCCACGGTGTGCAATGCGGCTTCGGGTACGGCGCTCAGCATGCGGCGGACCTTCGACACGTGGCCCTGCACCGCGTTGCGGGCCGAGACCGGCGGCTGTTCGCCCCACAACGCTGTGACGAGCTGATCGAAGGCGATCACCGTTCCGGGCTCCAACAGGAACATGCCCAGCAGCGTTCGCTGCTGGGCATTCAACTGCCGGAGCTGACAGTCGTTCCTCCACACGCCGACGGGTCCCAGCACACGGAACGTCAGGTCGTCCAAGCTTCCACCGTCCTATGTCGATCCTCGTCGGCGTGTCAGCCTACTGAGTGGATCAAAATGGGACGGTTCCTGATCGTTCGCGTGTTACACCGGGTGCGGTCGGCGCATGCTCAGTTCGACACCTCGTTCCAGTCGCAGTAGTCGACGACGGCCCAGTCTTCCTTCATCAGGCAGACGCCGATGCGAACGTTCTGGTTCTCGGGAAGGTTGAAGGTGGCTCCCTCCGAGGCCTTCCGGTCGGCACAGTTTCCGTTGCCGCCGACGTAGAACTGGTAGTCGAAGGCGAGCGTGCCGTTGGTCAGGCGGTGACCGACGACGGCCGCCACGGCCCAGCCGTCCGCTTCGATGTCGCAGATCTTGACGATGTCGTTGTCCGCGGTCCAGTAGACGACGCCACCGGGGTCGCCGTCGTCGGTCTTCCAGCTCTCGTTGTACGCCAGTGCCGGGCTGGCGACGGCGAACGACGTCACCACGGCGGCGGCGGACATCGCCATGGCGGACAAGGTCTTCTTCAATGCCACAAGAGCTCCCGTGCTAGATCCAGATGGATGCGGAGAACCTATTCAGCGGCGCTGATCAGGCGAATAAAACTCGCTGAAATTCGAGTTGTCGCGGCGCCCTGGGTATTCGGCGTCCTCATTGCGGCACGCCCGCCTGTGACGAGCAGGCGGACGGTGAATGTCTTTCTCATCGCTGGTTCGATGTCGCGTCACCCGGAGGGGGAGTGATGTTGCGGGTGTTTATCCTGCTTTCGTCTGGTTTGCGCTTTTTAGGTAGATAGGAGCTGAACCGCGGTGAACTCGGACAGTCCCGGCCGGCGGTTCGCGCTTGTTGCGGCGCTTGCCGCAGTGTTGAGCGTGCCGGCCGCCCTCGCCTCCAGCAGTCCCGCCACCGCGGCGCCCGCTGGATCGTCGGCCACGCTCGACATCCTCCCGGCCGAAGGGCTTCCCGGCGCCACGGTCAGCGCCGTCGCCACCGGCCTGCCGGAATACTGCACGGACATCGCCTTCTACTGGCGAGGCCAGAACGCGATCACCGCGACCCTGTCCAACACTGTCGGCGTCGTCCGCGCCCAGTTGCGCATCCCCGACGGCACGGATCCCGGCCCGGTGCTCATCGAGGCCAGGTGTGACGACGACCCCGAACCGGACGAGGACCCGATGTCGGGGGCGGGTCCCTCCGCCGGATTCACCGTTCTCGACCGGCCACCGCCGCGGCCGGGGTCTCTCCAACCGTCACCGGAACCGGAGCCGGGCCCGGTCAAGGGCGATCCCCGGGCCGCCGAGCCCACGACGAAGTGGACCTCGATCGTCACCGCCCGGCCCCGTACATCGACCTCAGCCGTGACAGCGCCGTCCCGCACGCCACGGTCCGCCCCGGCCGCCTCCCCGAAGCGGCCCGCCGACCCGCCGTCGGCCGGCTCCGGCCCGGCGGCGACGCTCACACCGGCGGCGACGCTCACACCGGCGCCGTCGCTCACCCGTACGCCATCATCGGTCACCGAATCACCCACGCCGCTCGCGGCGAAGCCGGTGGGGTTCACACCGATCCGGGCCAGCTGGACCATGCCCACGCTCGACGACGTCTCCCTGGACCCGTCGCGCCTGCTGCTCGTCGCGGCCATGGCGGTCCTGCTGTTCATCCTGGTCGCGTTCCCCTCCGACGTGTTCAACAAGACCTACGAGAACCGCCGGGAGGAGATCCACGGGGCGATCCGCGCCCTGGGTGTCACACGCCGCAACCGGATGCCGTCCTGGCTCCAGGTAACCCTGCTGGTCGCGGTCGCGGTCGGCGCCGCCTTCCTCTCCGGCCGGAGCGAGGGCCCCGCCGCGCAGCTGCCGGACGGCAACTGGGCCCTGAACCTGGCCGCCATGCTCATCGCGGTGCCGTTGGTGATGGCCGCCTACAGCGGCCCAGGCGAGATCTACCTGTGCAGGATCCGGGGCAGGGCGTCCCTCTACGTGCCGCCCGTCGCACTGGCGGTGGGCGTTGCCTGCGCGGTCTTCTCACAGGTCTGTGAGCTCAACCCCACCTATGCCTACGGCCTGTTCTGCACCTTCATCCTCTTCAAGGGTCAGAAGCAGGCGACCCGGATCAAGCCGACCGAAGCGCAACGGGCGTACGGCGTCCTGTGGAGCGTCGCCGGCCTCACCGCGCTGATCGCTCTCGGATACATCGGCTTCAGCGTGAACTGGGAGAGCGCGCACGCCGCCGGCGCCGGCTGGTACACGGTTCTGTTCGATGCGGTGGCCTACTGGGTGGTGGTGCTCGGCGCCGAAAGCCTGGTTTTCGCCCTGATCCCGATGCGTTTTCTGGACGGCCGTACGTTGGCCGGCTGGCGGTTGCTCGCCTGGACACCGCTGCAGATCGCCGCCGGCTTCTTCTTCTGGTACGTGATTCAGCGTCGCGGCGAAGTCAACGGACTCCGGCCGACCGGCGACGAATGGTTACGCGCGATGGGCTTCTTCCTGCTCTTCGGCCTGGCCGCGATGACCTTCTGGGGCTATTTCCAGTGGAAGGGACGGCCCACGGCGGGATTCAGCACACGGCCGATGCCCCCGCTCACCGCCCTCTTCCAGCCGGTCACCTTCGCCGGCCGGCTGCGGACCGAAACGGCGGAGCTGGCAAAGACGGTGAGGCGCGGTCTTGTGCGGCGCAGCGCGATCCGCGCAAAGAAAGGTGAACGCGTGTCACCGATCGAGACACACCTGGAGGGGTAGTCCGATCGGGCGGAATGCGGCCTCGGGCAGGGTAATCCGAACGAGCGTCCTCCGCGGTTCCGGTGTGCGGGAGAGAGCCGGACGGCTTTTTGCGGTGATCACGTATCCGCAGTTCGGGGCGGTCCTCCATAGGCGGTCAGCTGGTTGCGCCGTAATTCGGTATCTGACGGACGTGTCAGTTCGGCTACGGCGTACCCACGTTTTTTTGATTCCCGATTCATTTCGCTTCCGGGCCTAGCCTGGTCGTCAACCCGGACTCTCGCGGTGCGGTCCGGTGGGCGCGGCGAAATGCGGAGGGAATTCCATGATCGGCAGATTCGGCCGGGCAGTCGCGGCGGCGTCGCTCGTGGCGGGCGCCCTCGGGGTTCCCGTCAACCCGGCGCAGGCCGCCCCCTCGCCGGGCGGCGAGGTCGAGCCGATCCATCTGGCGATCGCCGTCGACGAGTCGGGCAGTCTCAGCGACGACGAGGTGCGGCAGGAGCGGATCGCCGCCGCCAGTGTCGCGATCGCCGAACTGTCCCCGCAATCCGATGTGACCGTGTTCGGGTTCGGCAGCAACGCCGGGAACGTACAGGCCGTCGACCCGAACCGGATCTGCGAACTCGCGGCCGGAGCGGGCGCCGTGGCCCGCGACGCCATGGTCGCCTGCGTGCAGGACAACATCCAGCGGCGTACGGGAGAGAGCGCCGACACCGACTTCGTGGCCGCGCTCGGCCAGGGCGTCGACACGCTCACCCGGACGCCCGACGACCGGCGGCGGATCCTGCTGCTGCTCACCGACGGCCAACTCGACGTCCGCCGGGACGGCCACTACGGCAGCACACCGGAGGGCCGCCAGCGGGAGGCGGAGAAGGAGATCCGGGACCGGATCCTGCCGGCGGCCAAGGACGGCGGGGTGCAGATCTGGCCGTTGGGGTTCGGTGACGACGTAAGCGCCGAACTGCTCGACGTGATGGCCGCGCAGAGCGCCTCGGCCCGATGCTCACAGGGCAAGGTCGCCCCTGAGGCGCGTCTGGTCGCCGACGGGGCGGCCGCGGTCACCGCCATGATGGACGCCTTCGTGAAGGGCCGCTGCCTCAACTCGAAGCCTCCCCAGCAGGGCCGGATCGGCAAGGGGGAGAGGATCGAGCTCAGCGTCACCGTGCCGGCCATCGCCACCGACGGCGCCATCAACGTCACCAAGGGCGGCGACGAACGGATCAAGGTGAAGTTCATCGGGCCGGACGGCAAGACGGCGCCGGCCACCGGCACGGTCGGTGACACCACCTTCGAACTGGCCGGCAGCGGCGGACTCGTCGAGTCGCTGCGGATGCGCAACCCGGCCAGCGGCACCTGGCGGGTCGAGCTGACCGCCCCGGCGGACGCGAATCCCGGCACCGTCACCGTCCGGGCGGTGTGGCAGGGGGTGCTGCACACCGTCTTCGTGCTCGATCCGCCCAGCCCGCGGGCCGGCGAGACGGTGTCGGTGCTGATGCGGCCGCAAACCCGGACCGCGGAGATCGGCGACCCGTCCGAACTGGCCGGATACTCCTTCGCCGCGCAGGTCAGCGGCACCGGCCTGAACCAGCCGCTGCGGCTGGCCGACGACGGCGCCGGGGCGGACGAACACGACGGCGACACCTATTACAGCGCCAGCTTCACCCTGCCCCCGACGGCGACGGGCAGCTACCGGGTGGTCGGCACCGCGGTCGGACCCGGCGTGGATACGGACCGGCAGGAGACCACCTTCCGGATCGCCGCGCCCGGCCCGCAGGTACGGGCACGGATCCTGCTCGACGCCCGGACCGCGTTGCCCGGCGCCGAGGTCACCGGCACGATCCAGGCCTCCAACGAGTCCGGCGCCGCGGTACCCGCCCGGATCGTGCTCACCGGCGTGAAGCACGACGGCACGGTCACCGCCTTGCCGACCGGCATCACGCTCGCGGCCGGCCCCTCCGAGACCCGCTTCACGCTGACCGTCGCCGACGACGCCGCACCCGGCCCGGCCGGTGGGAAAGTGGAGGTGGTCGCCGCCGACGGCATCGTGGGCAACGCGCCCCTGGCACTGACCGTGCTGGCGCCGCCCAGCCTGCTGGAACGGTTCGGGCTCTACCTGCTGGCGGCCGTGGTCGTGCTGGCCACCCTGCTCGTGGTCCTGCTGCTGGCTCGCCGCCGCCGGCGGGCCGCGATCGAGGTGAAGGGCCTCGCCGTCGCCCTGCACGAGGACGGCCGGGAACTACCGCCGCAGCTGGTCGCGCCGGCCGGCACCCGGTTCGAGTTCGACGTGCTCGTCCCCGACGACGGTTCGGCGCCCGCGCTGCGACGGGTGTCCGCCGGCAGCGACCGCTACCGCATCGAACGCGGCACCGACGGTTCGGTACGCCTGTTCGTCCCGGACGCCGACACCCTCCCGGACAGCCCGTTTCTGCCGCTCGCCCCGGGCGCGGTGGTGCCGCTGCCCCGACATCCGCGGCTCGGCCTGCGGCTGTCCGGCCGCACCACCGCACCGGCCGCCATCGCGGCGCCCGACGACGCCACACAACCGCTGTACCTCAGCGGACGCGACGACGACCTCTAGAAACGGATACCGCGTATGCACCTCTACCACCCGGTGATGTTCGTGGGGCTGGGCGGCACCGGCTGCCGGATCGGCGCCGAACTCGAACGCCGGCTCCGTGAGGAACTGTGCGGCCCGGACGGGCTGAAACTGCACGGTCCCGCGTTCGGCCTGACCGAACTGCGCCCGTTCGAACTGCCGTCGTGCCTGCAATTCGTCTACGCCGACCTGAGCGAGGACGAACTCGGCCAGCTGCGGCGGCGATCGGTGCCCAACGAGGCGCACTCCGAGGTCGCCGACCGGACGGCCTACTACGCCTACGACCTGCTTCCGCAGTTCCGCAGCTATCCGGAGGTGGCGAAGTTCCTGCGGGTGAAGGCGGCCGACTTCGTCCGCGACTGGCTGCCGCCCGGTGAGCACGAACCGATGGTGGTGCCGTTGCGCCTGGGCGCCGGGCAGTTGCCGACCGTCGGGCGGGCCGCCCTGTACGCCACCGTCTCCGATTCGCTCGAGGTGCTGCGGCAGCCGATCATCCGGGCCATCGGGCGGATCACCAACTCGGCGCCCGAGCTGCGGCTGCTCAACCCGGCCCGGGAGCCGGGCCTGCAGACCGTCGACGTGTTCGTGGCGTTCTCGGTGGCCGGCGGCACCGGCGCCGGCATCTTCTACGACTACCTGCACATCGTCGAATCGGCGTTCCGGCAGGCCGGGATCGACGCCAAGATCTACCCACTGGTGCTGATGCCGTCCGCCTTCGAGGCCGGCAGCGGCGGCGGCCTCAACGCGTCACTCAACGCCGGCCGGGCGCTGCTCGACATGTTCCGCCTCGTCGACGAACTCAACCAGGACCAGCGGGCGCACGGCGACCTGGGCGGCACCCCGACGGTCCGGGGCCGGCACGTCCGCTACCCGCGTGAGGGCGACGTGCCGATGCGGCTCGGCGCGATGCAGACCGCGTTCCTGTTCAGCAAGGCGGTCGGGATCGCCCGCGACGACCTGCACCGGTCGATCGTGGCGTTGATCCTGTCGCTGGTCGGGCTGGACGTGCCGGCCGGGGGCCGCGACGCCGGCGGCCCGGTGTCGTTCGCCGACAGCTTCATCAACGGCGTGGTGGAGCGGCAGAGCATGTCGCCGACCCGGATCGGGTGCAGAGGCGTCTCGACCAGCCTGGTGGGGTCGTTGACGGTGCCGTTCGACGATCTGGCCGACATGTTCGCCGGGCGGCTGCTCGGCCGCGGGGTCCGCGAGCTGCAGCTGGTGCCGCCCGGCCGGTCGGAGTCCAACCGGGACCTGATCCGCGAGTTCTTCAACGGCTCGTCGGTCGGGCCGGTGTGGCAGCGGGCCGCCGGCGCCTTCGACGATCCGGCCGCCGAGCAGGGCATCAAAGGCGCCGCCACGATCCGCGGGATGCTGCGGGAACGTGGCGTCCGGATGGGGGACAGCCTGCAGAACCTGGACCAGACGCTGCTGCGGACCATGCCCGAACTGGTGCGCGACTTCAACCCGGCGGAAGGGGCGCGGTCGGTCCTGCGGCACGCCGACCTGTTCCGGCTGCGGCGGGTGGTGCTCGGTGAGGCGGCCCTGGCCGAGAACATCGACCAGCTCGGGGTCCGCGGGGTGATGGACGGCCGGCGGGTGCCGCCGGCCGCGCCGGTGAAGGCGTGGGAGAGCGACCCGCGGCCACCGCAGCTGATCGAACTGCGGGACCGGATGGGTGGGCTGGTCAAGGCGACGGTCAGTGAGAAGCCGGTCGTCGACACCATCGCCCTGCAGGACGAGTGGTTCCGGTACCGGGCACGCCGGTTCTGGCATGCCAGCTGGAACGATCACCGGCAGACGTGGCAGCAGCGGCTGACGCGGTTCACCGGGCATCTGCGGTCGCTGGCCGAGGAGCTGACCGCGTACGAGCGCGGCTGTGAGGAGGCGTTCAACCGGCGCGCCGAGGAGCTCTACCGGGCACGGGTCGGCGTCACCTACCTGCTGCCGCCGCGACAGGACCTGGAGCAGACGTACGCCGAGATGCTGCGCCGCCTGGCCCGCCGCGGCAAGCGGGAGAACGCCACCGAGGGCGAGATCCTCAACGCGCTGCTCGGCCCGGACGGCTGGGCGAACGCACTCGCCGAGGCGTCGGTGCTCGGCCGCTCCGGCGGCACCGAAGGCCTGCGCAACATCCTCGGCCTGCTCAAACAGGAGGTCGCGGGAATCCTGCGCGGCGGCGACCCGGACGAGGTGCCGCTGCTGCCGCACATGAGCAACCTGCTGCGGGTCGCGGCCAAACGGGCGCAGGACGTGCCGGTGGCCGACAGCGACGTGCAGCAGTTCGTGGGCACCCTGTCCGGGATGCTGCCGGGCGGGTTCATGCCGGAGGGGTCCGGACGGCTGTCGGTGCTGGTGGTCTACCCGGCGGCGGAGGCCGACGACCTGGTGGAGAAGTGGCTCGGCGGGCAGCTGCGGATCCTCACCCGGCGCGGCGACAAGCCGGTCCAGTTCCGGGCGGTGCAGACCGAGTCGATCACGGTGGTGCTCACCCGTACCGGGATGGGGATCACCGAGGTGCCGGAGCTGCGGCAGGTGCTGCTCGACTGGGCCGGGGCGGTACGCGAGCCGAGGGCCGACTCGTTACTGCCGTGGCGGCAGCGACTGGGTTTCGGCGCGGACTGGCTGGCCACCACCGAGGCGCACCGGGAGGAGATCCTGCTGCGCCTGCTCTGCGCGGCCTGGAACGGGCAGGTGGAATGCTTCGGCGGCAGTGAATCCCCGGAGCGGATCCGGATCGCGTTGAGCCGGCGGCCGGACGCCGAGGCCATGGTCCTGGAGCTGGGCGCGTTCGGGCGGGCCTCGTCGTGGGGGAGCGTGCTGCGGCAGTACGAGACGTGGACACTCGCCGACGGCGGGGAGATCCGCCTCAACTTCTGCGCCCAGCTGATGGAGTCGATCCCGAACGGATTCACCGAGATCCTCGACGACCCGCACCCGCTCTACTGGGAGCTGGTCGGCATGGCCGACCGGCAGGTGAAGGTGCTCACCGACATGCGGGAACGGATGCCCGCCGGCGCGCGACAGCGCTGCGAACAGCTGATCGGTTTCTGGAGCCGGACGTTGCCCGCGGCCCGCCAGCGGACCTTCCTGCGCGAGGCGCCCAACGGCAACTCGCTGATCGCCCTGGAGACCACCGTCAAGAACCGGCACGACGAGGCATGACCCGCGGCCCCGCCGGAGCGGTTCCGGTCATCGACCTGCGGCAGGAGTACGGCGAACTGGTGTCGCGCCGCGACTTCGGCGACTACGTGCAGCAGCGGGCCGGGTTCCTGCTGCCGCACGACCAGCTCGACGACCACGTCGACGTGAGCGGTGTGGTGGTCGTCGACGACGCGGCCGCGCTGCCGGGGCACACCGGCGCCCTGGCGTCGGTGCTCGCGTCGCCGGCGGTCCGGCAGATGCTCTGCGTCGTGGTCGGCACGGCCGAACCGGACGGCGGCGCCACGATCGTGTTGCCGTCGGTGCTCAACGGCGAGTTCGTCACGGTGCTGTGGGCAGGTGACCCGAACGGCATCCCGTGGCGGCTCGACGGTGGCGCGGCATCGCTGGTCCGCGTCGGATCCCCCACCGAGCCACCCCTGGCCGACCTGCTGGAGGCGCTGCGTGCCCGCGAGGTCTTCCAGCGGGTGCTGGCGACGGCCGCGGCCACGCAGACGCGGGTCGCCGCGCCGGCGGTGCGGTTGCGGTCCGGCCGGATGGGCGCGGGCGTGCTGGCGGCGGTGCAACGGCGGGCCATGCTCGCGGTGGCCACCGGCGTGGACCCGTACGATCCGCAGCCCGACGCCCCGGCCTCCGATCACGACCTCATCGACGATCTGACCACGATGCAGCGCCGGTACGTGCCGTCGTCGCACGCCGAACCCGGCGGCCGGGTGCGGGCCGCACGGCAGGCCGCCGAGTCCACGGTGGCCGCTGTCGAGCAGGCCGTCACCGCGGCGGTCCGCCCGTGGGCGGTGTGGGCGCCGTTCGCCGGCGCGCCGGTGTCGAGGCTCGCGGCGGCCGCCGCCGGGCATCTCGGCGACTACCGGACCGTGCTGGCCGACCTGTTCCAGCGTCTCGACCAGTGCGGAGACGATCAGCGGCGGGCGGAGCTGCGGCGCGAGGGCATCGAGCTGCCGACGGTCACGATCACCGCGGCGATGGCCACCGACGACGTACGCCGTGCCGTGCACCGTTCCCTGGAATCCGGGCGCGGCCTGGAACAGACGGTCCGGCCGTTGCGGGCGGCGGCCGCCCGGATGCTGCCGATGGGCAGCGCCGCCCGGCGGCCCGACCTGGACCGGGCGGTGGAGCCGATCACCGCGCTGCCACCGATGCCCGGCGGGTTCGGCAGCGCGCTGGTTCCGCTGCTGATCCTGCTGGCGCCGCTGCTCGCCGGGCGGGTGGGCGGGATCGCCGCGGTGCTGCTGCTGATCCTGGGCGCCGGGCTGCTGCGGGCCAAACGCCGGCACCTCGGGGTGTCGCCGCCCGAGCCGGGCCGGGACCTGGGCAGGGTGCTGACCGTGCTGCTGCTCGCCACCTCCGGACTGGTGGCCGGGGAGCTGCTGCGGCTGTCGGGAGTGCTCTGGCCGTACCCCTTGATCGGGGTTGGGGTCGGTCTGGTCCTGGCTCTGATCACCCCGATGTTGTGGTGGGCGCTGGTGGCCCGCCGCTGGCATGCCCATGTCGGTGTGCCCGGCATGTTGCGTCCCGCGCTGCACGGCCTGGACGGCGTCTGTCACGACACCATCACCGAGTGGGCGGTGACCGAGGACCGTCGCCGTGCCTCCGACCTGCTGCGGGCCACCGCCGCGGCGCTCGACGCGGTCGCCGGGGTGCTCCGCGACGGCGCCGCGAAACTGCCGTCCGAGATGGCCGCGCATCTCAGCGGGCGCGCGGTGGCCGCGGTGCGGCAGGATCTGACAGCCCTGGTACGGATGTGCATGCAGGCACGCTGGCCGGAAGCCGCCGCCGGTGACCTGTCCGGGATGGCCGAACGTAACGAGCGCCGGTCCGGTGAGCTGCTCACCGAATACGAGCGGCACCTGCACCGGTGGGGTGTGCAGGAGCCGCCGCCCGGCTGGCCGGCCCGCCCGGAAGCCGACCAGCTCACCTGGTGGCAGGACGGCAACGGCCTGCGCGACGCCGTGTTCGCCGACGGCCAGCCGGTCCAGTTGCTCTGCGGCGACCAGCAGACCAGCCTGCTCAGCCGGGACCCGCACCGGGCCGCGACGATCCGGTTCGCGCCGCGGCACGCCCGCTCCACATTCACCGAACGTGACCACGACGATCAGGGCGGCTACCCGCCGGTGCCGGCGGCCACCCTGGCGGACGTGGTGTGGACCGGCACCGGCACCGCCGCTGGGCTGCTGCATCTCGTGCCGTTGCGGTCCGGGGTCCGCTACGTCCAGTCCGAAGGGGGAAGCTGATGGTCGACACGGTGCGTGACCAGACGTTGGATTTCCTCACCCCCGCAGGCGACGAGATCCGGTGGAACGTCCGGCCCGACCGGTCGACGGCGCCACGCCCGGCCCACCGGTCCGCCGTCATCGAACGGGTGGTGCTGGTCCGCGGCAGCGACCAGCCGCTGATCCAGCGCAGACTGGACCCGCGGGCGGATCCGCACCGGCTCGACACCGAGATCGCGGCCGGTCTGCGACTGGCCCGCCGCCACCCCGAGAACGGCTACCCGGCGGTGCTGCCGCGGATGCTCGGCTACCGGGCCGACATCGACGAACCGTACGTGCTCTGGCAGCCCCCACCCGTCACCGAGGTCGGACAGGTGGCCGCCCGGCTCGGTAACGACGCCATCGACCGGGTGCTGTGCGACCTGCTCACCGGGCTGGCGCACCTGGCCGCCGCCGGGATCGTGCACCGGGGCATCAACGCGGCGCGGGTGCGGTGGACCGGCGAGGGCGCGATGATCGCCGGCCTGCCGGTCGCCGCGTTCGCCGGCGACACCCGCACCGGGACCGGCCGCGAACCGTGGGCGTCGGCCGAACAGGTGCGCGGAATCGGCCGGGCCGACCCGCGCGACGACGTGTGGAGCGCCGCCGTACTGCTGGGGGAACTCCTCGGCCTCGACGGCGACTCGTACCGGGAGCGGCTGGGCCCCCGCTACGCGGTGCTGCTCGGCGACGCGCTGGCGCCCCGGGCCGCGCAACGCCCCACCGCCGCCGAGCTGCTGCGGACATTGAGCTGGCCGGTGCCGGTGCTGGAAACCTCACCGTTGGACAGCGGCCGGGAACAGTACGGGCGGATCGGGGAGAGCCGGACCCGTACCGCCGCACCCGCCGCGCGGCCACCGCAACGGCGCCGCCGCTGGTTCTGGTCCATCGGGCGTGGCAGCGCGGGCCCCGCCACCCGGGACTGCTATCTCTGCCTCGACCCGGTGTCCTGGGCCGAGACCGACCTGTTCATCTGGACCGACAAGGGATACAAGCCACTCGACCTGGGCGCCGCGGGACCGCAGCACCGCCGGGAGTACCGGCTGCGGCAGGCGTTCCGCCGCTGCCCGAACCGGACCGGCGAGATCGGCCCGCACTATCTGCCGGCCGCCTACCTGCGCAGCGGGTCACCGATCAACATCGGCCTGATCGGTGACACGGCGGCGGGCAAGACCCATCTGCTGGCCGGGATCATGCAGGAGATCGAGAGCGGTGTGCTCGGCGACTTCGGGATCATGACCAGCGCCGTCGACATCGCCTGGCACGACGACTTCCGCCAGTCCCGGATGAACCGGCTGTACCGAGACGGCGAAGTGCTGGAACACACCCGGCCGGTGGACACCGTCGACTTCGCCGACGGGCTGATCCTCGGCACCGGAACCCGGGAACGCCCGATGATGTTCTTCGACATCGCCGGCGAGATGCTGCAACCCGGCCGTCGCCAGAGCCGGGCCACCCAGTTCCTCGCCGCCGCCGACGCGCTGATCTTCGTGGCCGACCCCGTCCGCCCCGACCCGGACACCACGTTCGAGGCGGTCATCGACCGGCTCGCGCACCGGCGCGGACCCGACGGGCTGCTGGACATCCCCTCGGTCGTGGTGGTCACCAAATCCGACCTGCTGCGCTTCGAGGAGCCGGTGGACCGCTGGATCCGGGCCCGCCGCGCCGACGGCCCGGCCGAGAGCCGCGACGTGTACGCCTACCTGCACCAGCGGGGCCGGACCGCCCAGCTGGCGCCGGTGCACCGGATCCGCCGGTGCACGCTGCATTTCGCCTCGGCGACCGGAGGCCGTGACCGGGGCGGCCGCTACCCGCACGGCGCCCGCCCACAGCGTTGCGCCGAGCCGCTCATCTCGCTGCTCGCGATGCTGGGCGCCCTGCCGGCCCGTAGAGACGGGGACGGTTGATGCCGGCACGCGTCGATCTGCTGGTCTTCGAGTGGGCGCCCCGACTGCCGGGCGGCGGCAGCGGGCTGGGCCTGGTCGAGTCCACGTTGCCCGCCGACCAGCGGCAGGTCTGGGCCGAGCGGCTGGAGCGGCGGGTGTCCGTGCCGTCCGGCGGCGCCGGGCCGAGCACCTGCTATCTACGGTACGGCGACCAGGCGGCGCTGCTGCACCGGTCCCCGGTCCGTGACGTCCACAACCGGTGGGCGTCCAGCACCCAGGTGCTGATCGGGCCGCCGTCGGTGATCACCATGCGGCGGGCCGTCGCCCTGCGCCCGGACCGGGCTCCGCAGCGTCTCGACCAGCCGGCCGACGGCTATCCGCGGTCGTGGGCCGACGCCAGCGACACCGGCGCGGACCTCGACCGGCAGGCCCGCCCGCACCGCGGGGAGGCTACTGTGCTGGTGGCCGAGCTGAGCCGGGCCCGCCCGCACGGCTGGGCGGTACGGGCGGGCGACATCGACCCGCGGGCGTTGTTGTGGACGGTCGCCGCCTGCCTCGGCGACATGGAGTTCTCCACCCGGGAAACCGAGATCACCGACCCCGAGCTGCCCACCCTGGTCTTCGTCAACGGCCCACCGGCCCGGTCCAGCGTCGGCACGGCCCGCCACTGGGTCGACCTGGGCACCGCGACCGACCTGCCCGCCCGGGACCTGGCGATCGCCGCGGACCTCGTCGAGACCCACACCGGGCGTCGCGGCGGCACGAGCTCGCGGACCCGTGACGTCGGCACGGCCAAGGTCACCGGGCCGGCGCCGGCGCCGGCCGCGTTCCCGCTGCACCTGCTGATGCTCGCCGCCTGGTGGGCCGCGGTCGCGATCCTGCTCACGGTACTGAGCGCCGGTTCATGAACCCCGCCACCCCACACCGGTCGCTGCTGTCCCCGCGTGCCGATCCGGGCGACCTGCTCACCGCGGTGCTGCCGGCGGTGAGCATCCTGGTGCTGGGGGCGATCATGCCGGCCGCATCGGCGCCGCAGATGTTGCTGGTGGCTCTCGGCGTGGGCGGCTGCGGAT
Organism: Actinoplanes lobatus; assembly: GCF_014205215.1. Taxonomy (NCBI): domain Bacteria; kingdom Bacillati; phylum Actinomycetota; class Actinomycetes; order Micromonosporales; family Micromonosporaceae; genus Actinoplanes; species Actinoplanes lobatus. Next base: position 6,874,954 of record NZ_JACHNC010000001.1, read on the forward strand.
ACCTGATGTCGATGGCGACCCTGGACCGGCATGCCGTGCCGGCGGCCCGCCTGCGGGCGGTGATCTCCATCTTCACCGTCCTGGCCGCGTCCGGGCTGGTGCTGCGGACGTTCACCGGCGGCGGCACGACCCGGGAATGGCTGATCTACGGGCTCGGCATGCTGTCCTTCCTCGTCGCCGCGGAGATCGGGGCACGCTGCGGCGACCGGCCGAACACCGCGGCCATGGCGGTCACCCTGGTGGTCGTGCTGGCCGGGCTGACCGTTCCGCTGTGGCACGGCGAGACGGCCTGCGCGAACGGCAGCGGCTGTGTCGCGCCGCTGCCGCCGATCACGCTGGGGATGGCGTTCCTGCTGGCGGCCGGGCTGGCCACCGACATGATCCGGCCCGTCCTCGCCGACCTGGCGGTGGCCGTCACGCTGCCGACCGTCACGGTCCTGGCCAGCCTGCGTGACCGTGCCACCGTGGTCCTGCTCGGCCCGGTCCTGTTCGCGGTGATGCTGGCCGGCCTGGCGTCGGCCCCGCCGGCCGGCCGGGCCGCACGACGCCGGCTGCTGGTGCTGCTCGCCGCGGTTCCGGCGGCGCTGGTGGCCGGTGTGGAGGCGATGGCCGCGCTGCTGCGGCTTCTGCGCGTGGCGGCGCCGGCGCCTCCCGCGTACGGGCCGGGGCTGCTCGGCCGCGGTGGCCCGCTGCCGCTGCCGCTGGAACCGTTCGGCCGTGTCCTGGTCGTGCTGCTGGTGGCGGTGCTGCTGTGGAACGTGATCCACCTCTGCGCCACGGTCCGGCGGCGCCGGCCGGGGTTCCCGGCGCTGCTGGCCGCCGGGGTGGCGGCCCACCTGGTCGTCTCGTTCGCGGTGCCGTGCCTGGCCTGGGCCGGGCTGCCGGCGCCGCCGGGGCTGAGGACGTTGCCGCCGGCGGCCGACGGCCTGAGTTTCCTGGTCGCCTTCGCCGAACTGGGCCTGCTGATCGGGGCGGCCACCCCACCGAGGACCGCGACCGGATCGGTGGCCGACCGCGGCTGAGGTCTGGTCTGCCCACTCGCACGCTTCCCGACCGGGTTCAGGCTCGACCGCCCAGCCCATCACGAGCCGCTGGCCGCCTCGGTTCGGCACACGCAGAACTGTGAACCGGGTCCGCCGTCGAGCCGATGAGATCGAGCGGCCGGCGGCGGACCCGTGACCCGGGCTACTGCTCGTCGAGCAGGTCGCGTAGCTCCCGCAACGCTTCGCGGAGCCGGTCGGCAAACGTGTACATCATGTCGGCGACCGGGCGAGGTGTGCTGAGGTACAGGTTGAACCGGTCCGGCAGCAGCACGTACGCGATCCCGATGCAGCGACTGCTGGTAGCCCCGAACCCGAAGTAGCGGATGCTGGTCGACGGCGCCGAGCTGGTGCTCAGGTAGTCATCGCGCATCGTGAGCCAACCCGGCGTCTCGTACAGCCGGGGTGACTCGGACACGCCGAGCGCGGGCCCACGCCGCTTCTGAATCAATTGCAGCTCCCACAGGTGCTGCTCCGGTGCCGCACCGGCCTGGCACTGCTTCGCCCGTTCGACATGCTTGTCGGCCGCGGCCCGCAACGCTGCCCGCCGCTCGTCGGGTGACGCGGCGGGGTCGTCGATCGTGGACACGAATCGCAGCACCTCGGGCGTGACGACGCGCATCGCCTCGGTCCGCCCCCGCCGGTACTGGCGGGTGGCGATGGACTCGTACGTAGCACCGATGAAGCCCTTGGCCCGCTGGTGCGCGAGCTGGTAAGCCATCTGCACGAACGCGTCCGGCGACATCCGCAGCCGCTTGACCTCGTCCACCCCGAACTCGTCGAAGGACAGGGGCGCGGTGGCGGTGTCCGCGCCGTATTGAGCGAACGACCGTGCCGCGGCGGCGATGTCGGCCCGCAGCGCGTCGTCGAGCACGAACGTGACCGGCTCGATCGCCGGCACCCCCTGCGCCGCCGCACCCGACGTCGCGGCGTGCTCCTCAGGCGACACGGCGAGCAGCGCGTCGACGAAGCTGAGGATGGTGGTGCCGTCGAGCTCGCAGTGCTCGACGTTGATGCCGGCCGTGCCGTCGGCGAACACGATGAGCGACACCGCCTTGTCGAACCACCGGTTGCCGCTGTCGCCGTGCAGCAACTGATCGCCGGCCGCCTGATCGTCGGCCGGCGCCAGGTCCTCCAGGCACACGCAGAACAGCGCTGTCTCGATGGTGTCCAGCGCGGCCGGGTTACCGGGATCCAGTGCCGTCAGCCGGTCCCTGGCCGCCGCCCACTCGGCCCGGGCCATCGTGGTGAGATGACCGACCGAGGTGTCCGTCGTGGCCCGCGCGGCACCAGCCTTCTGCACCTCACGCAGGCCGGCCGCCAGGTCGTCGAGGGAGTACGGGCGCCCGTCCGGACCGATCACGTTCATCCGGAACACGTTGCCGCGCTGGAACACCGCGATGTGCCGTGCCGTCGACGGGCCCGGCCACTCGTCGCTGTACGGCGCTCGGACGGTGTCCTGCACCGGCCCCGGGATGCGGGTGGTGGAGAACAGGAACCTGTGCTGCGCCATCGACAACGGCTTCCCGCGCGTCGCGATCGGCGGGATGCTTTCGTCGTCGAGCTGGGTCTTGTAGCTCACGGCGGCGGCGATGAGTCCCGCCGCGCGCTCCACCTGCGGCTCGGCGAATCCGTGCAACGGCGTTTCACGGAACAGGAAGAAGAAGTTGGCGTTCAGCGCGATCCGGTCCCGGCGACCGAGGTAGCGCGCCGGCCAGAACGCGTCCAACCAGCTGTGGGTGGCCGGATCCGCGTCGTACCGCACCAGATCGGCGTGCAGCTTCGGCCCTGGACCATCGGGCCGTCCGAAGTCCCGTACCGCGGCCTCGGTGTCGGCGAGCTCCTCCTCCGTCAGCAGCGGCGTACACCACTCGAGGAACCGGGCGCAGGTGTCCTCCAGCGCGGGCAACGGCACCCGCGACAGTGTGTCCTCGTTTTCGAACGTGCTCACTCGGTCTCCTCGAATTCGATGATCATCGGGCGGCCTTCTGGGTCATTGAATCGTCAATGTCGAAGGTCAAGGGGTCGGGAGTGCCGACGGGCCGGGAAACGTAGAGCTGAGCGTGCAACCAGCCGTCGCTCTCCAGCCCTTCCGGATCGACGCCGGCGGCGACCATTGTCTCCAGCACCTGCCGTTGTTCCCGGTCGGACGCGAAACGGCGCTGCCGGAACGTCCGGTCCACCCGCATCGTCTCGTAACCGAGGGCCGCGAGGCGATCGGCGATCGGCTCGAACGGGAACATCCGCAGCACGAAATGCGCCATCCACGGCCGCCGGTCGGGGCGGGAGCCGACCACGCGTACGAGTGTCCGGCCGGTGACGTAGCCGAGGCATCCGGTGGAGATCACGATGTCGGCCTCGGCGAACTGGGCGCGCTGGCCCGCCGTGGGTTCGCGCGCCTCCAGGTCGGCCTGCACGGCATCGTCGAGGAACCCGGCCGCCGATGCGTACGCCAGCGCGGGCCGGGACACGTCCAGCCCCACGAACCGGGCCGGGGACCCGTGCGACCGGACCAGCTCACGATCGCGCTCCAGCAGCTCCTGCCGGGTGCACTCGGTGTCGGCGTAGCGGTCGTACAGGTCGTCCATGGTGGCGTCACAGCGCAGCAGCGCCGCGTTGACGCCGTAGGAGCAACCGACGTCGACGACGGTCGGGACGGCCACCTGCCGCGATTCGCGATACTGCCCGATTATTTGCTGGAAATAGGGTTTGGCGAGTTGGGGAATGCAATAGTCGAGCTCACGCAGAGTGGTGAAATAGGCGCGGGGATCGGGCTGCGTGTAGATGCCGTCGAGAGAGACTTTTCCGGTCTGGTCGAAACGCACGGGGCTCCTCGCGATTATTCAGTCCAGCAACTGGTCGACCCGCACGGCATTGCGCTCGGCGTCGAGGTGCGCGGGCAGGACCCGGCCGAACAGCTGCCGGGTACGGGCGACGCTGCCGATCACGCCGGGGCGTTCGGAGTAGGCGAAGATCGCTGAGTGCCGGGCGGTGGCGCCGCTGACCGCGCTCACCCGGTGCAGCGCGTACCGGCCCTTGAACAGCTGGAGATCACCGGGGCGCAGGGTCAGGGCCTGCACCGGCGAGCGGTCGGCGCCGGTGAGCACCGAACGGACGGCGTCGAAGTTCTCCGCGCCCGCCGAACGGATGTTCGGGCAGTACTCGAAGACGCCGCCCTCCTCCGGCTCCTGGGTCAGCATGCTGACGGTGAACTCGTTGGTGTCGAAGTGCCACGGGTGCTCCATGCCGGGTTGCACGACGTTGAGCACCAGGCCGGACAGTGGGTCGGCGAGCTCGTGCAGCTCCGGTAGTTCGAAGCAGGCGGCGACGAAGCGCACGAAGGACGGGTCGGTGTACAGCCGGTGGATGACGCTGTCGGTGGGGATCCGGTCGCGCGCGACGAACGCGTTGCCGCGCTGCATGACGATGCTGCCCGGGTGATCGGCCGGCAGGTCGGCGTCGAACGCCATGTTGTAGACGTTGGTTTCCTCGACGTCGTAGTACGCCAGCGGGGCGACCCCGGCACCTTCTCGCCGCAGCGCCTCCCGGCTGCCCGGCAGAATGAACTCCGGCAGCACGCTGCATCCGTGGTCGCGCAGTTCGGTGCGTGCCCGGGAAACGACGCTTTCCCATGCGTCGCTTCCCGGGTCGGTCAGTGGATAGCGCGCGGTGTCCACAATAGTCATTCGGGCGGGTCCCCTCCTTCAATGGTGGCTGCTTGAAGAAATGGGGAATCCTAACAAGAGTTACCGGCGGGTAGCTCCATGTTGGTTACATTGTTCACAGCACCGGGTCCGGAGCGCGGCTGCCCGCCCGCGCCCATCGGCTTGCGCCGGCGACACCTCTGCGACGTCGTCGGGCGTCACTCCCGGCTCGGACAGCAAGTCCCCGATCAGCTCCGGGCGACCCGGGTCCTGGCAGGGCTGACGTTCGGGATGGCATGTCAAACGCTCAGCAGATGCGCGAAACGGCCGATGTCGTTTCTGTGGAGGCGCGCACACAAGGTGTGGCCCGGTCAGGAGTGACGGGCGAGGCGCGCCCATCCGGGTCAGCGGTGGAGCGGCTGACCCGGATGGGCGCGCGGCTGCTGCACACCCCGATGTCCGGGGCGGACCTGTGCGGCACCGACCGGAACACTCCGGGGGCACACCCGTGCAGCCAATACGTGATCAGGGAGAATGCCCCACTTATCGTGCCCGACGTCGAGGCCGACCCGCGACTGAGGGACGACCCGGCAGTCCGGGAACACGAGACGATCGCGTACGCCGGGTACCCGCTGCGGTCGCCGGATGGGGAACCGGTTGGTGCGTTCTTCGTGGCCGACGTCGTAGTACGGCAGTGGAGTGCTGACGAGCTGGCAGACCTGCTCGCCTTGGCCGAGGCGGCGGAGGCGGCCGCGACGGAGACCTCCCTGCGCATCGCGTACGGCGAGGCACAGCTCGCCCTGGCACGCCAGCAATGGCTGCTGGAAACCACGGACGACGCGTACATCGCGCTCAACACCGACGGCCGGATCAGCGGTTGGAACGCGGCCTCCGAACAGCTGTTCGGCTGGTCCGCCGCCGAGGCGACCGGACAGGTCACCACCGAGTTGATCGTCCCACCGAGGTTTCGGAACGTGCACGAACAGCGGCTTGCCGAGGCACGTCGTATTGGTACGTCCGAGCTGGTCGGGCAGAGGCTGGAACTGGCCGCGACGGACCGCGCGGGCCGCGAGTTCCAGGTCGAGATGACGCTTCAGACAGAGCTGGTGCACGGCCAGCCGGTGTTCCACATGTTCCTTCACGACATCAGTGCCCGGATCGCGATGCAGACCGCTCTGGAGGACGAACGGGCATTCCTGCAGGCGCTGCTCGACAGCATGGAGGCCGGGGTGGTGGCCTGCGACAGCAAGGGCAAGCTGGCACAGCTCAACCAATTGCTGACGAAGATCCACGGCCTCGGAGTCGAACCCGTCGAGCCCGAGGAATGGCCGGCGACCTATTACCTCTTCGAGGCGGACGGACAGACGCTGATACGACCGCGTCAGGATCCGCTGGCCCGCGCCTACCGGGGTGAGATCGTCCAGCACCAGGACATAGCGATCGTTCCTCCCGGCCGGTCGCCGCACATCCTCCTCACCAACGCCCGGCCGATCAAGACCAAGGACGGCCGGTGTCTCGGCGCCGTGGCAGTGCACCACGACGTCACCGAAAGCCGCCGTGCCGAGCGGTTGCGCCGGTGCCGGCATGCCGTGGCAAACGCGCTTTCCGAGGCCATCTCGGCCCAGGAGGCCGGGGTCACCGCGGTCGAGGCGGTCGCCGCGGAGATGCAGTGGGCCTGCGCCCAATACTGGGAGGTCGACGAGAAACGCGACCGGATCATCCGGATCGGCTCCTGGGCCCGCCCCGGCACCGATCTGGCCCCGTTCGACGGCACCGACCAGCTCGCCTTCATCCGTGGGGAAAGCGTGCCCGGCATGGTGTGGGAACACGACCACGAGATCTGGACCACCGACCTGCTGCACGGCTTCGCCGACGTCGGCCGGCTACCGCTCGGGCACCGGCTCGGGCTGCGGACGGCGTTCGGCGTGCCGGTGCACATGGGCCACCGAGTGGCCGGTGCGCTCGCCTTCTTCGCCGACACCGAGATCCCGCGCGACGACGAGATCCTCACCATGCTGCAGAGCATCGCCGGGCAGATCGGCCGTTTCATGGAGCGGCGCCGCGCCGAGGACCTGACGCTTGCGCTGGCGGCCGCTCGCCGCGACTTCAACCGGGTGGTCGAACAGGTCAACGACTGCCTCTGGACCGTCGAGATGACGCCGTCCGGCGAGGTCCTGTCGCAGTACGCCAGCGCCGGCGGCAGGGGCGTCTTCGGCGGCGTGATACCCACCGACTCGGACATGGCCCTCACCTTCGGCAACCTGGTGCACCCGGACGACAGACAACTCTTCGAGCTTTACCACGAACGGGCATTGTCGGGCCTGCCCACCGAGTTCGAGGCCCGGGTCATCGGCTTCGACGGCATCACCCGCTGGGTCTGGACCCGGGGCACGCCCCGACACGAAGACGGTCACCTTTATATCGACGGCATCAGCACCAACGTCACCGAACGTCGGGAATTGGCCGACCAGCGGGAACAGTTGCTCGCCCAGGAACAGCAGCAGGTACACCGTCTGCAAGAACTCGACCGGATGAAGGACGAACTGGTCGCCGTCGTCAGTCACGAGCTGCGCAACCCCATCGCGATCATCGCGGCCCACACCGAGGTCCTGATGGATGAGCCCGACCTGGCCGGCCAGGCGGAGCTCGCCGCCATCGAACGGACCATCGCCCACCTGGTGCACCTCGTAGACGACCTGCTGGACGTCGCCCGCTTCGACAGCGGGCAAGCCAACATCGACCTGAGGCCACTACGCCTGGACCGGCTCCTCCATCGGGCTGTACAGGAGCACCAGCACGGCGCGGACGCCAAGCCGGTCACCCTGGTCACCGAGATCGACGCGCTGCCCGTGGTGCCGGGCGACGCCCACCGGCTGCGGCAGGTCCTGGACAACCTGCTCTCCAACGCCGTCAAGTACACGCCCCCGAGTGGCACCATCACGGTGACAGCACACGCCACCGATGACACGGCCGTCGTCCGCGTAACCGACACCGGCATCGGCATCCCCGCCGACGAATACCCCAAGCTGTTCAACCGGTTCTTCCGGGCCAGCACCGCGACCAGCCGGAAGATCAAGGGCACCGGGCTCGGTCTGACCGTCGTCAAGGCCATCGTCGACGCGCACGGTGGCACCATCACCGCCGAGCCGGCGCCCGGAGGTGGCACCCGATTCACCCTGACCCTGCCACGCTGAGGCCACGACGAGGATGAGCGCGCCGCGGAACACGCGTGACAGCCCGGGCTCGCCGCCCGCGGTGAGGCCGTATGCCGCGAGTCGGCCGATTCGCCGCAGGTTTCGACTGGAGCGGATTCTGGTTGGCTTCGCCACGGCGCTCCTCGTTCTACGGTGGATTGGTGCGCGTACTCATCGTGTCGGCGCCGATGCTGGGGCATGTCTTCCCGCTCGTCCCGCTTGGCCGGGCGCTTGCGGAGGCGGGTCACGAGGTGCTGGTGGCGACCGCTGCCGAGGCGCTGCGCGTACGGGAAAGCGGCCTCGCCGTGCACGACGCCCTGCCGGGCTACCGGTTCGGCCCGATAGCGGCCCGCATGCTGCTGCGCCACCCGCTGCTGTCCCGCGCGCAGCTGGCCGGTACCACCGATCCCCGCGGCGTCGGCATCCTGTTCGGTGCGGTCAATGATCGGATGGCGGACGGCGTGGTGGCCGTTGCCCGTCGGTGGCGGCCGGACCTCGTCGTCTACGAACCACTCGCGGTAGCCGGTGCGCTGGCTGCCGCCGGCATCGGCGTGCCGGCGGTACTGCACGAAACCACGCTGTTCGGCGGCCCGTCGCTGGTGGCCGCGACCGCCTCCCGGCTCGGCGACGCCCTGCGCCGACATCCGGTCGGTGACCTTCCACCGCCGGCCGCAGTACTGACGATCGCACCGGCCAGCGTGGCCGGAACGCGCGACGGCTGGCCGATGCGTGCCGTGCCATACGGCGCCGACCAGCCGTTACCCGGCTGGCTCACCGAGCAGCCGTCGCGCGCCCGTGTCCTGGTCAGCCGCAGCACGGTGCCACAGCCCGGACCGGACCGGCTGATGCGCCGGGTGATCGACGCCGCCGGCCCCGTCGACGCGGACTTCGTGCTGATCCGCCCGGATCGGCGGGCCGCTGCCCGCCGGTACCCGCCGAACGTCCGGGCCACCGACTGGCTGCCGCTGCCCGCCGCCCTTGCGGTCAGCACCGCGATCGTGCACCACGGTGGAGCCGGCTCCACCCTCGCCGCCCTGCACGCCGGCGTCCCGCAACTGGTCGTCCGCGGCGCCGGCGACCGCAGACACAACGCCGAACTCGTCGCGGTGCGTGGCGCCGGACTGGCTGTCGACGACAGGGAGATCAGCACGGCGGTGCTCGACCGGTTGCTCGATGATCCGGCGCTGGCACGAGCGGCGCAGCAGGTCAGCGCCGAGGTGGCCGCCATGCCGGCCCCCGCGGACCTCGTACCCCGGCTGACCGAACTGATCCTCAGCCAGCGCTGAACTTCTCCGAGCGCGCCGGTCGTGGGTGAAAGACGAAGTCAATCGATCAGTGACCGGCCCAGCACCCAGCAGAGCAGGGCGGCCACGGCGACCGCGCCGAAGACGACGAGGCCGTCGCCGGTCGTCGCGCCACGCCAGCCCGCGTAGGAGAAGGCGACGGCCGGTCCGGCGGTACCCGCGGCGGCGGCGGCGAACGCTGCCGCCGGCCGCATTCCCAGGGCGCCGGCGGTGTACGCGACGGTCTCGGCCACCAGCGGCAAAGGCCGGCTGACCACGACCGCCAGCAGGCCCCAGCGCCGCACCAGCCCGGCCGATCGAGGGGTACCGGTCGCGAGCAGGTTCCGGGACCGCCGCCCGAGGACATAGCCGACGGCGAATCCGCCGAGGCCTCCCAACAGTGACAGCGCGGCACCGGCGGCCAGGCCGAACGTGGCACCCAACGCGACCATCACGACGCTCGACGGCACCGGCAGCACAGCGTCGGCGACCAGCAGCCCGACACCGATCACCGCGGCAGCGACCGAGACCCTGCCCAGCAACGGCCGCGGGTCGGTGAGCACCGGCACCCCGGCCAGCTCGACGATCAGGAAGACCGTCAGGAGCACGGTCGCCACGACGGCGACCAGCATCCAGACACGCAGACGTCCCATACCGGAGACGGTACGAGCGGCACACCGCCCTTGACAGTCAGTAAGCAGACGAACGGCCAGTCGTGAGGTGTTGGGCGCAGCTGCCTGAGCCTCCAGCGGCTTGTCCGTCAGTCATCAAGCGGGAGGTGGCTCGTGGCGACCGGTGTGGTGATCGACGGTTCCGGCTTCGAGATCGTGGCCGACGGCGTACGGGTGGGGCCGCACCGAGCGCTGACCGACGTCGACGAGGCGCTGCTCTCCGATCTCGCGACGCGCTATCTGCAGGCGGTTCAGGCGCACGCCGGTGACGACGTGTTCCTGGCGCTGGGCCGGGAGCTGTGGTCCTGGCTGGACGGTGACCAGGGACAGATGGCGGCGATGCTGGATCGCGTTTCGGCGCCGGTGACATTCGAGGTACGGGGACCGCGCTCGCCGGAGGAGCGGGAGTGGGCGGTGTTGCGGGCGCCCTTCGAGTTGTTGGTGCGGCCGGGTGTCGGGTTTCTGGCCGGGGACGCGGTGCAGCGGTTCTGCGTGGCGCGACGGCTCGGTGCTCCGGTGGCGGCGCCGGATCCTGACGGGTTCCGGTTGGGGCTGGCGTTCATGGCGTCGTCGCCGCGCCGGCAGCACGAGCTGGATTTCGAGGCCGAGGAAGCGGCGATCCTGGCCGCCGTCGACGACACCCGGGTCGATCTGGTCGTGGAGGACACCGGCAACCCCGTCGAGCTGGGTCGGCGGCTGGCGGATCTGGGCGGGATGCCGGTGGTGCACCTGTCCTGCCACGGGGTGAACAGGTATCCGGTGCGGCCGGGCCGCACCGGTGTGCCGGTGCTGATGATGGAGGACGAGGTCGGCGACGACCTGCCGACGGCGGCCGCTGATCTGGTACGGCTGTTCACCTCGGTGCCGCGGCTGCTGTTCGTGTCGGCGTGCCTGACGGCAACATCGGCGGGCACGGCCGGGCATCTGCCGGCGGGGCCCGGTCGTCGCGCCGGCGCGGGGGAGGGGGGCCGGATGCGATGCTGGCTCACTCGATGGCGACGGCGCTGGTGTCGGCGGGTGTTCCGGCGGTACTGGGCTGGGACGGGTCGGTCGGCGACGTCGCGGCGACCGTGTTCGCGAAGAACCTGTACCAGCAGCTGAGCAACCGCTCTGATCTCGCGGTGGCCGTCGGTGACGCCCGACGGGCGCTGCTGCACGCCGACGACCGTGAGGTGCATACGGACTGGCATCTGGCCCGGCTGTGGCTCGGACCGGGCGGTGGCGGGCCGGTGGTGACGGGAACGGGCCGGCGGTCACGGGTGTCGGCCGTACACGGGACCAAGGTCTTCCTGGACCGCAAACAGCATGTGCCGGTCGCGTCGCCGGCCATGTTCGTCGGCCGCCGCCCCGAACTGCAGCGCGCGCTGCGGGTCGTACGCGGCCAGGACAAGGCGGGGGTGCTGCTGCACGGCCAGGGCAGGCTCGGCAAATCCAGCCTCGCGGCCCGCATCTGCGACCGCAGCCCACAGCTGGCGCCGGCGGTGGTGTTCGGCGACTACAGCGCCGCCGCGATCCTCGAAGCGGTCGACGAGGCGGTCCGCGCCGACAAGGACGCGCGCGATCTGATCCAGGAGCGTCGGCCGGAGGTGCGTGACCGCCCGGAGGCCCTGGAGCAGCTGCTGATCGACCTGCTCAGTGGGCCGTGTGCGCAGGCCAACGGCAGGCATCGGCCACTGCTGCTGGTCATCGATGATCTCGAACAGGTGCTGGCACCGGACCCGAACGGCCCGCATCGGGTCGATCCGCGGGTCGCCGGGGTGCTGGCCGGTGTGTTGCGGGCGTTCGACCCGGCCCTGACCGACAGCCGGCTGCTGGTGACCAGCCGCTACCAGTTCACGCTCGGCGGCCTGGAAGCCCGGCTGGAGCAGGTGCCGCTGCGCCCGCTGTCCCCGATCGCCCAGCGCAAACTGCTGAACCGGCAACAGGAGCAGGTTCCTTCCCAACGGCGGCAGGAGCGGGACCGGCTCGCCGAGCGGGCGATGACGGTCAGCCGCGGAAATCCGGGGTTGCAGGATCTCATCGGTCTGCGCCTGGTCTACGGCGAACAGGTCGACCTCACGAGGGCCGAGGCCGCGGTCGCCGGGATGGAGGCGTACCTGCGTCGGGGCGGGTTGCCGTCCGAGGCCGAGTTGCGCGAGTTCCTGGAGAACCTGGCGCTCGACACGCTCCTCGAGCAGGCCGGACCGACACATCGCGCGCTGTTGCGGGACCTGACCGTGTTCGAACTGCCCGTACCGGTACCGGTGGCCGACGTGCTCGCCGAACGCGCCGCCGGTTCGACAGCCCGTCTGGTCGGGTTGGGTCTGCTCGACGTATTCCCCGACCGTCACGACCCGCAACAACCGGCGCTGACCGTCAACGCTCTGGCCGCCGGTCGCGTCGATCCGCTCGACGCCACTGAGATCACCGACCTGGCCCGGGCGGCCGCCGAGCCGCTGTACGCCGCGTGGGGCGGTGACGCGGCCGGCGACCGCGATCCCGAACTGGATCTCCAGTTGACCCGGATCGCTCTGCACGCCGACACCCCGGACATCGTTGCCACCTGCGCTGCCCGCGCCGTGAACGCGTTGCGATCCGGCCCTGCCATCGACGCGTACCGGCTCGGCCAGACGGCGATCGCGCTGCTCGACCAGCATCGAGCACCGGTCCCGCTGTTGCTTCTTCGGTGGGTCGCCGACGCCGCCCAAACCAGTGGTGACGGTGACGCTGCCGGTCATTTGTACGGTCGGGCGAGTCAGCAGGCGCAGACCGACGGCTCCGACCAGACCGATCCCCTCGACCGGGCACGGGTGAGCGCCGAGCACGCCAGGTACCTGATCGATCGCGGCGAGCTCCACCGGGCCGAAGAACTACTTCGGCAGGCCAACCACCTGTTCAACTCCGCTGGATCCGAAGCAGAAGCCGCCGCCTGTCAAGGAACGATCGCCGACATCATCTACCGACGCGGCGACTACGACGAAGCACTCCGCATCCGCCGTGAAGTCCAACTCCCGGTCTACGAGCGTCTCGGCGACACCCAATCCATCGCGGTCACCTGGGGCTACATCGCCGACATCCTCTTCCAGCGAGGCGACTACGACGAAGCACTTCGCATCCGCCGTGAAGTCGAACTACCGGTCTACGAGCGTCTCGGCGACACCCAATCCATCGCGGTCACCTGGGGCTACATCGCCGACATCCTCTTCCAGCGAGGCGACTACGACGAAGCACTTCGCATCCGCCGTGAAGTCCAACTACCGGTCTACGAACGTCTCGGCGATACCCGCGAGACCGCGATCACCTGGGGCGCCATCGCCGACATCCTCCACCAGCGAGGCGACTACGACGAAGCATTCCGCATCCGCCGTGAAGTCGAACTACCGGTCTACGAACGTTTCGGCGATACCCGCTCCATAGCGGTCACCTGGGGCAAAATCGCCGACATCCTCTACCAGCGAGGCGACTACGACGAAGCACTTCGCATCCGCCGTGAAGTCGAACTACCGGTCTACGAACGTCTCGGCGATACCCGCTCCACCGCGGTCACCTGGGGCAACATCGCCGACATCATCTACCAGCGAGGCGACTACGACGAAGCACTCCGCATCCACCGTGAAGTCCAACTACCGGTCTACGAACGTCTCGGCGACACCCGCTCCACCGCGGTCACCTGGGGCAACATCGCCGACATCATCTACCGGCACGGCGACCACGACGAAGCACTCCGCATCCGCCGCGAAATCGAACTACCGGCCTTCCAACGTCTCGGCGACACCCGCGAGACCGCGATCACCTGGGGCCGGATCGCTGACATCCTCTACCAACGCGGCGACTACGAGGAAGCAGTCGTACTTCAGGCCAAGCGGCTGCGCGTCGCCGAGCAGTTAGGCGACCTGGAGGGTATTGCGGGCGCCCAGTGGGGACTGGCCCAGATCGACTTGGCGCGGGAGGACTACGAGGCCGGGTTTCCGCGGCTTGTGGAGGCATTTCGAGCCCTTCGGCGGCTTCAAAGGCCCGACGGCATAGCTGTGGTCGGCAGCGTTCTGGGGCAAATCCTTCTGGCGGCCGGCAATCAGAAGGAGGCGCGGTCCGTCCTGGAGGAAAGCCTGGCTGCCGCTGAGAAGATCGGGGCAACGGACATAGCAGACGAAGCTCGTGGCTTGATTTCCGGGATCCAGGAATCTCCGTGATGGAATGCCGGTCCGCCAGCTGATGGGATTTGACAAGCACCGGCGCCGAATAGGTGCTGCCGACGGGCATTGACCTGGTCATACGCGCGCTTGGTCTTGGCCGGATTCGTTCGGCTGCCCGTTTCTCATCACGATCGTCGCCGATCAGGCTTGGCTGGACGCACAGGCCTTCAGTGGCCGACCGGCGGCGCGAGGTTCATCCCGGCCGGACGGGCCGTATCGCCAGCCGCGATGGCGCAGTCGGCCGCCGGCACCATCGCGAGACCCAACGGCGCTGGATCTGAGTTCGATCATCTGGCCCGACGGGTAGTGACCGCGGTGCGCCGGGGCGGCAGCGCGTCGGTCTAGGTGGCCGGTTCGGCCCGTTCAGGGTGCCGCGGGGAGTTCAGGGGCGGTGGGCGGGGGTGAGGCCGGTCTTCGGTCGATCTCCTGCACGCCGAGAGTGGTACGCGGATCGACCTGGCGGCAATGCCCGCCGAGGGTGTCGAACGATGCCGTGCGGCGTGAGCGCGGCTGGCCGGGCATCCGACCTGTGTCGGCGGCGGGCAGCAGTGAGCCGAGCAGCGACGACGGGATCCATCCGCAACGAGCCGAACTCACCGGCCGACGCTGACGGCGGCCCAGAGGTTTCCGTGGCTTTATCCGACGGCCGCCAGGAAGTCCGAGTAGAACAGGCCCAGGCCAACCGCGACGCAGACGCCGGCCACGGTCCAGAACCGGACCACGATGTTGACCTCGCTCCAGCCGGCCAGCTCGAAGTGGTGGTGCAGCGGCACCATCCGGAAGACACGTCTGCCGGTGGTCCGGAACGAGACGATCTGGATCACCCAGGTGACCGTGATGAGGAAGAAGAGCCCGCCGATCAGGATCGACAGCAGCGTGGTGCGAGTTGCCACCGCGAGCCCGCCGATCAGGGCGCCGAGCCCGAGCGAGCCGACGTCGCCCATGAAGATTCGCGCTGGGGACGTGTTCCACCACAGGAAACCCAGGCATGCGCCGGCCGCCGCTGCCGCGATCATGGCGATCTCCAGGGGATCCCGAACCTGGTAGCAGTAGTCGTTCGCGCGGGCGTACGTTTCGTCGGCGCACCAGTGCCGGTACTGCCAGAACCCGATCAGCGCGTACGCGCCGAGTACCAGGGTCGACGCGCCGGTGGCCAGGCCGTCGAGGCCGTCGGTGAGGTTCACGCCGTTCGACATCGCCGTGATCACGAAGACGAACACGATCACCGAGCCGACCTTGCCGACGTTCAGCCAGCTGATGTCCCGGATGAGCGAGATGTGTTCGCTGGCCACGGTCTGGCCGTTCGTGCTCACCGTGTAGAGGGCGGCGACGCCGAATCCGGTGCCGACGATCGCCTGGCCGAGCAGTTTGCCCTTGGCGGACAGGCCGTCGGAGTTGCGCTGGCGCACCTTGAGGAAGTCGTCGACGAAGCCGATCACGCCGCAGAAGACGAACAGGCCCAACAGGATGAGGGCCGTCATGGTCGGCTTCTCCTGCGCGATCTGCCGCTCGGGCAGCGTGGTCAGCGCAAAGTGCCCGGCGACGTACGCGAAGAGGGTCGCCACGATGAACACGACGCCACCCATCGCAGGGGTGCCCGTCTTGCCCTCGTTCGAAGCGAGCCCGAGGGAGCGGATCGGCTGTCCGGCCTTGAGCGCGGTGAAGACCCGGATCGCCACCGGTGTGCCGAACAGGGAGAGGACGAACGCGACCGCCGCCGCAACGATGACCGCCCTCACCGGCGAGCCTCCACGAGATCCGGGCTACTCATGGCGCCCCACCGCGCGATACGCGTCAGATAGGTCAGCATCAACGATCATGGGGCACGATCTTGCCATCCGACAGCAACCGGAGCAGCCCCGAACCACCCGGCACAAGGGACTACATCAGCGTTGAAGGCGGCCCCGGGCCACTAGCAGACGGTGTCGGCCTCGACCCGGATGAGCGCGCCGCGGTCGAGGTCGGCGGGGCTGCCGCGGCCGAGCAGCGTGAGTACGGTCGTGATCTCCTCACTGAGCAGCTCGAACACGCGTGACAGCCCGGTCTCGCCGCCCGCGGTGAGGCCGTATGCCGCGAGCCGGCCGATGATGACGACATCGGCGCCGAGGGCGATCGCCTTCACCACGTCGGCGCCGCGCCGAATGCCGCTGTCCAGAGCTATCGGTATCGCTGGGCCGACGGCGTCGCGGATGCCGGGCAGCGCTTCGAGCGACGCACGCTGCCCGTCGAGCTGCCGGCCGCCGTGGTTGGACACGACCAGCGCGCTCGCGCCGGCGGCGACCGCCGTCCGCGCGTCCTCGACGGTCATGATGCCCTTCGCCATCCACGGCAGGGTGCTCTGGGCGAGCAGCCCGGCCAGTCGATTCCACGACCACACCGGAGCCTCATGTTCGAGAAGCTGACCGAGCTGGGCGAAGGCTTCGTCGAAACTGGAATAGTGTCCCGCGCCTGAAGTTCGTGGTCTAAATGTAGGGTGTGGTGATGGCGGGACGCGGGCGACCTCGGGCTGAACTGGTACTCGGTGACGAGGAACGTGAGACGTTGCAACGCTGGTCGCGGCGGGCGAAGTCGTCGCAGGCCCTGGCGTTGCGGTGCCGGATCGTGCTGGCCTGCGCTGAGGGTGCGTCCAACGTGGAGGTCGCTGATCGGCTGGGAGTGGCCAGGGCGACGGTGGGTAAGTGGCGTTCCCGGTTCGTGGCTCGGCGTCTGGGCGGGCTGATGGACGAGGATCGGCCGGGCCGGCCCGCGTCGATCGGCCTGGATCGGGTCGAGGATGTCGTGGTCGCCACCCTGGAGCAGACGCCGCGGAACGCGACGCACTGGTCGCGTACGTCGATGGCGCAGCGCAGTGGGTTGTCGAAGTCGACGATCGGGCGGATCTGGCGCGACTTCGGTCTCAAGCCGCACCTGGCCGACACGTTCAAGTTGTCCACGGACCCGTTGTTCGTGGACAAGGTCGTCGACGTGGTCGGGCTGTACCACAATCCGCCCGAGCGGGCGGTGGTGCTGTGCGTGGACGAGAAGTCGCAGATCCAGGCGCTGGACCGGTCGCAGCCGGTGCTGCCGATGATGCCGGGCATGCCCGAACGGCGCACCCATGACTACGTCCGTAACGGCATCACCAGCCTGTTCGCCGCGTTCAACATCGCCGACGGCACCGTGATCAGCGAACTACACCGCCAGCACCGCGCCACCGAGTTCAAGAAGTTCCTGATCGCGATCGACAAGGCCGTACCCGCCGACCTGGACGTCCACCTGATCTGCGACAACTACGGCACCCACAAGACCCCGGCGATCCGTGCGTGGCTCGCCGGGCATCCCCGGTTCCACATGCATTTCACGCCCACCGGTTCCAGCTGGATCAACCAGGTCGAACGCTGGTTCGGCCACATGACCGGCCAGATCATCCGCCGCGGCGTACACAAGAGCGTCCGGGCCCTCGAAGCCGACATCCGCGCCTGGATCACCGACTGGAACCAGAACCCGAAACCGTTCGTATGGGTCAAGACCGCCGAAGAAATCCTCGACTCTCTCGCCCGATATTGTCAACGAATTTCAGGCGCAGGACAATAGTTGCCGAGGAACACATCGAACTCGGGCAGGTACCGGTTGCGGAGGTTCCGCTCGCGCCACCCCTGGATCGGGCTGTCACAGGTGATGCACAATCCGCGGTAGCCGGCGTCCTCGTAGCGGCGCATCAAACGCAGGAAGCCGGATTCCGTCCCCAGTGCATGGAGCTGCCCGAACGCCGCGGCGGCGGGCGCCGCGGCGGCGATCTTCTCCAGCGAATGGCTGCCGAGCTCGGGCACGATGCCGGCCGTGCCGGCGGTCGCGTTGGCTCGGGCGACCGCGACCTGGCCGTCCGGGTGAAAGAGCGCGTCGGCGCCGAAGGGCGCGGTCAGGATCGGCAGCGCCAGGTCGACGCCGAGGAATCGGGTCGTGGTCGCCGGCGTGGGCCGGCCGCTCATCACGCGGGGCTGGAATGCCCAGCGCCCGAAGGCCTGCCGGTTGCGGCGTAGCGTCGTCTCGTCGCCGGCCCCGCCCTCCAGGAAGCCGCGCGCGTTGGACGAGAGCTTCGCGAGCGCGGCGTCACGGATCTCGTCGAGAGTGGCGAACTCGGTCGTGGCAGGGGCGCGTGTCGTGTCCATTTCGAGTATTTCCCACCAATCCCCCGAAGATGACCCCCGGATCGGAGTCGACGGCGGCGAGGCCCCGCTGGATGGCACGGCGCACGACCGGGTGCCTCGCACAGTGGCAAACATGACGCACTGCCCCCGGCCACCGCATCGGGAGATCGCCCAGACGCCGGCCGCAGCAGGCCTTAGACCGGGCCACGCTGGGCACGTAGTTTCGCCGGACAACTGGCTTGACCACATTGGCCGCCGGAGGATTTGCTGACGTCATGGGAGGGGTACCGCTCATCGGGCGCGACGACGAGTTGGCGGAACTCGCGCTCGCCATCCGGGACGAGCACCGCCACGTCCTGGTGACCGGCGAGGTGGGCATCGGCAAGACGCGACTCGTCACGCAGGCGGCGCAAGTGGCACGGGACGAGGGCGCGGTGGTGGTCGAGGCATCGTGCCTGCCGCTGGACGTCCGGTTGCCACTTCTTCCCGTCATCGAGGTACTGCGGAGCCTCGACAGGGCCCTCGGCCGTGAAGTCCTTGCCGCACTACCGTTGTATGCCCTGGATGAGCTGGCTCGACTCGTGCCCGAGGTGATCGGCCGGCAGGCCGGCCCCGACGCGCTCCCGGCGGGCGAGTGGCAGCGACAGCGCCTCTTCGCCGCCGTCGGCCTGGTGCTGACGCACATCGCCGGCAGCCGTCCGGTCGTCGTGGTGATCGAGGACATTCACTGGGCCGACGCGGCGACCCTGGATCTGCTGACCTACCTGCGCGCGTCCTCCGGCGGCTCGATCACCCTCATCGCCACCTGCCGCAGCGACGAGGCTCCCCTCGATCCACCGGTTGCGAGATGGGTCGAGCAGGCCCGCCGTCCCGAGACCGTACGGCTGGAACTGGCCGGCCTGTCCCGGGCGGCGATCGCCGAACTCGCCGAGCAGACCCTCGACAGCCCGCCACCCGAGTCCGTGGTCGAGGAGCTGCACCGGCGTACGGAAGGCAACCCGTACTTCGCCGAGGAGCTCATCGCGGCCGCCGTCGTCGCCAGTCATGGGGGGCCGGGCGTCGCGCTGACCCGCCAACCGCCTCGGGTGCTGGCCGAACTGCTCGTGGCTCGCTCACGACGAGTCAGCGATACGGCCCGCGCCGTCCTGGCGGTGCTCGCCGTGGCGGGGCGGTCCGTCCCGGAGATCGTGGTCGCCCGGGCCACCGGGATGGCGGCGGCAGACGTGACCTGCGCCATGCACGAGCTGGTCGACGCCAGGCTCGCGACGCCGGACAGCGTACGCCCGGAGCTCGGCTGCCGTACCCGGCACGCATTGTTGGCCGAGGCGGTGGCCGGCGACCTGCTCGCCGACGAGCGCCGTGCCGCACACGCCGGGATAGCCGCCGCGTTCGCGGCCACGAACGACCCGGCGTTGTCGGCGGAGATCGCCGGTCACTGGTCCGCCGCCGGCCGGCCCCGGGACGAGTTCGGATCGCTGCTGGAGGCCGCCGAGCACAGTCATCGCCTGCACGCGTATACGCAGGCCGCTGACCTCTGGCACCGGGCGGCCGACATCGCGGAGAGCCTGCCCGACGTGGCCAGGACGGCGAACGTGGAGCCGGGATGGCTGCGGATCAGGACCATCGACGCGCTACAGGCGTGCGGCCGCGACGTGGACGCGGAGGCCCTCATCGAGCAGACCTACGCGACATACCGCGATTCACCCAGCGACACGCTGACGGCGGCGGTGCTGCACCGCGCCGCGTGGCACCGCGGCGTCGCTGCGCAACGCGAAACACCATCGGACACCGCCTACGCTCTTTTCGAAGAAGCAAGGCGAATCCACGAGATGCTCCCCGAGTCGCCCGAGTACGCGCGCTTGCTCGCAGATCATGCCCGCTGCATGTGGACGGACAGCAGCGACCGGAACAGCGAGCCCATCTACCGGAAGGCGCTCGCCGTAGCTGAACGTTGTGGAGCGACCCTTCAAACGGCACACGCGTTGACGGGTCTGGCCGCCATCGCGCTTCTGCATGGTGAACCGTCCCATGGGTTCGCGCTTTTTGACCGTGCCCGCGACCTCGCCGGCCGGCACAGCGGGCCCAGTCTTCATGTCGAGGCCATGACCGCCACCCACCACAGCGATGCCCTGCTCAAGTCGGGGCAGTTGGCAGAGGCCGAGCGGATCGCGCTGGAGGGTCTCGACCGGGTCCGCTGGGCCGGTGCGGCCTCCCGGTACCCGGGCGGGATCCTTCGGGGCAATGCGGCGGAGTCGCTGCTGGAACGTGGCCTAATCGACGCCGCAGCCCGGCTCGTCGCCGACGTGCATGACCGGCGGCCGAAACGGGACGACTGGAACCTGCACCTGTTGCAGGCGCAGGTCGAGATCTGTCGCGGTGCGACCGAATCCGCCGTCGCCCGTGCGCGCGCCGTCGACCTGCTCGGCCTGGCCGGTCCCCGGATGTGGGTGTACGAGCGAGCGCGGTTCCTGCCCAAGGTCGCGCTCTGGGCCGGCGACCCGGCCGCGGCGCTCGATCGTGTCGAGCGGGCGCTGGAAGTGCTGGGCGGCTGTTCCGTGGAGCTGTACTGCGGGGAGCTCTTCGCGCTCGGTGCCCGGGCCGTGGCGGACCTGGCCGACACCGCTCGGGCTCGTCGCGACGGTGCCGCGGAGAGGGCCGCGCTCACCGGTGCCGAACGGCTTGCCGCGGCTCTGGACCTGATGGGGAGCCGGCCGCTCACCGACCACCGGTTCCTGGCGGCCGTCCCCGGTGACCGGGCCGACTGGCAGGCCGAACTGCTGCGCCTGCGCGGTGTGCGTGACCCGGACGCGTGGGCGGAGGCGGCCGCCGTCTGGCAGCGGCTCGGTCGCCCGCACCGCATGGCGTACGCATGGTGGCGGCAAGCGGAAGCACTGCTGGCCAGGTCACGCAACCCGATGACCGCGTCCGGCACGCTGCAGGCGGCGGCCGAGGCGGCGAACGGGATGGCGCCGCTGACCGCGAACATCCGTCGATTGGCACGCCGGTCCCGGATCTCGATCCGTCCGGTGTCCTTCGAGCCGCCACCCGCGACGGATGACCCGTACGGCCTCACCCAGCGGGAACGGCAGGTGCTCCGGTTGCTCGCTCAGGGCTGCACCAACGCACAGATCGGCGGCGAACTGTTCATGAGCCCGAAGACCGCGAGCGTGCATGTGAGCAACATCCTGCGCAAACTCAATGTGGTGAATCGGGCCGAGGCGGCGGCCGTGGGGGAACGGGCTCGGCTCACGGGTCCTGACTCCTGATGGCAGCGCTCGTTGCCGAGTCAGACGGCCAGCCAGGAGCGCCAGCCGCCGTAGCCGGTGATGTCGGCGCCGGTGGCCGCGGCGTCGGCGGCGCAGCCGAAACCGGTCACCCAGCGGCCGTCGTCGAGTTCGACCGGGCCCAGGTTCATCGGTGCGGGAAGCGCGGCCAGGAATCCGCCGAGCGCGGCGACCGGCAGCAGCCACAACTCGCCGTCGATCGGTGCGCCGTCGGGGCCGGTGCGGACCAGGCCGGGTTTGGGTGGGGTCGTGGGTAGCGCGCGTAGCTCGTACGATGCCGCGGTTTTGACCGGACCGGCCCATCGCGCCCCGCGCGTGACCAGCTCGTGTTCGAGTGGCTGGCCGCGCAGGTGTGCACCGACGACCAGCAGCGGCACGGCGGTCGCGCCGGCGTGCACGGGCCACGGCAGGGTGGGCGGCGGCAGCGGGGCAGCGGCGGCGGGACCGGCCACCGATGAGGCCGGCACGGTGACACGGCGGGCCAGGTCGAGCGCGACCGCGTCGTGGAACGGCCGGGCGAGCACGGTGACGCCGAACTGTGCGCCGTCGACCGTGCCCGACGGCACCGCCACGGCGCACAGGTCGAACAGGTTGCAGAAGTTGGTGTAGGTGCCGACCCGCGAGTTGACCGCCACCGGTTCGGCCGCCACCTCGACGATCGTGGGGTGGCAGGGCGCGGTCGGCACGAGCAGCGCATCGAATCCGTCGAGCAACGCCAGTGACGCGTCCCGCAGGTCCCGCAACCGGCCCATGTCGCGTACCAGGTCGCTGGCCCGCACAGCCCCGGCGGCGCCGATGATCGCGCCGACGATCGGGTCGACCAGGTCCGGGTGCGCGTCGACGAAATCGCCGACCGCGGCGTGCCGTTCGGCCACCAGCGCGCCCTCGTAGAGCAGTTTCGCGGCGTTCAGGAAGGTCGCGAACGGCACCGGCTCGACCGTGCACCCGCCGGCTCGCAGCCGGTCGGCGGCCTCGGCGAACGCGGCGGCCCAGCCGGCCGCCAGGGCCGGCAGTTCGGCCGGGACCGCGACCCGGGCGGCCGAGGGCGCGGCCAGCGGTGTGCCGGCCGGCCAGGTGCGGGTGCCCGGCCCACCGGCCATCGCCGCCATGGCCGTGTCGGCGGTGTTCAGGTCGCGGGCGAAGATGGTGACCGCGTCCCAGGACCGGCACGCCGGAACGACCCCGGCGGTGGAGACGGTGCCGAGCGTCGGTTTGATGCCGACGATGCCCTGGAAGGCGGCCGGGACCCGGCCGGACCCGGCGGTGTCGGTGCCGATCGCGATGTCGGCGAGGCCGAGTGCCACCGCGACCGCCGATCCGGAGCTCGAACCGCCGGAGACGTACGCGGGACGGCGGGCGTCGTGCACCCCGCCGTACGGGCTGCGCTGCCCGACCAGCCCGGTGGCGAACTGGTCCAGGTTGGTCACGCCGACGACGGTGGCACCGGCGGCTTTGAGGCGGGCCACGGCGACGGCGTCGCTCTCGGCCGGCTCGCTCGCGTACGCCGGGCAGCCGGCTGTCGTCGGGAATCCGGCCACGTCGACGTTGCCTTTGACGGCGAGCCGCAGCCCGGCGAGGGGACCGGTGGCGGCGCCGAGGTCGGCTGCCACGTCGCCGGGGGCGCGCTGCGCGATCCAGATGCTCACGCGGTCACGGGGCCCAGCACGGCCAGCGCGTCGCCGGGCGCCACCTGGGTGCCCGGCCGGGCGATCAGAGCGGTGACCACCCCGGCGGCCGGTGCGGTGACCGCGGCCTCCATCTTCATCGCCTCCAGGATCACGAGCGTCTGCCCCTGTTGCACGTGTTCTCCCACTTCGACTTCGACCTTCCAGACGTTCGACATGAACGGAGCGTCGACGCGGGCGCCGCCGTCGGGCACCGCGACCTCGACCGCTGCCGGGCCGGCGGTGAACGCGACCTGCTCGGCCCGGTCGAACTCCCCGGCCGCCCGCCAAGCGTCGCGTTCGGCGGCGAAGGCGGCGCCCTGCCGCCGGCGGAACTCGGCGATCGACGCGGCATTCTCGGCGAGGAACCGCGCGTGCTCGGCCATCGAGAACGTGTCGTCGGTGACGTCGATCGTGCCGCGGCCGGCGGCCAGGTCGGCGCGCAGGTCGAGCAGCTCTTCGGCGGTGACCGGGTACCAGCTGATCCGGTCGAAGAAGCGCAGCAGCCAGGGAGTGTCCCGGTAATGGCTCCACACCTGGGTGGTGCGGCCGACGAACTGGTATCCGCCCGGCCCTTCCATGCCGTAGACGCACAGGTAGGCGCCGCCGATGCCGACCGAGTTCTCCGCGGTCCAGGTCCGGGCCGGGTTGTACTTGGTGGTGACGAGCCGGTGCCGCGGGTCGAGCGGGGTGGCCACCGGCGCGCCCAGGTAGACGTCGCCGAGGCCGAGCACCAGATAGTCGGCGTCGAAGACGGTGCGGTGGACATCGTCGACCGACGCCAGGCCGTTGACCCGGCGGATGAACTCGATGTTCCACGGGCACCAGGGCGCGTCGTCGCGGACCCCGGCCATGTATCGCTCGATGGCCAGCCGGGTCGCCGGGTCGTCCCAGCTCAGCGGCAGCCGCACCCGCCGGCTCGGCACCACCAGCCCGGTCGCGGCCGGCAGGGTCGCCTCCAGCTCCACGACAAGGGCGAGGACCTTGGGTACGGGCAACACCTCCGGATCCACGTGCACCTGCAACGATCGGATCCCGGGTGTCAGGTCGAGGACGCCCGGCAGGGCCAGCTCGGCCACGGCCGTGTGCAGGGCGTGCACCCGGGCGCGCAGGGCCAGGTCGAGCACGATGTCGCCGTACTCGATCAGCAGGTTGTCGTCGCCGCCGCGCCGGTAGGTGACGGCCGGATCCCCGTCGAGGCGCAGCAGCACCCCGTCGTCTCCGTCGCCGGCGCGGTCGGTGTAGACCGGCAGGGCGAGCCGCCGCGGTGAGGGCGCGCCGGTGGCCCGGACCGGCCGGAACGAGACGGTGTCGCCGGGCCGCAGCTGGCCCAGTTTCCAGCGCTCGGCGCTGATCACGGTCACCGGACAGACGAAGCCGCCGAGGCTGGGCCCGTCCGGGCCGAGCAGGATGGGGGTGTCGCCGGTGAAGTCGAGCGCGCCGATCGAGTACGCCGTGTCGTGGATGTTCGACGGGTGCAGGCCGGCTTCACCGCCGTCGCCGCGGGCCCACCGGGGTTTCGGGCCGGTCAGGCGGACACCGGTGCGGGCCGAGTTGAAATGCACCGTGTACGTGGTGGCGAACAGCTGGTCGATGTCGGCGCGGGTGAAGAACTCGGGCGCGCCGTGCGGCCCTTCGGTGACGGCGAGGTCCCAGTGCTCGCCGAAGTCCGGCCGCAGTCCGGCGGCGACCGGCCCGGCCGGGGCGCCGGTGCCGGTCAGGGTGCGCAGCACGTCGCCGGGCCGCAGCGCCCGGCCGCCGTGCCCGCCGAAGCGCCCGAGTGTGAAGGTGGCCGTGCTGCCCAGATAGGGGGGCACGTCCAGGCCGCCGGCCAGGGCGACATAGGTTCGCAGCCCGGCGGTCGCCTCGCCCACGTCGAGGGTGGCCCCGGCGGGGACCGTCACCGGCTCCCACATCGCCACGGGTGACCCGTCGACCGTGACCGCGGCCGGCGCGCCGGTGACGCAGACCAGGGTGGCGTGGGTGAACGTGAGTCGCGGCCCGCCCGCGGTGCATTCCAGGCCGGCCGCGTTCTCGTCGTTGCCGAGCGCCAGGTTGGCCAGCCGCAGCGAGCGATCGTCCATCGCCCCGCTCGGCGGCACACCGACCTGCCACAGCCCGAGCCGCCCGGTGGCGTCCTGGACGGTGGTCATCAGGCCGGGGCGGCCGACGGTGATCCGCGGTTCCGGATCGCCGACGTCGTCGAGGGTGGCGGTGCAGTGGACCGCGTCCAGGAACGCCGGCAGGATGCCGACCGCGCGCAGCAGCCCGAGGTTGACCTCGATGCCGTCGAAGCGGATCGCGGTCAGCGCCGCACGCAGGCGGCCGATCGCGGTGGTCCGGTCCGGGCCACTCGCGATCACTTTGGCCAGCAGCGGGTCGTACGCGGTGCTGACCTCGGTGCCGGTCACCGCCCAGCCGTCGACGCGGACGCCGTCACCGGTGGGCAGTTCGACCCGGGTCAGGGCGCCCGCGCTGGGCCGGAAACCGGCGGCGGGATCCTCGGCGTACACCCTGGCCTCGACGGCATGCCCGCGGACCGGCACGACGCCGTCGGGGAGATAGGGCGCCAGCAGGCCGGACTCGCCGCCGGCCAGCCGCAGCATCCAGCCGACCAGGTCGACTCCGGTGACCGCCTCGGTGACCGGGTGCTCGACCTGTAGCCGGGCGTTCACCTCCAGGAACGACGCCTCCTGCCGGACCGGGTCGTAGATGAACTCGACGGTGCCGGCCGACCGGTACCGCACAGACGCGGCGAGGTCGCGGGCGGCGGTGTGCAACCGGGACCGGATCGCGTCGGGCAGGGCCGGCGCCGGCGCCTCCTCCAGAACCTTCTGGTTGCGGCGTTGCAGCGAACAGTCCCGATCGCCGAGCGAGACGATCGCGCCGGCCCCGTCACCGAAGATCTGCACCTCGATGTGGCGGGCGCGTTCCACGTACCGTTCGGCGAAGACGCCGCCGCTGCCGAAACTGGCGGCCGCCAGCCTGGCCACCGTCTCGAACCCGGCCCTCAGCTGCGCCGGGTCGCGGCAGACCGTCATGCCGATGCCGCCGCCACCGCCGGTCGCCTTCAGCATCACCGGGTAGCCGATCGCCGCCACCCGCACGACCGCGTCCTCGGCGTCGGAGAGCAGCCCGGTGCCGGCGAAGACCGGAACCCCGGCGGCTTCCGCGGCCCGTCGCGCGGTGTGCTTGTCCCCGAACGTCCGCAGTTGCTCGGGTGTGGGCCCGGCGAACGCCAGCCCGGCCCGCTGCACGCGGGCGGCGAAACCGGCGTCCTCGGACAGGAACCCGTAGCCGGGATGCACCGCTGTCGCCCCGGTGGCCGCGGCCGCCCGCAGCACCGCGCGGGCGTTCAGGTAGCTGTCGGCCGGCGGGGCCGGGCCGAGCCGGACCGCCTCGTCGGCCAGGTGTACGTGCGCCGCACCCCGATCGGCGTCGGAGTACACCGCGACGGTCCGCCACCCCAGCTCACGGGCGGTCCGCAGGACCCGGCAGGCGATCTCGCCGCGGTTGGCGACGAGCAGCACACCCGGATCAGCCATGCGTCACCACCAGCTCCACACGGCTCGGGTCGAAACCGTTGCACGGGTTGTTGATCTGCGGGCAGTTCGAGACGACGACCAGGACGTCCTTCTCGGCGCGCAGGCTCAAGGACAGGCCGGGCGCCGAGATGCCGTCCACGATGCCGAGCGCGCCGTCCGGGTCGACCGGCACGTTCATGAACCAGTTGACGTTGGGGACGTGGTCGCGTTTGCCCATGCCGTAGCGCGACAGCTCGTGCATGAAGTTCTCCACACAGGCGTGCTGGGAGTGGGTGTGATGGCCGTACCGCAGCGTGTTCGACTCCTTGGAGCAGGCGCCGCCGAGCGTGTCGTGCCGGCCCACCTCGTCGGCGACGACGGTGAGCAGCGGGTCGTACTCGTTGTCGCGCAGCACGCTGCCGGTGGTCAGGAAGATGGTGTCCTGCGCCTGTAGGGTGGCCTGCGCGCTGTAGGCCTGGCTGGTGTCGTGCGCGTCGTAGGCGAGGAAGTCGACCGCCTGGTTGCCGTCCAGGTCCACGATGGTCAGCACCTGGCCGTGGGTCAGGACCCGCGACCACGGCGCCCGCGGTCGCAGCGTCTCGCGATGGATCTCGGTCATCGAGCGGTCCGTCCCGTGCGGTGGTCGGCGGTGTTCTCGAAGGCACGCCGCCCTTCGGGCGTCGCATGCCACAGGTTGTCGGCGGGCGCGGTCACCCGGTCGCGCCAGGCCGTGATCCGCAAAGGCGATGACGTGTACGCCGTACGCGGGTCGAGTGGGTGCGCGGCGTTGGCGACCAGCACGATCACCGGCAGTTCGGTGCGCAGCGTGACCGTGGCGCCGGGGCCGGCCGAGCCGAGCCACTCCGGCCGCCCGCCGGCGTCGATGCGTACACCCTGGAAGAAGGAGATCGACGGCGGGACGTCGCGGCGCCCGAGGCCGTGTTTGGACGCGCCGAGCACGAACAGTTCCCGGCCGGCGGGGGAGGAGCCCTCCGGCGAGCCGTCGCCGTACCTCTGCTCGTTGCGGGCCTGCGCCGACGTGCCGTACAGGGTGTCGTGCCTGCCGGAGGTGTCGCCGATGACCGTGGCCAGGACCCGAGCCTGGTCGCTGAGCAGCAGCTGCCCGGCCGTGGTGTAGACCTGCCACTGCACCTTCACGGTGTCCGCGACGTTGAGCCGCTCCCACGGCATGTCCGCGTGGTAGAGCAGGAGCGACGCGCACGCGTCGCCGTCCAGGTCGGTCAGCTGGATCGCGGTGCCGGCCGCGAGGACCCGGTGCGCGTACCCGCCGGGGGCGACCCGCTCGGCCCAGACCGCCTCGCCGGGCAGGTCGGCGGCAGCGGCGGGCACGGTCGGCCGGTTCGGGAAGCCGCCGTCACGGGCCGCCTGCTCCTGGGCGCGGGCGTGGGCGCGGGCGCCGGCCGTGGTGGCCGTCGGCTGCGGCTGATCGGTCGACACGAGCACCACCTCAATTTCTGTCGATTGACAGAAAGTCAAGCGATCGCGGCTCTCGGCCGCGTTTCCGATCCATGAACACGGTGTAACTCGGCCCGCGGCCCCGGCCGGCGGGCGCCGCTTGGTACTTTTCCTGCCATGGCACGAGGACGGGGACGCCCGCGCGCATCGGGCGAGCCGGCCTCGGGGCTGAGCACCGAGCAGGAGATCCGGGCGGCGGCCGCCCGGCTGTTCTGCACCCAGGGGTACGGGTCGACCAGCACCTACAAGATCGCCAAGGAAGCCCGGATCTCGCAGGCGACGATGTACCACTACTTCGCCGGCAAGCACGAGATCCTGTTGGCGCTGCTGCTCGACACGGTCCGCCCGTCGGTCGCCTATGCCGGCGAACTGGCGGCGAGCTCGGAGCCGGCGGCCGCCCGGTTGTGGCGGCTCTGCGCCTTCGACGTCCGGCTGCTGCTGTCCGGTGAGGAGAATCTCGGCTCCCTCTATCTGCTTCCCGAGCTCGGTGACGAACGGTTCGCCCCGTTCCATGCCGAGCGGCAGCGGCTGTTCGAGACGTACCGGGATCTGGTCGCCGCCGCCGGCGATCTGGCCGGAGCCGACCTGGCCGCGGCGACCAACCTCGTGTTCGGGCTGGTGGAGAGCGTGATCCTGCGGCGGCGCGCGGACACCGGCGTCGGTCCGGGGATAGACACGCGGATCGCCGACGCCGCGTTGCGTATCGCCGGGCTCGACGAGGCCGCGGTGGGCCTGGCGCGGGCGGTTGCGCAGCCGTTGTGACGGTCCGTTAACAGAGTTGTCCCGGTGTGGGAAGCGCCGCCGTAACAAGGCGGCCGCTCAATGGTGATCAATATCTGTCGAATGACAGAAATAGGCACCCGGGAGCTCTCATGATCATCGCCGGAGTCGCGCTCACTGTCCTCATAGTCCTGGTCGTCGGCATCGTGGTGGCCCGAAAGATCGACGGTGACAGCGCCAACTACCTCGTCGCCGGCCGCCAACTCGGCGTCCCCCTCGTCGCCGTGGCACTGACCACGGCCGCCGTCGACAGCAACGCCACCGTCGGCAACACCGACCTCAGCTCCGCCTACGGCTTCTGGGCCGGCGCCTCACTCGCGCTCGGCCTGGCGATCTGCCTGCTGCTGGCCGGCCTGTTCCTGGCCGAACCGATGAACCGGATGGGCCTGTTCACCCTCGGCGACTTCTTCGCCCGCCGCTACAACCGGCCGGTCGAGATCACCGCCTCCCTCCTGATGATCTTCGCGTTCACCATCCTGCTCGCCGGAAACCTGGTCGCCATGGGCTTCCTCGTCGAGTACTTCACCGGCATGTCGTACACGATCGGTGTGGTCCTCGCGGTCTGCCTGATCCTGGCCTACACCATCGGCGGAGGACTGTTCTCCGACGCCTACACCGCGGTCATCCAAGCCGTCATCACCGGCGTCGCCACCATCGTGCTGTTCGTCTGGGTGGCGAACAAATTCGGCATCGCGATCCCCGACGGCCTCGGCCCGTTCGACCTCGGACAGCTCACCGACAGCTCCCAGGGTGCACCGGTCAACTGGGCGACACTGATCTCCCTCGGCATCGGTGACCTGGTCGCCATCGACTTCATGCAGCGCATCTTCGCCGCCCGTACCCCGCAGGCCGCCAAACGCGCCTGCTTCATCGGCGCCGGCGCCACCGCGGTCGTCGGCGTGCTCTGGTCCCTGGTCGCCCTGACCAGCGTGTCGGCGCTGGGACTGTCCGCCGAGAACGCCCCGATCATCTACCAGCTCCTCGACGACCACGCGCCGGTCATCATGGCGATCCTGGTGCTCTCCGGCATCGTGGCGGCCTCCTTCTCCACCGCCTCCGGGGCCATCCTGGCCACCGCGGCCGTCGCGGTCCGCAACGTCGCCGGGGTACGCCGTGCGGTCGCCCCCGGGCACCACGACCCGCTGCTGCGCTGGACCCGCGTCGCCATGCTCCCCGTCACCGTGCTCGGCGTGTTCCTCGCCCTGCGGGTCAGCCAGACCGGCATCCTGCTCACCCTGGCCTTCGACCTGATGCTGGCCTGCCTGATCGCGCCGTTCCTGCTCGGCCTGTTCTGGCGCCGTTCCACCTCCACCGCCGCCCTGGTCGGCGCCGGCGTCGGCGTGCTGGTCCGGTTGGTGCTGCTGGCGCTCACCCCCACCCTCTACGGCGTCCCGAACGACCTGCTCTACATCGAGAACAGCCTCGTCGGCGCCGGCTTCGACGGCTGGGCCACGATCGTCGCCGCGATCGTCGGTGTCGGCTCCTTCGTGGTGACCGCGCTGCTGACCGCGTCACACCACACCGAGGAACACGACCTGCGCCACGCCGACCGCACCGCCGAGCCGGTCGGCGCCACCTGACCACGGCTTCGTCGCAGTACCAGCCGCCCGGTGCCGAAGATCCACGGCCCACGCCTGGGCTGCCGAGTCAGCGAACGAGGGCCATCAGACCTCCGGCAGGGTGCGGTTCAACTGGAACTGCTCGAACCGGCCCAGCGCGTCCTCGATCCGCCGCCGATGGGCGCGTCGTGGCGTTCGGGTCACCGCACGGGAGTGAGGTGGTCGCTCAGCCAGCGTTCGGCGCGGGCGAGGTAGTCGCGGGCCAAGGGCGTGCGGGACAGGAACGACTCGAAGGCGTGCGGGCCGCCGGGAATCACATCGAGGACGCACGATACCCCGGCCGCGGTGAGTGCTTGGGCGTAGCGGCGATCCTCGTCGTAGAACAGCTCGATGTCGCCGGTTCCGATCCACGCCGGGGCGAGCCCGGCGAGGTCTGCCCGGCGGGCCGGGGCGGCGTAGGCGGGCACGTCCGGGCTACCGGGCGCCGTGGCGAGGTACGCGCTCCACCCGGCCCGGTTGGAGACGTTGTTCCACAGGTAGTGCCGCACCCGGTCGAGGTCGCGGTCCGCGGCGGTGCGGTCGTCGAGCATCGGGCAGAACAGCCACTGCGCCACCGGCTGGGTTCGGCCCTCGTCGCGCAGGCGCTGAGCGAGCCCGGCCGCGAGGCCGCCACCGGCGCTCTGCCCACCGACGGCGATCCGTTCCGGATCCGTACCCAGCTCGCCGGCATGCCCGGTGGCCCACATCCAGGCGGTGTGGCAGTCGTCGAGCGGCGCGGGGAACGGGTGGCGCGGGGCGAGCCGGTACTCGGCGGAGAACACCACGATGTCCAGGTCCGCGGCGAGCTTGATGCACCGCGCGTGGTCCTGCGACGCGCTGCCGACGACCATCCCGCCGCCGTGGATCCACAGCAGCGCCGGGCGGGTACGTGTACCAGCCGGGGTGTAGACATGCACGCCCGCGCCGGGGCCGAGCCGCACGAACCGGTGGGCCATCCCGGCGGGCATCTTCGGGGTGCTCCCGAACCCGGAGCCCGACTGCATGAGCCGCAGCATCCACGCCCAGCGCACCGGCGGGTTCGGCACGAACCGGAACACTCGCCGCACCTGCGGGTTCAGCGCCGCCGCCTTGAGAGGTCGGGTCATCGGTCGTTCTCCATTCGAGCACGCGCCCATTCCTGCCGCGAACGGAAGATAGCAAGACCGCTGATGGCGGCAGCTCTCGCCGCACCGCCGACGAGGTCACCACGGAGGTCGAGGAACTTGGCGGCATGCGAGCGGTGGACATCCGGCCCGGCACGAACCCGCAGCCGCCGAGCCGATCCTCGGGGCGGTGGGTCACGGCTGGTCGGGTGGACGTAGCCGCAGCAGGCCGGGATCGTCGGCGGCCCGGCGGTAGAGCTGCTGCTGCAACGCCATCCACAGGGCGCGTTCCGCCTCCAGGGTTTCCGGGTGGACCAGGCCGAACCGGGCCAGCAGGGTCAGGCGGTGCAGGTCGAAGCAGGCCCGGAGGATCTCGCCGAAGGCGAGGGCCGCGTCGATGGCCGTGCGGTGGGCCAGGATCGCCACCACGGCCGCCGCCGCCGAGCCGAGCAGCCACAGCCGCCAGCCGCCGCCGGACCAGGCGACGACCGGGACGGCCGCCAGGGGGAACAGCATCGCGAGGCCGGCCACGAGCACCGCGCGGTCGAGGGCGCCGCGGCACCGGTCGACCTGCTCGCGTACGTCGGCGGGCAGCACCAGGTACAGGCGGGGCCAGAAGAACACGGCGTCCAGCCCGTACCGCTCGGGGTCTGCGGGGTATCGCTCCGCGGCCCGCAGCACATTGCCCAGCCGGGTCGGCAGCAGATCGGTCTCGTCGATGGGGAACTCGTGGTAGCGGCGCGCGTAGCCGGCGCCGGTGCGCAGGTCGAGGCGCTGCCAACGGCGGCGTTGCAGGGCCACCCCGGGCCGGGACAGCCAGCGCGGCCAGTAGCCCTCCCCGAGGCGGGTGAAGGTCATGATCTGGCCGGCGGCGACGTAGGCGAGCAGCACCACGGCCACCACCGCGCCCACGGCCAGCCACGCCTGTTCCGCACCGTCGCGGGCCTTCCACCATGTCAGGGCCTCAGGCCAGCCGATACCGGCGATGGCGAGCGCGGTCAGGCCGCCGGCGAAGACGAGGACCGGCAGCACCACGTTGACGGTGAAACGGCGATCGAGCAGGTCGGTGGTGGCGGTGAAGACGCTACCGAACACGGGTTCACCACCCGAACCGGTGCGCGGCGAGCCGCTGCGGGTTGCCGCATTCCGGCAGCTCCCGCGGTCGCTCCGGGAACGACATGCGGTGATCGCAGACGGCACCGTCCTCGGTGTACCGGCATCGGCGCCGCACCTCGGGGATGCGGACCTCGCCGGGCAGGCGCATGTCGGTGGTGAACCGGGACGGTCCGGCCATCACCGCGTCAACGAGGTCGTCGCCGGCCCAGACACCGCTGACCGTGCCGGCGGACGTCAGCACCACCACGTCGTCGGGTTCCAGCAGGGAGAGCACCGCGGCGACCGGTGTCTCACCGTCCGCGACGACGAAGGCCACCTCCGCGCCGGCCGGCGTCAGTACCGTGACGGGCTCGCCGCGTTCGTCGACGACCACCGTCCACCGGTCCGGCGCCGGGGTGGCCGGTGGGCGGGCGACGACGTACGGGCTGGTCGCGCGATCACGCAGGCGGGACGTCACGGCGGGGTTCCTTCCTGGACGGGGGCGCCGATCAGCACGTACGGCGACCAGACGGCCGCCCGTTCGTAGAACCGGCGTCGCGGGAAACGTGCGGCGAACCGGCGCTGGACGGCGGCGACCGGTTCCAGGGCGGGATGGTCGTCGAGATAGGCCAGCAACTCCGTACCGGTGAGGTCCCGAAGCCATCGTTGCGCCTCGCGCAACGCCTCGTCCGCGGGCCGGCCATCGTCGAAGAGAAGCTCGTAGAAACGGGTGTTGAGCAGGGCGGTCGGCAGGTCGCCGGCCGGCCACAGGGTGCCGACGAAGCAGGGGACACCGGCGGTGAGGAACCCGGCGGGCAGGCCGACGAACTCGTCCGGGTTGCGTGCCGTCTCCACGGTGGCGGTCTGGCAGGCGGACGCCACGACCAGCCGGGCCCGCCGCGGGCGCCGTTCCGGATCGGCGGCGAGCAGGTCGACCAGCGCCAGGTGGGCGCCGCCGCCGAGGTCCAGGTGCGACTTGAGCGGCTGGTCGACGAGGGAGACGCCGTGGCAGGCGAAGTGGATGTGGGTGGCGTCGGTGAGCGCGCCGAGCACCTCGGCGGTCGACCCGGTGAGGGGCCGCCCGCCGCCGGTGTGGTCCAACATCATCTGCGCTTCGTAGCCCGCCGACGGCAGCCCGGAACCGGGATCGACCACGGCCACACCACGCCGTTGCCGGCCGGCGCGTTCCTCCGCGAGCCGCCGCGCCGCGTCACGCACGGTCCGAGACGGCGCGTAACTGACCGCGAACTCGTCGATCAGGCACCGGCCGTCGCCGTAGGGCGCGGCATGCAGCGGAAGAGCACAGAACAACCCGACCGGTACGAGGGTGACGCCGGTCGCGGCGGCCCGGTGCAGCAGGCCGGCGAGCGGCCCGGCGACGTGCTCGCCGACCGCGGCGAGACACTCGTCGAGGCCGTCCCGGCTCGCCAGCAGCCCGGGCCGCTCCGGCGAGCCGTCGCCGTGGACGAACCGGCGCAGCATGCCGTCGTCGAAGCTCGGGCAGCGCGTGCCGGTCACCCCTTCCGGGCCGGCCGACAACAACACCGATTCGGTACGGGCGGCGAGCACGTAGACGGTGGCGTGGCCGGCCTGTTCCGGCCGGACGGCGGTGAGCACCGGCAGCGCCGCCCGCGCCGTCCGGTAGGCGGCTGTGGTGCGCCGCAGCTCCTCGCGGACCGCCTGCTCGGCCTCGCGGAGAAAGGTGTCGTCGGAGCCGCCGGTGCCGGCCCGGTCCGCGAGCCGGGCGGCGGCGGCCTCGGCTGCCGCCAGAGCACGCGCCGCGTCCCGATAGGCGGCGTACGCCTCGGGCGCCTGGTCCCGGACCGCGGTCAGTCCGGTCGGGTCACGGTCCATGGCGTCGCCGAGCAGGCGTACCCGGCCGGCTTCCAGCGCTTCCACGGCCGCCTCGGGTTGCCCGGCGCGAACCATGACGTAGGCGGCCGCGACCGGCAGCCCGGCGCTGCGGGCGAGTGACTCCTCGCGGCTGTGGCGCAGCAGGCCGGAGGCGTACATGCGGTCGCGGGCGTCGAGGGCCTCCCGGAACGGCGCGACGGCCTCCGCCCACCGGTGTCGGGCGGCCAGCACGTTGCCGAGCTCGCTCGCGGTCCAGAGGACGTCCTGGGCGCGGCCGCCGTCGCGCAGCAGGACCAGCGCCTGCGCCAGCATCCGCTCCGCCTCGGCCACGGCGGCGTCGCTTCCGTCGTAGCGGTACAGCGTCTCGGCGAGCAGGCGGGTGGTCTGCGCCCACTCGATCGGGGCCTGATCCGGTGGGCGGACGGCGAGCGCGTCACGCAGGCACGCGATTGCCCGTACCAGATGGTCGGTTTCTCGGGTTTGGAAGGCGAGCTCCCGGTGAGCCAGGCTCATGTTGTGCTGGATGGCCGCCCACTCGTGCGGATAGCGGTCGCGGGTGAGGATCTCGGCGGCCTCGGTGAACCGGGTCAGGGCCTCGGCCGGTGGCAGCCGGTTCGCCAGGCCCCGGACACGTTGCGCCCAGCGCACGGGATGAACCCGGCGGGGTACGGCGTCGATGGCCGCCTGGAGAAGCTCGATGTTCGTCTCGCGGTGGCCCTCGAATCCCTGGTACGCCTCGGCGAGCAACCCGGTGAGCCACGCCCAGTTCTCCGGGTCGGCCTCCCGGTCGACGGCCTGGCGGGCGCGGGTCAGCAGCGTCACCGCCGTGCCGACGTGCTCGTCGTGGTCGCCGTCGGTGCGTTCGAGCAGAAGCCGGGCCAGATGTCCGGTCAGATTGGTCCACTCGTGGTGCATGGCGGCCCGCTCGGCCCGATCGATCGCCTCCCGCAGGACCGTGTCCGCCTCGGCCCACTGCCTGCTCTGGAAGAGCTCCTGACTGAGATTGCCGGACGCCTGCACCCACAGCCGTTCGTCGCTCTGCGCCGCGGCGTTGTCGCGGGCGGCGCGAGCCAGGTCGAGCAGCCGCCGGCGGTCCTCGGGCCGTCCGGTCCGTTCGGCGACATGGGTCAGCGCATGCCCGTAGTTGGTGGCGACGACGCTTTTCAGCTCCGGATCGTCGAGGTCCGTGACCTCGGCCCAGAGCCGTTCCAGTTCGGTGAACGCGGTCGTCAGCGAGGAGTCGTCGCCGCGGTGGGATCGCTGGAGCAGGGCGGTCGCGTAGGTGGTGCGCAGGTTCAGCAGTGGGCGGGCGCCGATGCCGTCCGGTGGGTCGGCGACCGCGGCGGCCAGCATCGCCACGGCGTCGTCCACCGGCCGGGGATCGGTGGTCGGGTAGTCGCGGAACAGCAGGACGGCGAGCGCGGCGAGAGTCATCGCCCAGCCGTCCGGGTCCGCGGTACGGGTGCGGACCGTCAGGGCCCGCTCGTACGCGGCCCGGGCCGCGCCCAGTTCCCGCAGGTCACGGGAGTCGGCCAGCATGATGTGGGCCAGCGCGGCGTTGTGCTGGGCTTCGCCCCAGAGGTCCGGCGCCGCCTCCCGGAGGTGGTCGAGTTCCGCGTAGCGGCGGACCGCCTCGGCCAGGTCGAGGCGGCTGGACGGGTGGGCGACCAGCTCGTTCGCGAGCCCGAAGGTCAGCAGGTCGCGGATCGGCACGAGCCGGCCGGCACGCCACTCGACGGCCAGCTCCCGGTCCTCGTCCCGGAAGTCGAGCAGCGCCCCCATCAGCAGGTTGCGCCGGGCTTCCGGGCTGATCGGCCGGCCCTCGTGGAGGAGTTCCCGGCCCAGCACCATCACGAGCGCGGAGCCCACGGCGGCCGGGAGCCCGCCCGGATCCGGCTCCCTGGAGGTGAACACCTTGTCGACGCCGAACTCGCGGCATCTGCGCAGCAGCACCAGGCAGTGCCGGGCCTGGGTGGCCATCGCCGGCTCACCGTCCTGGTCGGCCTGCTCGATGGCGTGTTGCAGCAGGAGGTCGGCGTCGTCGGTGAGCAGCTCCGGGTGTGCCACCACGACCTCCCGCCAGGCCGCGGCGTCCGGGGCCTGGAGCAGGGCGGCGAGCGCGGCGAGGACCTGCCGGCCCTGGCGGTGCCGCACCAGCTCGGCGAGCCACGCCCGGTAGTGCTGCAACTCGGCGGTGAAGGCCTGGAAGGTATTGGCGGCCACCGCGGCGGCGTCGGTCTCGATGTCCCGCTCCACCACGAGCGGCAGCAGCCCGTACGGAAGAATCTGCACGTCCTGCTGCTGTTGGGTCTCCGGCGGCTCGGTCCGGCGCAGCATCATCAGCGCGATCTGGAACTGCTGGACCATCCGCTCCTGTGGACCGTCCACCGCGGTCGCGAAGATCAGCGGCGGCCGCAGGACGGGACGCCGGATCAGCAGGCTCGGATAGCCGTCGACGGTGACGGGATTCCCGCACGACTCGCACCGCTGGGTGGTGGCCCCGCCGGCCGCGATCAGCCGGGCCAGGTCCGGCCGCTCCCGGATGTCGACGGCCAGCCAGACCTCCTGCCGTCCCTGCCGTCCGCAGCCGGCACACCGGTAGTCGAACTGTTGCGAGTAACTGGGCATTCGGCGGCCCCGCTTCCGGCCGATTGGCATCAGTGGAGGTCGATTTTGCCGTACCGGGGCCGTCCGCGGGTAACGTCGATGGCTACGGCATCTTCGCCAGACTTCGAACCGCGGCCTGGAAACCCGTCTTTCAGGAGAATCTCGACCCCAGAGGATCTAGGGACCGGTCCGATGGCTCGCGGACCGTGAGTAGGCGCTTGGGCGTGGGCGGTTTCCGATGATCCGGCCGACCAGGAGATAGCGGTCCACCGCGGCTCCAGGCGGGCGGTGGACAGCAACCCAGACACATTCGCTCAGGTGGGGCGCGCCTGCCGGATGCGGTGTCAGATCGAGAACCAGCAGCATGCCGAGGGCCGCGCTGGTTCCTGAGTAGTCGGCGGCCTGTGCGAGGTAAGAGCGTTCCATCGCAGCAGGTGAATTGTTTCGAAGCTCCCGTTTGACCTCGATGAAGAAGCGAGTGGCGCCGAATCCCACCTTGATGTCGGCGCGGCCGGTGGCCACGTTCGGCACTTCGACGTCGACGTGACCGGCGAGTGGGCCCCGGCGAAGCCAGTCGGCGAAGTCGTCCTGCAGGCGTGCCTCCCGCGGCGGGGTCAACGCAGGGAACAGGTAGTCAACCGCTGCCGATCGTTGCAGGTCCTGTCGGGTGGCCATGAACGCGACCGCGTCGGCGACCACCGCGTCGAAAGACTGCCGGACCGATCCGATGTAGTCGGCGCATGGCTGAAGGCGGGCAGTCACCCTTTCCAGAATTCCGGCGATGACCGGATCGCGGAGGTTCCCGCGCTGTACGAGAGCGTTGTAGGCCAGACCCTCCACCAGTTGGAGCGAGTCGTCGTCGAGTCGGTGGGCGAGCCGCTCGGCCGCGGGCAGACCCAGCTCGGCCACCACGGACGGCGCCAGCGTGACGACTCGCGCACCGTTACCGTCGGGCGGAGGCTCCGGAACGGTGTCGAGGTTCTGAACGAGCTCGCGAAGCCGGTGGACCCGGCCGCCGTCATCCTCCGCGGCGACCCGCAACTGGACGATTAGCGTCTCCCTGCCGCGCAGTGACGACCCCACCACCGGCCGGACGATGCGGGACAGCCCGTCCGGATCGACCGATCCAGGCACCGGAATCACGGCACGGTCCAGGACGTACGCGTCCGCCAGCGCGTCGATCATCGGCCAGGCGTCGAGCCAGGCGGGCCGGGTCGCGGCGTCCAGTGCCCGGCCGAGGATCGCCACCAGCCGCGCCCAGGCGAAACCGGCCTCGGCGCGCGGGCGGCGCCAGGCCGGGACATGTGCCCGGTGGAGACCGTCGGCCCGACGGTCGAGGTGTCGTCGAATCGCCTGGTCCGCGGCTCGGAGCGCGAGCTGGTCGCCGCGCCGGAAGGCCATCACGGCGTCGATGCCGGCACCGTACAGGGCCGCATCTCCACTCGACTCTTCGGCGGCCTCGGCGTGGGCGAAGTTTCTCCGCGCCGCCACCAGCTGTGCGGCCGGGTCCTCAGTGCCGGCGGTGGCTGCCACGCGGACCTGGTGGAGGCCGATTTCGAAGGCTGCGTCGGCGGAGGTAGCCGGATCAGCTAGCAGATCGGCCAGGGTGCTCAGCAGCGACTCGCTGACGGAACGCTCCGTGCCCCACATGTCGAGGGCCGCGCCGAGCAGCCGCGGCATTCGGTCCAAGTAGTCCGTATCGAGCTCGCCGAGATCGTTCGGGGTCAGCATTATCACCGTCCGCAGGACATCGCCGTGCCCTCCGAGTGCCAGTCGCAGCGCGCCCTCGGCGATGGCCGCAGCGACCAATGGCCGCGCCGTCGGTACGCCGGCCAGAAAGGCCCGGTGCAGGCTGATGCCGTACGGCTCGACGAAGGAGGCCGACGCCAGCAGTTCGTCGGTCGCGTCCAGTAGAGCCAGTGCACTCGTTTGCGCGGAGAGCCCACGAAGGAGGGCGGTGACCTCGTCAGGACCGGCCAACTGGCGGGTCACCGCGGCGCAGAGCAGGGGTGCGAGGGGACCAGCGGCGCACCGTTCGATTTCCGCGGCGGCCGGCTTGGTGAGGCGTCTGACCAGGTCGGCCAGCGATGGCGGCTCGTCGGTAGAGGCCAGCAGCAGCCGGTCGAGCTCTCCCAGAGCTACCACAACGGCTGACCTGGGCCGGGCGGCGAGATGATCGTCGAGGCCTGTAGCGTGCGGCCGACCAGCTCCTGATCCGCCGTCGTGACCAGGATCTGGAGGCCGGGCGTCGCCGTGCAGAGCTGCTCCAGCGCGACCAGCAGGGCGGCGGCGTTGTCGTCCTGCACCTCCTCCGACCGAGGACTGTCGATGAGCAGCAGGCCGGGATGGGTGGCCACCCCGTGGCGGTGGCCGATCCGGAGTAGCGCGACCACCACTGCGATTCGGAGCCGAAGTCGTTCACCCGGCGACTGCCTCGTGAACCATTCGCGGGGACCACCGGTCTTGAAGACCTGGAGTCGCCCAGCTCGATCGGCGACGATCCGGTCTAGGTTGCGGAAACCGAAATCGCGGGCGAGTCCGGCGATGTCGGCGTTGAGTTCCTCAAAGAGGGTGTCGCTGGCCGCAGTCTGAAGTTCGGTCAGCTCGGCTGTCGCCGCGGCAAGCACCGTCCGATTGTCATCATGAGGCCGCTCTCCCGGCATCGGCAGTGAGTCCCAGGCGCTGACCGTTCCCTCTAGCCGAGCCACCCGGTCGATCAGCGCGCGCCGATCCTGCTCGGTCTGGCCGGCTCGCGTCGCGGTCAGCGCCTGCTCGGCGGTGGCCAAGGCGCGGCGGCACTCCTCGGCGTATGCGGCCAGCTTGTCCCGGTGGGTACGGGCCAGCTTCTCGGCCTCCTGGCTGGCTGCCAACCGCCATTGGGCCTCCTGCTCGGCGGCCTCGGTCTCGGCCGGATCGGCTGCGGGCCGGCCGGCCGGTTCGGTGCACACCGCGCAGATGGCCGCTGCCCGTTCCGCCGCCCGGCGCGCGGGGCTGATCGGGCCCTCGCAGCGCGGGCACACTTCGGGATCGAGGGCGTGGAAGAACAGCCGGGCCGACTCGTGCTCGCGTAGGTCGGCGAGGTGTCGCGCGTCGGAGAGCCGCTGCCAGCGGAGGAGCTCGTAGTTTTCGCGCGCCTCGCGAAGCGAGCTCTCGGCGGACACGGCCGTGGTGGTGAGGTCCGAGATCTCGGTCAGCAGCGACGCCGCGCCGACCGTCTCGCCGAGGGCGGTGAGTTCGTCTCGGGCCGCAGCGAGCCGACGTTCCGCGTCGGCCCGCTGCTCCGAGAGGAGGGCACGCATCCGTGCCGAGTCGGCGTCGGCAGCCCGGTCGGCCTCCTCGAGTTGGTCGCGCGCGGTCTTGAGCCGGGTCAGCAGCGCGGCTCCCGGCAGGTCGAGGAACACCTGCAGGAGCCGCCCGGGCAGTCCGCCGGTGACCACGTCGCCCAGCAGCGCTGGGTCGCCGCCGGGCGGCAGGTAGAGCGCGCCGAAGTAGGCGGGCCAGCCGAACGTGGTTCGCCCGGAGGAGTTGCGGGTGGACGAGGCCTCCAGCCGCTCGAGGTTCAACAGCTCCATCATCAGCTTCGCGACCATGGCGGCGAACGCGTCCGGGTCGGTGGTGTGGGCGAGCTCCACGACGGCGGGGCCGTCCCCTGCCTTGTCCGCCCGCGCCAGGCTGTCCTGGTCCGGGGCCGAGATGATCCGGCCTTGGACGAGTCGCCCGTGTTGAAGGAGCAGGCGGAAGCCGAGCAGGCGCCCGGCCACCGTCACGTCGCAGTCGAGTCGGCTCAGCCAGCCGCGGACCACACCCTGCAGGTTGGCCCGCGGCGAGCCGCGCAGGCACCAGGTGATCAGCTCGAGCACGCTGGTCTTGCCCCGCAGGTTGTCGGCGGCGAGCACGGTGAGCCCGGCGCCGAACCGCAGCACCCGGTCGAACGGGCCGACCGGGTCGACCGATCGGTTACCCACGATGCGGAGTCTGTGCAGCTGAACCGGCCGGGGTAGGGCGCCCGACAGGATCAGGGAGAAATCGTTCTCATCGAAGACACGCTCCACCACCGGCACCGGCACTCCGGCCCGGCGGGCGATGCGGGTGGCGAGTTCTTCGGGACTCATGCGGCGGACGCCGGCGTTTGCCGCTTCTGATCGTGCAGGCGCCAGCGCTCCTGTACCCGCGGCGCTATCGTCGCGATCGGGTCGCCGATCACCGCGTCGCGGTACTCGTCCTGCCGGTACTGCCGTTCCTTGAGCTTGCTGCCGCGATAGCCGGCGGCCAGGCGCGCGACCAACTGGGTGCGCTCAACGAAATAGGCGAACGCCGGGGCGTCGAGCAGGATCCGGTCAGCGGCCGCCCGTCCAGCCTGGGTGAGGTAGTAGTCGTGCCGCAGGACGCGGCCACCGGCGGAGCCCCGCTTGCGCCGGACGACCAGATGGGCGCTGCGGAGCACCGCCAGCGCGTCATCCAACGGCTCGTACGCCCCGAAGAGGAACCGGGTCATCGGGTAGCGGCGCACCTCCGGCTCGTCGGAAGTGAGGATGCCTCCGGCAAGTTCGAGGAACTCGGCGTCGCCACCCTGCTCGTACTCGTTGAGCAGCTCGTCGGCGAGGAAGTCGGGATTGCGGACCCAGAAGTCGAGCTTCTGTAGCAGCACCTGGCTCTCCAGGACCGCCACCGCGTCGGACAGGGCCGGATCAGCGGGCTGCGACGAGATCGGCTCGGCCGCCGTAGAAATGATCAGGAGAATCCGTACGGCGTCCTGGCTGCGGCTGGTGGCACGCATTCCGCCGACCGTTGTGGGAGACACGGCTCGCATTCTAGAAACGTCACAGCCCGGCTGGCTAGGGCATACCGATTGCCCCGATTGTCGGCAGTGTCGCCGCCACTATCAGAAGCTCGGGAGCTGTTGCGGCCTGACCTATGGTGATCCTTTCGCGACTGCGGTTGAACTCGACAAGCTGAATCACCTTGTCTCGATCTTCAATTAGCCCACAGAATTTATGGACTTGTGAGCCGAGGGACATGGTGTGGCGCAAGCCTGGACGGATCTTCCTATTGATCAACCGATCGTCGTTGAGGGATCGAGCGTCGGTGCGCTGGCGCTCTCCGTGGAACCGCTTCCGCCGGAGGCGCCTGCGGTCATCACGTACGAGGCTGTCGCGCCGACCCGAGCCATCGACCTGATCGACGACCTGCTGGAACGCTTGGACCTCGTTGCCCGCGAGTTGTACCCGGCCTGGCTGCCGGCCGCCGACCTGATTCGCGAGCCGTCGGGTGCCGGGGTGATGGCCGTGCGGTCGATTGCTCTACGCCACGCTCACGACGGCGGCCATTACGGGCCGTTCCTCGCTGACCTGGCCGAGCGGGCGTTGCATGGCGTCGCAGCAGGTGGCCGCTTCACCCGGGAAGTCAAGGCGGCCGAACTGGCCAAGGTCATCCCGCGCTGTTTCGACCGCCACCGCGTCGCCATCCTGGTATCCGTACCGGACGGGATGTC
This sequence comes from Actinoplanes lobatus, assembly GCF_014205215.1. Taxonomy (NCBI): domain Bacteria; kingdom Bacillati; phylum Actinomycetota; class Actinomycetes; order Micromonosporales; family Micromonosporaceae; genus Actinoplanes; species Actinoplanes lobatus. The sequence goes on from NZ_JACHNC010000001.1 coordinate 6,917,561, forward strand.
GCCGGAGGACGAACGCACCCTCGTCTCGGCCGCACGCTGGCTTGCCGACATCGGTAGGTTTGGGATCTGGCTCGCCGGCACGGCCCTCGACTCGATCGACGACATCGTGCGCGTCCGATTCCGCCCACAGGCCGCCGGTGCCGCGGAGCCCGAAACCCACCGGAGTCCTCTGAGCAACACCATCGGGTACCCCGCGATCGCCGGGCGGCCGCATCCGGCCAGCATGGCCGAACAGTCGCTCGAGGCCGCGCTGTCCGGCGTGGACTGGGCCGCTGGGCGTGAATGGAACCAGATCTATCAGGCGCATCCGCTGACCAATCCGATCCGCGTCGACCTCCTCTGGCGGGACGAGCGTTGTGTCGTCGAGATCGACGGCGCGGAGCATCGCGAGCCGGAGCGATTCGCCGCCGACCGGCAGCGCGACGTACAACTCCAACTGGCCGGATATGCGGTTCTCCGGTTCACCAATACGCAGGTCGTTCAGCATCGCGACCTCGTCATGTCCCAACTTCGGCAATTCCTTGACTGTCGTCGGGCCGAACACCGCGAAAGGGCGATTCATGAGTGACCTGAAGCTGTCGTTGCCGCAACGAGCGTTGCTGCTGATTCTGATGGCGGAAAACGCCGAGCTATCCAACAATGAGATCGCGGAGAAGTACGCGCCCGGCTTGCGATTGACCGGTAAGCCCAAGGAGAAGCTCGTCGACGCGAAGTTGATCGAATGCCGCAGGGGTCCGAAGGGCCTTCTCTTCTTCAGCCTGGCCGACGGGGGCTGGAGGTGGGGCCGTGAGGAGCTGGCGCGGGAAGCGCCGCAGGGCTCCGGGTCAGCCGGGCAGGCCCTGTACGCCGTCCTTCACCGGCTCGAGGAGTATCTCGACCGGACCGGTCGCAGCTTGGCCCAGGTCTTCGGTGACCAGCCCGAGGAGAAGGGCAACCCGGCGCCAGTCGAGGCCAGGCCGGCCGCGGATGAGATCGAGAAGCGGATTCGCCGTGCATACCGCGAGCTGGCGAACCCGGTCGGTTCGTGGGTCGGTCTCGCGGATCTGCGCGAGGGGCTGACCGGTCTCGCAAAGGCCGATGTCGACGGCGTGCTGCGGTTGATGGCGCGGATGTCGGGGGTCCTCGTCGAGGAGGAGACCAACCAGAAGAGCCTGCAAACCCGGGACCGCGACGCCGCGGTTGTCATCGGCAGTCGTGCTCATCACGTTCTGGCGATCGAGGAATGATGCCGGACGGGCTGAAGGCACTCACCGGCCTGCACATCAACGTGACACCGACCGCGGACGACGTCTGGCGGCGTTCCGAATTTCACGTCGACACACTGAACGGCGACGTGGCCGCCTCGATTCTGGACGCGATCGAGGACGCTCGTAGCAGCGATGCCGGTAGCCCGGTCGGGGTCGTCGTGCAGGGCCAGCGGGGCACTGGCAAGACTCATCTGCTGGGCTGGGTGCGCGAGCAGGTACAAAGCCAGGACGGCTACTTCTTCCTGCTCTCTCTGCTGGACGGCACACGCTTCTGGCACAGCCTCGCGCACGCGATGCTCAACGGGCTGACTCGCCGAGTTGATGGGCAGGAGACCCAGGCGCAGGTGTTCATGCGCCGGCTCACCCTGCTGACCGGGGTTCCTTTCGCGGAACGGCAGGAACTCATCGGCGCCGCGCCACTGGGCCGGCCGGCCGTAGAGGCGCTGTTGGAGGCGATCCACCGGCACGCGCCGGACGTGGCCATGGAGTGCCGGTACACAATACGAGCGCTGGCCGTCTACAACGCGGGCGACTTCCGGGCGAAGGAGGTGGGCAGCAACTTCCTGCAGTCGGGTGAGGAGTGCGAGCCGGGCGAACGCACACCGTGGGGCTTGCCCCGCGAAGTACACCCGCCGGAGAAGGTCGTCGGCGAACTGTCCTGGCTGCTGTCGCTGACCGGCCCATCGGTGATCGCCGTGGACCAGATCGACGGCCTGCTGGCATCCAACGTCAAGGCGATGCAGGCCGGACAGAGCGCGGACCTGTCGGATTCTTTGCAGCTCGATCAGGTCGCCAATGGCCTGATGGATGTGCGGGAACGGACCCGAAAGACCCTCACCGTGATCGCCGCCCAGCACGCGACGTGGGAGGTGATCAAGAAGTTCGCGATCGCGGCGGTCCAGGACCGGTTCGTCGCGCGGCAGCACCTTGGCTCGCTGCCCAGCGCCAAGGTAGGCCGGGAGTTGGTCGCACGGCGTCTGAAGCCGCACTACGACGCGAGTGGGTTCGTCCCGCCGTATCCGACCTGGCCGATCCAGGAGCAGGCGTTCGACGACGCGGTGAACTTCAAACCGCGTGAGCTCCTCCAGATCGTCGACGGCCACATCCGCGCTTGCGTCAACGACGGTGCAGTCCGCGAGCTGACCGAACTCCAGACCTCAGGCGCCGCCGTCGAGGAGACGCCGATCGTCATCGTCCGGCCGCCCGACTCCGAGCTGATCGCGATCGACCGGCGATTCGAGGAGCTCAAGGCGTCTGCGGTCATCGACGGTGTCCTCAGCACGGCGGCCGAGGACACCGAACTGCCCGGCCTGCTCTCGGCCGGCCTGCAGGCGTGGATCGCCGAACGCGGTGACGCCGGTCGCCACTTCGAACAGGACCCGCCGCCGAGCACGAAACCGGCGCTGCACGCCCGGCTGCGCCGCACCGTCGACGAGGAGACAGAGGTCCAGGAGCACTGGGGCTTCCGGGCGATCGCGCCCGACCACCACGGCAATGCCGTACTCAACCGGATTCGCTCGGGCTGCACCGAGGCGGGGCTGGCTCATGGCGTACCCAATCGGCGGTTGTACTTTCTTCGGAATGCCGAGTGGCCGACGAGCGCCAAGAACCGCGAGGCGGTGGAATACTTCGAACGGGCCGGCGGGCGTCGTCTGACCGTGAACGACGAGGATCTGCGCATTCTGTGGGCGCTACGGGATCTGCTCGCGAAGGCGTCGCCGGACCTGCCGGCCTGGCTGATGGCGCGGCAGCCGACGGGGAAGATCACCTTTCTGCGGGAAGCGCTGGCTGACGCCGCGGTCGGCCTGTCGGCACCCGGGCCCGCCGCGCCCGAGCCGTCGCCGACGACCCCAATGCGGCCGGAGCCCGTGACGCACGGACCCGCCATCTCGCTCGGCGTTGCCTTCGACACCGCGGACACGGTGAGGGTAGAACTCGAGGCCCTGCGCAAGCACACCGCGATCTTCGCCGGTTCCGGTTCCGGCAAGACGGTTCTGCTGCGCCGCATCATCGAGGAGTGCGCCCTCCAGGGCGTCTCCACGATCGTGCTGGATCCCAACAACGACCTCGCCCGGCTCGGCGACCCCTGGCCCGAGCCGCCTACCGCTTGGCGCCCCGGCGACGCCGAGAAGGCCCAGGACTACCTGGATAACACCGATGTGGTGATCTACACACCGCGCCGGGCTGCCGGGCGGCCGATCACCTTCCAGCCGCTGCCCGATTTCCGGCAACTCATCGACGACCCCGACGAGTTCGACGCTGCCGTGGACGCCGCGCTCGCTGCGCTCGCCCCGCGAGCCAAGGTGGACGGGCGCACCGCCAAGGCCGAGACCGGCCGGGCCGTACTCAAGGAAGCGCTCGTCTACTACGCCCAGCGGCACCGGGAGACATCGCTGCGTGGCTTCATCGGCATGCTCGACGATCTGCCGGACGCCGCCAGCAGATTCGGGGCCGACGCCATCAAGATTGCTGCCGATCTCGGCCGGTCGCTGACCGCCGCGACCGTCATCGATCCGCTTTTCGGCGGGGTAGGGCAGCCGGTGGACCCGGGTGAGTTGCTGACGCCCGAGAACGGCAAACGGGCCCGGGTCTCGGTGATCAGCCTGATCGGGCTGCCCGACGATGGGCAGAAGCAGAGTTTCGTCAATCAGCTCCAGATGGCGCTTTTCGCCTGGATCAAGCGCAATCCGGCGGGGGACAGGCCGCTGGGCGGCCTGTTCGTGATGGACGAGGCGCAGACGTTCGCCCCGTCCGGCGCGATGACCGCCTGCACCGGGAGCACGCTGTCGCTCGCCTCTCAGGCTCGCAAGTACGGCCTCGGCCTGATCTTTGCGACCCAGTCGCCGAAGGGACTGCACAACAACATCCCGGGTAACGCCGCCACGCAGTTCTTCGGGCTGCTCAACGCGCCAGTCCAGATCGAGGCCGCACGAGAGGTGGCCCGGGCCAAGGGCGGCGACCTGCCCGGAATATCCCAGCTGCGCGGTGGCGAGTTCTACGTGGCGGTGGAGGGCTCCTCTTTCAGCAAGATACGTACGTCACTGTGCCTGAGCCACCATCCCAAGAGCCCGCTGACCCAAGAGGAGGTCATCCGGTACGCCCAAGGTGAGCCCGAGTGAGCGGTGACGCCTCAGCGTCGGCATCGTCCCGATCAGCAGACGGGTGACGAGGATTCCGCCGCCAGCGGGGCGTGTCCGCCTCGGTCAACCGCCGGCCTTCTCGGTCAATCGGGAGGTGACGAGCCGGGTGACCCGTTCGGCGGCGGCCGGCGCGGTCTTGAAACCGCTGCCCGACCAGGCGGCAGCCACCACGACGTCCGGCATTCCTGGCATCCTGCCCAGGACAGGGGGCCGTCCGGGTGGTACAGGTCGGTGCCGTACCGTCCGCCGAGGCATGCGGCGTCGGCCAGCCACGGCAGCCGTTGCCCGGCCTGGTCGCGGATGTGGTCCTGCTGTTCTCGGGTCAGCCGGGTGCCGCCGTCGACGGTGTCGTCCCACTCCGGCACGGCACCCCCGTGAGGAAGCCCGCCGGCGTGCTCGCCGTCGGCCTGGGGCCGGCCCCAGGTGCCGGTAACCAGGTCCACGACAGCGGGACAGCGCGGGTGCCGGTCGGTGAAGAAGCCGTATCGGATGCGGCGGGTGCGGGTGGCCGGGAAACTGGGAAGCAGGGCCGGGGTGTGGCAGCCGGCGGCGACCACGACAACCTGGGCCGCCACCGCACCGAACCCGATAGTGAGCGCTAACAACAATTAGGCGGAGGTACGCCGCCCCGCGAACCGCCACAGCAGGAGGACGGCCGCGGTCACCTCGACCAGGCCGCCCAGTTGTGGGTCCTGCACCACGGCACCGGATGTGGGGGCGGCGCCCGTCGTCTGGTCGTCGTCGACGTACGACATCCGGACCGCCGCGGCCCCCGGCGCCGCGACCTCGTCGGCGTGCGCGGCCGAAGCCAGGCACGCCTGGGTGAGGGAGGGGGCGGCGAGGATCATCAGCGCCCCCTCACATCAATCGCATCCCTCGGAATGTGCACGCTAACAGACCTCCGTGGCCGTGCGTAGGTTGCGGCCGATGATCTCCGGGTGAGGGGCTGGCCGATCGTGGACGGTGGGACTGTCCGATAGTTGCAGCGTCAGAAAATTCATACGTCCGGCTATTGACCATGGCAGCTGCAAAACCGATTCTGTTTCGGCGGACGACGGTGAGTGATCCTTACCGGACCGCGTCATCCCCTCTCCCCATAGCACCCTCCGGGTGCCACAGATCCGAATGTGTGAACGAGCACAGAAGGCCGAAAGAGGAGCTGATCGCGTGTCCGCGACGACCGTGCCGCCACCGCGCCGCACCGGTGGCACGATCCGGGGCCGCATCGCGCGAACCCTGGCTCTGCCGGTGGCCGTCATTCTCGCGCTGATCGGCGTGATCGCGTCCGGCGAGATCGACGACTATCGGGCCGCCGCCCAGACCGGCCGCGCGGTCACCCTCGACCTCGAGGTGTTCGACCTGGTGGACAAGCTGCAGACCGAACGCGGCCTGGCAGCCGGCCTCCTCGGCGGCGCCACGCAGTTCCGCTCCCAGCTCGCCGCGGCCCGCCAGGCGGTCGATCAGCAGCGCTCCGTCGTCGACGACCTGACCGACGGCGGCGGCGAGATCGAGGACCGGGTCGCGGCGGCGGTCGCCGGCCTCGACGGCCTCACCCAGGTCCGGGCCGCTAGCGACACCGGGACCGGCACCGCGGCCGACACGGCCGGCTTCTACACCGCCGTGATCGCCCGGATGAACACCATCGACTTCGGCCTCGACACCGTCGACGACAACGAGCTGCGCCGCAACTACGCCACCATCAGCATGTTCGGCGTGGCCAAGGAGTCCGCCGCCCAGGAACGCATGCTGCTGCACGGCGTCTTCTCCGCCGGGCGGTTCGGCCCCGGCGAGTTCGTTCAGTTCGTCTCGGCGAAATCGGCCCGCGACTCCGCGATCCTGGCCTTCAACCAGTACGGCAACCCGCAGGCCGTACAGGCACAGAACCTGGTCCTGGGCACCGACGCAGGCAAACAGGTCGTCGCGATGGAGAACCTCGCGCTGGCGGCGGCCGACGGCCGTACCCTGCGGGCCGATCCCGACGTCTACTGGCAGGCGTCCGGCATCGTCCTGCAGACCATCCTCCAGGCCAGTCAGGCCATGGGCGGCATCGCCCAGGCAAACGCCACCAAGATCAAAGACGAGGCGACGGTACGGCTGGCCGCACTCGTCGCGGCCATGGCCCTGTGCGTCCTCGGCGCGATCCTGCTGGCCATCGTGGCCTCCCGCATCCTGGCCCGGCCACTGGCCGCCCTGGCAGAGGAGGCCGGCCGGATCAGCGAGTCACTGCCCGAAGCGGTCGACCGCGCCGCCGCCGGCGACCACGACATCCGTCCCCCTCCGGTCCGGGTGTACCGCGGCGCCAGCATCGAGGTCCACCAGGTCGCCGAGGCATTCGAACAGGTCCAGGACACCGCCTACACACTGGCCACCGCCCAGGCCCGGCTCCGCCTGGCCACCACCCGCTCGCTGGCCAACCTCGGCCACCGCAACCAGAACCTGCTGCGCCGCCAACTCGGCTTCATCACCAAACTGGAGAGCGAGGAGCCCACCCCCACCGGCCTGGCCAACCTGTTCGAACTCGACCACCTGGCCACCCGCATGCGCCGCAACGCCGAAAGCCTGCTCGTACTGGTCGACGCCTCCGACCCCCGCCACTGGTCCGAACCCATGCCGATCGGCGACATCGTCCGCGCCGCGGTCAGCGAGGTCGAGGAATACCGCCGGGTGACCCTGCGGCGGGTCGACGACGTGCTGATCAACGGCTCGACGGTCGACGCCGTCGTGCACATGCTCGCCGAACTCGTCGAGAACGGCCTGGTGTTCTCCCCACCCGACGCCGACGTGGAGGTCCAGGGCCGGATGATCGGCGACAGCTACCTCATCGCCATCATCGACTCCGGGATCGGCATGAACGCCGCCGACCTGGAACAGGCCAACCAGCGACTGCGCGGCGAAGGCGACTTCATCACCGCGCCGACCCGCTACCTCGGCCACTTCGTGGTCGGCCGCCTCGCCACCCAGACCGGTGTCCAGGTCCAGCTCACCCCGTCACCGGTCACCGGCGTCACGGCCCGGCTCACGCTACCGGCCGCGCTCCTCGCCGAACGTAAACCTGTCTCCGTACCCCCTGCACCGCCACCGCCACCCGCGGCAAAGCTGCGGCCTTCGGCACCGCCGCAACCACCGCATTCGGAGATGGCCCCACTGCGATCCGACGCCATCGAGTACGTGGTGATGCACCGCCCCACGATCGAACTCGGCTCCCGCGAATCGCAGCCGGAACGAACCGATCGCACCCCCAACGGCCTGCGCCGGCGCCCGCCGAAGAAGCAGACCCCCGCCCCGAAACCGCAACCGGTGGACATCCCCCCGCAACCGGCGGTCATCACCGACTCGCCGGAGGCCGTCCACGACCGGCTCTCCGCCTTCCGCGCCGGCGTGCTGCGCGCCGAAGCCGACCACGGCGTACGGTCCTGAACCGCCCGACAACCGCAACGGGGATCAACCATGAGCATCGACGCAACCGCTGACCGCCACCAGTTCAACTGGCTCCTCGGCCACTTCGTCCAACAGACCGACGGGGTACGCGACGCGATCGCCGTCTCCTCCGACGGCCTGCTGATCGCCTCCTCGGACGGGCTGAACCGGGCCGAGGCCGACCAACTCGCCGCCATCGTGTCCAGCCTGGCGAGCCTCGCCCGCAGCGCCTCCCGCCGGTACGACTTCGACGGCCTCAAACTCATCATGATCGAGATGAGGCGCGGCTACCTGGTCGTCTCCCAGATCACCGGCGGCAGCATCCTCGGCGTGGTGGCCGGCAGCGAATGCGCGCTGGGCCTGATCGGCTACGAGATCACCGCACTCGCCGAACGGTTCGGCACCCTGCTGACCCCCGCGCTGATCGCCGAGTCACGACAGCACCTGCCACGATGACCGATCAGAGATGGCCGCGCCCGGGCCATCGGGACCCACTGGTACGCCCGTTCATGCTCACCGGCGGCCGAACCCAGCCGGTGCACGACGGCCTGCGCGTCGAGACCCAACTGCTCGCCACCCCGGCCGCGCTCTCCGCGCCGCTGCGGTTCGAGTCCCGCCGGATCGTCGAACTCTGCCAGCGCCCACACTCGCTGGCCGACCTCTCGGCGGCCCTCGCCGCCCCCCTCGGCGTGCTCCGGGTCATCGTCGGCGACCTGCTCACCGAAGGCCATCTGCACATCGAGGAACAACCCGACGTCCTCTCCATCAGCCTGATCGAAAGGATCCGGGACCGTGTCCGTGCTCTCTGAGACAGCGGCGCCACCGATCGCCGTGAAGATCGTGATCAGCGGCGGTTTCGGGGTGGGCAAGACGACCTTCATCGGCGCCATCTCCGAGATCGAGCCCCTGATCACCGAAGCCGCCCTGACCGAACGCTCGGTCGGCATCGACGACACGTCAGCCGTCTCCGGCAAGACCACCACCACCGTGGCACTCGACTTCGGCCGGATCACCCTCGACGACGCCCTGCTGCTCTACCTGTTCGGCACCCCCGGCCAGGACCGGTTCGCCTTCCTCTGGGACGACCTGGTCGACGGGGCACTCGGCGCGATCGTCCTGGTCGACACCCGCCGCATCGAGGACTCGTTCCCCGCGATCGAATACTTCGAGGACAACGGCACCCCGTTCATCGTCGCGGTGAACCAGTTCGACGGCGGCCTGCGCTTCCACCTGTCCGAGGTCCGCGACGCCCTGGGCATCGCCGCCGACGTCCCGATCGTCGAATGCGACGCCCGGACCCGGATCTCGGTGCGCGACACGCTGCTCGCCCTGACCGGAGAAATCCTGATCCGGCGAGCCGCCGCCTGACGGCATCGCTATAGTGCTCGCCGATCACGATCGGCGACAGAAATGAGTGACATGCGGACACGACCGGTGGTCATCGCCCAGTGCACGCTGGCAGCGGTGCTCGTTCTCGGCGGGTGCTCCTCCGCACCGGGCGCCGTGGCCACCACCGGCCCGAGCCCGGTCGTCACGATCCCCGCCGACCCGGCGGCGGCTCTCGCCGCCGCGAGCAGCAGACTCGGCACCCAGTCCGCCCGGTTCACCATCTCGTACGGTGAGGGCGAACCCTTCGGGTCGAAGCAGAGCGGCGTGGTCGACCCGGCGACCGGACGGTGGGAGCTCACCAGCGACAGCTACGTGATCCGCCGCATCGACGGCGACGTCTACGTGAAGCTGACCAAAGTGCCCGCGACGCTGCCCGAGAAGGTTTACACGAAGGCCATCGGTAAGTGGATTCACCAGCGCGTTCCGCACGGCGCCGAGTACTCACGCACTTTCAACAAGGACTTTCCCTGGTACACAGGGCGTTCGGTGGCCAGTGGCACCGACATTGTGAAGGCCGGCGACCGCTCGTACCGCGGCAGGATCAGTTTCGACGAGTCGATCCGGCCGAGCGCCGACACGCCGCAAGCGGCCGACTTCGTCGTCGAACTCGACGGTGAAGGCCGCATCACCCGTATGAGCCTCGTCGCCCCCGATGCGAAGGTGTCACCCACCGACCTGACGTACACGTACACCGATTTCGGGTTGCCGGTCGACGTCTCCGCACCACCGCCCGGTGAGGTGATCGAGATGCTCCTCCCGCTCCCCGCGATGGGCATCGTCTGATCGGGCGGATCGCTCGCCGGCGCACCGATGAACCGGCCTGATGGTGGATCATCGCTCCGGATTACGACTCTGATGAATCAGGTCACCGAGGGTTTTGAACATGCTCGTTGCCCCGATCTTCTCGGCGGCCGCCAGGCTGTCCTCCAGGACGGATCTCGCCTGCTCGTGATCGCCGGTCGCCAGAAGGAGTTGTCCCAGAACGCTGCCGACCACCGCGATGCCGTCATGTTTTTGAAGGTGGCAGAGGGAAAGAAACGACTCCATGATCCGAGGTAATGCGTCCTCGTAGTTCTCCCGCGCCAAGTCGATTTGAGCTAGCCCCCACTTGGCGGCCGCAACGCCCTCAAGATCACCCAACTGCTCGCAGACACGAAGCCGCTTGGTATGCAGGGCGGCTGCTTCGTCGAAATCACCACGTTCATAGAGGATGTCGGCGATGTTGCCCCAGGTGATTGCGGTCGATCGGGTGTCGCCGAGTCGTTCGTAGACGGGCAGTTGCATTTCGCGGCGGATCCGGAGGGCTTCGTCGTAGTCGCCTCGCTGGTAGAGGATGTCGGCGATACTGCCCCAGGTGATTGCGGTCGATCGGGTGTCGCCGAGTCGTTCGTAGACGGGCAGTTGCATTTCGCGGCGGATGCGTAGCGTCTCGTCGTAGTCGCCCCGTTGGTGGAGGATGTCGGCGATGTTGCCCCAGGTGATCGCGACCTTGCGGGTGTCGCCGAGTCGTTCGTAGACGGGCAGTTGCATTTCGCGGCGGATCCGGAGGGCTTCGTCGTAGTCGCCTCGCTGGTAGAGGATGTTGGCGATGCCACCCCAGGTGATTGCGGTCGATCGGGTGTCGCCGAGTCGTTCGTAGACGGGCAGTTCGACTTCGCGGCGGATCCGGAGGGCTTCGTCGTAGTCGCCCCGTTGGTAGAGGATGTCGGCTATTTGGCCCCAGGTGACCGCGGTCGATCGGGTGTCGCCGAGTCGTTCGTAGACGGGCAGTTCGACTTCGCGGCGGATGCGCAGCGTCTCGTCGTAGTCGCCCCGTTGGTAGAGGATGTCGGCGATACTGCCCCAGGTGATCGCGACCTCGCGGGTGTCGCCGAGTTGCTCGAACACCGGCAGTTCGACTTCGCGGCGGATGCGCAGCGTCTCGTCGTAGTCGCCCCGTTGGTAGAGGATGTCGGCTATCTTGCCCCAGGCGACCGCGGTCGCCCGGGTTTCGCTGAGTCGCTCGAATACCGGTAGTTGCATTTCGCGGCGGATCCGGAGGGCTTCGTCGTAGTCGCCCCGTTGGTAGAGGATGTCGGCGACCTGGCCCCAGGTGACCGCGGTCGATAGAGCGTCGCCGAGTCGTTCGTAGACGGGCAGTTCGACCTCGCGGCGGATGCGCAGAGCCTCGTCGTAGTCGCCACGCTGGTAGATGATGTCGGCGATCCTTCCCTGGCAGATGGCGGCTTCACGTTCGGAGCCGGCGGAACTGAACAGCTGGTGGGCTTGCTGGAGCAGTTGTTCAGCCTGCTGTACTTCCCCACGATTGAGCAGAAAGGTGGCGTGCTCAGCGGTGACACGCGCCCGCTCGCGGGGATCGGTCTGGTCGGGGCCGTCAGCTTGCGTCTGCCGACTTGCCCGGCTGTACAAATGCTCAGCGGTGTCGCCGTCCCCACTGATCCGCGCAGCGTCGGCGACCCGCCGGAGCAGGAACGAAGGCACCGGCACTCGATGCCGGTCGAGCAGGCCGATCGCCTCCTGGCCGAGCCGGAACGCGCCGACAGCTGGACCGGACCGCAACGCTTCTACGGCACCGGTAGCGCAGTGGGCGACAATTCCAGGGGTATCGGCGCGCAGAGCGATCAGAGTCAGTTGCAGCTCCGATCCGAGATCCCGGTTGCTCTCCGCGGCCCCGCCCCAGGCGGCATACAGCGGCTCGGCGACCACCTGGGCCAGTTCGGTGATCTCGGTGTCATCGAGTGGATCGACACGCCCGGCGGCCAGCGCGTTGACGGCCAACGCCGGCCGCCGCGAGTCGTAGCCGTCGGGAAAGACGTCGAGCAGACCCAACCCCACCAGCCGCTTGGTCGACCCACCGGCACGCTCGGCCAGCACGGCGGCCACCGGCTCCGGCACCGGTAGTTCGAACAGGGTCAGATCCCGCAGCAACGTACGATGCTCCGCGCCGGCCTGCTCGATCAGCGTGTCCAGCGCCAGGTTCTCAAGGAAGACGCGCAGTTCGGCCTCGGACGGCAACCGGCCCTGCTGCAGATACGCCTCCATCCCGGCGACCGCCGCCTCAGCCCGCCCCGCATCGACCTGTTCGCTGTAGACCAGCCGCAGACCGATGAGGTCCTGCAGACCCGGATTGCCGCGGCTGACCGTCATCGCCCGCTCGGCGAGCCCGTCCCGCTCCTGCCGCCGCTCGGCAGAGACGTCCACCTGCTGCCGGTGCAGCAGCTTGCGCTGGGCGACCGCGGACAGCGGCCGCAGCGGCACCTGCTCCAGTCGACCCTCCAGACCACCGAGGGTGAACTGGAACCGGCTCGTCACCAGCAGACGGCTGTCGGTCAAGCCCGGATCGAACGCCCGCAACACGCCCGCCAGCACCCCGGCCACCCGCGGATCGACCCGATGCGGACCGTTCGGATCCAGCTCCAGAACCTGCTCGAGGTCGTCGATGACCAGCAGCAGCGGCCGATGCCCACGTCCCGCCTGCGCGCACGGCCCGCTCAGCAGGTCGAGCAACAGCTGTTCCAGCGCCTCCGGACGGTCACGCACCTGAGCCCGGCGTTGCTCGATCAGATCGCGGGCGTCCTTGTCGGCGCGGACCGCATCATCGACCACATCGAGGATCGCCGCGGCGCTGTAGTCACCGAACACCACCGCCGGCACCAACTGCGGGCACCGGTCCGCGATCCGCGCCGCCAGGCTGGACTTCCCGAGCCGTCCCTGCCCGTGCAGCAGCACCCCCGCCTTGTCCTGCCCACGCAGAACCCGCAACGTGCGCTGCAACTCGGGGCGCCGGCCGACGAACATGGACGGCGCCGCGACCGGCACATGCTGCTTGCGGTCCAGAAAGACCTTCGTTCCGTGTACGGCCGACACCCGCGACCGCCGCTCCGTTCCGGTGACCACCGGTCCACCACCGGCCGGACCGATCCAGAGCCGGGCCAGATGCCAGTCCGCGCGCATCGCCCGGTCGTCGGAGTTCAACAGGGCCCGGCGGGCATCACCGACGGCCAGCGCGAGATCCGCCCGGTTGCTCAACTGCTGATACAGCACCTCAGCGAACGCGGTCGCCGCCTGGTCACCGACCGAACCGTCCCAGCCCAGCACCGCCGGGAACCCCGCCGCCACCAGCGCCGTCGCCATCGAATGGGCAAGCATCGGGTCCGGCCCGCCGTCGGTCGTACCGGAGCGCCGCCCGGCCCCACCGGCCAGATGTCCGGGCGCTCCCGCCGCCGCATCGGTGAGGCACGCCGACACGAACAACAACCGTGGCACCGACGACGCGAACAGGCGTACCAGATCAGCGGCCGTGGTCGGCAGTTCGTCGCCGACCTCGTCCTCCATCATCAGCACCGGCTCGCCGAGCCGGCCCGCCTTCGTCACGAACTTGTTCACCCCGTGGCAGGACAGGTGCACCACCGGCATCCCACCCAGATCGGCGAGCCGTCGCCCCAACTCGACGGGGTTACCGGTGTCCTCCACCACGAGATCGACCCGGGTGTCGTCGACAGCCGCGAGGATCGCCGCCTCCTCGGCCTCGAAGTCCAGCTCGTGCTGTCGCCGGGGCGACGACGCCATGAACGCCAGACCCAACCGGAACCCGTCAGGCTCCGGAACCGCCGCGGACCGCCCGAGCCGCCGCACCACACAGAACCGCTCCACCGCGTCGGCGGCCAGGAAACCGCCGCCCGGACGAGCCAGCAACTCGAACGGCGCCCGCAGCAACGTCCACTCCCGATCCACCGGCGACCGCGGCCCCCGCACCTCGAACGTGACCGGCGCCGAAATCCGCTCCAGCAGCGCCGACAGCTGCCCCTCGGCGCCGTTCAGCCACTTCCACAGCTCCCGGCCCAACGCCAGGAACACGTCGTCGCCGGCCTGCGACTGCACGGCCCGCAGATACCGCACCCCGAGATCGGACAGCTGAACCTCATCGGTTTCGGTCAGCTCCCGGCGCGGCCCCACCCGCTCACCGCCGGCCACGATCTCGAACCCGGAACCGTCGACCACCACACCGGTCACCACCAGCCACCTCCTGCCCGTCACTGACGGACAAGACCACCGGATCCACTGAATCAGGCGGCTGAGAGGGTGCCCGCCCTGCTCCGACAGATCCGGATGGTGGTCGTAAGGTTCCTGGCATCCATCGATGTTTGTGCCGGATGCGGAAGGAACACGCAATGACGGAGATCGCGGCCACCCCAGGACCCGACGGTCCTCCGCAGATCAACACGAACGTGCCGCACTCGGCACGGGTCTGGAACTACCTGCTCGGCGGCAAGGACAACTTCGCGGTGGATCGTGAGGCGGCCGACCACGCCGTCAGGCTGATGCCCGAACTCGTGCTGTCGGCTCGGGCGAACCGGCAGTTCCTCGGCAGGGCCGTGCGGTTCCTGGCCGGCGAGGGGCAGATCCGTCAGTTCCTGGACATCGGCACGGGGCTGCCCACGGCCGACAACACCCACGAGGTGGCCCAGTCGGTCGCTCCCGGGGCGCGCATCGTCTATGTCGACAACGACCCGCTGGTGCTGGTCCACGCCCGAGCGTTGCTGACCAGCAGCCCTCAGGGCGCCACGAACTACATCGAGGCCGACGTCCGTGATCCGCGGGCCATCGTGGAAGCCGCCGCCGGCACGCTGGACTTCACGCGGCCGACCGCCGTCGTGCTGTCCGGCATCATCAACTTCGTTGTCGGCGACGCCGAGGCCCACGCGGTGGTCGATCAGCTCGTCGACGCGGTGCCGTCCGGCAGCTACCTGCTGATCTCCCATCCGACCACGGTGGTCAACGGGCCGGCCGTCGAGGAGTCGATGCGGCAGTGGAACGAGAGCGGGGCCGCTCCGATCAGGACCCGGGGCATCGAGGAGATCCGCGGGTTCTTCGCCGGACTCGATCTGCTGGACCCCGGCGTCGTCACCTGCACCGCATGGCGGCCGGACCCGCGACACCCCGGCATCACCGAGGTCGTGTCGGAGTTCGTCGGGGTGGGGCGCAAGCCATGAGCGCGTCACCGTCGGTCATCGACAAGAATGATTGATATGAAACGTGCTTTCGCCGTCGCTGTCTGCGTTCTCGCCTCCCTTCTCGTCGCGCCGCAACCCGTCCTCGCCGCCGACGCCTCCTACCGAACGCTCAGCGCAGCCGACAACCCCGACTGGATGGCGCCGTTGGCCGGCTCGACAAGCCTGGCCGCGCTCTCCGTCCCCGGCACCCACGAGACCATGTCGACGCACGGCGGTGCCCTGACCCAGACACAGGAGGACTTCGGCGACAGCGGCGGCACACTCGCGCGCCAGTTGACCGCCGGCATCCGGATGATCGACATCCGGGCGCGGGTCAACACCGGCAACACGTTCACCATTCATCACGGGGCGGCCTACCAGAACGCCAACTTCGACGACGTCCTCAGCCGGCTCGGCACCTTCCTCGCCCAGCATCCCGGCGAGACCGTGGTGATGCGTCTCAAGCAGGAATGCACCGGCCAGCTCGGCTCGTGCACCGACGTGTCAGGCCAGAAGAGCTTCGCCGACATCTTCGACACCTACACCGCCCGCTACTCGGCCCTGTTCTGGCAGCCGTCGGTGACCCGCGGGGCCGGCGCCCCGACACCGTCACTCGGCACGGTCCGCGGCCGTGTCGTCCTTGCCGTCCTGCACGGACCGTACGGCGGCCCGATCGGGAACTACGGTCTCACGCAGTTCTCCGGCTGGGACGACGCCTCCTCGACATACGTGCAGGACGAGTACAACGTGCCCAACGTGGGAGCCATCGCGACCAAACGCGACCAGGTACGCCGGTTCCTCGACATCACCAGCGCCGGCGACCCGGGCACGATGTACGTGAACTTTGCCAGCGGCTCCAGCGTGTTCGCCCAGCCACAGCAGGTGGCCGGAGGCGCGTTCGGGGTCCAGGGCGTCAACCCGTTCCTGCTCACCTATCTGAACGAGGGCCCCGAGGTGCACACTCCGGTCGTCCGGACCGGCATGCTGATGCTGGACTTCCCCGGCAGCGGCCTGATCAGCAAAGTCATCTCGCTCAACACCGTCCAGCAGAGGTGAGCAGACCCTGCCCTACTGTGCTCCACGAGTGCCCGCCTCGTACGCGGCGGCGAATTCCTTCTCGCCCAGCGCGGCCTTTCCCCGGCGGGTGAGTTCGCAGATCTGCGGGTCGGTGCGGTCGTGCGCGCCGCGCTGGCGGGCGGCGGCGCCGAGGAGCGCGGCCGATCGGTGTGGTTGTCCCTGCCGGTCGGCCGCCGCGGCCATCTGCACCGTCACCCGGGCCAGGACCGGTAGCTCCCGCGTCGCCAGGGCGGCCGCGTGTGCCGCTGCCAGCGCCTCGTCCGCGCCGGGAAGGTCGTCCAGCACCAGGAGGAGTGCCGCCCGGGTGCCGCACACGAGCGCGCGGGCGTGATCGGCAGGGAACGCGGTGACGTGGCGCAGGCCTCGTTCGGCGGCATCGAGCAGATCACGCGCACGGTCCAGGTCGCCCGTCCTCACCCGCAGAGCCGCCTCGTGCGCGTCGATGAGGACCAGCATTTCCGCCGAGGAGGCGCGCACCGCGCGTACCCTTGCGGCGTCGAGCATGATGATCGCCCGGCTGGTGTCGCCGCGGCGCAGGTGCAGGTCGATCCAGTTCAGATCCCGGTAGAACTGGTCGCCGAGGCCGAGGGCACCGAATTTGTCCGCCAGTATCCGGGCCTCGTTCAGGTCGGTCAGGGCGCCGTCGACGTCGTCGTATCGGCGCAGCGTCGCGCGCATCGGTAGCACCGCGGCCGTGGCCCATTGGTCGCCGACGCGGTGGAAGTGGTCCAGCGCCGCCTCGACGTGATGGCGCATCCGGTCGAGTGCGCCCTCGTTCTCGGCGATCTCCGCCTGGAACATGTGCGCAAGTCCGGCCGACCACCGGTCGTCGCCGTCGGCGAGACGCTCGAAGGTCGCGAGCGCGGCCCGCTCGTCCTGGAGGAACAGCAGGATCGCGCCGAGCATGCGGAAGTGGTCCGGTAGGTGCGGGTGGGCGAGCAGCCGGTCGGTCAGTTCCCGCATCTCCGTCCGGTCTGCGATCGCATCCGGTGTGGAGATCCCGGATGTGATGTCCGCTCGGTTGAGCAGATAGGCGGCACGCGCGCAATCGCGTGCGGGTGCCGGCACCTCACCGGGCACCGCCAGCGCCTCGCTCAGCCAGTGCACGGCGTCAGCGTGGCGGCCACGCATCTGCCAGTACCAGGTGAGATGGAGGGCGAGAGCGATCGCACCGGTGACGTCGCCGGTGGCGCACAGGTGATGAAGGGCGGCGAGCGTGTTGTCGTACTCGGCGTCGACGGTCCGGACGGCATCCAGTTGGCCGGGCCCGCGCAACCGGGGATCCTGCTCGGTCATCAGCGCGGCGAAGTAGGCCGCGGCCAGATCACGAGCCGAGCCGAGGGCGCCGGCCTCGGCCAGGCGCTCACTGCCGTATCCCCTGATGGTTTCCAGCATGCGATAACGGCCGGTGACCGGATCGAGGTGGAGCAGCGACCGGTCGACGAGTGCGGCGAGCAGGTCCGGGACGTCGGCGATGTCCTTGCACACCGCGGTGGCGGATCTGACAGTGATGCCGCCGGGCAGGACGGCGATACGTTCCGCGACGGCACGTTCGCCGGTGTCGAGCAGGTCCCAGCTCCAGGCGATCACCGCGCGCAGAGTGCGGTGCCGCGCAGGTGCGGTACGGCTGCCCGTGCCGAGTATGCGGAACCGGTCAGCGAGCCCGTCCGCCAGGTCGGGCAGCGACAGCGTCCGCAGCCGGGCGGCAGCCAGCTCCAACGCGAGGGGCATTCCGTCGAGGCCACGCACGAGACGCACGACGAAAGGCAGCGTTGTCTCGTCGACAGCAAAACCTGGGCGTACGGCAGCGGCGCGCGCGGTGAACAGGCGCACCGATGCGGTGTCCCGCGCCTCATCGGCGCTGGTGTCCGGGCCGGGCAACTCGAGCGGAGCCAGCGGGACGAGCCCCTCGCCGTCGACCGTGAGGGGCTCGCGGCTGGTGGCGAGCACCCGCAGGCCGGAGCAGCGTGGCAGCAACGACGAGATCAGGTGCGCCACGGTGTCGATCAGATGCTCGCAGTTGTCCAGCAGCAACAGGGTCTCCCTGCCGCTGAGTTCGGCGAGCAGGACGCCGAAGTCGTCGTTGTCGGCCCGCTTGAGCAGGCCGCCGGTCCGCGGGCCGATGGCGGCGAGTACGGCCGTGGTGACCTCGGCGGGGTCGGTGACGGCCGCGAGGTCGACCAGCCGGACCCCGTCGTGGTACTCGTGACGGAGACGGTGAGCGGCTTCCAGCGCGAGACGGGTCTTTCCGGCGCCGCCCGGTCCGACCACGGTGGCCAGCCGGCCGGTGGTGAGCAGTGCGGAAATCCGGGCAAGGTCGTCGTCGCGGCCGATGAAGCTGGTCAGGGGCGTGGGCAGGTCGGCATCTGAGCCCCCTGGCACGGGTAGGTCGTTTACTATCGCACCGGTCGCCGGCCGAGGAGGCTCGGGGCGTAACAGGCGTAGATGGCGTTCACGCAGAGCGGTGCCGGGATCGGCGCCGAGGACGTCGGCCAGCGTCTCGCGGACCCGCTCGTAGACGGCAAGGGCCTCCGCCTGTCGCCCCAGAACGGCGAGAGCGTCCATCAACAAGGCGGCCGCGCGTTCATGCCCCGGATGTTCCCCCAGCAGCCCGGACAGCCGGGCAGCCGCGGCCTCGGCCCGTCCGGAGGACAGCTCGGCGTCGGCGAGGTCGGCAACCACTTCGACCGACGTCTGCGCCAGGCGGGTCGCGACGGTGGGCGCAACCGCGGCGATGGCCGCGGGTTCGACGCCGGGACGGTCACCCCACAGAGCCACCGCCTCGGACAATGCCGGCTCCTGGCCGTTCGCGGCCAGTTCCTCGAACCGTACGGCGTCGACGTCGGACGTCTCCACAGCCAGCCGGTATCCACCGGCGACCTGCACCACCACCGCGGGATCCGGAGCGTCCGGGGTGAGCGCACGACGCAATCGGGAGACGAGTCGCTGGAGTGCGTGCGCGGGGTCGGAGGGCGGTTCCTCGCCCCAGATCGCGTCGATCAGCACAGCCGGTGTGACGGGCCGGCCGCCGGCAAGGGCCAGCCGTACGAGCAGGTTCTGCAAGCGGGTTCCGGAGATGGCCAGGACGGTGTCACCACAGGAGACCCGGAAGACGCCGAGCAGCGTGACCTGTAGCCGTGCGCCGCCGTCCATCCCCAGATCTTCCCGTGCTCTCCCGTCCGATCCGGCGGCGGGGGCGGTGTCCGCGCGGTGTGCGCCACATGTCAGCACTGCGCCGCAAGCTCAGGCCGCCGAATCACCACAGGAGGAAAGTTGTGAACGACATCAGGCAGCGCCCGGCGTCCGCGTTGGCATTCATGGCCAGCGGAATCATCTACTTCACCGGCGAGTTCATCGCCGCCGCGGCGTGGACCGACCCGCCCTACAGCTATACCCACCACTTCATCAGCAACCTCGGAGTCCACGGGCCGCTCACCGCGTTCGGGCAGTACATGTACTCCCCGCTGGCTTCACTGATGAACATCGGACTGGTGCTGACCGGCCTGGCCGTGCTGACCGCCGTCACCATGCTGAAAGGCCTGCCGGGTGGACGCCGCGCGGCGACGGTCATCACGGCGGCCGTACTGGCGATCGGCATGATCCTGGTGGGGCTGTTCCCGGGAGACGGCGGCACCGGCGGGACCGACTACCACGGAATCGGCGCCATCCTGGCATTCCTCTCCGGCAACGTGCTCGTCATCCTGCTCGGCCGGGCGCATCAGCCGCTCGGAACATCGTCCGGGCTGGGCCGCCTCCTGACCGTCGCCGGGGCGCTCGGCCTGCTCTCGCTGGTGATCTTCGGGATCATCCTCGCCTCGGGTGCAGGCGTGCTCATCGGCCTGTCCGAACGCGGGATCATCTATCCGTTCCTGATCGGCTTCGTCCTCCTGGGTGCGGCATTCCGCAGACGCCGGGCATAGAGACTCATCGGTACGCTGCCCGGTCCGGACGTCGCGCGGCCATGGTCGCACGGGTTGCCGGTGCCGGAACAGGCCGCGACGGTGGGTGGGACCCGGCGGTTCCGCCGTTTTTCTGACATGGGCCGTTCGGTCCTAGCGTCCATCCCGGATGTCTCGCCAACAAGACAGGCGCGGCTGGAGGCGAGTTAGATCATGATGATTCGCGGCAAGCGGGTGGCCCTGCCCTCGGCCCCTGTCGTCCACCAGCGTTTCGAGGCGTACGCCGCGGCGACGCCCGGCGCCGTCGCCGTGGTCTGCGGCGGGGAACATGTGACGTACGGGGAGTTGGACGCCCAAGCCAACCGATTCGCCAACCTCCTCGTATCGAGGGGCTACGGCCGGGGCGCCCTGGTCGGTGTCTGCCTGGGTTACTCGATCGACCTTCTCGTCACCATCCTCGGAGCGCTGAAGGCGGGAGCGGCCTACGTACCGCTCGACCCCACCTACCCGCCGGCGCGACTGCGGCTGCTGCTGGGGCAGGTTCCCGATCTTGCCCTGATCGTCGCCTCCCCGGCGACGGCGGAGCTGGTCGGGTCCGCGACGGTGGAGGTCGTCGACCTCGCAACGCTGCGGACTGACCTCGAAGGCCGTCCGGCGACCGCGCCGGACGTCACGGTCACCGGCGACGACCTGTGCTACGCGATCTTCACGTCCGGGTCGACCGGTGTCCCGAAGCTGACCGCCGTGCGTCACGTGGGCTGGTTCAACCTGCTGAACTGGCTCCAGGACGAGTTCGGCCTGCATCGCGGGTCGAACAACCTCGTCGTCAGCGCGTTCGGATTCGATCTGTCCCAGCGCAGCCTGATGACGCCGCTGTTCTGCGGCGCCACGCAGCATCTGATCGCCAGCCGCAATTTCGACCCCGCCATGGCCTACCGCATGCTGGAGCGCCACGACATTCGCACGGTGCACTGCGCGTCCAGCACCCTTTACGTGCTGGCGGACTGGGAGAAGGCGTCCGGCGGGACGGCCCTCACCGAACTGGACCACCTCCTGTTCGGCGGGGAGCCGCTGCATGTCGAACGGCTCGGGAACCTGGTCGGGCGCGAGGCGGGCGGGTGTGTCCTGCTGCATCAGTACGGCGTGGCCGAGTGCACGGACGTCGCATCCTCCTTCGACCTCGCCGGCTATCGGCCCGGCGACCACGAGATCGCACCGGTCGGCCGTCCCGTGCACAACATGGACATCCACGTTCTCGACGAGCGGATGCGCGGGGTCGGGGCGGGGGAGTACGGCGAGATCGGCATCTCCGGGGCGGGCGTCGGCGCGGGCTACCTCAACGGCACGGGGCCCGAGTCGGCGCGCTTCACGACGGTCGAGGTGGACGGTGTGCCGCGCCGGCTCTACCGCACCGGCGACCGCGGCCACGTGAACGAGGACGGCGAGCTGGTCGTCGCCGGGCGAATGGACGCGCAGGTGAAGGTGCGGGGGATGCGCATCGACCCGGCCGATGTCGAGCGGGCGCTGAGCCGGCTGGCCGGGGTCCGGCAGGCCGCCGTGGTGAGCAGGTCCACCGACTCCGGCGACACGGAGCTGATCGCGTTCGTCGTGCCGGAGGGCGACGATCTCGCCGGCGACGAGCTCGGCGCGCGGCTGCTGGAGACGTTGCCGCGGAACATGGTGCCGGCCGAGTTCGTCAGCATCCCCCGGATCCCGCTGAGCCCGCACGGGAAGTCGGACCGGTTCGCATTGATGGACGTTCTCCGTGACAGGCGAAAGGGGCAAGGTGTTCGTGGATGAGGTGCGCGCCATCTGGTGTCGCGAGCTGGAGTGTTCCGATATAACGCCCGAACAGGATTTCTTCGCCCTCGGTGGCCATTCCGTGATCATGGCCAGAATTCAGCGGGCCTACATCGACGAAATGGGCTACGAAATACCGATGGACGAGATGTACCGCTATCCGACGATAGCGTCGATCTCCGCTTACATGGAATCCCTGCCGTGAGCGCCGGCTCCTGGCTCGTCCGGCCGGCGTCCCCCGACTCCCGCGCGCGAATCTTCTGCTTTCCGTACTCCGGGGCCGGAGCCTCGGCCTTCCGGGCCTGGCCGCACACGGTCGGCGACGTCGAGATCTGCCCGGTGCAGTTCCCCGGCCGTGAGAACCGGCTGGCCGAACCCCACTACGGCACCTACCGGAGGCTGGCCGCCGCCCTGGTCGACGGCCTGGGCCCGGCACTCGACCGCCCGTACGCGTTCTTCGGGCATTGCGCCGGAGTGCTGCCCGCCTTCGAGGCGGCGGTCGTTCTCCGTGAACGGGGCCTGCCCCAGCCCGAGTGCCTGTACGTGTCGGGGCAGCTCGCCCCGCACGACTCCGCGCGCGACCGGATGCTCACGATGACCGAGCCCGAACTACGTGCGGACCTGGAATCGGTCGTGCGCGGCCGCGGGCTCGAACCGTGGCCGGACATGATCAGGATGGGTCTGTCGGTGCTCCTGCGCGACCTCGACGCCGCGCGCGAGTACCGCCGGGCCGAGCCGATCCTCGTCGGATTTCCCATCGTCGTGCTGCACTGGCGCGACGACGAGGAGGTGAGCCTCGACGGGCTCCAGGGGTGGCGCGACTACGCGGAGTCGGTCGAGTTCCGGGTCGTCGACGGCGGGCACCACGACTTCATGAACGCTTCCGCCGACCTGTTGCATGCGGTGACCTCGTGGCGGTGAGCGCAACGGCCCGCGGTTGCTCGTCGAACGCCTCGGCCGCCGCGCTGGCCAGCGCCCGTTCCGCCCAGGTCTCCAAGGGAAGGCCGAGCCTGCTCGCGGCCTCCTGGAACGACTCGAGGCGCTCCACCGGGATCGACATGTTGAGCACCGCGACGGCGCCCCGGCCCGCCCCGCCGGCCCGCCTGCCGCCGCTGCCGTCGGTCCGTTCCAGCAGGCTGTCCTTCACCTCCCGGCGCAGACGTTTCGCCGACCAGGCGTACTCCTCCGCCTTGCGCAGCCAGAACTCCTGCTCGGGCTCCGAGAGGGCGGCCACCTCGGCGTGGTGGGTGAAACTCAGCCCCTCCCGGCGCCGGGACATCGGAAAGCGCCGTGCCACCCAGGCATGGTTGCGCAGCGTCTGGTAGTCCAGCTGGGTGAGCTTCACGGCGTCCTGGTACCGGCCGCTGAAGGCGGTCTCCCCGTAGACGAGCCAGTCCCCGAGGCACCAGGCCGAGGAACTGTACACATCGGAGAGATAGCCACCGACTCCGAGCCACCTGTCGAACGGCATCTGGTGCGGCAGGACGAGTCCTCGCCTGGTCACGAATGCCGAGCTGTCGAGCGCCTGCACTGGCGAGTCCCCGCCCATGCCGTCTCCTTCAACAAACCCGCGAACGGCGATTATCTTAACCACGCCGGGATCGCGAAGTAAACCAAACAATTGCTATTCGTCTCGGCCGCTATCGCTTTTCTATCGACATCGCATTTGGCTTCCGGGCTCTCTTGACCCAATTGATCGGCGCTCCATAGCCTGACGTCCGATCCCTTTGGCAAGACTCTGCCCAGCGCCTTTGAAAATCAGCGGGAAGGGAACCATGGGAAGCCTCCACGCATCCGCCGCCGCGGCATTACGGCCCCGTACAGCGCAACGAGGTCCTCTGTCGCACGGCCAGCAACGGCTGTGGTTCCTCGACCGCTGGCTGGCGGGCCGGCCGGTGTTCAACATGCCGGTCACGCTCCGCCTCACCGGCCCGCTGGACGCCGGCCTTCTCATCGGCGCGGTCCGGGCCGTGGCCGCCCGGCACGACGTGCTGTTCACCGTGTTCGAGGAGGGCCCCGGCGGACCCCGCCAGCGGGTGATGGACAGCCGGGATCTGCCGTGCCCGGTGACCGACCTCGCGGAGCTGGGGGAGAACGCGGCGCGGGCGCGGGCCGAACAACTCGCCGAACAGGACGCGCGACGCCCCTTCGATCTCGCGGCAGGCCCGATGGTCCGGGCGCACCTCTACCGGCTGGCCGCGGAGACCCACTGGCTTCAGCTGACGTTCCACCACATCGCCTTCGACGGCTGGTCGTTCGGCGTCTTCCAACGTCAGCTCGTCGCGGCCTACCGCGCCGGCGCGGCGCCCGGCGAGCCGCTGGACGTGCAGTACGCCGACTACGCCCTGTGGCAGCGCGAGACGCTGACCGGCGAGGCCACCGACCGCGCCCTGGATGCGTGGACCCGCGCCCTGGCCGGCGCACCGGACGTCCTCGACCTCGGCGCCGACCGACCACGTCCGGGCGAGCTCAGCTACCGCGGCCGCACCGAGCGGTTCACACTGCCCGGGATCCCCGTCGTGGCGCTGGAGAAGTTCGCCGCCGGGGAGGGGGTGACCCCGTACGTCGCGCTTCTCGCCGCCTTCCAGGCCCTCGTCGCCCGGCATGCGGGCAGCGACGACATCGTGCTCGGCTCGCCGACGGCGGGCCGGGGGCCCGCGGCGCTCGACGAGATGGTCGGCTTCTTCGCGGACTCGCTGGTCATCCGGACCCGCCTGGACGGCGACCCGACCTTCCGCGAACTCGTCACCCGCACGCGGGCCGGGGTCCTGGACGCCCTGTCCCGCAGCCGGATGCCGTTCGACCTCGCCGTGAACCATCTGCGCCCGGCGCGCGACCTCAGCTTCAGCCCGGTCGTCCAGGTGGTGTTCGGCCTGCACGAGGAGGACGCCGCCGAGGTGCTCGGCGACGGCGTCGGCATCGAGCGCGCCGACATCGACACGGGCACGGCGAAGTACGACCTCACCTGGTCGGTCCACCGGGGGGCGAACGGGCTGCGGCTGGACGTGGAATACGCGACCGACCTGTTCGACGCCGCGACCGTGCGGACCCTCGTCAGCCACTGGGAGACGCTGCTGCGGGGGGTCGTCGCCGACCCGGACGTTCCGCTCAGCCGGATCGAGCTGGCGTCCGAGGACGAGGCCCACCGGCTGCGGCGCTGGTCGGGCGAGGAACGGCCGGCACCCGCCGGCACGGTCCACGACCTCGTCGCGCTCAGCGCCGCCGCGCGGCCGGACGCGGTGGCGGTCACGGGCGCCGACCAGACGCTCTCGTACGCGGAACTGGAGCGGCGCAGCACGGCGCTGGCCCGGCGGCTGCGGGCGATGGGCGTGGGGCCGGAGGACTGTGTCGGCGTCTGCATGACGCGGTCGCCGGAGATGGTGGTGGCCTGCCTCGCGATCCTGCGGGCCGGCGGCGTGTACGTACCCCTGGACACGGCGTTTCCCGCCGACCGCATGGCGTTCATGCTGCGCGAGGTCGGCGCGGAGACCGTCCTGATCCATCCGCCGACCGCCGGGGTGGTCCCGGACGGCCCGTGGCGCGTCGCCGATGTGGGCGAGGCCGAGGACGAGGGTCCGGACACGGAAGCCGCACTGCCCGAGGTGGGACCCGGCAACGGCTGCTACGTCATCTTCACCTCGGGGTCGACCGGCCGGCCGAAGGGCACCACGGTGACCCACGGCAACGTCCTGGGACTCCTCAACGGCGTCCGGGAGCGGCTGCCGTTCGGCCCGGACGACGTGTGGACGTTCTTCCACAGCCTCGCGTTCGACTTCTCGGTGTGGGAGGTCTGGGGCGCGCTGACCACCGGAGGGCGCCTGGTCGTGGTGCCCTACGACGTGAGCCGTGACGCCGACGCGTTCCACCGGCTCGTCCACGGCGAACGGGTGACGATCCTCAGCCAGACACCGTCGGCGTTCCGGCAGTTCGAGACGGCCGACGACCAGGCCGGCGTCGAGCTGTCGCTACGGGCCGTGGTGTTCGGCGGCGAGGCCCTGCACCGGCCCTCGGTCCGGCGCTGGGCCGCCCGGCACGGCTACGACGCACCCCTGCTCGTGAACATGTACGGCATCACCGAGACCACGGTGCACGTCACGTACGTGGCCCTCGCCGAGGACGACCTCGGCCGTGATCTGACCCAGATCGGGAAACCCCTGCCCGGCGTGGTCGCGCAGGTGCTCGACGCGTACGGGCGGCCCTGCCCGGCCGGGGTGACCGGCGAGATCCATGTCGGTGGCGCGGGCCTCACCCGCGGCTACACCGGGCGGCCCGGGTTGACCGCCGAGCGGTTCGTGCCCGATCACCTCACCGGGCGGCCCGGTCGCCGCCTCTACCGCACCGGCGACCTCGGCCGGTGGAACGCGCGGGGCGGACTGGAGTACGCCGGGCGCGCCGACTCCCAGGTGAAGGTTCGTGGCTACCGCATCGAGACCGGCGAGATCGAAGCCGTCCTCGGGCAGCATCCGCGCTTGCTGGAGGCGGCCGTCATCGCCCGCGGCGACACCGACGGCCACGTCGACCTGGCCGGCTACCTGGTCGCCGACGGCATCGCGCCGTCGCCTGACGAGCTGCGCGCGTGGCTGCGGCGGCGGGTCCCGGATTACATGGTGCCCCGCCATTTCGTGGTCCTGGACGCGCTGCCGCTCACCCCGCAGGGCAAGGTCGACCGCCGGGCCCTGCCCGCACCGGAGGCCGTACGCCCGGAACTCGCCCAGGAGTACGTGCCGCCCCGGGGTCCGGTCGAGGAGCTGCTGGCCGAGATCTGGGGCGAGGTGCTGGCGGTGGACCGGGTCGGCCGGCACGACAACTTCTTCGACCTCGGCGGCGACTCCATCCGCAGCATCGGCGTGCTCGGCCGGGCCCGCGGCAGCGGGCTCGCCTTCGACCTCCAGGATCTGTTCCGCAGCCCGACGCCGGCCGGGCTGGCCGCCCTCGTGCGGACCACCGCGCCGGCGGCCGCGGGTCCCGAACGCGAGCCGTTCGCGATGCTGACCGAACAGGACCGGGCCCTGCTGCCGGACGGGGTCGAGGACGCCTACCCGATGGCGGAACTCCAGGTGGGCATGGTCTACGAGATGGAGCTCAACCCCGAGCGCCGGGCCTACCACAACCTGGACGGCCTGCGTATCGCCGGCCCGTTCGACGAGGAGCGCTTCCGGGAGGCGACGGCCCGGGTCGTCGCCCGCCACCCCATCCTGCGGACGGCGTTCGACCTCAGCGGGTTCAGCGAGCCGATGCAGCTGGTGTACCGCACCGCCGAGATGCCGTTCACCGTGGCCGACCTGCGCCACCTCGACGAGGCGGCCCGGGACGAGGCGCTCGACGAGTACGTGCTGGCCGAGCGGCGCCGCCCGTTCGACCACTCCCGCCCGCTCCTGCTGCGTTTCGCCCTGCACCGGCTGACCGACGAGTCCTTCCAGTGGACGCTCACCGAACACCACGCCATCTTCGACGGGTGGAGCCTGCACTCCACCATCTCCGAGATAGCCGAGCTCTACCAGCGGCTGCTGGCCGGCGACGACCCGGTGCTCACGCCGCCGGACTCCGCCTACCGCGACTTCATCGCCGCCGAGCGGGAGGCCCTGGCGTCCGAGGAGAGCCGGCGGTTCTGGCTGGAACGCGTCGGCGACCGCCCGGACTGCCGGCTGCCCCGCCGCCCGTCCGACCGGCCGGAGCGACTGTCCGGGCGGGCACAGCCGCATGAATGGCGGGCCCACTACCCCGAGCAGGGCTACGGCGCCGTCGAAACGCTCCTGCCGGAGGATCTGTGCGACGGCCTGCGCGACCTCGCCCGCCAGTGCGCGGTCCCCCTCAAAGCGGTGCTGCTGGCCGCCCATCTCAAGGTGATGAGCCTGGTCACCGGTGTGTCCGACCTCCTGGTAGGGCTCACCGCCAACGGGCGGCTGGAGGAGGAGGGCGGGGCCGAGGTCCGGGGCATGTTCCTCAACACCGTGCCGTTCCGCATCGCGCTGCCGGACGGCAGCTGGCTCGAACTGATCCGTGCGGTCTTCGCGACCGAGCGCGAGCTGCTGCCGCACCGCCGGTATCCGCTCGGCGCGCTCCAGCGGGAGGTCGGCGGCGACCCGCTGTTCGAGGTGAACTTCGTCCACAACCACTTCCACGTCCTGGATCGCGCGTTCGGTCCCGGCCTCATGCGCATCGAGGACGGCAAGATCGACAGCTTCGCGACGGACCGGGTGGAGCCCACCAACTTCCCGCTCAACGTCGGCATGGTCCGCAACCCGTACTCCAACCGCCTCCTGTTCGGCATGGACTACCACACCGACGTCCTCACCCGGGACCAGGTGCTGCTGTACCGCGACTACTACCTGCGGGCGATGACCGAGATGGTGGCCGATCCCGAGGCGGCGCACCGGTCGGTGTCCCTGCTGGGCGACGACGAGCGGGCGCTGCTGGAGACATGGAACTCACTGACGGCCGACGTCCCCCCGGCGCCGGTGCACCGCATGGTCGAAGCGCGGGCCGCGGACGCGCCGGACGCGGTCGCGGTGGAGTCCGGCGGCACCGCGCTCACCTACGGCGAGCTCAACGCGCGGGCGAACCGGGCCGCCCGCCGGCTGCGTGACCTCGGCGTCGGCCCGGACGTCCCGGTGGCGCTGTGCATGGACCGCTCACTCGCCACGATCACGTGCCTGCTGGCCGTCCTCAAGGCCGGCGGTGTCTACGTGCCGATCGAGCCCGACTACCCGGCCGAGCGCATGGAGTACATGCTGCGCGAGGCCGGCGCCCCCATCGTGCTGGCCGACGCGCGGGCCGCGGACCGGGTGCCGGCCGGGCCCTGGTGGGTCCGAACCGTGGAGAACAGCCTGTGGGACGAGGGCGACGACGGCAACCTTCCCGGTGGTGCGGGACCGGACAACGGCTGCTACGTGATCTTCACGTCGGGTTCGACCGGACAGCCGAAGGGGGTGGTGACCCGGCACCGCAACGTCACCGAGCTGCTGCACGGCGGCGAGTTCCTCCGGCTCGAAGCCACGGACACCCTGCTCCAGCTGGCACCACTGTCCTTCGACAACTCGACCTTCGAGGTGTGGGCGCCCCTCGTGGGCGGGGCCCGGCTGGTCCTGGCTCCGGCCGAACGGTACGGCCCGGCGGAGATCGCGGAATGGGTGGCCGAGGCGGGCGTGACGGTTCTGCACGCGACGGCGTCGCTGTTCGCGTTGCTGGTCGATCACGAGCCGGGGATGTTCGACGGTCTGCGCCGCTTCCTGACCGGCAGTGAGACCGTCTCGCCGGGTCATGTGGTGCGGATTCTGGATCGTTGCCCGGATCTGGAGGTGGTCAACTGCTGGGGGCCGACGGAGACGACGACGTTCTCGGTGTGCGGTGTGTTCCGGCGTGGTTCGGTGCCGGCGGGTGCGTTGCCGCTGGGTTCGCCGTTGGTCAACACCCAGGTGTGGGTTCTGGACGAGGCCGGCATGCCGGTGCCGGTGGGTTCCGCGGGCGAGCTGTACGTGTCGGGCCCGTGCCTGGCGAGGGGCTATCTGGGCCGGCCGGGGCTGACGGCGGAGCGGTTCGTGCCGCACCCGTTCCGGGCCGGGGAACGGCTCTACCGGACCGGGGACCGGGGCCGGTGGTCGGTGGACGGGCTGGTGGAGTTCCTGGGCCGGACCGATCACATGGTCAAGGTGCGCGGCTACCGGGTCGAACTGGGCGAGGTCGAGGCCGCCCTGCGCGAGCATCCGGGTATTCGCGAGTGTGTGGTGGTGACCCGGCCGGACGGGGCGGCCGGGGTGGACCTGGTCGGCTATCTGGTGGCGGACGGAGTGGGCCTGTCGTCGGGTGAGGTGCGCTCCTGGCTGGGCGGCCGGCTTCCGGCGTACATGGTTCCTCGCTTGTTCGTGTTCCTGGACGCCTTGCCGTTGACGCCGCGGGCGAAGGTCGATCGCCGCGCGCTGCCGGATCCGGAGCTGGTGCGCGCGGATGTGGGGCAGGAGTACGTGGCGCCGGTGGGCCCGGTCGAGGAGCTGCTGGCGGAGATCTGGTGCCGGGTGCTGCGTGTCGACCGGGTCGGCCGGCACGACAACTTCTTCGACCTCGGCGGCGACTCCATCCGCAACATCCAGCTGGTGGGGCATGCCCGCGCCAACGGACTCACCGTCGGCCTGCAAGACCTTCACCGCCATCCCACCGTGGCGAGCCTGGCCGAGGTCGTCCAGCCTCGCGGGTCCGTCCCGAAACGGGCGAAGACGTCGGCGTTCGATCTCCTCTCCGACTGCGACCGGGAGCGGTTGTCCGCGCGCGGGTCGGCCGGGGACGCGCGGTGACGGAGGTGATGCAGCGCCGGGAGGCGGCCGGCGGGATCGAGGACGCCTACCCGATGTCGGCGCTCCAGGTCGGCATGGTCTACGAGATGGAGCGCGACCCCGAACGGCTGCCCTACCACAACGTCCACACCCTCCGGATCCCCGAACGGTTCGACGAACATCGGTTCCGGCGGGCGGTGGCACATGCCGTGGCCCGCCACCCGATCCTGCGCACCTCGTTCGCGCTCGTGGGGTTCAGCGAGCCGATGCAGCTGGTGTACGACGTGGCCGAGGTCCCGATCACGGTGGCGGACCTGCGGACGGCGGACGAGAGCACGACCCGGGCGGCGCTGACGTCCTATCTGGACAGCGAACGGCGGACGCCGCTGGACGTGACGACCGCGCCCCTGTGCCGGATGGGCGTGCACGTGCTGGCCGGCGACGCCTTCCAGTGGACCCTCACCGAGCACCACGCCATCCTCGACGGCTGGAGCCTGGCCTCGGTCGTCGCCGAGATCACGGACGGCTACCGGCGGCTCCTCGCGGGGCAGGAGCCGCAGGCGGCACCGCTGCGCTCCACCTACCGGGACTTCATCGCCGCCGAGCGGGAGGCCCTGCAATCACCGGAGAGCCGCGAGTTCTGGCAGGAACGGCTGGACGAGCGGCCCGACAGCCGCCTGCCGCGCTGGCCGGACGACCGCCCCGCCATGCCGGCCGCCGAGCCGGTCCGGGGAGAGCACCACCGCCCCGGCTCGCTGATCAGCCCGCTGCCGGCCGACCTGGCTCC
This sequence comes from Actinoplanes lobatus, assembly GCF_014205215.1. Taxonomy (NCBI): domain Bacteria; kingdom Bacillati; phylum Actinomycetota; class Actinomycetes; order Micromonosporales; family Micromonosporaceae; genus Actinoplanes; species Actinoplanes lobatus. The sequence goes on from NZ_JACHNC010000001.1 coordinate 6,948,577, forward strand.
CCGGCTGCGGGACCTGGCCCGCCACTGCCGGGTGCCGCTCAAGTCGGTGCTGCTGGCCGCACACATGAAGGTGATGAGCCTGGTCACCGGCTCCGCCGACGTCGTCGCGGGCCTCACCGCGAACGGGCGGCTGGAGGAGGAGGGCGGCGCCGACGTCTGCGGCCTCTTCGTCAACACCGTACCGCTCCGGTTGGAGCTGCCCGGTGGCACCTGGCGTGACCTGATCGGGGCGGTCTTCGACGCGGAGAGCGCACTGCTGCCGCACCAGCGCTACCCGATGGCCGCGCTCCAGCGGGAGCTGGGCGGCGCGCAACTGGTCGAGACCAACTTCGTCTACACCGACTTCCAGCAGATCCCCGCCCCGGCGGCGGGGGACGGGGAAAGCCTCACCGACATTTCCCGTACGCACTTCGCCCTCGTCGTCGCCTTCGGCCGGGAATCGGGAACCGGGGGCCTGAACCTGGAGATGGAGTACGACGCACGGGCGTTCCCGGCCGCTCAGATCGCCGTCCTGCGCGACCACTACGTGCGTGTGATGACCGCGATGACGGCGGATCCGGCCGCCGGGCACCGATGGGTGCCCTTGCTCGGCCAGGGCGAGCGGGCGCTGCTGAAGTCCTGGAACTCGCGGACCGCCGACGTGCAGCCGGACCCCGTGCACCGGCTCGTGGAAAGGCGTGCCGCGCAGGCGCCGGACGCGGTGGCGCTCGTGACGGAGACCGGGTCGCTGACGTACGGCGAGCTGAACGCGAGGGCCAACCGGATGGCCCGGCGGCTCCGGGCCCTCGGCGTCCGCGCCGACACCGCGGTCGGCGTCGGCGTCCGCCGTTCGGTCGCGATGGTGACCAGCTGGCTGGCCGTGCTCAAGGCCGGCGGCATGTACGTGCCGCTCGACCCCGACCTCCCGGCCGAACGCCTGCGGTACATGCTCACGCGGGCCGGCGCCCCGCTCGTCCTCACCGCGGGCGACGCCGTTCCCGAGGGCCCCTGGCGGCAGCTCACGGCCGGCGAGGAGCTGTGGACGGACGGCGACGGCGACGACCTCCCGGGCGGCGCCGGTCCGGACGACGGCTGCTACGTGATCTTCACGTCGGGTTCGACCGGGCAGCCGAAGGGGGTGGTGACCCGGCACCGCAACGTCAGCGAGCTGCTGCACGGCGGCGACGCCATGACGGTGCCGGCCGGCGACACCCTGCTCCAGATCGCCCCCGCCTCGTTCGACGTGTCCACCTTCGAGGTGTGGGCGCCGCTCGTCGGCGGCGGGCGACTGGCGCTGCCGCCGGCGGTGCGGTTCGGGCCGGCGGAGATCACCGAATGGGTCTCCCGCTTCGACGTGACCGTTCTGCACGCGACGGCGTCGCTGTTCGCGTTGCTGGTCGACCACGAGCCGGGGATGTTCGACGGTCTGCGGCGCCTTCTGACCGGCAGCGAGACCGTCTCGCCGGGTCATGTGGTGCGGATCCTGGATCGTTGCCCGGATCTGGAGGTGGTCAACTGCTGGGGGCCGACGGAGACGACGACGTTCTCGGTGTGTGGTGTGTTCCGGCGTGGCTCGGTGCCGGCGGGTGCATTGCCGCTGGGGCTGCCGTTGGTCAACACCCAGGTGTGGGTTCTCGACGAGGCCGGCATGCCGGTGCCGGTGGGCTCTCCGGGCGAGCTGTACGTGTCCGGCCCGTGCCTGGCACGCGGATACCTCGAACCGGGAACGACCGCCGAACGATTCGTGCCGCACCCGTTCCGGGCCGGGGAACGGCTCTACCGGACCGGGGACCGGGGCCGGTGGTCGGTGGACGGGCTGGTGGAGTTCCTGGGCCGGACCGATCACATGGTCAAGGTGCGCGGCTACCGGGTCGAGCTGGGCGAGGTCGAGGCCGCCCTGCGCGGGCACCCGGATGTGCGGGAATGTGTGGTGGTCGCCGTACGCGGGGACCTGGCGGCCTACCTGGTGGCCGACGGCGAGAGCCTGTCGTCGGGCGAGGTGCGGTCCTGGTTGAGCGGCCGGCTTCCGGCGTACATGGTTCCTCGCTCGTTCGTCTTTCTGGACGCTCTGCCGTTGACGCCGCGGGCGAAGGTCGATCGCCGCGCGCTGCCGGATCCGGAGTCGGTGCGGGCGGATGTGGCGCGGGAGTACGTGGCGCCGGTGGGCCCGGTCGAGGAGCTGCTGGCGGAGATCTGGTGCCGGGTGCTGGGCGTGGACCGGGCCGGCCGGCACGACAACTTCTTCGACCTCGGCGGCGACTCCATCCGCAGCATCCAGGTCCTGGGACTGGTCAGGGAGGCGGGACTGACCGCGAGCATGGCGGCCCTGCTGGCCGATCCGACGCCGGCCGGCTTCGCCGCCACCCTGGGACAGAGCACGGCGGAAACCCGGTCCACGGCCTTCTCGCTCGTCACCGAGGACGACCGCAAGCTGCTGCCGGACGGCCTGGCGGACGCGTACCCGATGTCGGAGCTCCAGGCCGGCATGGTGTACGAGATGGAGCGCGACCCCGGCCGCAGCCCCTACCACAACGTTCACACCATGCGGCTGACCGGATCGATCGAGGAGGAGTGCTTCCGCGATGCGCTCGCCCGGGTGACCGCCCGGCACCCCGTCCTGCGTACCTCCTTCGCGATGAGCCGCTTCAGCGAGCCCCTGCAGCTGGTGCACCCCACCGCCGAGATCCCGTTCACCGTCCACGACCTGCGCGGCGAGCCGGCGGACAGGCAGCGGGCCGTCATCGACGAGCATCTCCGTGCCCAGCGCGGCACCCCGCTGGACCCGACCGTGGCGCCACTGTGCCGGATGGCCGTCCACCTCCTGTCCGACACGACCTTCCAGTGGACGGTCACCGAACACCACGCCATCCTCGACGGCTGGAGCCTGACCTCCATGCTCTCCGAGATCACCACCCTCCACGAGGAACTTCTCGCCGGGCGCGACCCGGGTGACGCCCCGCCGCGATCGCTCTACCGGGACTTCATCGCGGCCGAACGCGAGGCGCTGCGCACGCCGGCCACCCGCGACTACTGGCGCGACCGCCTGGCCGGCAGCGACGGGAGCCCGCTGCCCCGCTGGTCGGCCGACGCACACGAGGCACTGGGCGACACGCTGCCGGGTGAGCGCCACGACCGGGACGAGGCCCTGGGACACGGCTCGCTCGTCACCCCGCTCGGCGACGACCTGCGGGCCGACATCGAGGAGTTCGCGCGCCGGGCCGGCGTCCCGTTCAAGTCCGCGGTGCTCGCCGCCCATCTGCGCGTGGTCGCCGCGGTCACCGGCGGCCGGGACGTCACGATCGGCCTCTCCTCGCACGGGCGCCTGGAGGAGGCGGACGGCGCCGAGGCGTGCGGCCTGTTCCTCAACACCCTGCCGTTCCGCGTCGCGCTCCCGGACGGAACCTGGCAGGACCTGGCCCGGGCCGTCCTCGACGCCGAGCACGAGGTCATGCCGCACCGCCGCTACCCGATGGCGGCGCTGCAACGGGAACTCGGCCGCACGTCGCTGTTCGAGGCGGGCTTCGTCTACAACGACTTCCACCGCTTCGGGCGCCTGGCCGACGGCGACGGCGGGTGGCGCTTCGACGCGGCCGGCCAGGGCCCGTCCGGCTCCTCCCGCACCAGCCTCCCGCTGCTCGTCTCGGTGAGCCGGGAAGCCGGGGCCGACGGGCTGCGCCTTGAGCTCGAATACGACACCCGGAAACTCACCAGCGACCAGGTGACGCTTCTGCGCGACTATCACGTGCGCTGCCTCCGGGCGATGACCGCCGGCCCGTCGACACGGCACACCACCGTCACCCTCGCCTCCGGACGGGAAGCCCGAAAGGTTTCGGCCTGGTCGCGGCCGGGGCTGCCGGTCCCGGGCGCGACGACCGTGCACGAGCTGGTGGCGGCCGCGACCCGTGCGTGGCCGGATGCGGTGGCACTGACCTGCGGCGAGACCTTCCTGACATACCGGGAGCTGGACGAGCGCGCCGGCCGTCTGGCGCAACGCCTGCGCCGCCTCGGCGTCGGCCCCGAGGTGTGCGTCGGCGTCTGCGTGGAGCGGTCCTGGGAGACCGTGGTGGCGTGCCTGGCCGTGTTGCGGGCCGGTGGAGTGTACGTGCCCCTGGACACGGCGTTCCCGCCCGAGCGGATGGAACTCATGCTGCGCGACGTCGCGGCGCCGCTGGTCGTGGTGCACGCCGCCACCGCTTCCCGGGTGCCGGGCGGCCCCTGGGCACAGGTCGACCTCGGCGACGACGCGACGGATCCCGGCGACTCCGTCCCCCCGGCGGTCGATCCGGACGCCGGCTGCTACGTGATCTTCACGTCCGGGTCGACCGGCCGCCCGAAGGGGACGACCGTGACCCACCGCAACGTGGTGCGGCTCATCCGCGGCGTACGCGAGCACCTGCCGTTCGGCCCCGGCGACGTGTGGTCGCTGTTCCACAGCTTCGCGTTCGACTTCTCGGTGTGGGAGCTGTGGGGCGCGCTCACCACCGGCGGCCGCGTCGTGGTGGTGCCGTACGCCGTGAGCCGCGACGCCGACGCGTTCCACCGGCTCGTACGCGACGAACGGGTGACCGTCCTCAGCCAGACGCCGTCCGCGTTCCGCCAGTTCGAGACCGCGGACGAGCGGGCCGGAGGCGACCTCGCGCTGCGGGCGGTGGTGTTCGGCGGCGAGGCCCTGCACCGGCCGTCGGTGCGCCGCTGGGCGTCCCGGCACGGCTACGCGTCACCGCTGCTGGTGAACATGTACGGCATCACCGAGACCACCGTCCACGTCACGTACCTGGAGCTCGACGCCGGCCACGTCGAAGGGACCGTGAGCCGGATAGGCCGGCCCCTGCCGGATCTCGGCGCGCACGTGCTGGACCGCGACGGCGTGCCCTGCCCGATCGGCGTCACCGGCGAGCTGCACATCTCCGGTGCCGGACTGGCCCGCGCCTACGTCGGCCGCCCGGCGCTGACCGCCGAGCGGTTCGTGCCCGACCACCTGTCCGGAACCCCCGGCGCACGCCTGTACCGCAGCGGTGATCTGGCCCGATGGAACCCGCGGGGCAGCCTGGAATACCTCGGGCGGGCCGACACCCAGGTCAAGATTCGCGGATACCGGATCGAGACCGGTGAGATCGAGAACGCGCTCGCCACCCACCCTCGGCTCCTCGAGGCCGCCGTCGTTGCGCACACCGATCCGGAGGGCCGGACCGAGCTGGTCGCCCACCTCGTGCCGGACCCGGCCGGGCCGGGCGCGCCGACCGCCGACGAACTGCGGGCATGGCTCGGCCGCGGCTTGCCGGACTACATGATCCCGCGCCATTTCATCGTCCTCACCGCGCTTCCGCTGACTCCCCAGGGCAAGGTCGACCGGCGTGCGCTGCCGGAGCCGGGCACCGACCGGCCGGCACTGGAGCAGCGGTACGTACCGCCCAGCGGCGACGTCGAGGAGATCCTGGCCGGCATCTGGCGCCAGGTGCTGGGCATCGACCGGGTGGGCCGGCACGACAACTTCTTCGCCCTCGGCGGCGACTCCATCCGCAGCATCCAGATCGTCGGCCGGGCCCGGGACGCCGGGCTCACCCTGGAACTCCAGCAGGTTCTCGACGCACCGACGCTGGCCGGGCAGGCCGCGGCCCTGGACCTGACCACACGCCACGAGGCGCCGGCGACCCAGCCGTTCTCCCTGGTCCTCCCGGACGATCGCGCGCTGCTGCCGGCCGGGCTGGCCGACGCCTACCCGATGGCACAGCTGCAGGTCGGCATGGTCTTCGAGATGGAACGCGACCCGGCACGCAATCCCTATCACAACATCGAGACGATGCGCCTGGCCGGCCGCTTCGACGAGGCGTGCTTCCGGGAGGCGGTCGACCGCGTGGTGGCCCGGCACCCGGTGCTGCGTACCTCGTTCGACCTGGCCGGGTTCAGCGAGCCGATGCAGTTGGTGCACAGCGCCGTCGAGGTGCCCTTCACCGTCGTCGACCTCCGCGGCGGCACCACCGCACCGCTGCGCGACTACGTCCGCGACCAGCAGCACGCACGGTTCGACCTGTCCGCGGCGCCGCTGTTCCGGATGGCCGTGCACGTGCTGTCCGACCACGCGTTCCAGTGGACCATCACCGAACACCACGCCATCCTCGACGGCTGGAGCATGGTCTCCACCATCTCGGAGATCACCGGCCTGTACCGCCGGCTGCTCGCCGGTGACCAGCCGGCGACCGAGCCCCTCCGCTCGCTCTACCGGGACTTCGTCGCCGCCGAACGGGCGGCCGTCAGCTCGCCGGAGATCGCGGCGTTCTGGCGGGACCGCCTCGCCGCGGCCCCCGGCGGGCGGATGCCCCGATGGTCCGGCGGCCCCGCCCTCGCCGTACGCCCGGAGGAACGACACGACCGCGACGAGGCCGCCGGCCACGCAACCCTGACCACCCCGATCTCCGCCGAACTGCTGGCGGCGCTGGAGAAGTTCGCCCGCCGCGCCGAAGTGCCCCTCAAGACGGTCGTGCTCGCCGCCCATCTCAAGGTGGTCGGCCTGATCACCGGCTCGACCGACGTCCTCATCGGCATGACGGCCAACGGGCGTCTGGAGGAGCCCGACGGTGCCGAGGCGCGCGGGCTCTTTCTCAACACGGTGCCTTTGCGGGTACGGCTGCCGGAGGGCAGCTGGCAGGACCTCGTACGCGGCGTCCTGCGCGCCGAGCGCGACCTGCTGCCCCGCCGCCGCTACCCGATGGCCCTGCTCCAGCGGGAGTTCGGCGGCGACGCGCCGCTGGTCGAGACCAACTTCACCTACAACAACTTCCACCGCATCGCGCGGCTCACCGTGGACGGCACGCTCGACCGGGACGGGACCGAGGTGCAGCCCGGCGTGGCGCGCACCAACTTCCCGCTGGACGTGACCGTCAGCCACGACCTCGACGCCGGCGGCCTCCTCCTGGAGATCGGCTACTCCCTCCGGGATCTCACCGACGACCAGGTCGGACAGCTTCGCGACCTCCACCTGCGTGCCCTGGACGCGATGGCACGCAACGGCGAGACCCACCACCGGGCGTCATCCCTGCTCGACGCCGAGCAGACGCGCCTGCTCACCGAGTGGCAGGGCACGAACGCGCCCGGGGCCACCGCCCCCGTGCACGAGCTTCTGCGGGAGCGCGCGCGGTGGTGGCCGGATGTGGTGGCGGTGGAGTCGGAGGGGGAGTGTTTGACGTTTGCTGGGCTTGATGCGCGTAGTGAGGCGTTGGCGCGTTGTCTGGCGGCGGCTGGTGTGGGTCGTGGTGGTGTGGTGGGTCTGCATTTGCGGCCGGGTGTGGATGCGGTGGTGGCGGTGTGGGCGGTGTGGAAGGCGGGTGGCGCGTTCCTGCCGTTGGATCCGGATCTGCCGTCGATGCGGCTGGAAGCGATGGTGCAGGACGCGGGGCCTGTGGTGGTGGTGTCGCGGGAGTCGTGCGCCTGGCCGTCGGTGTCGCCCGACGGTGATGGCGACGCGGTTCTCCCCACGGTGGGGGCGCGGGATCTGGCGTACGTCATGTTTACTTCCGGCTCGACCGGCCGTCCGAAGGGTGTGATGGTCGAGCACGGTGGTCTGGCCAATTTCGCTGAGCGGATGCTGCAGTCCCGGATGGGTGGGTTGGAGCATGCCAGGGTTTTGACGGGGTCGTCGGCGTTCATTTCGGACTTCTTCCTGGCTCAGGTTTTGCCGTTGCTGGGTGGTCACACCCTGGTGGTGGTTTCGGGTCGTGATCCGCGGGATTTGGTGGCGTGGGCGCAGGATCCGGATCGGGCGGTTCAGGTCATCGATGCCACGACGTCGCAGGTGCAGTTGATGGTGGAGGCGGGGCTGCTGGATGCTCCGTGTCCGCCGCGGCTGATCGCGGTCGGTGGGGAGGCATGTCCGCCGGATCTGTGGCAGGTTCTGCGATCCCGGCCTGGGTTGGCGGCTTTCAACACGTATGGGCCTGCGGAGACGACGGTCGAGGTGGCGGTGGCGGAGATCGCCGCGTACCCGTATCCGGTGTTGGGTCGTCCGTATGGCGGTGCCCGTCTGTATTTGGTGGATGAGTCGCTTGGTCTGGTGCCGCCGGGTTCGGTGGGGGAGATCGTGGTGGGTGGCCCGGGTGTGGGCCGTGGTTATGTGGGTCGGCCGGGGGCGACGGCGGCGGTGTTCGTGCCGGATCCGTTCGGTGGGCCGGGTGGCCGTTTGTATCGGACCGGTGATCTGGGCCGGTACACGGCCGATGGTCAGATCGAGTTCCTGGGCCGCCGGGATCTTCAGGTGAAGATTTTGGGTCAGCGGGTGGAGTTGGAGGAGGTCGAGGCGGTTCTGCGTGGCCATCCCGGGGTGGTGGCGGCAGCGGTGAGTGTTCACCGGCGGCAGTTGGTGGGGCACGTCGTGCTGGACGGCGGGACGGTCTTGCCGGATCGGGACTATCTGGCGGCGCGGTTGCCGGTGGTGGCGGTTCCGGCGGTGCTGGTCGCGGTCGAGGCGTTGCCGATGACGGCCGGTGGCAAGCTTGATCGGCGGGCGTTGGCTGAGCCGCCGGAGTTGTCGCGCCGGGATGTGGTGGCTCCGCGGACGGAGACCGAGCAGCGGATCGCCGCGGTCTGGCAGAGCGTGCTGGGTGTGGACCGGGTCGGTGTCCACGATGACTTCTTCGCCCTCGGTGGGCACTCGCTGTTGGCTGTTCGGCTGACCATGCGGGTCAGTGCGGAGTTGGGTGCCGAGGTTGCGTTGCATGAGGTGTTCGCCCGGCCGACGGTGGCGGCGCAGGCGGAGTTGGTCGATCGGCATGGTGGCGGCACGGTCGAGCGGATTCCGCGGGTCGAGCAGGCCGGGATCGCGTCGCATGCGCAAGAGCGGCAATGGTTCCTCTGGCAACTCGCCCCGGACGATCCGACCTACAACGTTCCCTGGGGCTACGAGGTGCGGGGCGAGCTGGACCTGACGGTGCTCGGCAACTCGTTGAACACCCTCTTCGAGCGCCACGAGTCGCTGCGTACGACCCTGCACCTCGACGCGGACGGGCGCGTGGTGCCGAGGCTGGACGCCGTCGAACCGGGCGCGGTGGCGTTCTCGGCGGCCGGCGAGGCGGAGCTGAAGGGACTCGTCGAGCGGGCGGCCCGGCAGCCGTTCGACCTCACCACCGGGCCGATGCTGCGGGTCGACGTCTGGCGTACGGCGCCGGACCGGCACGTCGTGCTCTTCGTCGCACACCACGTCGCCGTCGACGAATGGTCGATCGGTGTACTCGAGCGGGAGTTGTGGGAGCTGTACCGGGCAGGAGGCGACGCGGTGCTGTCGCCGCCGGCGGTCCGCTACGCCGACTACGCGGCCTGGCACCGCGACCTGGTGGCGAGCAGAGCGGACGAGGATCTCGCGTACTGGCGGGAGGCGCTGGACGGCGCCACGTCGTCCTGGCCCCAACCCTCTTCCGGCCTCGGCGCCGCCGACGAGCGTGCCCGGATCGTGCCGGCCGAACGCTTGCGAGGGCTGGACGGGATCCGCTCGCAGGCGGGCGCCACGGAGTTCATGCTCTACCTGGCGGTGTACTGCCTCCTGATCGCCCGCAGCTCCGGTGAGCGGGACATCACGGTCGGCATCCCGGTCTCGGGGCGTACCCATCCCGACCTGGCGCCGGTGGTGGGCTTCTTCGTCAACACCCTGGCGTTGCGGGTGACGGTCGATCCGGCCGACGACTTCCTGGCGTATCTGCGGCGGGTCCGGTCGGTGGTCCTGGCGGCGTTCGCCCACCAGGAGACGCCTTTCGAGCATGTGGTGCGCGCGGTCGCGCCCGACCGCGCCGACGGCGTCAACCCACTGTTCCGCACGCTCTTCTCCTTCGCCCCGGAGGCAGCGACCGGCGACCGTCCGGCTGAGCCGGCCGCCGACGGGCTGGCCCTCGGCGACCTGCCGATCGCGAGCGGCGGCAACCACTTCGACCTGTTGATGGGAACCGCGCGTACGGCCGAGGGGCTGCACCTGAAGTTGGAGTTCAGCACCGCGATCCTCGGGGCGGGTGAGGCCGAGGATCTGCTGGGGTCGTTCGTGGATCTGCTGGCGGCGGTCGGCGGGTCGCCTCAGGTGGTGGTGTCGGAGCTGTTGCGCGCCAGCGGCCCGGAGCGGGAACGGATGGCCGGATGGACCGGTGACCCGGAGGCTCCGGCGTTCGGCGTTCCCGTACACGAGCTGCTTCGGGAGCGCGCGCAACGGTGGCCGGACCTGGTTGCGGTGGAGGCGGACGGGGAGTGTTTGACGTTCGCCGGGTTCGATGCGCGCAGCGAGGCGCTGGCGCGGCGTCTGGCGGCGGCCGGTGTGAGTCGTGGTGATGTGGTGGGTCTGCATCTGCGGCCGGGTGTGGATGCGGTGGTGGCGGTGTGGGCGGTGTGGAAGGCGGGTGGCGCGTTCCTGCCGTTGGATCCGGATCTGCCGTCGATGCGGCTGGAAGCGATGGTGCAGGACGCGGGGCCCGTGCTGGTGGTCTCTCGGGAGCCGTGCCCGTGGCCGTCGGTGACGCCCGACGGCGATGCCGACGGAGTCCTCCCCACGGTGGGCGCGCGGGATCTGGCCGCGGTGATGTTCACCTCCGGCTCGACCGGCCGGCCCAAGGGCGTGATGCTGGAACACGGCGGCCTCGCCAACTTCGCCGAACGCCAACTGCTGCCGAGGCTACGCAGGGCCGGGGTCGGCGAGCACGCCCGGGTCGTCACCGGCACGTCGGCGTTCATCTCCGACTTCTTCCTGGAGCAGACCCTGCCGCTGCTGGGCGGCCACCGGCTGCTCGTGCTTTCCGGCATGGAGGGCCGCGACCCCCGTCTGCTGGTGGAACGGGCACAGGATCCGCAGCGGGCGGTGGACGTCGTCTGCACCACCACCTCGCAGGTCCAGCTGCTGGTGGAGGCGGGACTGCTGGACGCTCCGTACCCGCCCCGGCTGATCGAGCCGGCCGGTGAGGCGTGCCCGCCGGACCTGTGGCAGGCCCTACGATCGCGGCCCGGCATGGCGGCCCACAACATCTACGGCCCGGCCGAGACGACAGTCGACACGACGTGTGCCGACATCGCCGCGTACCCGTATCCGGTGTTGGGTCGTCCGTACGGCGGTGCCCGCCTGTATCTGGTGGATGAGTCGCTGGGTCTGGTGCCGCCGGGTTCGGTGGGGGAGATCGTGGTGGGTGGCCCGGGTGTGGGCCGTGGCTATGTACGGCGGCCGGGGGCGACGGCGGCGGTGTTCGTGCCGGATCCGTTCGGTGGGCCGGGTGGCCGTTTGTATCGGACCGGTGATCTGGGCCGGTACACGGCCGATGGTCAGATCGAGTTCCTGGGCCGCCGGGATCTTCAGGTGAAGATTTTGGGTCAGCGGGTGGAGTTGGAGGAGGTCGAAGCGGTCCTGCGTGGCCATCCCGGGGTGGTGGCGGCAGCGGTGAGTGTTCACCGGCGGCAGCTGGTGGGGCACGTCGTGCTGGACGACGGGACGGCCTTGCCGGATCGCGACTATCTGGCGGCGCGGTTGCCGGTGGTGGCGGTTCCGGCGGTGCTGGTCGCGGTCGAGGCGTTGCCGATGACGGCCGGTGGCAAGCTTGATCGGCGGGCGTTGGCTGAGCCGCCGGAGTTGTCGCGCCGGGATGTGGTGGCTCCGCGGACGGAGACCGAGCAGCGGATCGCCGCGGTCTGGCAGAGCGTGCTGGGTGTGGACCGGGTCGGTGTCCACGATGACTTCTTCGCCCTCGGTGGGCACTCGCTGTTGGCTGTTCGGCTGACCATGCGGGTCAGTGCGGAGTTGGGTGCCGAGGTTGCGTTGCATGAGGTGTTCGCCCGGCCGACGGTGGCGGCGCAGGCGGAGTTGGTCGATCGGCACGGTGGCACGGTCGAGCGCATCCCGCGGGTCGAGCAGGCCGGGATCGCGTCGCATGCGCAAGAGCGGCAATGGTTCCTCTGGCAACTCGCCCCGGACAACCCCGCGTACAACGTCCCGTGGGGCCACGAGATCCACGGGGAACTCGACGCGGCCGTGCTGGGTTCGGCGGTGGACGCCCTCGTCGCCCGCCACGACGCCCTCCGCACCACGTTGCACCTCGACACGGACGGCCGGGTCGTGCAACGGATCGGCGTCGCGGGCCGGACCGGCCTGACGGTGCACGACGCCGGCGACGCCGAACTCCCCGGGCTCGTCGAGCGGGCGGCCCGGCAGCCGTTCGACCTCACCACCGGGCCGATGCTGCGGGTCGACGTCTGGCGTACGGCGCCGGACCGGCACGTCGTGCTCTTCGTCGCACACCACATCGCCGTCGACGAGTGGTCGATGGGCATCTTCGAGCGTGAACTGTGGGAGCTGTATCGCACGGGCGGCGACGCCGAACTGCCGCCGCCGGAGGTCCGCTACGCCGACTACGCGGCCTGGCACCGCGACCTGGTGGCGAGCCGCGCCGACCAGGACCTCGCATTCTGGCGCCATACCCTCGAAGGCGCACCCACCTCGGCCTGGCCGGACCGGAACGCCGCCCGCACGGCCGCCCCCGGCGAGCGTGCCCGGCTCGTGCCAGCCGACCGGCTGCAAGGGCTCGACCAGGCTCGTGCCGAAGCGGGCGCGACGGAGTTCATGGCCTACCTGGCGGTGTACTGCCTCCTGATCGCCCGCAGCTCCGGCGAGCGGGACATCACGGTCGGCATCCCGGTGTCCGGGCGTTCGCACCCTGACCTGGCGCCGGTGGTGGGCTTCTTCGTCAACACCCTGGCGTTGCGGGTGACGGTCGATCCGGCCGACGACTTCCTGGCGCATCTGCGGCGGGTCCGGTCGGTGGTCCTGGCGGCGTTCGCCCACCAGGAGACGCCCTTCGAACATGTGGTGCGCGCGGTCGCGCCCGACCGCGCCGACGGCGTCAACCCACTGTTCCGCACCATGTTCGCCTTCACCGCCGGAGCATCCCGGACCGACGGCCCGCTGCCCACCGGCCTCACCGTGCGCGGCCTGCCGATCGAGGGCCGCGACAGCCATTTCGACCTGTCCCTGAGCACTACCCGTACGACCGAAGGGCTCCACCTGACGCTGGAATTCGGTGCCGGAATTCTCGCCGACGGGGAGGCCGAGGGTCTGCTGGGGTCGTTCGAGGATCTGCTGGCGGCGGTCGGTGGACCGGTGTCGGACCTACTGGCCGCGAGTGGCCCGGAGCGGGAGCGGATCGCCGCGTGGACCGGCGATGTCGAGATTCCGGCCCTCGCCGCCCCCGTGCACGAGCTGTTGCGGGAGCGCGCGCAGTGGTGGCCGGACCTGGTTGCGGTGGAGGCGGAGGGGGAGTGTTTGACGTTTGCTGGGCTTGATGCGCGTAGTGAGGCGTTGGCGCGTTGTCTGGCGGCGGCTGGTGTGGGTCGTGGTGGTGTGGTGGGTCTGCATTTGCGGCCGGGTGTGGATGCGGTGGTGGCGGTGTGGGCGGTGTGGAAGGCGGGTGGTGCGTTCCTGCCGTTGGATCCGGATCTGCCGTCGATGCGGTTGGCCGCGATGGTGCAGGACGCGGGGCCCGTGGTGGTGGTGTCGCGGGAGCCGTGCGCCTGGCCGTCGGTGTCACCGGATGAGGATGCTGACGCGGTCCTTCCGCGGGTGGTGGCCCGGGATCTGGCGTACGTCATGTTCACTTCCGGCTCGACCGGCCGTCCGAAGGGTGTGATGGTCGAGCACGGCAGTCTGGCCAATTTCGCTGAGCGGATGCTGCTGTCGCGCTTCGGTGGGCTGGAGCACCTCAGGGTTCTAACCGGAACGTCGGCGTTCATTTCGGACTTCTTCCTGGCCCAGGTTTTGCCGTTGCTGGGTGGTCACACCCTGGTGGTGGTTTCGGGTCGTGATCCGCGGGATTTGGTGGCGTGGGCGCAGGATCCGGATCGGGCGGTTCAGGTCGTTGATGCCACGACGTCGCAGGTGCAGTTGATGGTGGAGGCGGGGCTGCTGGATGCTCCGTGTCCGCCGCGGCTGATCGCGATCGGTGGTGAGGCGTGTCCGCCGGATCTTTGGCAGGTTCTGCGATCCCGGCCTGGGTTGACGGCCTACAACACGTATGGGCCTGCGGAGACGACGGTCGAGGTGGCGGTGGCGGAGATCGCCGCGTACCCGTCGCCTGTGTTGGGTCGTCCGTATGGCGGTGCCCGTCTGTATTTGGTGGATGAGTCGCTGGGTCTGGTGCCGCCGGGTTCGGTGGGCGAGATCGTGGTGGGTGGTCCCGGTGTGGGCCGTGGTTATGTCGGGCGGCCGGGGGCGACGGCGGCGGTGTTCGTGCCGGATCCGTTCGGCGAGCCTGGTGCCCGTTTGTATCGGACCGGTGATCTGGGCCGGTACACGGCCGATGGCCAGATCGAGTTCCTGGGCCGCCGGGACCTCCAGGTGAAAATCCTGGGTCAGCGGGTGGAGTTGGAGGAGGTCGAGGCGGTCCTGCGTGGCCATCCCGCGGTGGTGGCGGCAGCGGTCAGTGTTCACCGCCGGCAGTTGGTGGGGCACGTCGTGCTGGACGGCGGGACGGCCTTGCCGGATCGCGACTATCTGGCGGCGCGGTTGCCGGTGGTGGCGGTTCCGGCGGTGCTGGTGGCGGTCGAGGCGTTGCCGATGACGGCCGGTGGCAAGCTTGACCGGCGGGCGCTGGCCGAGCCGGAGGAGCTTTCACAGCGGGACGTGGTGGCTCCGCGGACGGAGACCGAGCAGCGGATCGCCGCGGTCTGGCAGAGCGTGCTCGGTGTCGACCAGGTCGGCGTCCACGACGACTTCTTCGCCCTCGGCGGGCACTCCCTGCTCGCCATCCGGCTCACCATGCGGCTGAGCTCGGAATTCGGGACCGACATCCCGCTCGCCCACCTTTACACCGCCCCCACCGTCGCCGAACAGGCCGAACGGATCACGACGCTGCCGCCCGACCGCTCGGCCGTGGTGTCCCTCGGCGGAGTCCGGGGCGCGCGACCCCTCGTCCTCGTCCACCCCATCGGCGGCACGCTCTTCAGCTATCTGGATCTGCTGAGCGAGGTACGGGACGACGTCGAGGCGTACGGCCTGCAGGGGCACCTCGGCGAGGATTCCGGTGCGTCCGACATCGCGGCGCTGGCCCGGCGCTACGCCGACGAGCTGGCACCGGTCCTCGGCGACCGGGAACCGGTGATCGCCGGCTGGTCCGTCGGCGGCGTCCTCGCCCACGAGGTGGGACGCGCGCTCGCCGACCGTGGGATCCGCACCCACCGCCTGGTCCTGATCGACTCCGATCCGCGACCCGATGAGGCGGGCGACGCCGCGGCGTACCGGGCCGACATCGCCACCCTCGACGCGCTCCGCCGCGAGGTCGCCGACCACGGGCCGGCACCACTGCTGAGGTCGGCCGACGCGGACCGCCTGTTCGCCGCGCTCGGCGTCGATCCGGCCGCCGTCGCCGAACTGGACGGGCCCACCACCGCCGGGCTCATCACCTTCTGGCGCGACATGTTCACCGGGCTCGCCGCCCACCGGCCGGGCGTGTTCGCCAGCCCCGCCGCACTCGTCCTCGGCCGCGGCGAGGGCCGCGACCTTGTGGCCGCGGCGTGGCGCGAGCTGACCGGAACGCTCACGGTCACCCACGCCGGCGGCGACCACTTCCAACTGCTGCGCCGTCCATGGGTGACGGCGATCGCCGACGCCGTCCGCGGCTCCACCGCACAGACAGGAGAGTGACGTGCTGATCCTCGGAATCAGCGGTCTCGACCGGGCTGCCGCGCTCAAGAAGCGGATGATGCCCGACCTCGACCGGCGCGAGCAGCGCCTGGTGCAGGGCCTCGACTCGGCCGCCGCCCTGGTCGACGAGAACGGCGTGATCGCCGCCTCGGCGCAGGAACGGCACGACGGCGTCAAGGGGACGGGCACCTTCCCGGCCGACGCCGTCGCCGCCTGCCTGCGGATGGCCGGCGCCACCCTGGACGACGTCGACCTCGTCGCCCACGGCTTCCGCTATCAGCACTCCCCGGCCTTCGAGATCGACGGCTACGTGCGGCGGTGGTACCGGGAGGCGTACAGCGAAGAGGTCCAGCTCGACGTGCTGCGGTCGCATTACCCGGACCAGGACTGGGAACGCAAACTCGTCCGCGTCCCCCACCATTTGGCGCACGCCGCGAGCACGTACCACCTGAGCGGCTTCCGCGACGCGCTGGTGCTGGTCGCCGACGGGATGGGCGAATCGGAGTCGACCACCCTGTTCAGCGGGCACGACGGTCGGCTGGACACGTTGCGCACCTATCCCATCGCGAGCTCGCTCGGCATCCTCTACAGCGTCGTCACCCAGTATCTCGGCTTCCTGCCGGGCATGGACGAGTACAAGGTGATGGGGCTCGCCCCGTACGGCGACCTGGGTTCCTTCCCGGACGCCGGGCTGGTCACCCTCCGCCCGGGCGGCGGTCTGAGCGTGCCGCTGCTGGCCTGTGACAAGACGCCGGAGGAGCGGGAGACCCACCGCGGCGCGATCCGCCGCCTCGAAGAGCTGTTCGGCCCGGCCCGCCATCCCGACGCCCCGATCACGCAGCGGCACATGGACGTCGCCGCCGTCCTGCAACGGTCGCTGGAGCAGAGCCTGCTCCTCGTCCTGGACGAAGGGCTCACCGCGGCCACCGGGGAGACGTACCGCGATCTCTGCATGGCCGGCGGCGTCGCCCTCAACTGCACCGCCAACGGCCTCATCGCGCGCAGCGGCCGGTTCGACCGGGTCTTCGTCCAGCCCGCCTCGGGCGACGACGGAACCGCCCTCGGCGCGGCCCTGCACGTGTTACGCAGTCACGTTCCCGCCGTACCGAAAGCCATGGGAATGCCCTTCTGGGGCGAGGAGTTCAGCGGGACCGAGATCGAGGCGGCCCTGGCCACGCTCGGGCCCGGGCATCGGGTGGACCATCTTCCCGGCGAGGCGCTGCTGGCGGAGACGTCCGGCCTCATCGCCTCCGGCGCGGTGGTCGCCTGGTTCCAGGGGCGCATGGAGTTCGGGCCGCGTGCCCTGGGCAACCGCAGCATCCTGGCCGATCCCACCGCGCCGGACATGCGCGCCCACCTGAACGCGGTGGTCAAGCAGCGCGAGGAGTTCCGGCCGTTCGCGCCGGCGGTGGTCGCCGAGGAGGCGGGCGAGTACTTCGAGATCGAGCCCGGCGAGGAGGCCCTCTACCGGCACATGCTCGTCGTCGCCCGGGTACGCGACAAGTACCGCGACGAGTTGCCGTCGAGCACCCACGTCGACGGCTCCGCGCGGGTCCAGGTCGTCGACCGGGAGCTCGCACCCCGGTTCCACGCCCTGATCCGCCGGTTCGGCGACGACCACGGCACCCCGGTGGTCCTCAACACCTCCTTCAACCTTCGGGGCCAACCGATCGTGCGGACGCCGCGGGAAGCCGTCGCCACCTACGCCCGCTCCGCTCTGGACGCCCTCGCCATCGGTGACTGGCTGGTTCGGCGCGAGCCCGCCGCGGCCGGGGACGGAGGCGACGATGACTGAGCACCACGACGTCGCGGCCGACCACCTGCGCGAGGCGGTCACCGGGATCTGGTGCGCCGT
Organism: Actinoplanes lobatus; assembly: GCF_014205215.1. NCBI lineage: Bacteria > Bacillati > Actinomycetota > Actinomycetes > Micromonosporales > Micromonosporaceae > Actinoplanes > Actinoplanes lobatus. The sequence goes on from NZ_JACHNC010000001.1 coordinate 6,966,054, forward strand.
GCTCGGCGCCGACCACGCCGGCCCCGAGGACGACTTCTTCGCCGAGGGCGGCGACTCCGCGCTGGCCGTCGAGGCCGCACTCAGCCTGCGCGCCGTCACCGGAACCGACCTCGAGATCGACATCCTCTACCAGTACCCGCAGTTCGGGCGCCTTCTGTCCTTTCTGACCGACCCGCGGCCCGAGCACGAGGAACGCCCGCTCACACCGGCCGAGGAGCTGCTCTGGTTCGTGGAACGGCTGCGCCCCGGCACGCCGGTCTACCACATCGCCGCGCTGTACCGGTTCCCCGGCCGCATCGACATCCCGCGCCTGCGGACCGCCCTCGATGCCCTCGTCGCCGGGCACCCGGCCCTGCGGCGCGGCTTCGAAGCCCCCGGCCGGGTGGTCACCGCGGCCCGGGCGACCGTCTCGTGCCGGTGGCTGGACGGCCGCGGCCTGCCGGCCGACACGCTGCGGGAGCTGATCGACGAGCACGCCCGCCTGCCCTTCGACCTGGCCCGCCCGCCGCTGCTGCGGGCGGTCGCCGTCGAGCGGGGCGACGACGGCGACCTCCTGCTGCTCACCGTGCACCACCTGGTGTGCGACGGCGGTTCGCTGGCGATCCTGGAGGACGCCCTCAGCGAGCTCTACACCAACGGCGGAGCCGGGCCAGCGCCGGGGAGCGCCGCGATCCCCGAAGGCGCGCGGGCGGTCAACGAGGAGTCCCGGGCCTACTGGCGGCGTGTCCTGGCCGGCTGCCCCCGCACCATCGCCCTGCCGCACGACCTGTCCCGGCCGGCCGCGCTGGACAACACCGGCGACGTCCACCGCCTCGTCTGCCCCGGGGACCTGGTGGCCGACATGGCGCGATTCGCCGCCCGGGAACGGGTGAGCCCGTTCATGACCTGGATCGTCGCCTACGTGGCGGGCCTCGTCGCGCAGACCGGCGAACGCGATGTGGTGATCGGGATCGCCGCCTCCTCGCGGACGGCCGAGCAGCGCGGCGAGATCGGGATGTTCGTCGACCCGGTGCCGTTGCGGCTGGCCGTCCCGGACGGGACCACCGCCCGGGATCTGGCCCGCCAGGTGCGCTCCGCGACCACCGCGGCACTGGCCCACCGCGGTGTGCCCTTCCAGACGATCGTCGACGATCTGGGCCCCGGCGGCGATTCCACCCGCGCGCCGCTCGTCCAGGCCGGCCTCAGCTATCTCGACGTGGCGGCAGGCGCCCTCCGGTTCGACGGGCATCAGGCCGTACGCGATCTGCTGCCCACCGGGACCGCGAAGTACGAACTGCTCTGGGCGGTCACCCGGCAGGCGGACCGCACGATCACCGAGCTCGAATACCTCAGCGGGCTGTTCACCACCGAGCGCGCCGAGCAACTGCACGCCGGGATGATCGCGGCGGCCGGCGCGGCGTTCGCGAACCCGGACGCACCGTTGCGACTGCCCGAACGCCCGATCCACGCCGACCGGCGCCCCCTCCCGGAGCTCATCCGACTGCGGGCCGGGCAACGGCCGGACGCACCCGCCATCCGCGACCACGGCGTCGAACTCACCTACGCGCAGCTCGACGAGCGAGCCGTCGCCATCGCCACCGGACTGCGGGCGGCCGGACTGCGCCGCGGTGACGTCGTCGCCGTACCGATGGCGCGCGGAGCCGACGCCATCTGCTCCTACCTCGGCATCTTCTACGCCGGGTGCGCCTATCTGCCGGTCGACCAGGGCCAGCCCGCGGAGCGGCTCCGGGCCGCCCTCGACGGGGTGGCCGACGCGGCGCTGGTCACCGAGGCGTCGCCGCCGCTGCCCGTGGGTCTGCGTGTGCTGCGGCTGGACCGGTTGCTCGACGACCCGGACCGGGCCGCCGACCCGGCCGTCCCGGTGCGCGTCACCGGGGACGACGCCGCCTACCTGATGTCCACCTCCGGCACCACCGGGCACCCCAAGACTGTCGTCGTTCCCCACCGCGCGATCAGCCGCCTCGTCCCCGACGCCGCCGGCCTGGAATACCGGCGCGACGACCGCGTCGCGCACCTGTGCAATCCCGCGTTCGACGCCGCCGTCCTGGAGATCTGGGGTGCGCTCGGCGCCGGAGCCGTGCTGGCGATCGGCAACCGGGAGGACGTCTCGTCGCCGGCCCGGCTGCGCGCGTTCCTTGACGAGCACCGGATCAGCGTGCTGGGGCTGCCGACCGCGCTGCTCAACACCGTCATCGACTTCGCGCCGGACGCTCTCGGCGAGCTCCGCCTGCTGATCTTCGGCGGGGAGAAGGCCGACGAGCAGCGGCTCGCACGGCTGCTGGCACACCGGCCGCCCGCCTCGGTCGTCAACGTCTACGGCCCGACCGAGAACACGACGGTCAGCACGCTGCAGCAGGTGACGGCGGCCGGTCTCGACCCGGGCCCGCTGCCGATCGGCCGGCCGGTCTCCGGGTCGACGGCGTACGCGCTCGGACCCGACGGCGAACCGGTCCCGCCCGGTGCCGAGGGCGAGCTGTACGTCGGCGGCGACGGCCTGGCCCGCGGCTACCACGGCAACCCCGTCCTCACCGCGGCGTCCTTCGTCCCGAACCCGTTCGGCCCCGGACGCCTCTACCGCACCGGAGACCGGGTGCGCATGCTGCCGGACGGAACCTTCTTCTTCCGGGGCCGGACGGACGACCAGGTCAAGGTTCGCGGCTACCGGGTCGAACTCGGCGAGATCGAGCACGTGCTGCGCTCCCTGCCGGGCGTCGACGACGCGGTGGTCGCCGCCCGCGCCACCTCCGACAGCGCCGAGCTGCTGGCCTGGGTCACCGGCGCCCGCGAGGCCGCCGGGCTCACCGAGGACCTGCGGACGCGGCTGCCCGCCTACATGATCCCGGTCGTGGCCGTCGCCGACCGGCTGCCCCTCAACGCGAACGGCAAGGTGGATCGCGCCGCGCTGCTCGCCTCCCTGGACGCCGCGGGCACCGCCGCCGAGGCGCCCGGCGAAGACCCCGCGGACGACTCCGTGACCGAGGCCGTCGCCGCACTGTGGCGCGAATCCCTCGGCCTGGCGCGGGTCCGCCCGGACGACAGCTTCGTCGCGCTGGGCGGCCATTCCATCAAGGCGCTGAGGCTGCTCGCCCGCCTCGACGAAGAACTCGGCGTCACCGTCGATCTGGCCGACTTCCTGGCCGACCCCACCATGCGCGCGCTGGTCGCCGCCGTGCACCACCTCCAACCGACCACGGAAAGGAATCAGCCATGAGCGAGGACGAGTACGACGTCGTCGTCAACGACGAGGAGCAGTACTCCATCTGGGCCGCGGGCCGCGCGGTCCCGGCCGGGTGGCAGACCGTCGGCGTACGGGGCAGCCGCGAGGAGTGCCTGGAGCACATCGAGGGGGTCTGGACCGACATGCGGCCCAAGAGCCTGCGCCTCGCCATGGGCGAGCACTGAGGAGGATCCCCATGTGGACGCTGCTGCGCACCAACCGGAGCTTCAGAACGCTGTTCGCCTCCAGCGCGGTGACGAGCTTCGGCGAGACCGCCGTCTATCTCTCGCTCGCGATCTGGGTCAAGGACCTGACGGGCTCGAACGCCGCGGCCGGCATCGTGTTCCTCACCATCACCCTGCCCGGCCTGTTCGCGCCGGTGCTCGGCCACATCGTCGACCGGGTCAGCCGGCGACGGCTGATGATCGGCATGGATCTCGCGATGGCGGCGCTGTTCCTCACGCTGCTGGCAGTGCGCAGTGACGACCAGGTGTGGCTCATCTATCTGGTCACCCTCGCGTACGGCGTGCTCTCCGCCAGCCCGGCCCCGCCCGCGCTGCTGAAGGATGCCCTGCCGTCGGACGACGCGGCATCGGCGCGCTCCTTGCTCATGGCCGTCGGCGAGGGCGTCCGGATCGTCTCCCCGGTGGCCGGCGCCGCGGTGTACGTCGCGTTCGGCGGGGCCGCGCTGGCCGTGTTCGGCAGCGCGACCTTCCTGATCGCCGCGCTCCTGCTGATGTCCGTCCGTGTCGTGGAGTCCGAGCCCGAGCCGGTCGGCGAGCGGCTTCGCACGTCCGTCGTCGCCGGTTTCCGTTTCATTCGCGGCGTGCCGTTGCTGCTGCGCCTGTCGCTCACGACCGTGGCGTTCATGCTGGTGGTCGGGCTGCTGGAGACCGCCGTGTTCGCCGCGATCCACGGACTGGGCCGGCCGGCCGCGTTCTTCGGCGTGATCACCTCGTTCCAGGGTGGCGGCTCCGTCGTCGGCGGGCTCATCTCCGGCTCGTTCGTGAAGCGGTGGGGCGAGGTTCGAACGACCTGCGCGGGGTACACGATGATCACCGGCGGTCTGCTGCTCTGCCTGGCCGGGAACATCCCCCTGTTCCTGCTCGGCGTCTTCTGCGTCGGGCTCGGCATCCCGTTCGTGATGATCTCCCTCGGCACCGCCCTTCACCTCTACACCCCCGGACGCATGCAGGGCCGTGTCAACGCGGCGGTCACCGCGGTCAGCGGCGGCGCTCAGGCGCTGTCGATCGCCGCCGGCGCCGCCCTCATCGGCGTGCTCGGCTACCAGGTGATGTATCTCGTGACGGCCGGCACGGCTGTCCTGTGTGCGGCATCGCTGCTGCTGGGACGGGTGCCCCAGCCCGAGATCGTGAAGTCGGTGGCCGACGACGCCTTGGATCCGGAGACCAGCCGATAGACCAGGAGGACCGTACGTGGACCCCATCGCACCGCGACCGAGGACGGGGCGGGCCGGCGGCTGGATCACCGGCCCGTCGCCCCGGCGATCTCCGGCCCTCCGCCTGTTCTGCCTGCCGTACGTGGGCGGCGGGGCGCAGGTCTACGAGCCGTGGCGCCCCGCCTTCGGTGCGGACGTCGAGGTCTGCGCCGTCGAGCTGCCCGGCCGCCAGACCCGCATGCGCGAAAGCCCGTACACGCGCCTGGACGCGCTCGTCGGCGCACTCGCGTCCGCGATCGTGGACGAGCTCGACGTGCCGTACGCGCTCTTCGGCCACAGCATGGGATCGCTGGTCGCGTTCGAGCTGGCGCACGAGCTGCGCCGCCGCGGCGCCGGCGAGCCGTGCGTCCTGTTCGTCTCGGCCGGCCCGGCGCCGCGGCTCCCGCGGCTGATGCCGCCACTGCACGCCGCATCCGAGGAACGGGTGGTCGCCCGGCTCGCCGAACTGGGCGGTCTGCCCCAGGAGATCCTCGACGAGCCGGAGCTTCTGCGCTACTTCCTGCCGGCGATCCGCGCCGACTTCGAGGTGATCGAGACGTACGGGTACCGGGCCCGGCAACCGCTCGCCTGCCCGGTGGTGGCCTTCACCGGCAGCGACGACGAGGATCTGCCACCCGCCGGCCTGACGCCGTGGGGCGAGGAGACCACCGGCCGGTTCGACCAGCACGTCCTGCCCGGTGGCCACTTCTTCCTGCGCGGGTCGCAAGACGAGCTGCTGACGCTGATGCGCGGCGCCCTCGCCCCGTACACCCGCTCGTGGAGGAGATTCGCCGATGCCTGAGAAAGCGACCGGCCTGGGACCCCTCCCCGCGTTTCTGGCGACCGACGGCACCGGCGTCGTCCCGATCGTCACGCCGATGGGCGACAAGATGTGGCTCGTCCGCGACCACGCCCTGGGCCGTCTCGTGCTCACCGACCAGCGGTTCAGCCGGGCCGAGGCGACCAGGCCGCAGGCGCCCCGCTTCAACGACGCCCAGCCCGCCGCCGACGCCATGATGAGCATGGACGGCGCCGGGCACGCCCGGCTGCGGCGGGTGGTGAGCGGTGCCTTCAGCACCCGCCGGGTGGCCGCGATGGCGCCCCGCGTCGAACGCCTCACCGACGAGTACCTCGACGGGCTCGCCGCGGCCGGACCGGGCGCCGACCTCATCACGGGCCTCGCCACACCCCTGCCGCTGGCCGTCCTCTGCGCGGTGGTCGGCATTCCGCCGGAGGACAGCGACGTCTTCCGCGACCGGGTCGAGGTGCTGTTCGACATCTCGGCCAGCACGCCGCAGGAGAAGTCCCGCCGCCGCATCGAGCTCGTCGACTACATGGGTGACCTGATCGAGCAGAAGCGGCGGCGCACCGACGACGACCTGCTGACCGCCCTGATCGAAGCGCACGACCGGGGCCATCTGTCGTTGGGGGAGCTGCTGACACTCGGCCTCACCCTGCTGATGGCCGGGTACGAGACCACGGTCGGCCAGATCGGCCTCTCGGTGCTCGCGCTGCTGTCGGACCCGGCCGCCCTCGCGGAACTGCGCGGCGATCCCGTGCTCGTGGAACCAGCCGTGGAGGAACTGCTGCGCCTCACGCCGGCCACGCCGCTCAGCTTTCCCCGGGTGGCCGTGGCTCCGGTCCAGCTCGGCACGGTCACCGTCCAGGCCGGCGAAGCCGTGGTCGTCTCGCTGCTGCACGGCAACCGGGACGAGGAGATCTGGCCGCGGCCGGAGCATCTGAACACGTACGGCCGCGACGCCGTCCACCTGACCTTCGGGCACGGGGTGCACCGCTGCCTCGGCGCCCCGCTGGCCCGCCTGCAGCTGCGGATCGTCCTGGACCGCCTGCTGCGCCGTTTCCCCCAGCTACGCCTCGCCACCGGGCCCGACGCCGTGGTCTGGAAGTCGGGGCTGTCCATTCGCGGCCTGGTCCGGCTGCGCGTCGACTGGTAGCCGAGCCGGTTGCCGAGTCTAGGAGGAGCACCGTGCCCATCGCCGTCGTCGGCCTTGCCTGCCGATTCCCGCAGGCGCCTGACCCTGTTGCGTACTGGCGGCTCCTGGCCGCGGGGAGGAGCGCGGTCGGCGAGGCCCCGGCCGGGCGCTGGGACGGGGTGGCCGGGCCGCGGCGCGGTGGCTTCCTCGACGCGGTCGGCGACTTCGACGCGGCGTTCTTCCGCATCTCGCCCCGCGAGGCCGCGGCCATGGATCCTCAGCAGCGGCTCGTGCTGGAGCTGGTCTGGGAGGCCCTGGAGGACGCCGGCATCGTGCCGGCCGCACTGCACGGCAGTCGTACGGCCGTCGTGGTCGGCGCGCTGCGTGACGACTACGCGGCCCTGGTGCACCAGCGGGGCGGCGCATCGGTCACCCAGCACACCATGACCGGCGTCAACCGCGGGATCATCGCCAACCGGGTCTCCTACCACCTGGGGCTGCGCGGCCCGAGCCTGGTCGTCGACACCGCACAGTCCTCCTCGCTGACCGCGGTCCACCTGGCCTGCGCCGGCCTGCACAGCGGCGAGTCCACCCTCGGCATCGCCGCGGGGGTGAACCTCAACCTGCTGCCCGGCAACGTGCTGGCCGAGCAGCGTTTCGGCGCGCTGTCGCCGGACGGCACGACGTACGCGTTCGATGCCCGGGCCAACGGCTTCGTGCCCGGCGAGGGCGGCGGCGTCGTCGTCCTCAAGCGGCTGAGCGACGCGCTGGCCGCCGGCGACCGGATCCACGGCGTGATCCTCGGCAGCGCGGTCAACAACGACGGCGCCACCGACGGGCTCACCACGCCCAGCCGGGCCGCGCAGGAGGACGCGATCCGGGAGGCGTACGAGCGATCCGGTGTCACCGCCGACGACGTGCAGTACGTCGAACTGCACGGCACCGGCACACCCGCCGGTGACCCGGTCGAGGCCGCGGCGCTGGGTGCCGTGCTGGGGTCCGGGCGCGGCGGCGGGCCCCGCCTGCGGGTCGGCTCGGTCAAGACCAACGTCGGGCACCTGGAGAGCGCCGCGGGCATCGCCGGACTGATCAAGGTGCTGCTGAGCATCCGCAACCGTCAGCTCCCGGCCAGTCTGCACTTCACCGCCCCCGGCCCGGCCGTCCCTCTCTCCGAGCTGGGACTGGAGGTCCAGACCCGGCTGACCGGCTGGCCGCGGCCGGACCGCCGGCTGGTGTCCGGCGTCAGCTCCTTCGGCATGGGCGGCACCAACTGCCACGTGGTGGTGGCCGAGCCCCCCGCGGCGGCGCCCGGATCTCGCGACGGCGCCGTCGCGGCATGGCCGGTGTCGTGGCCGATCTCCGGGCACAGTGAGGCGGCGTTACGAGCGCAGGCGGCACGGCTGATGGAGTTCGCCACCGCCCACCCGGAGCACACGGCCCGCGCCGTCGCCCACACACTGGTCACCCACCGGGCCGTGTTCGACCACCGCGCGGTCGTCACCGCCGGCGACCGTGACGGCCTGCTGAGCGGACTGGGCGCGGTGGCGGCCGGCAGGCCCGCGGCCGGCGTCGTGGCGGGAACGGCGGCACCGGGCCGCCTGGGCTTTCTCTTCACCGGGCAGGGCTCGCAGCGTACGGGCATGGGCATGGGGCTTTACGCTGCCTTCCCGCGCTACGCCAGCGCCTTCGACGAGGTCGCCGCCGCCCTCGATCCGCTGCTGGACCGGCCGATCGCGACCGTCATCGCCGAGGGCGGGCCGGACCTCGACCGCACCGTGTACACCCAGCCGGCCCTGTTCGCGGTGGAGGTGGCGCTCTTCCGGCTGCTCGAATCGTGGGGTCTGCGCCCGGATTACCTGACCGGGCATTCGGTCGGGGAGATCAGCGCCGCACACGTCGCCGGGGTGCTTTCGTTGCCCGCCGCGGCACGCCTGGTCGCGGACCGGGCGCGGCTGATGTCGGCCCTGCCGGCGGGTGGGGCCATGCTGGCCGTACGGGCGACCGAGGACGAGGTACGCGACCTGCTTCGCGCCGAGCGGGGCCGGCTTTCGGTCGCGGCCGTCAACGGCCCCGACGCCGTGGTCGTCTCCGGCGACGAGGCGGCCGTCCAGCGCGTCGCCACCGACCTCACGGCACGCGGCCGCCGGGTGAGGCGGCTCGACGTGAGCCACGCCTTCCACTCGCCGCACATGGACCCGATGCTCGACGACTTCCGGGTGGCCGTGGCGAGCCTCGATCTCGCGCCGCCGACCATCCCCCTCGTGTCCACCGTCACCGGAGCGCTGGTGCCGGCCGGCGAGCTCACGTCGCCGGACTACTGGGTCCGGCAGGTCCGCCAGCCGGTGCGCTTCCTCGACGCGGTCCGCACCCTCGAAGCCGAGGGCGTGACCACTTTTCTGGAGCTGGGGCCCGACGGCGTCCTCGCGGCGCACGCCGCGGCCGGCGTGCGCGACGCCGCCGCCGTCGGGACCGCCGCGGTGCTCAGGGCCGGCCGCCCCGACCCGGGCACGGCTCTCGAAGCGGTGGCGCGCGCCCACGTCCGGGGGCACGCGGTCGACTGGGACGCGGTGCTCGGCGAATCCGGCTCCGCCCGCGTGGAACTGCCCACCTACGCCTTCCAACGGCGCCATCACTGGTTCGACGGTTCCGCCGACGCGGCCGTGCCCGCCGGCGCGGCTCTCGGCGCGGAGGAGCTGGTGGCCGTGCACCTCGCCGCCGTGCTCGGCAGCGCGCCCGGCGAACGGGTGCCGCCGCACACCCCGTTCCTCGACCTCGGCGTCAACTCGCTGATGGCCACCGAGTTGCGTACGGCCCTCGCCGACGCCACCGGTCTGCCGCTGCCGAGCGGCCTGCTGTTCGACCACCCCACACCGGCCGCGCTGACCGCTTTCATCGCCGCCGGGCTGAGCGGCGCCACTCCCACCGAGCCGCAACCGGTCGCCGGGGCCGTGGCCGACCCGGGCGAGCCGATCGCGATCGTGGGGATGGCGTGCCGTTTCCCGGGTGGGGTGTCGTCGCCGGAGGATCTGTGGCGGCTGGTCGCCGACGGGGTGGACGCGGTGGGCGAGTTCCCGGCCAACCGGGGCTGGGACCTCGACGAGGTCTTCGCCGCCTCGCACACGCGGCACGGCGGATTCCTGCACGACGCCGGCGAGTTCGACGCGGCGTTCTTCGGCATCTCGCCCCGCGAGGCCGAGGCGATGGATCCGCAGCAGCGGCTGCTCCTGGAGACCGCCTGGGAGGCCGTCGAACGGGCCGGCATCGACCCGGCGTCGTTGCGGGGCAGCGGTACGGGCGTCTTCGTCGGCGCCACCGCCCTGGAGTACGGCCCGAGGATGGCCGACGCACCCGAGACCACCCGGGGACACGTGCTGACCGGCACCACCCCCAGCGTCGCCTCCGGGCGCATCGCCTACCAGCTGGGCCTGACCGGGCCGGCGATCACCGTGGACACCGCGTGCTCGTCCTCGCTGGTGGCGTTGCATCTGGCCGTCCGTTCCCTGCGTTCCGGCGAGTGTGACCTCGCGCTGGCCGGGGGAGCCACGGTGATGTCCACACCCGGCATGTTCGTGGAGTTCTCGCGGCAGCGGGGGTTGTCGGTGGATGGGCGGTGCCGGTCGTTTGCGGAGGGTGCTGGGGGGACGGGGTGGTCGGAGGGGGTTGGTTTGTTGTTGGTGGAGCGGTTGTCGGTGGCGCGGGCGCGGGGTCATCGGGTGTGGGCGGTGGTTCGGGGGTCGGCGGTCAATCAGGATGGTGCGTCGAATGGTTTGACGGCTCCGCATGGTCCGTCGCAGGAGGGGGTGTTGCGGGCGGCTCTGGTGGATGCGGGGTTGGGGGCTGGGGATGTGGATGCGGTGGAGGCGCATGGGACGGGGACGGTGTTGGGGGATCCGATCGAGGCGGGGGCGTTGGCGGGGGTGTACGGGCGGGGCCGTTCGGGTGGGTTTTTTGTGGGTTCGTTGAAGTCGAATATCGGGCATGCGCAGGCGGCGGCGGGTGTGGGTGGGGTGATCAAGATGGTGGGGGCGTTGCGGTCGGGGGTGTTGCCGGGGTCGTTGCATGCTGAGGTGCCGTCGTCGCGGGTGGATTGGGTGGGTGGCGGGCTGGTGTTGTTGTCGGGGGAGCGGGCGTGGCCCGCGGTGGATCGTGCTCGCCGGGTGGGGGTGTCGTCGTTCGGCATCAGTGGGACCAACGCCCACGTGATCCTGGAACAGGCGGAAGAACCAGAGCCTCCGGTACGGGTGAACGACACCCCGGCCGTCCTCCCATGGGTACTGAGCGCACGCAGTGAAGCCGCCCTGCGCGCCCAGGCCGCACGGCTGCGCGACCACCTCGACACGTCCCCGGCGCAGGAGGAGGACATCGGTCTCGCCCTCGCCACCACCCGGGCGACCTTCGAGCATCGCGCCGTGATCCTCGGTGCGGCCAAGAGCACCGGACTCGACGCCCTCGCGGCCGGTGCGACGGCACCGAACCTGCACGTCGGCTCGGCGGCCGGGGCCGGGCGTACCGCCTTCCTCTTCACCGGGCAGGGCGCCCAGCACGCTGGCATGGGCCGCCGCCTGGCCGCCGTGCACCCCGTCTTCGCCGCCTTCCTCGACGAGGCCTGCGCCGCCTTCGACGGCCTCCTCGACGAGCCGCTGCGCGATGTCATGTGGGCCGCCGAGGGCAGCCCGCGGGCACGGCTGCTGCACCTCACCTCGTACACCCAGCCCGCCCTGTTCGCCCTGGAGACGGCCCTGTTCCGGCTCCTGGAACACCACGGCACGGTTCCCGGACTGCTCGCCGGTCACTCGATCGGCGAGATCAGCGCGGCCCACGCGGCCGGCGTGCTCCCGCTGGCCGGCGCCGCCCGGTTGGTCGCGGCCCGGGGCCGGCTGATGGGTTCCGCCCCCGGTGGCGCCATGGCCGCGATCGAGGCCGGGCCCGACGAGATCCTGCGCTCCCTGGCCGGCGAGGAGCGGGTCTGCATCGCCGCGATCAACGCACCCCGCTCCGTCGTGGTGTCGGGAGACGACGACGTCGACCGCCTCGCCGCCCGCTGGAGCGAAGCCGGCCGCCGCGTACGCCGTCTGGCCGTGACCCACGCCTTCCACTCCCCGCACATGGACGCCGTCCTCGACGACTTCCACACCGTCGTCGCCGGCATCGAGCTCCAGCCGCCGCGTATCCCGATCGTCTCCACCGTCACCGGCGAGACAGCCACCGCCGCGCAACTGACCTCGCCCGGCTACTGGACCCGGCAGATCCGCGAGACCGTCCGGTTCGCCGACGCCACCGCCCGGCTCGCCGGCCTGGGCGCCACCGTCCTCATCGAGGTCGGCCCCGACGCCGTGCTGGCCCCGCTGGCCGCCAGCACCGTGGAGGGCACGGTCACGACGGTCTCCCTGATGCGCGCGGGCCACGACGAGGCCGAGACCTTCGCCGCCGGTGTCGCCCGCGCCCACGCGAACGGCGCACCGCTGAGCGCCGCCTCGTTCCTCCCCGGCGCGACCCCGGCCCCGCTTCCCACCTACGCCTTCCAGCGGGAACACTTCTGGTCGGCACCCGCCCCCCGCACCGGCACCCGCGCCCTGGGACTCGAGCCCACCGACCACCCGGTGCTGGCCGCCGCGCTGGAACGCGCCGGAGACGCCGGCGTCGTGTTCACCGGGCGCATCACGCCGGCCACCCACGCGTGGATGTCGGACCACACGATCGCCGGGACCACCCTCGTACCGGCCACTGTGCTGCTCGAACTGGCCGCCGCGGCGGGCGACCGGATCGGCACCCCCCGGGTGGGCGAGCTGACGCTGGAACAGCCGCTCGAACTCGCCGGCAAAGCCGTGCGGCTGCAGGTGGAGGTCGCCGCCCCGGACACCGCCGGGCACCGCGCCTTCACCATCCACGCGCGTACGGACCGGGAATGGACCCGTCACGCCGCCGGAGTCCTGGCCCCCGCCGACGAGGCACCCGCCGAAGCGGCACCGGGCGCATGGCCGCCCGAGGACGCGGAGCCGGAGCCCGTCGAGGGGGCGTACGCGCGGCTGGCCGAGCTCGGCTACGACTACGGGCCGGCCCTGCGAGGCCTCGAAGCGGTGTGGCGGCGCGGCCCGGCCACGTTCGCCGAGATCCGGCTGCCCGCGAGCACCGAACGGTACCCGGTCCATCCGGCCCTGCTGGACACGGCACTGCACGCCCTGGTCCTGGGCGCGGCACCGCAGGCCGGGCAGATCCTTCTGCCGTTCAGCTGGCGCGACGTCACCCTGCACGCGAGCACCGCCACCCGGCTCCGGGTCCGCATCACGCCGGACGCCGATGGCACCGTGGCCGTGCAGCTGACCGAAACGGACGGCACCCTCGTGGCGTCGGTGCGGTCCCTGGCCCTGCGCCCGCTGCCGAAGAGGCGGATCACGGCCGGCGACCTCTACACCGTGGACTGGACGGTCGTACCCGCACCGGCCGCGGACATGACCGGCGTCGTCACCGTCGACGTCGCGGGGGCCACCCCGGCCCACGTCCTGCGTCTCGTGCAGGAGTGGCTGGCGCGGGAAGATCCCGGCCGGCTGCTCCTGGTGACACGCAACGCCGTGGCGGTACGCCCGTCCGACGACGTCGACCTCGACACCGCCGGCGTCTGGGGCCTGGTCCGCTCGGTCCAATCCGAGCACCCCGGCCGGGTACTCCTGGCCGACCTCGACACCGGCGACGCCGCGACCGCGTTGCCCGCCGCCGTGGCCACGGGGGAACCGCAGATCGCCGTACGCGCGGGCGAGATCCACGCGCCACGACTCGTTCGCCGCCGGCCCGGCCCGGCGAACGCCGTGCGCCTCGATCCGGACAGGACCGTGCTCGTCACCGGCGGCACCGGCGGCCTCGGTGCGCTCGTGGCCCGGCACCTGGTGACCGAGTACGGCATGCGGCACCTGCTGCTCGTGAGCCGCAGCGGCCCGGCGGCACCGGGCGTGGCCGGGCTCACCGCCGAGCTGACCGCGGCCGGCGCACGGGTCACCGTGGCCGCCGCCGACGTCACCGACCGGGACGCACTGGCCCGCCTGCTGGCTGCCGTTCCCGACCGGCACCCCCTGACCGCCGTGGTGCACGCCGCGGGCGTCCTCGCCGACGCGACCCTCCCGGCGCTCACCGAGCAACGCCTGGCCGAGGTCATGCGGCCCAAAGCGGATGCCGCCCGCGCCCTGCACGAGCTGACCCGGGACATGGACCTCGCGGCCTTCGTCCTGTTCTCTTCCGTGACCGGCATCGTCGGCACCCCGGGCCAGGCCAACTACGCGGCCGCCAACACGGTCCTCGACGCCCTGGCCCACCACCGCGCCGCCCGCGGGCTGGCCGCCACCTCCCTGGCCTGGGGACTGTGGGACGCCACCCACGGCATGGGCGCCCGCCTCACCGAGGCGGACCTCGCCCGGTGGGAGCGGACCGGCATACGGCCGCTGACCCCGGCGCAGGGCCTCGCCCTGTTCGACGAGGCCCTCGCCGCCGGTGAGCCCCTCGTGGTGCCGGCCGTGTTCGAGCCGTCCCGGCTGGTGCGCGACGACATGCCCGTCCCGCACCTCTACCGGGCGCTGGTGCGGACCGCCCCGCGCGTCGCCGCCGCGCCACGGGCGGCCGGGTGGGCCGCCCGGATCGCCGCGCTGCCCGTGGCCAAGCGGGCGGACGCCGTCGCCGATCTGGTCCGGGCCGAGACGGCGGCGGTTCTCGGCCACGCCGGCACCGGCGCGGTCGACCCGCGGCGAGCCTTCAACGACCTCGGCTTCGACTCGATGGCCGCCGTGGACCTGCGCAACCGGCTCGCGACGGTCACCGGCGTCCGGCTCACCGCCACCGCCGTCTTCGACCACCCCACGCCCGAGCTGCTCAGCGCCCATCTGCTGGCCAAGGTCGCCGAGGAGAAGCCGGCGCCGCGGGCCGCGGCCGTCACCGCGCCCGGCGACGGCGATCCGATCGCGATCGTGGGGATGGCGTGCCGTTTCCCGGGTGGGGTGTCGTCGCCGGAGGATCTGTGGCGGCTGGTCGCCGACGGGGTGGACGCGGTGGGCGAGTTCCCGGCGAACCGGGGCTGGGACCTGGACGCCCTGTTCGATCCGGATCCGGATCGGTTCGGCACGTCCTACACGCGGCACGGCGGCTTCCTCTACGACGCGGACATGTTCGATCACGACTTCTTCGGGCTGTCGCCGCGCGAGGCGACCGCCACCGACCCCCAGCAGCGCCTCCTGCTCGAAACCGCGTGGGAGACCTTCGAGAACGCCGGCATCGACCCCGACTCCCTGCGCGGCAGCAACACCGGCGTCTTCACCGGCGCGATGTACGACGACTACGCCTCCCGCCTCGCCCGGACCCCGGAGGAGCTCGAAGGGTTCCTGCTGACCGGCAACCTGTCCAGCGTCCTGTCCGGCCGGCTGTCCTACCGCTACGGCTTGCACGGCCCCTCGATCACCGTGGACACCGCGTGCTCGTCCTCGCTGGTGGCGTTGCACCTGGCCGTCCGTTCCCTGCGTTCCGGCGAGTGCGATCTCGCACTGGCCGGCGGCGTCACCGTCATGAGCAGCCCGCGCACCTTCGTGGAGTTCTCGCGGCAGCGGGGGTTGTCGGTGGATGGGCGGTGCCGGTCGTTTGCGGAGGGTGCTGGGGGGACGGGGTGGTCGGAGGGGGTTGGTTTGTTGTTGGTGGAGCGGTTGTCGGTGGCGCGGGCGCGGGGTCATCGGGTGTGGGCGGTGGTTCGGGGGTCGGCGGTCAATCAGGATGGTGCGTCGAATGGTTTGACGGCTCCGCATGGTCCGTCGCAGGAGGGGGTGTTGCGGGCGGCGTTGGTGGATGCGGGGTTGGGGGCTGGGGATGTGGATGCGGTGGAGGCGCATGGGACGGGGACGGTGTTGGGGGATCCGATCGAGGCGGGGGCGTTGGCGGGGGTGTACGGGCGGGGCCGTTCGGGTGGGTTTTTTGTGGGTTCGTTGAAGTCGAATATCGGGCATGCGCAGGCGGCGGCGGGTGTGGGTGGGGTGATCAAGATGGTGGGGGCGTTGCGGTCGGGGGTGTTGCCGGGGTCGTTGCATGCTGAGGTGCCGTCGTCGCGGGTGGATTGGGTGGGTGGTGGGCTGGTGTTGTTGTCGGGGGAGCGGGCGTGGCCCGCGGTGGATCGTGCTCGCCGGGTGGGGGTGTCGTCGTTCGGTATTTCCGGGACGAACGCCCACGTGATCCTGGAACAGGCGGAAGAGCCAGAGCCTCCGGTACGGGTGAAGAGCACCCCGGTCGTCCCCTGGATCGTGACCGGCGCGACCACCGAAGCGGTACGCGCGCAGGCCGCCCGCCTCGCACGGCACGTCGAGGAGCACCCCGGGCAGTCCGCCACCGACATCGGCTACACACTCGCCACCGGGCGGGCCCTGCTCGGCCACGGCGCCGTGGCGATCGGCGCCGACCGCGACTCGCTGCTGCGCGGGCTCACCGCCGTCGCCGAGGGTGCGGATGCCCCCGGCGTGGTGCCCGCCCGCCGCCGCGGCCTGCCCGGCCGGACGGCCTTCCTGCTCACCGGGCAGGGCAGCCAGCGCCCCGGCATGGGCAGCCAGCTGTACGCGACCAGCCCCGCCTTCGCCGCGGCGCTCGACGAGGTGTGCCGCCACCTCGACCCGCACCTGCCCCGCCCGCTCAAGGACGTCCTGTTCGCGCCGGCCGCATCGGCCGAGGCGGACCTTCTCGGCCGCACGGAGTTCACCCAGCCCGCGCTCTTCGCCGTCGAGGTGGCCCTCTGCCGCCTGCTCGACCACTACGGACTGACGCCCGCCTACCTTCTCGGTCACTCGGTCGGCGAGATCGTCGCGGCATGCGTCGCCGGCGTTCTCGACCTACCCGACGCGTGCCGGCTGATCGCCGAGCGCGGCCGGCTGATGCAGGCGGCCCGCGGCGACGGCGCGATGATCGCGATCGAGGCGGCCGAGGCCGAGGTACGTGAGACCCTGCTCCCGTACGGCGACCGGATCAGCATCGCCGCGGTCAACGGCCCCCGGGCCGTGGTCATCTCCGGCGACGCGGACGCGGCGGACGAGATCGCGGCCGCCTGGCGGGCCGGCGGCGTACGGACGACGCGCCTGCCCGTCTCGCACGCCTTCCATTCGCCGCACATGGACGGGGTGCTCGACGAGTTCCGTACCGTGGCCCGGAGCCTGACGTTCCACCCACCGCGCATCCCGATCGTCTCCAACGTGACCGGCGACCTCGCCCGCCCCGAGGAACTGGCGTCGCCCGACTACTGGGTACGCCACATCCGGGAGGCCGTGCGCTTCGCCGACGGGGTGCGCCGCCTGGAGAGCGAGGGCGTCACCGACCTGGTCGAGATCGGCCCCGACCCGGTCCTCACGTCGCTGGCCCGCGACTGCCTGACCGAGCCGGCCGGGGAACTCATCGCGACGCTGCGCCGCAACCGGTCCGAGACGGAGGCGGTCGCGCGGGCCGTCGCGCTGCTGCGGCTGCGCGGCGCCGGCCCCGACTGGGAGGCGGTCTTCCCCGGCGCCCGCCAGGTGTCGCTACCCACCTATGCGTTCCAGCGCGAGCGGCACTGGATCGAGGCCCCCGAGGGCGCCTCCGGCACGGACCACCCGCTGCTCGGCCCGCCCGTGAGCCTCGCCGGCCGGGACGTCCTCGTGTTCACCGGGCGGTTGTCCGTGCGTACCCACCCGTGGCTCGCCGAGCACACCGTCGCGGGCGCCGTCCTCGTCCCGGCGACCGCGGTGGTGGAGATGATCGCGAGCGCCGGCGAGCGGGCCGGGGCGCCGCGGATCGCCGAACTGACCCTGACCAGGCCGCTCGTCATGCCCGCCGCGGGCGCCGTCCACATCCAGGTCGCGGTCGCCGAGGCGGACGAGTCCGGGCACCGCCCGGCCACCCTGCACGCCCGGCCCGACGACGGGGACCACCCCTGGACGCCGCACGCCCAGGGCGTGGTGGGTCCCGTCCCCTCCGGCACCGGCGAAGGGCTGGCGGTGTGGCCACCGGCCGCCGCCGAGGTGCCCCTGGACGGCTTCTACGACACGCTCGCCGCCGCCGGGTACGCGTACGGGACGGCCTTCCGGTGCGTGCGCCGCGTGTGGCGCGCCGACGGCGAGCTGTTCGCCGAGGTCGAGTTGCCGGATTCACAGCGGCCGGGAGTCCGCCGTTACGGCCTGCATCCCGCCCTGCTGGACGCGGCACTGCACCCGCTGCTTCTCGGCGCGACCGCCGACGAGCCGCTGCGGCTGCCGTTCGCCTGGACCGGGGTGAGCCGGTACGCCACCGGGGCCACCGCGCTGCGGGTGCGGCTTCGGTTCGCGGGAACGGGGGAGGCGTCGCTCACCCTGGCCGACGGGACGGGCGCGCCGGTGGGCGGCGTGGAATCCGTGCTCCTGCGCCCGGCCGACCGCCGTGCGCTGACCATGGCCGCGGAGGGGCTGTTCCGCGTCACCTGGACGTCGGTGCCCGCCCCCGCCGCAAGCGCTGTCGCCGACGCGACGGCGTCCTTCCCGGTGCTCGACGCCGGCGCTCCCGTTCCGGCGACCGTGGTCCTGGCCGCCGTCCCCGACCCCGGCGAGGCGGACGTTCCGGCCGCCACCCACGCCCTGCTCGGCCGGACCCTGCGCGCGGTGCAGCGGTGGATCGCCGACGAGCGGACCGCCGGCGCGACGCTGGTGGTCGTCACGCGTGGCGCGGTGGCGACCGGCGACGAGGACATGATCGACCCCGCCGCCGCCGGGGTCTGGGGGCTCGTCCGTGCCGCGCAGACCGAGCATCCGGGCCGTATCGTCCTGGCCGATCTCGACACCGGCGATGTGCCACCAGGGCTGGCGGCCGCCGGGGAACCCCAGCTCGCGGTGCGGCGCGGTCGTCTGCTGGCGCCGAGGCTGACCCCGGCCCGCCCGGACGGCGGCCGTGAGGCGGTGCGATGGGACCGGGGCACCGTGCTGATCACCGGCGGGACCGGGACCCTCGGCGCGCTGCTCGCCCGCCATCTGGTGAACGAGCACGGCGTACGCCGGCTGGTCCTGGTCTCCCGTAGCGGAGCCGCCGCACCGGGAGCGGCCGAACTCGCCGGCGAGCTGGCCGCCGCCGGCGCCGGGGTGGTCTTCGCCGCCGCCGACGTGAGCGACCGGAACGCTCTGTCGGCCGTGCTGGCGGCCGTTCCCGGCGAACACCCGCTCACCGCGGTCGTCCACGCGGCCGGTGTGCTCGACGACGCGCCCGTCACGGACCTGAGCGAGGCCCGCCTGGACGCGGTCCTGGCCGCCAAGGCCGACGCCGCCTGGCACCTGCACGAGCTGACGAAGGACCTCGACCTGTCGGCGTTCGTCCTCTACTCCTCGGTCGCCGGGCTGCTCGGCACCGCGGGACAGGCCGGCTACGCCGCGGCCAACGCCTTCCTGGACGCTCTCGCCCAGCATCGCGTGGCGCGGGGGCTGCCCGCCCAGTCCCTGGCCTGGGGCCTGTGGGAGCAGAGCAGCGACCTGACCCGCGACCTGGCCGAGACCGACCGGCGGCGGCTGGCCCGGATCGGCCTGCGCCCGCTGTCCACGGTGGACGCGTTCGACCTGTTCGACGCGGCGCCGGCCACCGGGGACGCGGTCCTGGCCCTCACCCCGGTCGACGCTCACGGCGACCACCCGCTGCTGCGCGGCCTGGTGGCGCGACCGGCGAGCCGGCCCGCCGCGGCGGCCGGCGATACGGCGGGGTTCGCGGCGGGAATCGCCGGACTGCCCGAGGCGGAACGCGACCGGATCCTGACCGACCTCGTCCGCGGGACCGTCGCCACCGTGCTCGGCCACGGCGACCGGGCGGCCGTGCACACCGATCGCAGCTTCCGGGATCTGGGCTTCGACTCGCTCACCGCGCTGGAGTTGCGCAACGCGCTCGCCCGCGGGACCGGGCTCGGGCTTCCCGCGAGCCTCGTCTTCGACCACCCGACGCCGGCCGCCGTCGTCCGGCATCTGGGCGACCTCGTGGCCGCTGAGCGCAAGCCCGCGGGCGAACCGGTCGCCGCGCGGCTCACCGGACTCGCCGCCGAGATCCGGCGGGCGGCCGCGGACCCCGAGGCCTTCGGTCAGATCGCCGCCGGGCTGCACGCGCTGCTCGACGTGGCGGCCGAGGCGGCCGGGAGACCGGCCACCGTCGGCGCCGCCGTCACGTCAGCGAGCGACGAGGAACTGTTCGCTCTGATCAACGACTTCGACTGACCGGCTCGTGCTTCTCGCACAGGAGCAGTATGCCGCCGGGGACGCGGCATCGGACGATCTCGCGAACGTCGAAGCCGCCCTCGGTCAGGACGTCGCGCCAGCCGTCGGCGGGCAGCAGGGTCTGGCGCACCAGCGCGTGCACGTACGTGAACTCCGGCGTGAAGGGCTGGCCGGGTTCTCCGTCGATCGGGGGCTCGATCTCGCCGACGAGCAGCTTGGCGCCGGCCGGGAGCCGGGCGGCCAGGCCGGTGAGGTAGCCCAGCAGGGCGTCGCGGCCGCCGGCCAGGATCTCGTGCAGGAGGTAGAAGGTGACGACCAGGTCGACCTTGTCGATCCCGGGGATCTCGTCGAGCGCGCGGACGTCGGCCCGGACGAGCTCGATCCGGTCCTGCATGTGGTTCGCCGCGACGGCTTCCCCGGCGGCGGCGTGGGCCGCGTGGTCGACGTCGACGCCGATGCCGCGGGCGCCGAACCGGTCGCAGACGGCCATGAGGAAGCGGGCGTTGCCGCTGCCGAGGTCCAGCACGGTGCCGAAGGAGATCTTCGCCAGGGTTTCCATCACCTGCGGGACGACGTCGGTGCGGGCCATCATCGCGGTGCCGCCGGCGACCCACCGGCCGTCCCGGGTGACGTCGGACCCGTACCGCATGCTGCGCTGGAGGAACGCGTCGATCCGGCGCATCGGCTCGCCGTATCCGCCGACCAGCCAGACGAGGAAGCCGCGATCGGCGTACACCCGGGCGCCGTAATCGGTCAGGGTGAAGCGCTCGCCCGACTCCCGCAGGACGCCACGGTGGCACAGGTATCGCAGCGTGGCGACGAGCAGCGGGTCGCGGCCCTCCAGGGAGGCGAGAGTAATCCCGCCTTTCTCCAGTGCGGACAATTCGTCGGCCATTTCGAGTGCGGCGATAGCACTGGCGAGAGCATATCCGTGAAAGAGGTCGAGAGCGGGGCGATCTTCCGGCTTGGTGGACACGGGAACAGACACGAATTCGTCCTCCTTGATCCGAGCGCGAGAGGTCGAACTTATCATTTTGGATACCACAATGGAGGGTGTGTGAATGCCGATTACACCGCGGGCCGAAATTGTCGCGCTGCCGGGATATGCGGCACGCCGATCCGAGTCGCTGCCGGCGAAGCTCGCCAACAATGAGCTTGCCGAGGCGGCGCTGCCGCCGCCGGTCGCCGCCGCGATCGCGGCCGCCGTCGCCGAGTCGCACCGGTACCCCGACATGGCCGCGACCGACCTGCTCGACAGGCTCGCCGAGAGGCACGCGCTGCCGGTCGAGCGGCTCGCGGTCGGCTGCGGCTCGGTGGCGCTGTGCCAGCAGGTGATCCAGGCGCTGTGCCGGCCGGGGGACGAGGTGATGTTCGCCTGGCGCTCGTTCGAGGCGTACCCGGTCTTCGCCCGGATGATGAACGCCACCGGTGTGCCGGTCGCCCTCGACGACGGCCACGCCCACGACCTCGGCGCCATGCTGGCCGCGATCACGCCCCGCACCAGGATCGTCTTCGTGTGCAACCCGAACAATCCGACGGGCACCGTGGTCTCCGGCGAGGCGCTGCGGAGCTTCGTCGCCCGCGTGCCGCCGGACGTCCTGGTCGTCATCGACGAGGCGTACCGGGAGTTCGTCACCGACCCCGGGGTGCTCGACGGGCTGGAGGCGGTACGCGGTGCGGAGAACGTCGCGGTGCTGCGTACCTTCTCGAAGGCGTACGGCCTCGCGGCGCTGCGGGTCGGCTATCTGGCCGGCCCGGCGACGGTCGCGTCGGCCGTCCGCAAGGTCGGTGTCCCGTTCGGCGTGAACGGGATCGCCCAGGCCGCGGCGGTCGCCGCCCTCGCCGTCGAGGGCGAGGTCACCGAGCGGTGCCGGCGGATCGCCGCCGAGCGGGACCGGGTCCGCGGCGAGCTGCGGGCGCAGGGCTATCCGGTTCCGGCGACCCAGGCGAACTTCGTCTGGCTCCCGCTCGGCGAACGCACCGGGGACTTCGTCGCGCACGCGGCGGCGCACGGCGTGGACGTCCGCGGCTTCGCCGGTGACGGGGTCCGGGTCACCATCGGCGGCCCGGCCGAGAACGCGGCCTTCCTCCGGGCGTCCGGATCATTCCTGTACGTCGGCCGCGAACTTGCGCAGCGCGGCGCGGTTGGGCATGCCGGTCTTGGCCAGCAGGTTGCTGACGTGCCGCTCGACGGTGCGCGGTGACACGTGCAGGAGGTCGGCGATCTCCCGGTTGCCCATCCGCCCGACGAGCAGTTGCAGCACCTCGAACTCGCGTCCGGTGACGCCCGCCGACCGCAGTTCCTCCGGGACACGGTCGACCCCGGCACGGCGCTGCGGGACCCGGGCGCCCGACCTGCGCAGCAGGGCCCGGCAGGCGTCGGCCACGGGACGGACGTCGCGGTCGTGGAAGTACCGCTCGGCGGTGCGCAGCCAGCCGGGTGGGTCGCCCCAGCCGTCCACGATCGCCGCCTCGGCCACCAGGCGCAGGCCGAGGTTGCGGCTCATCTCGAAGGGCTCGGCCGCCTCCAGAGCCGCGGTCACCGCGTCCGCCGCCTCCGGGCCCCGCCCGGCACGGCCGAGCAGGACCGCGTACGCGAACTGGGTGAACTGCCGGTCCCATCGCAGCGCGCTCGCCGGGTCGACGGCCATCGCGTCGTACTCCGGCCAGTCGGCTTCGCCGGCCAGCACGCGCATCAGCAGATGCAGGCCGTGCCGTCCGGAGAGGTAGTAGATGCTGGGCCCGCCCTCCACCCCGGACATCGCGCGGGCCAGCTCGTCGTGTGCGAGCCGCCGGTCCTCGCCGAGCAGTGCGCAGAACGCCCCGGCGAGCCCGTGCGCGCGGGGCGCGTGCAGGGCGAGGTTGCCGCCCCATCGTTCGAACTCGGCGAGCGCCGTGGTCATCGCGGTGCGGTCGCCCTCGTGCCCGGCGCACACCGCCCGCAGCAGCAGCAGGTAACGGGTGGTCTCGAGAAGCTTCAACCGGACCGTGGAGTCCAGCGCCTGATCGATGAGGGCGCGCGCCGCCGGGTAGTCGCCGCGCAGGATGGTGTGCAGCGCGATGCTGGACTCGGCCTGGTAGTGAGCGGTCACCGCGCCCACCCGGCCGGCCTTGTCGCGGGACTCCTCGAGGCGGGTCGTGTCCGCGTGCCGCAGGGCGTCGTCGTTGCCGAGCCGGATCAGCGCGTGGATCTCCCAGATCGGCAGGCCGTGCCGGGCGGCGAGGCCGTTGGCCCGCTCCAGGCAGCGGGTCGCCTCGTCCGGGTTGCGGTGCCGCACGATGGCGCCGAGCAGCTGCCACGCCTGGCAGGCCACGACCGGCAGGGGTACGGCCTCGGCGACGGTGGCCGCGTGGCGGGCCAGCCGTTCGGCGCGATCGAACTGGTCGGCGCCGGTGATGTCGAGGACGAGGTGCGCCTCCACCACGTCGATCGGCGCGATGTCCTCCGGGGCCGGAACCGGGCCGAGCAGGCCGCGCGCCACCGAGGCCTGATGCACCGCCTCGTCGAGCCGGCCGGCCACGGCGGCCGCCCAGGCGACCTGGGTGTGCAGGCGGGCGCGTCGCCGGGGGGTGAGCCCGCGTACCTGATCGAGGGTGTTGATCGAGGCGAGCGCCCGTTCCACCTCACCGGCCTCGGCCAGGGCCAGCAGCAGCTGTTCGAGGGCGTCGGCGCGGTCCGACGCGTCGGTCAGCAGTTCCGTGGCGCGGTCCAGCAGGGACACCGCCGAGGCGGCGGCGCCACTGGCGAGCGCCCG
The DNA here is from genome assembly GCF_014205215.1 of Actinoplanes lobatus. Lineage (NCBI taxonomy): Bacteria > Bacillati > Actinomycetota > Actinomycetes > Micromonosporales > Micromonosporaceae > Actinoplanes > Actinoplanes lobatus. Next base: position 6,989,594 of record NZ_JACHNC010000001.1, read on the forward strand.
CCGGCCGGCCTCGGTGAACAGCCGGCCCGCGGCGGGGCGGTCGCCCGCGTCCAGCCGCAGCCGGGCCGCCACCTCGCACCACTCGCCCGGGTGGTCGGGAAAGAGGGTGTCGACGGCTTCGGCCACCGTGGCGGCGAGCCGAACCTGTTCCGCGCGATCCATGCGAGCCAGGATCGCGTCCCGGTTGAGCTGGTGACGGAACGTGTACCAGTCGGCGGTGTACTCGTCCGGAGCCACCAGGTGACCGGCCAGGTCGTCCTGGAGCAGGCTCAGCATGACCCGGTCGGACAGCCCGGTGGCGAGCTGCACGACCGCGAGCGGAAAGCGCGGCCCGAAGGTGGCCGCCGCCGAGAGCACCTCGAGCGTCTGCGGCCCGAGGATGGCCAGGCGCCGGGCCAGCGGGCGGGTGAGCTCCGGGGTGACCGCGGCCGCGTGCTCGCCGAGCCGCCACGAGCCGCCGTCCGGGACGATCAGCTCCTCGTCGACCATGACCTTGAGCATCTCCTCGGCCATGAACGGGTTTCCCGCACTGCCCGCCCACAGCAGCTCCACCGCGCTCTCGGGCAACTGCGCCCCGTCGACGTCGAGGCAGGCGCCGGCCATCCGGCGCAGCGTCGGACGGCGCAGCGGGCCCAGCTCGATCAGGGTGCACCGGCCTCGCTGGGTGGCGGTCCTGGCCAGCGCGTACGCGACGCTGTCGCCCTCGCGGATGCCGCCCAGCAGCAGGGTCGGCTGCATGTCGACGTTGTCCACGAGGTACTCGAGCACCGCCAGCGTCTCCGCGTCGGCGTCGTGCAGGTCGTCCAGGCTCAGCAGGCACCCGCGGTCGTGGCCGGCGAGCCCGGTGAGCCGGAGGGTGGCCTCGGCCAGCACGACCAGGGACTCGCGGCCTCCGCCGGGCGGCTCACCCCAGCCGGGAATCATCCGGCCGAGGATCGGCCCGTACGGTCCGAGTTCAGCCGGCTCGACCCGTTCCATCCTCAGCAGATAGAGGGCCGCCTCGGTGAGCGGCCGCAGCGGGGTGGCCGGGCCGACCGAGCTGGCCCGGCCCCGCATCAGGCGCATGCCGGCGGCGTACGCGATCTCGGTCATCGTGGACAGCAGCCGGGACTTCCCGATGCCGGCCTCTCCGGTGACGAAGACCGCGCCGCCGCGGCCTCCCCGTGCCTCGGCCAAGGCCCTCTCTACGACGCTCACCTCCCGGTCCCGGCCGATCAACATCGTCGAGTGTGGACGCATGCCGGTGAACCTACTCGGGGTGTCCGCCGCCTAACAGCTTGACAAGCATTGCCGACACTCCCGAGCCGGGCGCCTCTACATGGGGTTCGGCGGGCAGCAGCTGGTCTCCAGGATGACCAGGTTCTCCGCCCCGGCGCCCTGCACCACGGCGGCGATCCCGGCCGTCACCACGGCGACTGGCAGGGCCATCTGGGCCAGAGCGGCCGCCCGCACGCCGAAGTTGACCGACGGCAGCAGGCGCATGCGGCCGACGGCGTGCTCGGTGGTTTGTTCGTACTCGCCGTACTCGTCGTTCTCGTCGTTTTTGATCTCAGACATGGATCAGGTCCCCTCTGTCGGATGGTTGACTGTCGATGCCAGGTCGTGGGCGGGTTGGAGCAGCAGGACCGAGGGCACGTCGCCGGGGGCGGCGAGCCGCAGCAGCCCGTATCCGATACCGGCGAGCCCCGTCAGCAGGCCGGGCGTGAGGACGTTGCCGGGTACCCCGCACACCGGCCCGCCGCGGCGCAGGGCCTCCAGCACCCCGCCGGTCCGGCGGCGCAGCGCCGCGGCGGCCGGGGAGGGCCGGTCACCGGACGCCGCGATCGTCGCGAGCACTTCGAGCACGCCCAGCTCGCCGTGGCAGAGCGACAGATCGCGGTGGGCCGGACCGTCGGCCAGAGCGGTCGCGTCCGCTGCCGACATCTCGTGCGGGACGCAGACGCCGGCGAGAGCCATCCCGGGATCGCCGTTGCACCAGCCGCCGCCCACCGGCGCGCCGTCGGCGGTCGCACGGGCCACCACCTGCGAGGCCAGCCGGCGCCCGGCCGCGCGGTGGTCCGGCCGCGGACCGCATCGCACGAGTGCCCAGGCGATGCCGCTCAGCCCGTCGGCGAACGAGAGCGGCAGGGTGCCGTCGTCGTGGTCGGCGATCCGGGCGAGCCGGTCGGCGCAGTCGATCTCCGCATCGGAGGCGGATCCGAGACCCAGGCAGCGGCGCACCGCGGACAGGGCGGCCAGGCAGCCGGCGAGGCCGTCGGCCCAGCCGGGCCCGGACAGCGCCCGCGACGACCGGCCGGCCAGCGCGGCCAGCCGTGCGGCACCGTCGCGCAGCGCCGGGTCGTCCAGCAGCAGACCGAGCCGGGCCAGGCCGTACGCGATCCCGCCGAGGCCGTTCAGGCCACCCCAGCCGACCGTCTCGACCAACTCGGGGTGGCCCGTGAACAGGTCGACCAGCGCGGGCGTGCCGGCCACCGCGCCGCGGGCCTGACCGGCGTAGCGGCCGACGCCGGTCACGGCGGCCAACTGGGCCAGGAACAGCGCCACCCCGAGGTATCCCGTGCCGAGGCTCGCGCCCATCGGCAGCACCAGCCACTGGCCGTCGACGTGTTCGACACCCAGCCAGTTGACCCGCTCCTCGCCGGACATCCGGGTGACGACGGCGTCGGCCATGGTACGGGCGGCGGTGAGCAGGGCGTCCGGATGCACGACGGGGTTCGTCGGACCGGCCGGGGCCGGGGCGCCGGGCCGGGGCGCCGGGTGGGCGGGCGCGCCGTGCCGGGTGGCCAGCGTCGCCGAGATGATCCATTCCTGCTGCCGGCGGTCCACGTGGCCGAGCCCGGCGAGGGTGTCGAGGGCGGCGGCGACCCCGGCCCGGGGCAGCGGCACGGGCAAGCACGTGCCGTCCGGGGTCCGCAGCTCACCGGAGCCGGCCGAGGCGAGGAACATCGGCACGTCGCCGTTCCACATCGCCGTGATCTCGTGCCCGACGAGCTGGGACAGCAGCGGGTTGGCGGAGCGGTTGGCGTGGAGCACCGAGAACGCCTCGTCCCGGTCCAGCGCGTCGCGCAGCACGTCCGGGTGCGTCGTCTCGTCCAGGATCGTCGCGTACATCCAGCTGGGCCGGGTGATCACCCGGATCTCCAGATCGGCGCAGGCGGCGACGGCCGCGGCGAACTCGGCACGGTGCGCGGCGGCGAAGTCGTAGGCCTGCCGGAAACCGGCCACGATGGACTGCTCGTGGTCGCCGGGGTCGAGATCGGCGCCGGCCAGGCGGGGCCGGTTGGCCGAGCCGGTCATGGCGTACGGGCGGCGGACGAGCCGCATCCGGTCGGTGCCGGCGTCGAGCCAGTCCACCACGCTCGCCGGGCAGTGGCCGTCGCGGTCGCCGCCCAGCCCGGACAGGTCCGCGGCGCCCTGGTCGCCGATCACCAGCAGCGGCAGCAGGGCGGTGCGGTAGACCGACGAGGCGAGGGCACCGGCCGCCGGGTCGGCGTCACCGGCAGGTGTCAGCTCGGCGTTGAACAGCGTCTCGGTGTCGATCAGCACAGGGGTCCCGGCGTCGGCGACGACGTTCTCGTAGTGCATGTCGGTGGTGCGCAGCACGTGCAGCAGGGCGAGCAGCGCGCCCTGCCGGCGGTAGAACCGGTCGGCTTCGGCGGGGTCCGGCAGGTCGCGGGCCGCCACGTACGCGGTCCAGCCGTAACCGGGCCGGGCGACGGTGCGTGCGATGCCCGGAGACAGCTCGGGGTGCCCGGCCGACAGCAGGTCGATGAACCGGCCCATGACGACCTGCGTGGTCACGTCCCGCGGCTTGTAGACGACGCGGCTGCCGTCGGCGAAGTCGACGAAGCTGACCGTGCGGCCGTTGTGGTGCCGGTCGCCGAGGCCGGCCACGATGGCGACGACCGGTCCCGGGTCGGCGGTGCCGAGGAGCGCGCCGACCACCTCGTCGCGGTCGGCGGCCAGCCGGGCGAGCAGTTCCCGGGTCGCCGTCACGGCCGCGTCGGTGGCCTGGGCCAGCAGCCGCGCCAGTACGGGATACCGGGTGAGCAGCGCGGCCAGGCCGCCGGGGGACGCCGTGCGGCGCGCGAAGTCGAGGAACCGGGCCCGCTCGTCGTCCCCGGTGAGCCGGTCGCGGGCGCCCCAGCGGTGCAGTTCGGCGACGAGCGCGCGGGCGGCCAGGTCGACGAGGCCCCGGCGCAGCGCCGTACCGAGGTGGAGAGTGACCCGCGGCAGGTCGAGCCAGTCGCACGGTCCGGCGCCGGCGGTGATCCGCTCGACGGCGTCGTCGGCGAACGGCCGCAGCACCCGGCCGAACGCGTCGCGCCAGTCGCCGCCCACCTCGGCCACCGAGGCCGGCACCGCGGCCGCCACCGCACGCTCGGCGGTCGCCACCCACGCCGGCCGGACGGTCCGGGCGGCGAGGCAGGCGGCCGGCTCGGCCCGCAGCGCCGGCATCGCGTCCGGGCTCAGCCCGAGGTCGGCGAGGCGCTGGGTGAAGGGCTCGCCGGGGTCCGCGCACGACGGGCCGGCGGCGGGGCCGGGATGGATCCGCTCGTGCAGGGCCAGTGCGGGCGCCCACCACCCGGCACCGAGGAGCGTCCCGCCGGTGGGGGTGGAGGGGACGGCCATGGCGAGAACGATGCCCGCCCGCTCGTACGCAGTCATGGGTGTTTCGCACCCACATTTCGCCGCCGGTCAGGTCGGGGGCACCTCACCGGCCCCGGCCCGGTCTCCCGGAGCCGCCACGCGGGCCCGTTCACCGGCGCCGGAACCGTCGGTCGGGCGCGGCGGCCGGGGAGAAATGTGCGGGGTGGCGCCGGATGCGGCCCGCCGTGACCCGCGGCAACTCTGGGGCCACCGCGCGTGACGATCACTACGAGTTGCGGAGCGAACGATGGAGTACCGGATTCTCGGCCCCCTCGAAGCCCGGCGCGGGGGTACCGCAATAGACATAAGGGGCAGACGCCAGCTGACCGTACTGGCGATCCTGCTCGTGGACGCGAACCGGGTCGTACCCACGGATCACCTGGTCGAGGCGGTGTGGGGCCGTAGGCCGCCGACCACCAGCCGCAGCCAGATCCACATCTGCGTCTCGTCCCTGCGCCGTCAGCTGTTCGCCGGCGACGATCCGATCGACACGCGCGCCCCCGGTTATCGGTTGCGGGTCGCCGAGGAGGAGCTGGACCTGCACGTCTTCCAGGCTCGCGTGGCGGCCGCCCGGACGGCGGTCCGGGACGCGGACCCGCGGCGTGCCGTGGCCGAGCTGCGGGCGGCGCTCTCGCTGTGGCACGGTCGCGCGCTGGCCGGCATCGGCGGCGACGCGGTACGCGCACTGGCCGCCCGCTACGACGAGCAGCGACTCGCCGTACACGAGGAATGCCTGGAGCTGGAGCTGGAGCACGGCCCGGCGAACGCCCACGACCTCGCCGGTGAACTACTGGCCCTGGTCGCCGCCCATCCGCGGCGGGAACGCCTGCTGGCCCTGCTGATGACCGCGTTGTACCGGGCCGGCCGGCAGGCGGAGGCCCTGGACGAATACCACAAGGCCCGGCTGCGGTTCGTCGGTGAACTGGGCATCGAGCCCGGCTCCGGACTGGACGCGCTGTACCAGCGGATCCTCACCCACGATCCGGCGCTGGCGGGCCCGGCCGCCCCGCCGCCGGAGCCGGTGCGTGCGGCGCGGACGGCCGACCGGGCCCCGCGCCGGCTCCCGGCCGACGTCGCGGACTTCACCGGACGCCGGGACAGCCTCACCGGCCTGTTGACGGCGCTCGAACGCACCGGCGGGACCGCGGTGCCCACGGCGGTGGTCAGCGGCCGCGGCGGCGTCGGCAAGACCACGCTGGCCGTGCATGCCGCCCACCTTCTCGCGCCGCGGTTCCCGGACGGGCAGTTGTTCGCACGGCTCTGCGGGCCGGACGGGGCGGAGAACCCGCACGATGTGCTCGGGCGCTTCCTGCGCGCGTACGGCCTGGGGGAGCGGGACATCCCGGACGGCGCCGAGGAACGGGCGGAGACCTACCGCGATCTGATGGCCGACCGCCGGGCCCTGGTGATCCTCGACGACGCGCTCACCGAGAGCCAGGTGTTCCCGCTGTTGCCGGGCACGTCGCGGTGCCGGGTGATCATCACGTCGCGCCGGCCGCTGCCCGGCCTGCCCGCCGCCGTACGGCTGCGGCTGGCGCCGTTCACCGAGCGCAGCGCGCTGGAGCTGGGCGGCCGGATCGCCGGGCACGCCCGGATCGACGCCGACCGCGCGGCCGCCGTGGCGCTGAACGAGACCTGCGGCTACCTGCCCCTCGCGCTGCGGTTGGCGGCCGCCCGGCTGGCCGCGCACCCGCACTGGACGGTCGCCGACCTCGTCGCCCGGCTCGGCGCCGGTTCCGCCTGGCTGGCGGAGATGCAGGCCCAGACCGGTGTGGAGCAGGCGTACGCCGGCCTGTCCGACGACGCGGGCCGCCTCTTCCGGCTGCTGCCGCTGGTCGAGGCGGCCGACTTCCCGGCATGGGTCGGCGCGCCGCTGCTGGACGTGGACGTCTGCCGCGCGGAGGCGCTGTTCGACGAACTCGCCGACGCGGACCTGCTGGTCGCGCGGCCCGCTCCCGGCGGTACGCGGTACTGGGTGCCCGGCTGGATCCTCGGCTACGCGCGCCGGCTGCAGGCGCCGGAGCACGACCAGGCCCGGCGCAAGTCGCACGAACGCCTGCTGGGCGCGCTGCTCTACCTGTCCGAGATGGCGCATCGCCGGCGCGGCGGCCACGACCTGCGGCTGGCCGGGAACGGGGCGAGCCGCTGGGAGCTGCCGGGCCCCCAGGCCGACCTGATCACCGCGGACCCGGCCGGCTGGTACGGGCGGGAACGTCCCTGGGTGCTGCGGGCGGTACGGCAGGCGACCGCGGCCGGATTCGCCGAGCACGCATGGGGACTGGCGATGTGCACGGTGACCTTCGCCGGTCTGCCGGCACCCGCCGGCCGCTATCCGGGCGACGAGTCGTGACCGTCCGGCCGGCCGAGCTCGGCCTGCGCCCCCAGCACGGCTTGCAACAGGACGTTCGCGCCGTTGACGAGGTCGCCGGGCCCGGTGTCCTCGCCGGGTGCGTGGCTGATCCCGCGGCGGCTCGGCACGAAGATCATCCCGACCGGGGCGATCTGGGCCACGATCTGGGCGTCGTGCCCGGCCCCGCTCGGCATGGTGAGATGCGGCAGCCCCAGCCGGTCGGCCGCCTCCCGGATCACGCCGCGCAGTGCGGGCGCCGTCGAGACCGGCCGCGACCGCATGGTGGCGGTGACCTCGACCCGGCAGCCGGAGGCCGCCGCCACGCGAGCGCACTGTTCGCGTACGACGTCCTCGCCTCGAGCCTGCCGGGCGGGATCGGTGTCGCGAACCTCGGCGGACAACCGCACGACACCGGGGATGGTGTTGGTGACGTTGGGCGCGGCCTCGATGAAACCGGTGGTGGCCGTCGCGCACACCCGGTCCTCGGCGGCGATGCGGCGGACGGCGAGGACGATCTCGGCCGCGGCGGTCAGGGCGTCGCGGCGGTCGGCCATCGGCGTCGTCCCGGCGTGCTGCGCCTCACCGGTCACTCCGATGTCCAGGATCGTACGCCCGACGATTCCCTCCACCACGCCGACCGGCACCCCCCGGCGCTCGAGCGACGGGCCCTGCTCGATGTGCAGCTCGATGAAGGCGGCCACGCTGCCCGGCGGCCAGGGCACGTCGGCCAGCCGTTCCGGCGCGCAACCGGCCGCGGCCAGGTAGGCGCCGACCGGCCGTCCGGTGCGGTCGGTGGCGCCGAGCGGGTTCTCCAGCGAACCGCACAGCATCCGCGAGCCCCAGAACGGGGTCTGCACGAGCGCGCCCTCCTCGTTGGCGAAGGCGACGACGACCATCTCGACCGGCAGGCTGACCCGGTGCTCGTGCAGGACCCGCAGCGTCTCGAGGGCGGCGAGCACCCCGTACGCGCCGTCCAGGCGACCACCCTGCACCACCGTGTCCACATGCGAACCGACCAGCAGGACCGGCTTTGCGCGGGACGTTCCCGGCCGGCGGGCGAACAGGTTGCCGGCCGGGTCCGTCTCGGCCTCCAGACCGGCCGCGGCGCACAGGTCACCGAGGAACACCCGGGCGGCGTTCTCCTCCGCGCTGAGCCCCAGCCGGGTCACCCCGCCGGCCGGGTCGGCGCCGATCTCGCCGAGTCGCTCCAGCGTGTCGATCAGTCGCGCGCCGTCGATCCGGAGCCCGGCGTGGCCGTCCAAGGCAAGGCCGCCGGATTCGCGTGCTTTCAGGTTCGACTGGGACATTGCCCTTCTTCCGCTCGTAGGGTTCCGTCTGTCCGGAGGGGACGACACCGATGGCCCGGGTGCTGATCTGCGCGGTTCACACGCTGACCCGGTTGGGCCTGCGCGTCGTCGTCGACGGCTGCCCCGGCGTCGCGCTCGCCGGCGAGGCGGCCGACGGGCAGCAGGCACTGGGAATGGTCCGGTCGTTGCGCCCGGACGTGCTGATCGTCGACGAGGCGCCGCCTGAGGTGGACGGCGTGGAGCTGTCCCGGCGCACCCGCGACGATCCGGCGGCGCCGGCGGTGCTGTTGCTGCTCGACCACAGCGACCAACGGGTGGTGGAGGGCCTGCGAGCCGGCGCTCTCGGAATGCTGAACAAGGACTGCGAGCCGGCCGATCTGGGTGCCGCGGTGCGGGCCGTGACCGCCGGGCGGCGGTTCGTCTCCACCCGGCCGTGCGGCCGGGCGGAGGATCGGGCCGTGCCCGGCGTCCCGCCGGCCCTGGCCCGGCTGACGCCCCGGGAGCGGGAGGTGCTCGTGCTGCTGGCCGGCGGGCTGTCGAACGAGGAGATCAGCGCACAGTTGCTGGTGACCCGGCCCACGGTCAAGTACCACGTGTCGCATCTGCTCCAGAAACTCGACGTCCGGGACCGGCTCCAGGCGGCGGTCTTCGCATACCAGCACGGGATCACCGGGCCGGCCGGCTGACTGTCGTGAGATCCACCATGGTGCGACCGTAGGGCCCGCGACCCGAGGCCGACACCGCCGGAAGAATGGGTGCGGCCTATACCTCGGGCGGGGTCGGAAAACGCTATCGCCGAACTATTCCTATTCGCGACTGTCGTTTCTCCATCGTTTGTCCTTCACCGCTTTCCCGGACTCTTGACCCTGGTCGATCGCGATTCCTAATGTCCGCTGGGATGGCTACTGAAGAGGAACTCCGGAAGTATCTGAGGATCGCCGTCGGCGACGCTCAGGAGTACCGTCGGCGGCTGCGCGAGGCCGAGGAACGAGACCGGCAGCCGATCGCGATCGTCGGCATGGCGTGCCGCTATCCCGGAGGAGTCACCTCGCCGGAGGACCTGTGGCGGCTCGTCGCGGACGGGGTGGACGCGGTCGGCCCGTTCCCCGGCGACCGGGGCTGGGACCTGACCGCACTCTACGACCCGGATCCGGACGCCGCCGGCACCTCGTACGCCCGGGCCGGCGGGTTCCTGCACGACGCCGCCGACTTCGACCCCGAGCCGTTCGGCATCTCGCCGCGCGAGGCCCACGCCATCGACCCTCAGCAACGGCTGCTGCTGGAGATCGCCTGGGAGACCTTCGAACGGGCCGGCATCCCCCCGGAGAGCCTCCGCGGCAGCCGCACCGGCGTGTTCGTCGGCGTGATGTACGACGACTACGCATCCCGGCTGACCCCCGCCCCCGCCGCGTACGAGGGTTACCTCAGCGCCGGCAGCGCGGGCAGCGTGGCGTCCGGCCGGCTCGCGTACACCTTCGACCTCAAGGGTCCCGCCGTCACCGTGGACACGGCGTGCTCCTCGTCGCTGGTCGCGCTGCACCTGGCCGTGCAGGCACTGCGCCGCGGAGAGTGCCGCCGGGCGCTGGCCGGTGGCGTGACCGTGATGGCCACACCGACGTCGTTCATCGAGTTCAGCCGGCAGCGCGGCCTGTCCGCCGACGGCCGCTGCCGGGCCTTCGCGGAGTCGGCCGACGGCACCGGCTGGGCCGAGGGCGCCGGGCTGCTGCTCGTGGAGCGGCTGTCGGACGCGGTACGCGAGGGCCACGAGGTGCTGGCGGTGATCCGTGGCTCGGCGGTCAACCACGACGGTGCCAGCAACGGCCTGACCGCACCCAGCGGCACCGCCCAGGCGCAGCTGATCGAGCGGGCCCTGGCCGACGCCGGCGTGCCGGCCGCGGAGGTCGACGTGGTGGAGGCGCACGGCACCGGCACCCGTCTCGGCGACCCGGTCGAGGCGCGGGCGCTGATCGCCACGTACGGGCGGGCACACACGGCCGACCGCCCGGTGCGGCTGGGGACGCTGAAGTCCAACATCGGGCACACCCAGGCGGCCGCCGGTGTCGGTGGAGTCATCAAGATGGTCGAGGCGCTGCGGCGCGGTGTGCTGCCCGCGACGTTGCACGCCGACCGGCCGACGTCGCACGTGGACTGGTCGGCCGGCACCGTGACCCTGCTGACGGAGCCGGTCCCGTGGCCCGCGGCCGGCCACCCGCGGCGGGCCGGGGTCTCGTCGTTCGGCATCAGCGGCACCAACGCGCACCTGATCCTGGAAGCCGTGCCGCCCGCCGCGCCGGCCGCACCGGATCCGCCTGAACCGGGCGCCGGCGTCGTTCCGCTGCTGCTCTCGGCGGCCGGTGCCGATGCGCTCGGCGCCCAGGCGCAACGCCTCCTCGGCCCCCTGGCATCCGCCGGCCTGGCCCCGCTCGGGCTCTCCCTCGCGACCGCCCGCGGCTTTCTGCGGCACCGGGCGGTGGTGCTGGCCGCGGATCCCGGCGAAGCCGCGGCGGGCCTGCGCGCGCTCACCGCCGGCGAGTCCACGCCACAGGTGTTCCGCGGTGTGGCCGACGAGGGCCGTACGGCGTTCCTCTTCGCCGGGCAGGGCTCCCAGCGCCCGGGCATGGGGGAGGGGCTGTACCGGGCGTACCCGGCCTACGCGGCAGCCTTCGACGCGGTGTGCGCCGCCATCGACCCGCATCTGACCCGGCCGTTGCGCGACGTGGTCTTCGCCGCCGAGGGCTCGGCCGAGGCGGCCCTGCTCAGGCGCACCGAGTGGGCGCAGCCGGCCCTCTTCGCCGCCGAGGTCGCCCTGTTCCGGCTGCTGGAGTCCTGGGGCGTACGGGCGGACGCGGTGCTCGGCCACTCCGCCGGCGCCCTGGCGGCCGCCCACGTGTCCGGCGCCCTGCCGCTGGCCGGAGCCGCCGAACTGGTGGCCGCCCGGGGCCGGGTCATGGGCCGGCTGCCGGCCGGCGGAGCGATGGTCGTGGTCAACGTCGCCGAGCCGCAAGCCGCGGCCCTCATCGCCGGCTACGAGGCCCATCTCTCGGTCGCCGCGGTGAACGGGCCGGAATCGACCGTCCTGTCCGGCGAACGCCTCGCGCTGGCCATCGTCGTGGCGGCCTTCCAGTCGGACGGCGGCAAGGCGACCTGGCTGCGCGTCAGCCACGCCTTCCACTCCCCGCTGATCGAGCCGGCGCTCGCCGGGCTGCGCGACGCGGCCACCCGCCTCGACCCGGCCGAACCCGGCATCACACTCGTCTCCGACCTGACCGGAAAGGCCGTCGAGCCCGGCGGCCTGACCGACCCGGACCACTGGGCGCGGCACGCGCGCGGCACCACCCGATTCCTGGACGGCATGCGTCACCTCGCCGAACTGGGCTGCACCCGCTTCCTGGAGGTGGGCCCCGGCGGCGACCTGGCCGCGCCGGCCGCCGCCTGCGTGCCCGGCAGCACCGTCGTGGCGGCCCTGCGAGCCGACCGGCCGGAGCCCGCGACGTTGCTCGGCGCGCTCGCCCGGCTGCACGTCGTGGGCCAGCCGATCGACTGGGCGGGCGCCCTCGGCGCACGCGGCGCCCGGCGGATCCCGCTGCCGACGTACGCGTTCCGGCGCAGCCGATTCTGGCTGGACCCGCCCGCACCGGCCGGAGGCCACGACGCGGCCCGCGCCGCCGGTTGCACCCCGGCCGGCCACCCCCTGCTGAGCGCGGTGGCCGAGATCCCCGCAACGGGCGCCCTGCTGCTGACCGGCCGGCTGACGGCGGGCGACCACCCGTGGCTGGCCGGGCACCGGGTCGCCGGCACGGTGCTCCTGCCGGGCACCGCATGGCTGTCGATCGCCGGCCACGCGGCCCGGGCGGCCGGCTGCACCACGGTCGAGGAGCTGATCCTGGAGAACCCCCTGCCGGTGCCCGAGGACGCCGAGATACAGCTGCGGGTGTTCGTCGACGCGCCCGACGACTCCGGACGGCGGGCGGTCACCGTGCACGCCCGCCGGGAGGCGCACGAGTGGGTCCGGCACGCCCACGGCATCCTCGGCGACGAACCGGCCGGACCGGTCGCCGACCTGACCGCATGGCCGCCGCCGGACGCGGAGGCCGTGCCCCTGACGCCGGACCACCTCTACGCTCAGCTCGCCGCGCGAGGACTCGACTACGGACCCGACTTCCGTGCCGTCCGGGCGATGTGGCGCCGCGGCCCGGACACCTACGTCGAGGTGACGCGGCCGCACGACGGCCATCTCCTGCATCCGGCACTGCTGGACGCCGCACTGCACCCGCTCGTGCTGACCGGCGTGGCCGGCGCGGACGGCACACCGGTGCCCCACACCTGGTCCGGCGTCCACCTTCCGGACACCGCGGTCTCCGCACTGCGGGTACGCCTGGCCCCGGCCGGCACACGGGCGGTCTCGATCGACATGGCGGACACGGACGGCAAACCGGTGGCGTCGATCCGCTCACTCGCGCTGCGCCCGATGCCCGGCGCCCGCGACGGCCTGCTGGTTCCCTCATGGACGCCGCTCGCGATCCCGCCGGGGCCGGCCGACCGGTGGACGGAGGCGGACGGCCCCCCGCCGCAGGCGGACCGGATCCTTTACACCTGCGACGTCCGAGGCGACGACGCCGCTGCGGTCCGGGCGGCGCTCCACCCCCTGCTGTCCCTGGCCCAGACCCTCACCTCCGACGACCGGTTCGCCGGCACCCGCCTGGCCGTACTCACCCGCGAAGCCGTCGCGGTCGATGGCGAGCAGCGGCCGGCCGGGCTCGCCCACCGGGCCGTCTGGGGCTTCGTGCGGGCCCTGCAGGCAGAGCATCCCGGCCGGTTCGTCCTCGCCGACGAGGACGGCGAGCCCGCCTCCCGGCGGGTGCTGGAGGCGGCCCTCGCGACCGGCGAGCCGCAGATCGCCCTGCGCGCCGGCGTGGCATACCGCCCGGTGCTCGTCCACGACGAACCGGCCACCGTACTCACCCCGCCGGCCGGGGAGCCGCACTGGCGCCTCGACTTCGTGGGCCGCAAGACCTTCGACGGCCTCGCCCTGGCGCCGTGGCCCGAGGCGGGCGCCGCGCTCGGGCCGGGCCAGATCCGGGTACGCATGCGGGCCGCCGGCGTGAACTTCCGGGACGTCCTGCTGACCCTCGGCGTGATCGCGCCGTCGGTGGACGCCGACGCGGCCGGCCCGGGCCAGGGCGGCGAGGGGGCCGGTGTCGTCATCGAGACCGGCCCCGGCGTGACCGCATGGCGAGCCGGCGACCGGGTGATGGGCCTGTTCGCCGGCGTCGGGCCGGTCTCGGTCACCGACCATCGGCTGGTGTGCCGCATCCCCGGCGGCTGGTCCTTCGAACAGGCCGCCGCCGTGCCGGTGGCCTACCTGACCGCGTACCACGGCCTCGTGGACATCGCCGGCCTCAGCGCCGGCGAGTCCGTCCTCGTGCACGCCGCGACCGGTGGCGTCGGCACCGCCGCGCTCGCGCTCGCCCGGCATCTGGGCGCCGACGTGTACGCGACGGCGAGCCCGGCCAAGTGGGACGTCCTGCGCGCGGCCGGGCTGCCGGACGACCACATCGCCTCGTCGCGCACACTGGACTTCGTCCGCTTCGAGGGCGTCGACGTGGTGCTCAACTCGCTGGCCGGGGAGTTCATCGACGCCTCGCTGGGCCTGCTGCGCGGCGGAGGCCGGTTCCTGGAGATGGGCAAGACCGCGCGGCTCGACCCCGCGGCGGTCGCCGCGGCGCATCCGGGTGTCATCTACCGGGCCTACGACGTACGGGACCCCGGGCCGGACCGGATCCGGGACATGCTCGCCGGCCTTCTCGACCTCTTCGACCGGGGGATCCTCGCACCGCCGCCGATCGCCACCTGGGACATCCGGCGGGCACCGGGCGCCTTCCGTCACCTCGGCGAGGCACGGCACATCGGCAAGGTCGTGCTCACCCTCACCGGCGACGAGGTCTGGGACACCACCCGCGCGGTCCTGATCGTCGGCGGCCACGGCCGGCTCGGCCGGCTGGCCGCCCGCCACCTGGCCACCGCGCACGGCGTCCAGCGGCTCGTGCTGATGGGCCGGCACCTGCCGGAGCCCGGCAGCGCGGCCGCACGCGACATCGCCGACCTCGCCGCCGGCGGTACCGACGTGCGCAGCGTGGCCTGCGACGTCGCCGACCCCGGCGCCCTGGCGGCGGCACTCGACGGGCTCGGCAGCGACGGCATACGCCTCGGCGGCATCGTGCACGCGGCGGGCGTCCTCGACGACGGTGTGCTCGCCGCCCTGACCCCCGAACGGCTCGAACGCGTCCTGCGGCCCAAGGTGGACGCGGCCCTCAACCTGCACGCCGCCACCCGTGGCATGGACCTGCGCCGGTTCGTCGTGTTCTCCTCCCTCGCCGGCACGCTGGGCACCGCCGGGCAGGCCGGCTACGCCGCCGGCAACGCCTTCCTGGACGGCCTCATGGAGCTGCGGCGAGCGCAGGGACAGCCGGGCACCTCGATCGTCTGGGGCCTGTGGCGCGGCGACGGCGCCGACGGCGGCATGGGCGGCGCCCTGACCGGGGCCGACATCGCCCGCATGGCCCGGACCGGAGTGGTGGCGCTCTCCGACGAGCAGGGTCTCGAACTGCTCGACGCCGCGATCCGCCGGGACCCGCCCACCGCCGTCGCGGCCGCCTGGGCACTCGGCGACGTGGCCCCCTCGCCGATGCTGCGCGACCTCGTACGCCCCCGGGCCGCCGAACCGGAGCCACCGTCCGGCACCCCGGCCGACACGCTCATCGACGTCGTACGCCGAGAGACCGCCGTCGTGCTGGGCCACCCGTCCGGTCTGGCGGTCGAACCCCACACGCCCTTCGACCGCATCGGCCTCGACTCACTCGCCGTGGTGGAACTGCGCAACCGCATCGCCGCCGCGACCGGGACCCGGCTACCGGCCACCTTCATCTACGACTGGCCGACCCCAGCACACCTGGCCGATCATCTCGGCCGACTGGCCCAGGAGGCGACGTGCTGAACGTGGAGAACACGCCGATCCGGACCGTCCACCCCCGGCCGGCCGCCCCGGCGCGGCTGGCCTGCTTCCCGCACGCGGGCGGCAGCGCCGACGCCTTCACCGCCCTCGCCGCGGCCTTGGCCGCCTCCGTCGCCACCTCCTTCGCCGCCGACGTGGAGACCCTCACCTTCCAGTACCCGGGCCGCCGGGAACGCGCGGCACAACCGTGCGCCACGGACATCGCCGCGCTCGCCGCCGAGGCGGCCGGCGCGCTGTCGTCCCGCCTCGACCGCCCGCTGTACCTGCTCGGCCACAGCATGGGCGCCCTCGTCGCGTTCGAGACCGCGCGGCTGCTGGAAAGCGAGGGTACGGTCACCGGGGTCTTCGTCTCGGCCGCCAGGCCGCCCGGCGACGACTGGGCGGAACCCGATCTCGACACGATGGACGACGCGGCGGTGATCGCCGAGCTGCGCCGGCTCGGCGGCGTCCCCGAGGCCCTGCTGGCCGAGGCCGACGTTGTCGCGGAGATTCTGCGCCTGCTGCGGGCCGACCATCGGGCGCTGCGCCGGTACGCGTGCCCGCCCGGCGCCACGCTCCGCGCACCGGTGACCGTCCTGCTCGCCGACGCCGACCCCAAGAACTCACCGGAGCAGGTCGGCCGCTGGGCCCGGCACACCACCGGCGGCTGCGACACCGTGCTGCTGTCCGGCGGCCATTTCGCGTTGCTGGCACCCGGTTCCACGGCGGCCGCGATCCTGGCAGACCGCATGCGTCCCGCGCCCGCCGGCCTGGTCCGCGACATCTACCTCGCCGGCCTCGGGGGCAGCACCCCCCGGCTGACCACCGACCTGACAGCCCTGGAAGACCTGGCCCGCCCGGTCCTGACGCCGGCCGCCCTCGGCTACGTCACCGG
Source organism: Actinoplanes lobatus (assembly GCF_014205215.1). Lineage (NCBI taxonomy): Bacteria > Bacillati > Actinomycetota > Actinomycetes > Micromonosporales > Micromonosporaceae > Actinoplanes > Actinoplanes lobatus. The sequence goes on from NZ_JACHNC010000001.1 coordinate 7,005,787, forward strand.
CGACGCCGGAACCGGTGAGACCGGCCGGGCCAACCGGGCCGCCTACACCCGCCGGCGCCTGCTGCCCCGCATGCTGCGCGGCGCCGACCGCCGCGACCTGAGCGTCACCGTTCTCGGGCAGCGCCTGCCGGTGCCGGTGCTGCTGGCCCCCGTGGCCGCCCAGACCCTGGTGCACCCCGACGGCGAGCTGGCGTCGATCCGCGGCGCGGCCGACGCCGGCGTCCCGTTCGTCCTGTCCACCTGCGCGTCGCACTCCCTCGAGGAGGCCGCCGCCGCGGCCGGCCCGCAGCCGAGGTGGTTCCAGCTCTACCTGCCCGGCGACCGTGCCCTGGCCGAGTCCTTGGTCCGCCGCGCCGAGCGCCACGGATACTCGGCCATCGTGCTGACCGTGGACGCGCCGACCTTCGGCTACCGTCCCACCGACCTGGACCGCGGCTACCTGCCCTTCCTGCACGGCGCCGGCATCGCGAACTTCACCGCCGACCCGGTCTTCCGGGCCGCGCTGCCGCACAACCACGACACCCGCGCCGTCCTCCAGCACTGGGCCGAGGTGTTCGCCAACCCCGGCCTGAACTGGGACGACCTGCCGTGGCTGCGGACCGTCACCTCGCTGCCGATCCTGCTCAAGGGAATCCTGCACCCGGCCGACGCCCGGCGCGCGCTGGACCAGGGCGCGGTGGACGGCCTGATCGTCTCCAACCACGGCGGACGCCAGCTCGACGGGTCGGTGGCCGCCCTGGACGCCCTTCCCGCCGTACGGGCCGCGGTGGGCGACGCCGTGCCGATCCTCACCGACTCCGGAGTCCGAACCGGCAGCGACGTCGTCAAGGCGCTGGCGCTGGGCGCGGACGCCGTCCTGCTGGGCCGACCGTACCTCTACGGGCTGGCCCTCGACGGCCGGGCCGGCGTGGCCCACGTGCTGCGCTGTCTGCTCGCCGACCTCGACCTGGCCCTCGCCCTCACCGGCTGCACCCGCATCGCGGACGTCACCACCGACCTCCTCGGGGATGCCTGACACCGGCGACGCTCGATCATGCGTACGGTCCTCCTGATGTGGACGTGCATCGGGCCTGCGTGCCCGCGCCCAACCGACCCTGGCGATGTTCGTTCTCACCGCCCCGGCCGGCCCCGTCTCATCAGGAGGTTTCCAGGTCGCCGACCGGCAATCGCGCTGATCGAGCGAACCAAACCCGCCCGTCGCAGGAACGCCCCACCTCGCCCACGGCGAGGGCTCAGCCCCGGGGTGAACGAGCGGCGGGCACGCGGCCCCTTCGTCCGACTCTTGAGGGCGCCCAGGTACGGAGAGCCGCCAGCGCAAAGATGGCTGTTGGCAAAGACGTCAACTTCGTGCTCCTGCTCATCGACCTGTCAAGAGAGCGGGTTGGCACCGAAGACTCGCCCATCGACCGGGAAGCACGTCAAGTGATTTGCCCAGCCCCCGGCGGCGCTGACCGGGCGCATTGTCATGCCGATGATCGGGCGGTGGGCTGAGACGCTAATTGGTCCTGATGTGGTCCGGACGCCGCTTCTAGACTTCCGGTCATGTCTCGAGATCCCGAAAACGAAGATGTTGAGATTGTCGTCTGGCGGGACGGCAACGGAGTCTGGCGTTGCAACGTCAACATCGATCATGGGCACCGGCAGAAGCTTCTAGAGACTGGAGCGTTGGAACTTGCCGCTAGCGACGACGTGACCTTGCAGGTCGTGGCGCTCAATCCACTGCCGCGAGACACGATCCATATTGAGCACCTGCGCGTCTCACTGCCTGTTGAGCGAGTGATCTAGCGCCGTACGATCTGGGGCCAGCCAGCCCAAGGAAGGCATCCGCTTCTGCCGCCATCATCGCGCGTCCGTTCGGCACCCGCCGGTTACGGTCGGTGTCGTTCGGGCCTGATTGGTGTCCACTTCCCGAGTCAGTACGCGCTGGGCGCTGTTGTCCTGTGCGGCCTGTTAGTGCTTGAACGGCTGACGCTCAAGCCACACTGCGTCTGGCCAGCCTGGCTGATCGTTCGCCTCGCGGCGAATCTCAACGAATCCGTGTCTAGCGTAAAAGCCGGCCGCCCGTGCATTGCCGTCGGTGTACTCAAGCCGCACCGGGAGGCCACCGGCGACCTCCATCAACTCTGTGATCAGCGCCGCGCCGACCCCTGTGCCTTGTACCTCAGGCACGGCGTACAGCTTCCAAATGACCGGGATCTCAGGGCGGAGGTCGATGTTTCCGGTACCGACGACCGCTTTGCCGCTATCGGCCACGAGCACGGTGGTGGTCTCCAGGCTCCGCTCGATCGCTTCGACCGACCACCAGGTCGCCAGGCCGTCGGCAATGTACTCGGCACCGGCGAACTCATACGTCGCAGGCCACGTGCGCCGACCGACGGAAATGATCGCTTGGACATCGCCTCGGTTGGCCCTACGGATCTTCACGGACATACCTACATCCTGCCGTCTGCCGCAAGGGACGCCCGGCCCGCACTGCCGGTATGGCCAGTGTGCGGATCTGCCGCCGAGAGCGAACGCTTGACGACCCCAGCCGGTCACGTCGGGTTACCGTCAACCTGCCTCGGTAGATGCACGCTCGTCCGATGAGCGGGTATCGGGCAATGACCGCATTGCTGTCGGTCAGCTGGCATTCCGCGACTGCTGCACGCCGGACCTACTGGTCGGTCATGATCGGAACTCATCGGTGGGACTGGACTCTCGGTTGCTGTCCCCGCTACCGGGCCTTCCGCTGGGAGAAGACTTCGGCGTCGACGTAGCGGCCGGAGAGCCGACCGGCCTCGTGAATTTCGTCGACGGTCATCCGTGGTGTGATCGCGTGGGCGGCGTGCACGCCGTCGGCGTTGCCGACCTCCAGCAGCTTCAAGTACCAGCGCAGCGCCTGTATCAGGTCGACGGGCCCGCCGAAGCCGTCGCGGTGCCAGTCGGCGGCGGCTCGCATGGCGCCCTGGTGGCCACCGTGCGCCGCGCGAACATACCAGTTCAGGGCCTCTTCGTCCTGGTCCAGCGCGCTGAGCCGGTCGCCCAGCACGGGATAAGCTGCGCTGATTCCCTTCTCCGCAGCGACTCGCAGCCATCCCACGGCGTCCGGGTGGTCGCCGAGGACCGATGCCAGGTTCAAGGCAGCCCACGCGTCGCCGGCCTCGGCAGCCGCGCGGTACAGAGCGGCGGCCCGCATCTGATCCTCCTTGACGCCGGTGCCGTGGGCCAGCAGGAAGCCGTACGACCGCTGGGCGATCGGATCGTGTTGCGCCGCGGACGCTGCCAGCAGCCGCGCACCCTCGGCCGGTGCGCCGAGGAAGAACGCCAGAATGACGCCGCGCATCGTGCGTTCCCGCGTCACGTTCTCGGACAACCGCGGCGCCAGCAACGCCAGCTCCCGCTCCGCCGGCTCGAAACCCTCGCGGGCTGCCTCGGCATACCAGTGGGCTGCCTCGGCCAGGTCCATCTTGTGATAGGCGAACAGCGTCCCGAGATCGTGAAAGGCGCGGGTGTCGCCGCCGGCAGCCGCGGCCCGCCACTGCGCCTCGGCCACATCATTGTTGACGGGCACACCCTGCCCGGTCGCGTACATGATTCCGATCATCCGCCGGGCATCATTGTCACCGAGTTCGACGGCCCGCTCGTACCAGCGCAGCGCGGCCGGGTAGTCGTCGTGACCGGCATGCCAGGCGCCCAGGTTGTAGGCAGCCTCGCCGTTGCCCAGTGCGGCCGCCCGCTCGTAGAACCCCGGCTTGCTTGCATCGTCGGCGAGTTGCCCGAGTGCCAGCAGCGCCCGCCGTCGTCGCCGGCCCGCTCCAGGTGTGCGCGCGCAGCCACCGGATCCCGCCGCTGGATCGCCATCATCCCGAGGTCGTACTCCTGCCAAGCCACGCGGACATTGTGCGAGGCCGCCAGATGCCCCACGAGGGTAGGGGTGGTGTCTCCCCTCCGAAGAGCGGCGAGCGTGGCGAGGACGACTTCAACGCCACACTGCGATGTCGATGCTCGCCCTCGTGGGCGGGCCTCGAACTGTCAGCCGCATATCGCGCAGTGTCTGATCAAGCGAGGTGGTCGCAGTACGGCGAGCAAGTGCGCCCGAGGCCGTGGCCAAGATCCCGAAGAAGGTTTCCGAGGCGTTCGGCCTCTTCTACGCGTGGCGGGCTGATGGTGGCACCAGCCGCGATATGTTCTCCGACTTCATACAACGTTGCATACAAATCCTCGGCGGTCGCTCGGTCAAGCTGCAGCGTGATGTCGTCCGGCACGCGACGAAGTTACTCTCACGCCGCCGGTCGTGCGTGGTGGCCGGCGTAGTTGTCATGGTCGGTATGGTTCGGTTTCGGTTGCCGACCGAGCGTGGGCTGCCCGGATCAGGCTGCCATCATGACGGGGTGACGTCGGTGCCGGAAAGTATGCCGTTTCGGTGGGATCTGATCACGCCGGATCAGCCGGGGATCGGATCCGGCCGGCGCTGGCGTCGTCGTCCGTTGACACCCGCTGAGGTCGCGCAGGGCCGCCGGTTCCTGGAGACGGTCGGATTGACGCCGTACGCGCCGGGACCGCCCGGCGGTCCTGGTCGATGTCGTTTACGAGGGCGAGACGTTCACCGAGTTGTTCACGCTGATCCGGGACTGGATCGAGCAGGAACGTGAGCCGTGGCCGGTCATCCGGTGCAAGCTGTGCTTCGTTGGGGTCACCATCCGCCGCAGGACCAGTCCGAACACCGAGCGGTGGCAGCAGCATCCCGCCTGGACCCGGACGCTGCCCGCCTCTGCGGTGGTCAACGTGTCGCTCGACCCGGGAGTCTGGTCGTACTTCGGGGATCACCAGGTGAAGCTGACCCGTTCGTTACGCCCGGACCGATGGACCGCCGAGGCCGAAGGCCCCGGCCGGGACGAGCGCACCCGGCAGGCCCTCGTCGAGGCAGCGGCACTGGTCGCCTACGGTCGCAGCCCGGTCGGCCGGCAAGGTGTGGCCCGCGCCGTTCGGCCGCGACCCCGCACTCCGCCAGTCGTGGCTACGTACCCTGGTCACCAGCCTGACCACAGGTTGAGTTCCGGCTACCCGCCAGGCGCCGTCGGCATTGACGGATGCGCGGATTCGCCGTCGAAGGCGACCGCTCGACGCCCCGAGCAGTCACGTCGCGTAACCGCCTACCTTGGTTGATGCACGCTCGTGCCGAGGAGCGGGTGGTGAGTGGGGCCAAGGAATCAAGCAGGCCTGATGTCGAGCAGGTCGGGCATTGGAAGTTCGTCTGGATCCGTCTCCTCGACGCTGACCCACTCGATGCCGCCGAGCAGTTCCCCGCGTTGCTGGTCCTCGATCGTGTAAAGGAACAGGCCGCCATTGGAGCCTCGAACGCCCGCATTGACTCGTATCTCCATCCCGAGCCCGCGACCATGCTGGAAATCGATGGACGGGCACCCGCAGCCGCACGTGTCGACGACGACCACTTCCGCCGCCTGGCGCCGCAAGGTTTCCACGTCAGGGAAATCAACCGCCAGCAGTGCCTCAAGCACAGCTCGCTCTCGCTGCGTCAGCGGCCTGGCATCCATGCCGTGATCATCTCATCAGCGACTGGGGGTCAACATCCGCTATTGGCACCCCTCTGTGTCAAGAGGCGGCTGCGAGGTCTGTTCTATGGTGGGTTTCGGCGGGTCCGGGAAGTGACTTCTCCGAAGTGTCGATCATGGGGTTGAGGTCGGCCGCGCTGGATTGCAGAGTCGCCCCCATATGTCCTCCCGGGCCCGTCTCGATCCGTTTCGCGTCGGCGACCATCCGCTTGTAGACGATGTCGGACAGGCGACGTTTCAACGCTCGCATCGCTTCCATCGGGGTCTTGCCGTCGGCGAGTTTGCGCCGGTAGTAGCGGCGGCCTTCGGTGTCACGACGGAGCTGGACCACCGCCATGATGTGCAGGGCCCGGTTGATGCGCCGGTTCCCGGCACGCGACAGACGGTGGCGGTTCTGGTCGCCGGAGGACGCGTCGATGGGTGCGGTGCCGTTCCAGGACGCGAAGTGGCCGCGGCTGGCGAACCGGGCGATGTCACCGATGTCGCCGATCAGCCGGGCGGCACCGGACGGGCCGATCCCGGTGAGTTCCTGCAGGGTGCTGCCGGTGGAGGCGACCAGGTCGGTGAGTTCGGCGTTGGCGAGCTTGATTTTCTTGTCGATCGTGACGAGCTCGTGGATCAACTCGGACGCCAGCCAGCGGCGGGTCTTGCCGACCAGGTCTCGCGGCCGGACGGTATTGAGCAGGGCGCGGGCCTGCTGGGCGGACAGGAACTTCTTCGCCCCACCTGGAATGAGTTCGAGCAGCAGGTGATGCAGCCGGGACACGACTTCGGTGCGGGTCCGGCCGAGCTGGTCACGGCGGTCGACCAGCAGTCGCAACGCCACCGTGGTGTCATCGGCCTGCACCTGCCGCAGACCTGCCGTGCGCAACGCGGCCACGGCGACGCTGTGAGCGTCGACCGGGTCGGTCTTACGGCCCTGACCGGTAGCGAACACCCGTGCTCGCGCCGACAACTTCGTCGGCACGTCGACGACCGTCTCACCGTCAGCGACCAGGCGCTGGGCGACATGCCGGCCGATGCCGTTGCAGCCCTCGACAGCCCAGATCCGTTCGCCGTGTTTGCGGCCGGCGGCGAGCATCGCCTTGTAGCCGTCGTGATCAGTGCCGAACCGGCCCTTGCCGAGGACACGTTCGCGCGGGTCGATGACCTCGATGGTGGCTGATCGTTTGTGCGGGTCCACTCCGATGACGACATTGGGCATCTGTCTCGTCCTCCCTGCTCCGACCTGGTGTCGGCGGGAGGGCAGCGCTACTTTGAGCTGGGCAAACCCCTCTGGAGCCTCTCCGCGCCGCGGTGACCGGCAGGGCGCATGCCAAATCTGAGCCACACCCAAGATGCAGGTGGACAGCCGAATTGAGAGCGTCTCCGCCGGTCACCTCGACCATGCCTGGCCGGGCAGCGGTCGTGCCACCAGTAGATAAGTAGCCGAGTTGAGTGCGTTCGCGGTCTGCAAGCTCTGGCGGGAGCCAAGGCTATTGCATAGCGGTGGCCGGGGGATGATCGAAGGATTCTGGGCAGCGGAAGGTATACAGCGAGTAGCCACGCCCGATTTGCACGCCGACGGTGTCCGGAGACGCGCTCGAGTCCTCTTCCTGTGGGCGCCAGCTGCAATTCATGCCGTTCCAATCAGCCGAGGCCGCTGTGGAGGTCAAAATCATCCCGGAGCCGCAAACAGCACAATTCATGGGGTGCGGGTCGGTCAGTGACCAGTTCGCGTACCCGCCGACCTTCCAGCCCGGTGCGAGTGACAGGTCGCTGTGATAGTCAGGGCTATCGTCCTCATCCTCGGCTTCGTCGTCCGGGTCCCATGCATCAAGCCGCTCACGCAGGTCGTCTGGCAGCAGATCGGCGTACTGATACTCGCGTACCTGTTCGGGGTGCACCACGCACGGAACGGGCAGGTAAATGTCGCTGATCACCGGCGGCTCGGGCGGCATGGCGAGTAGCGGGCCGATGGCGGAGCTTTCGCGCCAGTAGAGGAAGACGCGAGGGCTGTAGTGCCGATCCGAGTGGTCAACCGGGCACCACAGCACCTGGAGCAGGTCGGTGCCGTCCGGGCCGGCGTAGTCCGGGATGTCATGGCGGTACAGCTGCGCGATCGGGGCCAGCGGGATCGGATTCTCGATCAGTTCGTCGAGGTCCAGGGCATCGACCGCGTCGAGTTCGGCCCGTTCCTCGGCGGTCAGGAACTCGCCGTCCGGCAACGGCGCCCTGGCGTTCGCGGTCGCGAGGATCTCGCGCCGGCGGCGCTCGGCGGCCGGGGTAGTCAAGTTGTACGGCTCGTGTGCCCCGCCGTCGTCGCAGACGGGCTACACCTCGTCTGCCGGCCACAGCAACGGGCCGCCGACCGAGCTGTCCGTGACGGTCGGCTTACCAGGCTGCGGGTGCAGGCGGGTGGCGGTGGTCGAGTGTTTCCGCAGTTCAGGGAAAAGCTCGGTGATGTCGAGGGGGCGCGGGGGGTGTGGTGCGAGCCATAGCAGTGGATCTTAAAGCCCTGGGTTCAGAGGAAAATCGGTCGAACTACCGTGCCGCCACGACTCGCGTCCGGTGAAAGCACTGATCTGCGATCAGATCGGTGCTGAGTTTAAAACAACGCGATCTGCCCCGGTAGCGCCGCCTTCATGGCCTCCGGAACGTAGCCGTCCATCAACCGCGCGCCCGCGCCGAATGTAGTGCGCCGGTCAGGCCAGGAGGGTCAGTGCTGTCCTTGCCAATGCCCTGACCTGATCCCATTCCGTTCGCCTGGTCAAGGCCTCGACATGCCACAGACCAGCGTTGTGCTCTCCGCTCATCGAGCTGAGGTGTTCGTCGATCTCGGCCAACACCGGCAGCGCCGTGTCGTTCAACCAGCCGCGCTCGATGAAGGTCGGTACCAGCCGGAAACCGTCGTCAAACTCCAGCGCCAGCTCGTCCACCAGCGGGAGGCCCTTCACTCCGAGCCAAGCGACCTGCGCATCGGCCTCCAGGGCAAGCACGGCGACACTGCGCACGAAGGCAGCGACGAATATGGGGCCAGGCTGTTCCACGAGATCAGCCTATTGCTTCGCCCCCGAGGGCTGACGCAGCCCAGGCCGGCCCGCCGTCACGGCCGGTGACCGGCACTCTCGCCGCCCGGCTTCTCGTCCTGCCGAGTTTAGTGCGGCGTATCTGCTGAGTCGGTTAGCAGCCTGCTATGCGCTCCGGGTCGACGAGAATCGATGGCAATGGTCTTCTGGGATGGCGCTTGGGCGGGCTGCGTCGCTGGCGATGCGCGTGCCCAGTTCAGCGTTGTCTGTCGTCGCAGGGCAAATCGAAGCGTTCGGCCAGCGCCGACATCTCGTCCTGCTGTTCGGCGCGGTCTGTAGAGGTCACATTGACCACCACTCGGGTCACGCCTTCTGCGGCTAACGCCTCAGCCCGTTCCCGTGTCATCGAGATCGAAGCCCACCTCGTATATTCCAGCGCGCCCGGGTCGCGCCCGGCAGCCTCAGCTTCGGATCGGGCCATATCGAGCTGGGTAGCTCGCTCCTGCGGGCTTAGCATCCCGCCCGGAAAATAGCCGTCACCCCGCTGCCCCGCACGGCGGGCGGCGGCCCGGCTCGACCCGCCGACGTGAATCGGCAGAGTGGTCATGCCGTACGGCTTCGGGAAGCTGCACAAGTCGTCGAAATCGAAGAACTCGCCGTGAAAACTGACGCCCTCCGCACCACCGGACCACAGCAGGCGCAGCACGTCGATCGCCTCGTCGGCGCGCCGACCCCGGGAGCGGAAGTCGACACCCACCGCCCGCGCCTCGCCGGGCAGGCTGCCCAACCCTACGGTCAACAACCGCATCCGTCCTCTGGAGAGCACGTCGATAGTGGCGAGGCGCTTCGCCAGCACGACCGGGTGCTGGTACGGCAGCAACAGCACACCGGTACCAAGCAGAATGCGGCTGGTAGCGGCCGCGACGAAACTCAGCGCGTCGAGCGGGTCGACCAACGGCAGGTCCGGCGGCAATTCCATCGAGCCGAGCACCGCGCCGCGATAAAGCACCACGTGCTCGGGCATGTACAGTGCCTCGAAGCCGCATGCTTCCGCGTGACGCGCATAGGCGACCATATGCTCAGGATCCACGCCGAGCGAAGCAGTGCTGTAACTGATGGCGAACTTCATGACCGAGCTCCATCGTCCGGCAGGTACAGGGCGCTAGGGACGTTAAAGTTTGCCGTCGGCGTCAAGGCAACGACCATCGCCAAGGCGGTCAACGAAATCGGCCCGCCTCCCTGGCCTGTCTCCTCAATTTTGCTTCCAAAGACCCTCATTACAGGCACTGATTTGCCGCCGATAAGGCGACTTGGTCGTTCCGGGCTGCCCTGCGGGCTTAGCCGCCGGGCACGACGGCTACCACGGCGTCCGGGGCGTCGACCGGGTAGAGACCCCAGCTCAGTGCCGCCCGGGCCGCCTCCAGGAACGCTGGCACCTCGCCCGCTCCGACTCGCCGGTACCGCAGCGTACCGTCGGTGGGCTCATTGAGCAGCCCGTGGTACTCCTCGGCCGCCGGCGGCTCCCACCCGTCCGTGACGCCGCCGGTGGGCGGCTCGGGGAACGCGGTGATCGTTGCCCCTGGCGGAATGGTGTCGCGGGCCTTCGCAGGATCGCCGCCCCGGGGAATCAGCAGCCACCGGTGCTCCCGTTCCCCTGTGCTCGCCAGCAGGACGAGGTCCTGCTCCTGGACGGTGTCGTTGACCTGCCACCACCAGCCGTCGTCCGCGACCCCCTCGGTGAATTCGGCGGGGACCAGGGCCGGTTCCGCGGTGGTGCGGGGCGTGTTCCAGTCGACGATCGCTTGGCGGGCCTGATCGCGGATGGCCACCACACCGATCAACAGCACGGTGATCCCGGCGATCCGGACGGCGTCCAGCAGCGCGTCCATTCCGAGGGCGGAGACGACGTCGGACCCCGATGCGGGGTCGTGCCGTCGGATCACGGCGGGGATGCCTACGAGAAGCGACCACACCGGCACCGACCAGTGCCAGACCGCGGCGTCGGCATCAGCCGGGACGAAGTTGCCGAGCATCTCCCGCGTGCGGTTCCGCCACAGGTAGAAGCCGCCGATGTACGCGCCGAGCAGTACGAAGTGCAGGAGCCAGACGTCCGTCGGATGGTCGATGATCCAGAGCACGTTCGGCGACACCGCCGGGTCGCCTGTCGACAGATGATGGCGCAGGGCCAGTTCGCCAGCGAACAGGAACACGTCGAAGCATCCCGCCGCCCCGACAGCCAGGATCAGTGCGTGAGTGCCGAACTCCCATGAGCCCGGCGGGCGGATAACGGCGGCCGTGGTGTCTTTCATCGAGCTTCCCCGTGATCGATCTGTCCGATGGTGATCGGAGGACTCTAATCGATTCGTCCGGGCCTCCCGGGGCCATGTCGCGGGCGCCCAGGGCCTACAGGCTCGCCCGCACTCATCTGCCGCCGTCCGTGTGCATCATCCGCAGGCAGCAGAGAACCTATTCCAGTGAGATTCAATGTCCCCGACGCCTCAAGTTACTGTTGACGGGTCTCCTGATGCTCAGCTATCGGATGCCGGAGTGCGAGAGTGGCGTGGAGCTGGCCAAGCCTGACAGTGGTGTCCAGAAACCCCCAGATCATCTGATCGACATTCCCATCGGCTTCGACGTCAAGGCGGAGATCGCCGTACAACTGCTCGGCCTCGGCGACCAGTTCCTCTGCGCGTACGGCGTGCTGCTCTGGAGTCATGCCGTCATGCTTCCATCTCAGCGTGATCGGTGCTGTCTGCCTGTTCGTCGGTGGGCGGCCGTTCGGCGACTCGGCCAAGGACTGCTGAGCACTCACATGGCACCCCTCTGTGTCAAGAGGCGGTGAGAAGCGGTGCTCTAAGCTGGTCTTCAACGGGTCCGGGAAGTGACTTCTCCGAAGTGTCGACCTTGGGGTTCGGGTCGTCCGCGCTGGATTGCAGAGTCGCCCCCACGTGTCCTCCCGGGCCCGTCCTTAGCCGCTTGGCGTCGGCGACCATTTGCCGGTAGGCGACGTCGGAGAGCCGTCGTTTCAGGGCGCGCATGGCTTCCATGGTGGTCTTGCCTTCGGCGAGTTTGCGCCGGTAGTGGCGGCGTCCTTCGGTGTCGTTGCGGAGCTGGACGACGGCCATGATGTGCAGGACCCGGTTGATGCGCCGGTTCCCGGCTCGCGACAGCCGGTGCCGGTTCTGGTCGCCGGAGGAGGCGTCGATGGGTGCGGTGCCGTTCCAGGAGGCGAAGTGGCCGCGGCTGGCGAATCGGCTGATGTCGGCGATGTCGCCGATCAGGCGGGCGGCGCCGGACGGGCCGATGCCGTGCAGCTGTTGCAGTCGGCTGCCGGTCGACGCGACCAGGTCGTTGAGCTCGGTGTTCGCGACTTTGATCTTCTTGTCGATGGTGACGAGTTCGTGGATCAGTTCGGAGGCCAGCCAGCGGCGAGTTTTGCCGACGACGTCGCGGGGCCGGACGGTGTTGAGCAGCGCTCGGGCCTGCTGGGCGGACAGGAACTTCTTGGCTCCGCCGGGGATGAGTTCGAGCAGTAGGTGGTGCAGCCGGGAGATGATCTCGGTGCGGGCGTGGCCGAGCTGGTCGCGGCGGTCGACGAGCAGCCGCAACGCCACGGTGGTGTCATCGGCGGTGACCTGCCGCAGGTCAGGGGTGCGCAGGGCGACGACGGCGACGCTGTGGGCGTCGACGGGGTCGGTCTTGCGGCCTTGGCCGGTGGAGAAGACCCGGGCCCGGGCGGACAGCTTCGCGGGCACGTCGAGGACGGTCTCACCGTCGGCGACCAGGCGCTGGGCGACGTGCCGGCCGATGCCGTTGCAGCCCTCGACCGCCCAGATCCGGTCGGTGTGCTCACGGCCGGCGGTGAGCATGGCCTGGTAGCCGTCGCTGTCGGTGCCGAAGCGGCCCTTGCCGAGCACACGCTCACGATGGTCGATGACCTCGATGGTCGCGGAACGCTTGTGCGGGTCTACGCCGATGACGACTTGGCCCATGTGCTTGCCTCTCCCTCGATCCGACGCTGGGTCGGCGGGAGGGCAGCGCTACTTTGAGCTGGGCATACCCCTCTTGAGCCACTCCGCGCCGCGGTGACCGGCAGGCGCATGCCATGTGTGAGTCACACCCAAACTTGCGGTGGACAGCCGCGAGCGAGCGATCCCACCGGTCACCTCGACCAAGCCTGGCCGGGCTGTGGTCGTACTTCAATGAAACAAGTAGCCGCGAGTTGTGCATCGCAGCGAGGCGCTATGCGTCCCGGAACCACCCGACCACTGGAGCGTTCATGTAATCGTCCTCGTGCTCAGGCGGCCAACGATCGCGTAGAGCCTTCACCATCTCGCCGCCCGTGGCGTCGGCAACGGCGCACGGCGGCGAGTGCAGGCACCCAGGAATACCGGCTTCCGCGAAGCTGCGATGCATCTCCCACGCTCGCGCCAACTGCTCGCCAGTCAGGCGGTGCAGAACGTAGACGCGAGGTTCGAAATCCCAGTGCTCGCCGTCGTCGTTGGTGACCATGACGAACCAACACTCGCGACCGTCATACAGGGCAACGCCCGTGATGGGGCCGTCGTACCAATCGCTGAACCATACTTTTCGTACCTCCGACAGCTCAGGTAGACCCGAGAGGCGAGAAGCGGCATGCACGATGTCGACCATACTGCTGGGTAGGCTGCCGCCCTCATCTGCCGCCGTTCGTGCGCTCGGCTGTCACCGTTGAACGGATCGCGTGGGATCGCCGCCGTAGAGGGCTGCGAAGACGCGGTCCCGCAGGATCTCGTACTGCTGGCGGCATCGCCGGGGTGGGCCCGGCGGGCGTTGCTGTACCTGACCACCGACGACGACTTCCTGTGGGTGGAACTGGTCAGCCGTCAGGTCGACCTCGCGGCCGTCGGCTAACCGATTCCAGTAGTGGTAGCCGACCTTGGCGTCTCCTGCGAAGACCTCGCCGAGAATCAGCTCTCCGCCGAGCAGGTCCTGAATGATCAAGGCGGTCACCCCGCATTGACCACGGGCTGCGTTGCCGGCGTGCCAGTCCTGCACATCGTGCGGGTCACAGGTATCCGCTCCCCAGCCGGCCCGCAGTACCGGCCGCAGCACCTCCAGGTCAATCGTGAGAGGGGCTGTTCGTTGGTCGCGCTCTCCAGACGTCACCCAGGAAGGGTCAGCCCTCGACCGGGTTGAGAGTCAAGGAAAGAACGCGCCTCGGGTCCTGACCGGCCGAACGGCGCCACCGGCGGGAGCGCTCATCTGCCGCGATCCGGTTGCTACGAAGCGTGACGGCCGGTGTGGCAGTTTCGGCTCGCGGTCATGTGGCCAACCCTCGGAGTATTTCCATGTCGGTGATGTCCTTCTGCCGCCATGGCCGGCCGTTGCGCAGGCTGGGGAACTGCTCCTTCATGGCGAGCATGCCGGGGACACTCATAGCAAGGACTGGCGTGCCGTCGAGCGACACGAGTTCCTCGCCGAACGATCCTGGCGGGAACAGCCAGTCGGAGAACCTCCCAAGGGGCTGGCTGAACGATCCGTCCGACTGCCGATCAAAGTAGGCGGTGCTGAACGAAACGTCATCCCACGTGTACTCGCAGGCCTCCTCGGGCGGTTGAGTCGGCAGAACCATGGCGCCAGCTTCTACGAGAAGCGTCTTCGAACGCTCGGCATGAACACGTTCGACCCAGAATTCCACGTCGCCGTGCTCACGCGTAATCCGGCCGATCCTCGCATCGAGCCCCCATCCTCCGAACAGCCACGCCGAGATATCGGCCGCCCGCAGGGCCGCGACGACATCGCGGATAACACGCAGCTGTCCTTCAGTCTTCTCGTCCATGGCTGCGATCCTGGCACGCTGGTGGAAAGCGCCGTAGCCGTCATGATCGGATGAACTCATCTGCTGATCGTGCGCTGCAAGATCGAGGTGACGCCGGGGCGCTGCCGATTTGACGACCCCATGCCGCCACCCTGCTCCCGACGTGCTCCGCCTGGCTCTGATCACTGCGTTGACGATCCGGGTGAGCATCGCGTCCGGTTCCGTTGCCCGCCGGGGGACTGCTGTGGCGTGACGCGGCGCAGGTGCTGGCCGGGCTGCTCCGCCGGTATGACATCGATCCTGACCACGTGCACAACGTCGCGGCGGCGTGGCAGGCGTTCACCGAGTTCCTGGCGCTGCCGGTCGACGGTCCGGAACCGGTGGAGAACGACGCGGACGGCTTCATGGTGCAGTGGGGCCGGTACAGCTGGAACGACCGACTGCCCAGTTTGACCTCACCCGGCAGCTCACTGTTGACGTCCGGGACGCATGGGCCGGCAAAGGCCGGTACCAGCCGGAGATCCGGCGCAGCCGTCCGGCAGACCTCCAGTTCAGTGGAATCTGCGCCAGACGTTCCTGACAAGGTCACCCAGAGCGATGGCCGCGAATGCCCAACCCGCCAGCCTCAGCCACAGATTGCTGTGACTGGCGGCAAAGCCCAGACCGACGACGATGTACGCGACATCGGCCCACCAAACGGTATGACCGGCTCGACGCTCTACGGTGGCCGCTTGCCTGAACGGGTCCCGCCCGATTGCGGTCCGGAACATCGTGGCGAGCTTGATCCTGCTGAACTCGTCGCGCCGAACGGCCTCAGCCACCGTCGGCATCACGTTCGCGACGCTCGCCAGCTCCGGCTCCGTGAGGACGGCCACCAGAGGACGCGGCGGGCCAATTCGCAACGTCAGCCGCACCGACCCGTCGGCGTTCCGGGAAACGGTCCACACATCCTCCACGATCTGCACCTTAATGGCGTGCAGCAAGGTCATGGCCCCTCATGGCGGCGGATGCGATGGCAGCGGTGATCGTTCACGGAGAGCCTCACGAAGGTGCACCGCCGCGGTGAGAACGCGACGGCCTTCGAGGGCATAAAAGGAGTGCGGGGCAAGTACGAACGGGGTTGGATCACCGGGATGGGCGGACTGTATCCCGAAATCGAACCGTACGCGCAGGGCATGCTCGACGTCGGCGAGGGCCACCGCATCTATTGGGAAACCTGTGGCAACCCACTCGGTAAACCGGCGTTGGTTCTGCACGGTGGGCCGGGCTCGGGAGCCGGCTCCTTCTGGCGGCGCTTCTTCGACCCGGCGGTATACCGGGTGGTCTTGTTCGACCAGCGTGGATGCGGTCGCAGCACACCGGACGCGGGTGATGTGCGCACCGATCTGTCGACCAACACCATGCCTCATCTGCTGGCCGACATCGAGAAGCTGCGCACCCACCTGGAGATCGGCCGATGGCTGGTGCTCGGCGGCTCCTGGGGCAGTGCGCTCGGCCTCGGTTACGCCCAGCGGCACCCCGACCGGGTCACCGAGATCGTGTTGTTCAGCGTCGTCACCAGCACCTCGGCTGAGCACCGGTGGCTCACCCGCGACATCGGACGGATCTTCCCCGAACAGTGGGAGCGGTTCCGCGACGCGGTACCGGCGGCCGACCGCGATGGCAACCTTCCCGCCGCCTACGCGAGACTGCTCGCCGACCCCGATGAGACGGTACGAGATCGGGCCGCGCGTGCCTGGTGCGCCTGGGAGAACACGCTGGTCTCCAACCTGCGGGACAGCCGGCCCGACCCGCGGTACGAGAATCCGGCGTTCCGCATGACCTTCACCCGTCTCGTCACCCACTACTGGGCGCACGACGGCTGGTTCGCTGACGGCGAGCTGATGGCGGGCATGCACAGGCTCGCCACCATTCCCGGTGTGCTCGTGCACGGCCGACTCGACCTCGGCAGTCCTGCCGACATCCCCTGGCGGCTGGCGAAGGCCTGGCCGAAGGCGAGGCTGGAGCTGATCGACGAGGCAGGCCACGGCACGGGCCAAGGCATCGGAAACGTGGTCATCGACGCTCTGGACCGCTTCGGCAGCACGACGCGGCCGCACCCTGGGCCGGGTGCGGCCGCGTCACCGCCGTGTGAGCGGGCGGACGGCGACTAGCAACCGTTGCGTACGGCACTCACCGCCACGTCGTCGTACCAGAGGGTGTCCGCGCCCTCGCCGTAGCTCTCCCAGCCGAGGCGCAGGTCGGTGAGGGCCGGCCGCCAGGTCCGGTTGAGCCACTGGCTGTCGATGTCGTGCGTGGGCACGCCGTCCTCCACCAGCCCGGGAACCGAGGAGCCGTTCAGCCAGGTCTCGATGGTGCCGTCCCGGCCGTCGACCTTGAACTCGACGCAGTTCCACACGTTCACCGGCAGCGGGGCGGAGAGCGCCACGCCGGCCGGGCTCTGTTCCGGAAGGGTGGCGTCGTCCGAGGCCCGGTTGAACTGCAGGGCCCCGTTCTGCCCGCCGAACCGCAGGTCCCGGTTGCCGTCGTTGGCGTCGCGCATGGCCACGGCGGTCACGTGCGACGCCGGCAGCGCGGTGGTGTGCCGCACCCAGTAGCGGACGTACCAGACCGAACCGGCGGTGCCGAGGAGTTGGGTGTTGCCGACGAACACGTGGTTGCAGTAGCCGGCCGCGCCGTTGACCCGTAGGGACGTGGCGCCGCTGTGTGCCACCGAGCGGTCGATCGCCGCGGTGCCGGCGCCGGAGCAGTCCGGGTAGCTCACCGCCCAGTTGCCGCCGGGCGTGGCGCCGGTCTGCGTCTCGAAGCTGTCGCAGGTCGCCGCCGGGACGCAACCTTCCTGCGGCGGTGTACTCGTCGACGGCGACGGCGAGGGTGCGGAGGGCGACGGTGACGACGGCGAAGGGCTCGGGTTGTCGCCGCTGCACGAGACGCCGTTGAAGGTGAAGGCGGCGGGCTTCGCGTTGCTTCCGGAGTAGGTCGCCTGGAAGCCGAACCGGGTCGAGGCGCCGGTCGCGAGCGTGCCGTTCCAGCCCACGCTCGCGGCGGTCACGACGTTGCCGGTCTGGGTCACCGTGGCGTTCCAGCCGTTGGTCACCCGTTGATCCCCAGCGAAGGTCCAGGACAGTGTCCACGAGGTGACCGGGGCGCCGCCGTTGGTGACCTGCACGTCGGCGGTGAAACCGGTGGCCCATTGGTTGGCGGTCCAGTCGACGGTGCAGGCCGGGGCGGCGGTGGCGGGTGGCGCCTGCAGCGCCACGAAGCCGGCGCCGGCCAGGAGTGCTGCTGTCACCAGTCGTCGTAGCACTTGTTGCCTCCTTGCGGTCAGGGCATGGGAGCGCTCCCAGCATCGATGACTGTAACTGCATCGGAGATCATGGAACAGGGTTCGGGTGATCCTTCGGATCCGGAAAGGGCGTTAACAATCGACACCCGTCGAGGTGTTGTCAAGCGCCCTGAATCATGAACTTCCTTCAGAAAGGCAACTTTCGCATGTGCCGATGAAAGTTCCGTTCAAACACCAAGAAGATCTGGACCCGTACGCGAAAGGCGTCCTACGGTGACGCCCACCACACGTTCGCGTTAAGGGCATGTGACGCTGCACGGCTTCCACAGGACCTCCGGCGTTCGCCCCGAGCGCTTCCATCCCCCCGAGGAGAACGGATGCTCAGGCCGTACCGGAAAGTCTTCTTGTCGCTCTTGACCCTCAGCCTCGCCGTCGCGGCGGGCGCGCTGACCGCCCCGCCGGCGCACGCCGCACCGCCCCCGCAGGAGCCGGGAGTGACGCTGCGGGTCTTCGATGTACAGACCCCTCTGGACAGGATCTGCACCTTGAAGCCCGCCCAGACCCCGAACATCGACAAGCTGATGCCGACCATCGCCTGGTCCGGTGGTGACTTCGGTATCGAGGACAACTTCGTCGCGCAGGTGCTCGGCAACGTGACGGTCCCGGCCGCCGGCGCCTACACGTTCCGGTTGACCAGCGACGACGGCTCCCGGCTCTCCGTCGCCGACACCCTGGTGATCAACCACGACGGCCTGCACGGAGCGACGGCCAAGGAGGGCGCGATCACCCTGGCCGCCGGCATCCACCCGCTGCGGATCGACTACTTCGAACGTGGCGGCGGGCAGACGCTCACCCTGGAATGGCGCGCGCCGGGCGCCACCGCTTTCACGGTGGTGCCGAACTCGGCGCTGAGCACCGACGCCGGCGTCGTGCGGGTGACGGCTCCCGGCCGCAAGGAGTGCGAGAGCGCCGGCGACAGCCCGGGTGACGGTCTACCGCTGACCGGGGTGCACCCCGGCTACGACCTGACCAACCTGCGGCCCGGGACCTTCCAGCCCAAGGTCACCGGAATGGACTGGTTCCCCGACGGCCGGCTCGCCGTCCTCACCTGGGGCGGCGCGGACGACTCGGGCACCTCGTCGGCGGGCGAGGTCTTCATCCTCGGCAACGCGACCGGCGCCACGAGCCCGGGCAACGTGACGGTCAAGAAGGTCGCCGGTGGACTCAAGGAGCCGATGGGCCTCAAGATCGTCGACGGCGTGATCTACGTGTCGGAGAAGGCCCGGCTCACCCGGCTCGTCGACACCACGGGTGACGAGGTGACCGACCAGTACCAGAGCGTCGCGACCTGGCCGTACGGCGGGAACTTCCACGAGTTCGCGTTCGGCCTGCTCTACGAAGCGCCGAACTTCTACCTCAACCTGTCGGTGTCGATCAACTACGGCGGCAACACCACCAGCCCACAGCCCGCCGCCAACCGCGGCACGACCATCAAGGTCAACAAGGACACCGGCGCGGTCTCCTACGTCGCCGGCGGGCTGCGCACCCCGCACGGCATCGGCTGGGGACCGGAGGACGGCCTGTTCGTCACCGACAACCAGGGCGGCTGGCTGCCCTCCTCCAAACTGCTGCACATCAAGCAGGACCGCTTCTTCAACCACTACACGACCCCGCCCGGCCCGTTCGACGCCAAACCGGTCACCGCACCGGTGCTGTGGATGCCGCAGAACGAGATCGCCAACTCGCCCAGCACACCGGTACTGGTCAAGGAGGGTGTCTTCGCCGGGCAACTGCTGATCGGCGACGTCACCTACGGCGGCATCCAGCGCGCCTACCTGGAGAAGGTCAACGGCGAGTACCAGGGCGCCCTGTTCCGGCTCACCCAAGGGCTGGAAGCAGGCGTGGCGGAGCTCAGCATCGGACCCGACGGCGCGATCTACGCCGGCGGCCTCGGCGCCGGCGGCAACTGGGGACAGACCGGCAAGCTCAGCTACGGCCTGCAGAAGCTGAGCCCCAACGGCAAGAACACCTTCGACATCCTGGCCATGCGCGCCAAGAACGGCGGCTTCGAACTCGAATACACCAAACCGTTGTCCACCGAGACGGCCAACGCGCTGGCGGCACGATACGTGGTCAAGCAATGGCGCTACCAGCCCACCGCCACCTACGGCGGCCCCAAGATCGACGAGCAGGCCCTGAACATCACCTCGGCCAGCGTGTCGGCGGACCGTAAGAAGGTCACCCTGGCCATCGACGGCCTCAAGGCCGGGCATGTGGTGTACGTACGATCGCCGCGCCCGTTCTCCGCCGACACCGGCGAATCGCTCTGGAGCACCGAAGCCTGGTACACCCTCAACTCGCTGACCAGCGGCCCGCCGCCGATCGGCAACACCTACCAGGCGGAGAACGCCGGCCTGTCCGGTAGCGCCGGCGTGGCCACCGACCACACCGGATACACCGGCTCCGGCTTCGTGGCCGGTTACGGCACGCAGGGCGCGACCACGACGTTCACCGTCAACGTCGCCGCGGCCGGCACCTATGACGTGGCATTGCGCTACGCCAACGGGCCCAACCCCTTCACCGGCACGAAAAAGATCAGCGTGTACGCCAACGGCGCCAAGGTCGGGCAGACCAGTCTGGCCGACACCGGCGCCTGGGCGAACTGGACCACCAAGACCGAGAGCATCCCGCTCAACGCCGGCGCGAACACCATCGCCTACCGGTACGACACCGGCGACGACGGCCACGTCAACCTGGACGCCATCACCATCAGCGGCGGCACCGGACCGATCATCGGCATCGCGGGTAAGTGCCTGGACGTCAGCAACAGCGGCACCGCCGACGGCACCAAGATCCAGCTGTACACCTGCAACAACAGCAATGCCCAGAAGTGGAGCCGGGTCGGCACCTCGTTCCGCGCTCTCGGCAAGTGCCTGGACATCGACAACGGCGGCACCGCCAACGGCACCAAGGTGCAGCTCTGGACGTGCAACAACTCCGCGGCGCAGGTGTGGCAGCCGCAGTCCAACGGCTCGATCTTCAACCCGCAGTCCGGCAAGGTGCTGGACGCGCTCAACGGCAGCTCCGCCGACGGCACCCAGGCTCACATCTGGGAGTACGTGGGGGCGGCCAGCCAGCACTGGATCCTGGGCGGTGGATCCGGTGCGGTCGTCCTGTTCGACGGAGACGACCTGAACTCCTGGCAGAGGTCCGACGGCACCGCGGCGAACTGGCCGCTGTCCGGCGGGTCGATGGAGGTCCTCGGCGGTGACATCCGCACGAGGCAGACCTTCACCGACTTCAAGCTGCACGTCGAGTGGTGGGAACCCGTCCTGCCGTCGGACGTGACCGGCCAGCAGCGCGGCAACAGCGGCATCTACCTGCAGGACCGCTACGAGCTTCAGGTCCTGGACTCGTACGGCGACACCACCCTCGCCAACGACGAGGCCGGAAGCATCTACCTGAAGAAGGCGCCCGACAGCAACGCCGCACGGGCGCCGGAGGCCTGGCAGACCTACGACATCACGTTCCGGGCGGCACGCTTCAACAGCTCGGGCGCGAAGACCGAGAACGCCCGCGTGACCGTCGTGTGGAACGGCGTCACCGTCCACAACGATGTGGCGATCGACGGGCCCACCGGCGGGGGAGCGGCCGAGAACGCCGCGCCCGGTCCCATCCGCCTGCAGGATCACGGCGACGCGGGCGCGAACGTGCGGTACCGCAACATCCGCATCGAGCCGCTCGGCTGACATCCTCCACGCGGTGCCGGGACTCGTCCCGGCACCGCGTCACCGTCTGCACGCCTCGATCGCCCGTTACCGGCGGCAATTCCCATGAGGTCACCGCGCGCAGCTACGCCGGGCGGCGCCCACGGGACGTAGCGAGGCGGCGTGCAACACCGCGAACACCGGCTCGTCCCCATAACACGTTGGGTGTGCAACGACGGGTTGGCTGTCGGCAACACAGCGTTGCGGGTACGGTGGTCGGCGTCACCGTCCACGTGGGTTGGCAAGGCGGAGGTAAGGCGTGCCGGTCACAGGCCAACGCGTCGTGCGGCGGGCGTTGGGGCGGCGATTGACGCGGCTGCGCACGGCGTCCGGGATGAGCCGGCGGGATGTGGTGGAATCGCGGCTGGGTATCTCGGAGCCGACGCTGCACCGCATCGAGACGGGCAAGGTGCCGGTGACCGGGGCCAACGTACGCGCGCTCTGCTGGCTCTACGGTGCGGACCAGAGCATCACCGACGCGCTTGCCGACCTCGCGCTGGGCACGTCACAGCAGGAGTGGTGGGACGCCAGCCCGGTGATCCCCGAGTGGTTCAAGCTGTACGTCGGGCTGGAGGCGTCCGCATCCCGGATGTTCGGGTACGAGGGCGAGGTCGTTCCCGGCGAGTTGCAGACCCCGGAGTACGCGCGAGCTGTCTTCGGCGCCGAGCAGCCGGTCGACGAGGAGGTCGCCGAGCGCCACATCAACCTTCGCATGCAGCGGCAGAAGACGCTCTTCGCTCGCAACCCGCCGATCCGCCTCGTGACGGTGCTCGGCGAGGGAACGCTGACCCGGCCGGTCGGCGGCGAACAGGTGATGAAGGGGCAGATCGAGCATCTACGACGGCTGTCCCGAGAGGACACGGTCGACATCCGGGTCCTGCCGTTCTCGGTCGGGGCCCACGCGGCGATGGCCGGTGCGTTCCGGATCCTGGAGTTCGACGACCCGGACGATCCCGACGTGGTCTACCTCGAATCCCACGTCGGTGCCCTTTACCTGGAGGAGCAGGTCGAGGTCGACGAATACCGGCGGATCTTCGATCTCATCAGCAGAGATTCCGTGCCGGTCGAAGAGTTCCGGTGACGAACTGAGAAACGCTTGACGGAAGCCCGTCACCACCGGGGTTTCTCGCCCGCGCCGCTCGGCGTGATCAGTCGTTCAGGAGCTTGTCGAACTCGCCGCGCTTGGCGCCGAACAGGAACGAGTCCCACTCCTCGATCGTGAACACCACCGTGCCGGCCCCGCGTGCCTTGCTGTTGCGGACCTCGATGAGGCCGTCCTGGCGGCGGGCCTCGACGCAACTGCCCCCGTTGCCTGTCGACCTGCTGGAAATGATCCAGCCACCTTCACTGCTCATCAGTGCCCCTCCCCCTGGAGCTAATCACTGTGGGTAATCACCCTGCCACCGAATGGGTGGCCGGATGCGACCCTTAATGCCTGCCCGAAGTGCAAAATCAGGATTTCACGTCCACGGGTGACTCTTTCACCACGAAAGAGCACGTACCTAGAGTAGCCGAAACCTGTATCGGACGCATCATGTCAGCGTGACAGTTGTCCACGTGAAATCTTGCACGGGCCCAGGCCGGCTGCCATGATTCCACTGTGGTGCCTGGCGACCCCTCGCCATCGACTCGACAGCTCCCGCTGGTCCGCCAGAGTTTGGAGAGGACGGCCGATGCGGATCCTCGATCCTGCCGCCGCCGACACGGGCGGCGTAGCGTCAGATGACACTCAGCTGAGGACCGAGCCCGAAACCGCCCGCCTCCAGGCCCGCATCGATCAACTCGCGGCGCACGTCCAGCAGATGGAGCAGGAGCGAGCCTCACTCCAATGGATGGCAGGCCACGACGACCTCACCGGACTCGCCAACCGCCGCCTCTTTCACACCCTCGCCCCGGACCTGCTGCGCGACGACGACTACTCGTCGGCCGTCCTGATCCTCGACCTCAACGGTTTCAAGCCGATCAACGATACGTACGGGCACGATGCCGGTGATGAAGTCCTCTGCGTGGTCGCCCGGCGCATTGTCGCCTGCCTCGGCGACCCTCTGGTGGCCCGGTTCGGCGGTGACGAGTTCGCCGCGCTGCCGCGCGCCCCGCGCACCGATGTCCCGCAGACGTGGTGGCACGAGGTGGCCGGCTCGCTGAGCGCCGCGATCGCACCCCCGATGAACGTGCTGGGCCACACCCTGTCCGTCACCGCCTCGATCGGCGTCGTACCGGCTGGGCGCTCCTGCGAACTTCCCGACCTGCTGCGCCGCGCGGACCAGGCCATGTTCAGCGCCAAGCGGCACGCGAACACCACCGGCAAGGCCGGTATCACCTGGGTCGTGGCCACCGAGACCGGCGACCACACCGAGACGTACGAGCCGGCCGCCGTCCCTGTGCCCCCGCCGGGTCCGACCGCCTCCGGGCCCACGGTGGTGTACCGGCCCGGCGACCCGGTATGGGTGCACCGCAGCGGCACCCGTCGTGCGGGAGTGGTCGAGGGCGCCTGCGAATGGGCGGCCCTGGTCCGCTACCGAGCCCAGGGCGGAGCCGGCACGATGGTCGACACGATCCCCACGAACTGGCTCACGGTCCGAGCCGAAGCCGATCCGTACCTGGACCCGAAGTCCTCCGCCTCCATGTGATCGCGCGAGCTGACGGACGCGACTGCGGCCGGCTCGGTCGCCGCCGCACTCCCGGTCAATCCACCGTCAGCACGAGCTTTCCGCGCAGCCCACCGGCCAATACCCGCCGGTGTGCGTCGGCCGCTTCGGTCAACGGCATCGTCTCCGCCACCCGCGTGCGCAGCTGTCCGGCCGCCACCTGCCCCACCAGGCCGGCCAACAGCTCGCGGTCGTGCCGGATGAGTTGCAGCTCCTGGCGCACACCACGGGCCGGAACGAGGGCCGGCGTGGGCCGGGTCGCGACCACGATCCCCCTGTCCTCGACGGCGGCGGCCGCCGCCAGGCCGACGGGGACCGCGTCGAACACCGCGCCCACCGGCCCGACCGTGGCCAGATCGGCGGACCGGGAGACCACCTCGTGAGCGCCGAGACCGCGCACCCACTGCTCATCATCGTGGCTTGCCTGGGCGACGACACGGTAGCCGCCTTGAAGGGCAAGTTGGGCGGCGAAGCCGCCGACACCGCCGCTGGCGCCGGTGACCAGAATGCTGCTGCCGGCCGGCAGCATGGCCAACGAAACCAGTGACAGCCCCTGGTGTGCGGTCTGGACGTTGAGCGGCACCGTGGCCGCGGACACGAAGTCGAGCTCGTCCGGCAACCGCACCAACCAGTCCGCGTCGGCGGCCACGAACTCGGCATACCCACCGGGTGTGCCGCGCGTCAAATACCACGGAATCATCCCGACGACACGATCACCCAACCCGAAATCCGCCGTGTCGGGGCCGACCGAGGCCACCTCGCCGGCGATATCCCACCCGGGCGAGAACGGCGGCGGAACCGGCCCGCGAGGAATCTCCCCGGTCGTGGCGGCGACATCAGCCGGGTGCACACAGACCGCGCGGATCCGGACCACCACCTGCCCAGGCCCCGCCTCGGGCTCGGGCAGCTCAGTCACCTGCAACACCTCAGGACCGCCAAGCGCGGCCGCGACGACTCCCAGCACGCGTCCACTCTAGACTGTCGTCCCCCGATTCATGGCCCCGCTGACGAGGCGCACCCTGGATCCCGTAGAGGCTCAGTTGCGGACGTATGCCGGACCGCACTGTCGTGGGCATCCATACGTACCATGTAGTCGCCGGTGCGAACCGGTCCTGGTTGACAACTGCGGGTTCGTCGATCACGCGGACGATCAGCAATCCAGCTTTACGAGAGAAGGAACAATCAAGACAATGCAACGCGTCTGGAGGGAGGTGTGAAGCGCGACTTCTCGGCCGAGATCGTCGAATTGCTGACTCCCCGGCCGGTGCCTTCGGACTGGCGATGGGAAGGTGCTGAAGCCGAAATCGGTGCGCGCATCCCCAATGACTACAAGGCTTTGATCGCGGCTCTCGGCGGATATGCTGTCCTGGACGACTGCCTGGGCCTGTTCCAGCCGGAAGGTCGCATGACGCAATCGCGTATCGCCACGTTGGTCGCCGAGCGCGATTCAGTCTGGCGGTTCCTCAAGGATCGAGGGTACAGAACGCTTCCCGCGAAGTATTTCGATGAGGGAGTGCGTCTTATTCCGTTCGCGCTCTTCGAAGCGAACTACTTCTATTGGGTCGCCGTGTCCGGCAGGCCGGAAGACGAATGGGGGGTGCTGTTCGTCGACGCGGACTTCGAGGACTGGCTCGAGTTCGACATGTCCGCGACGGAATTCATATACAACATCCTCAGCGGGCGGCTGAAGCTCTGGGTTCTCGACGAGTATTTCCTTGATCCTCCGTACACATATATTCAATAGTCTGGTCGCCCGTCAGGCCGCGGCCACACTGAGCGAGCCGACCCTCTTGGTCCGTTTGGCCTCGTACATGGCCAGGTCGGCCCGGCCGATCAGGTCGTTGGCGGTGTCGCTGTCGCGGGCGACCGCGTAGCCGGCGCTGACCCCGATCCGCACCTGCCCGCCGACCGGGAACGGGGTCGACACCACAGCGCGGATCCGGGCGCAGATCTCGTCCAGCGCGTCAACACCCCGGCAGACGATCACAAATTCGTCGCCGCCGAGGCGGAAGACCAGGTCGCCTTGGCGCACACATCCGCGCAGGCGGTCGGCGACGGCGGCCAGCAATCGGTCGCCGGCCGCATGACCGAGCCGGTCGTTCACCGGTTTGAAGCCGTCCAGATCGCAGAAGAGCACGGCCAATCCCCCCGGCCCGCGCCGCAACTCCGTGGTGATGTGCTCCTCGCCCGCTGCCCGGTTCGGCAGGCCGGTCAGGCCGTCCCGGGTGGCGAGGCTGACCAGCGCCTGCTGAGCCTCGTCCCGGGCGCTGGACAGCCGTTCGATGCGGATCATCACGAGCGGGACGATGCTGACCGACGTGAAGGCCAAGATCAACCCGTCGATCGGCAGCCCGAGGAGCCCTCGGATCCCGACGGTCAGCGGTGCGAGGCCGACCATGAGGCCGAGTATGAGGAGTCTCCGGCGGCTGAGACGGTCGGCCGGCGGCTCGCCGGGGGCGGTCACCGCCCCCGCGCCGGGATGCAGCGCGGCACACCCCAGCAGCGCGTACGCGGCCAGGTAGACCATGTCTGTCCAGCTTGCGCGTGCGCCGGTCGACGGGTCATAGGCCAGCGCACCCACGACGTTGCCCAGCAGGCCGAGCCCGACCGCTCCGGTGAGCAACCGCACCGGCGCCTTCTCCCCAGGCCCCACGAGCGAGATGCGCAACAGCGCACCCATCGTGCCGGCCATGACGAAGACGTTGACGAAGACGACGATCTCCCGGCTGGTCGTCACGTGCTGACCGGCCAGCGCGGGGAACAGGAGCGAGTCCCAGAACAGGCCGGTCAGGGCCAGGGCGGTGACCACCGAGTCGATCAGCCCGCCGATGTCGCGCCGGCCCCGCTGCACCACCACGACCAGCGCCGCACACAGCACCAGAACTCCGCCGCCGGTCAGGAAGACCCCGGCGACGGTGCCGTCACCGGTCACCCGGCCCTCGACGATCACCAGCCAAGCCCAGATGCTGTTGCCGACGTTGTAGAGCAGGATCGCACCGAGCAACAGCCACCACGAGAGTCGCTCGCCCGGCGCGGCCCGCCGAAGGGCCACCACCACGCACGGCAGCGCGCCCAGCGCCACCAGCAGAAACGGGAGATGCCGCAGGTGGTCGGGCCAGAGAAGAAAGGTCACGACCAGGACACCGGCCATGGCGGCAAACCAACGCCCAGGGAGCATAGCCCCACAGTCGGCGGGCCGCCGCGCTACTTGAGCGCATGCCGCCGTACCACGCCTCGAAGACCATGTGGCCCGCGGCGACCCGTCGGCGCATGAGGGCTGAGGAGCGCCGTGGGCCCGCCCCCGGTGGTCCCGTACGAGTATGGGACCACCGGGAGCGGTGCCTTCGATCAGTTCATGGTGGCGCCGATGGTGCTGCTGCCTGTGGTCAGGAATGTGGTGGCGGGCAGGGTGCCGCTGGACGAGCGGGCGTTGTACGTGGTCGTAGCGTTGGTGGAGATGAACGACGGGGTGCTGATGCCGCTGTCCCAGTTGTTGCCGGACGAGGTGACCGAGGAGCCCTTGTTCACCAGGCCGCTGCCGTTGCTCACGGCGAGGTTCTTGCCGAGTTTCGCCGCGCCGGTGGCGAAGTAGTAGCCCCAGCTGCCGTTGGCGTAGGCGGTGGTGCGGTTGATGACGATCGCGCCCTTGTTGGAGTTCTCGGTGAATCCGTTGCCCGCGTTGTCCCAGGCCGCCGAGTTGTTCACCACGTGCGCCACGGTCTCGCCGTCGCCGCCGAGCTTGTAGCCGTTGCCGTCGCCGGCGAAGGCGGAGTCGCTCCAGCGGTTCTTGCCGTTGCCGAACGACCAGGTGTGCTCGATGGTGACCGGTGAGGAGAACGACCACAGGTCGATGCCGTCGTCGGAGTTGTTGTACAGGCGGGCGCCGGTGATCAGGTTGCCGGTGCCGGAACCGTACTTGACGGCGATACCGTCGGCGTTCTCCCCGTGCTCGGCGGCGTCGTAATGACCGTACGAATCGATGTTCTTGACCGTGTTGTTGATCGTGTCGGCGCCGGTGAGCGTGAAGCCGGAGTCGCCGCCGTTGATCGTCTTGATGTTGTTCCAGTTCGTGCCGGTGCACGACTGGCAGACCACCGCGCTGTCCGGGGAGTCCTGGAAGGTGATGTTGGAGACGTTCCAGTAGTCGGCGGTCAGCTTGAAGATCCAGGAGCCGCTGGGCAGACTCGAACCAGAGATCTTCACAACCTCGCTACCGTACGCGGTGAGCGTCACCGGCGCGGACGAGGTGCCGTTGGCCGTGGACTGCAGGGTGGCCGTCGGGTAGTACGTACCGGCGCGGACCTGGATGACGGTGCCGGCGGTGGCGTTCTTGATGGCGTTGGACAGATCCGTCACGTTGCTGACGACCACGGTGGCCGCCGACGCCGGGGCGGCGAGCAGGACGGCTCCGACAGCGGCGACAGCGGATGCGGCGAGAACATTCCGCATGGTTCTCATGGCGCGGCTTTCCTTTCGGTGGGGATGGGCTGACCGGTCCACAGGACGCGGTGGCCTTGGGGGAGGCCGCCGGTATCGGGATGTCCGGCGTGTCGGGGTGGGGCGGGGCCGCTCCCGCCGTTCGCCGAGCAACGGCATCGTCCTGGGGGGAACGATGCTCGTCACGCCGGATGGTCAGCATATTGAGCTATTTGACTGGACCCTACATGCCCGTGGATCAATCGAAGCTCGGTATTTGCTGTGAAATCAGGTGCCGGGCCAGGCCGGCGAGCGTCGCGGTCGGGTACGCGGCCGCGATGATCGCGAGCACCGGTGCGACGAGCGTGTGCGGGCGCTGGAGGAGGCGGTATCCAGTGCGAACCCCTTTCCAGTTCGGTGACCGTCGTCTATAACTAACTAACTGGTACGTTAATTCGGATCGAATGGACCGCCTGCCGGACCGGTCGGGGTCCGGGGCAGGAAGGCGGAGCGATCGTGCTCATCGCCGAACATGACAATGCCCACGACCGGATCGACACGCCGGGCGGCAGTCCCCGGCTGTCCATCGCCACCGCCTGCCTCTCCGGGACGATCGAGGACAA
Source organism: Actinoplanes lobatus (assembly GCF_014205215.1). NCBI lineage: Bacteria > Bacillati > Actinomycetota > Actinomycetes > Micromonosporales > Micromonosporaceae > Actinoplanes > Actinoplanes lobatus. Next base: position 7,034,887 of record NZ_JACHNC010000001.1, read on the forward strand.
GTTGGCCGCCGCCGCCGCGGCCGGGTTCGACGGGATCGAGATCTTCGAGAACGACCTGATCGCCTCGGCCTGGTCGCCGGCCCGGATCCGGCAGGAGTGCGCCCGCCGGGGCCTGACGATCGAGGCGTACCAGCCGTTTCGTGACTTCGAGGCGGTCCCGGCCCGGCGGTTGCGGGCCAACCTGCGCCGGGCCGACCGCAAGCTCGACGTCCTTGAACAGCTCGGCGCGAAGACCCTGCTGGTTTGCTCGTCGGAGTCACCGGATGCCGTGGACGACGACGATCTGGCCGCCGCGCACCTGCACGAGCTGGCCGAGCGGGCCCAGCGCCGCGGCGTGCGGATCGCCTATGAGGCCCAGTCATGGGGCCGGCACGTGAACACGTCGGCCCACGCGTGGCAGATCGTGCGCCGCGCCGACCATCGTGCGCTCGGTCTGTGCCTGGACAGCTTCCACGTGCTGTCGCGTGACGAGGACCCGGCACAGATCGCGGTGATTCCCGCCGCCAAGGTGTTCCACCTGCAACTGGCCGACGCACCCCGGTTGAAGATGGACGTCGCCGAGTGGAGCCGTCACCACCGGTTCTTTCCCGGCCTGGGCTCCTTCGACCTGACCGGGTTCGTCGCCCGGATCCTCGCCGCCGGCTACGACGGGCCGCTGTCGCTGGAGGCGTACAACGACATCTCCTGCCAGGCCGACCCCCGGCATGCCGCGATCGACGGCATGCGCTCGTTGTTGACCCTGATTCCGTCGGCCGGTCTGCCCGCGGCTCCGCGGCTGGGCGGGCACGTCTTCACCGAGCTGGCCGTCGACGACACCTCCGGCCCGGCTGTCGAAAGGACCCTGACGGCGCTTGGTTTCCTCCGTACCGGGCGGCACCGCTCCAAGCCGGTTCACCTGTGGGAACAGGGTGATGCCCGGGTGCTGCTCAACTTCGCGCCGCAGCGACGGGTGGATCCGGGCGCCGCGGTGATCTGCGCCCTGGCCGTGGAGAGCGACGACCCGGCCCGGTCGGCGCAACGCGCGGACCGGCTGCTGGCGCCGGTGCTGCCCCGGGCCCGGCAGCCGGAAGAAGCGGACCTGACCTCGGTGGCCGCCCCCGACGGCACCGCCGTGTTCTTCTGCCGCCCCGGCACCGATGGCGGCTGGCGCGGCGACTTCACTCCGACCGGTGTGGTGGCGCGCACGGACGGCCTGGTCACCGCTACCGACCACATCGCGCTCACCGAGTCCGTCGACGACTTCGACCAGGTGGCGCTCTTCTACCGATCGGTCCTCGGCCTGCGGTCCGGGCCGGCGACGGAGCTGGCGGCACCGTTCGGGCTGCTGCGCAGCCGGTCGGCGACAGACACCGAGCACGGCGTACGGATAACCCTCAACACCGCACCCCTGCGCCGTGGCATCTGGGCGCCGGGCATCCCGAACCCGCAGCATGTGGCGTTTGCCAGCGACGACGTGATCGCCGCCGCCCGGTCGATGCGGGAGCTGGGCGCCCCGGTGCTGCGAATCCCTGACAACTATTACGACGACCTGGATGCCCGCCTCGCGCCGCCGCCGGAGCTGCTGGCCGTGCTGCGCGAGCACTCGATTCTGTACGACAGCGACGCCTGCGGTGAGTACCTGCACTTCTACACGCAGATGCTCGGCTCTCGGCTGTTCTTCGAGGTGGTGCAGCGCATCGGCGACTACACCGGTTACGGGTCGCCGGGCACGGTCGCGGTGCGGATGGCCGCCCACCGGCACCGCCGGCTGCGGGACCTGCGTGACACCGGCAGCCACCCGCACGACTACTCCCTGGCCCATCTGACCGCGCTGAGCCTCTCCCCGCCGGAACTGGTGGAGGCCGCGGCATCCGCCGGATACCGGTATGTAGGAATCCGGCTGACCCGGGTCACACCGCATGAACCGCACTATCCGCTCGCGACCGATCCCGCCCTGATGCGCACCACGAAGGTGCGCCTCGCGGCCACCGGCGTGGAGGTTCTCGACATCGAGCTGGCCCGGATCGGCCCGGACGAGGACCCCCGCGACTTCCAGCGCTTCCTGGAAGCGGGCGCGGAGCTCGGCGCCCGGCACGTCATCACCCAGCTCCCGGATCCGGACCGGGCCCGCAAGGTGGACCGCTTCGCGCGCCTGTGCGAGATGGCCCGACCGCTCGGCCTGACCGTCGACCTGGAGTTCCCGTCGTGGACCGAGACCCCGGACCTGACCGAGGCGGCCCGGGTGCTGCGGGCCGCCGGGCAGCCCAACGGCGGCATGCTGATCGACCTGCTGCACTTCGCCCGTTCCGGGTCCAGCGTCGCCGACCTGCGGGAACTGCCCGCGGAGTGGTTCCACTTCGCACATGTCTGCGACGCGCCCGCGGCGATCCCGGCGACCAGCGAGGGGCTGATCCACACCGCCCGCTTCGAGCGTCTGTATCCGGGCGACGGCGGGATCGACCTGGACGGCATTCTGGCCGCGTTGCCACCCGGTCTGCCGTACGCGCTGGAGATTCCCCGGGCCCAGACGGTGGCCCAGGTCGGCGCGAAGGAACACGCCCGCCTGGCGCTGGCCGCGGCTCGCGGCCGTCTCGACCAGGTAGCGTCGGCAGCGGCCTGACCATGCGGGCCTCCACCCATCTGTCCGTGATCCGGTTCGCGTCTACCGGCAGAAGGGTTTGCGGCCCATGGCTGATTCGATGCCACCGAGGACATGCGCCTTGAAATACGTGCCGTCGGTGTTCCACGCTGCCACCTCGTGGCCGAGAGTGGTCACCCACGAGCGGCCGCCGTCGTAGTACTGGCACCACGAGACCGGGTGGTTACGTCCGTGGCCGGGATGGCCGCTGCCGCCGGTCGCGCCGTCGGGCAGAGTGGCCTCGTCGACCGTGGCGAGGATACGCACGCCGGTGGGGAACGGGACCAGGTTGTACCACTCGTCGGTGAAGTCCCAGCGGCCCGGCAACCCGGCCGTGGAGGCGTCGCGGCGGCTGGTGGTGACGACGGTGCCGGGCTGGTTACGGCCGTGGTCGTAGTAGTTGGTGCCGCCGAGCAGTCCTTCGTACCATTCCCAGTTGTATTCCGTACCGAAGGCGTTGTGAATGCCGACGAACCCGCCGCCGCCCCGGATGTATTGCCGTAGCGCGGTCTGTGCGGGGTCGTCGAGCGCGTCGCGGGTGGTGCTCATGAAGATGACCGCGTTGTAGCGGAAGAGCCGGGCGGGGGAGTTGAGCTGGGTGACGTCCTCGGTCCAGTCGACCGCGAACCCGTTGTCGGCACCGAGTTCGACGAGTCCGCTCTGGGCGGCGTTCGCCGCGGTCAGCGGTGGGTTGAGGCCGGCGGCGAGCACCGGGCCGAGATGGGCGTGGCGGGGCCCGGCGGTACGGCTGTAGACCAGCACCCGGTACCCGTCGGTGGCCGGGTCGAAGTTGCCCCAGTCGTGGTAGCAGGAGGGGTCGGGGCCGCGGCAGACGCCGTATTCGACGCGGCCGAGGTTCCGGGCGGAGCTGTCGGGTCCTGCGCCCGACGGCGAGGGGCCGGCCGCCGGGCGCAGGACGGCGCTGCCGACCAGGATCACGGCTGCGGTCAGGGCTGCGGTCAGGGCTGCGGCGAGCAGCGGGTGGAGTCTCGTGAAGGACATGGGGCGGCTCCTGGATGGTGGAGACCAGCCGGTCAGGCGTCTCCGTGGAGGGTGGTGGGCAGGATCGACGGTGGCATCGGTCCTTTGTTGCGGCGGCCCTGGCCGGTCTCCTCCCAGGCGTGGGCGAGGATGCCGACGCTGCGGCTGAGCACGAACAGACCGCGAGCCAGCGGCGGTGGAAAGCCGAGTTCGCCGTAGACGACCGCCGTGCAGCCGTCGATGTTGATCGGCACCGGGTGGATCAGTTCTTCGACGGCGCGGGCGGCGCGCAGGTGGTGGCCGTCGACGGTGCCGTCGGTGACAGCCTGTTCGACCAGGTTGAGCAGAGGTTCGCGGCGCGGGTCGAGGGTGTGGAAACGGTGGCCGAACCCGGGCAGGTACTTCGACCGGGCCTGCCAGGAGGCGATCACCGTGGCGGCGTCGCGGTCGTGGATCTCCCGCAGCAGTGTCAGGCACTGCTCACCGGCGCCCCCGTGCACGTCACCGAGCAGGTTCACTCCGGTCGCCACGGCGTTGTTGAGGCCGACTCCGCAGGTGGCGGCCATCCGGGCGACCGCGATCGACGGCGCGTGCGGCCCGTGGTCCACCGATGACACGAGTGCCGCTTCGAGGAGCCGCTCCTGCGCGGGCGCCGGTGGTTCTCCGCGCAGCATCAGCCAGATGATCCCGGCGAAGGAGGTGGTGCCGATCAGGTCCTGGACCGGTCGCCCGCGCAGTTCGATGACGTTCGGTGCGACGCGGGAGACGGCGGTGCCCCACCAGTCGGCGACGTCCTCGACGGTCACGGCGCGGCCACCTCCTTGAACTCGGCGTTGTGCTCTCCCAGTAGCGGCGGCGGTGCCGGTGGGCGCATCGGTACGCCGTCGACGAGGACACCGTTGCCGCTGACCCGCAGGGTGCGGCCGGGATGTGCGGGGAACTCCAGGTCGGTGAAGAAGCCGCGGTCGCGCAGTTGGTCGAGCTGGGCGGCCTGTGCGACGGTCAGGATCCGGGCGGCGGGAACACCGGCGGCGGCCAGCAGGGTCTCCCATTCCCCCGCGGGCCGCCGCCGGAGCGCGGTGTCGATCTCGTCGTTGAGTGCCGCCCGGTGCTGTTTGCGGGCCTCCCGTTCGGCGAACCGTTCGTCGGTGGCCAGGTCAGGCCGTCCGATCAGCCGGCACAGGGTCTCGAACTGTTCCTGCCGGTTGGCGGCGATGTTGAGCGGCCCGTCGGCGGCGTGGAAGGTGCCCGACGGCGCCGCGGTCGCGTTCTGGTCGCCCATGGGCTCCGGCGGAACCCCGCTGACCAGGTAGTTCGACATGGCCCAGCCCATCGCCGACAGCGATGTCTCGAGCATGGACACATCAAGGGCGACCCCTTTTCCGGTACGGGTACGCCCGGCCAGTGCCGCCGAGATGGACAGTGCCGCGACGAGTCCACCGACGGTGTCCGAGACGGGGAAGCCGACCCGCAGCGGCGCGGTATCCGGAGTGCCGGTGACGCTCATCATCCCGGACAGGCCCTGGATGATCTGGTCGTAGGCGGGCGCGTGGCGCATCGGCCCGGTCTGGCCGAATCCGGAGATGGCGCAGTAGATCAGCCGTGGGTTGAGCCGGTGCAGGACCTCCCAGCCATAGCCGAGGCGGTCCAGTACGCCGGCGCGGAAGTTTTCCAGCAGGACGTCGGCCTCGTGGACGAGGCTCTCGAAGACGGTGCGGTCGCCGGTGTCCTTCAGGTCCAGTTCGACGGACTTCTTGCCGGCGTTCTGGGCGAGGAACGAGGCGCCGAGGGCAGCACGGTTGAGCGCGGGTTCGGGGCCGAGGGAACGGGCCAGATCCCCGTTGCCGGGTCGTTCGATCTTGACGATCTCGGCCCCGAGGAGCATCAGCTGGTAGCTGCAATAGGGGCCGGCCAGGACGTTGGTCAGGTCGAGGACCCGGATGCCGTGCAGGGGTCGGTCGTCATCCATGGGCGTGCCCTTCGGTCGGCATGGGCGGGAATCGATGTCGGCCATTGCCAGGGGACTTCGCGGCCCGTACGTTACACCTAGTCCACAGGACGGTCTAGAAGGACCACCACGCGGATCGCTTAGAGGAGTGGCGATGGCCGACAAACCTGAGATAACCCAGGTCGGAAGCCTGATCGGAGGTGTTTGGGTGACCGATGGTCCGCAGGTCGAACGGACCGGCCCGTGGACCCGCCTGGTCGTCAGCACGGCACGCCAGGCCCAGCTGCAGGAGGTGGCGACTGCTCTGACGTACGCCCGGGCGGGAGCGAAGGCCGTCGCCCGCATGCCGCCCGCCGACCGTGCCGACATCCTCGATCGCGCCGCCGCCGAAGCCGTACACCGCCGTACCGAACTCGCCGAACTGCTCGCCCTGGAGCTCGGCAAACCGGTCAAGGACGGTCGCGGCGAGATCGACCGGGTCGCGGACACGTTCGCCGTGTGTGCCGCCGAGGCCCGCCGGATCGGGGGTGAGGTGCTGCCGGTCGCCGGCTGGGGACGTGGCGTCGGCACCACCGCGCTCACCCAGCGGACGCCGATCGGGATCGCGCTGGCCATCACCCCGTTCAACGCGCCCGCCAACCTCCTGGCGCACAAGCTCGGCGCCTCCTTCGCCGCCGGCAACACCACGCTGGTCAAACCCCCGCCGCAGGCGCCCGCATCGTCGGTTGCCGTGGTGCGACTGCTGCTCGACTGCGGGTTGCCACCCGAGGCGGTGCAGGTGTTGCACGGCGGTGCCGAGGTCGGTGCGGCCCTCAGCGCGGCGTCCGAGGTCGGCGTCATCAGCTTCACCGGCAGCCCGGAGACGGGCGCGGCCGTAGCTCGTGCGGCGGGGGCGAAACGTCTGGTCATGGAGCTCGGCGGGAACGCCGCGACGATCGTCTGCGAGGACGCGGACATCGCGGCGGCGGCCCGGGTGTGTGCCGCGACCGGGTACAGCAACTCGGGCCAGAGCTGCATCTCGGTGCAGCGCATCTACGTGGACCGGCGCCGCTACGACGAGTTCGTCGACGCGTTCACCCGCGAGGTCGAGAAGCTGACCGTCGGCGACCCCAGCGATCCCGGCACCGACGTCGGCTCGATGGTCGACGACCACGCCGCCGAACGGGTCGTCAGCTGGGCCCGCGAGGCGGTCACGGGTGGGGCGTCGATCACCACCGGCGGCCACCGTGACGGGGCCACGGTCATCCCCACGGTCGTGGCCGCACCACCGGCCGACGCGCGGTTGATCCGGGACGAGGTGTTCGGGGCGGTGGTCAGCGTGACCGCATTCGATGAGTTCGACCAGGTGCTGACAACCTGCAACGACAGCCGGTACGGCCTACAGGCGGGCCTGTTCACCTTCGACGTCCGCCGGATCTTCACCGCCTGGCGTGAACTGGAGGTCGGCGGTCTCGTCGTCAACGGCTCGTCGAACTTCCGCCTCGACCACGTCCCGTTCGGCGGCGTCAAGGACTCCGGGTTCGGCCGCGAGTCGCCACGCTGGATGATCGACGACTACACGTCGGTCAAGACGCTGCTCCTGCGCGGCATCTCTTAACGATCCCCACGGATGAATCCGGGGGATTTCCCTCCGGGGCCAGGCCCTGGATTCCCAGCTCGGACCGCACCTGATCCACCATCCCGGTAGGAGGCGATCAGATGTCTCACGTCGTCGGCACTGGCACGGTCGCGTTCAGCCGTGGCGAGGATCGTCCTCGCGGCGTTGAGGTCACGGTCTGCGGTGTAGCCGCAGGCCGCGCACTCGAAGACTCTTACGCCCAGTCCGAGGCGGTGATTGGCTCTCTCGCCGCACGCGGAGCAGGTCATCGTGGTGTAGGCGGGCGGCACCAGCACCACCTTCCGGCCCGCCCGCATGCCACGCTCGACAAGTTCCCGCTTGCACGCGCCGATCGCCGCGTCAGCGGCCTTACCGGCCATCCGCGACTTGGCGAGGAACTTCGGCTTGAAGTCCTCCACAGCGATCAGGCTGTGATGCTCGGTGACGTTCTTCGCCCAGACACGGGCGTCGTAGGTGTTCTGCCGAGCCGCCCTCTTCGCGATCCGGGCGGCCTGCCGTTTCGCGGTCTGGTAGCCCTTCGACTGCGGCCGGCCCTTCGGCCGGCGGCGGCGAGCCATCCTGCGCTGCGCCTTGGCCAGTTCAGCCGCGCACCGTTTGCGGTGGCCGAGGTGCGGCAGGTCGAACCGGGGGTTGGTGGTGGCGGCGGTCGTGGTTACGCCCCAGTCGACGCCGATACCGGGCAGGTCCGCCCCGGGTGTGTCGATCGTGTCCCGACGGATTACGAACGAGGCGTACCAATGCCCGAGGCCGTCGCGGTAGACCCGCACGCTGGACGGGTCGCACGGCAGCTCCCGGGACCACACGACCGGGATCGTGACCCTACCCGGCAGGCGAAGCCGACCGCCCTGGATCGAGAAGCCCCGAGTCGTGTACTCCAAACTCGGCAACGCGTCCTTGAGCCGCTTGACCTTCGGACGGCCCCGCCCCTTCACCGTGAACCAATGGTTCAGGGCCGCCCCGTAGGTGCGCAGCGTCTGCTGCTGGGCGACCTGCGACCCGGCCTGCAGCCAGGCGTTACGGCTCCGAGCCTCGGTCAGCAGCTTGGACAGCTTGCCGAACGTCGGCTTGCGGCGAGTCCTCTGCTGGTGGACGGCTTCGTTCCACAGCCACCGGCAGCGACCCCACTCGCCGAGAAGTGCGGCCTCCGCGATGCGGCCGGGCCGCAGGCGGTAGGTGTAACGCACCGTCTCATCCACATCGGACACCATACCCGCGCAGCCCAACGACCCTGGAGACCGTGAAGAGGTATGTGGAGAACCAGCGCAATGTCTGACCAGACGCCTATCCGCCTTGACGGCGGATCGGCTATCCCTGACCTGCTCCGCAGGAGTCCCGTTTCCTCCCCACGGCTAAAGCCGGGGGTTTCCACGGAAGATTTTCGATGAGCGACACCGCCGCCGAGGCCCTGGTCGCCCAGCTCGAGTCGTACGGTGTCGAGCACATCTTCGGCACCTGCGGGCACACCAACATCGCCCTGCTCGACGCGATCGGCCGCAGCCGGATCCGGTTCGTGATCGCCCGCCACGAGCAGGCCGCCGCGCACGCCGCCGACGGCTACGCCCGCGCCACCGGCCGGACCGGGGTCGTGCTGCTGCATGTCGGCCCCGGCATGACCAATGCCGTCACCGGTGTGATGACCGCGGCCCTCGACTCGGTGCCGCTGGTCGCGATCGCGGGGGACGTCCCGTCCTACTACTTCGGCCGGCACCCGCACCAGGAGGTGAACCTGCACGCCGACGGCGACCAGACCGCGATCTACCGGCCGTTCGTCAAACGCGCCTGGCAGGTCCACCGGGCCGAGGACCTGGCCCGATTCACCGAACGCGCGTTCTGGACGGCCGCCTCCGGCCGGCCCGGGGCTGTGCTGCTCAGTGTGCCGATGGATCACTTCTCCCGGCCGTTGCCCGCCGTGCGGGAGTATCCGCTCGCCGTGGTGCGGCGGCCGGACCTGCCGGCCGAGGTGGCCGAGCAGATCGCCGGGCTGCTCCTGCAGGCCCAGCGGCCACTGGTCTACCTGGGCGGTGGGCTGCGGCGCGGGCCCGGCCTGGACGCGCTGCGGGAACTGGTCGAGCACCTCGACATCCCGGTCGTGCACTCACTGATGGCCAAAGGCACCCTGTCCGACGACCATCCGCTGCTGCTGGGCATGCCCGGGTTCTGGGGACTGGAGATCACCAACCGGTACACCCGGGAAGCCGACGTGGTCCTGGCCCTGGCCACCCGGTTCGCCGAGACCGACGCCAGCAGTTGGGACCGCCGCTACACGTGGCAGTTCCCGCCCGGGCGGCTGATCCAGATCGACATCGACCCGGCGGAGATCGGCCGGAACTTCCCGGTCGCCGTCGGTGCGGTCGCCGACGTCACCCGGGCAGTCCAGGCGATCAACACTGCCGTGCGCGCCCGGCAATCCGAGCCCCGGCCGCACGAAGGCCTTCGGGAGACCATCACCGCGGCGCGGCGGACCCTGTTCGCCGACAGCCGGGGACGCGGAGCCAGCGACAGGTTCCCCCTGCGCCCGGAGCGGATCCTCGCCGACCTGCGCGAGATCCTGCCGGCGGACGCGGTGCTGGTCACCGACGTGGGCTGGAACAAGAACGGCGTCGCCCAATGCTATGAGCTGCCGGAACAGGGGCGGTTCATCACGCCGGGCGGGGCGTCCACGATGGGGTTCGGGCCGGCGGCCGCCGTCGGGGTGCAGATCGCCGAACCGGACCGCACGGTGGTCGCGCTGGTCGGCGACGGCGGGATGAGCGCCCAGCTGCCGGCGCTGCCGATGGCCGTCGAGCAGGGCGCGCCGGTGATCTTCGTGGTGATGAACAACGGATCCCACGGCACCATCAGTGACCTGCAAGCCGTGAACTTCGGCCAGAGCTACGGCTGTGACTTCACCGGGCCGGACGGCAAACCGTACAGCCCGGATTTCGCCGCCCTGGGCCGTGCCTGCGGCGCCGACGGCTACAACCTTACGACCGCCGACGGTCTCGGCGAGGCCCTGCGGACGGCACTGGCCGCACGCCGGCCGGCCGTCATCGATGTGCCGATGGTCAACGAGCCGGTGCCCACCCCGGGCCACTGGAACATCAAGGACATCTACCAGGGCGTCTTCGAATAGCCCCGCCCTCAGCAGAACCGACTCCGGATTCCACCGTCCCGAAGAGGTGACCTCAGCGTGCCCGACATCAACCGCAGAGACCTGATACGCGCCGTCGCCGCCGCGGCAATCGCCGGCCCGGTGATCGGAGTTCCGGCGTCCGCCGCCCGGGCTCCGGGTGCCGCCGACCTCAAGCACTTCGACACCCCGGGTGACGCCGACTTCCCCAAGGTCGGCGGGAACCTCGGCAACCAGAACTACACCAGCCTGCGCCGCATCGACGCCGGAAACGTCCGCCGGCTGCGCGGCAGCTGGATGAACTCGATCGAGGGCGGGCTGCGCACCGGCAACAGCCAGAGCACCGCCGTAGCCGTCGACGGTGTCCTCTACATCGAATCGGCGCTGGGCAACGTCGTCGCCGTCGACGGTGTCACCGGTGTGACGAAGTGGCGCTACGAGCAGACCCGCGGCACCCTGACCCGCCGGGGTGTGGCGGTCGGCGGCGGGCACGTCTTCACCAAGTCCAACGACAACTACGTGATCGCTCTCGACCGGCAGACCGGCGCGGTGGTGTGGGAACGGCAGGTCAACGGCTTCGGCAACATCGAGAAGGTGGCCGTGGTCTACCACGACGGCCTGCTGTTCTGCGGCACCAACGACGGCCCGCGGGGTGCGGCGGTCGCCGTGGACGCCACCACCGGCGACGTGCTCTGGCACTTCTGGGGCACCCCTGAGCCGGGGGAGTTCGGCAACGACACGTGGGAGGGCGACTCATGGGCCGAGGGTGGCGCCACACCGTGGATCCACCCGGCCGTCGATCCGGAACTCGGGCTCACCTACTGGACGTTCGGAAACGCCCGCGGCAACAACTCCTCCCAGGACGGTTCCGCACGTGGCGGCCAGAACCTGTTCGCGAACTCCCTGGTCGCCCTCGACATGCGGACCGGCGCCTACCGCTGGCACTTCCAATCGATCCATCACGACATCTGGGACATGGACAACGTGATGTCGCCGGTGCTGGCCGATGTCCGTATCCGGGGCCGTGATCGCAAGGTGATCGTCTACGGCAGCAAGTCGGGCATGTACTTCATCCTCGACCGCACCGACGGCACCGCCCCTCTCGGCATCGTCGAACGCCCCGTCCCGCAGGAGCCGCGGCAGAAGACCTGGCCCACCCAGCCGTTCCCGGTCCAGGGCGGCTGGACCGAGCAGCAGGTCGTCGACCAGCCCCTGGGCACGTCGGTGCCGGGCGACCCCAACCGGGCCGTGCCCAACTATGCGCAGGGCGCCCTCTACACCCCGCACTGGGACACGCCGGTGCTGTCGATTCCCGGTCATGGCGGTGGCGCGGACTGGTCGCATCTGTCGTTCAGTCACCGGACCGGGCTGGTCTACACCGGGTTCGGGTACGTGGCCGCCGCCCACTCGCTGACCGAGGCCGCGAACGGGCTGCGGCCGCCCGGCGAGTACCAGACCGGTGGCATCGTGGCCGTCGACGTGAGCACGAACAAGGTCCGCTGGAAACGGCGCATGCCGTACTCGCTGGGGCACGGCAACGGCATCCTCACCACCGCCAGTGACCTGCTGTTCATCGGCCAGCCCGACGGCAACCTGCTCGCCCTGGACGCCCGCACCGGCCGTGAGCTGTGGCGTTTCCAGACCGGCGCGGCGATCAGCTCCAGCCCGATCATGTACCGGGCCGGTGGCAAGCAGTACCTCGCCGTCTTCGCCGGTGGCACCAGCATCCCCTACGGCAACTCGGCGCCGCGCGGTGACTTCCTGTGGGCCTTCGAGATCGACGGCGCCGTGGGCCCAGCGGCCACGCCACCCCCGCCGGTGATCCGCCGCCCGGTCTCCGGCACGCCCGTCGACGGCGACACCGTGATCATCGGCCGGACCGCGACCGGCACCACCGAGTCGTTCACCGTCGCGAGCATGGCGCCGACGCACCTGCGTGTTCCGGTGGGCACGACGGTCACGTTCACCAACCATCCGGGCAACGCCGGCCCGCGTGGGGTCACCCAGTTCTTCGAGGGCCTGTTCGACGTGACCCTGGCACCGGGGGAGTCCTTCACCTACACGTTCACCCGGGCCGGCGAGTACTTCTTCAACGACCCGGCCAGCCCGCGCTCGACCGGCAAAGTGGAGGTCTATTGAGCGAACGGGCGGTCGAAGCCGCGTTCCGACATCTGCTGGGCCATCTCCCGGAGGTCCGCGGCGAACTCGGTGACCTTCTCCGGCGTGAACCGGATCGTCGGGCCGCTCAGCGCCAGGGCGGCCACGACGGTGCCGGAACGGCCGAGGACCGGCGCGGCCACGGCGGACAGGCCGTCCTCACGTTCGCCGTGGCTCTCGCCGAACCCCTTGGCCGCGGCCTCGTCGATCCACTCCCGCATGACCACGGCGTGGCCGGGGCCGTGCGGGGAACCCTTGGCAATGCGTTCCAGCAGAGCCGGGGTCGCGTCGCGGAGCAGCACCTTGGAGGAGGCACCGGCCCACATGGGCAGTTCGTCACCGACCTGGACGACGTGCCGTAGGGGTTGCGGGCTCTCCTGCTGGGCCACGCAGACCCGGTAGATGTCGCGCACCACGTACAGGTTGACGGTCTCGCGGCGGCGGGCGGCCAGCTCCTTCATGCCGCGCTGGGTCTCGGCCGGCAGCTCCCAGCTGCGGCGGGCCAGGTGCGCCCACCGCCACAGCCCGGGTCCGGCCATGTAGCCGCTGGCGGTGGCCCACAGCAGGCCGTTCTGTTCCAGGGTCGAGACCAGGCGCAGCACGGTGGTCTTGGCCAGCCCGGTGGCCTCGACGATCTCGCGCACCGAGACGACCGGCCGGTCGTCGGTCAGCAGTCCGAGGATGCCCAGGGCCCGCTGGACACTGCGCACACCCTGCTGGTCCGCGGACTCCGCCCGCGATGTTCCCGATTCCACGAATGCCACCACTCCTCGCGTCCCGACGCACGACCCCGCGGTCCATCGTGCCTGCCCGCCGCGGATCTCCAGCGCCGGGTACCCGAGTCACGCATCCGTAATGGACCAGGCCTTGCCCCTTGCCAGAACCAGCGGACGATCGTACGTTACACGCAGTCCACAAGACGGATCAATTGGTCCGTACAGTGGACCTATCTGGAGCGTCTTTGACTGAACCGCCTTATTGATCGAGGTGAGACGCACATGCTCCGACTCCACGCCACCGCCATATCCGTCTTCGCCGTCTCCGCCGTTCTCGCCGCGGGATGCAGCGCCCCGGGCGCCGGCGACGAGAACACCGGGAACGACTCCGGCCCCATCAAGATCGCCCTGGTCGACGCGCAGAGCGGCCAGCTCAGCGCCCTCGGCGCCTGGGAGCTCAAAGGCGCCCGGCTCGCCGTCGACGAGTGGAACGCCGCCGGCGGCGTCAACGGGCGGCAGATCCAGCTCGACGTCTTCGACGACCAGGGCGACCCGACCGTCGGCACCAACCTGGCCCGAAAGATCGACTCCGAGGGCTACATCGCGATGATCGGCACCGCGGAGAGCGCCGTCACCATCGCGATGGCCCCGATCCTCAAGCAGGCCGAGATCCCGAACATCACTTCCGGCCAGTCACCGGGACTGGTCGCGGTCGGCAGCGAGTTCCTGTTCCTCAACGGCCCGACCAGCACCACCTACGACGAGACCCTGGCCAAGCACGTGGTCGACACCAAGGGGATCAAGAGCATTGCCATGATCACCAATAACGGGTCGTACGGCAAAGGCGAGCACGACGCCTTCCTCAAAGCCCTGACGGCCCGGGGAGTCACCCCAGTCGCCGACCAGGTCGTCACCACCGACCAGAAGGACTTCAGCGCCGTCCTGACCGGCATCCGCCAGAAGAACCCGCAGCTGATCTTCCTGGGCGCCGAGGAGGTCGAGTCCGGCCTGATCGTCAAACAGGCCCGCGACCTCGGTATCACCGCGCCCTTCGCCGGAGCGGCACCACAGGGCACCCCGGTCTTCCTGGACACCGCGGGCGCCGCCAACGTCGAAGGCACCATCGTCAGTTCGCCCTATCTGAGCAACGACATCGACGACGCCTCCAAGAAGTTCGCCGCCGCGTACCAGGCGAAGTTCAACGAGGAGGCCGAGATGCACGGAGCGAAAGCCTACGACGGCACCCAGATCCTGCTCACCGCCCTCAAGACCAGCAACCTCGCCACTGGAAAGGCCCTCGCCGACGCCATCCGCGCCACCAAGCACGACGGGCTGCTCGGCGACTTCGCCTACGACCGGACCGGGGTCGGGATCTTCGCCACCTCGATCGGCACCATCCAGAACGGCAAGCTCGTCGCCGCCAGCTGACCGGTGCTCCCGGCGTCCGCCCGACGCCGGGAGCCGCCCATCCTAGGAGAGCCATGCAGGTCTTTCTGCAGACGATCGTCGGCGGGGTCAGCCTCGGTGCCGTCTACGCCCTGGTGGCGCTGGGGTTCTCGTTGGTCTACCGGACCATGGGCCTGGTCAACTTCGCGCACGGCAACGTGGTGACCGTCGGCGCGTACCTCGCCTCCACCTTCTACCTGTCCGCCCGGCTGCCGTTCACCCTGGCCATGGTGGTGGCGATCGGTGTCACCGCCGTGATCGGCCTGGTCATCGAGCGGGTGCTGCGCCCGTTGGAGAACCGGGACTTCGATCTGATGCTGATCGGCACGATCGGTTTCGGCATCGTCCTGGACGCGCTGGTCATCATGATCTGGGGCGCCACCGGCCGGGCTGTTCCCTCCCCGGTGCCGTCCGCGCCGCTGGACATTCTCGGCCTGCGGATCCGCACGTACGACCTGGTGGTCCTGGCCATCGCCGCCGTCGCCACCGTCCTGCTGGTGCTGTTCCTGTCGCGCACCAAGCGAGGCGCCGCGATGCAGGCGGTCGCCATGGATCACGAGGCCGCCACCGCGGTCGGCATCCACGTGGGCCGCAGCAACGCCATCGCCTTCATGATCGGCGCCGGGCTCGCCGCGCTGGCCGGCGGCCTGGTCGGCCCGCTGCTCTACGTCAGCCCCGCACTCGGCGGAGCCCTCGGCATCAAAGGATTCGCCGCCGCGATCCTCGGCGGTTTCGGCAGCATCCCCGGCGCCATCGTCGGCGGCCTGGCCATCGGGGTTCTCGACTCGTTCACCGCCGGGCACTTCCAGGGCTACTCCGAACTGGTCACGTTCCTGGTCTTCACAGCGATCATCATGGTGAGACCGACCGGCGTCTTCGGCGAGCGGACGGTGAACCGCGCATGAGAACCCGCATCATCACGGCCGCGGCGGCGGGCGTCGTCGCCTGGCTGCTGCCATACGGTCTCGACTCGTACGCCATCCATGTCGTCGACGTGATCCTCATCTTTGCCGTCCTCGCGGTCGGTCTGGGCCTGTGCATGGGTGTCGGCGGGCAGGTCAACCTCGCGCAGATCGCGTTCTTCGGCGTCGGCGCGTACGCCACCGCGATCCTCACCACGAAGTCCGGCCTCGGCTTCTGGACCTCCGCCGCCCTCGCGATCGCCGCCACCGTCATCGTCGGCCTGGTCGTCGGCACTCCCGCACTGCGTGTCCAGTCGCACTATCTCGGCATCGTCACTCTCGGACTCGCGCTCGCCTTCACCAACTGGGTCACCAACGCCGAACTCAGCGGCGGCGCCGAAGGCATCTCCAACATCCCGGTGCCGCAGCTGCCGGGCGTCGACCTGTCCAGCGAGTACCTCTACTACTACCTGGAACTGATCGTCTTCGCCGCCTCGCTCGGCTTCGGACTGTTCGTGGTCCACACCGGGCTGGGCCGGCGGCTGCGGGCGATGCGCGACGACGCCCTGGCCGCCAGCGCGCTCGGCGCCGAGGTGCCGATGCTGCGGATGGTGGCGTTCCTCCTGGCCAGCGTCTACGGCGGCCTCGCCGGAGTGCTCTACGCCGGGCTGATCCGCTACGTCGCCCCGGAGTCGTTCGGCATCGCCAACATGTTCCTGCTGCTCGGCATGGTCATCATCGGCGGGCGGCAGAGCCTGATCGGTTGCGTCGTCGGCGCGGTCGGTCTGTTCCTGGTCCGCGAACTCCTGGTCGACCACCCGACCATCGCCCAGATCGGCTACGGCAGCGTGGTCGTACTGGTCGTGGTCTTCGCCCCCACCGGTCTCGCGGGTCTTCCGGCCAGGATCCGTGCCGTCATCGACCGGCGCCGTGGCAGGCAGGACGCGGCGGCACAACTACAACCCTTCCAGCCGTACGACCACACCGGCTCACCCGCCACCGAGGCCACCGAACTACTGCACGTGGCAGCCGTCAGCAAAGACTTCCGCGGCCTGAAAGCCCTCGACGACGTGTCCCTGACCGTCACCACCGGAGAGATCCGCGGCATCGTCGGCCCGAACGGCTCCGGCAAGACCACCCTGTTCAACGTGATCAGCGGCTTCTACCGCCCCACCCGCGGCCGTGTCACCGTCGCCGGCCGTGACCTGACCGGCCGTGCCCCCTACCGGCTGGCCCGTGCCGGGATCGCCCGCACCTTTCAGAACCTGCGCCTGTTCGGTGACCTGACCGTCGAGGAGAACCTGCTCGTCGCCCTCGACCGCACCGGCACCGTCCAGAGCTGGCGTTACCTGCTGCGCCCGTTCCACGTGCTGCGACGCGACCGTGACCTGCACGGGCAGGCCCGCCACATCCTCGACCGCTACGGCCTCACCGAGTTCGCCGCGCGGCCCCCGAAGTCACTGCCCTACGGCATCCAGCGCCGGGTGGAGATCGCCCGGGCGGTGGCCGCCGCACCGACCCTGCTCCTGCTCGACGAGCCGGCCGCGGGCCTCAACGGCGAGGAGGTGCGGCAGCTGCGCGAGATCGTCCGCTCGATCCGCGACAGCGGCATCACCGTGATCATCATCGAGCACAACATGGGCCTGGTCATGTCCCTGTGCGAGCAGGTCACCGTGCTCGCCGGCGGCCGGGTCATCGCCGAGGGCACCCCCGCACAGGTCGCCGCGACCCCCGCCGTCATCGAGGCGTACCTCGGCGACTCGATGGACACCGACGACCTTCCCACGATTCCCGAGGCGACCAGATGACCGCTGTATCAGAACCTGCTGCGCCCACGACCAGCCCGGACCTCACCGTCGAAGGGCTCACCGTGCACTACGGCGGCGTCTGTGCCGTACGGGATCTCAGCTTCTCGGTACCCGGCGGCGACGCCGTCGGAGTCATCGGCGCCAACGGAGCCGGCAAGACCTCCACCCTGAAAGCCCTGCTCGGCCTCATCCCACGCCAGGTCCGCGCCCTGCGCCTGGGCGGCGCGGACCTTCGTGGGGTCAATGCCCGCGACATGGTCCGGCACGGCATCGGCTACGTCCCCGAAGGCCGCCACGTCTTCGCCGGCCTCCCGGTCGAGAAGAACCTGCTGCTCGGCGCCTACGCCCGCACATGGAACACCGAAACCCGCAAAACCCTGACCGAGGTGTACGACCTCTTCCCCGTCCTCGGTGAGATGCGCGGCCGTCTCGCCGGGGCGTTGTCCGGCGGCCAGCAGCAGATGCTCGCCATCGGCCGCGCCCTGATGTCGAAGCCCCGGCTCCTGCTGCTCGACGAACCCTCGATGGGCCTGTCCCCGAAACTCGTCGAGGAGATCCTCGCCGTCCTGCTCCGGCTCCGCGCCGAAGGCCTCACCCTGCTGCTCGTTGAACAGAACGCCAAACTCACCTTCGAAGCCACCAGCCACTGCCTCGTCGTCGAGAACGGTTCGGTCGCCATGACCGGCACCTCCGAGCGCCTGCGCCACGACCCGCGGGTCCGCCGCATCTACCTCGGGCTGTGACCATGCTGCCCGGCACACCGTCCCGCCTGAACCGCCGGACATCGGTGTCCCGATCGGCTGGTTGGACACCGATCAGCGTCCGAGCACCGCGACCGTCACCGGGGCGGGCGCCGCGGTGTGCGCGGGCGCCTCGGGGAACGTGACGGTGACCGTGAGACCGCCACCCGGGCGGGGAGCGATGTGCACGGTCCCGTCGTGTGCCTGGACGATCGCCTGGGCGATGGACAGACCCAGCCCGAGCCCGTTGGTGTTCGCCGTCCGGTCGGCCGGCAGGCGCTGGAAGGGCTGCAGGAGCCGGTCGATCGCCTCCGGCGGGACCACCGGGCCGGTGTTGCGGACGGTGAGGACGGGATGGTCGCCGACGGTGGTGACCGCGACCTCGAGCCAGCCGTGGGGGGTGTTGTGCCGGACGGCGTTGTCGATCAGGTTCGTGATGAGACGTTCGGTGAGGTTGCGGTGTCCCGCCATCAGGGCCGGCGTGATGTCGGCGCGGACGGAGATCAGCCGGTGCTCCGCTTCGGCCTGGCGGCTGGTCACCGCTTCCCGGGTGAGTTCGCCCAGGTCGAACGGCTCACGAACCTCGATCCCGGCCTGGCCCCGGGCGAGAGTGAGCAGTGCCTCGATGAGTCGTTCCTGCTGAGCGCCGGCGGCCAGGATGCGCTCATGAGCCATGCGAAGAGAGGCCTCCGAGGCGTTCGGGTCGGCGAGCGCCACCTGCCCGAGGGCCCGTTGCCGGGCCAGCGGGGTGCGAAGCTCGTGGGAGGCGTTGGCCACGAAGCGGCGCTGGGCCTCGAACGACACCTGTAGCCGGCTCAGCAGGCCGTCGAAGGTGTCACCGAGCTCCTTCAGCTCGTCGTCGGGCCCTTGCAGGGACAGCCGCTCGTTGAGGCTGGTGGCCGAGATCCGGCGGGTGGCCGCGGTGATGGTCCGCAGTGGGCGCAGTACCCGCCCGGCCATCAGCCAGCCGAGAACGACCGAGGCGGCGGACATGATGGCGAGCGCGATGGCGGAGTCGACCCAGAGCGTCTGCAACACGACGACCCGCTGGCTCGCCAGGGCGGCCTCGGTCGCCGGCATCGAGAATTCCATCGACGACTGCCGGGGACCCGTGCTGCTGCCCATCTCCGGCAGCAGGGGCGACGGTGCGGCCTGCCCGGCGGGGGCCATCTGCGCGCCGTCCTGCGGGCCGGAGCCGAAGTGCATGATCGAATACCGCACCAGGAGATAGGTGGTGATCAGCAGGGCGGCACCGATGCCGAAGAACAGCAGGCCGAAGAGCACGGCCAGCCGCAGGCGGACGGTACGGCGTGGCAGGCGGAGACGGAGCGGCATGTCGGTTTCTCAATCCTCATGGATGCGGTAACCGCGTCTGGCGATGGTCTCGATGATCGGCGGATCACCCAGCTTGGCCCGCAGCCGGCTCATCACGATCTTCACGGCATTGGTGAACGGGTCGGCGGACTCGTCCCACACGCGTTCCAGCAACTCCTCCGCGGAGACGGCCCGGCCCTCGGCGGCCATGAGGATCTCCAGCACACCGAACTCCTTCGGGCGCAGATCGAGCGGGTGGCCGCCCCGCGCGCAGGTGCGGCGGGCGGTGTCCAGCACGAGGTCACCCTGGCGCAGCACCGGAGGCACCGGAGGCTGGACCCGGCGGGCGAGGGCGCCGACGCGCGCCACCAGTGCGGGAAAGTCGAAGGGTTTCGGCAGGTAGTCGTCGGCACCCATGTTCAGGCCCTCCACCAGGTCCTCGGTGGTGGCGGCCGCGGTGAGCATGAGGATGCGGCTGCGGCAGCCCGCCGCCATCAGCTCGTTGCACACGTCGTCGCCGTGCATGCCCGGAAGATCGCGGTCGAGGACGATGACGTCATAGCCGTTGCGGGTCGCCCGCTCCAGCGCGGTGACTCCGTCGAATGTCACATCGACCGCCATGTGCGCCTGACGCAACCCGACAGCGACGATCTGCGCCATCTCCTCGTCGTCCTCGACCACCAGAACTCGCATCCTCGCCGGACCCTCCACTTCATGTCCCGAGCCTCAGCCAGTCTTTGCAAGCTTCCCCATGATGCTCCAGCGCCGGTTTCCCGGAGGTTTCAGCGCCGCGGCGGCCGGCCCGCCGGACTTGAGCGCGAGGCGGGGTGGAGCCCAGCGGCCGGTGGGTCCGGAGACGGTTTGCTGTGAAACGTCGGTGAAACCGGTCCTCCGATAGAAAAGCCGTCGGGGCAAGAACCCCGGTCGCAACAGGAGGACAAGATGTTCACGATCAAGAGCGCCAAAGCGTCGCGGACCGGATGGCTTCGCAACACCGGTGTCGTCGCTTTCATGCTGGTGACGGCTGTGGTCGGCGCCGGCTGCAACAACGACTCCGGCGAGGGCAACAATGCGGTGGCGTCGCTGCCGGACAATTCCGCCGCGTCGGCGCCGGCCGTTTCTGGAAGTGGTACCGGGGACCTCGCCGCGTACGCCAACTGCCTGCGCGGTAATGGTCTCCCGGACTTCCCTGACCCGGAGAACGGCGCTCTCGCCCTGCCCGAAGGGGTCAATCCGAACTCCAAGGAGTTCAAGGACGCCGAGGCGAAGTGCGCCCGGTACAAGCCCGAGGGCAAGCCGCAGAACGGCGGCGACGCGGGCGGGCAGACCTGGTCGCAGGAGGAGAAACTCAAGTACGCGAAGTGCATGCGCGAGAACGGCGCGACCGGCTTCTCCGACCCGGACGCCAACGGCGATTTCGCCAACCGCAAGGGCGACGGCCCGGACCCGGAGTCGGCGCAGTACAAGGCCGCCGAAGAAGCGTGCAAACAGTACAAGTCGAACATCCCTGAGGACGCGCCGCAGGGTGGAGCCGGTCAGTGAGCCAGACGGAGACCCCCACTGAACCCCAGGCGCGCGCGCCGGTGGCGAACAGCTACCGGCGGCCGGCGGTGCTGATCGTCCTGCTGCTGGTGGGCGCCGGGGCCGCGACAGCCGTGGTCCTCCGCCCCTGGGAGAAGGAGACCGGGCAGGCGGCGTACCAGAACAAGGCGGTGTTCGCGCTGGCGGACGTCACCAAGGGCGATATCTCCGCGACGTCGCTGCAGAACGGCAAGCTCGGCTACGCCGGCTCCTACAAGGTGGTCAACAACGCCGACGGCAAACTCACCGACGCGCCGTCGGCCGGGCAGGTGATCACGTCGGGGAAGCCGATCTACCGGGTGGACGGCCAGCCGGTGATCTTCATGACGGGGTCCTACCTGCCGGCGTACCGGGCGCTCGACCGGGGCCTCAAGGGCGCCGACGTACAGCAGTTGAACGCTTCCCTGGTGGCGTTGAAGTACGCCACCAGGAGCCAGATCGACCCGGACTCCGACTACTTCGGCAAGCAGACCTACTGGGCCGTGTGGCGCTTCCAGAAGGCCATGAAGCTGGAGAAGACCGGTTCGGTGCCGCTGGGACAGGTGATCTTCCTGCCGGCGAAGCAACTGCGCATCACCTCGGTCGCCGCGACCGTCGGTGCCGGCGTCGCCCCGGGAGCGACCGTCCTGGAGGCGTCGTCCACGGAACGCCAGGCCACGCTGAAGCTGAACGCGAGTCAGCAGTCACAGGTCAAGGCCGGTGACAAGGTGACCGTCACGATGCCTACCGGCAAGTCGACGCCGGGTGTGGTGTCGGCGGTCGGCAAGATCGCGTCCACCGAGGGCGACAAGACGACCGTCGACGTCTACATCAAGCTGTCCAAGCCGGAGGAGACCGGCGCCCTGGACAAGACCCCGGTGCAGATCGCCATCGTCTCCGGCGTGTCCGAGGACGTCCTGTCGGTTCCGGTGAGCGCGCTGCTGGCCCTCGCCGGTGGCGGGTACGCGGTCGAGGTGGTGGACGCCGCTGGGGCACACACACTCGTGCGGGTCGAGACCGGACTGATCGACGACGGCGAAGGCCGGGTCGAGGTCTCCGGTGACGGCCTGGCCAAGGGACAGAAAGTCGCGGTGCCGGCGTCATGACAGGAAGGCTGACGGCCACGCCGGTGCTCCAACTGGACAACGTTCAGAAGATCTACCCGGGCCTCTCTCCGGTGGTGGCGCTGGACAGCGCCACCTTCACGATCCGCCGTGGTGAGCTGGTCGCCATCGTGGGTCCGTCGGGCTCCGGGAAGTCCACCCTGTTGCAGGTGATGGGCACCCTGGACCGGCCGACCGCCGGAACGGTCCGGGTCGTCGGTGACGACGTGGCCCAGATGTCCGACCGCGATCTGGCCTGGCTGCGGGCGACCCGGATCGGCTTCGTGTTCCAGCAGTTCTTCCTGGCCGACTACGCCACGGCCCTGGAGAACGTGGCCGACGGGCTGTTCTACTCCGGAACCCGGTACCGCGACCGGATCGACGCGGCCGACATCGCACTGCAGCGGGTCGGCCTCGGCCATCGGGTGCACCACCGTCCGGCCGAGCTGTCCGGTGGTGAGCGGCAGCGGGTCGCGCTCGCCCGTGCGCTGGTCGGCAACCCGGCCATCGTGCTGGCCGACGAGCCGACCGGAAATCTGGACAGTGTCTCCGGCGGGTCGGTCCACCAGTTGCTGCGCCGGCTCAACGACGAGGGCACGACGATCGTCGTGATCACCCACGACCGCGATCTGGCGGCCAGGCTGCCGCGCCGCATCGAGGTGCTGGACGGGCACATCGTCGCCGATGTCGCTCAACACGAACACCGGACCTCAAGGGAGGGGGACTGACATGCCGGCGACGGCTACCGTACGGCTGCACCCGGCCGACCTTGCCAGGGTGGCGAGCGTGGGGTTGCGTACCCGGCGGGTCCGGGCCACGTTGTCGGCCCTGGGCATCGCGATCGGGGTGGCGGCGATGGTCGCGGTGCTGGGCCTGTCCGCCTCTTCCCAGGCCGGACTGCTGTCCGAAATCGACGAACTGGGTACCAACCTGCTCACGGTCGAACCCGGCCAGACGATGTCCGGCGAGACGGCGAAGCTGCCCGAGGACGCGGTGCCGATGATCTCCCGGATCGGCCCGGTCGAGAATGTGCAGAGCACCGGCGAGGTCGCCGCCAAGGTGTACCGCACCCGGTACATACCGGAGGTCAACACCAACGGCCTGTCGGTGCACGCCGCGAGCCTCGGCCTGCCCACCGCCGTCAGCACCTCGGTCGCCCAGGGGGAATACCTCAACGCGGCCACCGCGGCCCAGCCGGTCGCCGTGCTGGGTGCCGACGCGGCCCGGCGGCTGGGCGTCTACCACCTGATCCCGAACCAGCGGATCTGGGTCGGTGAACAGTGGTTCTACGTCGCGGGCATCCTGAACCCGGCGAAGCTGACTCCGGAGATCGACACCTCGGTGCTCATCGGATACGAGTCGGCAGCGCACTACCTGAACTTCGACGGCTACTCCACGAAGGTGTACGTGCTGTCGCAACCCGACCAGGTCACCTCGGTCTACAACGTGCTCGCCGCGACGGCCAACCCGGCCACGCCGGACGAGATCACCGTCAGCCGGCCGTCCACGGCACTGATCGCCAGGGCCGCCGCCCAGTCCGCGTTCAACGGACTGTTCCTCGGCCTCGGCGCGGTCGCTCTGCTGGTCGGTGGGATCGGTGTGGCCAACACCATGGTCATCTCGGTGCTGGAACGCCGCTCCGAGATCGGGCTCCGGCGGGCCCTCGGCGCGACTCGGGGTGACATCAGAACCCAGTTCCTGTCCGAGGCGATTCTTCTCGCGGCGATCGGTGGCGCGGTGGGGGTGGGCGCCGGGGTACTGGCCACGGTGGCCTATGCCCAGGTCAAGGGCTGGGAGACGGTGGTACCCCCACTCGCGTGGGCGGGTGGGCTGGGTGCCTCGATGCTGATCGGTGCGGTGGCGGGACTGCTGCCGGCCCTCCGCGCGGCCCGCATGGCACCGACCGAGGCGCTCCGAACGGCGTAGGCCGCAGCCGGCCGCGCAGGCCCGAGGTTTGCCGAACAGTGTGTGAAACAGGACAGCAGGTAGCAGCATCAGGAACTGGCTCGAAGGAACCGGCGGGCAACACGCCGACCACTTCTCGGGCCGACGCTCGAGTCCAGCAGCGGGAGAGCCACGATGTCGCAATACTCACCGGTACCGTCCACGCTCACCGGCGATGTCATCGATGTCCGATGAGCCCGGCAGCCGGAAGTGCCGAGGCCATCACGGATGTTCTCGTGGCCGGTGCCGGCCCGACCGGTCTCACGCTCGCCTGCGACCTCGCCCGTCGTGGCGTGGCGGTGCGGATCGTCGACCGGGTGCCGGAGTTCCCCACCGGCTCCCGGGGGAAGGGGCTGAGCCCGCGCAGCCAGGAGGTGCTCGACGATCTGGGGGTCGCCGACCGGATCCTGGCGTCCGGTATCAGCCACCTGCGGCACCGCAAGTACCAGGGGACCGAGGTGATCGCCGAGGTCGATCCGCAGGCCGATCAGGTACCCACGCCCGACGTCCCGTACCCCGCGGCCCTGATGATCCCGCAGTGGCGGGTGGAGCAGATCCTGCGCGAGCGGCTGGACGGCCTCGGCGTCACCGTCGAGCGCGGCGCCGAGCTGAGCGACTTCCAGCAGGACGCCGACGGGGTGACCACGACGGTCGGTGAGGAGCGGATCCGGGCCCGATACCTCATCGGCTGCGACGGTGGCCGGAGCACCGTCCGCAAGGCACTCGGCCTGCCGATGCGCGGCGAGACACCGGACATGCAACTCATGGCGGTCGGTGACGTCCGGGTCGACGGGCTCGGCCGCGACGCCTGGCATCAGTGGTTCACCGACGACGGTGTCGTCATGCTGTGCCCGCTGCCCGGCACCGACGTGTTCCAGATACAGGCCACCCCCGAACTCGACGCGGACGGCGCACCGCTCGAACCGACCCTGGAACGGTTCCGGCAGACCTTCGATCGTGTGGCCGGGCTGCCGGGTGTGCGGTTGCACGACCTGGCGTGGCGCTCGACGTACCGCGTCAACGTCCGGATGGTCGACCGGCTCCGGGTGGACCGGGTGTTCCTCGCCGGGGACGCGGCCCACGTGCATCCGATCGCCGGCGGGCTCGGCATGAACAGCGGGATCCAGGACGCGTACAAACTGGGCTGGAAGCTCGGTCTGGTGGTTGCGGGGAGGGCCGCCCCGACGCTGCTGGACACCTATGACGAGGAGCGGCTCCCGATCGCGAGCTGGCTGCTGGGCATCACCTCGGAACGGCTCACCGCGGTCCTCGACGCCGTCAAGGAGAAGGGAGGCGGTCTCGACGCGGTGGCCACGCCCGAGTTGACCCAGCTGGCGCTCCGGTATCCGTGGAGCCGGCTCTCCCGTCAGGCCGGCCGGTCCGCCCGAGTCCAGCCGGGGGACCGGGCGCCGGACGCGCCGCTGTGTGACACCGACGGCACGCCGATTCACCTCTTCGATCTGTTCCGCGGTCCGCGCTTCACCCTGCTCGGCATCGGTGAACACGGTGTCCCACCGCTTGACGGTGTGGATCCCGCGATCGTCGGCTCCTGGACGGTCGGGCCGGGCGGCCTGCACGACCATGGCGGGCATGCAGCGAACGCCTACGGCGCAGACACCCTTGTCCTGGTACGCCCGGACGGCTACGTCGGCCTGGTCGCCGAACCGGGGGACAGCCGTGGCGTCCGCGACTACTTGAACTCGCTCTGAACAGGCTGGTCAGGGGACCTCCGGCCGCATAGAACGTCAAGAATCTCAGAGTGAAGAACTCGGGCGGTATTCGCCACCGTGATGCCGCCATGGCACCGATACTGGGCTGAGTCTGTGCCGATCACCGTCGCAGCAGCCTGGAGGGGTTCACCGTGCTCGACCAGCAGCAGCCGGCGGCGGATCACAGCACGCCACACGAAGGCGCGGGCGGTAGTGGGCGTGATGTCGTGCGCCTGGCCGTGGTCGTCGGTGCGCTCGGGGTGGTGTTCGGCGACATCGGCACCAGCCCGATCTACACGATGCAGACGGTCTTCAACCCCGCCGACCCGCATCCGGTCCCGGTCACCACCGACAACGTGTACGGTGTCGTGTCGCTGATCTTCTGGGCCGTGATGATCATCGTGACCCTCACCTACGTGCTGCTCGCCATGCGCATCGACAACGACGGCGAAGGCGGCATCATGGCGCTGATCACGTTGCTGCGCCGGTGGACCGCACCCCGGGGCAGACGTACCGCCGCGGTCCTGGCCGGTCTGGGTATCTTCGGCGCCTCCCTGTTCTTCGGCGACAGCATGATCACGCCGGCGATCTCCGTACTGTCGGCCGTGGAAGGTCTCAAGATC
This sequence comes from Actinoplanes lobatus, assembly GCF_014205215.1. Lineage (NCBI taxonomy): Bacteria > Bacillati > Actinomycetota > Actinomycetes > Micromonosporales > Micromonosporaceae > Actinoplanes > Actinoplanes lobatus. Next base: position 7,061,182 of record NZ_JACHNC010000001.1, read on the forward strand.
GTCGCGCCGTCGCTGGAGGAGTGGATCGTCCCGATCACCGCGGTCATCATCGTGGCGTTGTTCGCGGTGCAGCGGCACGGCACCGCGGTCATCGGCCGGTTGTTCGGCCCGATCATGATCGTCTGGTTCACGGCGATCGGCGCCTGCGGTGTCATCGGCATCGCCGAGCAGCCCGCCATCCTCAAGGCGCTGTCACCCACCTACGCGCTGAGCTTCCTGGCCGGCAACTTCGGCATCGCGTTCTTCGCACTCGCCGGGATCGTACTGGCGGTCACCGGCGCCGAGGCGCTCTACGCCGACATGGGCCACTTCGGCCGCCGCGCCATCACCCGCGGCTGGCTGCTGCTGGCGCTGCCGGCCTGCGTACTGAGCTACCTCGGCCAGGGAGCCCTGATCCTGCAGGACGCGGCCAACATCAGCGGCCCGTTCTTCCTGCTGGTCCCGGGATGGGGGAGGTGGGCGATGGTGCTGCTGGCCACCGCGGCCACGGTCATCGCCTCCCAAGCGGTGATCACGGGCGCCTACTCGGTCGCCGCGCAGGCCGCCCGCCTCGGATACCTGCCACGGCTGCGCATCACGCACACGTCGGAGTCGACCATCGGCCAGATCTACGTGCCCTGGATCAACTGGCTGCTGCTGGTCTCCGTACTCACCCTGGTCTTCGCGTTCCGCAGCTCCGCGGCCCTGGCGTACGCGTTCGGCATGGCGGTGATCTGCACCATCTCCATCACCACCCTGCTGTTCTTCTACGTCGCCCGGTCCCGCTGGGGAACACCCTGGTGGCTGCTCGCGACCGGCGCCACCGTCCTGGTGGGCATCGACCTGTTGTTCGTCGCCGCCAACCTCACCAAACTCGCCCACGGCGCCTGGCTGCCACTGCTCATCGGCCTGACCGCGTTCACCGTCATGACCACCTGGCAACGCGGCCGGGAGATCGTCACCGCCAACCGCAAACGCCAGGAAGGCTCGCTGCAGGACTTCGTCACCCAGCTGAGAACCGGCGCGACGCCAGCCACCACTGTCCCTGGCACCGCGGTGTTCCTCAACCGCGGTGGACAGACCGCACCACTGGCCCTACGCGCCAACGTCGAACACAACAAGATTCGCCATGAACGCGTCGTCATCCTGTCGCTGGAGACCCAGCCGGTGCCCCGCGTCGCGGACGCCGACCGCATCACCGTCGACGATCTTGGATACGGCGACGACGGCATCATCTTCGTCGCCGCCCGTTACGGCTACACCGAAACTCCCGACGTGCCCGCGACACTACGCGGGCTGACACCGGAGCAGACCGAAGGGCCCCTCGACACCGACGACACGACCTACTACCTCTCCAAGATCGAACTCCAGAGCTCGCCGGAACCGACCATGGCCCAGTGGCGTAAACGGCTGTTCACGGCCACCTCCAACATCACCGCCGACGCCGCCGAGCAATTCGGCCTGCCCCGCGACCGTACCGTCATCATGGGTTCCCACATCGACGTGTGACGCGTACGTCCTGGACGGCTTTCCCGGTGTGGCAGCGATCGGCTCGGCATGGGCTATCGCTACCCACCTTGACCGCGGGTGCCCGTCGCGGACGTCGAACTCAGCCCAACGCCGCGCCGACCTGGTCGGCGAGCGTGAGGGCGACGCGGCGTTCGCTCAGGGACACGACCGTGTGCGGCGCCGCGCGCAGCAGGTATCTGCCGTGCAGTCGCCCGTCATGCTCGACGAGAAGCTCGATGTCGGTGTCGCCCGGCAGCCCTTGATGGTCGACATCCCACCTGGCGTGTTGCCACATGATCTGGCCGTCACGTTGCAGTCGTGCCGGGTCACCGAGGCCTGCCACGCCGGATTGGTATCGGGCGGTTTGCAGGTGAAGGGCCTCGACGAGATTCGAGGCGACCTGTTTGATCAGCTCCTGCCGGGAGCCGCCGCCGGTCGCGCCGCTGGCCGCGGCGGCGTTGATACCGGCGAGATAGCCGGCCTCGCGGCTGGCCGCGGCTTGCTGACGGCGGCCCCAGACCGCCAATTCGGTCACCGCAGCACCGACGATCATGAGCAGTGTGAAAGTCTGGACCCCCGATCGGTCGGCGATCCGGAACTGCTGGTACGGCGCGATGAAGAAGTAGTTGAACCAGGCGCCGGCCGACAGCGCCGCCAGGTATCCGGCCAGCCGGCTGCCCAGTGCCGCGACCGCGACCACGACCACCACGAGCAGCAGCGCGACGTCGACCATTTCGACGCGGGCCCGCATCGGCGCCAGCGCCGCCGTGACGGCGAAAGGTGTGACGACCGCGAGGCCGACGCAGACACGACTCCGGTTGACCCAGGTGGCCATCCTTTGACTGTACGACCGTGGGGCGTGCCAGGCCGGGATTGGCACACAGACCTTGAGTTCGACGCGGTTTCCGCACTGTCGGGGTGTCAATTGCGGCGTCAGATGTCGAGGTCCTCCACGACGGGCTCGTCCTGGATGGCCTGCACTGCGAAGACATACAGTTCTGCTGGCAGCAGTGGCTCGAGTTCCTCGACGGTGTCGACGACGGCGAAGGTGGCCTGTGCCGGGGTGCGCATCCAGGCCTGGTCGGGTGACCAGTCACCTATCCAGCCGCGCCATCCGGTGGACCACTTCCTGCTCCGTTCGGCGTCGGGCCCGGCCGGGGTGTGCAGTTCGGGCTTGGAGTGGTGCACCGCGAAGCGGCCCTTGGCGGTCCGAAACAGTGAGTAGGTCTCCTCGCCGTCCACGCTCGACGCCGTCCACTCGCCGAGGGCGACCCCGAGGAAACGTTTGACGGCGGAACTGCCGAGACCGACTTTCACGGTGATCTCGTCGAACCCGGCGTGCTTGGCCTCCTCGACCGTGACCAGCCGGCGTAGAGCCGTGACGATGGCGCCCGACAGGTTGCCCCCGGTCAGTTCCTGGGCCCGTTGCAGCAGCGGCAGGTCGTCGTCGGAGATGTAGATGGTCTTGTTCGGCATACGTCTCACCTCCGGGCAACAGTGTACGCATACGTGTAGGGCTACGTACATGCATACGTAAAAGGTCCGGGACGTGGCCGCTGCCTGGTGGGTTGTCGCGCGATTCTGAGGCTTCCACCGCTGCGGTAACCACGGTTACAGTCTCGTTGTGGAGGATCGCAGGCAGTGGGTGCTGCTGTCGTACCGGATCCCGCGGGAGCCGTCGCAGCCGCGGATCTCGGTGTGGCGCAAGCTGGAGCGCCTCGGTGTGGCCCGGCTGGGCGACGGGCTGATCGCGCTGCCCGCCGACGACCGGACCCGCGAGCAGCTGGACTGGGTCGCCGAGGAGGTCGTCGAGAACGGCGGCACCGCCATGATCTGGCTGGCCACACCCGGTGACATCGCCCAGGAACAGGCCGTGATCGACGGGATGCGGGCGGCCCGCGCCGCCGAGTACCGGACGGTGATCGAGCAGGCCACGACCGTACCGGCCGACGACGCCGAGCGCACCCGCCTGGTCCGGAGACTGCGCGGCGAGCTGCGCCGGATCACCGACCGTGACCACTTTCCGCCGGGGGAGCGGGAGACCGCGCGGATCGCGGTGCAGGAACTCGCTACGGTGAAGGAGTCGACATGAGGTGGGCCACCCGTGCCGGCGTGCACATCGACCGTGCCGCGTGCGCGTGGCTGATCCGCACCCACATCGACCCGGACGCGGAGTTCCTGTTCGTCGACGACCGGACCGCGGTGCCCGCCGACGCGACCCCGTTCGACATGCGCGGCGCCGAACTCGGCCACCACAGGGGTGACTGCTCTTTCGAGACGATCCTGCGACGGTACGAGCTGCACGATCCGGTGCTGTGGAAGATCGCCGAGATCGTGCACGAGGCCGACCTCGCCGACGAACGCTACGACGCGCCTGAGGGACCCGGCTTCGACGTGCTGCTGCGCGGGCTGTCGATGACCTGCGACGACGAGCGGGTGCTCGCGCTGAGCGGACCGATCTTCGACGGCCTGTACGAATACCAGCGCCGCGCCGTCCTGCTGAACAGGACACCCGGATGAGCCAGTCCGTCGACGAGATCCGCGACGTCGTCCCGTTCGGCAAGGCGGTCCGCGCCTGGTTCAGCATCTCGTTGCAGACCTTCGGCGGCCCGGCCGGGCAGATCGCGGTCATGCAGCGGCACCTGGTCGACGAGCACCGGTGGATCGGGCAGAAACGGTTCCTGCACGCCCTGAACTACTGCATGCTGCTGCCCGGCCCGGAGGCCCAGCAGCTGGCCATCTACGTGGGCTGGCTGCTCAACGGCGTCCGCGGCGGCCTGGTCGCCGGCACCCTGTTCGTGCTGCCGGGCGTCGTGGCGCTGCTCGCCCTGTCGGCGATCTACGTCGGCTTCGGCGACACCCGGGTGGTGACCGCCCTGTTCGCGGGCCTCGCACCTGCGGTGGTGGCGATCGTCGCGCAGGCCGTGTGGCGGGTCGCCGGACGGGCACTGACCAACCGCACCCTCGTCGCGTTCGCGGTGCTGGCGTTCCTCTCGCTGGCGGTGTTCGCGGTGCCGTTCCCGGTCGTGGTCGCGCTCGCCGCGCTGGCCGGCTGGGCGCTGCACCGATGGCGGCCGGAGCTGGTCGAGTCGTCCGGCGGCCACGGCTCGGCGAAGGACGGCCCCGAGCCGTTGATCTCCGACGATGCCCTGCACCACGAACATCCGTCGGCCCGCCGCACCGCGGTGATCCTGGCGATCGGGCTGGCCGTCTGGTTCGTACCGGTGGCATTGTTTGCGATCTTCACCGGCACGGACAGCGTCTACACCCAGCAGGGCCTGTTCTTCTCCGGCACCGCCGTGGTCACTTTCGGCGGCGCCTACGCGGTGCTCGCGTTCGTCGCGCAGCGGGCTGTCGAGCACTACGCCTGGCTGTCTTCCGGCGACATGGTCCGCGGTCTCGCGCTCGCCGAATCCACCCCCGGCCCGCTGATCATGGTGGTGCAGTTCGTGGCGTTCCTCGGCGCCTACAGCAACCCGGGCAGCCTCGACCCGTGGGTGGCCGGAGTCGTCGCGTCGCTGCTGACGACCTGGGTCACGTTCGTGCCGTGCTTCCTGTTCATCCTGCTCGGCGCCCCCTACGTGGAGCGGCTGCGCGGGAACCGGTCGCTGTCGGCGGCACTGACCGGCATCACCGCGGCGGTCGTCGGCGTCATCGCCAACCTCGGCCTCTACTTCGCGGTCCACACCCTGTTCAACGAGGTGCACGAAGTCCACGCCGGGCCGGTGCACATGAGCCTTCCCGACTTCGGCGCCGTCCGCCCCGTACCCCTGATCATCGCCGCCGTGGCGGCTCTCTTGATCTTCTGGCGCAACTGGCCGGTGCTACGCGTCCTCGGCATCTGCGCCGGGCTGGGCCTGATCGCGGGGCTCGCCGGCCTGCCGGGAGTGTGAAGTCAGGATGACGCGTTGCCGGGCTTCGTCCCGGCGATGAGTATCGCGTGCCCGAGCACCTTCGGATGCCGTAGCGGGAACGGCAGCGGCAGGGAGCCGGCCAGGATGCCGAATTCCGTGATCGAGGCACCCGCTCGTCCGATCGCCTCCCGAACGTCCTCGGTCGACGGATAGCAGGCCGGGTCAGCGAACAGATCAAGAAAGACGTACCGGCCGCCCGGCCGCAGCACGCGTAGGGCCTCGACCACGCCGTCGGACTTGTCCGCGAGGTCGCCGATCTCGTGGAAGGTCAGGCAACTGACTACCGCGTCGAAGCTGCCGTCGGGGAACTCGATGGCGGCGGCGCTCTGCCTGCCGAACGCCGTCCGGGCGGCGACGCCCTCGATGCGCGCATTGTTCTCGCACTGCTTCTGCGAGTACTCCCAGTCCGTCCCCCAGGAGTCGATGCCCGTCACGGTGCTGTCCGGCAGGGCCTTCGCGAGCCTGATGACCAGGCTCCCGCTGCCGCAGCCCACATCCAGCACCCGGCGCGGCGCCGCAGGCGCGACCTTGGCGACCATGAGGTCGTGGATGCGGCGCTGGAAGTCCCCGCCGCGCGGCGTGAAGCGACGGACGGTGAGCGCCAGGATCAGCGTGATGTAGCCGAAGACCGCGAACGGTACGAGGAACAGTAGGAACCAGGGCGACAGCCACGCCAGCGCGCTCAGAGCCAGGCAGGCGCCGCTGACGGCGGCGAACCGGCGGAGCCGGCCGCTGCGAATCCAGGTGCCGTAGCGCGGTGCACGGCCTACGGTCACCGTGACCTCCCAAACGTCCGGCCACGGCATTCCGCCGGCCTCGGCAGATCGTACGGCAAGTGCCCGAGCGGCCCCGACAACTCCGGTCGCCGGGCGTGGACATCGTGAACGGGTGCGACACAAGACATCCGCGACAATGAGCCTTTCATCCTGCATAGCGGTTAGCCCTCGACGTGGTGCAGGACGCTGAAGTTCTGAACGGGCCCGAGGCGGCCGAGGCGTCGGGGCTGGCCCGCACAGCTGCGTTGGTTGCTGCCGTACATGTCGTTGGTGCCGATGTGCAGCAGCGGGGTGTAGGACTGCGGTCAGTTGACGATGTTGGCGTCGATCCGGGCGATCGTCCAGCCGGAGTGGCCTGTGCCGGCCGTGAGGGCTGTCGCGGCGACGAGGGCGGCCATTGTGCCGGCCGCGCCGAGGAGCAGGCGCGTCGGTCTTCTCTTGAAGGGTCCTTTCGCGGCGCGGGCTCGGCGACTACTGCTGCAGGGTCAGCACCGCCGGCCGCCACGGCAGCAGGTTGTAGTCGCCGCTGGAGCTGGGGGAGCGGCCCTGGTAGAGGAGTTGCAGGTGGCAAGGATCGATCGTCATCGTCTGATCGGGATTCGTGCGCACCAGGTCGCCGTGGCTGATGTCATTGGTCCAGGTGGCGCCGCTGTTGGCCTTGCCGGCGAACGGGTTGCTCTCGGAGGTGGACTGCGGCGTCCACGTGCCGCCCAGGCTGGTGGCCGTGAACGAGCGGAAGTAGCGCCCGTTCGCGCCGATCGCCTCAACGATCATCAGGTACTGGTTCTGTCCCTGGATCTTGTAGACCTGCACCGCTTCGAACAGGTTGTTCGTGGAATCGCTCAGGATCGTCGTGTACGACGAGCCGAAGTTGCCGGGGAAGTTCCCGATCGGCATGCTGGCCCGGTAGATCTTGCCGTTGTCGCCGGCGAAGAAGAGATACATGTTCGTGTTGTCGCCGATCAGGGTCTGGTCGATGGGTCCGTACGGCGCGTCGGAAACGCTTCCGGTGAACAGCGGCTGTGCCGCTGACCACCCGTTGGCATTTGTGGGGTCGCTCGACGTCCGGTACAGGAACGGGTATGCGCCCCACTGGTAGGCGAGCACCCAGATGTTCTTCGGGGCGAAGTAGAACAGGGTGGGGGCGACGGTGGCGGACGACATGCCGTTCTGGGTGGCCGAGGCCATGTCGGACCAGTTCGTGAAGAGGTCGAAGTTCATCGAGCCGTATGTTCCTGCGGTCGAGACGAGCAACTGCTACACCCGCAGATCGACCTGTACACCCTGGATTACGCCGACAACCCCGGCCTGAGGCGGGCCCGGCAGTTCGGCAGGCACTGCCTGGTCAGCGGCCGGCACTGTCCCGGGTATGACGGGCCGCTGGCAGGCGCCTGCCAGCGGTCACGACGAGAGGACCGCTCGCTGACCGAGCTGCCCTGGACGCCGCCGCGGACCCGGTCCTGGCCCCCGGTTGGATCACCGAAGCACAGGCTGAACGCCAATGCGCTCAGGCCCGTCGGCTTTCGGAACGCGCGGAATCGACGCCGTGGTGCGATGCGTTTTCCGGAGCGGGAGCCGCGGTGCTGGCGCGGATCGCCAGGGCGGTCGGCAGCTCGACGCGGGTGTTCGCCACCGGGTCCTCCATGATGAGCTGAAGCAACAGGCGGGCGGCGGCGGCGCCGATCTCCCGGAACGGCTGGCGAACAGTGGTCATCGGCGGACCGCACCATCGGGTGGCCGTGATGCCGTCGAAGCCGACCACGCTCAGGTCGCCGGGAATGTGCACACCGGCCCGCCGGGCGGCCTCGTAGACGCCCAGCGCCAGCAGGTCGTCGCCGCACAGCACGGCGGTGGGCGGCCGGGCCATGCGGAGCAGGATCGTGCCGAGTTCCAGGCCGTCTTCGAAGAGGAACCGGCCGGTGTGGATCAGCTGTGGGTCGGCCGGCAGGCCGGCGGTTTCCATGGCGGCGCGGCAGGCCTCCAGTCGTTCCCGGGCGACCAGTTGATCGGCCGGTCCCCCGATCAGCGCGATCCGCCGGTGGCCCAGCCCGATCAGGTGCCGCGTGGCGGCCACGGCACCGCTCCAGTTGGTGGCGGCCACGGAGGGCACCGCGTCCGGCGGCGGGTTCACGGGCTGCGCGGAGACCAGTGGAATCCCACTCGCCGAGAGCTGGGCGTACTGCTGGGCGGTGAAGCGCGAATGGACGACGATGATGCCGGCCGGCCGGCGCGCCAGCAGCCGTTCGGCCCACGGGCGTCCCTCTCCGCCGAACGCGGCCACGTCGGTGAAGCCCACGCCGAGGTCCCGGTCGCCGGCCACGTCCTGGACCCCGCGCATGATCTCGATCGCCATGGTGCTCTCCAGCCCGAAGAAGACGACCTCCATCCCGGGCGAGGGAGCGACCGCGGCCGGGCGGCGGTAACCGTACTCGCGGAGCACCTCCTCGACCCGCTGCCGGGTGTCCGGCGCGACGCCGGACTTCCCGTTGAGAACCCGCGAGACGGTGGGTTTCGACACTCCGGCCAGGCGGGCGACGGCGGCCACGGTCATCTCGCCGCGTCGCCGGCCCCGGCGTTCGGCCCGGGCGGCCGCCTCCGTCACCGAGTAGTCGGGTTGCATGCAGCCGTCCCTCCGGTTGGCCCTGTGGCCATCATCGATTCGCCACATAGTACGAACTTCCAGGAAGTACGTGCTGGAACGTTTCCTTGACTCTGTCGGAACGTTTCTGCGACGCTCCACATCGACATATGTCACTGGATTCAGCTGCTTGTGCCGACGCGACACCCCGGCAACCGTTCTGCCGCTCCCCATCACGTGACGCAGGCCGGCGACAAGTCCCCCTCCGTTGTCGCCGCCACTCCTATCCCCGAAGGAGCTCCGTTGACCACCACAATTCGCTCCGGACTGATCGCGCTGACGGTCGCGGCTGTCGTGGCCGCGGCCGCCGTCGCGGCGACCACCGCCGAGGCCGCCACCGGCGTCGCGTTGGCCGCGTCGGTCGAGGACGAAGGCGCCGATTGCGCGGTGTCGTCGTTCAGCACGATCAACAATGCTCAGCTGCCGGATCCGTTCACCCGGATCAACGGCACGCGGATCTCGACCACGGCCGACTGGCGATGCCGCCGGGCCGAGATCAGGGAGATGGCCGAAACCTACGTCTACGGCCAGAAACCCGCCAAGCCGGCCACCGTCACCGGCTCGGTCTCCACCACCAGCATCACGGCGAACGTCTCCGACCAGGGCAAGAGCACCAGCTTCTCGGCCAGCGTCCAACTACCCTCGACCGGGACAGCACCCTACCCGGCGGTCTTCGTCCTTGCCGGCGTCGCCGACACCGCCACGATCCTCGCCTCCGGCGCCGCCGTGATCAACTACAACCCGCTGACCGTCGGCGCCGAGGGCACCAGCCGCAGCGCCAAGTCCGGCGCCTTCTACACGCTCTACGGCTCCACCAGCACCACCGGCTTGGAAATGGCCTGGGCCTGGGGCGTCAGCCGCCTCATCGACGTCATCGAACAGTCCGGTACCAGCATCCTGCGCGCCGACGGCCTCGGCGTCACCGGCTGCTCCCGCTACGGCAAAGGGGCCTTCACCATCGGCGTGTTCGACCAGCGCATCGCCCTGACCATGCCGATCGAGTCGGGCAGCGGCGGCGTCCCGGCCTTCCGCAGCATCCCCGGCGAATCCGGATCCCAGCCACTGAGCAGCGCCTACAACGAACAACCCTGGCTCGGTGACGCGTTCGGCTCGTTCACCTCCAACCCGAACGCCCTGCCGGTCGACACTCACGAGATGGTCGCCATGATCGCGCCGCGCGGGCTGTTCATCATGGAGAACCCGCACATCGACTGGCTCGCCGCGAAGTCCGGCAGCGTGGCGGCGCTGGGCGGCGCCGAGGTCTACAAGGCCCTCGGCGCCGGCGACAACATCACCTACTGGTCGGACGTCTCCGACGGCACGCACTGCGCGAACCGCAGCGAGTGGAAGACGCCGCTGCAGCAGAACATCCAGAAGTTCCTGCTCAGGACCGGCAACGCGGCCGGCTCGTTCCACATCTCCAGCAAGAAGGCCGGCAACCTGTCCCAGTGGCGGACCTGGACCACCCCGACCCTGACCAGCGGCGCGACCACCTCACCCACCACGGTGCCGACCACCACACCGCCAACCACCACGCCCACGACCCCACCGGCCTCCGGCGCGTGTAGCGCGACGGTCTCGCTGAACTCGTGGACCGGCGGCTACGTCGCCACGGTGCGGGTGACGGCCGGATCCACGGCACTCACCGGTTGGTCGGTGGGTGTGACGTTGCCGGGGGGCAGCGCGATCACCAACACCTGGAACGCGACGGCAACCGGTAGCTCGGGCACGGTAAGTTTCCGGAACGTCAGCTACAACGGGAGCGTCACGGCCGGCGCAAGCACCGAGTTCGGCTTCCAGGGCACCGGCACCGGGCCCACCGCCACCCCGACCTGCCAGGCGGGCTGACCTCGGCCGCCACTCCACCGACTCGGTATGTGCCGCGGCCGGCAATCTTGTGGGATTCTCCAGCTGGCCTCGATCCGCCGAAGGATGGCGGTGACGATCGACCTTGAGGCCATCGCTGCCGAACGTGTACGCATCAGGAACGACTACCGCGCGAGGCGCCTGAACCGAGGTCCTGGGCGGCCTGCACCATGTGGCGATCTCGGTCACCCCGGAGCGGTGGCGGCATCTGCAGGGCACCTCGACGCGGCGGGATTCGCGGCAAGCCGCCGAGATCTTCGGAACCGGTGCCCGGTCGAAGCCGCCGGCACCGGGCGGCGGCCGTTCGAGGGTGCCTTCATGGCGCTCGGCGACGGCCTCACAAGCTGCCGGTCAACGGCGCGGTGCGCAAGGCGATCGGCAAGACCGACGGCGACGAGGTGGTCGTGTCACCTGACGCGCCGTCGGGTTGATCACTGCGCGGGGTCGTGGTTGCGGAGGCGGTCCAACTCGGCGAGGTAAATCGCCTGCATACGGCCATAATGCCGGACCAGCAGCATGACCTCCTCGCCGCTGTAGCCCTCGACGAGCTGCTTCGCCTGCTCGGCGAACCGCTCGTAGGGTCGCTCCAACTCGGCGGCCCGCTCCGGTCGCAGGGTGACGATCATCCGACGCCGGTCCGCCGGGTCGCGCTCGGCCGTCACGTAGCCCGCCTGCTGGAGCCGGCGGAGCATACTGGTCACCGCCCCGGTGGTGAGGTTGGTCCGCTCGGCGACCTGCCCCGCGGTGGCGGATCCGATCTCCGCCAGGTAGTCCAGGCACTCCAGGTCGCTCACGGTGAGGCCCAGCCGCTCCGCGATGGCGTACCGGAACACCGTCGACAACCGTGAGGTCTCCCGCCCGGCGCGCATGAGGTCGGCGATCGCGGACGCGCGGGCCGGCTCGTGGGACATGCCCGCAATCATGCCCTTGGTACGGTGACCCGGTGCAGCCGAGGTAGCAGGCGGGTCAGCACCCAGTGCGGTGCGGCCGCGTCACCGGTGAGGCGGCGCATCAGCCCGGCGGCGGTGTCGACGGCGCGGAAGGCGTAGCGCACCATCTCGTCCTGGTAGCCGGCGATCGCCTGCTCCACCGGCGTACCGGTCGCCCGGGCCTCGACCAGCCGCTGGCCGAGCAGGGCGGCGTCGCGCAGCGCGGTGTTGCCGCCGTGCGCGCCGAACGGCGGCATGGCGTGCACAGCGTCGCCCATCATCGTCGCCCGGGGCACCGCCCACCGGCGCGGGCGCCGGCCGGTGGCGAAGAGGTTGAGCACTGTGGTGTCCAGTTCGGCGGTGTCGACAAGCCGCTGGATGAGCGGGTGGAAGTCCGCACTCGTCCGGGCGGCCAGTTCCCGCAGCGCCAGCAGGTCCCCGCGGACGGCGATGGGAACCTCCTGCTGCCGCAGCAGCAGTCCCCACATGACGTAGTCGTCGCCGGTGGGCGCATAGTTACCCGGGGCCAGGCGGGCGAACGCCTCCCGCGGGTTCTCGCCGAACCGCATGGACGTGAAGAAGAAGGCCCGGCTCGGCCGGTCGGCGATGGCCAGAACCCCGCTGGTACGCAGCGAGTCCGGGATGACGCTCTCGCCGTTTCGCCGTAGGGGCGATCGGCCGTAGACGCCCGCCATCGGGGTGTTCGCCGGGTCGGCGTCCGGCATGAGCTGCGCGCGCAGCGCCGAGCCGACGCCGTCCGCGCCCACGACGACGGTTGCCGCGGCGGCCGTGCCGTCGGAGAACCGCAGCCGCAGCCCTGCCGGGCCGCCGCTGTCCACGGCGACGGCGGCCTTGCCGTAGTGGATGCGCCCGTCCAGCCCGTACGTCAGGATCGATCGCAGGGTCAGCCGGTCGACCTGGCGGGTCGCGTGCGGTTCGTCCTTGAAGTTGATGGTGAATGCGTTCCGCAGCTGGCTGTCGGTGAAGCGCAGGTGCCCGCCGGGCTCGTCGCCGGTGGTCAGCGCCAGGCGGTACAGCGGGCGGGGCAGGCTCTCGCGCAGCGCCTCCAGCCCGTACCGGTCGAGAATGATCCGGTAGCCCTGCCGCCGGACGAAGGGGCCCGGGTCGCGCTCGTAGACGTGCACGTCGATGCCGGCGCGCATCAGGTACTGGGCGAGACAGAGGCCGGAGAGACCTGCGCCGGCGATTGCCACCGAGAAGTCGGTCGATATAGCCATGGCGATTACCTTAACCATTAAGATAATTTGGGCAAGGCCATCGCCATGCCACGGTCCGTCAAGCCACCTGGGATCGGCAAAAAGCCACTTCCAGAGGAGGCAGGCGCGGTGAGGTAGCACGTCAAGACCGGCCTCGGACTGATCTTCACGGCGATCATGCTGTTCCCGGTCTACTGGATGATCAACGTGTCGCTGACCAAGGACACCGACATGCGGGCCGACCCACCGCACCTGGTGCCGCTCAACGGGACCCTGGAGGGATACCGCGCGGTCGTCGAGCAGCAGATGCCGTACCTCGGAACCAGTCTTTTGATCGGTCTCGGCACGGTGATCCTGACGCTGGCGCTCTCCGCGCCCGCCGGATTCGCCCTGGCCAAGCTGCGCCCGAAGGGCGGCGGAGCCCTGAACTTCGTGCTGCTGATCGCCCAGATGATCCCCGGGATCATCATGGCGATGGGCTTCTACGCCATCTACCTGCGCGCCGGTGTCCTCAACAGCGTGTGGGGGCTGATCCTGGCCGACTCCACGATCGCCGTCCCGTTCGGTGTCCTGATCTTCACGGCTTTCATGTCCGGCATCCCGGACGAGCTGATCAACGCCGCGATGATCGACGGCGCGTCGAAATGGCGCACGTTCGTGTCGGTGATCCTGCCGGTGTCACGCAACGCGATCGTCACCGTCAGCCTGTTCGCGTTCCTGTGGGCCTGGTCGGACTTCGTCTTCGCCAGCACCCTCGACGGCGGCGGCGACATGCAACCGATCACCCTGGGTATCTACCACTACATCGGCAACAACAACCAGCAGTGGAACGCGATCATGGCCACCGCCGTCGTCGCCTCCATCCCCGCGACGCTGCTGCTCATCCTGGCCCAGCGGTACGTCGCCGCGGGCGTCACCGCCGGCGCCGTCAAAGACTGACAGCAGCACAGAAAGCGAGTTCGATGTTCTCCCTCCGAGACATCCCGTTCAGCTACCGGGGCTCCTGGTTCGGGCTCTCCCCGGTCGTCGCCGAGCAGACGTACGCCGACGACGTGCATCTGGTCTCCCACCAGACCCGGATGCACCCGGCCCTGTGCCTCACCCCGCTGGCCGGCGGCACACGGGTGGACACCGAGGTGACCGCGACCCCGGCCCGGCTGTCCTGGGCCTACGGGACGCACCGCATCGACGCGTCCTACGAGAGCGCCGACACCGTACGCCTGCGCGGGTTCGGCCTCGGCCTGCGCATCGCCACCGCGGCTCCGGCACTGACCCCGTTCGCCGGCAGCTACCTCTACCGCGACCCGGTCGACGGCGCCCACGTCTTCACCAGCTACGAGACCGGCCGCCGCTACCGCATCACCGTGCTCACCGGAACCCTGACCGACCGTGCGGGGATCCAGGCACTCGGCGCCACCGACCGCCACCTCACGCTGCCCGACAACCAGCCGTGGGAGATCGCGATCGAGGAGTACCGGACCGCCCGGGCGCCGTACACGCCCACCGGCACCTTCGACACGGTCACCGCCGCCGCGGACAGCGCCTTCACCACCTACCTCGACGCCATCGCGCCCTGGCGCAGCGACCGCACACCGGGCGCGGAACTCGCCGCGTACGTCCTCTGGTCCGCGACCGTCGACCCCGCCGGTTTCGTCGGCCGGCCCGCCGTACTCATGTCCAAACACTGGATGGACAAGGTGTGGAGCTGGGACCACTGCTTCAACGCCATCGCCCTGGCCGCAGGCGAACCAGAACTGGCGTTCGACCAGTTCCTGCTGCCCTTCGACCACCAGGACCCGTCCGGTGCGCTCCCCGACTCGATCACCCACTCCGAGGTGCTGCACAACTTCGTCAAACCACCCATCCACGGCTGGGCGCTGCAACAGCTACGTGCCCGGCTGCCGCACAGCCTCGACAAGCAGCAACTGACCGACATCTACGAGCGGCTCACCCGCTGGACACAGTTCTGGCTCACCCATCGCCGGGCGCCCGGCCACCCACTGCCGCACTACCATCACGGCAACGACAGCGGCTGGGACAACGCCACCACCTTCGACACCGCCCGCGTCATCGAGACCGCCGACCTGGCCGGATTCCTCGCCCAGCAACTCGACTGCCTCGCCGGGCTCGCCACCGAACTGGGCCACCTGGACGCTGCCCGCCGGTGGACGGCGACCGCCGAGGAGATCCGCACCGCGATGCTGCAACTGTGGGACGGCAGCCGGTTCCTCGCCCGCGACGCCGAAACCGGCGAGACCAGCGCCAGCTCCAGCCTGCTCGACCTGATGCCCATCACCGTCGGCGCCGACCTTCCTTCGCAGGTCAGCGACGTTCTTGCCGGTCGCATCGCGGCACACCTGACCGCGCACGGTCCCGCCACCGAACCGACGAACTCCGCGCACTACATCTCCGACGGCTACTGGCGCGGACCGATCTGGGCACCCTCGACCGTGCTGATCGAGGACGGCCTGCGCCGCGCCGGCCATCCTCACCTCGCCGACGAGATCAGCCAGCGGTTCCGGGCCCTGTGCGAGAAGTCCGGCTTCGCCGAGAACTTCGACGCCGAGACCGGCACCGGACTACGTGACCGCGCCTACACCTGGACCGCCAGCAGCTACCTGATCCTTGCCGCCGACTACGAGCAGCGCCACAGCAACGGCTAGGACGCCGGGCTACCTGCCGCGGTTGGCCGGGCAGGTAGCCCAGAGCGACGTCGTCCCGATCAAAAGGCAGATGTACGGCCGAGCGAACGTCGACATGCTCCGGCTCCGCGTCATCCTTGCCGAGTAGGTGCCCCGACCCGGGGATCGAAATCACGGACTTCGTGGCGGAGCCATCATTCACGGGCCGACACGAGAACCTGTGACCGTTCCGGACGACCTCGCCGCGCGGTCGCTGTATCCTGTCCGAGCCTAATGATTTATGGGTGAAACAGACATAACGCTACGAAGGCGCATTCACCCGGGTGGGAGTGATCCCGCAGACGCGTCGAGGCGCTGTGCCAGGCTGCCGACCTCCCGCCTCGGCGAGGCGCCGTGAAACTCCTTGCTGCCGTCAACCGGGGACGGTTCACTCCCATGATCGGTTCTGCGCCGTCTCAGGAACGGCAGCGTTTCTCGCGCCAACGGCGCGAGGCGAGACCGACAGCGGGGGGGACAGCATGAACCAGAAGCGAAGGCTGGTGGCGCTCTTCTTGGCGAGCGCCGCGGCCACAACAATCGGGCTCGCCGGGGCGCGGCCGGCCTCGGCCGTGGCAGAGTCGGCCTTTCTGACGATCCGTTCGCAGGGCGGCGGCAACTATTCGCTCACCGTGACTGGTCATCGAAAATCTTCCGTGGAAAACCCCCGGCTTTAGCCGTGGGGAGGAAACGGGACTCCTGCGGAGCAGGTCAGGGATAGCCGATCCGCCGTCGAGGCGGATGGGCGTCTGGTCGGACGTTGCGCTGGTTCTCCACATGCCTCTTCACGGTCTCCAGGGTCGTTGGGCTGCGCGGGTATGGTGTCTGATGTGGATGAGACGGTGCGTTACACCTATCGCCTGCGGCCTGGCCGTATCGCGGAGGCCGCACTGCTCGGCGAGTGGGGCCGCTGCCGGTGGCTGTGGAACGAAGCCGTCCACCAGCAGAGGACTCGCCGCAAGCCGACGTTCGGCAAACTGTCCAAGCTGCTGACCGACGCCCGCGGCCGCAACGCCTGGCTGCGGGGCGGTTCCCAGGTCGCCCAGCAGCAGACATTGCGCACCTACGGCACCGCCCTGGATCACTCGTTCACGGTGAAGGGCCGGGGCCGTCCGAAGGTCAAGCGGCTGAAGGACTCGCTGCCCAGCCTGGAATACACCACTCGTGGCTTCTCGATCAAGGGCGGCCGGCTCCGCCTGCCGGACAAGGTCACGATCCCGGTCGTCTGGTCCTGGGAACTGCCGTGCGAACCGTCCAGCGTGCGGGTCTACCGTGACAGCCTCGGGCATTGGTACGCCTCGTTCGTGGTCCGTCGGGACACGATCGGCACACCCGGGGCGGACCTGCCCGGCATCGGCATCGACTGGGGCGTGAAGGTAACCGCCACCACGACCGATCCCGCGTTCGACCTTCCGCACCTCGGACATCGCAAACGGTGCGCTGCTGAACTGGCCAAATCCCAGCGCAGGATGGCCCGCCGCCGCCGACCGAAGGGCCAGCCGCAGTCGAAGGGCTACCAGACCGCGAAGCGGCAGGCCGCCCGGGTAGCGAAGAAGGCGGCCCGGCAGAACACCCACGACGCCCGGGTCTGGGCCAAGAACGTCACCGAGCATCACAGTTTGATCGCTGTGGAGGACTTCAAACCGACGTTCCTTGCCAAGACGACGATGGCCCGCAAGGCCGCTGACGCGGCGATCGGCGCGTGCAAGCGAGAACTTGTCGAGCGTGGTATGCGGGCGGGCCGGAAGGTGGTGCTGGTGCCGCCCGCCTACACCACGATGACCTGCTCCGCGTGCGGCGAGAGAGCCAATCACCGCCTCGGACTGGGCGTACGCATCTTCGAGTGCACAGCCTGCGGTTACACCGCCTGCCGTGACCTCAACGCCGCGAGGACGATCCTCGCCACGGCTGAACGCGACCGTGCCAGTGCCGACGACGTGAGACATCTGATCGCCTCCTTCCGGGATGGTGGATCAGGTGCGGTCCGAGCTGAGAATCCAGGGCCTTGCCCCGGAGGGAAATCCCCCGGATTCATCCGTGGGGATCGTTAATTCAATCTGCCTCAGGCGGTGGTGGCGACGACCTACTCCGTCAAGATCCTCGGTGAGGACGGCTGGTTCGACGACACACCGGTTTGCGACGCGTGGCCGTTGACCACCGACGCGAACGGGAACTACTGGCACCAGTGGACCTGCACGGGCGCCCTGCTCAACGAGGACTGGGAGGGTCAGGACGAGAACTACGCCAAGCTCACCGTCTTCCCATCCGGCGCCAAATCGCACGTGGTGCGGAGCAACACGGTCAAGGGCTACTACTAATCAGACCCGGCCGAATGCTGGTCCGGCTACCCGGTGACCGGTGGTGTTACCGGGTAGCCGTGACCTGCCGGGAGCTACACCGTTCCGGCTCCGGCGGGCTGGCGGGCCGGGGGAGCGTCCGGAGTGGCCCGGGTCAGGTGGCCGGCGAGCCGGTCACCCTCGATGTCCAGGTCGGGCAGGAGGCGGGCGAGCGGTCCGGGCAGGTTCCAGGCCGCGTCGCCGAAGGCCGCCATCAGGGCCGGTACGAGGGTGAGGCGGATGAGGAACGCGTCCACGACGATGCCCGCGGCCAGGGCCAGGCCGAACTGTTTGATCATCGGGTCGGTGTTGAAGACGAAGCCGGCGAAGACCGCGGTCATGATCACGGCGGCCGCGACGACGACCCGGCTGGCCTGGGCGTACCCGTGGATGACGGCGTCGTGTCCGTGTCGTCCGTGCACGCGGGCCTCGCGCATCGACGAGACCAGGAAGACCTGGTAGTCCATGGCTAGGCCGTAGAGCACGCCGGTGGCGATGATCGGCAGGATGCTCAGCACCGGCGTGGTGGCGTCCATCCCGAGCAGGTCCTGCAACCAGCCCCACTGGAAGACGGCCGTGGTGACGCCGAACGTGGCGGCGACGCTGAGCAGGAATCCGAGGGTGGCCTTGACCGGGACCAGGACGGACCGGAAGACCAGCAGCAGCACCAGCAGGGAGAGGGTCAGCACCACGCCGAGGTAGACGGGCAGTACGTCGGCGAGCCGGTCGGAGATGTCGATGGCCAGCGCGGCGAAACCGGTGACGCCGACGGTGAGATGCCGGGCCGCGGCGCCGTCGCCGGTGCGGTCGCGGATGGCGCGCACCAGATCGGCGGTGCTCTCGTCGTTCGGCCCGCCGTCGGGGATCACGGTGAGGATCGCGGTCCGGCCGCTCGTGTCCATGCCGGCGAGGGCGACGGTGGTGACGCCGTCGAGCCGGTCGAGGTCACCGGCGAGGCCGGCCAGGTCGCCGGTGTCGATGGGCTGCGCGGAGACGCTGGTGGCGGAGACGATCAGCGGCCCGTTGTAGCCCTTGCCGAAGCTGCTCTCGACGATCTCGTAGCTGGTCCGCTGCGGTGTGCCGACGTCGTAGGCCTCACCGGCCGGCAGTCCGAGGCGCATCGACAGGCCCGGCACGGTCAGCGCGAGCGCGACCACGACGGCGGCCGGGGCGACCACGTGCCGGCGCCGGACCAGCAGCCGCGCCCAGCTGGTGGCGACCGGGTGTGCCGCGGCGCGGGTGGAGACGGTCCGGCGGGCACGCGGGCCGCAGACACGTTCACCGGCCAGGCCGAGCAGGGCGGGCAGGAAGGTGAGCGACGCGGCGACGACCAGGATCACGGTCGCTGCCGCGGCCAGCGCCATGGTGCTCAGCAGGGTGATGTCGATGACCAGCAGCGCGACCAGGGCGATCACGACGGTGGCGCCGGCGAACAGCACGGCGTTGCCGGCGGTGCCGACGGCCCGGCCGGTCGCCTCGTGCGCGGTCAGTCGCTGGTCGAGGATGAGGCGGCGTTGCCGGTTGACGATGAACAGCGCGTAGTCGATGCCGACGGCGAGGCCGAGCATCAGGGCCAGCACGACCGTCAGCGAGTGGATCTGCATCAGGTGTGACAGGGCCAGGGCGCCGCCGACGCCGGTGCCGACGCCGAGGAAGGCCGACAGCAGCGGCAGGCCGGCGGAGATCACCGACCCGAGCGTCACCACCAGGACCGCCGCGGCCACCAGCACGCCGATGATCTCGCCGGCGCCGACGACCTCGGGGACCTGGACCATGGTCGACGACGGGTAGGCGGTGAGCCCGCTGCCCTCGACCGCGTGGGCCGCCGCCTCCACCGTCTGGTCGACGGTTCCGGTGGGCAGTTCGAAGGTCTGCACGTCGAACTGGAAGGTGAACAGGGCCGCGGTGCCGTCCTCGGAGACGAGCATTCCGGGTACGGCCTGAGCGTCGGCGGTCAGCGGTGCCGGGCCGCTGCCGGCCGGGAACGCGGTCATCGCCCGTACCAAAGCGCTGTTCTGGCCTTTGGCCGCCTCGGCGGCCAGCACCGTCCGGGCGTCGATCACGTGCTCGCTGCGGTACACCGCGTCGACCGCGGCGAGCAGGGCTCTCCGGCCGGCCGGGGTGTCGACGCGCTGCCCGTCCGGTGCGCGGAAGGCGATGATCCCCTGACCGCCGGAGGCTTCCGGGAGCCGTTCGGCGAGGTCGTCGATGACCTGCTGGGCGGGGGTGCCGTCGATGCGGATCTCGTTGCCCAGGTGCATGGGGAACGCGGTCAGTGAGGCGGCGAGGGCGGCGACGGCCAGCAGCCACGCGGTGATGAAGCGCCACGGATGGATGTAGGCGGCCTTGCCGATGCGGTACAGCAACGTCGACACGTACGAGCTCCCTAAGTGATAGTGCACTCTCAAAACGAGAGAATGCTATCGTTTCGCGGCCAGAGTCAAGCGGCGACAGAGGTGAACAGATGGCCATGCGCTCCGACGCGTTCGCGAACGTGTCCCGCATCGTCGAGGCAGCCCGGAAGGTCTTCGCAGGCAGCGGCGACGGCAGCGAGTCCCTAAACCACATCGCCAAGGTCGCCGGTGTGGGCGTCGCCACTCTCTACCGGCACTTCCCGAACCGGCAGGCGCTGGCCCACGCCGTCTACGACCGGATCTACACCACCGAGGTGGAGCCGCTCATCACCGAGTTCGCCCGGGCCGACGTGCCCCGCGAGGCGCTGCTGGACGTGGCCGAGCGCCTCTGCGCCATCATCGTCCGGGAGAAGGCGCTGGTCGCCTCGCTCGGCAACCTCACCGAGGAGACCACCGCGCTGCTGGCCCGCAGCACCGAGTCGATCGCGCCGATCCTGTGGCAGGCGCAGGACGCGGGCAACATCCGGGCCGACATCGGTCCGGACGACATCCCGCACCTGCTCGCCATGGTCGCGGCCGGCCTCAGCGTCCCGACCCTGGACGACGGGCTGCGCCGCCGCTACCTCGGCCTGCTCCTGGACGCCCTGAACCCGGCCCGCGCCACCACTCTGCCCAGCCAATGAGGAACCAGGACCCGCCGCGCGGCGTCACACCCCCATGTCACGCCGTCTGATCCTGTGCGCAGCCCTTGTCCTCACCGTCCCGCTCGCCGGCTGCACGACGACCCCCGACGCGCGGCCCGCGGCGTCCCCGTCCACCGGTGCCGCGATGCGCCTGGTGGCGTTCGACTCGTGCGATCAGCTGATCGCCGATCTGCGCCGGGCGGCGAAGGCCAGCGTCGGACCGTACGGCTTCGGCGGTGGGCCCGAACTTCTCGACGACTCTGTCCGGGCCGTGGGGGGCTCCGCGAGCAAGGTGGACAGCGCCCCGGGGCCGGACTTCTCCGGCACCAACGTGCACGAGTCGGAGGCGGACGAGCCCGACATGGTCAAGACCGACGGCCGACGGATCGTCACCGTCAGCCAGGGTGTGCTGCGCGTGGTGGACGTGGCCACCCGCAAGGAAACCGGCAGCGTTGACCTGGGTGTCCAGAACGCCGGTCAACTCCAGTTGCTGCTCACCGGCGACTCCGCCCTCGTGCTGGTGCCGGCCGGTTACCAGCGCAGCTTCGTCGGCAAGAAGGCCGAGATCGCCGACGGACCCCAGCTGTTGCTCGTCGACCTGTCCGGCCCGCCGAAGATCGTCAGTCAATACCAGGGTGAGGGCGAACTGGTCGACGCCCGGATGACCGGTGCCACCGCCCGGATCGTGCTCCGCACGACGCCCCGGATCCAGTTTCCCGACTCGCCCACCATCTCGGACGAGAAGCGGCGGATCGCCGAGAACCGCGACGCGATCGACCGCGCCCCCGCGGACGCCTGGCTGCCCGGCTGGCAGGTGACCGACGGCGCGGTGACCACCACCGGCAAGGTCGACTGCGGTCGGGTCAGCCGGCCCACCGACTATTCGGGCGGCTCGCTCGTCACCATCCTGACCTTCGACCTGGCCCGGCCCGCCCTCGGCGGCGGCGACCCGGTCGCCGTCGTCGCCGACGGCGACACCGTGTATGCCACGGCGACCAGCCTCTACCTGGCCAGTGACCAGCGCTGGCGGTTCGACCGCTTCGCCGGCCGGGCGGCAAAGCCGGCACGCCAGGAGACCGACCTCTACAAGTTCGCGCTCGAGGGAAGCCAGCCGCCGGTCTACCGGGCGGCCGGGACCGTACCCGGCTACCTGATCAACCAGTACGCATTGTCGGAATGGGAGACCCATCTTCGGGTCGCCACCACCGACTCGAAGACCAACCGGTCCGCGGTGCGGGTGCTGACCGAACAGAACGGCGAACTCGCGCAAACGGGCATCGTCGACGGGATCGGCAAGGGCGAACAGATCTACTCCGTCCGTTTCCTCGGCAACCGTGGCTACGTCGTCACGTTCCGGCAGACCGACCCGCTGTACAGTTTGGACCTCTCCGATCCGGCGAAACCGGCGGTGACCGGCGAACTCAAGATCACCGGCTACTCGGCCCACCTGCAACCCGTGGGCGCGGACCGGCTGATCGGCATCGGGCAGGAGGCGGACGGCAACGGCCGTACCCAGGGCACCCAGGTGTCGCTCTTCGACGTCTCGGACCCGGCGAAGCCCCGGCGGCTGGCGCGTTACCAGATTCCCGGGGGCTACTCCGAGGCCGAGTACGACCCGCACGCCCTGCTCTGGTGGCCCGCCGCGAACCTGCTGGTCACACCGGTGTCGACCTGGAACGGACAGGACTCGCAGAGCGTGGCCCTCGCGCTGCGGGTGACCGACGACATCAGGCTGACCGACAAGGTCTCCCATCCCGCGGCGAAGGGCTACCCGTCGATGATCCAGCGTTCGCTGGTCGCCGGAAACGTCCTGTGGACACTGTCGGACGCCGGCTTGCAGGCCTCTGAACTGTCCACGATGGACCAGCTGGCCTGGCTGCCCAACTAGCACTGGGGCTGCTCGGCGGCGCGGCGGCGCTGCTGGTCAGCGGCGGTGGCTGACCTGGGGTCGGCGTGCGAGGCCCGCCTGGGCCGCGGCCACGCCCGCCACGTCTCCGGTGATCGCGAGGGTTTCACGAGATGCTCTACATTCGGCGGCATGCCGGTTGTGTTCGAGTATTCGTTCACCGTGAACCCGCAGTATCGGCTCTTCACGATCTTCGATCCGACCTGCGACGAGGGTGAGAACGTCGAGGCGGCCCGGCGGACTCTCGGGCACGGGTTTTTCGCGTGGGGTCCCCACGCCGTCGTCGCCCGCGCGATCGACACCGGCACGGCGTCCGTCGCGGTCGAGGTCTGGGACGGTCCGCCGGGTACGCCCGGGGGAACGCCGGACGGGATCGCGGTGGCCGAGCTGGCCCTGCCCGGCGGCCGGTTCAGCTCTATCCAGGCCCTGGAGCCGGCCGTCCACGTCGGAGTGGAACTGCCAACCGGCGCAGGCACGTACGGCGCCCGGATCGCGGCGTACAACCGCGGCGTCTCCGGCGGGTTCGCGCCGGAGGACGCCGGGCTCTTCCCAGGCCGCTTCGAGGCGTACCGGTTGCAGTTGTGGAAGATCTCGGACGAGCCGTCCTGGCCGGATGACGACGATGAATAGCGTTCGAGGCCGCCGTTGACTGCTGACCGGTCAGGTGCGCATCCGGTTCCGGCGCGCCTGAGCACCTGTCGGACACCGCTGAGAAGGTCCGTATGTCGCTCGACTTGCAGTGAGGGGGCGAAGTAGGCCCGGAGCGGTCGGGCACTACCGTTCTCAGCCCTGGGAGCGGAGTCGGTACTGCGACGGGCGAACGCCGAACTCGCGGAGGAAAGCCGTGGACAGGTGGGAAGGGCTGGAGAAGCCGCAGTGCGCGGCGACCGCGGTGACCGTACGGCCGGCATCAAGGAGCCGGGCGGCTTCGCGTACGCGCAATCGCGTGAGATGACGACCTGGCGTTTGCCCCGTGGCCCGCTTGAACACGCGCAGGAAGTGGTACGGACTGAGATTGGCCGCCGCGGCAAGGTCCGCGAGGGTCAGCGGGTCGCCGAGGCGTTCCCGCATCAGGGCAACCGCATCGCGTACGCGCGCATCCTCACGTCCCGGCGGTGCGTCCAGCCGCCGCCTGCCGTAGTGGGTGACGAGGTGTGCGGCAAGGAACTCGGCGGCGATATCGCCGTACATGGGGTCGGCGTGCTGCCCGGCGGCGGCCGCGAGCGAGTTCAGCAGGGGCGCGAGCAACGCGTCACCGGGCCCGTCCTGCCGGCCCGGTTTGGTCTGGGCGCTGACTCGGTCGACGATGTCGGCGGGTACGTGCACGTGCACACTGCTCATCGCGGCGGACGTGGTGTAGCGCACCTCGGTGGGAATCCCTGGGGTGGCCCGGCCCAACAGGCCCGGGACGATCGCATACTTCTGCCAGCCGTCGGCGGAGCGCACCTGCATCGTTCCGGCGCCCCGCGTGATCGCCCAGAAATGGTGATCGGACGACGCGGGCAGATGGATCACATCGGTGGCGGGCCGGTGGTCGAAGCGTTGCACCAACAGCGATCGCCAGCCTGCTTCATCCCAGCTCGACAGCCGCCGGGTGACGTGTCGCTCCATGTCGAAGCCGGCGTAGCCGCCCTGGTCGAAACGCTCCCCGCGATGCACTCCGGCAAGCCTACGCAGCCCGGGCGAGTCCCTCCACCATCCGGCGCATCGTCCGGTTCATCAGCGGCCGCATGAACAGATGCACCCCGAACGCCACTTCGTACGTCCCGTGCCAGCGGATCGAAGTGCCGCCGGCCGCGGCTGGACTGAGCCGAATCTCCGCCCGATAGTCGCGTAGGTACGGGTTTTCGGCGTCCACGTACGCGAAAAGCCGGCACGGTTCCAACTCCACGATCCGCTCGCTGGTGACGACCCGGCCGGTGCGAAACGCCCGCACGGCACCTACGCCGTCATGTCCGTCGTCGGAGATGTTCGCGGACCTCTCGGGCATGAGCTCGTCCACAGTGCCCCACTTCGGCCAACTGCTCGCATCGACAAGCAACGCCCAGATCCGCTCGCAAGCAGCCGGCGACTGCGCCTCGACATCGTAAGAACCCTTCATGATCAACACGTTAGCGGCGTGCCATTGGCACACGCGACCACGTCATTGCCTTTCGCATGCACAGTATTGCGCTGCTGTCTTGCCCTGCCGCGATTGGCGACTATTCGGTGCACCCGTCCGCGGTCGGGCAGCGGTTCGAGGTGAACATCGACCTGGACGGGGTGCGCATCCAGCGGAGTGATTGCCTGGTGACGTGGCACGGCCCCGTGGTATGGCTATCGCGGCTTGCGCCCAGGGCTGTTGCGTTTTCGGAGAATGGCGCGCTGACCAGGTGTTTCGTGGAGTGAGTGGCCTCTGCGGAGGAAGTTGAAGCGGGTGAAGCCCTCAAGGTGATCATGGAGTTTCTCTAGGACTTCACGACACCGAGGACTCCACCCGTCGATGGCATCATCTCTGATCTCGGTACTGACCGTGACTACCCCTGGGCCGGACACGCCTGCAAGGCCGGTCGCCGACGGTGAACGTCGAGGGCTCCTCGACGCCGCGAGCCTGGTCCCGGACCCGCGTGATCCTCGCGGGATCCGGTATCCGCTGGCCGGGTTGCTGACCGTCGCGGTCTGCGTGGTCCTGGCCGGGTGGCTCCGGTCTCGGACCGAACCTAAGAAAAGGCGGCTGCCGTCCTGGAGCTTACTGCGGAGGAGGCGATGGTCTGGGGAAGACGACTATCTGGGCCGCCAACGTAATGATAGTCGTTGTCACGCCATTCGTAGACGCCGTCACCTCCCGTTATGACCGTGCGATCCGGGCCGCCATCCGTATCCTTTTCGATGCTGATGTAGATCAGATAACTGTGACCCGTTTTCAGCATCGCTGCAGTTTCTTCCGAGGCTGTTGTCGCCGTACCAAGTTGATAGATTTCGGCGGACTTCCTCGGATACGAGCCGTGGACGACGGTCGTCACTTGCACGGTGGTAATAGTGATAGGAAATCCGCGCATCGTGGTGGCGGTCTGCGACATTGCCTGCCCGATAATGACCGCCGCGCTGCCGTCTTCGAGCTCGCTGAGCGTGTTGAGCCGATTAATTTGATCGACGTGAACACGAGTAGTGCGCTGCGGCGTAGCCGTTGACGGTGCTGCGGTGCACCCCGCAAGGAACGGGATAAGCACCGCAGCCGCGGTAATCCGTCGAACAAACCGTGGCATCAGTACAGTGCGTTGGCGCCGTTGATGTCGTCCTGCCGAGGGGCCATGCGCCCGCAGCTGGGGACCAGCGAATCGATGTTCACTGACATGACAGGGGCGCTGCAGCTGCTTGCTGAAGCGGTGTGGGCGAGACCGAGCGCGTGGCCGATTTCGTGCACCATGATGGTTTCGCGCTGCGCCGAGGTGTACGAATCGGTGTAGTGACGGTTCCACCAGGTGACCATGGTGGTGTCCCAGGTTCCGCCACTACACGAGTTGGTGACGGGATTCTTCTGCGTGGAATTCAGAGTGATTCCGGAGAAGGAATTCCCCATCCATGTCGCACCGTAGTTGCCGTCCGCCACGTGCACGTTGGCGCCGCTGCTGACCTGGGTGAAGTTGAAGTGGGTGCTGGTCGAGTTCCAGTCGTTGATAGCTGCGGTCGCCGCAGTTGTGTAGGTCGAGTTCGCAATCTTGGGCTGCCACTTCAGATTTCCTGAGGTGAACTTGCAGCCCAAAAGGCTGTAGGCAGACGCCGGCGAAGCCGGAAGCATCAGGCCGGCTGTTGCGGCAATTACGGCACTAGCCAACACTGCGGCTCGACGCATGGAAGACCCCTATCTATGTGACAACATCGAATGGCGCGCCGCAAGACCGAAAGGGCCGATGCGGTGCCTAGAAACTTTCACTGGGGAATTCAGATATGTCAACTGCGCGTCGTCGGGGTGGGAGCTTCGCCACATCAAGCACGATTTTCCTCAACTCTTCAATCCCCTCGCTGTCCGTTTTGACATGACCGTTTTGTCCCTCGCTATTCGTCGGAGTGCTTCGACTTCCGGCTGTCCGTTTCTGCAGGGCAGTGATTAAGGTAGAGCTGACGACTGGCGACTTATCTATTGATCGCCCGCCCTGACTTATCTGGGGCGCTCGCCGATCGCGGAGTCTCTCGCCGCTCGAGCTGTTTCGGATGTCCCCGGCCATTACGAACTTGGAGCGTCGCTCGTGAAACGTGCCGACGTTGTTCCGCTTCCATGGAACTGGAACGGGCTGGGTGCCCCGGTCAGGCCATACAGGGGCCTCCGGGTCGCGGCTGCGGGGCAAGATCGTTCTTCTTCCGGAAGTCGTCCCGCAACGGCTGTCCCGTAATCGGTGGTACTGACGAATTCGGCACGGGTCCCTTCCCGTCACGCGGCCGTCCCTGTCCGGGTGGCAGGGCGGTTGCGTAGTCGCTTGAGGAGTGCGTGAGCTGGGGTTTCAGGCGGTTCCACGTGGGGCCGGGTCCATGAAGGACGGGTGCGGCCCCGTTGGTGATCATGGTGTTGCGAAGACAACCGTGATCGAGAACAGGACCGCATCCGCTGATGTCATCATCACTGATCGAGATCGTGCTGCCGCAGCGATCCCCGGACATGCCGTGCCCGACCACGGTCACCGATGGTGATCGGCTGAAACTGTTCATGGCGCTGGAAGCGGTCGATGACCCACGGGATCCGCGGGGCCGGAGGTATCCGCTGGTCAGCATCCTTGCGGCAGCGGTGGGCGCGGTGATCGCCGGGGCGTGTACGTTCGCCGCGGTCACGGACTGGGTGCGTTTCCAGGACCGCACGGTGTGGGGCCCGGCTCGGATTCCGTGGCCGGGTGCCCGCCGCGATGACGGTGTGGCGGCTGTTGATCCGCATCGACGCCGTGGTGTTGTCACAGCTCCTGGCCCGCTGGCTGCGGAGCCGGACAACGCCGGTCCTGGTCGTCGCCGTCGAGGGGAAGGTCGCCTGTGGTGCCCGGCTGAGCGACGGGCGGCAGGTCCATCTGCTCTCGGCCTACGACACCAGCACCGGAATCGTGCTCGCCCAGGTCCAGATCGCAGCGAAATCGAATGAGATTCCCGCGTTCACCCCACTGCTGCACCAGGTCGAAATCGTGCTGGGATCACTGGACGGCGTCCTGGTCGTCGCGGACGCGTTACATGCCCAGGTCGGGCACGCCGATCTGCTCGCCGCGGGCGGCGCGCATCTGATGGTCACGGCAAAGTCCAACCAGCCGAAGCTGTTCGCCCAGATCAAGGCCCTGCCCTGGGCGCAGGTCCCGGTCGGGACGCAGACCCGCGAGACCGGTCACGGCCGCAAGGAGACCCGCACGGTCAAGGCTTTGACCGTCGCGACCCCGGGCGGGCTGGGCTTCCCGAACGCACAGCAGGCGGTCCGGATCACCCGCACCCGGACGATCAAGGGCAAGACCAGCCGCGAGACGTCGTATCTGACGATCTCGCTGCCCGCCGGTCAGGCCCGGCCCGCTGATCTGGGCACGTGGGCGCGCTCGGAGTGACATATCGAGAATCGCCTACATTACGTGCGGGATGTCACGTTACGTGAAGACGCCCATCAAGCCCGGACCGGCAGCGGCTCAGCCGTGTTCGCCACCCTCCGTAACACCTCGATCGGGTACCACCGCCTCAACGGCGCCACCAACATCGCCGATGCCACCCGAGAGGCCAACCACCGTCCCCACGACCTCATCACCGCCGTCAGCACCGGAAATCCGACCGTGACCAGCAGTGACTCTACTTTGCAATAGCCCTGGCTTGCGCCCTACGCCGCCGTATTGCTCGACCCCGGGTGCCTCGGTGTCCGGCCGCCATCGGGTTACCGGGACCAGGCCGGGCTCGACGAGTTCCAGACCGTGGAAGAACTGGGCAAGGCGGTCCTCGCTGCGCAAGTGGTATGGCAACGCGGCGGACTCGTTCCAGATACGTGCCGCCTCGACCACCTCGGGGGAGACAGGGGCGCTGTCGTACAGGGCGAGGTAGCTGCCGGACGGCACAGCGTCCAATGCCTTGCTGACCATGCTCTGTGCGACCTCGTCCTTCTCGACGTGGCCGAGGACACCCATGAACAGGATCGCGACCGGTTCGGAGAAGTCGAGGGTGCGGGCGGCTTCGCGCAGCACCAGATCCATGTCGTACATGTCGGCGTCGAGGTAGCTGGTCAAACCCTCGGGCCGGCTCGTGAGCAGAGCGCGGGCGTGGGTGAGCACGAGTGGATCGTTGTCGACGTAGACGATGCGGCACTCGGGCGCCACCGATTGGGCCACCTCATGTGTGTTGTTGGCGGTGGGCAGCCCGGTACCGATGTCCAGGAACTGACGCACACCGGCCTCGGCGGCCAGATAGCGAACCGCGCGGATCAGGAACGCACGGCAGCGACGGGCGTTCTCGGCGAGTGCCGGTTGACCAGCGAGAATCTGGTCGCCGACCAAGCGATCGGCGGCGAAGTTGTCTTTGCCGCCCAGCAGATAGT
Source organism: Actinoplanes lobatus (assembly GCF_014205215.1). Classification (NCBI taxonomy): domain Bacteria; kingdom Bacillati; phylum Actinomycetota; class Actinomycetes; order Micromonosporales; family Micromonosporaceae; genus Actinoplanes; species Actinoplanes lobatus. The sequence goes on from NZ_JACHNC010000001.1 coordinate 7,090,484, forward strand.
TCCAGATTCGCGCGGTGTGCGGGATCGAGGTTTCCAGTTGGGGTGCCGTCTGCTCGCCGTTCGACATGTGCGCGCCCTCCTTCTTGGATGGACCGATGCCGGCAGATCGGCGCCAGCATAGACCTTTGCGGCCAACTGGCATCGACGCTCAGCTCAAGGATGAAGCCTCTGGCGGGTGGCTTGAGATGGGACCGTTCGTATGGACGATGCGGACCACGGCCGACGTCGGATGGCTGCGGGACATCGAGCCTGAACTGTGCGATGCGGGTGACGAGCTGATGGCCCGGGCGTTACCGGTGTCCGCCGATGCGGACGCGTGCTACGGGATCCTTGATCCCGCTGACATCAGCGACAACGGCCCGACCTGATCACCATGCCGGGTCTGTCGCCCCGCGACAGTCTCCGCCGCCCCGACCCAGTGGGACGATGGCGTCGTCCCACTCCTCGAAGACAAGGGGAGGTGCTCCCCTCGGCGGTGCCCGGGGACCACATCGCCGCTGGCCGGCCTCGCCGGACCTGCCTGCGGCACCGGTCAGGCGGCCAGACGCAGCAGACCGGCGAAAAGGAAGAAGCCGGCCGTCAGAGCGAGCAGCACCCGGGGCGTGCGCAGGCCACGCCACCAGGGCAGTGCCCACAGCAGCGCCCACAGGGCGAGGAACCCGAGCAGGTGCGTGCCGATAACGTCCCAGGTGACTTCTTCGCAACCGTTGACGGCGCGGACTTCGTCGCAGATGGCCGGGGAGTCGGTGCTGCTGCCGAGGATCACGATGCCTGAGAACAGCACCAGTGCCGGCGCGGCGAACAGCGTCACCAGCGGTACGCAGATGTAGGCCAGCAGGTCTCGCCGCCGGTCAGCTCCCCACGCCGCGATCCCATGGGCCCGCGGCGTGGCCTGGGCCTCGGTGAACGTCTCGTCGCCCGGCGTGTCGCTGCAGGTCGCGGCCTCGCCGCCGGCGTCCTCCGGTACGTCGTCACCGGTCTTGGTCTCGCCTGCGGCACCGATCCCGGCCGGGCAGCCTCTGGCCGCCGTGGCGGCGAGATCCGCTGCGACGGCGGCGGCCTCAGCCGCCTCGGCTGCGGCGGCCGCCGCTTCGGCTGCGGCGTCGGCGGCAGCGGCAGCGGTATGCGCGGCGAATGCGGCCGCCGCCGCGGCGACCGTTGCGGCGGTAGCCGCCTGCGCCACTACGGAGTCGATCTCCGGGCCTGCCGCGGGTGAAGGGTCGGGTTCGGCAGCGGTGGCGTCCGGGTCTGTAACAGGCTCCACCACCGCCCGGCTGTCTGCGGCTGATGCTGTGTCGGAGATGCTCTCTCCGTCTCCGACGGAATCGGCGGTGTCGCCCGCATCGAGGTCACTCCCACTGGTGCCCGGCGAACCCGCCGTAGCCGCCTCGTCGTCCGGCGCTTCCGCGGAAGTAGAGGACGTCTCATGGTCAGCCGTGGTCGAGGGGGAGTCGTCGGTATTGTTCGGCGCGGTTCCGGACGGGTTGGGGCTGTCGGCGTCCGGCACGGCGGAGGCGGCACTACGTTCGGACATGAGGCGAGATCATAAACGGCGGCGCAGGATCGATACCCGTCGTCCCCACTCCTCGGCAGGATCAGCTACTACGCCGCCCCACCGCGACGAACACCTCTACACCGAGCGCCACCTCAAGGGCCACCGCTGCTATGGATCAGCGGAACGGTGGTCGGGAGATCCGTCGGAAGGGTCATGTAACGGCGTCCAGGCCAGCGCCGCCGCGCCGAGGGCTGCGCCGACGAATGGTGTGAGAACCGCGGTGAGTCCGATCAGCAGCTGTACCCAGATCGCGTCCATGGCCGCCTGCCGGATTCAGCCGACGTGGACGTGCGGGCGTTGCCGCCGGTCCGGTTCGGCCTGGCGGATCATCTCGCGGGTCACCGGGGCCACCTCGCCCTGGCCGAAGATGAGATAGCGGGCGAAGTTCGCGACCGGGTTCCCTTCGGTCCATTCGAAGTAGATGTGCGGGCGCCGGTGGGTGGTGTCGCGGATCCACAGCACCAGCGCCGCGAGGGCACTGGGCACCGACGAGCTTTCCAGGGTGAGCACCCGGTAGCGGTGGTGCAGCACTTCGCCGCGTACGTGGAGTTCGGTCTCGAAATCGGAGGCATCGCGTACGGTCACCTCGACGAACAACACGTCACGCTGGTCGGCCATGTCGTTGTCGGCGATGATCTGCGCCAGCTTCTCGGAATATTCGCGGGCATCGCGCCGATCCGGCTCATTGGCGATGAGCCTGATCTGCCGACGACTGAGCTCGTCCAGGAAACCTTGGGCGACATGGTCGGCCTCGATGTGGCTGACGCGCAGCTCGAACGCCCGGAAGACGCGCGAGAGCAGCGAGACCGCGATGATGCCGGCGATGAAGCAGGCCGCGATTTTCACACCGTCCGGGCGTTCCACGATGTTGACGATCGTGGTGTAGACGAACACCGCGGTGATGACGCCGAACGCCCAGGTGCGTCCCCGTTGACCGGCGCGGTGGGCGGCCAGCGTCACCGCGGTGGCGGCCGAGGTGATCAGGACCAGTACACCGGTGGCGTACGCGCCGCCCTGCGCGTCGACGTCGGCGTCGAAGATCCAGGTGATCAGGAATGCGGCGCCGGTGAAGACCAGCACGAGTGGCCGCACCGCGCGGGCCCAGGACGGGGCCATGCCGAACTTGGGCAGATAGCGGGGGACCAGGTTGAGCAGTCCGGCCATGGCTGAGGCCCCGGCGAACCAGAGGATCGCGATGGTCGAGATGTCGTAGATGCTGCCGAAGACGGTGCCCAGGTTCTCGTGCGCCAGGTACGCCAGGGCCCGGCCGTTGGCCTCACCACCCGGCTCGAACGCGGCCGGCGGGATCAGGATCGTGGTGGCGACGCTACTGGTGATCAGGAAGACGCTCATGATGCCGGCCGCGGTGGTGAGCAGCCGCTTGCCGCCGCGGATCCGCTGCTGGAGGTCACCCTTGATGTGCGGCATGACGGCCACGCCGGTCTCGAAGCCGGACAGCCCCAGGGCGAGCTTCGGAAACACCAGCAGGGCGATCCCGACCATGGCCAGAGGGCTGCCGTGCGAGGTGGTCAAAGCGGTGCCCCAGTCGGTGACAGCGTGCGGGTGGGTCAGCACCTCCCACAAGGCGTCGCCGATCACGATCACGTTCAGGCCCAGGTAGACGGCGACCAGGGCCACCGCGATGCCGATCGCCTCGGTGAATCCCTTGAGGAACACCGCGCCGAGCGCCGCGATCAGAACCAGTGTCACCAGGACTTCCTGGCCGTGCCAGGTGGCGGGCCAGAACGGGTTCTCGTCGATGTGCGCGGTGGCGTCCGCGGCGGACAGCGTGATGGTGATGATGAAGTCGGTGGCCGCGAACCCGAGCAGGGCCAGGACGAACAGCTTGCCCTTCCAAAATGACAGCAGCCGGACCAGCATCGCGATCGAGCCCTCGCCGTTCGGGCTCTCGGCGGCGACCCGCCGGTAGACCGGCAGGGCGCCGAGCAGGGTGACCAGCACCAGCACCAGCGTGGCCAGAGGCGAGAGCACGCCGGCCGCGAGGGCGGCGATACCGGGCTGGTAGCCCAGCGTGGAGAAGTAGTCCACGCCGGTCAGGCACATCACCTTCCACCACGAGTGCGGCTTCTCCTCGTGCACGTCGGCGTGCGGCCCCGGCTGGCGTGCGGCACGGTCGTTGAGGCCCTTGAGCAGCCATGAACGCAATCCGCTGCGTTCGACCGTCGCGGTCATCGCTTGTTCCTCCCGGCATGGTCGGGCCGCGCCCGAATCCGCGACCCCGGGAATCCTGACACCGGGAGGGCGGCGGATCTTGATCATGCCGCGTTAATAAAACGTCAAAAATCTTGGATCTCGAGGCCCACAAGGTCAAACCCATTCCCGGTACGGCTGTGCCGAGTCCCGCAACTGCCGGTGGGCGAGCCGGGCGCACCCTCCCGGCCGATGCCGGCCGCCGGCTCATGGGAGCGCGTCGCCGTCAAAATCTACTCGCACGTACGTCAATTTCCGATCGCTGGGCGCGGCGACGTTCGTGGGGTTCCTCGCGAATCAGTACGGCGAGCTGACCAGCGACCGCGGTGCATGGTCGAATGTCGTGATCATCGTGGTGGCGGCGATGCGAGGCGTGCCCTTGTCACGTCTGGCGGCTGACTACGGCACTCCGCTGCACGTACCGGACGAGGCAGACCTGGGGGAGTGCTGCGCCGAATACGCGGCCGCGTACGGTCCCGGTGGTGCCGCCTACCGCGCGAAGGCCGGCTTGGCCGATCGCCGATTCGGGCTCTCGCCGGTCCGCGAAGAGGCTTGACCCTGACGCTGCGTCAACCCTTCATGCTGTGCGGCATGAGCATGACATCGACGGCTGATGCGATACACGTACGGGGCCTGGAGAAGGCATTCAAGGATCTGAAGGTGCTGCGTGGTGTGGACATCGACGTGGCGCGGGGCAGCATCTTCGCGCTGCTCGGCTCGAACGGGGCGGGCAAGACCACGCTGGTGCGGATCCTGTCCACGCTGCTGCGGGCGGACGCCGGCACCGCGACGGTCAACGGGTTCGACGTCGCGGCGCAGGCCGCCGATGTCCGTGAGTCGATCAGCCTCACCGGGCAGTTCGCGGCGGTCGACGAGATCCTCACCGGGAGGGAGAACCTCGTCATGGTGGCCAAGCTGCGCCACCTCAACGACCCGGGCGCGATCGCGGACGACCTTCTGAGGCGGTTCTCGCTGACCGAGGCGGGCGGCCGGCGGGTGGCGACGTACTCCGGTGGCATGCGCCGCCGCCTCGACATCTCGATGAGCCTGATCGGGAACCCGCCGGTGATCTTCCTGGACGAGCCGACGACCGGCCTGGATCCGGAGGCCCGCCTCGAAGTGTGGCAGGCGGTCAAGGAGCTCGCCGCAGGCGGCACGACGGTGCTGCTCACGACGCAGTATCTGGACGAGGCGGAGCACCTCGCCGACCGGATCGCGATCCTGCACGAGGGCCGGATCATCGTGGACGGCACCCTCGCCGAGCTCAAGCAACTCCTCCCACCGGCCAGAGTCGAGTACGTCGAGAAGCAGCCCACCCTCGAGGACGTCTTCCTCACCCTCGTCGGCGCCCGCAAGAATGGGGAAAACCAGTGAACAGGCACTTCTTCGGCGACACCGGTGTGCTGCTCAGCCGCTCGCTGCGGCACATCGCACGCAGCCCGGACACCATCATCACCACCGCGATCATGCCGATCGCCTTCATGCTGCTGTTCGTCTACGTCTTCGGCGGCGCGATCGAGACCGGCACCGACTCGTACGTCAACTACCTGCTGCCCGGCATCCTGATCATCACGATCGCCTCGGGTATCTCCTACACCGCGTACCGGCTCTTCCTGGACCTACAGGGCGGCATCTTCGAACGGTTCCAGTCCATGCCGATCGCCCGGTCGTCGGTGTTGTGGGCGCACGTGCTGACCTCACTGGTCGCCAACCTGATCTCGCTCGTGGTCGTGGTCGGGGTCGCCCTGCTGTTGGGCTTCCGCACCGGGACAGACGTGCTGGGGTGGCTGGCCGTCATTGGCATCCTGGTCCTGTTCACCCTGGCGCTGACCTGGATCGCCGTGATCCCCGGGCTGACCGCGAAGTCCGTGGACGGCGCCAGCGCGTTCGCCTACCCGTTGATCCTCCTGCCGTTCGTCAGCTCGGCCTTCGTGCCCACCGAGTCGATGCCCGGCCCGGTGCGCGCCTTCGCCGAGAACCAGCCGGTGACCTCCATCGTCGACGCGCTGCGGAACCTGTTCACCGAGCAGCCGGTCGGCACCGGCATCTGGACGGCCCTGGCCTGGTGCGCCGGCATTCTCGTGGTCGCCTACCTGTTCGCCAACCTGGCGTACCGGCGCAAGATCTCCTGAGAAGCGGCAGGATCTCCAGCATGCTGACGATCGGTCAACTGGCGTCGTATGCCGGCGTCACTGTGCGCACGGTGCGGCACTACCACCAGATCGGCCTGCTGCCGGAGCCGGAGCGCGACAACTCCGGCTACCGGCGGTATGGCGCGACCGCCGTGGTGTCCCTTATCAAGGTCCGTACTCTCGCCGAAGCCGGTGTGCCGCTCTCCGAGATCGACTCCCTGCTGCAGGCCGACGCACCGGCGTTCGCCGCGGCGATCCAGCGGATCGACGCCCGGCTGTCCGACGAGATCGCCCAGCGGGAGAACAGCCGCAAACAGATCGCCCAGCTCGCCGCCGGGGACCATGCCGCGCTTCCCTCGGAGGTCGCGTTCTATCTAAACAGGCTGCGGGAGATCGGGGCGTCCGAGCGGTTGGTGCACGCCGAGCGAGACGGGTGGATCCTGATGACGGCGCGCTGGCCGGACCGGGTCCGCGAGTGGATGCCTTCGAAGCTGGCACAACTCGAAGACCCTCGGCTGGTGCGGCTCTACCAGGTCCTCTCGCGGCTCCTCGAAGGCGGCGAGATCGACGAAGCGCTGCTGGAGGAGGCCGCGGACATCATGGCCGTACTGGCCGAGGAGGCACACGCCGGCGGTGATGTGATGAGCGAGGACGACCTGGAAGATGGTCTGCCGTTCGACCTGCTCGACGCATTCGCCGTCGAGGTCGACCCCCGAGCGCAGCGGATGCGCGACCTGATGCGCAAGCGAGGCTGGGAGAGCTGGACCCGGCAGGAACGAGTAGCGGGTCCTGTGCCTCCCGTCGTCGAGCGCCAGCGGACGTGACGGCGGGTGATTTTCTCGCGATGGCCGGCACGGGGCGTACCACCAGGCCGGCGAGCCCGTGGCCGGCCGGCCGTGGTGTCGGTCGCCGATGGTTTCCCCGTGCCCTGCAGCGCCGGGTGACCGTCACCGACCTGTTGGAGCGGTCACGCTGAGACTTCGCTGGCGGTGATGGGGCTGGCCGGTGGGTTGGTCAGGCGTGTGTGTTGTGGCGGGTCTGGCCGATGCGGGGCAGGAAGCGGCCGGTGCGTCGGGTGTAGCCGGTGTAGGTCTCGCCGTGGGCGGTGCGTAGGTAGGGCTCTTCGACGGTGCGGACCTGTAGTTCGAGTGCGGCGATCACAGCTGCCAGGACGAGCAGTTGGGGCCAGGTCGGTGTCATGGCGGTGATGCCGGCCATGGCGATGATCATCGCGGTGAAGATGGGGTTGCGTACGAGTGCGAAGACGCCGCTGGTGACGAGGGTGGTGGTTTCGCCGGCGTCGACGCCGATGCGCCAGGAGGTGCCCATCGCGGCCTGTGCGGCCGGGATGGCGACGAATCCGGCGACGGCGACGATCAGTCCGGCGACCTGAACGGCCCGGTGATCGAGGGCGCTCACCGGGTGCAGGGCTCCTGTCGCGTGCAGTAGGGGAGCGGTGAGCCCGCCGAGTAGACCGGCCGCGACCAGTATCTGTGCCCACCAGGCCGGGGTGCCGGTCGGAGGGCGGCTGTGCCGGTGGCCGGTGTCGCCGGTGCGGCGTTTGTGCAGCCAGGTTCGCAGTCCGAATGCGGTGAGCGTGCCGGTCAGGTTGAGGGTGAACGCGAGCCAGGCCATGGTGATCTCCTTCGATTCCGGAGGCTTCGATTGGCGACAGTACAGCATCGGCTGTACTGTTTGGGCGTGGAGATCCTGACGCACGGCTCGGTGCTGGCCCGGTTCGGCCATGCCCTGTCCGACCCGACCCGAGCCCGGCTGCTGCTCGCTCTGCGGGAAGGGCCGGGCTACCCGGCCGAACTGGCTGACCTGCTGGGCTGTACCCGGCAGAAGCTGTCGAACCATCTGACCTGCTTGCGCGGCTGTGGCCTGGTGGCCGCTGTCCCCGAGGGCCGCCGGGTCCGTTACGAGCTGGCCGATCGGCGGCTGGCGCACGCGCTGGGCGATCTGCTCGGTGTGGTGCTGGCCGTCGACCCGGACGCCTGCCCCGACTCGGCGGAGAAGGGCTGCTGCTGATGACCGGTCGGCTGATCCAGATCTCGCCCGCCGGCCCGTCGCCGCAGCGGCGGGACCTGTTGAGCCGCCGGATCCGGTTGCTGGTGGCCGCGACCATCACCTACAACGTGATCGAGGCGGTCGTCGCGATCACCGCCGGCACCATCGCGTTGTCGACCGCGCTGATCGGGTTCGGCCTCGACTCGGTCATCGAGGTGTCCTCGGCCGCGGCGGTGGCCTGGCAGTTCGCCGGCAAGGATCCCGAGCGGCGGGAGAGGACCGCGCTGCGGATCATCGCGGTGTCGTTCTTCGCCCTGGCCGCCTACGTCACCGTCGAGTCGGTCCGGGCGCTGATCGGCGGCGCGGAAGCCGAGCACTCCACCGTCGGCCTGGTCCTGGCGGCGCTGTCACTGGCGATCATGCCGGGCCTCTCGTACGCACAGCGCCGGGCCGGTCGTGAACTGGGTTCCCGTTCGGCGGTCGCCGACTCCAAGCAGACGCTGCTGTGCACGTACCTGTCCGCGGTGTTGCTGGTCGGTCTCGCGGTGAACAGCCTGTTCGGCTGGTCCTGGGCGGACCCGATCGCGGCGCTGGTCATCGCCGCCGTCGCTGTCAAAGAAGGCCGTGAAGCGTGGCGCGGCGACGCCTGCTGCGCACCCAACGCACGTGCCGGAACCACGGCAGCGGATACAGGCGGAGGCTGTACTGACGGCTGCTCCGACAAGCCGTAGAGACGGCGGAGTGTCTGGTGGCTGTTTGACCCCAGCCCGGCGGCGGGCCGGCGAGCGCCGACGAGAACGCGGTACCTGAAGACCGGGCGGCCAAGCACGTGAGTATCGGCTCTACCCGGATCGGTCTCGCCAGTACGTTCGGTTGCCCCGCGTCGGCCTGCGATCGCCGCATCCGCCACGCCGTACAGTCAGCGGTTGATGGACGCCGTGTGGAAGATCGCGATCGGTGCCGGTGTCGGGCTGATCCTGGTGTGGCTGGCACTGATCGTGGCGTTGCTGCTGGCCGGCCGTCGCTTTGAACGTCCCGGCCTCGGGGAGATGCTGCGGCTGCTGCCGGACCTGCTGCGCCTGCTCAAACGCCTGGCAGGCGACAAGGGTCTGCCCCGTGGGGTACGGGTACGGCTGTGGCTGCTGCTGGTCTACCTCGCCGTACCGATCGATCTGATCCCGGACTTCATTCCGGTCATCGGCTACGCCGACGACGCGATCGTCGTCGCGCTCGTCTTACGATCGGTGGCCCGGCGCGCCGGCGCTCAGGCTCTACATCGGCACTGGCCCGGCAGCCCGGCAGGGCTCGCCGCCGTACTCCGCACGGCCGGCATCCGCGACTGACGACGAGACTCCATCCCGATCATGGTGCGGAACATCAGTGCATCTTGGGACTTGCATCCGGTACCCAGGTACAGGCTTACCGTCGAGGCATGACCACCACCGAAGACGACGTATGGGCGCCCGAGGCGTGCACCTTGCCGACCGTCGAGCGACCGTTGCGGCTGGCCGAGTTCGATGATCTGTTCGCTACCGCGCTGCGCGGCCAGCAGCGGATGTCTGCCACAGTGCTGCGCTGGGACCTCGATCCAGCAGCTGAGGCCACGGCCCGGGACCTGTCCGGCCGGGAGAGCAGGTGCTGCTCGTTCTTCACCTTCACCTTCGATCCCGGCGACGGGGTGCTGCGGCTGGACGTCGAGGTGCCGGCTGCGCACGTTGACGTCCTCGACGCCCTTGCCGGGCGGGCTGCGGCCGGGATCCGGTCGTGAGCGGCCTGCGCAGCAGCCAACTCGCCGAAGCGGCCGGGGTCAACCTGCAGACGCTGCGCTACTACGAACGCCGCGGCCTGCTGGCCGAGCCGGAGCGCAGCCTCGGCGGGCACCGGCTCTACCCGGACGATGCGGTCACCGTGCTGAAGGTGATCAAGGCGGCGCAGCGGCTCGGGTTCACCCTCGACGAGGTCGCCGATCTGCTCGCCGCCGGCGGTCACCGGCACGGCGGCCCGGCCGCCGGCCTGCAGGATCGCGCCCGGATCAAACTCGCCGAGGTGGAGGCGAAGATCGCCGACCTGCAAGTGATCGCCGCAACCTTGAAAGCCGCGGTGGCGGCCGGTTGTGACGACCTGGTGGCCTGCGCCGGTCAGCCGTGCTGCCCGATCCCGTTCGCCGCCATCGCCGTGGGGGTGCCCGATGCTGAGCCGCGCTGACCGTGCTCGCCGGCTGCTGCCGTCCGGGCTGACCGGCCTGGCCGGGATCGCCTGCGCCGCCTGCTGCCTGATCCCGATGCTGTTTGCCGCCGGGATCCTGTCCGGTGCGGGTTGGGCCGTTGCCGGGTCCTGGCTGCCCGGCATCACGATCGCGCTCGCCGCAGCCGCGGGCGGCGCCTGGTGGTGGGCGTCGCGCAGACGGCACCGCGCCGGATGCGCCGGTGGTGGCTGCGCCTGTGGCACGCAGTGACTTCGCCGACGGCGGCCGATGATCACCTACCGGTAGGTTGCCCGGCATGACCGCCGCCCGTTCGCTGCTGCTGTTCGGTCTCGCCGCGTTCGCCGAGATCGGCGGCGCCTGGCTGATCTGGCAGGGCTGGCGCGAGAACCGTGGCCTGTGGTGGATCGCCGTCGGCGTCGTCGCCCTCGGCGCGTACGGCTTCGTCGCCACCCTCCAGCCGGACGCGAACTTCGGCCGGAGCCTGGCCGCCTACGGCGGCATCTTCGTCGCCGGCTCCCTCGCCTGGGGCATAGTCGTCGACACGTTCCGCCCCGACCGGTGGGACATCATCGGAGCCGCGATCTGCCTCATCGGCGTCGCCGTGATCATGTACGCACCACGCGCCGGCCACTGACCCACCTCCGCCACCGTCGGGCATGAGGAGACCGACGTTCGCGAAGACACCGGCAGCACAAGGCCGAAAGGGCCCGGCCCGGGGCCGCCGACTCGCGGCGGGCACCTGTCTCAGGACGGGCCGGACCGCCAGCCCAGGACCCGAGGCAGATGACGCAGCGAGAGCCGGCCCGACGGATCGTGTTCCGCGGTCACGGGTTTCCGCGGCGATCCCGGCCAGACACTCTCGAACCAAACCCTGAGGCACGAGCCGACCGCCGGACGGTTCGGCAATACCCGGCGCGACAGGGCGGAGAAGCCGACCACATCGAGCCGGAACTCGACGTCGTGCGCCGATTCCTGGCCGCGCTGTCCACCGCGATAGGTGAGCACCGCGACGACCTGCGTGCGTGGTGAGGGGCGGCTGCCGGAACCCGGAATATCTCCTATGCAGCTTGGGCGTACGTTGGCGGCGCTGCCCGGATTGCCGTTACAGCGGTTTGGTGCTGTTGCGGTCCAGCATCTCCTGCAGCGTGGCGATCTCGGTCTGCTGGCCGTTCAACATGATCTGCGCGAGCCAGCGCACGTCCTCGTTGTCGCTGAGTTCCAGCACCGGCGCCACCAGCGGCGCCAAGGCCCAGCTATGGGATTGCAGCGGCGCCACCAACCAGCGGTGGAGCCACACCTCCGGCAGCACGATCCGCAACGCCCAGTCGGGGTCTGTGCGCGGAGAGCGGCAATACCCCCAACGGCTCCACCGTCACCCTCCGGACCTGTACCGGGTCCGCGGCACAGAACTGGACCAGACGATGAGAAGAGCACTGGCAATCCTGCTGGCAGTGGGCCTGGACGCTGCTCCGCGCCCCGCCCGCCCGCGCGCTCGACAACGGCGTCCCCCGGACTCCGCCGATCGGTCAGGAGCGCTGGAGGCGGGCATCGGGTACAACGGGGAGTCGAGCAACTCGCGTAGGGCCAGCCGCGTCTCGTCATCGAACTCAAGCGCGCGGCCGGCGGTGGCCGCCGCAACCATCGCGATCAGGTCAGGTTCGGTCATCGGATCCCTCCGTAGACGCGCGGCGTCAGCCGCCGGGTCAGGTCTTCCTCCGCGGCGATCAACGCCTCGAACTCCGTGACCCGCCGCTCCAGGTCAGCGAGGGTCACGCCGAACGCCCACGGCGTCCGTGGCACGTTGTCGTCCAGGCCGGGGCGGAAGTCGTCACAGCCGCGCAGGCGCGCCCCGTCGGTCCGGCGGGCACCGAACCCGGCCGGGCGCTCCCAGCCCTTGCCGGTGTTCTCCGGCATCCACGAGGTGGACCAGGCGGGATGGTCCCGGTCGAACTGCTCGCAGGCGTCCAGGACGCCGTCCGGGTAGGGCAGATTCTCAGCGCGGATCCGCCGGTTCCTCCAGGCGAGCGTGTCCTCGGCGAATTGCTGCTCAGCCACCAGGCACCACCAGACCCGATGTCGTGCCCTTGGCGCTGGCACTCGGACCGTGCGTGCCCCGGCACGTCTTACACAGCGGCTGGACGGCGTCTCGTGGAGGCTCTCCCGGTTTCGGCTCGTACAGGTGCGGCCCGTAGTCGATCTGCTCGACGACAACGTACGGGGCATCGTCCGGACCGCCGCCGGTGCACAAGCAGTAGCGGTGACTCGGGTACGCCACGACCGCGTCCAACACCTTCATGGCCGCAGCGTTGCCGTCGCCTGCTTCCCCGCAATTGGGAGCATGGAAGACGACTCCAGGCGGGTAGTGACGGCGGGTCATCGGTTGGCCCGCCTCACATCTTGGCCCAGCCGAGAAACCGGCCAAAGAGATCCACGGGAAGCGGGGCCATGTTCCCCCTGAAATCGTCGAACGGTGCAGACGTGCAGCACGCCGGTCACAACGGTCGACCTCTCACAGGGGCACTATTTGGCTGCCTCTCGTGGCTGTAGCGAACTGTTGTTGCGCCGCACTTGGGGCACCACCGTGACTTGACCTTGAACGAGAGCAGGCCAGCTAGGTAGCCAATGACGAGGGCTGTCGCAACAGCAATGCCAAGAGCCACGAATGATCACCTCCGGGTTGGCGTTGTTGCGGCGGCAGCCGACTCGAGGGGCCACCTAGAAGCCAGCTGCCGCCGATCTTGCGGCCCAGCTGCCGAGATCCGGGGGGACCGAACGTCAACTGCCGCGCCTGACCCCGATGTTGGGACGCTGTCATCCGTTGGTGCAATGTTCCACGGCAGAAAACACGCGATGAAACCTAGAAGTTTTCAAGATCGAGGGGTAAACCTTCCATCAAGGACGCATAGCTCATTACATGGCCGCCGACACGGGGTCACGGCATGGAAGGGGCACCACGGATGGAGAGTGAGAGCGCCGGATCAACAGTGCCGCGCCGCCAACTGGGCCGCTACTTGCGATCACTACGCGAGGGCGCCCAGCCCAAAAAGATCACCATTGAAGCCGCAGCCGCACACCTTGAGTGCTCCACACAGAAGATCTGGCGAATCGAAAAGGGAGAGTCGCCGGTGCGGGCCGTGGACGTTAAGGCGCTCTGCGAACGGTACGGTGCTACTGCCGAAATGACGGAGGCTCTAATTGGCCTCTCCAGGGAGACGAAAGCCAAGGGATGGTGGGCCTCCTACGGTGATGCGGTCCCGGAATGGTTCGATCTCTACATCGGCCTGGAGGCCGCAGCTAGCCACATCCAAAAATATGAACCGGCGCTCATCCCCGGTTTGCTCCAAGGCGCGGCATACATGGAAGCCGTGTTGCGTGCCGGCCCGAACTTGAGCGAAGCGGAACTAGAGCGCCGCATCAAAATCCGTCAAGAACGACAGGGGCTACTGTCTCGCCACTTCCCAGAGCCCCCGAACCTTGAAGTGATCGTTGCCGAATCGGCGTTGCGCGCCGAACTGGAGACAGCTGGTGCAATGCACCAACAGTTCTGGCACCTCTTGAAAGCGAACGAGTTGGCGCATGTCTCCGTACGGGTGCTGCCAACATCGGCAGGCCCGCACCGGGCGTCCGTCTCGGGAGCTTTCACCATCCTTCAATTTCCAACGGTGAACGGGGAACGAGGTGAGCCCCCCACGGTCTACAGCGAGAGCCTCACCGGCGCCCTCTACCTAGACCGGCCGAGAGAACTAGAGGCGTACAGACAGGCGTGGGCCGCGTTGTCGGCCGTAGCCTTGAACGAGGGAGACTCGGACGACATGATCAAACGGATCATGACGACAGGAGAGATGAGAAGGCCGTGAGTGACCACGACTTGACGGGTGCCACGTGGCACAAGAGCAGCCGCAGCGGCAGCAACGGTGGTGACTGCGTCGAAGTTGCCGACAACCTCCCGGATGTCGTTGCGGTGCGAGACACCAAGAACCGTGACGGAGGAACCCTGACCTTTAGCCGCGAGGGGTGGGCCGCGTTCGTTGCTGGCGTCAAGGATGGCGAGTTCGACCTCTGAGCAGTAGCCAGCACCAGGAGCCCGGCCCACGGCGGTCGGGCTTTTTGGTACCGGCTGCAAGCCGCCGTCGAGATCCATCCGTCGGCGGTGACCCGAACGCCCTTCCGCTCTCCAGCAACGATCAGGAGCACCCGCGCGGGGCGGAACGCCGGAGAGGCTCCCGTCCCGCTTCGTGTGTGACGAAGTGTGGAAGTGATCCAGGGCTATTGCGTAGTGATTTCGGCCCTGGTCACGGCCGGTTTTCTGGTAGTCACGGCGGTGATGAGGTCGTGGGGGCGGTGGCTGGCCTCTCGGGTGGCTTCGGCGATGTTGGTGGCGCCGTTGACGTGGTGGTATCGATGTGCCATTCCGCCCGTGCCCACGTGCCCAGGTCGACGGGCCGGGCCTGGCCGGCGGGCAGCGAGGTCATCAGGTATGCCGTTTCGCGGCTGGTCTTGCCCTTGATCGTGCGGGTGCGGGTGATCCGGACGGCCTGTTGCGCGTGGGGGAATCCCAGCCCGCCCGGGGTTGCAACGGTGAGCGCTTGACCGGGCGGGTCTCCTTACGGCCGTGACCGGGCTCGCGGGTCTGCGCCCCGATCGGGATCCTGCTCCAGGGAAGGCCCTTGACCTGGTCGAACAGTGTCCGCTGGTTGGCCTTGACCGCGACCATCAGATGAGCGCCATCCGCGGCGTGCCCGACCTGGGCATGCAACGCGTCCACCACGACCAGGACGCCTTCCAGCGACCCCACCACGGCCTTGACCAGGCGCAGCAGTGGCGTACATCGGCCGGCGGCCAGGACCAGACCGGCGGTGTCCGGCCGGTCCGCCGACTCCAGCATGATCTACCTCATCGGCGCCGCCGGTGATGTTTCGGATGGAGAGCAGGCCCCGAGGGGCGAACACAGCCTCGACCCGGTCCGGTTCCCCGAGCGAGGAGGCTCGATGCGCATTCCCGGCGATGATGAGATCAGGGCGCTGCACGAGCGCCACGCCCCCACCCGGGAAGCGTTCGAACGAGTATGGACGCACAGCGAGATCGTCTGCCGGATCGCCGAGCAGATCGGCGGCGACGGTCTCGACATGGCGCTCGTCCGGGCCGGGTGCCTGCTGCACGACATCGGCGTGTACCGGCTGAAGCCGGACGACCACTACATACGGCACGGGCTGCTCGGCTACGAACTGCTAGCCGGCGCCGGTCTACCGGAGACACTGCGCCGGTTCTGCGCTCACCACACGGGGGTGGGTATCACCCGCGACGACGTGTCGCGGCAGCGGCTTCCACTGCCGGCCGGCGACTATCTCGCCGAGACCGGCGAGGAGGAACTCGTCATGTACGCGGACAAATTCCACAGCAAGAGCATCCCGCCCCGGTTCGTCAGCGCCGCCACGTTCGCGGTGAACGTCAGCCGGTTCGGCGCGGACAAGGTCGAACGGTTCACGTCCCTCGTCGACCGCTTCGGCGAGCCCGACCTGGATGCGCTCGCCGCCGAGTACGGCCACGCCGTCATCTGAGCGGCCCGGCCCGGCGAGTCCGTCGAGCACCTGTGCAGCGTGCTGGTCGCCATCGGCACCCTGCCCGCCCGCGACGAACAACTGGTGGGGGTCACCGTCGCGGACCTGGACCGCCTTGACCGGATCCGCTCGGAGGTGCCGAGCCTCGCCAACCGCCGCCTGTGGAACGGCCGCACGGTCCCATCCCGGAGTTGACGGCACCCGGCCTCCGGTTTACGCACTGCCTGAGGCCGGGCTGACCGGCACGATCCGCGGCGCCAATTAGGTTGCAGGGCATGGCGAACGGTCCTTTTAACGATCTCCACGGATGAATCCGGGGGATTTCCCTCCGGGGCCAGGCCCTGGATTCCCAGCTCGGACCGCACCTGATCCACCATCCCGGAAGGAGGCGATCAGATGTCTGACGTCGTCGGCACTGGCACGGTCGCGTTCAGCCGTGGCGAGGATCGTCCTCGCGGCGTTGAGGTCACGGTCTGCGGTGTAACCGCAGGCTGTGCACTCGAAGATGCGTACGCCCAGTCCGAGGCGGTGATTGGCTCTCTCGCCGCACGCGGAGCAGGTCATCGTGGTGTAGGCGGGCGGCACCAGCACCACCTTCCGGCCCGCCCGCATGCCACGCTCGACAAGTTCTCGCTTGCACGCGCCGATCGCGGCGTCAGCGGCCTTACGGGCCATCCGCGACTTGGCGAGGAACTTCGGCTTGAAGTCCTCCACAGCGATCAGGCTGTGATGCTCGGTGACGTTCTTCGCCCAGACACGGGCGTCGTAGGTGTTCTGCCGGGCCGCCCTCTTCGCGATCCGGGCGGCTTGCCGTTTCGCGGTCTGGTAGCCCTTCGACGGCGGCTGGCCCTTCGGCCGGCGGCGGCGGGCCATCCTGCGCTGTGCTCTGGCCAGTTCAGCCGCGCACCGTTTGCGGTGGCCGAGGTGCGGCAGGTCGAACCGGGGGTTGGTGGTGGTGGCGGTCGTGGTTACGCCCCAGTCGACGCCGATACCGGGCAGGTCCGCCCCGGGTGTGTCGATCGTGTCCCGACGGATTACGAACGAGGCGTACCAATGCCCGAGGCCGTCGCGGTAGACCCGCACGCTGGACGGGTCGCACGGCAGCTCCCGGGACCACACGACCGGGATCGTGACCCTACCCGGCAGGCGAAGCCGACCGCCCTGGATCGAGAAGCCCCGAGTCGTGTACTCCAAACTCGGCAACGCGTCCTTGAGCCGCTTGACCTTCGGACGGCCCCGCCCCTTCACCGTGAACCAATGGTTCAGGGCCGCCCCGTAGGTGCGCAGCGTCTGCTGCTGGGCGACCTGCGACCCGGCCTGCAGCCAGGCGTTACGGCTCCGAGCCTCGGTCAGCAGCTTGGACAGTTTGCCGAACGTCGGCTTGCGGCGGGTCCTCTGCTGGTGGACGGCTTCGTTCCACAGCCACCGGCAGCGACCCCACTCGCCGAGAAGTGCGGCCTCCGCGATGCGGCCGGGCCGCAGGCGGTAGGTGTAACGCACCGTCTCATCCACATCGGACACCATACCCGCGCAGCCCAACGACCCTGGAGACCGTGAAGAGGTATGTGGAGAACCAGCGCAATGTCTGACCAGACGCCTATCCGCCTTGACGGCGGATCGGCTATCCCTGACCTGCTCCGCAGGAGTCCCGTTTCCTCCCCACGGCTAAAGCCGGGGGTTTCCACGGAAGATTTTCGATGAGACGGTCATGGGTTTCCTCGTCGGGCCGTGGCTGGCCCAGGCCGTACGCTCGGCTGTTGATCTTTCGCTGGCCGAGCATCTGGCGGGACGGCAGCCAGCTGAGGGGGCGGCATGCCCGCCCGGCATCAACCGGGCGGGCATGGGGTCAGATCGGCGGAGCAGCGGTCAGAAGTTGTACCACTGCTGGTTGGTCCGGTAGTGGCAGGTCCGTGCCGCGATGATGTTCGACCCGCCGAACGGCGCGTCCAGGCAGGGCCCGGTGCCGTTGTAGCTGCGATAGGCGTTGCCGGGACCGATGTAGACGATCTGCCACCGCTGACTCGTCGCGCCGCGGCACAGGCTCACGACCAGGTGATCGGAATTGCGGTCGGGCTGTTCCAGGCACATGTTGTCCGACCCGTACCTGGCGACCAGGTAGTAGCTGTTCAGGCTCGGGTTGGCGGGCACGAACAGCCACTCGTGGCTGTAGTCGCACTCACCCAGGACCGGGACGCCGCCGGACGGGTTGTAGTCGGTGCAGTAGTAGTCGTTGTAGGCGCTCTGGAGGTACATGGGGTTGTACGCGGCGTTCGCCGGGGACGCCATGCCTGCCAGCGCCCCGATCAGCGCCATGATCACCAGCGTGATCCCGGCGGCGGCCCGCCGGCGCGGCACCTCTGTGTCGATCACTGTTCTGTTCCCCTTTCATCGGCTGACTGGCCCCCTGTCTAGTGGCGCGGCCGTTGTCTGGCTCCCGCTCGAACCGGCAAGACAAACAACCCTGGACAACGCAGAGACAATTGACGATGGATGTGGCGGTGGTGCGGAGGGAGGCCGGGGGAGATGCCGAGGCCGGAGCGACCCTTGGACGACCTTGCCGGCCCGGCCGCCGATCTCGCTGCTGAGCTGCGGAAACTGCGGGACAGGGCGGGCCGGCCGGGCTATCGGCAGATGGCCGCACGGGTCAACTACTCGGTCGCGACGTTGTCCGCGGCCGCGTCGGGCCGCAGGCTGCCGACCCTGGAGGTGACCCTCGCCTACGTCGCCGCGTGCGATGGCGACCCGGTCGAATGGGAGCGGCGCTGGCGGCAGGCGGAACGCCTCGGCACGACGCCGCCCGGGGATCAGGCGAACGGGAACGCTCCCGTGCCGTACCCCGGGCTCGTGACCTTCCAGGCCGGCGACGCGGAACTCTTCTTCGGGCGCGCCGCCATGGTGGCCGACCTGGTGCGGCGGCTCGGGCAACGGCGATTCCTGACCGTGTTCGGCCCGTCGGGCGCCGGCAAGTCGTCGGTCGTGCGCGCGGGACTGGTCCCCGCCGTCGAAGGGCCCGCGCTGGTGCTGACACCGGGCGCGCATCCGATGGCGGAACTGGCGGTGCACCTGGCACGGGTCGCAGGTGTGCCCGCCGGTGGGCTGCTGGACGAGCTGCGCGAGGATCCGGCGCGTGCCGGCCTCCTCGTACGGCAGAGCCTGTCCGGCGTACCCCCGGAAATTGATCTTCTGATCGTGGTGGATCAATTCGAGGAGGTCTTCGCCGGCGGGGTCGACGCGGGGGAGCGGGCGGATTTCGTGGCCGCGCTGCTGGCGACGTGCCGGGAACCGGGCGGCCGGGCCCGGGTGGTGCTGGTGGTGCGCGCCGACCACTACGCCCGGTTCGCGGAGTACCCGCAGCTGCTGGCCGTGCTCAGCGACGCGCAGGTCCTGATCGGCGGGATGAGCCCGGCCGAGCTGCGGGAGGCGGTGACCCGGCCCGCCGAACGCTGCGGCGCCCGGGTGGAGGGCGCGCTGGTGGCCACCATCGTGGCCGAGGTCAGCGGCTCACCGGGCGCGCTGCCGCTGGCCGCGCACGCGCTGCGCGAGGCCTGGCGCCGGCGTCAAGGCGCGATCGTCACCCTCGCCGGCTACCAGGCCGCCGGTGGCGTGGCCGGGTCGGTCGCTCACACGGCCGAGCAGGCGTACGAGGCGCTGTCCGGCCCCGAACGGCACGCAGCCCGGCAGACCCTGCTGCGGATGGTCGACGTCGGACCGGACGGGCTGGTCACCCGCCGGCGGCTGGGTCGCGCCGAACTGGACACGATCGTGGGGGCGCCCGCGGTGATCGACACGTTCACGGCCGCACGGCTCGTCAGCGCGGACCGCGACACCGTGGAGATCGCGCACGAGGCCCTGATCCAAGCCTGGCCGCGACTGCACGGCTGGGTCGAGGAGAGCCGCGCCGGGCTGCGGCTGCACCGCCTGCTCACCGAGGCAGCCGCCGCATGGGAGTCGCTCGGCCGCGACGAGGGCGCGCTGTACCGTGGCCCACGACTGTCGGCCGCGGCTGAGGCGGCGGACCTGCGGGTCATCGACCTGACCGGCCCGGAACGAGACTTCCTGGAGGCGGGCCGCGCACTTCACGACCGCGAGCAACGGGTACGGCGTAGGCGTACCCGAATTCTGGTCTTCGGTCTCGTCGCGGTCCTCGCGCTGGTGTCGACGGCCGCGGTAGTCGCGGTGGTGTCCGCCCGGCGTGCCGAGGCCCAGCGGATCCGGGCCGTCGCCGGACAACTGGCGGCGGGTGCCCGGGCCGAACGGATGACCGATCCGGAGCTGGCGCTGCTGCTGGCGCGACGGGCCTACCAGGTTCATCCGGATCCCGAGACCGAGTCGGTGCTGCGGCAGGCCACCGCCGACGCGCGCTCGATCCGCACGATGGACGCGCACCGGGCGGAGGTGTCCTCGCTCGCCGTCAGCGGCTCCACCGTGGCCGACGTGGACCTCGACGGCGTGGTCAAGGTGTGGGATCTGGACAGCCCAGCGCCGCCGGTCACCGCCCCCACGTCCGGCGGCGCCGTCGATCTCGGCCCCGACGGGCGGCTGGCGATCGCGAGCTCGGACCCGGGACTTCCGGTGGGCCGCGTGGTGCTGTGGCGGCCGCGGGACCCGGGTCCCCCACGTCTGCTGCGGCCGTTCATACCCGCCGGAGTCAGTGAGGTCGCCTACAGCCCGGACGGCCGCTGGGTCGCCGCGATCAGCGCGAACTCTCACGTCTACCTGTGGAACACCACACGGGACGGGCCGGGGCGGCGCTTTCGTTCCAGCGGCCAGGACACCGATCTCGCCTTCGGGCCGGGTGGGCGACTGGCCGTCGCCTCATTCGACGGCACCGTCCGCGTGTGGGACGTCGACGGCACGGATGCACCTGCCGTGCTTCGCCAGCCGGCGGGCGCCCATCCTGTTGCGGTCGCCGTCAGCCGCGACGGCAACCGGATCGCGGTCGCCGGAACGGAGCAAGTCACGGTCTGGCCGGCGGACGGGCGCGGCGAACCGGAGATCCATCGCGGGCCCGAGCACTCCTACCTCAGTGTGGCGTTCAGCCCCGATGGGCGTCGTGTCGCCGCGGGCACCAGCGAACGTACCGTGCGGATCTGGGGTGACGGCGACACATCGGACGGGCTGGCGATGCGCGGGCATCGCGGGCCTGTACGGCAGGTGGCGTTCAGCGCGGACGGTCGCCGGCTGCTGTCCGGCAGCGACGACACCACCGTGCGCGTCTGGGACACCTCCGGGGCCGCCGACCCCGCACTGATCGCCCTTCCCGCATCGGCCGGCGGCCCGGCAGCGCTCAGCCGTGACGGCGCCTTCACGGTGGCG
Organism: Actinoplanes lobatus; assembly: GCF_014205215.1. Classification (NCBI taxonomy): domain Bacteria; kingdom Bacillati; phylum Actinomycetota; class Actinomycetes; order Micromonosporales; family Micromonosporaceae; genus Actinoplanes; species Actinoplanes lobatus. Next base: position 7,111,472 of record NZ_JACHNC010000001.1, read on the forward strand.
GGCACGATCTCGGTCTTTCCCACCCGTACGCCCGGCGACGCCACCGAGTTGCGCAACGTCCCAGCGGGCCGGCTGTTCTCCGCCGTCAGCGCGGACGGGCGCAGCGTCGCGTCCGCCAACCTCGACAGCGAGCAGATCCACTGGTGGAGAGACGTCACCGGCGAACCCACGGTTGTCGAATGCACGCGCCGGCCGGGCGAGGTCACCGTCAACGCCGTCGCCTTGAGCGACAACGGACGAGAACTCGCCGTCGACTGTGGCAACGACGAGATCCTGTGGTCTGCCGGCGACGGGCATGCCGCCGTCCGCATCGACGGCCACGGCCCGATCGCCGTCAGCCGGGACCTCATCGCGATCGCGATGGCGAACAGCGTGGTGCTGTGGGAACCGGCCACCGGCGGGCTGGTCCGGACCTTGAAAGGCCAGAACGGACGCGCGGACCAGGTGCGGTTCTCCGCCGAGGGCGACCGGATCGCCGTCGCCGGCGACGACGGCGCGATCCGGATCTGGCCCGTCGCCCAGGACCACGACCCGGTCGTGCTCACCGGCACCGTCGGCAGGACCGTGGCGATGAGCTTCAGCCCCGACGGCAGGCTGATCGCCGCCATCGGCACCGACAACGTCGTACGCCTGTGGCACACCGACGGCAGCGGCGAACCCGTGACCTTCGACCACCCCGCCGAAGCCCGCCAACTCGAATTCAGCGCCGACGGCCGCAGCATCATCACCCTGTACGGCACGACGGTCCGGATCACGCCGTGCGAGGTCTGCGGCCCGGTCGGTGAAGTGGTCGCGCTCGCTGGACAGCGCGTGACCCGGGACTTCACCGCGCGGGAGAGCGCGAAGTACCTTCGCGAACCCGGATAGACCGGTGTCGCGTCCCGGGCGTTCCCGAGTGGGCAGTTGTCCGGAGTTGTTTGTCTGACCGCTCCGAGCAGGGGCCAGACAACCTCCGCGCCGCTAGACACATACCCCGTAAGCCGTACGGTCTATCACTCGGAAACGGGAGAACCATGAACACACTCAAGATCATCGGCGTGGCCGGGCTGGCCGTCATGCTGCTGGGGGCACAACCGGCGGCTGCCGCACCGACCGAGGGCGCAGCACGAGCCCAGGCGGCGACGGCCGAAACGCCGAGGGCTGACGCGACGCGGACGGTGCACGCTGGCACGGCACAGCACGCCCTCGCGGGCTGGCTCGGCAGCTGTTACGTTTCCCGCTACAGCACGTACGCCGGCGGCTGGTGCGACGGGAACGGTCCGGACTGGACATACCAGGGCACGGTCAGATGCGGGAACAACCCCGGGTACATCAATAACGGCCCCACCCGCTGGGCCGGCGACCGCCGAGGCTCGTACTCTTCATGCCCCTCTGGCACGAGCGCGGCCCGGGGAGGCGTCGACGTCTTCTATCAGGGCTCGTACCAGACCAGCTTCCTGGTGTGACGGTGGCGTGACGCGCCGGTCGCTGTTCGGGCGCCTCGCCCACGAAGGTGGGCGAGGCGCCTCTTCGAGGAGGACTACTACGGCATGGCCGTAGCTCTTGACGCTGTGCATGGGGAGGGCCGCGCACACCAGCATGCGGGCGCCGCCAGAACGGGCGACCCGCGCAAGCGGATAGGGGCGGCCTCCCCGCGGGCGAAGGATGCCGGTGCCGCTGGCGGGCTTGTGGGGACGGCCCGGTGGTTACCGACGGGCGCGGGCATGAACCCTGTGTCCAAGTTCCGTGGGTAAGGCCCTCCTCCCTTCGGTTCGCCGTCGGCGGCGCCAGTTGCCGTCATCGAATACCTTCCGTGGAAACCCCCGGCTTTAGCCGTGGGGAGGAAACGGAACCCCTGCGGAGCAGGTCAGGGGTAGCCCATTCGCCGTCAAGGCGAATGGGCGTCTGGTCAGACGTTGCGTTGGTTCTCGACATACTTTTGACCGCTTCCAGGGTGGCTGCGCCGGTCGTGGCGACGAAGTACGAAGTGGTCAACAGGGTCGGCATCCGGGACTCGAGCTGCGGGAACTGCTGTCGAATCAGCCGGGACGATCGGCCCTTGGTACGCTGTCTGATGTGGACGAGACGGTGCGTTACAGCTACCGCCTGCGGCCCGGCCGCATCGCGCAGGCCGCACTTCTCGACGAGTGGGGCCGCTGTCGGTGGCTGTGGAACGAAGCCGTCCACCAGCAGAGAACCGGCCGTAAGGCGACGTTCGGCAAACTGTCCAAGCTGCTGACCGAGGCTCGCAGCCGCAACGCCTGGCTGCGCGCCGGGTCGCAGGTCGCCCAGCAGCAGACGCTGCGCACCTACGGCACCGCCCTGGACCATTCGTTCACGGTGAAAGGCCGGGGCCGTCCGAGGGCCAAGCGGCTCAAAGACGCGCTGCCGAGCTTGGAGTACACGACTCGGGGCTTCTCGATCAAGGATGGCCGACTTCGCCTGCCGGGTAGGGTTACGATCCCGGTCGTCTGGTCCCGGGAACTGCCGTCCGACCCGTCCAGCGTGCGGGTCTACCGTGACAGTCTCGGGCATTGGTACGCCTCGTTCGTGGTCCGTCGGGACACGGTCGGAACACCTGGGGCGGACCTGCCCGGCATCGGTGTCGACTGGGGTGTGAAGGCGACCGCCAACACGACCGATCCGGCGTTCGATCTGCCGCACCTCGGGCATCGCCGACGGTGCGCGGCTGAACTGGCGAAAGCGCAGCGAAGGATGGCCCGCCGCCGCCGGCCGAAGGGCCGGCCGCAGTCGAAGGGCTACCAGCAGGCCAGGAAGCAGGCCGCCCGGGTAGCGAAGAAGGCCGCCCGGCAGAACACCCACGACGCCCGGGTCTGGGCGAAGAACGTCACCGCGCATCACAGTTTGATCGCCGTGGAGGACTTCAAGCCGAAGTTCCTTGCGAAGTCGCGGATGGCCCGTAAGGCCGCTGACGCGGCGATCGGCGCGGCGAAGCGAGAACTTGTCGAGCGTGGCATGCGGGCGGGCCGGAAGGTGGTGCTGGTGCCGCCCGCCTACACCACGATGACCTGCTCCGGGTGCGGCGAGAGAGCCAATCACCGCCTCGGACTGGGCGTACGAGTCTTCGAGTGCACGGCCTGCGGCTACACCGCAGACCGCGACCTTAACGCCGCGAGGACGATCCTCGCCACGGCTGAACGCGACCGTGCCAGTGCCGACGACGTCAGACATCTGATCGCCTCCTTCCGGGAGCGTGGATCAGGTGCGGTCCGAGCTGGGAATCCAGGGCCTGGCCCCGGAGGGAAATCCCCCGGATTCATCCGTGGGGATCGTTAATGCGCGTGCCCATTTGCCGTGGCCTGCGAGCAGACCAGTGGTCTCACGGCGACGGAACGGGCGGCGTACGCACCCGGCCTGGATTTCGAGCGGCCCTGCTCCTGATTCACTCAGAGGATGACTAGTTCCGCGTGTGTTATGTGAATCGTCTCCTCATCGGTGGAGGCATGCCATAAATGCTCTGGGGCGGCATGGGGCCGTGTCCGAACCGATGTCGGAGGACTCCCATGCGACGCCGCGTCTTTCTGCAGTCCGCCGCCCTCGCGGCCGCACTCGGCTCGCTCAGATTCTCCGGCTTCGCGCTCGCGACCGGGAGCGGCCAGGAGGATAAGCTGATCGAGGTGTGGACTGGAGAACATGGCGGCTACCCGCCCTTCGAGCAGGTGAACCCGACCTCGATCAAAGCGGCGCTAGAGAAGGGCATGGAGCTCAATAGAGCCGAGATCGCGAGGATCGCCGGCGCCGCCGAAGGGCCGACCTTCGCCAACACCATCGCCGCGCTCGAAGACAGCGGCCGTGCCCTCGACCGCGCTCAACGTCTTTTCAGCGTTTTCACCTCGGCGATGAACGACAAGGCGATGCAGGATCTGCAGACCGAGATGTCGCCCGTCCTGTCGGCCTTCGGCGACGACATCATTCAGAACGCCCAGCTTTTCGCCCGGATCAAGGCGGTCCATGACGGCCTGGCCACCGCTGGCCTGTCGCCGGAGCAGAAGCGTCTCGTCGAGAGCTACTACCAGGATTTCACCCGGCAGGGCGCGGCACTCGACGACGCCGACCAGGCCGCGCTGAAGGACCTCAATCAGAAGCTTGCCTCGCTCTACACCAGGTTCAGCCAGAACGAGCTGGCCGACGAGGAGAGTTACCGGCTCACCATCGAGACCGAGGCGGATCTCGAGGGCCTTCCCGATTCGCTGCGTGGGGCTGCCGCAGCGGCCGCCGAGGCGCACGGGGTCAAGGGCAAATGGGTCTTCACCAACACGCGTTCCTCGATGGAGCCGTTCCTGACCTACTCCGCCCGGCGCGACCTGCGGGAGAAGGGCTGGCGCATGTGGATCATGCGCGGTGACAACGGCACGGCCACCGACAACAAGGCCGTGATCAGCGAGATCCTTCAGCTCCGGGCCCGGCGGGCCGGTCTGCTCGGCTTCACGACACACGCCCACTGGGTCGTCGAGGACAACATGGCGAAGACGCCGCAGGCCGCCATGGACCTGATGATGAAGCTGTGGGGCCCGGCCCTGCGGCGCGCCCAGGAGGAGATCGCCGACATGCAGGCGATCGCCGACGAGGAGGGCGCCGGCATCACGATCGAGGCCTGGGACCACCGGTTCTATTCGGAGAAGGTACGTAAGGCGAAGTACGACCTCGACCAGAACGAGGTGAAGCACTATCTCCAGCTCGACAAGATCCGTGACGGTATGTTCTGGGCCGCCGAACGCCTCTACGGCCTGCGATTCGCCAGACTCGACGGTCTGCCCGTCTACCACGAGGACATGTCGGTCTACGAGGTGACGCGCGGCGGCGAGCGCGTCGGCCTGTGGTATTTCGACCCCTACACCCGCGCCGGCAAGAGCTCCGGTGCGTGGATGAACGAGTACCGCACCCAGGAGCATTTCAAGACTGGCATCACCCCGATTGTCTCCAACAACTCGAACTTCGTGAAGTCAGGCTCCGGCCCAGTCCTCATCTCCTGGGACGACGCCGTCACCATGTTCCACGAGTTCGGCCACGCACTGCACGGCCTCAGCTCGAACGTCATCTATCCGCGCCTGGCCGGCACCTCGGTCAAGCGCGACTTCGTCGAGTTTCCCAGCCAGATCAACGAGCACTGGCTCCCGACCCCGGAGGTGCTCGAGCGGTTCGCCCTGCACGTCGACACCGGCGAGCCGATGCCCGCCGAGCTGCTCACCAAGATCCAGAAGTCGCTGAAGTTCAACCAGGGCTTCGGTACTGTCGAATTCCTTGCCTCGGCGATCTACGACATGAAGATCCACCTGGCCGCGACGCCGGACGGCACGATCGACCCCGGAGCCTTCGAGAAGACCTGCATGGCCGAGATCGGTCTGCCGAGGGAGATCGTCATGCGTCACCGCCCGACCCATTTTGGGCACATCTTCTCAGGCGACGGATATTCGGCCGGCTACTACGTCTATCTCTGGGCCGATGCGCTGACCGCCGACGTGTGGGAGCTGTTCGAACAGAAGGGCGTCTGGGACCCTGCCACCGCCAAGGCGTTCCTCGACGACATCCTCGCGGTCGGCAACGCCGTGGCACCGGACGAGGCATTCCGCAATTTCCGGGGCCGCGACGTGGACACCGAGGCCCTGATGCGGTTGCGCGGCTTCGCCTGACCCGGGTTCGATCCGGCATGCGAACCACTGGACCGCCAGGCCGGTCCGGTGTTCTCATGCCATCGTCTGCTGATCACTGGGTCTTCGACGACGAGCAGTTCAGCAGTCCATAAGGCGGGAACCCCGGCCGTTCACGGCCGGGAGGAACGCCGTCACCCACCTGGACGGTTCTGGTTTCGCGGTGTGCGCGGACGATGCTGAGGGGTTGGCCGCCGCATGGTCGGTGAGGTGCCACGGGTGTTCGCGGGTGCTCGCGGCGGGCTTGATGCAGTTGTGGATGGTCTGACGTTGTGTGCCCGAACGTCGGGGATGAAGTGTCTGTTCGGGTGACATAGTCGTATCTAGACTGATCGGCGTGAAGCTGGTGGTGCAGGTGAAGCTCCTGCCGACGCCTGTGCAGGCGTCGGCGTTGGAGGCTACCCTGCGGGCCTGCAACACCGCCGCCTCGAAGGTTGCCGCCACCGCCCGTGCCGTCGGCTGTTACCGCAACTATGACCTGCGGAAACACTCCTATCAGGCCATCAAAGCGGATTGCGGGTTGGGTGCGCAGGCCGCGCAACATGTGATCAAGAAGGTCTGCGACGCGTACACGACGTTGCAGGCCAACCTCACAGCCGGCCGCTACGGCAAGCCCGGCAGCAGGCGCCGCCGCAGAGTCGAGGCCGGCCCGGTTGTGTTTCGCTGGGATGCGGCACAGCCGTACGACGCGCGGATGCTGTCCTGGCAGCACGACGCCCGGACCGTGTCGATCTGGACGGTCGGCGGGCGGCTCAAGAACGTGGCGTTCACCGGCTCGGCGGATCAGCTCACAGCGGTCGCGACCCTACCGGTCGGTGAATGCGATCTGCTGCACCGCGACGGCATGTGGTTCCTGTACGCCAGCGTGGAGGTGCCCGAGCCGCAGCTGATCGAGCCGGCCGGGTTCCTCGGTGTTGATATGGGCATCGTCAACATCGCCTACGACTCCGACGGCACCCGGCACGCCGGGGCCGAACTCAACGGCTATCGCCGCCGGCAGGCCCGGCTGCGTCAGCGGTTGCAGGCCAAGAACAGCCAGTCCGCGAAACGGCTGCTGCACCGCCGCCGTCGTAAGGAGGCGCGGCACGCCGCGGACATCAACCATGTGATCGCCAAGACCATCGTGACCGAGGCTGCACGCACCGGCCGCGCTATCGCCGTCGAACAGTTGACGGGGATCCGTGACCGGGTCCGGCTGAGAAAGCCCCAACGGGTCACGCTCTCCTCATGGTCATTCGGGCAGCTCGGCGCGTTTCTGGCGTACAAGGCCTGCCGGGCCGGTGTGCCGCTGGTCCAAGTGGACCCCCGGTACACCTCGCAAACCTGTCATCGGTGCGGGTACCGCGACAAACGCAACCGGCCGAACCAGGAAACCTTCACCTGTCGGTCGTGCGGGGTCGTTGCCCACGCCGACCACAACGCGGCCCTCAACATCGCCCAACGCGGTGCCGAGAGCTGGGGCGCAGTCAGCCGCCCACACGTGGCCTGACCTCGCAGCCAGCGGGGGAAGAGATCCACAAACCCGCCCATTCATGGGCGGGTAGTTGACCGAAGGCATGGAGCGCGCCACCCGGTGCACGGAGGCCGCGATCGTGACGGCGTTGACCGGATCGATGTGCCCGCGTAGGGCGGCCTGCTGCGCGCCGGTCGCGGCGTTCCAGATCCGGTGATCGACCGCTGTGACCGTGATGATCCGTCAGATGCGCTCTTGTCAGCCCGGGTGACCGGCCAGTTCCAGCGCGTACCGCGGGAACCAACGGCCGGCCGGCGGTGAGCCGGCGGTGCAGGCGCCGTCGGACTCGCCCGGCCGCTTGATCCACAGGTACGCGTCGACGAGCGGATGCCCGGTCTCGACCGTCGGCGGCGTACCGAGGGCGCGGCCCGGCGGGTTGCACCAGTGCCGGTCGCCGGCGCCCATCTGCGCCGGCCCGTTGCCGTTGCGGCTGGTGTCGACGACGAAGTGCGCGCCGCCGAGCAGCCCCGACAGTGCCGTCCCGTACGCGATGTTGTCCGGCGTGCTCTCGAAGTTGGCTACGTTGAGCGCGAAGCCGTGCGCCCGGTCGATGCCCGCGGCCCGCAGGGCCGGCGCCATCCGGCCCGCATCGACCCAGGTCGGGTTGCCGGCGTCGAGGTAGACCCGCACGCCCGGCACGGTACGGAACGCGTCGACGGCGGCGCCGAGCAGTCGGTAGCGCTCGGCCGCCGCGGCCGCGGGAAGGCAGCCGTCGATGGCATGCGCGACGGCGTCCGGCTCGAGCACGACGATCGCCCGATGGCCGGCGAGCGCCGCCGCGAGGGCGCCGACCCACCGGCGGTACGCGGCGGCGTCACGCGCGCCGCCGGCGGAGTGACCCGAGCAGTCGCGCTGGGGAAGGTAGTACACGGAGAGCACCGGCACCTGGCCGGCCGCGCCGGCCTCGCGGACCAGGCGGCGGGCGCGGTCGGCGTACCCGGATGCCTCGTCGGCGAACCAGGTGGCCGTCGGCTGCTCGGCGATCCGGCGGATCGCCGCGGCCTCGCCGGTGCGTCCGGCGGCCTCGAGGCCGCGCAGGTGATCTACGGCCGGCCCGGTGCGCTCGACGAACAGCGGCCAGCCGGCGAGCCGACCGGTCGGGGCGGCATCGGAACCCCTCGCATCCGGTGTCGCCCCGCCGGTCCCCGCCCGGTCCGTCGCGTCCCCCTTCGCGGCGAACCAGGCGGCTGCGCCGAGCAGCAGCACGGCGCAGAGTGCGGCCGCCACCAGCAGTGGGCGGCGGCCGCGTGGCCGCACCAGGGCATGGCGCGCCATCGGTCAGAGCACCTGCACCCAGCGGCCGACGGACGGCACGCCCTGGTCGTCGACCAGGTACAGCAGGTACCAGCCGGAGGGCACCAGGCCCTTGGCCTTCGGGACGGACAGGGCCAGGCCACCCGGCACGGGGGTGATGTCAAGGGCGACGGAGCGCTGGTCGACGTCGGTCACGTGGGTGACGGCGCTGGGCCGCATGAGCCGGGCGGCGTGGATGCGGCCCGCGTCGGCGGTCGTGAACGTGACGGTGGTGCCCCGCTGGACCGCGGCGGGCCCGTCGGCCACCGTGGGCCGGTCGCCCTTGAACAGGTACGGCGGGGAGTAGACCTCGATCCGCTGTTCGAAGGTGCCGGGGTTCTTGCCGGAGGGGTCGTAGAGCGGGTCGCTGCCCATGGTGATGACCCGGCCGTCGGGCAGCAGGATCGCCTCGGAGTGGTAGTTGCGGCCGATGGTGGAGTCGGCGGCGCGGGCGAAGCTGTTGCTGGCGGGGTGGTAGATCTGCGCGTTGAGCAGGTCGCTGCGGGTCTTGCCCTGGTATTCGCCGCCGCGGTAGCCGGAGGAGCCGCCGGTGGTGAGGACGGTGTCGTCGGGCAGGAGCACGGTGCTGAGGTAGCGGGCGGGTTCGGGCAGGTTGGGGCCGGGTCCGTAGGTGGGTTTGGGTTCGTCGAGGTCGGCGATGGCGGTGCGGGCGGTGGAGACGGGTGATTCGCCGATCTCGCCGCCGCCGAAGATCATGACTTTCTGGTCCTGTGCGGGTGCGAGCAGGACGGAGGAGCTGGTTTCGGTCATGCTGGAGTCGGGCAGCCCGGGGACGGTCTGGAAGCGGTTGTTGGTGAGGTCCCAGAGCCCGGGGGTGCGGCCCTCGGTGTCGGAGCCGTAGCCGGAGTTGGAGCCGGAGAAGAAGAGCCGTCCGTCCTGCATGAGGTGCAGCCCGGGGTAGGTGGGGAAGACCCGCGTGAGTTCGGGCGCGTCGACCCAGCGCCGCTGACCGGCGAGGTAGCGCTCGTTGTTGCCGGGCAGCATCCGGCCGAACCCGTCGAGGCCGGAGACGGCCAGGACGTCGCCGTTCGGGGTCTCGGCGAGGGTCGGATACCAGCGGGGCTTCACCATGTTGCCGGTGCGTATGTAGCGCTCGGTGTTCGGGTCGAACTCGTACGACGTGTTGTCGCCGCCGTACTCCTGCTTTTCCCGGGTGATCTTGTCGGCGAGGCCGTAGAGGTTGCGCCGGTCGTCGCCGGTGAGGCCGGCCAGGGCGTACTGGGCGGGGCCGCGGACGATGGCGGTGTCGCCGGCGAGCTCGGCGTCGACCCACACCTCAGCTTCGCCGGCGTGCGTCATCACCTCGTCGCCGTGCTTCATGGTGACGGCGGCGGGAACGGTGACGTCGGCGCGGGTCAGGTACGCGAAACCGTTCTTGCCGGTCAGCCGGGTGCCCTTGGGGAAGAACCGCGGCCCGCCGACGGCGGACTCGTTCTTGATCTTCATGACGCCCGCGGCGTTGGCGATGTCCTTCTCGAGGACCTCGTACGACTTGGTGCCGCCGGCGACGAGCAGGTTGCCGTTGGCGAGGAACGTGTGTCCCGCGCAGAACACGTCGGTGGGGGTTGGCACCTCGGTGAACTTGTCGAGTGCGGGGTCGTAGAGCACGGTGCGGAAGGTGCCGGCCTCGAAGTTCTCCCGGTCGTTGCCGCTGCCGGCGATGATCAGGACCTTGCCGGTGTGCAGCAGCGCGGCATGGATCGCGTTGACCCGGAAGTCGGCCGGCACCGGAAGGCGCGACCAGTATCCGTGCTTCTGCGTGTAGGACGGCCGGCTGATCTGGAACTCGTGCAGCTTCTCGGCGCCGAAGACCACCATGGGCCGGTTGACGACGGCGAGGACCGTCAGGACCACGAGGGTGACGAACCCACTGAGCAGGCGGCGGGCCACGGTCGGGCGAGGGCGGGGGCTCATGCGTACGACTCCACGGTGAGGGCGGGCCCGGTGGCGCCGGCGTCGGCGCCCGTGCGGTCGGATCCGGCGGGGCGGTACGGGACGCGGCGGTGACGCCGGTCCTGTACCAGCCAGATGGCCGGTGGCAGGAGACAGATGACCAGGTTGAGGGCGGGCCACAGCCACATCGCGCCGTGCACGTGGCCGGCGAACGGGGCGATGACCAGCAGCGCGGCGAAGAACGCCGCCCAGCGCAGGCTCTGCCGGAAGGTGAGCAGCCGGTCCGGGCTGGCCGAGTCGCCCTTGGGCGTCACCACGAACTTGCTGTTGCGGCGCAGCAGCGCACCGAGGAACGACGACACGTAGATCGGCGTGGAGAGCGTCGACACCAGCATGCCGGCCAGGCCGGACGAGCCGCTCTCCTCGTGCGGACTGACGTTGTGGCGCCGGTTCCAGACGTAGAGGCCGACCTGGAAGAGCGCGGCGTCCACGTAGAGCATCAGCCACACCTCCTGCGGCACCTGCACACCCTTCGCACCCAGCACCAGGTAGCAGGCGGCGTTCACCGCGCCGAGCAGCCAGGCGAGTGCGGTGAGCGGGTAGTAGGAGGTGAGCAGGGCGTAGTGCAGGCCGCGGCGGAAGCCGAGGCTCCACATGAACCTGGCGAAGGAGGTGACCACGACCTCGTCGGTGCCGCGTGACCAGCGGTGCTGCTGGCTGAAGTAGTCGGTCCAGGAGGACGGGCCCTCGCCGACGGCAAGCACGTCCGGGGTGTAGACCGAGCGCCAACGCTTGCCGGTCTGCGGGTTGCGTGCACTGTGCACCGCGAGGCTGGTCGCCATGTCCTCGGTGATGGAGTCCTGTAGGCCGCCGATGCCGCGCAGGGCGCTGATGCGTACGGCGTTGTTGGTGCCGACGAGCATGGCGACGCCGAGGCTGTTGCCGGCGCGCTGCAGCAGGGAGTGGAAGAGGTACTGCTGTGACTCGGCCCAGCGGGTGACGACGTTGTCGTAGTTGCCGTAGATCTGGGGTCCGACGACGAAGGCGACGTCGGGGTCGCGGAAATAGCCGAGGAGGCGTTCGCAGAAGTTCGGCAGCGGCACGTGGTCCGGGTCGACGGAGACGAACACGTCGTAGTCGTCGCCGTTGGTGTCGACCCAGGAGTTGTAGTTGCCGTGTTTGGTCTTGGCCTTGAAGGCGCCGGCGGGGGTGTTGTAGTCGGGTCGGCCCTTGCGGCTGAAGTGGTTGACGCCGAGGCGCGCGCACATCTCGCGCACCTGTTCGTCGTCGCCCTCGTCGAGCAGCCACACGTCGTACCGGCCGGGGTGGCGGACCTGGAGGGCGGCGCGCAGGGTGCGCTCGACCATCTCCACGGGTTCCTTGCCCGGCACGATGGTGGTCAGGAACGCCACCCGCAGGTCGGCCTGCGGCACCACGGGGACCGGGTCGCGGGCCCACAGGGTTGCCAGGCACAGCGTGACGACGTTGACCAGCCGGAACAGCTCGATCAGCGCGGTCGCCACGATCATGAAGATCGTCGCCGCGTACAGCCCAGGGTGCAGGGTGCGCTCGGGAACCTCGATCGAGGAGAGCAGCCAGGCGAAGAAGGTGCTCTCGAACGCGAAGGCGAAGAGCGTGATCAGCACCGTGGAGATCGGCCGGCGGCGGGCCAGGGGCCGCATCTCGACCTTGTACCCGCGTGCCGGCGCGTGCCGGGCCTGGCCGGCCAGGACGCTGAAGCCGGCGTAGTTGTAGCCGCCGTCGGGGATGGCCATCGTGGCGTCGTCGCCCGGGTCGGGGAGCGATGTGCCGGTCCGATCGTCGTCCAGACCGGCGGGCGCGCCCGCGGTCGAGTTCATCGGTACGGGCGCGGCGGTGCGCTCGGTCCTTCCCGGGGGCATTTCAGTGACACTCATCGACGGTTCTCTCACCTCGCGGGGTATGTTACCGAAAGTGATGGGGACGGTAATGCCGGTGACCGTCCTTTACGGATCGCCGCTAAAGCGAACCGTATTCACTGCCGGCAAATGGCGCTCTTCAATAGCGCCATTGCGGTTGGGTTGCTGAATGTTTCCTGACAGTTCCACACGGAGGCCGTCGAGCCATAAATTTGAGCCTTGAACGTGATCACTGACACGTGACCGGCGAGTAGCTATATACGCAGCGTGGCTACGGGTTCCGGTGCAGCGTAGTTGATCAATATCTTTCCAGGGTGTCGCGGCACCCTTCCGCTATGTCCAGATTGCCCTGATGGTGGCGCCTCGGCCGTTCGATGCCGTCTGTGTCGGCGCGGTTCGGCCTGACCGTTTCGCGGAAATCGACAGTGGACGGCCGCGCGTGACGGCCGTCATGTCCGCGGCGGCGCCAGCCGCCCGTAGCCCCGGGTGTCACACCCTGTGACCGTCGTTACGTAAGACATTCGCCGTTACCACGCTTTAAGCGGCCCCCCGAAACATTCTTGGGCTACGCATTCTCGAATGCTCGACGGCGGCTCGATCGAAGGTCGCGTCTCCTGCTATTCCGAGAGGTTGCCGGCGCGGTCGCGGGAACGTTCACTAATCACGCAGAAGCGGCAACGATGTGACCGAGGGTGATTTACGTGGGTCATCGCGGACCGTCGCCGCCGACTCGGCGACGGCGGCGGGGGCGGGGGCGTGCCTGCGCTAATAGGCGATCTTCGCCATCTCCCGGATGGCGACGGCCGCGCGAACGAACGGGTTGTCGGCGAGGTCGCCGATGGTCTCGATGCCGAACGCCTGCCGCAGGCCCTCGGCCTCGCCCTCGGAGATGCCAGGCCAGCGCCGGCACCGGCGCGTCGACGAGGTCGGGAATCTGGCTCGACCGGTACTCCGGGCCGAGGATCGCGTCGCGCCCAGAGCGATCGCACCGACCATCCCGTCGAGCCCGGATCCGCCGCCGGTAAGCAATCTGGCTGACAATACTCCATAATGGACCGGATCGTGGCCAGGTGAGCCGATTCAAGTGGAGGACTGATGGCACAGCAGGACCGGCCGGCCCCTGCCGGTGTCGACCCCACGAAGCCCAGCATCGCGCGAGCCTACGATGTCGTTCTCGGGGGCAGGGACAACTACGCGATCGACCGGGCGGTGGTCGGCGAAATGCTCAAGATCGTGCCGGAGCTTCCCGAGGTAGCGGCCTACAACCGGCAGATCCTCAGCCGAGGCGTGCGCTACCTGGTCGAGGAGGCGGGTATCCGGCAGTTCATCGATCTGGGCTCCGGGCTGCCGACGCAGGAGAACACCCATCAGGTGGCCCAGCGGTCGGCTCCCGACGCCCGCGTCGTCTATGTCGACAACGATCCGATCGTGCTGGCCCATGGTCGGTCACTGCTGGTCGAGAACGAGAACACCACGGTGGTCACGGCCGATCTGCGCCACCCCGACACGGTGATCACCCATCCCGAGGTGCGGCGCCTCATCGACTTCTCCCAGCCGGTCGGCGTCCTCCTCGTCGGCATCCTGCATCACCTGCACGACAGCGAGGACCCGCGGGGCGTCGCTAAGGCGTACATGGACGCCGTGCCTGGCGGCAGCTATATGTTCATGACCAGCTTCTGCGCGTCCTTCCCCGAAGCTGCCGCGCTTGAGGCGACCTACCTGCGCGTCCTGGGCACCGGACGATTCCGTACGCTGCAGGAACTTCAAGGATTCTTCGGCGACCTCGAGATGGTCGATCCTGGCCTGGTGTCCTTGCCGGAATGGCGGCCGGAGACTCCGATCAGTCACGACCTGTCCGTGGCCGAACGCCTCATGGCCGGTGGCGTGGCACGGAAACGCTGACTCGGCGGCTCGCCGTTGAGTTCAATGATGAACCTACTGCAAGGTGGCGAGGCGGCAGCTCCCGACACCGGTCGTGGGCGCGTGGCTTCTGGCCCGATGCCAGGTTGAAAAGGGTGCACCGGATGGAAATCAGGTCGTCCTCTTCGGGGACAAGAGCAGCGGCCCGGCTTCCATGCTGAATCGAGGGCGACAGCCATGAGTGAGGCATCTGGGTTCCTCATCCCGGTGTCTGCCGAAGGGGCGGAGCTTCTTCGTGACATCGCGGATGACATGGTGGCGAGATTTCATGTCACGCCGGCGGAGGCGATCGCCAGGATCAACTACCACTGGCGTGGGCAGAACCTGGAAGCCCCGACCGACTTGGTCTTCCACCAGACTGCGGACTACTGGGCAGATCGGATCTACCACGAGGACGTCTTCGAGGATGGCCGGACATCCCGGGTTCCGCGGCCGGCACCGGCCGCGGACTCGGGCTGCTGGCCGGTGAGTGATCGCCGCGCATTAGGGCGTGTATCAAAGTCATAGCCACTCGTTGATCGCGACGATGGTCACGGTGGCCGCGTAACGCACGGCGAGTTTCTCAAACCGGGTCGCGACGGCCTGGTGGCGTTTGAGGCGGTTGATTCCGCACTCGACGGCGTGGCGTTGCTTGTAGATCTCGGGGTCGAAGGCCGGTGGCCGGCCGCCCTTCGACCCGAGCTTGCGCCGGTTCGCGTCCTGGTCGGCCTTGCTCGGGATGGTCGCCTTGATCCCACGCCGCCGTAGGTAACGCCGGTTCGCGCGAGAGGTGTACGCCTTGTCCGCCAAGACCCGGTCCGGCCGGGTCCGCGGCCGGCCGACCGGCCGGGGCACCCGGATGCCCTCCAGCACCGTGATGAACTGCGGGCTGTCACCGCGCTGGCCCGCGGTCAGCACGATCGACAGCGGCTTCTGTCCTTGCTCGCAGCTCAGATGCAGTTTCGTGGTCAACCCGCCCCGGGAACGACCCAGAGCATGATCGGCCGGCTCGACCGCGACGCCGCCCGGCGGCTCGACTTGAAGATCCCCCTACGCGTACCAGCGGCATGCTGATGCGCTCGGGCCACCGTCGAGTCGATCGACACGTCCCACACGATCCGGCCGGCCTCGTCTGCCGCTGCCTGCAAGGCGGTCAGGATCCTCGGCCACGTCCCGTCGCGTTGTCATCGGCGATACAGCGCATACGCGGCCGCCCAGGAGTCGTAACAGTCCGGGATGTCACGCCAGGGGGTGCCGGCCCGGATTCGCCACGGATCCCGTCGATGAGCTGCCGTTTCGTCCAGATCGGCGGACGTCCCGGACGACGTGGCACGGGCAGCAACGGCTCCAGGGCCGCCCATTGAACGTCGGTCAGGTCGTACCGCCTCGTCACCGCCAGGGTGGTCACGAGGTCTCCGGTGGTCTCCGGTTTTTCTTGGTCGTTAAGCCGTCTACCGGAGACCTCGCTATTTATCGATCACCGACACGCCCGTGATCTCACCTGAACCATCGACTTCGATGCACGCCCTAGTTCGATTACCGCGTGGCGGACTGCCTCATCGTCGCCGCGGCGGCCAGTACGTGCCCGACGACGTCCCCGACCACCAGCGCCACCCGCCCGTCGGCGAGAACGATCGCGTCGAAACCAGCGTGCCCTCCGCCGACCACCGACCTGACGTGCTCGTTTCAGCTTCCCGTAGTGGGGAACCCGGAGACGGTGTCCGGACGCCAACCCCGTGCCGAGGAGCTTTCCGATGGTCGACAACGAACCGCAGCAGCGGCCGCCCGGCAGCACGACCGCGATGCGCCGCAAACCGGATCACGGTGAGGAGAGCTATCGGGGTTCCAAGCGCCTCAACGGTAAGCGGGCGCTGATCACCGGGGGTGACAGCGGGATCGGCCGGGCGGTCGCCATCGCGTTCGCGCGCGAGGGCGCGGACGTCGCGATCTCCTATCTGAACGAGGACGACGACGCCAAGGAGACCGCGTCGCTGGTCTTGAAGGCCGGCCGGCGGGCGGTCCTGTTGCCCGGCGACCTGGCCCGCCGCGAGCGGTGCCGCGAAGTCGTCGACCAGACCGTGCAGACCCTCGGCGGCCTGGACGTGTTGGTCAACAACGCCGCGCACCAGATGACCTACCACTCGGTCGAGGAGATCCCGGACGAGGAGTGGGTCGGCACGTTCGACGTCAACATCACCGCGATGTTCCGGTTGGTCCAGGCCGCCCTGCCGCACCTGGGCGGGGGAGCGTCGATCATCAACACCAGCTCGGTCAACTACGACCAGCCGAAGCCGACGCTGCTGCCGTACGCGACCACCAAGGGAGCGATCGCGAACTTCACCGCCGGCCTGGCCCAGTTGCTCGGCGACCGGGGCATCCGGGTGAACGCGGTGGCGCCCGGCCCGATCTGGACGCCGCTGATCCCCTCGACGATGCCACCCGAGCAGGTCGCCGAGTTCGGCAAGAACACCCCGCTCGGTCGTCCGGGTGAGCCCCGTGAGGTCGCTCCCGTTTTCGTGCTGCTCGCTTCGGACGAGGCGAGCTACATGTCCGGGTCGGTCATCGCGGTCACCGGCGGGCGACCCATTCTCTGACCCCGGTTCAGCAGCTCATTATTGGAGGCCACGATGCCCGCGGGATCCAGCCCGAAGAGGGAACGCCAGTACGAGCACATCAAGGACAGCGCCGAGAAACGTGGCGAGCCGCCCAAGCGGGCGAAAGAGATCGCCGCCCGTACCGTCAACAAGGAACGCGCCCGAGCGGGCGAGTCCAAGACGGCGAGCCGTAGCTCGCTGCAGGACGTGTCGTCCGGTCATCGGGGCGGGAAACGCTCGCACACCGGTGCGCAGGGCCCGACCAAGGAACAGCTTTACAACGAGGCCAAGAAGCGTCACATCACCGGCCGGTCGACGATGACCAAAGCCCAGCTCCAACACGCACTGGCCCGCTGAACGCGGCGGCGGGGCCGATCAGCCTTCGACGCCGGTGGCTGCGTGCGCGCTGCCCACCGGCTTCGACTGCGACGAGCCCCGTTGCCGCAGAAGGCGGATGCGTGGCCGGGGCGTCGGCAGACCTGGAACCCTGGCCGCCGCACACCACGAGATCTCGATCTGGTTGGTCCACGAGGCGTGGATCGGGGTGTGGACCATGACCGCGTTCGGGAACCGTGCCGTGAGGCGGTCGATCGCGGCCTGACCACGGTGTGACGAGCACCGTAAGGCCACCGTGACCGCCGGCGCGGGCACCGGCAAACTCTAGCTCCCGACCACGGCGAACGCCGGTCCACCCACTACTCCTGGTGGATGGGCCGGCGACTTTGTCGTGGGGGATCTCGGTCTCCCGTATCTGTTGTCGGCGGGCACCGGGAGGACCTCGGAGTCTCCGCCTCGGGCCTGTCATCCAGCTCAAGACCCGCGACAAAGGATCGAGGAGCGTCGCCGCGATGAACGAGCGCGGCCGCGACGCCCTCGCCCGGTCCTAGCACGTTCGAACTCTGGTTCGAAGGAGCCACCGCCGGCAAGGCCGACACCGAGACCGCGTGGACATGGTTCCTCCCGGTGAAGCGGGCAACGACATCCGGCGTACCCGGGCTTTGAGTGAACAAACGGGTCACCCGTCCACGGAGCCGGGCTCACCAGCGTCGAGCGGCGTCGAGCCGGAGCCGTGGCAGGTGATGGTCTACCGGCGCACCGCATGATCGCGGTCGCGGGCGGGTAATTCGCGGTCGTGAGCAGCCATGCCGCCGACCGTTCCGGTCCCTCGCACGGGTCCCTGTGGAGCCTGCTGGCGTTCGCCGCCGCGGTGGCGGCCGCCGCGCTGATCGGCGGCTTGGGCGTGTCCGGCACGGCGGCCGAGTACCAAACCCTCGACCAGCCGTCGTGGGCCCCGCCATCGTGGCTGTTCGGCCCAGTCTGGACGATTCTGTATGCGATGATCGCCGTCGCGGGCTGGCTGGTGTGGCGCCGGTCGGGCTGGGCGCCAGCGCTCACCGCGTACGCGATCCAGTTGGTACTGAACGCGCTCTGGACACCCATCTTCTTCGGCTTCGGCGAGTACGGGCTGGCCTTGATCGACATCGGGGCGCTGTGGGTGGCGATCGGGGTGACGGTGCTGCTCTTCCGTCCGATCTCAAGCCTGGCGGCCGGCCTGCTGCTGCCGTACTGGGGCTGGGTGACCTATGCGACCGCCCTGAACGCGGTGATCTGGCACGCCAACTGACCCGTACAGCGCTTGGACTTGTCGTCGCGAAGAGCTCAGTGCCGACGGTGCGATCACGAAGGCGCCGTGCGGCGGGGAGCTGGCTTTTTGTGTTTGTCGATATTAATTCGTGCGTGGATGTACTAAAACACGTCTTTTTCCGGTACGAGCGTACGGTTTCGCCTAGATCTCGTTGATCTTGCCGGCGACCGTTGTCTCTCGGTTGAATCCTCATGGCTGAGTCGCATCTCGGCCAGCGTCCTTCGGCGGGTGCTCGCCGGCCCGGATCCGTTACGCGGATTCCGCGAGTACGTCGAACGCGCCTGTGCCATGCGGGCCGGTGGCCGTGGCTTCACTGCCGCGCTGACCATGACGTTCTCATCGCGAAGCAATTCGAGGCCGACCGTGCCCAGGTACCGCAGGTCGCGGCTTCAGGGGCTCAGTTTGAGGCAAATCCGGGTCATTTCAGGCAGCATCTTGTCAGACTGGAAGGTGAGCACGGCTCAGTGCCGCGCTGGGCACAGTGAGGAGCGCAGCGACATGACGACCCAAACCACCAGGGCTGATCCCGCTAGCCAACAGGCGGGCAAGGACTACAAGGCGGGCTCGGAGAAGGCGGTGGCCGCCCGGAACAAGCTCAACAACGACGAGGGCAAGATCAGCGTCGCGCAGGGTGTGGTCCAGAAGATTGCGGGCATGGCCTGTCGCGAGATGTCCGGGGTGCATTCCATGGGTACGGGCGGATCCCGGGCGTTCGGTGCCATTCGCGAACGGATACCGGGAAGCTCGGGCCCGAACGTTGCGCAGGGTGTCGGCGTTGAGGTCGGTGAGACGCAGGCGGCCATCGACTTGGACATCGTGGTGGAGTACGGCGTCAGCGTCGTGGAGCTGGGTCGCAGCATCCAGCGCAACGTCAAGACTTCGATCGAGCGGATGACGGGTCTCGAGGTCGTCGAGGTCAACGTCAACGTGGACGATGTGAACCTGCCCGACACCGGCGACGAGCCTGAGCAGACACGGGTCTCATGACCGTGGCCGCCGCGACCCGCCTGGAGGACGCGCTGATCGACGGTGTCGACGCCGACGCGGTGGTGTCGGCTACGCGGGGCTGTCCGGACGTCGAGGATCTCTGTGGGGATCCGCTCGGCGATATCGCCACCTACTTGCCGGGTCGCCGGCTGCCGGGCGTGCGGATCGACCGGGAGGCCGTGCTGTTGCGGGTGCGCTCCCGCTGGAACGTCCCGGCGGCAACAGTCGCGTACGAAATCCGCGGGGCCGTCGCGGGTCTGGCTCCCGGCCGACGGATCGACGTGACGATCGCCGACGTGAGCGACCCGCCGGCCCTGCCGACCGCGGCGGCGAACTCAGGCCCGGAGACGAAGCCGCAGAGGGGTGTCAGCCGCGCGCAACCACGGTCGAGAGGGCTTTGATGGACGACGGTTGGGCGCGGGAGCGCCGCGAGTTCATCCGTAACCACCACCCTGACCGGGGCGGTGACGGGACCGAGTTCATCGCGGGTCTGGCCAGATACGACCGCATGGAGCCGCTGGAGCGGGCACAGGCACGTGGTGACCGGGGGGTACGCGTGGTGGTGGTGGCGCGCCGGTCGCTGTGGTCCCGGCTGAGGCACGCGTGGCGCGGCTGGCGTTGCCCGGCCCGGCCGCGGGTGCATTGACTGATTCGGGACTGGTCGTTGTGGATGGACGGGACAGTGAGCTGACATGACTCGTACGATCTTCGGTACCGCTGTGGGCCTCGCGCTGGGCATGGCCCTGGCCTTCGGCAGCTTCGGGCAGATGCTCGTGGTGGCGTTGTTCATGGTTCTCGGCGGTGGTGTGGCCAAGGCTCTCAGCGGTGAGTTGGACCTGATGCCGTACATATCCGGACGGCGGAGCACCCGGTGACCGCGACCGTTCCCGGGACGGTGCAGATCAGCGCTGCCGCCGTGGCGAAGCTGGCGGCCCAGCTCGCGTCTGAGGACCCCGACGTGGGCGGGACGGCCGGCCTCCTGGGTCGCACCGTGCCTGGCGGGCGTCAACTCGGCGCCCGGCAGACCAGTCTGACTTCACTGCCGAAGGTGTCCGCGGAGGTCGACGGTGACCGTGTCTTCGTCGACCTCGCGATCAGCGTGCGGTGGCCTGCATCCGTGCCGCAGGTCACCACCGACCTGCGGGAACGGCTGCAGAACAGGTTGGGCGCGTGGACCGGCCTGACCGTCGCGGAGGTCGACATCGCGGTCACCGGCCTGGTTGCCGACCAGCCCGGGCCGAGAGTCCGGTAAGCCGCCATGCGAATCACCAACCGCCTGCTGGCCGCGCTGTTCGCTCTCGCGCTCGCCGTCGGCGGGGTGATCCTGGTCGTCGAGGTCGTGGCGCACTGGACCGGCGCCGACCCGGTGGTGTTCGACTGGCCGGCCGTCTACGCGTGGGCGCGTCGCACCACCTGGAGCGCGACCCCCGTACGCCTCATCAGCGTCATGCTTCTCCTCGTCGGCCTTGCGCTGTTGTGGGCGCAGCTCAAACCTCGCCGGTTCGGCCGGCTCGCGCTCGCGGTCGGTCACCCCGCCACGGACGTCGCTGTCACCCGCCGGGGGGTGGCCCACTCGTTGGCCGCCGCGGTGAGCCGCGTCGAGGGCGTACACAACGCACACGTGGTCGTCAAACGAAAGAAGATCAAAGTCTCCGCTCGTACGTACGGTGGGCGCACGGCGGACGTGGCGCTCAGGCGCGAAGCGGTGACCCGCATGGCCCAGCAGCGCCTGGACGCATTGCCGCTGCGCAGAAGGCCCACCCTGGCGGTACGTCTGTCGGCGAGGGCACGCTGATGCACGCCGACCGCGCCAGTCGTGTCCTTCTGGGACTCATCGGCCTCACTCTCACGGCCGCCGGCGTTGCTAGCCTGCTGGCCGGCGGCGGCCGCCTCGGCGCCGACCTGCCCGACAGCCCGGTACTCGACTCCACGGTGATCCGCTTCGCGGCCGAAAACAGCACGTGGTGGTGGCCGGCCGTAGCGGCCACCGGTGTGGTCATGGCGCTGTTGGGCGGATGGTGGCTGCTCGCCGTCCTCTTCTCCACGGACCGAATCCACGGGGTCAGACTCGCAACGGACCCCACCGCCGGCGCGACCACCCTGACCAGCGGGGCCGTCAACCACGCCATTGACGCGGAGATCGAGGCCTACCGTGGCGTCCGGGCGGCAAACAGCAGGCTGCTCGGTACGCCCGAGGAACCCGAGCTTGCCGTCAACGTCACCGTCGATCAGTCAGCCGACATCGGAGCGTTGAGCCAGCGCATCGAGATCGGCGCCCTCACCCACGCGCGACAAGCCCTCGGCCGCCCCGACCTTCCGGCTGCATTGGACATCACCGTCAGCCGCCGCCCGGCAGGGCGGGTCGACCGGGCCTATCAGCTCCCTTGAGTACCTGCTCGGTGGTGGCATCGGCTCCTTCTCGGCAGGATGCCGTGGACCGACATTCGGATTTTGTGGTGGCCGCTTCAAGGTCATCAGCATGGTTTCTGTCCGCGAGGGCCCCTACTGGGGTGGGGAGTGGCGTCGTCTGAGTAACCCGGCGAGCTCGACCTCGATGTTGTGCGCCCACAGCGCGCCGAGTACGCCCCAGCCGGGTGAGGTGGGGTTCGCCGCCGACGGGCCGGCTGGCCGGCTGTCCGCGACGCGTCGCTGGACGATCTCGTCGATCCACGCCATGACATCGGTGTCCGGATCGACATGGCATCCGGCGAGCCACCACACCTCGATGAAGGTGCCCGCGAGAATGCCCGCGACCCGATGCTGGTCCGACACCTGGCCACGCAGACCGGGCAACACCAGGCCCGAGCATTGGTCGAACAACTCGGCGAAAGCACCGCGATCGTCGTCGGAGATCCGGCGAATCAGCCACCGTAGTTGCGCCGGGCCGTCGCGCGGGCTGGATGACGCGGATCCACGCAGAGGGCATGCCAGACAGAGAGGACTGCGATGAGTCGATGCTGACACCCGAACTCCCGGGGGGCGACGTGAAGACGTGCGCCGCCGGGTCTGGGACGACAGCCGCAAGCATGGGTCTCGCGCCACCGAAACGCTACGACAACACCGACATTCACCATAGGGGCGCCACGAACGAGTGATGATCGCCCACCTCCGTTCCATGCCGACATCCAGCAGGCCACCACGGCCGGCAGGGTTGCGGCGGCGAGTTCACGAACCCGTTCCGCGTCAGTCCCGCGCAAGATCGGGCGGCCTGACTGTCGATACCTGCGACGCTCCTCAACGGGATCTGCCCGATCCGGGTGGCGCCCGACGCGGACGCCGGCCAAACGCGCCGCGGTTTTCGCGTAGGCCCGGGACGTCATTTGATCGAGGTTTGCGAATGGTGTGCGGCCGGGGTGGTTAGGGCGTAGGGTGAGCACGTCACTCCGGTCCCCGGTGGCGTCGTCCTGTAGGTGTTACGGACTCGCAGCCATCGGAGGGTCGACCATGAGCTGGCCCACACGATCGTTGATCGTTATCTGCCTGCCGGCTGCGGCCTGGTGTCAACATCGTCGCCGCCGTCGCTCCGCAAGATGGAACTCGCAGCCCGCCATCCGGTTGCTGTTCATGACCCGGGCGCAGATCGCCGAGCGGATCGGCGTGTCGCAGATGCAGGTCTCGCAGCTGCTGAACACACCCATGTCGGTCCGCGTTTCATCAGTTCGTTTCCGGGGGTTCGGGGGGTAGTGGTGCCCCGGGCGGGGGGATTTGCCCGGGGCACCGCCACGCTTGTGCTGGGCGGTACCGGCACCGTGGGACCTCCTGGTCAGACCGGGGTTGGGTAGCTGCCCGTCCAAGAGGTGGCGCTCTGATCGTGGTACCGCGAGATCCCCAAATGTGTTCATGGCGAGTAATGTGCGGGGTGCTATCGCATCGACGTGCGCACCTTGTCGAGCCCGCAACGCCCGTCACCTTCGGGTCTGTTGCCTCCCCGGCCACGGGTCCAGACCCTGCCCGCCCTCGCATTCCCTGTCTGGACAAAGTCGTTGGGCTGGAGGAACCATGCTCACCATCTATTCGCCGCAGACCCCGTCGGCGCAGTTGCGCATCGACACCAGCAACGTCATGCCGGGCCTCGTCCGGGTCGCCGTGGCCGGAGAGATCGACCTGTCGACCTCCGACGTACTGCACGCCGGGCTGCTCGCCGTGTTGTCTGCGCAGCTTCCTGAGCGAATCGAAGTTGACCTCGCCAAGGTCACCTTCATGGACTGTGGCGGACTCACCGTTCTCGTCGCCGCGGGCAAAGCCGCCGCCCGCACGGGATGCCAACTGCGGATCACGAACCCACAACCCATCATCCGTCGAGTCCTCGACCTGACCGGACTACTCGAAATCCTCACGGCCCGGTTCGATCAGACACTGCCCGTAGCGACCAGCTCCGCACCTGGATCCCCGATCGGACCCACCGCCAGGAACGTGACCCAGTCGGTCGACCTCCTGGCCTGCGTCTGACCGAATCCCTCGGTACCTCGCCGGCCTGTCCACCAACCGCGACCGGGAGGCATGTACGCGTCCAGGCATCCTCGACATTCCCTGGTACTGAAAACGATCCGCGAGTTCAGGCGGAACTGTAAAAATATCGGCGGATCTCGATTTCTAGGGAGACGCTCAGATGACGACCGAAGAGCCCGTGCCTACTACGGACGCGGCCGGTGGGCCGGCGGCGGAGATCTCGGATGATCAGCTCGTCGCGATGCTGGTCGACCGGGCTCGTGGCAACGACCTGAAGCTGACCGGTGAGGGCGGGCTGTTGTAGCAGCTCACCAAGCGGCTCTTGGAGTCCGCTCTCGGGGGTGAGATCACCGATCACGTCGGTTTCGACAAGCACGACAACCCACACTCTCGGTGTTTGCGGCCGGGCGATGATCGAAGCACTGATCGCCGGGGAACGCGACCCGCAGGTCCTCGCCGAACTCGCCCGTGCCCGGATGCGAGCGAAGATTCCAGCCCTGCGTGACGCTCTGGTCGGCCGGTTCACCGACCATCACGCCTTTCTCTGCCGCATGGTGATCGACCGTATTGATGGCATCGCCGCGACAATCGACGCGTCAACCAAACGGATCGACGAAGGGCTCCAGCCGCTGCAACCCGCAGTTACCCGGCTGAGCAGCATCCCGGCGATCGGCACCCGTCAAGCTCAGGTGATCCTCGCTGAGATCGGCACGGACATGGCCCGCTTCCCGACCGCAGGTCATCTGGCGTCCTGGGCGGGGATGTGTCCCGGCAACCACGAATCCGCCGGCAAGCACTACGGCGGCACGACCCGCAAAGGCGACTGGGTGCGTTCGTTCTTGAGTGAGCTGCTGGCTGGTTCGAAGGGTGGGTAGCAGCTGTGGGCGAGAAAGGTTTCGTCGCAAGCTCGATGCCCGTCTGCGAGACGGGTGTGGAGCATCCCCGCGCCTACGAGCCGGATCGCGCGGTTACGCGGGATCCGGGAATAGCTGACGGCACGCGGCGAACCATGCATGCAGATCGCGCGTACCGTCGAGGGCGGATCGGTTCGTCAGCTGACTAGCCGGCCG
Organism: Actinoplanes lobatus; assembly: GCF_014205215.1. NCBI lineage: Bacteria > Bacillati > Actinomycetota > Actinomycetes > Micromonosporales > Micromonosporaceae > Actinoplanes > Actinoplanes lobatus. The sequence continues at coordinate 7,136,382 of NZ_JACHNC010000001.1, forward strand.
GCGCTCATCGGGCGCGCTGCCCCAGACCTCGGTAGCCAGACGCGGCACTGCCGCGTCTGAGGGTCGAGCGGTGGCAACCAACCCCCACCTGTATGTCGTCTCGACGACGAGATGCGGCGGGTCGTGGGCATCAGCCCTCGCCACACAGGCTTCGGACGGAGCTGGCACATCAGCCGTTTGATCCGGTCGGGCGCTTCCGTGCCCGAAGGATCAGGGCGACAGCCGATCCGTTGGAGGTCCAACGATCATGACCGTAACGACCGCCTACCCGGTGCGCGTGGATGCGCGTCTCGAGGCGACGGAAGGGTCGGACCTACCCACCACCTGACCCGGCCGTCCGGCCGCGCCTCCACGTCATGAACGGAGATTCCCACCATGAGACGCCTGACCTACCTACTGGCCATTCTGGCCACGGTTTTATCCACCGCCCTGATACCCGCAGCAGCCTCCGCCTCCGGCCACCACGGGAACCGCAAGTGCGCCTCGGTGCAACCCGAGGCCGGCTTCTACGAGGGCGGGCGCGTCGGCACCGAGGTCCTCACCGTGCCGGACTCCCGCTGCCGCACCATCAGCGTGTCCCACATCGTAGACCCGGCCAACCCGTCCGACCGCTGCCAGACCTTCCTCGTCGGGTTCTACCCGCCGGTCGACGGCAGCCTCACTTACACCGAACCGGTCACGGCGTGCGGCCGGCAACGCACCGTCCTGGCCCGCAACGTCCCTGACGGCACCGAGTACATCGTCCTGTACGACATCGACTACCTGGAGCAGCGAATCCATTTCCGAGTGCACCACTGACGCACACCGTTATTCGTACAGTCCCGTCGGCTGAGGACCATTTTCGACTCAGAGCAGACTGTTGATGACGGAGGTCAGCAGGTGCCGCATCAGGTCGGGTGACGCGTCGGTCAGCGCTTGGCCGAGCAGGCCGGCAGGGTCGATGATGTGTGGTGCGGCCATCGTGATGATTCCCTTTCGAGAGTTCCGTGAGACGTTCGCTCGAAAGATCACGCGATGGCCGCGCTCTATGCCGGACAGGCTGTCCGACGATCACGCCAACCGCGTTACACCACTATCAGGGACTCCACTTTGGCAAAACGGGCAGCCGCGTTCACCGCCGGTCCAGGAATGCCTGCATCGCCCGCTGAGCCTCCGGGCTGGCGAACAGCGCGGCCGAGCGCTGCGCGGCCTGCTCCCCGTCCCGGTCGATGCGGCTGACCAGGTCGCTGGTGAGCAGCCGTTTGGTTTCTGCGAGTCCCTGCGGGCTGCCCTTGACCAGTTCGGTGAGGGCCTCGGCGACCGCGGCCGCCAGTTCGTCGTCCGGCACGCAGCGGGTGACCAGGCCGATAGCGGCGGCCTCGGCGGCGCCGAACGTGCGGCCGGACAGGAAGATGTCGGCCGCCGCCCGCGGTGCGAGGCGCGGCAGCAGACTCAACGAGATCGCAGACGGGGCGAGCCCGAGCCGCACTTCGGTGAGCGCGAACGTGACCGAGTCCGCGGCGATCACGATGTCGGCCGCGCCGACCAGACCGAGGCCGCCGGCGCGAACCGGGCCGGCCAACTCGACGACCACCGGCTTGGGCAAGGTGGCGATCTGCCGCTGGAGACGGACGATCTCACGCGGCCCGTCACTGCTCAGACCCTGGCGCGCCTCGGCGAGATCGGCACCCGCGCAAAACACCCGCCCGCTGGACCGCACCAGGACGACACGCACATCAGGATCCTGCTCGGCAGCAGCCAAGCTACTGCTGAACTCGGCCATCAACTGCCTGCTCAGCGCGTTGCGGTTGTGCGGGCTGTCCAACGTGACCGTGACAACGCCACCGGCGACGTTCGAATGGACAAGCGAAGAGGACATCGCGAGATCCCTATCAGTACGAGCGAGGAAGCTTGAGGGAGAACTGGGCGATGAAGTTGAGCGCCATCTCACGGCTGACCGGCGCGATCCGGGACAGCCGTACGTTGGCCAGGGCTTGAACGAGGCCGTACTCGACGGCCAGCCCGTTGCCGCCGTGGGTTTGGATCGCCTGGTCGACCGCTTTGCAGGCCACTTCACCGGCGGCGTACTTGGCCATGTTCGCCGCCTCCCCGGCCGCTTGCAGATCACCCGCCGCGTCGAGTGCGGCGGCCTTCTGCGTCAGCAGGCGCGCCGCCTCGATCTCGACGTGGATCTGGGCCAGCGGATGGGCGATCGCCTGGTGCGTGCCGATCGGGGCACCCCAGACCTCGCGTTCTCTCGCGTAGTCGACGGCTTTGCGCAGCGCCCACCGGGCGGTGCCGGTGGCCTGCGACGCCGCCATGATCCGTTCCGGGTTGAGGCCGGCGAACAGCTGGTCGAGGCCGGCGTCCTCCCGGCCGACGAGCGCGTCGGCGGGCAGCCGGACGTCGTCGAAGAACAGGCTGAACTGCTTCTCGGGGGAGACCAGGCCGGTCTCGATCGGCTGGTGGACGAACCCGTGCGCGTCGGTGGGCACCATGAAGAGCGCGGGTTTGAGCTTGCCGGTACGCGCGTCCTCGGTACGCCCGACCACCAGGACGTGACCGGCCTCGTCCACCCCGCTGATGTAGGTCTTACGGCCGGTCAGCACCCAGTCACTGCCGTCGCGGCGGGCCCGGGTGATGATCTGGTGCGAGTTCGAGCCGGCATCCGGCTCGGTGATGCCGAAGGCGTAGCGGGCCTCACCGGTGGCCAGGCCCGGCAGCCACCGCTGTTTCTGCTCGTCGGTGCCGGAGCGGGCGATGATAGTGCCGACGATGGCCGGCGAGACGACCAGCAGCAGCAGGGGACAGCCGGCGGTCGCCAGCTCTTCCACGACAGCGGCGAGGTCACCGATGTCGCCGCCTCCTCCGCCGTACTCCTCGGGGATCGAGACGCCCAGGTAACCGGCTTTGGCGGCCTCGTCCCACAGTTCGGTGGTCTTGGCGCCGCGGGCCGCGGCCGCGTAGAAGTACGACTCGCCGTACCTGCGTCCGAGCTGGTGGACCGCAGCGCGCAGGTCGCGCCGTTCCTGAGACTCGACGAAACTGTTCAACGGTTCTCCTCGACGACCGAGATGACGGCGAGCACGGCGCCCGCGACGACCTGCCGGCCCACGCTCGCGGTGAGCGCGGTGACGGTGCCGTCGGTCGGCGCGGTGACGGTGTGCTGCATTTTCATGGCTTCCAGCACGACGATGGGGTCGCCCTTGCTGACCACGGCGCCCACGTCGACGGCAACCGCGGTGATCGCCGCCGGCATCGGCGCGAGCAGCGAGCCGTGGGCGACCGTTTCGGCCGGGTCGACGAAGGTGGGGATCAGCTCGAAACCGACGGACCCGGACGGGCCGTCGACGTCGACCGCGGTGCCCGCGACGGTGACCCGGTAGGTTTCCCGGATCGGGCCGTCGCTCAGCACGACCTGGTTGCCGCGGGCGTCGATGACGTCGACACCGGTGACGAAGTCCGACATCAGCCGGTGGCCGATCGACGTGTATGTCACGGCGTACTGCTGCTGGCCGCGCCGGTAGGTGCGCTGCCGGGGCTGGCTGGCGGCGTTGCGCCAGGCAGGCGGGATCCGGGTGAGCACCGGCGCTGCCGCGGCGGTCTGGGTGGCCTGCCCGATGGCGGCCGCCATCGCGGCCTTGGCGAGCCGCCGCGGATCGTCGCCGCCGGTCCACAGGTCGAGGCGCTCGTCGAGCAGGGTGGTGTGCATCCGCCCGGCCACGAACTCCTTGTCAGCGAGCACGGCACGCAGCAGGTCGAGGTTGGTGGTGATGCCGTGCAACCGTGCGCGGCGCAGGGTGTCGCCGAGCATCCGGATCGCGGTGTCGCGATCGTCGGCACAGGCGATGATCTTGGCGAGCATGGCGTCGTAGTGGACGCCGACGTCACTGCCGGCCTCGATCGCGGAGTCGACCCGTACGCCCGGATGTTCCGGCACGTCGAAGATCCGGATGCGGCCGGTCTGCGGAGCGAATCCGGCGGCCGGGTCCTCGGCGTAGAGCCGCACTTCGATCGCGTGACCCGAGATCGCGGGAGCTTCGCCGGGCAGCGGCTTGCCCTCGGCGACGGCGATCTGGAGAGCGACCAGGTCGAGGCCGGTGACGCATTCGGTGACCGGGTGCTCGACCTGCAGGCGGGTGTTCATCTCGAGGAAGAAGATCTGGTCCTGGTCGACGAGGAACTCGACTGTTCCCGCTCCGCGGTATCCCGCCGCCTGCGCGGCGGCCCGGGCAAAGGCATGCAACGCGGTACGGGTCTGATCGGGTAGATAGGGCGCGGGCGCCTCCTCGACCACCTTCTGATGGCGGCGCTGGATCGAGCAGTCACGGTCGCCCAGCACCCAGACGGTGCCGTGCGTGTCGGCGAGGACCTGCACCTCGACGTGCCGTGCCGTCGGCAGGTACGGCTCGGCGAAGACGGTCCCGTCGCCGAACGCGGACGCTGCCTCCGCCTCGGCCTCAGCGATCTGTTCGGCAAGCAGGTCGAGTGATTCCACGATCCGCATGCCCCGGCCACCCCCGCCTGCCGACGCCTTGACCAGCAGCGGCAAGTCCGCCGCGGTGACGGTGGCGAGGTCGACCTCCAGAACCGGCACCCCGGCGGCGGCCATGACTCGTTTGGCGTCGACCTTGCTGCCCATCGTCGCGATGGACGCAGGCTTCGGGCCGATCCAGGTGAGGCCGGCCGCCTCGACGGCGCTGGCGAAGGCGGCGCTCTCGGAGAGGAAACCGTAGCCGGGATGGATGGCGTCGGCGCCCGCCGCGCGTGCCGCCTCGATGATCAGGTCACCGCGCAGGTAGGTGTCGGCCGGCGCGCTGCCCGGCAGCCTGATCGCGGTGTCGGCGTCGGCGACGAACGGGGCGGAGGCATCAGCGTCGGAATGCACGGCAACGGTCGCGATGCCGAGAGCGCGACAGGTACGGAACACCCGGCGTGCGATCTCTCCGCGGTTGGCGACCAGAATCCTGCGGATCATCAGATCCCCTTTCACAGGCGGAAGACGCCGTAGCCACGGGCGCCGGCCACCGGCGCGCTGTGAATCGCCGAGAGGCAGATTCCGAGAATCGTGCGGGTGTCGCGGGGATCGATGACCCCGTCGTCATACCCCAGACCGGAGGTGAAGTAGGCCAGGGACTGTTCCTCGACCTGTTTCTCGACCATGGCGCGCATCGCGGCGTCACCCTGTTCGTCGAATGGCAGCCCACGGGCCGCGGCCGCCTGCTGGGAGACGATCGAGATGACCCCGGCGAGCTGCGCTGGTCCCATCACCGCCGACTTGGCGCCGGTCCAGCTGAACATGAACCGCGGATCGTAGGCGCGCCCGCTCATGCCGTAGTTGCCGGCCCCGTACGAGGCACCCATCACCACCGACAGATGCGGGACGGTCGAGTTCGCCACCGCGTTGATCATCTGAGCGCCGTGTTTGATGATGCCGCCCTGCTCGTACTCGGCGCCGACCATGTAGCCGGTGGTGTTGTGCAGGAACAGCAGCGGTGTATCGCTCTGGTTGGCCAGCTGGATGAACTGGGCGGCCTTCTGCGCCTCCTGGCTGAACAGCACTCCCTGCGCGTTGGCGAGGATCCCGATCGGATAGCCGTGCAACTGCGCCCAGCCGGTCACCAGCGACGGCCCGTACAGCGGTTTGAACTCATCGAAGTCGCTGCCGTCGACGATGCGGCCGATGACCTCACGGGGATCGAACGGGACCTTCAGATCGGCCGGCACGATGCCGAGCAGGTCCTCGGTGTCCAGCTGCGGCTCGGCGTAGTTCGTCTGCGGAGCGGACCCGGCCTTGCGCCAGTTGAGCCGGCGCACGATGGACCGTCCGATCCGCAGCGCGTCGAGCTCGTCGACGGCCAGAAAGTCGGCCAGGCCGGACGTACGCGCGTGCATCTCCGCCCCGCCGAGCGACTCGTCGTCGGACTCCTCACCGGTGGCCATCTTGACCAGCGGCGGCCCGCCGAGGAAGACCTTGGCCCCACCCTTGACCATGACCGTGTAGTCGCTCATCCCCGGCACGTAGGCGCCACCGGCCGTGGAGTTGCCGAACACCAGAGCGATCGTGGGCCGGCGGTCGGCGCTGGCGGCGGTGAGGTTACGGAACACCGCGCCACCCGGGATGAAGATGTCCTTCTGGGTTTGCAGGTCCGCTCCGCCGGACTCGACAAGCGTGATGGTGGGCAGCCGGTTCTGCCCGGCGATCTGGTTGGCGCGGAAGATCTTGCGCACGGTCACCGGGTTGGACGCGCCACCCTTCACCGTGGGGTCATGGGCGATGATCATGCACTCCACGCCCTCGATCACACCCAGACCGGTGACCACCGAGCCGCCGACCGCGAAATCGGTTCCCCAGCCGGCCAGGACGCCGAGCTCGAGGAACGGCGAGTCCGGATCGATGAGCAGTTCGATCCGCTCCCGGGCGGTCAGCTTGCCGCGCCGGTGATGCCGCTCGACGGCCTTGGGGCCGCCTCCGGCCAGGGCTGCGGCCTGCTGCGCTGCGAGATCGGCGACGCGTTCCAGCATCACCTCCCGATTGGCGGCGTAGCCGGGCGAGGTCGCATCGACGCTGGTTTTCACGCGAGAAGCTCCTTGGGCAGGTTCACGGTGCGTGCGCGCAGCCACTCGCCGACGGCCTTGGCCTGCGGGTCGAAACGGGTGGACGACGCGACACCGTCACCGAGAAGTCCGTCGATCACGATGTTGACCGCGCGGAGATTCGGCAGCGCGAAAACCTCGATGCCGAGTCCCGCCGACTCCGGAAGCAGCCGGGAGACGACGGCCGGGGTCAGCCAGTCACGCAGCCACGCGTACGCTTCGGCCCGCCGGGGATGACCGACCGGGACCCAGACCCCCACGTTGGCCGTTCCGCCCTTGTCTCCGGACCGCGCAAACACCAAACGGCCCAACGGCACTTCGACTTCCAACCCTTCTCGGGTACGCCCGAAGCCGGCCACCGTCTCCTCCGGCGGGTCCGCGGTAACCGGCGGCGGCGCGATGTCCACCGGCGTGCCGTCGGGCCGGATCACGACGTGGGGCACCATCTCCTGGGGCAGATAGGCGGCACGGTAGATCCCGAACGGGGCCCCCGGGCCGGGCGGCGCGGTCACGTGGAAGCCCGGATAGGACGCGAGGGCCAGTTCTATGGCGGCGCTACTGAACGCGCGGCCCACCACAGCCGGATCAGGGTCCTTGACGCAGCAGCGCAGCACCGCTGAGGCCGCTGACTGGGTGGCGGGGTCGGCATGGTCGGTGCGTGCCAGGTCCCACACGATCTCCGCCGGCGGCCGGGCATCGAGTGCCTGCGTCATCTGCTGACGCACCCAGCTCGCCTTCTCCTCGATGTCCAGGCCGGTCAGGACGAACTCGACGGTGTTCCGCCACCCGCCGACACTGTTGAGGGCGATCTTCGTCGTCGGGGGAGGGGCGACACCGCGCACCGCGCTGACCCGCACCCGGTCGGGACCGGACTGCTGCAGCTCGACCGTGTCCAGGCACGCCGTCACGTCCGGATTGGCGTAGTGCGGCCCGGCCACCTCGTACACCAGTTGCGCAGTGACCGTGTCGACCGTGACCGCGCCTCCGGTGCCGGGATGTTTGGTCACCACGGCGGTCCCGTCCGCGCTGAGCTCGGCGAGTGGAAAGCCCAGCGGGCGGGTGGTGTCGACCGTGGCGAAACCGGAGAAGTTGCCGCCGGTGGCCTGCGTGCCGCATTCGAGGATGTGACCGACGGCGACGCCGGCCGCCAGGCGGTCGAAGTCGGTGCGCTCCCAGCCGAACTCGGCGATCGCCGGTCCCAGCGTCAGCGCCGCGTCGGTGACGCGGCCGGTGACGACGATGTCGGCGCCGGCGTTGAGCGCTTCGGCGATCCCGAAGGCGCCGAGGTAGGCGTTGGCGGTCAGTGCCCCCGCCCAGCCGTGTGCCGCGGCCTCGCCGATCAGGTCGTCGCCCTGTACGTGGGCGACGGCGACCTCGATGCCCTGCTCCGCCGCCAGGGCTCGGATGGCCTGCGCGAGCCCGGCCGGGTTGAGTCCACCGGCGTTGGTCACGATCCGTACCCCGCGTTGCCGGGCCAGCGTGAGGCAGCCGGCGAGTTGCCGCAGGAAGGTCTTCGCGTAGCCGAGCGACGGGTCCTTCTGGCGGTCCTTGCCCAGGATGAGCATGGTCAGCTCGGCCAGGTAGTCCCCGGTCAGGTAGTCCAGCGGCCCGCCCTCGAGCATCTCGGACATCGCCGAGAAGCGGTCACCGTAGAAGCCCGAGCAGTTCCCGATGCGGATCGTACGCATTGTCTGGTTCAACACCTCGACCATGGAAGTAGTGGTGACCGCCACACTAAACTTTCTGACAAAGTAGTCAAGTAAGGGGAGGAGTCTGATGGGACGAACCCGAACGAACCCCGCACCGACCGCACCGGCCACCGCCAAGGGCCGGCGAACCCACGACGCGCTGATCGCCGCCGGCCGGGAGATCATCGAGGAGCACGGGTGGGCGGGATTCACCACCGAGGCCGTCACTCAGGCAGTCGGCGTCTCCTACGGGACCTTCTACACCTACTTCGAGTCCAAAGACGATCTGCTGCGCAAGATCGTCCAAGCGGCCGCCGGCCAGATGATCACCGCGAGCCTGGTGCCGGACACCCCCGACGACCCGTACGCACGCATCGTCGAAGCGAACCGCCGATTCCTGGCCGCCAAAGGCAAAGCCGCCAAAGTGCTCCGAATGGTCGAGCATGGCGCCTACCTCGACGACAACCTGCGCAGCCTGCTCCTCGAGGTTCGTGAGTTCTACGTCGCCCGCAGCGAGGAAGGCATCCGCCGGCTGCAGGCAGCCGGGCTCGCCAACCCCGATCTCGATCCCCGCCTGACCGCGATCGCACTCGGCGGCATGGTCGAGCAGGTAGCCGTGATCATCGACGAACTACGCGAACCCCTCGACACGGAGAAGATGGTCGACCATCTCTCCCGGCTCTGGGCGTCGGCCATCGGCCTCCGGATTCCCGACACCAAAACCCAGAACCCGGCGTAGCCCAGTCGGGCTGTGGGCCAGTCCTGGAAGATCGCGGACTTGTCGAGGTAGCTGGGTGTCTGCGCGTCGAGCGGCGTACCACTGCCGGACAAGGTCGGCGAGATCGACCCCAACTCCTCGAACGGACTCGGCGGACTCCTCCACGAATACGAACATGCGGCTTGACCAGCATGGATGACATTCTCGACAATCACCCGCACCTTCGCTGGCGGTTGTTCGAGCCGCCCTGCGGCTGGCACCCGTACGTGCAGGTCGCCGCGGCGCTGGGGCGTGCCGGTACGCGCGGCTGACCGACCCGGAGCTGGCGCTGGCGCACGTGTTCGAGGTGCTCGACCTGATCATGGCCAGCTGGGAGTTCGGCCGGGTCCGAGTCGACGTGGACGCAGCCGGCCTGGCCCGGCAGCTGATCTCGACCGCCGCGTGGGTCCGCGCAGAAATGCCGCGGGAGCCGCCTCCTGTTGCCCGCGCAGGCACGGGAACTGATGCGCAGCAACGCCACCCGTGACGTGTACGACGGCACCGGCACCCGGGTCGTGGACGCGATCAATCCGGGCCGGGAGCTGCGCGAGTCGCTGGTCGCCTGAACTGGCACGGCGTAACGGGCCGAACCCCGCCGGAATTCGGCCCGATACGCGGGAATGTCAGTGCCTGCCGCAGGGCGAGCAGGCCGGCGGGCCGGACGGGTGCTCCCAGTAGCGCCAAAGGTGCGCTGGCGGCACCGAGTCGTCGTTCCGCTCCGCGGTGTAGACCCGGTAGATGCCGGTGGAGTACGGGTCGTTGTGCGTGGCGCTCAGCACGTGGCCGTTGCCGAGCCGGCTGGTGATCCGGACCTTGTACGGCTCGGTGTAGTCGATGACGGTCCAGTCATGCCCTGGGTCGACGCTCCACACCGCGGCGTACGCGCCGAAGGTGCCCGCGCCGCCGCCGGCCGGCCTGGTCGAGTTGTTGCTCAGCTCCCAGACTTCGCCGCCGAAGTTCTGGTAGTTCCGGAAGTTGTCCCGGTAGGCGTAGTACCACCACTGGGCCGGGGTGTTCGCGTTGCAGTTGGCAAGATAGACGCGCTTCGTTCCGGCGCCGCTCGGGGATTCCTCGTTGTTCATGCTGAGGCACTTCTCGTACGAGTCGTTCACAAGCATGTAGTAGCGGCCGGCGGGGGGTTCGGCGGCTGCCGGCGTTGCCGTGGCTGACAGGACAGCCGTGACGACGAGGGCGGCGGACAGGAACCGGCGGAGTTGGGGGAGACGCTTCATGGAACTCCTCAAGTCATCGCTGATCTTGACCTGATCCACATTGGTCTATCGGTCGGCGGGCCGCCGTCCCACTCGGGGTCCGCAAAATGAACATCCGGCGGCCTTCCGGTTGCTGGGGTGGCCGTCAGGGCGCTCGAAATGTCTCCATCAAACCCGGTGCGGAACAGTTTGACGGCCACCGGGCAGGCGGGAGCCCCTGAGTGCCTTGCCGTCGACGGCGATCACGGTCCGCTAGCGGCGCGGCCGTGCGGTCACCGGTGGCGTCCGGGAACGAAGCCGGCCGGCACCCCGCTGACCAGGGCGGCGTCTCGGCGGGTCAGCAGCCGCCACACCGTGCTGCTGGCCGGTACTCCCCGGGTGAATCCGAGCCGCTGCCGGTCCGCCTCGTCGAGGTCGTACAGCCAGTCGGTAATCGCGATGAACGAGGTGGCGCCGGCCAGGACCGCGCAGACCGCGACGGTCAACACCGCGGGCAGGGGATACCGCACTCCTTGTCCGCAACGACATCGCACGCCGAAGGGCCGCCGCCTTTGTCGTGATGCCATGACAGCGGCCCCCGGTGGGTGGTGGTGTCAGCTACCGGTCGGGTACGGCTTGGCAGCCGCTGTCCCCAGGGTCATGAAGGCGGACAGGTTGCGACTCCAGAAAGATGCCATGCAGCTGTACGCGGGGAAGAACCCACTGCAGGAGGAACTGCTGGGGCCGACCTCGATCGTGTATCCGGGCACACCCAGCGTGCCGTAGATCCAGTCGTCGGTGGCACCCGGCGCGAAGTAGTTCAGACCGCCGTCACCGTGCACGACCGTGTACTTGTTGGACTTGGCCATGTTCGTGGCGATCGTTTTGAGGTCGGTGTTGTTCGGCGCGAGCGAGTTCGTCCAGCCGTAGGGGTAGATGTTCAACTCGGCGTAACTATGCAGCGTGAGGAAGGTGCCGGTGGTGGCGGTCGTCGCCGCCGAGAAGTCGGCGGCCGGCTTGGTGTCGCGGTAGATGCTCGCCAGGAAGGTCTGAATGGCCCGCGTCTCCGGCTCGCTCCCGGCACTCGCACCGGGATAGGTCTCGGTGCACTTGGTGCCCTGGTTGACGTCCCAGTGGTAACTCGAGTTCCGGTTGAGGTCGACCCCGAGCCCGGTGCCCGAGCACCCGTTGTCGTGGGCGTTCTTGCGCTGGGAGACGGGCCGCGTCGAGTTCGACGAGACGATGTCGACGCCGTCCGGGTTGGCGATCGGGATGACCCACAGCTCGGTCGTGTCCATCAGCGTCGTCACGGCACCGACCTTGCCGTAGTTGGCCACCAGGTAGTCGATCCACATGTACGCGAGCTCACCGGTGGCCAGTTCGCGCGCGTGCATCTGGGCCATCAGCGTGAACTTCGGTTTCGAGCCGGTGGTGCTCAGCGCGCAGTCACCGGTGGTGATCTTCGTGATGCACAGGGCCTGGATGTCGTGACCGCCCCGGTTCTGGGTCTTCAGCCATGACTGGCCGATGGTCTTCAGGGCCGCCAGCTCCGGGTGGGCCGTCACGACCTGCTGGTTGTGGGTCTCGTGCGCGGCCGCGGTGTGATAGCCGCCGTAGTAGGTGTCGGCAGCGGCCTGCGCTGACACCGGCACCGGCTGGTAGAGCGGTCCGGTGTACCGCACGCTCAGGCCGTCGCGCAGTAGCCGCTGGGCTTGAGCCGCGGTCGCCAGGATCGGCACCCCGTCTCGCGACAGTCCTTCCATGACGTCGTAGCCGCGCTTGCTGAGGTTGTCGGCCAGCTCACCCACGGCGGTGGTGGGCGAGGCCACCACCCAGTAGCCCGGTTCGCTTGTGTCCGGGCCGGCCGCGGTCGCGCTGCTGGGCATCATGAGCCCCGCAGAGATCAGCAGGAGCATCGTGGTCGTCACTGCGGCCAGCAGCCGGCGCGCCCGTGATCGCCGGAAATACGGGAACCTGGTCATCGGCACCTCGGTCGTGGGATGGCCGGTGTCACCGTGCACCGACCGCTACCGATTTACGTTCATCGATTCACCTTTGGCCGTCAACATGCCGATGTGGTCATATCCCCGCACAGCCAGGCGCGGGTGCCGGCGTCCACGGTGCAGCCGGCACCGGCGCCCCCAGGCCACCTCAGCGGACGAGGCGCAGGCGGCGCCGATCATGGCGAGTGTGATGACGCTGTCGCGTGTGGGACCGAGGAAGCCGAGTGCGGCCTCGCCCACTGCGCAGACCGCTACACCGGCCGGGACGGGTAACCGATCTCAGCGAGATCCTCCGCGAGATCGGCCACCACAAGATCGGGGTTCAAGCGGCGAACCAGGTCGTCGGTCAGCGGGTGCAGAGCGAAAAACCTACTGACTGCGTCCAGGTCAACAGCTGTCTCGTAGTAGTCCTCGGCGAAGCGCTGGTACGCCACCGGGATGCCCTCGACGAGAACCTGGAACAGCCTGGTAGCGCCATCGGGATCCTCGTCGACGGGAAATGCCAGATCCCCGGCATGCCACCGGTCATCGCTCCGCTGCCGCCACAGGCATACCGTCGCTTGCAACCTGCCGTTGAAGCTGAACGCTGGCTCGGCGACACAACCCGAGAAGACATCAGGCGTCCTGTCGACCAGCCCAGGCCATAACTCACCGTTGTTGTTGGCGGGACTCATCGGCGATTCGTGGTCGAAGCCCCGGATGAACGCGCCAGCCGACGAGAACACGATCGACCAGGTATCTCCCGATCCGTTGCGCATCGAGGCCATCTGCTCTCCCGGCGCCCAACGCGAGTCAAACGAGTAGTACCGGTACTCCCACTCCGGGCTCATGACCGCGTCCAGCATCGCCAACGCTCGGCACCGTTCGCGAAGCACCGCGATGTCCGGCAGGGCACGCACTACGTCATGAACCGTCACCGGCACATCTAACCTCGATGAGCCTTTCGCACTGCCGCGACCCCAGCAATCTCACGAAGAGTCACTGCAGGTCACGACCATCAGCCCGAATACCAGACAGTCTGATTACACGATCCTGCCAGTCCGGCACCCCTCCTGGCCCTGACACCCACCCACCCCGGCGTCAGGCGTTAGCGGGACGGTAGTCCAAGCCCTCAGGAGAGGGCAGGAGGATGGCGGCATACCGACGGTCGTCGGCTATGTCGGCATCCTCGTCTACTTCGAAGCCGATCAGCGCACGCTGCAACGGCACATCACCGTGCACCACGGCAGCCACGTCGGCGAGCCAACGGTCGAGCGGGGCGCGCCAAGAAAGCGACTCGACACCGCTGTGCTCGTTGAAGGGATAGCCGCCGATTCTGCGGTCAACTCGGGCCAACGCGCCGAGCGGCAGGTCGAGATCCAGCTGGTCAACGTCCTCGTACCGAGACGAAAACCCGCCGCAGACGACGCAGCCGCCGGACGGCAGCGTCAGCGTCCCTCGTAGGTGACCGTGCTCGATTGACATCCTCGCCGTCCTAAAGGACGGCGATTCCAGCCGCGCTGCGCGGGGCGCGCGCAGTGTTCTGGTGGGTTACCGCTTCACTGCGCGCTGCCGGGACGGATCCTGGTCTTACGTGCGCTCGACGGTCGTTTAGCCTGTCCGCCCGTCCGGCGGCCAGGATGTTGACGGCGGCGTTGACGTCCCGGTCATGGTGACTGCCGCAGGGGCAGTCCCACGCCCGGACGGTCAACGTCATCTTGTCGCTGATCCGGCCGCACGCCGAGCACATCCGGGTGGACGGGAACCACCGATCCACCCGGGCGAACGTACGCCCGTAACGGGCGGCCTTGTATTCCAGCATGGCGGTGAAGCTCGCCCATCCAGCGTCATAGACGCTCTTGGCCAGCCTCGTGCGGCCGAGTCCGGCAACGCACAGGTCCTCGACGTACACCGCTTGGTTGTCGCGGATGATCGCCGTGGACAGTTTGTGCTGCCAGTCGCGGCGGGTGTCGGCCACCCGCGTGTGAGCGCGGGCGACCTGGACGACCGCCTTCCTGCGACGGTTACTGCCCTGGGTCTTGCGGGACAGGTTTTGCTGCAGCCGCTTGAGTTTGCGGGCGGCGCGGCGCAGGAACTTCGGGGCGGTCACCTTCGTGCCGTCGGACATGACCGCGAAGTGGGTCAGCCCCAGGTCGATGCCGACCTCGGACCCGATCGGCGGCAGGGTTTCGTCGTCGGCCGTGGTAACGACGAACGAGGCGAAATACCGGCCGGCCGCGTCCTTGATCACGGTAACCGAGGTCGGCTCGGACGGCAGGCTACGCGACCACCGCACCGCGATGTCGCCGATCTTCGGCAGACGTAGACGGCCATTGTCGAGGACCTTGAACCGGGCGTTGCGGGTGAACCGGATCGCCTGCCGGTTGTCCTTACGAGACCGATACCGGGGTGGGCCGACCGTGCGGCCCTGGCGTTTACCGGACAGCGAGGTGAAAAAGTTGCGGTACGCGGAGTTCAGATCGGCGAGGGCCTGCTGCAACACCACCGCGGACACCTCACCCAGCCACGCCCGCTGGTCGGTCTGCCTGGCCTCGGTGATGACCAGCTTCGACAGGTCGCTGTCGGAGATGTACTTCTCGCCCGCCTCACGGGCCTGCCGGCGCAGCCTGAGCCCGTCGTTGAACACCACCCGGGCGCACCCGAACGCTTGCGCCAGCGCGGTGCACTGGGTCGCGTCCGGATAGACCCGGTATTGGTAACGGAGCTGCACGATACCACCGTATCATGTTGGTCTATGGCTGGACTTCAAGGAATCCGTACTGGCAGGCACTGCACTTTCGCGATGCATGTTCACTTGGTTTTCGTGACGAAGTTCCGGCATAAGGTGTTCACCGACCAGCATCTGACCCGGATGCAACAGATCATGCGGGACGTCTGCGCCGACTTCGAAGCGGAGCTGGTCGAGTTCAACGGCGAGAACAACCACGTCCACCTGCTGGTCAACTTCCCGCCCAAGATGGCCGTGGCCCGTCTGGTCAACAGCCTCAAAGGCGTATCCTCACGCCGCCTGCGGCAAGAGTTCCCCGACCTGGCACGCCACTACTACCGGGCGAACAAGCTCTGGTCGGGTTCGTACTTCGCCGGGTCCGTCGGCGGCGCCCCGCTGAGCGTTGTGAAACAGTACATCGAGCAGCAGAACCGTCCCGGTTAGAGCACTGCTCGGGCCTTGACGGCCCTCCCAACGCGGGCCTTCACCCCCGGCTTGAAGGCCAGAGCACTGGCCCGCATTCCGGTAGCCGGCCGCGCCAGGCTCGACATCCACGAGTCCAGACGCGTCGACTCCGGATACTCGGCAGCCGTCGATGCCCGCTGCACGCCAGAGCGCCCGCGCGGCTCGGTCGAGGTTGTCGTCATTGACCGGGCCGAGAACCAGGTACAGCTCGTAGAAGCCGCCGGTCCAGTTCTCGCCGTCGTTCATGTCGTCTGCCTTCACGACATCAAGATCTTCGAACTGGGGGGTCAACGTCACCCTATTTCCTCGCTGATCAACGCCGTTTGCGGCTGGTGACACGTTTGCCGGCACCTCTACGCGATCTGCGTGATTGATCTTGAGCAGCTCTCGGACATCCCGCTAGCCTTGCCTCACTGCGATCGCGACTCCCTGAGGAGAGGGCTTGCACGCCAAGATCAAGTGGCGAGGCGACGAAGATGGCCATCTCGTCACCTGCGATGAAGAGTTCCGGCACGCATTCTCGGAGGCAGAACAGGATGCAGCCCGCCAGCCACTGATCGCTGTGGTCACTGTCGGCGATGGGGACTCGCTATCCATCGGGTTGGGTCGTGAGGTCTCGGTGTTGAGTTACGTGGGCGCATCCGGGAGCCCGCCGTACTTCAGCAGCCAAGGATCCGTGCGTGTGCGAGACGGCGAAGGCGTGGTGTTCCACTACTACGGGCACTGGTCGGAGTTCCCTCCGTCCGCTGCGGTGCCGGTAGAGGACGCCGTTGAAGCCGCTCACTATTTCTGCGAGCATGGCGAGTTATCCCCGCAGTTGGACTGGGTCGAGGTGTAGGCCCACCCGCTTGCCGATGCGTGGCCCGCCAAGTCCTTCCTCACCCAGGCGGCCTAGTCCAGCGCAGGCTCCCCGCAAGATCGAGCAGCGTCACGGCTCAGCCGACATCGGTATCCGGGTCGCGCAGCGGCCTGAGCCGCTGCGCGCTCGACGGGGCGGGGAAGGTGTAATGCTAGTACGCATGTTCGATTGGCTGAGGCGGGTCCCGTGATCGGCTCTGTCACCCCACGTCATGAGACTCGGCATTAAGGTGCCGTTCAGGTGACCTTGCGGCTCTACGGGCTTCCGAGCGTGGGATGGGAGGAATCAGCAATACGCATAGTCTGCGCTGATGTCTTCCTCGATCCGAATATTGTCCCCCGAAATCCAGCCCTTAAGACTAGTGCCATCCCGTCGCACATACCACCAGGTATTGTTGTAGTCATTAACCACGTAGCAGCGGAGCCAAACCCTGTCGTAGCCGTAGACTTTGCCGACATTCGCGCAATCCGCGTAGTAAGCGTCCTTGAGATTCCAGGTGCCCGACTTTACGATCGCGGATCCGTCGCCGTTCGTGCTCGGGACATAACTAAAGCCGCACGCGGCGAATGCCGGCTGGGCCGTGGCGACGCCGAGTCCAGCAGTGAGCAATGTCGCAGCAATCCCTGCGCGCAATGCTCGGGCAATAGAAAAACGCATCCTATGACTCCTTCCTTGCGGGGCCAAATGCCCCACAAATAGTCTTTCGTTTCGAGCGCCGCGTGAGTGCCGTGACGACCGGTGGCCGCATGTCCGCCACCCTGCTGCAGCGTTGCCGCCGCGGTGAGCGGGTGGCCGGAGCGACGGTAGCGCAGCCGACCGTGGCGTGGTCAACTAGCGGCCTGATCGGCCATACATTTCCGCATTTTTCGGGCTACCGAAGACCTCACCCGATCCGCAGACGGCGAACCCGGACTAGCCAGGACATATCTAAATTATGTTCTCAAACCGCAGGTCATCTGGCTGGAAAGTCACCCACGTCCTGGGGCTCCTCTATCATGCATGTCCATGAGACTTGACATTCCAGGCGGCCGAGCCAGGCCCCCACTCAGTCGTTTATCGGCTTCCGCTTGTCGAGCAACTCCGGAAATGCTGTCTGGAGCACGCAGAATTCGTTATCCCATGGGTCGCGCATAATCCAGAAGTCGAAGCCGCGTGTTTGCTGGCGATCCCAACGTTTGGCCCCAAGCGACTCAAGACGACGAACCTCGGCTTCAAGCATCATCGGATTCAAGGTCGAGATGAATGCGTTCCTCAGCGGTGTTGTCAACTACCCGCCCATGAATGGGTGGGTTTGTGGATCTCTTCCCCCGCTGGCTGCGAGGTCAGGCCACGTGTGGGCGGCTGACTGCGCCCCAGCTCTCGGCACCGCGGTGGGCGATGTTGAGGGCCGCGTTGTGGTCGGCGTGGGCAACGACCCCGCGCGACCGGCAGGTGAAGGTTTCCTGGTTCGGCCGGTTGCGTTTGTCGCGGTGACCGCACCGGTGACAGGTTTGCGAGGTGTAGCGGGGGTCCACTTGGACCAGCGGTACACCGGCCCGGCGGGCCTTGTACGCCACGTACGTGCCGAGTTGGTGGAACGACCATGAGGAGAGGGTGACCCGTTGGGGCTTTCTCAGCCGGACCCGGTCACGGATCCCCGTCAACTGTTCAACGGCGATACCGCGGCCGGTGCGTGCAGCCTCGGTCACGATGGTCTTGGCGATGATGTGATTCTGGTTCGCGGCGTGCCGCGCCTCCTTGCGACGGCGCCGGTGCAGCAGCCGTTTCGCGGACTGGCTGTTCTTGGCCTGCAACCGCTGCCGTAGCCGGGCCTGGCGGCGGCGATAGCCGTTGAGTTCGGCCCCGGCGTGCCGGGTGCCGTCGGAGTCGTAGGCGATGTTGACGATGCCCATATCAACACCGAGGAACCCGGCCGGCTCGATCAGCTCCGGTTCGGGCACCTCGATGGTGGCGTACAGGAACCACATGCCGTCACGGTGCAGCAGATCGCATTCACCGACCGGCCGGGTCGCGACCGCTGTGAGCTGATCCGCCGAGCCGGTGAACGCCACGTTCTTGAGCCGCCCGGTTGTGGTCCAGATCGACACGGTCCGGGCGTCGTGCTGCCAGGACAGCATCCGCGCGTCGTACGGCTGTGCCGCATCCCAGCGAAACACGACCGGGCCGGCCTCGACTCTGCGGCGGCGCCTGCTGCCGGGTCTGCCGTAACGGCCGGCTTTCAGGTTGGCCTGCAACGTCGTGTACGCGTCGCAGACCTTCTTGATCACATGCTGCGCGGCCTGCGCACCCAACCCGCAATCCGCTTTGACCGCCTGGTAGGAGTGTTTCCGCAGGTCATAGTTGCGGTAACAGCCGACGGTACGGGCGGTGGCGGCAACCTGGGACGCGGCGGTGTTGCAGGCCCGCAAAGTGGCCTCCAGCGCCGACGCCTGTACAGGCGTCGGCAGGAGCTTCACCTGCACCACCAGCTTCACGTCGATCAGTTTAGATACGACTATGTCACCCGAACAGACACTTTATCCCCGACGTTCGGGTACACAACGTCAGACCATCCACAACTGCATCAAGCCCGCCGCGAGCACCCGCGAGCACCCGTGGCACCTCACCGACCATGCGGCGGCCAACCCCTCAGCGTCGTCCGCGCGCACAGCGAAACCAGAACCGTCCAGGTGGGTGACGGCGTTCCTCCCGGCCGTGAACGACTCCGTTGGGCAACTCGCAAACCGGACGCCGATTCCAGGCCCACCAAGGCTCTGGCCTCGGTCGAGCATCGACGTTCATGCGCCCCGTCGCGACGGTTTGGTCATTTACCAACGGAGTCGTGAACGGCCGGGGTTCCCGCCTTATGGACTGCTGAACTCCGCGTCCCCCGGAAGAAGCCCGGGAAGGCATGGGACAGTGATGAGGCACTACGGCGCGTGCTGCGCCAGACGGCCGCGTCCGGGCGCTGGGCTTGTTCCTGGCGGATCCCCTCGACGTGCCGACCGAGGCGGTGGACTACGTCGCGGGGCAGGTCGGCGTGGCGGATCCGTCGGTGGGAGTTGTTCCACTTCCTTGGAACCGGAACGTTCCAACCTTCGGAAGTGGAACGGATGCGTCGCCAGGGAACGGGGTCAGAAGGGCGCGATCAGTTCGACGGCTCGGCGGGCAGCTTCCTGGGCGCCTTCACCCGGGAACCCTTCGTTGCTGCAAAGTATGTGCAGCAACGTGCCAGCACGATCATTCGATGGCTGGCTGCGTGCGTCCGCTCACCGACGGTCAATCTTTGCGCAATGATGTGGCACTCAAGATCAAACCGATTAGCATGCGTCCCCGTGACCACACCGGAAGACATCCTCGCCACCACCGCCTGGGGGGATCTGGAAGACGCCTACGGTTCCGCGGAGGACCTGCCCGGCCTGTTGCAGCCGCTCCTCAACGGGGAGACGGCCGACTTCGCCGCGGCCATGCACACCCTGACCTGGAACCTGACCCACCAGGGCAACCTCTACTCGGCCACCCTGCCGGCTGCGCGATACGTCGTCGCCGTCCTGACCGATCCGCGCACCAAGGCGGGCAAGGCGGCCATGCTGAGCTGGCTGAACGTGCTCGTCGGCAGCGCCATCGAGTTCGAGGAGTTCGACAACGAGCCGGACGCCGACGCCGTCCGCGAGGCGATCCCGTCCTTCTATCCGGCGGTCGCCGCCAACTTCGAACACACCAACCCGGTGGTACGGGTGGCCGCCCGCCGCGCCGCCCTCACCATGCTCGACCGCTCCGGCCTGGAGCACGAGCGCGCCGCGGCGGCCCCGCACCTGCTCGCCGAGCCCGAACTGCTGACCGACTCCGAACAGGGCGTGGTCCGCGCCGCCGTCGCCGGCTGGGAGGCCTGAGCCAGGGCCGCGCGGTGGGCGTCCCGCACCTCAGCCCCTGATGGCGGGGTCCTGGCAGAGCGAGGCCAGATCGCCGTCGCGGAGGAGGTCCCGCATCGCCGCCCGGCGCACCTTGCCGCTGGTGGTCCGGAGCACCGTGCCGGGCCGGAGAAGCGTCACCATGCCGACACCGACCCCGAACTCCCGGCGGTGCGGCGGAAGTCGGCGGCCAGGATCCGCAGCCCTTCCTCGGGCATGATGGCGGCGGCGCAGGATCCCGAGCCGGTGGTGAGCGAGCCGGTCCGGCAGGCGCGGGCCCGGCTGGCCGACTGCGACACGAAACTCGCCCAGTACCGGGCGGCCCTGGACTCGGGGGCGGCCCCTGTGGTGGTCACCGGCTGGATCAGCGAGGTCCAGAACCAGCGCAGGCGGGCCTCCGAGGTGCTGAACGCGCCCCGACCTCAGCGGACCGCGAGGATGAGCCCGGACCAGATCGCCGACATGGTCGGGCAACTCGGTGACATCGTCACCGTGCTGGACGAGGCGGATCCCGAAGATCTGGCCGAGATCTACCGGCAACTCGGGCTCCGGCCGACGTATCATCCGGAAATGCAGAAAGTCCGCGTCCGGGCACAGCCTGTAGCGGACTCTCATGGGAAACCGTTGGTGTCCGAGGCCCAACACTCAGCTTGAGCACACGGTTATTGCTTCGAAGTCGCTGGCTCGGAGGTAGCCGGTCGGTCCTCAGCCTCAGCGTCGCTGGGCCAAGCCAGCTCGGCGTTGGCGTTGCCGCTACCCGCCCCGATCACCGACCCGGGCCGGCTGACCCGACTCGGCATCCGTCGTCGTGATCGCCTCGGTGGCGTCCTCCACGAGTACGAACACGCCGCCTAACCTGCCCGGATGACATTCTCGGCAGTTACGACGTCGTCGTCGGCGGTGCAGGGATCGGGTCTTTTCCAGGCCGCCCGAAACATCTGCCCACCTTCGACACTACGGCTCGGCCGCGTCGTTCATCGCGCGCTGCTCGAGCAGAGCGTCGAGCAGATCAAGATCGTCGGGGGCCAGCCAGGTCTCCTCCAACGCGGCACCACCGGCCCGCCGGATCGCCGCCGTCAGCGGCCCGGCCCACAGATGCTCGATCAGGGCGACTGCCGCAGCGGAGCCGACCGGTACCGCCTCAGCCAGGGACCACACCGGCCTCCCGGCAGGATCGGCACCCAGCGACGGTTCCGCCGAGGAGGCCCCACCGGTAGGCGCTTCGGCATCGCTGTCCGGGTGGGCGAACAACGCGACAGCGATCCCGCCGAGCCCGGCATCGGCACCGTCCGGTGCGGCCAGCGTTTCAAGGGTGCCGTCCGCCGCCCGCGAGACGAGCAACAGGTCGACCAGCCGCACAATCCCGGCATTCCGCAGCCGGGTGAACTCCGAGAGCACCTCGCCGGACAACGCCGGCCGGTCGAAGCCCACGACGAGAACCTGCACTGGTCCCCTCATTGCTGCATCCGCGTACGCAGCGTGCGGTACTCCTCGGCGGTGATCACGCCGGAGTCGAGCAGGTGCTGCAGCGCATCCAACGGTTCCGCGGCCTGCCCCGCAGCAGGCGGCCGGGCATCCGGCGGCCGGGCAGCAGGCGGCGGCGTCGGGTGGGACGCGGCGTAGGCCTGCGCAGGCGTGAACCGGCCACCGTAGTAGGGCACGTTGCCGGTCATCCCGGCACGCAACAACTGCCTGGGCACCAACAGCATCGGCCCTCCTCATCGACGAATCTCCAGCTGACCGGCCCCGGGCGGCAGCGCGTCCGCCCGGACCGCGGATGCCGGACGGTCATCCATGATCGCCACGCCGACCGCCCACCATGCTGGCCCCCGCCGGACCTGGGCACATCCTTCGTGCAGGATGGTTCCCGCCGACACCCGCCCAGCCCGGAAACACCCTCGACATGGCCCGGCGGCGCCGTCCCTCATTTCAACCTGGCTGGACGTCTCGCCGGGTGAACCGGGCGAGACCGGCCCAGGTGAGCATCGCCGCGGTGGCCATCATGATGATCAGCGGTGTCCACGTCATCTGCTCGGCGGGCAGGATCGGTGTGGCCGAGAACGGCAGCACGTCGAGCACCCAGCCCGGCAGGTGGAGTGTGTCACCGATCAGCCATGACGATGCAGAGGGCCGCGACGACGCCCCAGGTCACCGGGATCGCCACGCGTGGCAGATAGCCGAACAGCAGCACGGCGAGCCCGGTGAGCACCATGACGGCCGGCCAATAGACCAGAGCCGTCCCGGCGATCCGCAGGCCCTGCGAGGCGTCACCGATCGTGGCCCCGTACCCGACGCCGAGCAACCCGCCGCCCAGAGCGAGCAGTGCCGCAGCGCCGACCGTCGGGATCAGCAGGCGTTCGAGCACCCACCGGGTCCGCGACAGCGCGCCTGCCAGTTGCGGCTTGAGGATCCCGCTCGCCTCGTCCGCCCGCAGCTGCGTGGCGGACTGGATGGCGCTACTGCGCCCTGATCACCGGGCCTGTCCGCATCGTCTGCCTTGAGCCGCGAGAACCGAACTTCCAGACGAGACCAGCTATCCGGATCTCCGAGGAAGGCGCCTCTTCTGCCGCAGACAATGCGCGCGTGGTCTCGTCTCTGCCCGTGCCCGGCGCGTCTGCCGGAAACTGGCTGTAGTCGCCGTTGATGACGCAGCGGCTGCTCCGTGGAGGCACTGCGCTGGAGCCAGAGGTTGAACGGCAGGCTCACCGTTGTTCGTCAGGGCTTCAGGCGCGGCTCCGGTGATGCCTCAGCCGATCATCCGGCCGAGGCGGGCAGGTCGCGGGCGTTGAACCTGCCTCCCGCGTACGCCTGCAGCACGGCAGCCACTTGGGCGGGTGCCTCGCGAAGCTCGTCGATTTGGATCACCAGGCAGCCGGGGCGGTCGTCGCCCTTGCGGCGGTAGCCGAACTTGAAGCCGAGCTCGGCGCCCGGCACGGGCCAGATGATTAGGTGCGGGGCCGACGAAGGGTCGACGAAATGGACCCGTTCAATGCTGACCTCGGCCAGCGCAGCCCACGGAACGTCCGCGTTGAGGCCGTCGCAGCGGATGGAGAGGCCGGCTTCGCCCACAGCCAGCCGGAACGGGTGGCGGATGATCTGGTAGATCCGGGCGATGCCGAGGAAAGCGAGGATCGCACCCATCGCGTAGGCGATCCATGGCCCGAGGGTGAACTCGTAGCCGATGAGATTCAGCAGCGCAGGTAAGGCGAACAGCGCGACGCCGAGCAGGACGAGCAGAAGCGCCGTACGGAGCATTTTGCCGGTGTTGCGATGAAATTCCACAAGGATTCCAAGGGCTCGGGAGAAGCGGTGCTGGGACGGTAGCAGCATCGATGACCAGTGACAAGGTGTCAGGGGACCCTTGGCAGGGTCGTTGCGTAGTCGGGTAGCGGGGATCTGACCAGGGGATTTGATGGGTGACCGGCCTCTATGGAGGCGAAAGAAGCGGGTGAGGCTGTATCGGTGATCATGGACTTGCGACGCCTGGACCCCAAGTTCGGCGCGGCTGATGGTCATGCCGTCACGGTGAGGGTGACCAGGCCACCAATCAGGACATTCAGCACGCCACCAAGGTCGCAGACGTCCGCCAGGGTGGGCTCGCGCATGGCTGAGCCAACGGCACCGCTGGAGATGGAAGGACGTCCGCCGCCAGTTCACCATGCCGAACGTCCGGTGGAAGCCAGTGACGGCCGACGGGATCGAGTTGTTCAACCTGGCCAAGGTGCCGATCACGCGGTACCAGTACCGGGGCGACAAGATCCCGAGCCTCTGGGCTGCCTGACACCGACGGCAGACGCAGTGGAGAGCCCGTCACCGGGAGACTGGTACGGCGGGTTCGGCGAGCGGCATGGGAAACGGGCCTGAAGCAACTCCGGCACCGCGTCCCATGCCGACTTGGCTCGCCTTGGGGCTTCACCCGCTTCAACCGCCTCCACGGAGGCCACTCACCCCACGAAATACCTGGTCAGCAAGTCATGCCTCGAGAACGCAACAGCCCTGCGCACCACCATGATTGTCGAAGTCAATTTTCGACTCCTCTGCACGGATTTTCGAAGTCCTGTGCACTTGTGCTTGGCGGAGTTGGGCGGGGTCTCAGGGTCGGATCGTGAGACCCCGTTCCTGGGGCTAGCAGCCGATCGTCAGGTAGTCGCGCACCCAGTCGATGAGGGCGCGGGTGGTACCGGCGAGTAAACCGGTGATCATTGCGAGAGCGATTCGGGTGCGGTGCTCGTTGATATGGTCTCGGCGATGCTGTGGTCGGGCCATCGAATGCTCCATCGGTGTCCGGAAGGTTGACGGCGAGGCTTGGTGCCGGCTTGCGTTTAGGGTCAAGCCGCCTGGCTGGTGCCAACCTCGGTGCCGATGAGTGACGACGAATGCGTTCACGGGATGGGTGGGCCATGATGGACAGCCGATGACTACCGACGAGTCCCGACGGGGGATGCGGCCCAGCAGCCGGCCGGTGGAGCGGGCCGAGTTGCCCGCTGGGCCGTTGCGAGATCTGCGTGATGCTGTCTTTCTGTTGTACGGACAGGCAGGTTGTCCTCAGTTGGACGATCTGGCCACGACCGTCTCGGATGAGGACAGCCTTCCGGGCTCGCCGAAGAAGGACGTGATCGGCAGGATCGTCAGCGGGGCCGGGTTGGCATCGCAGCAGGACACCGTAAGCGTGGCGGTCGCGTTGGCTCGTGCCGCCGACCGCGACGACGTCGCAGCAGTCGCGGAAGGCATCCGGCGGTTGTGGCAGACGGCGTGGATGGCACCCGCACCCCCGCAGCCGGTGAGGCTAGGACGGCCGGTTGGCGACTGTGACCCGCTGGTGCTGGAGGTGCATCGCTCGATCGAGGTTTCCGGCCACGGTGGCGTGTTGCCGGTGCTGCCGGCGTATGTCCGACGGGGTCATGACGAGCATCTGCGTCGGATCGCCGAAAAGGTGATCGGCGGCGGGGTGTCCGGGCTGGTGACGCTGGTGGGCGGGTCGTCAACAGGTAAGACCCGGGCTTGTTGGGAGCTGGTGCAGTGCCTTGAGCAGCGGCAGCCGGGCCGGTGGTGGTTGTGGCATCCGTATGATCCGAGCCGCCCGGACGCGGTGTTGGCGGATCTCGCTCGGGTCGGCCCGTACACGATCGTGTGGTTGAACGAGGCCCAGCTCTACCTCCAGCCGTCGGATGCCCGGCTGGGTGAGCGGATTGCGTCGGGGTTTCGCACCCTACTTCAGGATCATGAGCGGCAGCCGGTATTGATTCTGGCCACCGTGTGGCCGCGGTACTGGGACGAGTTGACTACTCGACCCACCCCTGGGGACCCAGATCGGTACGCGCAGGCCCGGGATTTGATGGCCGGCAGCAGGGTAAGCGTGGCCGACGAGTTCACCCCGGCCGAATTGGCCGGGTTAGGGGGTGCCGGGGTGGATCCCCGGGTACGGCAGGCCGCAGCCCACACGGAAGGTGGCCGGATCACCCAGTACCTGGCCGGCGCACCCGTTCTGGAGGATCGCTACCGGACCGCCCCGCCTGCTGCTTGCGCGATCATCCAGGTCGCCATGGATGCGCGCCGGCTCGGTCACCCATCCACGTTGCCGCACACGCTGCTGGAACAGGCAGTCCCCGGCTACCTTGACGACCACGACTGGGATGCGCTTGGTGAGGACTGGCTGGAACAAGCCCTGGTCTACACCGGCCGGCCGTGCAACGGCACCCGCGGGCCGCTGACCCGCATACGGCCCCGCCCCGGCCAGCCGACCGCCGACAGTGGGCCCTCCTACCGGCTTGCCGACTACCTGGAGCAGATCGGCCGCACCGAACGCGCGGCCGTGTTCCCGCCCGACAGCCTGTGGACTGCGTTAACCACGGGCGTTACGGACCCTGCCCTGCTGCGCGACCTCGGCGAGGCGGCTGAGAGGCGGAGCCGTTATCAGCACGCGATCCGGCTGTACACCCGATCCGCTGACCACGGCGACCCCGGTGCGCTGCGGAGTCTGGCCCGGTTGCGGAAGCGGGCCGGGGACTTGGCCGGTGCCGAAGCCCTTTACCGGCAGGCCGCCGATCGCGGCGACCCCGACGCGCTGCGGGTTTTGGCCGGGCTGCGGGAGCGGGCCGGGGACTTGGCCGGTGCCGAAGCCCTTTACCGGCAGGCCGCCGATCGCGGCCGCCCCGACGCGCTGCGGGTTTTGGCCCAGATGAGGGAGCGGGCCGGGGATCCGACCGGCGCTGAGGCCCTGGCGGTGCAGGCCGCTGACCGCGGCGACCCCGACGCGCTGCGGGTTTTGGCCCAGATGAGGGAGCGGGCCGGGGACCCAACCGGCGCCGAGGCCCTGTGCCAGGCGGCTGCCGACCGTGGTGACGCCTGGGCGCTGTGGGCTCTGATCTGGTCGCGCGAAGCCGCCGGAGACACTGCTGGCGCTGAGGCCCTGGCGGTGCAGGCCGCCGACCGTGGCAACACCTGGGCGCTGACGGTCTTGGCCCAGTTGCGGGAGTTGACCGGGGACCTGACCGGCACCCAAACCCTGTACCAGAAGGCTGCGGACTGCGGCGACATCGAGGCTCTGACGATCCTGGCCCAGGAGGTGATCCGGGACACCGGCGCCGAGGCCTTGGCAATGCCAGCCGCCGACCGCGGCAACACCTGGGTGCTGACGGTCTTGGCCCAGATCCGGGAGCTGACCGGGGATCTGACCAGCGCTCTAGCGCTGTACCAGACGGCTGCCGACTGCGGCGACCGCGATGCGCAGATTGTCCTGGCCCGGGAGAAGACCTGGACGCGGGCACTCCGTACCTGGTCCCGAGACACCGCCGCCGAGGCCCTGGCTACACAGGCCACCGACCGCGGCAACACCTGGGCGTTGGTGCTCCTGGAGTTGTCGCGGGGGACCTGGGACACAGGCGCTGAGGCCCTGGCGGTGCAGGCCACCGACCGCGGCGATCCCGACGCGCTGCGGCTCCTGGCTCAGATGCGAGAGCGGGCCGGTGACCCGACCGGCGCTGAGGCCCTGGCGGTGCAGGCCACCGACCGCGGCGATCCCGACGCGCTGCGGCTCCTGGCTCAGATGCGAGAGCGGGCCGGTGACCCGACCGGCGCTGAGGCCCTGGCAGTGCAGGCCGCTGACCGCGGCAACACCTGGGTGATGCAGAGCCTGGCCCGGTTACGGGAAGAGGCCGGGGACCTGGCCGGCGCCGAGGCCTTGGCAATGCGGATTGCCGACCGCGGCGACCCCGACGCGCTGCGGGTCTTGGCCAGGCTGCGGGAGAAGGCAGCGGACCTGGCGGGCGCCGAGGCCCTGTACCGGCAAGCCGCCGACTACGGCGACCCTGACGCGCTGCGGGCGCTGGCCCAGATGAGGGAGCGGGGCGGGGACACGACCGGCGCCGAGGCCCTGTACCGGCAGGCCGCCGACTACGACAGCGGCTGGGTACTGACGGATTTGGCCTGGTCGCAGGAGGAGGCCGGGAACACCGCGGGCGCTGATCGGATTTTGAGGTTTGGTCTGACTGGTTCTGGTGAGATTGCGACCGGGCTGGACTTCGGCTCGTAGACCTCCGGACTTGTGCGCTGGGGTACGCCACTGCCACGCCGTGCCTGGAACCGAGGGACAAGTTGGACACCGGCGTAGTCTCGGCCACAGTGGCGTACGAACCGGAGGGCGTCCTCGATTGGCATGCGATCGATTGGCGTGCCCGCGAGGATCAGGTACGGCGTACGCGTCAGCGGATCCTCACGACGTCACGGGCGCAGGACACATGCGGGTCCGGAATGCACAGGTCGATGCTCCAGTTCCGGTCGAACACGCTGCTGGCGGTGCGGCGGGTCACGGGGGCCGACGCGGGGCGTTTGGCGGCGGGCGTGGACGGCAGGATCGTTCCCGATGACCAGGACAAAGCCGTGCTGGCGCGCGGTTGAGCCTAATTGGAGGAGAATGAGATGTCTGTTCCAGGGGCGCCGGATCAGGCTGGCGGTGGTGAGCCTGCGCGGTCGGTGCTATGGGTTGAGGTCTATCTCGACCAGGTCGACATGGCGGTGGGGCAGGCGTGGCACGGCCTCGCCGCGGAGGCGTTGACGCCGATGCTGCAACCGGCCGGTGCTCCCGCGTTCAGACGTCGTTACAGCGGTTTCCGCGACCCCGACGGTGACGGTTCGATGCACTCGGTTCGGGCCCGATCCTGGGCCGGGGTCCTGCTTCCGACCATGTCGCAGGCTCACGGTAGTTGGGGATACGGCGACGACCCGTCGCACGGCCCGCTCGACCTGGTCCAGCTCGGCGCCTTCCGGGAGAGTTCGGCCGCGCCATTCATGCACCTGGAGATCCGGGCCGGCCTGGCCGACCCGGCCGCGATGCCCGAACTGGCCGACGCTCTGATCGGCGTGGTCCGGCAGATCGGGGAGCGTGCCGACGTGGCGTACGGGGAGATGTGTTCCCATCCGCTGCGCAGGCCGTGGACCACCCTCGACCGGGCGTTGCGCCGCCGGGACCGGGAGTCGTTGCCGCAGAGCCGGCAGGTTCTGCGCGGCTACGAGTGGGTCACGATGTGCCCGGCCGAGCTGGCGAAGTCGCTCGGCGAGGCCAAGGGTCTGCGGGACACCGGGGCCTTCGCCGAGGTCGTCGAGCTGGCGACGGGCGGTCTGCTGCTGCGGGCCACCCGGAGCCCGCTGGAGTACGACGACGCCGCGGTCCAGCGGGTCTTCGAGGCGGTGCGCCCGGTGCTGCCGCCGGGCCGGCCCCGGCATCTGGAGGTCGAGACGCTGCGGCACGTGGTGATGGCGGACGCGTCCGCCTGATGGGTGCTTCGAGCTGGTGGTACGTGACACCGTTCCACCCGGATCTCAACGTGGTGCTGCGGGACCTGCACGAGCGGGTGCTGGCGGATCATAGGTACTGCCTGGGTCGCTACTCGAGCGGGCCTGCGTGCGCACCGAGCTGACCCGGATCGCGCGGCTGCCGAGCAGCACGGTTATCCCGCACGCTCAACGGCTTCCCGACGACGAGTGGGTTCAGCTGGTGCTCGGGCAGCTCACCGGCGTCAAGTCCGCGCTCGATCTACTCGTCCGCGGCGCATGACGACCATTGAGGGTGCGGACTGGGCCACCTACGAAAGCGGCTGCGTGCGCGAGGAGACGCTGCGGATCACCCGGCTGCTGGACACCGTGCTCATCCCGCACCTGAAGGGCCATCCCGACGACGGGTGGAAGCTCCTCGAACCGCTGCTGCCGCCGCCGGCCAGCACCACACCAACGGGTAGGCATCCTGAGGCGTACCCGCGCCGCGAGATCGTGGACGGTATTCGCTACCTGGTCGACAACGGCTGCAAGTGGCGAGCCCTGCCCTCGGACGTTCCGCCTTTCAAGACCGTTTACGGGTTCTTCGCCCGCTGGGCCAAAGCGGGCGTGCTCGAGCACGTCCGTGACCAGCTGCGGCGCCGCATCCGCGTGGACGCCGGCCGGTACCCCCGCCCGGTCACCGCCATCATGGACTCCCCAAGCGTGAAAGCCGCCGAGACCGTCAGCCGGGACACCCGAGGATTCGACGGCGCGACGCTGATCAACGGCCGGAAGCGGACCTGATCGTCGACACGAAGGGCCTGTTGATGACGGTGAAGGTGACCCCGGCGGACGTCACCGACTGCGATGCCGCCCGCGACATGCTGCCTGAGCTGCGCAAGCACAACCCGGACCTGTCGTGGCGCCAGGAACGCTGTCTGACCTGCTTCCGTCAGTTTCTCGGGCGGTAGGGCGCCTAACGCGAGTGACTGGCGGGCTAATTCGTTGATGTTCGGTGTCTCCAGGACCCGGCGAGGCGGCGAGAAAATCTAGGTCTGAATCACTAGACATTCCCGCCGGACCTGCTAGTGTTTCTCCCGTTGACAGCAGAGATCAGCTAAGACGCAGACGAAGCACGCCGAGCGTTAAGCAGGGCCCGGACCCTGTGCCGTGGCTCGCTCGGCACCGCAGCGGGAAGTAAGCATCTCCGCACGCGGTAAGGCAAGGCACATGGAAGTGGAACGTAAGACCCTGACGTAGTTCCAGGTCAGGGCAAGGCGGGCCGATGCTGGTTTCGGGGCTCGCCTGGCAGGACAGTTCGTCGCACGTGCACGGGGCCATGAAGTCGCGTGGGGCTCCGACACCGGCGGACGGCACAACAAGTAGCACAGCAATCGGAAGCAGAGGAAAGGGAGGGCACGAACACCGTTGGATCGCCCGTCGCTGGAACGCATTCGACTCCGGCGCGGACACCGCAGTTTCCATCGAACGAGAGGTGGTCTCCGGTCACGCTTATGCGGTCCTCGCACCCCTACCGCCGACGGCGGCCAGGTGCGGATACGACAACCCGACGAACCAGTCGGTAGATGGTGTTTTGACCCCGTAACCCTGGGCCCCGGCGCTTTCTGCGCCGGGGCCCTCGTCATGGAGAGGAACCTGTATGGCCCAACGCGACGACATGTTCGGCGACGATGACTACCCCGCCTACACGATGGGCCGCGCCGCGGAGATCACCGGCGCCTCGCAGGACTTCCTGCGACGCCTCGACGAGGCGAAACTGATCACCCCGACCCGCTCGGCAGGCGGGCACCGCCGCTACTCCCGCCACCAGCTGCGCCTGGCCGCCCGGGCCCGGGAGATGGCCGAGCAGGGCACCGCCCTGGAAGCCGCCTGCCGGATCATCATCCTCGAAGACCAACTCGAAGAAGCCCTCCAGCACAACCAGGACCTCCAGCGCGAACGGCCAGCGGACTCCGTCTGACTCACCGCCCGCACGCGATCCTTCTCCGCCACGAGAGGGACGTGAAGGTCGGCTCGGTCAGTCGGGCGCTCGGCGCTGATGCTCGCGCCCGCGCTGGGTGACGCGGCGGATCTGGTCGGCGTCATCGGTGACGCTGGCGACCCGCCCGGCGAGCGGGGCGTGCCGACTTTGCAGGTATGCGTGGGTATCACTGAGCAGCGGGAGCAGGGCGGCCGGATCACTGTCACCGAGGGCGTGGTGCAGCCGGTCGAGGCTGGCCTGAGCGTCGGGGCCGAGGTCGGTCAGGGCGGTGATCTGACCGGCGAGTTGCCGCAGGCCGGCGCCGTTGGTGCGGGCCCAGCCGGTGACCGCTCGAGCACCCGCGCGGCGGTCTCGTTCGGCGGCCACACGCTGGTCGGCGGTGGCGGTGGCGTCGTCCTGTTCGCTGCGGCGGATCCGCAGGTAGCGGCGTTCCGCCGCCTGGCGGCTGGTGACCCCCATCGCGGGGGCGAGTTCGGCCCAGGCGGCCCCGGCGGCACGGGCGGTGGCGATCAGCTGCGGCTCGCAGATGTCGAGGCGGTCACGCAGGTGGCGGAGCGCGATCAATGCGCTCAAGGCCGCCTGGCCGGACGTGGCGGTGGGCTCGGGACCAGTGGGTGCGGTCGGTCTGCTGCTGGTCGCGGCCAGGATCAGCGCGAGCGCGGCCTGCGCCTCGCGATGCTCGGGAACATCCATGCCCTACTCCGTCGTCTTTTGAGTGACGTTTCGCTTGTCGTCTTTCCGATGACATGCTACAACGGTGGGTAAGCGCATTGGCACCCAGTTGTTGAACAGATTTCGGAGGTGGAACCGATGTTGGTGCGCACTGACCCGTTCCGGGAACTCGACCGGCTCACCCGGCAGATGTTCGGTGACCCCCAGCCCGGTACCTGGTCTCGGCCGGTCGCGATGCCGCTGGACGCGTACCGCACAGGCGACGAGTTCATCGTGGCGTTCGACCTGCCCGGCGTGACCCCGGACAGCATCGATGTCGACGTCGAGCGCAACGTGCTGACGGTCAAGGCCGAACGCCGGCCGCTGGACCTCGGCGACAACGCGCAGATGCAGACGTCGGAACGGCCGCTGGGCGTGTTCTCCCGCCAGCTGATCCTGTCCGACATGCTCGACAGCGAGCGCATCCAGGCCGGCTACGACAACGGTGTGCTCGTCCTGCGGATCCCGGTGCTGGAGAAGGCCAAGCCCCGCAAGGTCAACGTCGCGGTCAACACCAGCGAACCGGCCGCGATCAACGCCTGACCCCAACCGTCCACCCGCCCCGGGCGGCGGGAAGCAGTCGTGCGGAGCCCGTCATGAACTGCGAGATCACCGGCACCCCAGTGCCAGCAGCCGCAGCCGTGCAGGACGCGTTCATCGACCTGGTCTGTCAAGACGACGACCTGCTCCGCGCCGAGTTCGACGCACTGGTCGCCGCGTCCTGGCACACCCCGCCAGGCCCTCCTCCGCCGGCGCCGCCACGGCGGCCCCCGCCCGGGGCAGCCCACTCAGCCACACCCGCCATCCACACCGGACGGCCATACACGGGCGGAACTCCCACACGGCGCCAGGACCGGCGGCAACGTGCCCCTCCGTGACACCGATGCGCCGCCACCATCCCCGACCATCAGGGAACAGTGAAGGGACGGTGACCACAGGAGGACGAAACAACCGAAACGAACCACGGCACCAGGACCCCGGCCATTCGTCGGGGTCCTGGTCCATGACCGATCCGAGTACATGAGCGGGCTGCACACTGCCGTGGGTGCAGCCCATCGCTTGCAGGTGAACCTCACCCCTGACCACGATGCGCAACCTCTGTCAACGACTGCTGCCGGAGCGTATGACCACGCCCCGGCATGGCGTCCGAGCTGCTATTTTAGGCCGGCCGGGCAGGGTGCCGTCGACAGCGATCGGATCCCTGGAAAGGGTGTCCGGACCGGGCAGTGGCCGTGGATGTCGTGGTCCGTAGTCGACGAGATAGACGACCATTTCCTGAGCGTCGACCAGCGGCGCGAACCGCGTCGCCGCGGCCGCGATGTCTTCGGGCCCGCCATGGTGCGACACCGTCAAAAGTTGATCGAGCAACTGCAGAAGATCGGCCACCAACACCTCCGCCTCACGTCGTGATCAGCGGCCGCGAGCACATGTCGATCAAGCATATGGTCCGGGACGCGCAACGCGCCGAACCGCGTACGTCGATGGGTGGTGTGCCGCCGCCCCGGTGATCATGGGCGCTGCGGGACCGGCAACGGCACCGGCCATATGATTGCCGCACTCGTCGGCCAGAACGCGTGGCCGGTATCGACGCGGCCAGCAGGGCTCCGATCCTGCTGCCCGCCGTCGACGGACTGCAGACGCCACGACCCTTGCCGGCAGATACTCCGCCGCGGTCTTCCTGTACGCCCCATGCTTCGGCCGGACCGGGTTCCTGGCACGGGAACTGGTCGACGAGGTCGCGTACACGATCGCCACGGTGTGACGCGCGAGCGGCGTCCGAGCTGTGTTCGCCTTTCGCATCCGCCGCCCGCCCCTTGCGTTGGCCGGAACCTGCTGGTCACACGTTCGCTACGCAGGCAGCCGGGTAACTGACAGTCATGGCGAAGGTGACTCGTACGATGTGCGCCGCGGCCGAGCAGGTGTACGCGATCCTGGCCGACGGCTGGACCTACAGCGACTGGGTCGTCGGCACGGCCCATATCCGTGACGTTGACGCGTCGTGGCCACAGCCGGGCTCGCGATTGCATCATAAGGTTGGTCCGTGGCCGCTCTCGATCAATGACACGTCGACCGTGACTGCCCTGACCCCGGGACGGGGACTCGCGCTGCGCGCCGGGATCTGGCCGCTCGGTGAGGCCGCTGTTCGTATCACGCTCGAGCCGACAAGCGCGGGCGAGACTCGGGTGACCATGTTCGAGGACTTTCAGGCGGGTCCGCTGCACTGGCTCAAGAACAAGATCAACGACATGGTTCTGCACAGGCGCAACGTCGAAGCCCTGCGCCGGTTGGCCGAACTCGCCGAGCACTCCCGGCATACGATCCGCTCCCGGCGCTGACCCGTCTCAGCGACAGGAGCGGTTGTCCGCCCGAGAAGGCCCTGGCAGCGGCCCGGGGGCTCATGCCGAGTGTGACCGGAACGTTCCGCGGTAGGCCTGCGGGGTGGTGCTCAGTCTCTGGGCGAAGTGATGCCGCAGGGTGGCCGCGCTGCTGAAGCCGGTCCGCTCGGCGATCGCGTCCATGCCGAGGTCGGAGTCCTCGAGCAGCTGGCGGGCGAGCAGCAGCCGCTGGTTGGTGAGCCAGTCGTGCGGGGTGGCGCCGGTCTCGTTGCGGAACTTGCGGGCGAACGTGCGCGGCGCCATGTGGGCGAACTCGGCCATCGTGTCGACGGTGTGCGGCTGGTCCAGCGTGCCGAGTACCTGGGTGAGCACCGGTTGCAGCGTCTCGCAGTCAACTACCCGCCCATGAATGGGCGAGCTTGTGGATCTCTGCTCCCGCTGGCTGCGAGGTCAGGCCACGTACGGGCGGCTGACTGCGCCCCAGACGTCGACACCACGCGCGGCGATGTTGACGGCAGCATTGACGTCCGCGTGGGCAACGACTCCACACGACCGGCAGATGAACGTGGCCTGGTCGGGCCGGTTCCTCTTGTCCCGGTGACCGCATGCCGAGCACGTCTGCGACGTGTACCGGGGATCGACCTGGACCAGAGGGATACCGGCCCGGCGGGCCTTGTAGGTCAAGAAGCCGCCGAGTTGGGCGAAGCTCCAAGAATGCAGTGCGGCCCGTTGGGGCTTGCGGAGCCGGACCCTGGCGCGGATCCCCGTCAGGTCTTCGACGGCGATACCACGCGAGGTGCGTTCAGCCTCGGCCACAATGCTTTTCGAGATCACATGGTTGACGTTCGTAGCGTGCCGTGACTCCCGGCGGGCGCGTTTGACCAGCAGCCGGCGGGCGGATTCGGTCTTCTTGGCCTGCAACTTGGCGCGCAACCGGATCTGGCGGCGCCGGTACCGGTTCAGCTGTTCGCCCGCGTAGACGGTGCCGTCGGAGTCGGTGGCGATCTGCACGATGCCCAAATCCACACCGAGGAAACCAGCCGGTTCGACCGGGGTGGCCTCGGCGATCTCGACGGTCGCGTAGAGCAACCACATGCCGTCGCGGTGCACCAGATCGCATTCACCGACCGGCAACTCGGCGACGGCTTTGAGCTGGTCGGGAGAGCCGGTGTAGGCGATGTTCTTCATCCGGCCGGCCACGGTCCAGATCGACACCGTACGGGCGTCGTGCTGCCACGACAGCATCCGCGCGTCGTACGGCTGGGCGGCCTGCCACCGGAACCGGACCGGCTCGGTGGACACCCGCCGGTACCGCTTCGCATCCGGCGGGCCGTAGTTGCCGGCCCGCAGATTCGACGTGAGGGTCTTGTACGCGTCACAAACCTTCTTGATCACATGCTGGGCGGCCTGGGACCCGAGCCGATGATCGGCTTTGATGCCCGCGTACACATGCTTGCGCAGGTCGTAGTTGCGGTAGACCCGCGCCCGGCGGGCCACCTGAGCAACCTCGTTCGCGGCCGTGTTGCAAGCACGCAGGGTCGCCTCCAACATCGACGCCTGTTCGGCCGTCGGCTGAAGCTTCACCTGCACCACCAGCTTCACCCCACCAGCCTACATACGGTCCAGGTCACCACAATGGACCTACGGACCGGACAGGCCCAGAGGCCGCAACGTCGTCCACAACCTGCATCCGCATTTGGTCCTCACCACCAAGTACCGGCGTGGGGCACTCACCGACCCGATCCCCACCCGCTACGAAGAGACCATGCGGAACGTGTGCGCCAACCTCGGCGCCGAGTTACGCGAGTTCAACGGCGACGACGACCACGTCCACCTGCTCGTGCACCACCACCGACTGTCGCGTTGTCGAAGCTGGGCAACAGCCCCAACGGCGTCTCGTCACGCTGCCTGCGACAAGAACACGGCACCCATCTACGCCGCTACCTCCGCGGCGGCCACCTGTGGTCCCCGTCCTACCTCGCCGGATCCTGCGGCAGCGCACCGCTGACGGCCGTCACGGAATACATCGAAGGACAACAACGTCCCGCCAGGTGACGGCTTTCCTCCCGGCCCTGAAGGGCCGGGGTTCCAGCCTTACTCACTGCTGAATGAGCGCCTCTGCGATCACGCTGTGCCGGCCGGCCTCCGTGACGTTGTCGACGAACGACTTGTCGACTTTGAGGATGTCGACCGGCACCGTCTGCAACAGGCCGAGTGACGAGTGCCCGGTGCCGAAATCGTCCAGCGCGATCCGTACGCCGAGCTTCCGCAGTTCGTGCAGCGTTGTCACAGCCTGGCCGCCCTCGAAGACGGCGGTCTCGGTGACCTCGACGGCGAGGCGCTGCGGGGGAAGTCCCGTCTCGGCCAGGATGCCCGCGACCGTCGTGGCGAATCCGGGCCGGGCGAGTTGACGGGCGGAGACGTTGACGCTGACCTTGTCGGGGCGCGCTGCCGCCGAGTTCGGCCCGCCACCGTGCCATCTGCCGGCAGGCCGTTCGCAGGATCCACGTACCGAGTTCGATGATGAGGCCGTTCTGCTCGGCCACCGGCACGAACTGCGCGGGACTGACCGTGCCCCGCTGTGGGTGTTCCCAGCGCACCAGCGCCTCGACAGCGGCGACACGGCCCTCCGGGAAGGCTACGATCGGCTGGTAGACGACCCGGAACTGGCCGGTGTCCAGCCCGATGCGCATCTCGGCGCGAGCTGGAAGATCGCGGAGATCATCCACGAGGCCGACATCGGCGACGAGAAGTTCGACGTTCCGGAAGCACCCGGTCTCGACGTGATCCTCCGCGGGCTGTCGATGATCGGCGACGACGAACAGACCCTCCAGCTCACCGGTCCGATGTTCGACGGCCTCTACGAGTGCCAGCGGCGCTCGCTGCTGCTCAACCGCCCGCCCGCCTGACGAGCGCCCGACCGACCCGATCCCGCATCAGAGCAGTGCGTCAGGCCGCCGATGGGCGGGCGACACGCCGGACCGCGCGGCTCAGGCGTCCCGGCGCGCGGCCACGGGAACCAGCGCCATCGCCGCCAGGAGGGTGATGCCGCCGAGAATCGCCGGGAACCGCCAGTCCAGGACCCATGCCCCGGCCAGCGGCGCCGCCGCACGGGCCAGCGCCATCGGCACGGCGGTCACGGCTACGACACCGGCGAACCGGGTCACGCCGAAGGTGTCGGCGAGGATGGACGGCCGGGCGACCACGCCGACGCCGTAGCCGGCGCCGAATGCCGCTGCGCAGAGCAGGGTCGCCGGGAGCCCGGCGCCGGCCAGGGGAAGGGCCAGCAGACCGAGAGCCTGCACCACGAACGCCACGGCGGTGACCTCGGTCATGCCGTAGCGGCGGGCCAGCGGGACCAGCACGAGCCGGGACAGGATCTGGGCCGAGCCGACCGCCAGCGGGATGGTGGCGGCGGTGGCTGGCGAGAACCCGATGTCGCGGAAATAGGTGACCATCATCAGCAGGAACGCCGTGACCGTGCCGGTCTGGGCCACGAAGGCGAACGACAGCAGCCAGAACGGCGGGCCGTACGGGACGCCGGGCCCGGAGGTGTCGTTGCCGGTCAGGGAGCGGACATGCTCCTGCCGGCCGGGAAGAGCCCACAGATGGATCGGGACGGCGATGACCGCCAGGCCGGCGGCGAGGGCGAGCAGGGTGGCCCGCCAGCCGAGATGCGCCTCGAGCCGGCCGACCAGGGGGTAGAAGCAGCTGGTGGCGAACCCGGTGACCATGGTGACCGCGACGATCGCGCCATCGCGGTGCCGGGGATCGAGTGCGACGACCAGGACGGCGAAGGCTGCTTCGTAGGTGGACAGCGCCAGTGCCACCCCGATGGCGGCGAAGCACAGGTAGAGGCCGGTCACGCTGTGGACCTGGGACCATCCGGCGACCGCGGCCGCACCGAGCGCGGATCCGGCGGTCATCGGCAGGCGGCCGCCGGCGCGGTCGAGCAGCCGGCCGACCGGGACGGCGGCGATGGCTCCGGTCAGTGTCGACACGGTGGCGGCCGCGGCGACGGTGGCCCGGGACTGACCGAGATCGGTGGACAGCGGAGTCAGCAGCACAGTGAAGGCCTGGATCATCGCGCCGTAGCCGACGGTCTGGGTGACGGCGAGCAGCGCGACGAGCCGGTGCCGGGTGGCCGGGCCGGGCCGCCGTCCGACGGTGGCGGGGACGGTCACGCGATGGGCGCGTCAGGCTCGGTGAGACCGGCTGTGCCGGCGCCTGCCAGGTGGGTCAGCTGCGCACGCCGTACCTGCGCGCTCTGACCCTGGACCAGGATGAACAGCGCCGATCTTGCATGCAGTTGCGCGGTGTCGTCGCCCGTCAGTCCGCGCCCCGAGCGGGCGACGACGAGCGCTCGGGTCAGGGTGGCCAGGGCCTCGCCGCTGGCGACCTTGGTGGCCAGCCGTTCCTCGAGGCGGTAGGCGCCACCACCGTGGTCGGCCGCCTCGTCGGCCAGGCGGTAGGCGGTCTCGCGGATCCGGTCGATCCGCGGGCGCCAGTGGGTGGCGACGTCTTGCGCGAGCGGGTCGGGGTGCCCGGTGAGTTCCCGCAGGACGGCCTCGGCCAGCCCGAAGTGGTGACCGCGCGCGTCGCTGGCGACGGCGAGATCGTCGAGCCGGGTCTGTTCCAGGCTCTTGCGGCTGATCACCAGCTCGTCGGGAACGAAGGCGTCGTCGAGGTGGACGCGTTCGGTGCGGCTTCCGTCCAGCACGGCCAGGCGCAGCGGTTCGGCGCGGCGGGTGCGCTCGCTGACCTCGACCAGCCCGGTGACCACGGTCGCGGTGCCGGAGTCGACGCCGGCGACGGTCAGCGCCTCGCTGAGGCCCCATCCGCTGACCCAGGAGATCGTTCCGCTGAGGATCCAGCCGCCGTCAGCGCGAGTGGCCGAGATGTAGCGGTGTGGGTAACCGCGGACGTCGCTGATCCCGGCGCCGATCAGGATTTCGCCGGTGACGGCCTTGCGGGCGAGCGCGGGCAGTGGCTGTCCGGCCCGGTCGGCGTCGGCGAGCCGGCCGGTGAGTGCGGCGTGCTGCGCCCAGACCAGCCAGGTGTTGAAGCACGCTGCGGAGATGATCTCGTGGATCAGGCGGTCGTCGTCGCGGCTCAGGCCCAGCTGTTCGAGCAGGCGTAGCTCACGCAGCGCGCTGATGCGTGCGGCGGTGACCCCGTCGCGTTCGGTCCGCAGCGCGTCCGGCCGCAGCACCTGATCTGCGTAGTCCCGGACCCGGCTCACGAAGCTCGTCATGCGCTACCGCCTACTTTCGACTGTCCTCACAAAACCCATATCGGCTATTAATTCTATAGGCCAAGTATGATTTACTCCAGGTCATGAGCCCGACAAGACTCCGCACGCTGCTGGCTGTGAGCCTGGTGGCGACCCTGTTCACGGCCGCCTGCGGCGGTTCCGGTGGTGCACGGTCCGCGGCCTCCGGCGAACCGGTCCACGGCGGCACGCTCACCTTCTACGACCCGATCCAGTACGCCGCCTGGGTGCCCACCGCGTCGATCTGGTCCAACAGCAACGTCGCCGGCAACGTGGCCGAGCGCCTGATCTGGCAGGACCCGAAAACCGGTGACTTCAAGCCCTGGCTCGCGCAGTCCTGGGAGATCAGCGACGACAAGCTGAGCTACACCTTCAAACTGCGCTCCGGCGTCACGTTCAGCAACGGCGACCCGCTCGACGCCGAGACCGTGAAACTCAACTTCGACCAGCACGGCCTCGGCGACGAGAAACTCGGCATCCCGAAGGACTCGTTCTGGACCGACTACGCCGGCACCGACGTGGTCGACGCGCAGACGGTCAAGGTCCGGATCACCAAGCCGAACGCGGCGTTCCTGCAGATCATCTCCAACTACCGGGCCAGCTCCATCCTCGGCAAGCCGTTCCTCAAGCTCGACCTGGCCGGGCAGGGACAGCTCACCAACTGGGTCGCCACCGGCCCGTTCACCGTGGAGAAGGTCGACGGCACCACGGGGGTCACGCTCAAGCACCGCGACGACTACAACTGGGCGCCCGAGGGCTCGGCTCACCAGGGCAAGGCCTACCTGGAGCGGATCGTCTACAAGTCGGTGCCCGAAGCCAGCACCCGGGTCGGCGCGCTGCAGTCCGGCGAGGCGCAGATCTCCCGCAACATCGCGCCCTACGACGAGCAGACCATCGTCGACGGCGGCGGCACCGTCATCGGCATCCCGGTCCAGGGCGAGGTCAACTCGCTGAAGATCCAGCTCGACACCGGCGCGCCCACCCAAGACGT
The DNA here is from genome assembly GCF_014205215.1 of Actinoplanes lobatus. Classification (NCBI taxonomy): domain Bacteria; kingdom Bacillati; phylum Actinomycetota; class Actinomycetes; order Micromonosporales; family Micromonosporaceae; genus Actinoplanes; species Actinoplanes lobatus. Next base: position 7,176,580 of record NZ_JACHNC010000001.1, read on the forward strand.
GCAGGTCCGGCTCGCGCTGCAGGCGGCCACCGACCGTAACGAGATCAACAAGACGGTCCTGTCACCGAACTACCCGGTCCCGTCGAGCGCCCTGGTCAAGGGGACGCCGTTCCGGGGCGACGCCTCGTCGTACCTCACCCATGACCTGGCCAAGGCCACCTCGCTGCTGGAGGCGGCCGGCTGGCGGGCGGGCGCCGACGGCATCCGGGTCAAGGACGCCGAACGGCTCGAGTTCGAGATCTGGGTCGCTCCGTACTACCAGGTCGCTCAGGCGGTGCTGGAACTACTGCAGGCGCAGTGGAAGAAGGCCGGCGTGGACCTGAGGATCCGCTCCGCGTCGCAAGCCGAGTACACCGCCGTCGAGGCCGCCGCCGCCAAGAGCACCGACGACGACTGGACCTTCGAGCAGGGCCAGACCTCGACTGCCGAGGCGAACGTGCTGCGCGTCTCGCTCGGCGCCGCCCGCTACAACGCGCTGCGGTTCCTCACCCCCGACCCCACCCTGGAATCGCTGCTCGACGCACAGGCGGTCACCTTCGACCCGGCCCAGCGCAAGGCCGCCGTCCAGAAGGTCGAAGACCGGATCTTCGAGCAGGCCTACATCATCCCGCTGTACGACGAGACGCAGGTCTTCGGCCTGGCCCCGAGCGTGCACGGGTTCGCCACCGAGTCGACCGGCCGCACCTGGCTCTACGACACCTGGCTGGACGAGTAACCATGGGCCGCTACCTGATCAGGCGGCTGGGCCAGGCGCTGCTCGTCCTCTGGGCGGCCTACAGCCTGTCGTTCGTCCTGCTCAGCGCCCTGCCCGGGGATGCGATCAGCAACCGGATCGCGTCCCCCGACTCGGGCCTGACCGGCGAGTCCGGAGCGGTGCTGCTGCGCTACTACGGACTGGACCAGCCACTCTGGGAACAGTACCTGCGCGGCATCGGCCGGGCACTGCAGGGTGACCTGGGCCTGTCGCTGCACACCGCGCAGCCGGTGCGGGACCTGCTCGCCGACACGCTACCGAGCACCCTGGCGCTCACTGGCCTGGCCCTGGTCGTCGGGATCCTGCTGGCCGCGGTGATCGCCCTGGCGATCAACTACCTGCCGTCGGCCCGGGCGCGCGGCCTGTTCTCCGGTGTGCCCTCGCTGTTCGCCTCGGTACCCACGTTCGTGGTCGGCGTCCTGGCCCTGCAGTACCTCTCCTTCAAGGCCGGCCTGATCCCGTCGGTCGACGACGGCTCGCTGTCGGCCCTGCTAGCGCCGGCGGTCACGCTCGGGCTGGTGATCGCGGCGCCTCTGGCCCAGGTCTTCGCCGCCTCGATCCGGACCACCCGGGCCCAGCCGTTCGTGCACGTGCTGCACGCCAAGGGCGCGGGGGAGGGCTACATCTTCGGCAAGGACGTGCTCCGCAACTCGTCGCTGCCGGTGCTCACCCTGCTCGGCCTGGCGTGCGGGGAGCTGATCGCCGGGTCGGTGGTGACCGAGTCGGTGTTCGCCCGCGACGGCGTCGGCAACCTGGTCGTCGGCGCGGTCAACACCCAGGACCTGCCCGTGGTGCAGGGCGTGGTGCTGCTGTCCACCGTGACGTACGTGCTGGTCAACCTGGCCGTCGACGTCGCCTTTCCGTTCATCGACCCGCGTGTCCTGGTGGGAGCGACGTCATGACCCTGATCGCCGAGGCCGACGCGGAGACCCGCACCGCGCCACCACGCCGGCTGCCCCGGTCCATGGGCCACGTGAGCCTCTATCTCGCGGTGGCGGTGGTCATCGTCGCCCTTCTGTGGGCGATCGCCCCCGGCTTGTTCACCAGCCAAGACCCCCTCGCCGTGCAGCCGGCGCTGCGATTCCGGCCCCCGTCGGCCGAGCACTGGTTCGGCACCGATCAGCTGGGCCGTGATCTCTACACCCGGGTGGTCTACGGCGCGCGCGCCTCGCTGACCGGCGCCGGCGTGGCAGTCGCGCTCGCCGTGCTGCTCGGCGTGGTCCTGGGCACGACCGCCGGCTGGTTCGGTGGGGTCACCGACAGCATGATCGGCCGCTGCATCGACGTCGTCCTGTCCATCCCCGGTTTCCTGTTCGCGATCACCATCGTCGTGCTACTGGGTTTCGGCATCCTGCAGGCCGCGGTGGCGGTGGGGCTCACCTCGTCGGCGACGTTCGCCCGGCTGATCCGCTCCGAGGTGCTCAAGGCCCGATCCAGCAACTACGTCGAGGCGGCGGTCACCAGCGGGGCGGGCACGTTCGCGATCCTGCGGCGGCACGTGCTGCCGAACTCGTTCACGGCGACGCTCGCCTTGATCACCGTCCAGTTCGGCATCGCGATCATCTGGATCGCGTCGCTGAGTTTCCTCGGCCTGGGCGCGCAGCCACCGCAGCCGGAGTGGGGCCTGCTGGTCTCTGACGGGCGCAACTACATCGCCAGCCGCGGCTGGCTGACCCTGTGGCCCGGGCTGACCGTCGTCGCGGTCGTGCTGGCCACCAACCACATCTCCCATCACCTGGGCCGAAGGAGAACGGTTTAACGATCCCCACGGATGAATCCGGGGGTTTTCCCTCCGGGGCCAGGCCCTGGATTCTCAGCTCGGACCGCACCTGATCCACCATCCCGGAAGGAGGCGATCAAATGTCTCACGTCGTCGGCACTGGCACGGTCGCGTTCAGCCGTGGCGAGAATCCGTCTCGCGGCGTTGAGGTCACGGCAGGCGGTGTAACCGCAGGCTGTGCACTCGAAGATGCGTACGCCCAGTCCGAGGCGGTGATTGGCTCTCTCGCCGCACCCGGAGCAGGTCATCGTGGTGTAGGCGGGCGGCACCAGCACCACCTTCCGGCCCGCCCGCATGCCACGCTCGACAAGTTCTCGCTTGCACGCGCCGATCGCCGCGTCGGCGGCCTTACGGGCCATCCGCGACTTCGCCAGGAACTTCGGTTTGAAGTCCTCCACAGCGATCAAACTGTGATGCTCGGTGACGTTCTTCGCCCAGACCCGGGCGTCGTGGGTGTTCTGCCGAGCCGCCTTCTTCGCTACCCGGGCGGCCTGCCGTTTCGCGGTCTGGTAGCCCTTCGACTGCGGCTGCCCTCTCGGTCGGCGGCGGCGGGCCATCCTGCGCTGGGATTTGGCCAGTTCAGCAGCGCACCGTTTGCGATGTCCGAGGTGCGGAAGGTCGAACGCGGGATCGGTGGTGGTGGCGGTTACCTTCACACCCCAGTCGATGCCGATGCCGGGCAGGTCCGCCCCGGGTGTGGTGATCGTGTCCCGACGGACCACGAACGAGGCGTACCAATGCCCGAGGCTGTCACGGTAGACCCGCACGCTGGACGGTTCGGACGGCAGTTCCCGGGACCAGACGACCGGGATCGTAACCCTACCCGGCAGGCGAAGTCGGCCATCCTTGATCGAGAAGCCCCGAGTCGTGTACTCCAAGCTCGGCAACGCGTTCTTGAGTCTCTTGACCTTCGGACGGCCCCGGCCCTTCACCGTGAACGAATGGTCCAGGGCGGTGCCGTAGGTGCGCAGCGTTTGCTGCTGGGCGACCTGCGACCCGGCTCGCAGCCAGGCGTTACACCCGCGGGCGTCGGTCAGCAGCTTCGACAGCTTGCCGAACGTCGGCTTCCGGCCGGTCCTCTGCTGGTGGACGGCTTCGTTCCACAGCCACCGGCAGCGTCCCCACTCGTCGAGAAGTGCGGCCTCCGCGATGCGGCCGGGCCGCAGGCGGTAGGTGTAACGCACCGTCTCATCCACATCGGACACCCTACCCGCGAAGCCCAACGACCCTGGAGACCGTGAAGAGGCATGTGGAGAACCAGCGCAACGTCTGACCAGACGCCTATCCGCCTTGACGGCGAATGGGCTACCCCTGACCTGCTCCGCAGGCGATCCGTTTCCTCCCCACGGCTAAAGCCGGGGGTTTCCACGGAAGGCATTCGATGACCCTGCTGGCCGTCGAGGACCTGACCGTCGGGTACCGGGGGCCGCGCGGCCTCAGCCCGGTCGTGCACCAGGTGTCCTTCCAGGTCGAGCCGGGGCAGGTGCTCGCCCTTGTCGGTGAGTCGGGCTCCGGCAAGACCACCATCGGGCACGCGATCCTCGGGCTGCTCCCGGGCAACGGCGAGGTGATCGGCGGCCGGATCCGGTTCCGTGACCAGGAGCTCACCGAACTGTCCGCCAAGGGCTGGCGGGACCTGCGCGGACGGGCGGTCAGCCTGATCCCGCAGGACCCGGGCGTCTCGCTGGACCCGGTCCGGCCGGTCGGCGCGCAGGTCGAGGATGTTCTGCTACTGCACACCGAGCTGGACGCGGCGGCCCGCCGCAAGCGGGTGCACGAGCTGTTCGGACAGGTCGGGTTCACCGACGTCGAGCGCCGCTACCGGCAATACCCGCACGAGCTCTCCGGGGGCATGCGGCAGCGGGTACTGATCGCCGCCGCCATCGCCGCCGACCCCGATCTGATCATCGCCGACGAGCCGACGTCGGGTCTGGACGCGACGGTGCAGAAGCAGGTGCTCGACCTGATCGACGAGTTGCGGGAACGCAGCGGCACGGCGGTGGTGCTGGTCACGCACGACCTCGGGGTGGCCGCCGACCGGTCCGACCTGATCGGGGTGGTGCAGGACGGCCGTCTCGTCGAGGGCGGGCCCACCTCCTCGGTGATCACGGCGCCGGTTCATCCGTACACCCGGAAGTTGCTCGACAGCGTGCCGTCCCGGGCCGCCCGGCCGGCGGTCGCCCGGGAACCGGGAGGCACCGTGATCGAGGTGCGCGATCTGCGCAAGGTCTTCGGTGACGTGGCCGCGGTCGACGGGGCCTCGTTCGAGGTACGCGCGGGCGAGACCTTCTCCATCGTCGGCGAGTCCGGCAGTGGCAAGTCGACGACGGCTCGCATTCTGACCGGCCTGACCCGGGCCACCTCGGGCCGCGTGACCGTGCTCGGCACCGACGCGACCACGCTGAGCCGCCGCGGGTTTCGGCCGCTGCGCCGCGACGTGCAGATCGTCTACCAGAACCCGTACTCGTCGTTCGACCCGCGTTTCGACGTCTTCGACGTGGTCGAGGAGCCGCTGCGGTCGTTCGCGCCGGCCCGGCCGCCGTGGAGACGCCGGGCCGCGCACGAGGACCGGGTGATCGCCGCGCTGGAGGCGGCCGCGCTGCCGGCCGACTTCGCGAAACGCCACCCGCGTGAGCTGTCCGGCGGCCAGCGTCAGCGGGTCGCCCTCGCCCGCGCGCTGATCCTGGAGCCGAAGGTGGTGGTGCTGGACGAGCCGATCTCGGCGCTCGACGTGTCGGTCGCCGCGCAGATCCTGGCCCTGCTCCGGCAGTTGCAGCAGGAGCGCGGGCTCACCTACGTGTTCATCTCGCACGACCTGGCGGTGGTGCGGGCCATCTCGGACCGGGTGGCGGTCATGCGAAAGGGACGCATCGTGGAGCAGGGGCCGGTCGAGGACGTGTTCGGCAAACCGCAGCACGAGTACACGGTCGGCCTGCTCGACGCCATCGCCGGCCGTGAGCTGCTGGTCGGTGCCCGATGAGCGCCGACCTTGCCGGGATCCGGGCGGTCCTGGCCGAGCTGGCCGAAGGCGCGGGGGAGCGGGACCGCACCGGCGAGCACCCGTACGCGCTGATCCGCAAGCTCGCCGACGCCGGGTTCGGGCGGCTTCGCGTGCCGCGTGAGTTCGGCGGCCACGACCTGACCCTGCCCGAACTGTTCGAGGTGCTGGCCGAGGCCGGGCAGGCCGACTCCAACGTCCCGCAGATCTGGCGCGGCCACTTCACCACCACCGAGATTCTGCGGCGGGAGACCGACCGGGCGGTACGGGAGAAGTGGTTCCGCGCGATCGGTGAGGGTGCGGTCTTCGGTAACGCTCAGTCGGAGCCGTCCGCGCTGGCCGCGGAGGGCGTGGTGACCCGGGTGCGAACCGGTGCCGACGGCCGCCGGCTGGTCAGTGGCACCAAGTTCTACTCGACCGGGGCCCGGTTCGCTGACTGGATCCGGGCCGCGGTCACCGACGACGACGGCGACCGTGGGTTCGTGGTGATCTCGGCCCGGCATCCCGGGGTGAAGCACGTCGACGACTGGGACGGCATCGGTCAGCGGCAGACCGGCAGCGGCACCACGATCTTCACGGACGTGCCGGTCGAGGACCTCGGCGACGTCGGCCGCTACCGGGAGGCGCTGGCCGGGCTCGACTCGTTCGTCCAGATCGTGCACTTGGCCAACCTGGCCGGAATCGCCCGCAACCTGGTCGCCGAGACCGTCACCCTGGTCCGCCGGCGCACTCGGACCAGCCTGCACGGGCTGACCGAGTCCGCCGCCGAGGACCCCGAGGTGCTGGGCGTGATCGGCACCCTGCAGGCCCGGCGGCTGGTCGCCGACACGCTGCTGCGGCACGCCGCCGAACGCCTGGAGGCCGCGCACCGCGACGGCGACTTCACCCGGGCCTACCAGGACACCTCGACCGCACAGATCGCGTCGATCGAGGCCGTCCTGGACGCTGCGGCGATCGCCTTCGACGCCCTGGGCTCGTCGGCCGCCCGCAGCCCGGTGCACCTGGACCGGCACTGGCGCAACGCCCGCACGCTGGCCTCACACAACCCGGTGATCTACAAGCCGCGGGTGGTCGGCGACTACCTGGTCAACGGCCGGGCGCCGGAGCCCGGCTATTACCGGGGCCGTCAGTCCCTGAGCAGCGGCAGCAGCTGATCACCCTGCCGGCGGATCTCCGGGAGGTACGGCGTGTCGGACAGCACGAAGTGGGTGACGCCGAGACTCCGGTAGCGGCGCAGCGACTTCGCCACATCCTCGGCCGACCCGACCAGCCAGGTGGTGGCCGCGCCGCCACCACCGAATCTCCCGGGCGTGGTGTAGAGGTTGTCGTCGAGCACCTCGCCGCGGGCGGCCAGGTCGAGCAGCCGCTGCTGGCCGACCGCCTCGCGCCGCTGCAGGTCACGGGGCGAACCCTGGTTGCGGGCCATCTCGGCCACCTTGGCCTCGGCGTCGGCCCACGCCTGCTCGGTGGTGTCGCGGACCAGCGTGGTGATCCGCAACCCGAATTCCAGCGGCGCGTGCTCGCGGCCCAGTTCGGCGCTGAGCCGCTTGAGCCGGTCGATGCGCTCGCCGACGCCGTCGAGCGGCTCGCCCCAGAACAGCTGCACGTCGGCCTCGGTGGCGGCGACCCGCTCGGCCGCCTCGGACGCGCCGCCGAAGTAGAGCCGGGGCGGCTTCGCGATGCGTGGCGTGACGGTCGAGCCGGTCACCTGGAAGTGCTCGCCGGTGAAGGTGACGTTCTCCTCGGTCCACAACCGGCGGACCAGCCGCAGGAACTCGCGCGTGCGCCCGTACCGGTCGGCCTGGTCCTTCTCGCTGTCGCCGTAGGCGCCCAGGTCGTCCTTGCCGGAGACGATGTTGACCAGCACCCGGCCGCCGGTGAGGTGCTGCAGGGTGGCGGCCGCCGACGCGAAGTTGGCCGGCCGCCAGTAGCCCGGCCGAATGGCGATGAGCGGCTGGAACGTGGTGGTCCGGGCGGCCAGCGCGGTGGCCACGGTGAACGTGTCCGGCCGTCCCCAGCCGGTGCCGAGCAGCGCGCCGCCCCAGCCGTGCTCCTCCAGCGCGCGGGCCTGCCCGGTGAGCGTGTCGAGGCTGTTGTGGCCCTTCACCACATCGTCGCCGCGGTGTCCGGGCGTGACCTGGTTGGGGATGTACCAGAGGTATTCGCTGCTCACGTAAGCCTCCTGGGCCTGTTGACGAACGGCGGCGGCGGTAAAAACCCTACTTAACTTATAGGGCTTATAGGTCTTTGGTCTCCAGTGATCCGTCCTATGTCGCGGGACAGGGTGTTTTCCTACTGAACCTATAGAGTTTATAGTCTAGCCAGACCGCGGCCGCCAGCCTGCCGCCGGCCGTCTCTCCTCGCCGCCCGACCCCGATCAAGCTGGGGGCAGACCATGTCTGAACTTCGCAATTCCATCGAAAATGCCGAGTCCAACCGTCGACGATGGCCCTGGATCGCCGGCGCCGCGGTCCTCGCCGTCCTGCTCGCCGCCGGCATCGGGTTCGCCGTCACCCGCGGCGGCTCGGGCGCCGAAGCCGCCGGCGACGGTGACGGTGAACCGGTCCGCGGCGGCACCCTGCAGTTCGCTCTGATCGACTATCAGCGCAGCCCCGACCCCCACTGGGGCACCAACTACGCCGAATCGCTGATCGGCAACAACGTGACCGACAAACTCACCTGGCAGGACCCGGACACCGGCGAGATCACCCCGTGGCTCGCCGAATCCTGGGAGTACAACACCGAACTCACCGAGTTCACCTTCCACCTGCGCAAGGACGTCACCTTCAGCGACGGCACGCCGTTCAACGCCGCCGCGGTCAAGGCGAACTTCGACCAGTACGTGCGCGGTGACCAGAAACTCGGCATCAACCCCAACGGCGCGGTCCTGCTGTCCGGCTACATCGAGACGAAGACGCCGGACGAGTACACCGCGGTGATCCGCTTCTCCACGCCCCTGGCCAGCTTCCTGCAGGCGTCCTCGTTCACCGCGAACTCGCAGCCCGGCTTCCTGTCACCGGCCACCCTGAAACTCTCCGACAAGGAGCGCACCGACCCGACCAAGGTGATCGGCACCGGCCCGTTCGTCTACGAATCCTGGGAAGAGCAGGTCAAGACCGTCCTGGTCAAGCGCAAGGGCTACAACTGGGCCCCGCCGTCGCTCGACCACCAGGGCGAGGCCTACCTCGACAAGGTCGTCTTCAACACCATCCCGGAGGCCAGCGTACGCACCGGTTCGCTCGCATCCGGCACCATCGACGCCACCCTCGACGTCGGCACCACCGACGAGAAGCCGCTCGCCGACCAGGGCTTCAAAATCATCTCGCGCAGCGTCTCGGGCACCGCCATCTACTTCAACTTCAACTCCCAGCTCTTCCCGACCGACGACATCGCCGTCCGCAAGGCCATCCAGCTCGGCTGGGACCGCTCGGCGGTCGAGAAGACGGTGCTCACCGACTCCTACTCGATCGCCACGTCGGTGCTGAACAAGTCGGTGCAGGGCTACGTCGACTACAGCGGCTCGGTGCTCAAGCACGACCCGGAGCAGGCCAAGAAGCTGCTCGACGACGCCGGATGGAAACCCGGCGCGGACGGCATCCGGGCCAAGGACGGCAAGCGGCTGCAGGTCAAGCTGCTCGGCATCAGCAACCTGGTGGTCAACAAGCCAGCGTACGAGTCGGTTCAGCAGGATCTGCAGAAGATCGGCGTGGACCTGCAGCTGACCGTGGTGCCGATCCCCGACTACGCGGCCCAGGTCGCCAAGGCGAAGACCGACTGGAACGTCACCGCCGCCAACCGGTCCCGCAACGACCCGGCCGCGCTGAACCTGGTCTACAACCCGAAACTGGGCAACAGCAGCTTCCTCACCCAGGGCGCCTCCACCGGCATCGACGTCGCCGAGGTCACCGCGGCGCTGGACAACCTCGAGACCACCCTGGACGCGACCAAGCGCGCCGCGTACGCCAAGACCGCGCAGGACCTGCTGGTGGAGAAGTACGCGCTGGTCAACCCGATCTACAACCCGTCGCAGGTGATCGCCCACGCCGACTACGTGCACGGCATCGTCTTCGACGCCCAGTCGCGCAACCACTTCGTCAACGCCTGGAAGAGCAACGGCAAGTGACCGCCGGTGGCCGCCGGGCACACCGGCGGCCACCCCAGCAGAGGGGAGCGTCGTGCTTCGCTATGTAGCGCTGAAGGTCGGCCGGGCCCTGTTCGTGGTCTGGGCGGCATTCACCGTCACCTTCGTCCTGCTCTTCGTGCTGCCGGCGAACCCGGTGGACCTGCTGTTCGACCCCGCCGAGATCAACGCGATCCCGGACGAGGTCAAGGCGCAGGTAGCGGCGAACTACGGGTTCAACAAGCCGGTAGCGCTGCAGTACCTGGACCGGTTCGGGCACGCCCTCATCGGTGACTTCGGCAACTCGGTGCAGTCCGGCAAACCGGTCACCCATGCGATCCTCGAGGTGCTGCCCAGCACCCTGGTCCTCGCTTCCGGCGCGCTCGTGCTCGCCGTACTGATCGCCTTCGGGATCGCTCTCGTCGCGACCGCGACCCGGCGGCCCTGGCTGCGCAACCTCGTCGAAGCCCTGCCGTCCGGCGCGGTCTCGGTACCGGTCTTCCTCTCCGGCATCCTCGTCCTGCAGATCTTCTCGTTCCGGCTCGGCTGGTTCCCGTCCTTCGGCGACGACGGCGTCAAGAGCCTGATCCTGCCGCTGATCACCCTCGCCATCCCGGTGGCCGGGCCGATCGCGCAACTGCTGGTGCGCAGCTTCGGCACCGAACTGCACTCCGGTTACGTCACCACCAGCTGGGCCAAGGGCGCCACCCGCGGCAGCATCCTGGTGCGCGACGTATTCCGCAACGCCAGCCTGCCGGCGCTCACCATCGCCGGTGTCACCTTCGGCAACCTGATCGCCGGCTCGGTGATCACCGAGACGGTCTTCGCCCGCAAAGGCATCGGCCGGATGACCCAGACCGCGATCAACACCCTCGACGTGCCCCTGGTCGCCGGAATCGTCGTGCTCGTCGCGGCCAGCTTCGCCCTGATCAACCTGGTCGTCGACCTGATCTACCCGGTCCTCGATCCACGGTTGCGGGCCACCCTGACGACCGGAGGGACCGCATGACCGCTCTGGCCACCGGCTGGGCCGAACCCGCCCGGATCCGCGCACACTCGCGCCGCCTCGGCGACCTGCTCCGGCAACCGGTCCTGGTCCTGTCCTGGATCGTCGTGCTGATCGTGATCGGCTGGGCGCTGTTCCCCGGCGTGTTCACCGACTACAGCCCCTATGCCGGGGACACCGGCGCCAGCTTCGCGCCCCCCAGCGCCGAGCACTGGTTCGGCACGGACCGGCTCGGCCGGGACCTGTTCGCGCGCAGTGTCTACGGCGCCCGCACCACGCTCACCGCCACCCTGCTCGCCGTACTCATCGCCTTCGGCCTCGGCGCGGTCGTCGGCCTGGCCGCGGGCTTCGCCGGTGGCCTCGCCGACACCGCCATCATGCGGGTGGTCGACGTCTTCCTGGCCATCCCCAGCCTGCTGCTGGCCATGGTGATCGTCTCGGTGCTCGGCTACTCCACCAACAACATCGCCCTGGCCGTCGGCATCTCCTCGATCGCCTCGTTCGCCCGGGTCATGCGGGCACAGGTGCTCACCGTGGTGAACCAGGACTACGTCCGGGCCGCCTACGGCCTGGGCGTCGGCCGGTTCGGCGTGATGATGCGCCACGTCGTACCCAACTCGCTGAGCTCGGTGATCGCGCTTGCCGCGCTGGAAGTCGGCACCGGCGTGCTCGCCGTCGCCTCGCTCGGCTTTCTCGGCTACGGCGCGCCGCCACCACAGCCGGAATGGGGGCTGCTCGTCGCCGAGGGCCGCGACTACGTGGCGGTTCACCCGTGGGCGTCCATCCTTCCCGGCCTGGCGCTGGCGGTCGTCGTCATCGCCACACACCGGATCAGCACCTCGTTGCGCAAGGAGAACCGCTGATGACCGACCCGCTGCTGCGCATCACCGACCTGGCCGTCGACTACCGCACCGGGCGCCGCGACTGGACCCCCGCGGTGCGCGGGGTGAGCCTGCACGTCGAGCCCGGCGAGTTCGTCTCGCTGGTCGGCGAGTCCGGTTCCGGCAAGACCACCCTCATCCAGGGCGCGCTCGGCCTGCTCCCGGCCGCCGCGCGAATCCGATCCGGGTCGATCGAGTACTCCGACGTGGACGTGACCGGCTGGAACGACCGGCGGATGGCACTGGTGCGCGGCAACTACGTCGGCTTCATCCCGCAGGACCCGAACACCTCGCTCAACCCGGTCAAGAAGGTCGGTCAGCAGGTCGTCGAGGCGGTCCGTTTCAACCAGCCCAAGGGCGCCCCGGCCGCGCACTACCGGCAGGCCGCGCTGGAGAGCCTGCGCACCGCCGGGCTCGCCGACGCGGAGCGGGTGTTCGACCAGTACCCGCACCAGCTCAGCGGCGGTATGAAACAGCGCGCCCTGATCGCGATCGCGCTCGCCGGCCAGCCGAAGATCATCGTCGCGGACGAGCCCACCAGCGCCCTCGACGTCACCGTGCAGAAACGCATCCTGGACCACCTGGCCGGCCTGCGCGAGCAACTCGGCATCGGCATCCTGCTGGTCACCCACGACCTCGGCGTAGCGCTGGAGCGCAGCGACCGGATCCTGGTGATGCAGCACGGCGAGATCATCGAACAGGGCTCGGTCACGCGCGTCCTGACGGACGCCACCAGCGAATACACGCGGCGGTTGCTCGCCGCGGCGCCGTCACAGCACGCCGGCCGCCTGCAACCCACCGACACGGTACGGGCGGACGGCTCCGGAGCCGTCGTGCTGCGCGCCACCGGCCTCACCAAGAACTACCGCGACCTGCGTGCGCTCGACGCGGCCGACCTGATCGTGCGGGAGGGCACCACCCATGCCATCGTGGGCGAGTCCGGTGCCGGCAAGTCCACACTCGCCGGCATCCTGGCCGGCTTCACCAGCGCCGACGCCGGCAGCGTGCAGCTACACGGCCGTGAGCTGACCGGCCTGAACCGCAAACAGCTGCGCGAGACCCGCCGGGACCTGCAGTTCGTCTTCCAGAACCCGTTCACCTCGCTCGACCCGCGATTCACCGTCCGCAAGCTGATCGCCGAACCACTGAAGGCGTTCGGCCTGCCCTACGGCGAGCGGGTCGGCGACCTGCTGCACGAGGTGGCGCTGAACGAGACGTACCTGAACCGGCTGCCGGCCCAGCTCTCCGGCGGCCAGCGCCAGCGTGTCGCCATCGCCCGGGCGCTCGCGCTGAACCCGAAGGTGCTGATCCTCGACGAGGCGGTCAGCGCCTTGGACGTGTCGGTGCAGGCACAGATCCTGCAACTGCTGGTCGATCTGCAGGCCGAACTCGGCCTCAGCTACGTCTTCGTCACCCACGACCTCGGGGTGGTGCGCCTGATCGCGGACGACGTGACCGTGATGAAGGACGGCCGCGTCGTCGAGACCGGAACGGTCGAGCAGGTGTTCGCCGCGCCCGCCCACGAATACACCCGCCAGCTGCTGGCGGCCGTCCCCGGCGCGGACCTGGTGCCCGCCGCGCACAGCTAGGAGCGAGCGTGCTGCACATCAACGTCAACATCCTCAACGCCGGCGTCTTCGGCGGCTCGTGGCGTTTCCCGGGCACCGACGGCACCGCCGCCTACCGCATCGAGCACTACACCGCGATCGCCAAGAAGGCCGAACAGGCCAAGCTCGACGCGGTCTTCCTGGCCGACGGGCCGGTGCTCGACCCGAGCGTACGGCACCGGCCCGGCAACAACCTGGAGCCGACCACGGTGCTGGCCCGCATCGCCGCACAGACCGAGCGGATCGGGCTGATCGGCACGCTGTCGTCGTCGTACAACGATCCGGCCGAACTGGCCCGGCGCCTCGGCGACCTCGACCATGTCAGCGGCGGCCGGTTCGGCTGGAACGTGGTCACCACGGCGGGGCCGCTCGCGGCGCGCAACTTCGGCCGCACCGCCGAGCCCGAACACGGCTGGCGCTACCGGCGGGCGGCGGATGTCGCCGCCCACGTCGTTCGGGCCTGGGCCGGACGCGACGACCTGGTCTCGCCGCAGGGCCGGCCGGTCGTGGTGCAGGCCGGCGGCTCCAGCGACGGGCGCCGGCTGGCCTCCCGCATCGGCGAGGTGATCTTCTCAGCGGATCAGGACCTCGGGCACGCCCGTGACTTCCGGGCCGAGATCCGCGCCGGAGCGGCCGCCTTCGGCCGGCGCCCGGAGGAGATCGTGGTCCTGCCCGGCCTGTCCACCGTGGTCGGCAGCACCGAGGCCGAGGCCAAGGCCCGCCGGGAGCTACTCGACGAGATCCTGCCGACGGCGTACGCCCGCGGCCGGCTCGCCGGTCAGCTCGGCATCTCCCTCGACGGGCTCTCCGACGACGAGCTGATCCCGGCCGAACTGCTCCGCGACCCGGACGAGGCCGGCGGTTCGCAAACCTTCTACCGGGTGGTCAAGGACATCATCGACCGGGACCGGCCCACCCTCGGCCAGCTGCTGAAACGGCTCTCCGGCGGCGGCGGCCACCGGATCGTCACCGGCACCCCGGAGCAGATCGCCGACGACATCGAAACCTGGTACCGGGCCGGCGCGGCCGACGGCTTCAACGTCATGCCCGACGTGCTGCCGTCCGGCTTCGACGACTTCGCCGACCACGTCATCCCCGAGCTACAGCGCCGCGGCCTGTTCCGCACCGAGTACGAGGGGTCCACCCTGCGCGCCCACCTCGGTCTCGCCGTCCCCGCCCTTCCGGAGGTCGCCGTTTAACGATCCCCACGGATGAATCCGGGGGTTTTCCCTCCGGGGCCAGGCCCTGGATTCCCAGCTCGGACCGCACCTGATCCACCATCCCGGAAGGAGGCGATCAGATGTCTCACGTCGTCGGCACTGGCACGGTCGCGTTCAGCCGTGGCGAGAATCCGTCTCGCGGCGTTGAGGTCGCGGTCTGCGGTGTAGCCGCAGGCCGTGCACTCGAAGATGCGGACGCCCAGTCCGAGGCGGTGATTGGCTCTCTCGCCGCACCCGGAGCAGGTCATCGTGGTGTAGGCGGGCGGCACCAGCACCACCTTCCGGCCCGCCCGCATGCCACGCTCGACAAGTTCTCGCTTGCAGGCGCCGATCGCGGCGTCGGCGGCCTTGCGGGCCATCGTCGTCTTGGCGAGGAATGTCGGTTTGAAGTCCTCCACAGCGATCAAACTGTGATGCTCGGTGACGTTCTTGGCCCAGACCCGGGCGTCGTGGGTGTTCTGCCGGGCCGCCTTCTTCGCTACCCGGGCGGCCTGCCGCTTCGCGGTCTGGTAGCCCTTCGACTGCGGCTGCCCTCTCGGTCGGCGGCGGCGGGCCATCCTGCGCTGGGATTTGGCCAGTTCAGCAGCGCACCGTTTGCGATGTCCGAGGTGCGGAAGGTCGAACGCGGGATCGGTGGTGGTGGCGGTTGCCTTCACGCCCCAGTCGATGCCGATGCCGGGCAGGTCCGCCCCGGGTGTGGTGATCGTGTCCCGACGGACCACGAACGAGGCGTACCAATGCCCGAGGCTGTCACGGTAGACCCGCACGCTGGACGGTTCGGACGGCAGTTCCCGGGACCAGACGACAGGGATCGTGACCTTGTCCGGCAGGCGGAGCCGGCCGCCCTTGATCGAGAAGCCCCGAGTGGTGTATTCCAGGCTGGGCAGCGAGTCTTTGAGCCGCTTGACCTTCGGACTGCCCCGGCCCTTCACCGTGAACGAGTGATCCAGGGCGGTGCCGTAGGTGCGCAATGTCTGCTGCTGGGCGACCTGGGAACCGGCCCGCAGCCAGGCGTTGCGGCTGCGAGCCTCGGTCAGCAGCTGGGACAGTTTGCCGAACGTCGGCTTGCGGCGAGTCCTCTGCTGGTGGACGGCTTCGTTCCACAGCCACCGGCAGCGGCCCCACTCGCCGAGCAGTGCGGCCTCCGCGATGCGGCCGGGCCGCAGGCGGTAGGTGTAACGCACCGTCTCGTCCACATCGGACACCCTACCCGCGCAGCCCACGACCCTGGAGACCGTGAAGAGGTATGTGGAGAACCAGCGCAACGTCTGACCAGACGCCCATCCGCCTCGACGGCGAATGGGCTACCCCTGACCTGCTCCGCAGGCGATCCGTTTCCTCCCCACGGCTAAAGCCGGGGGTTTCCACGGAAGGCATTCGATGAGCACACCCATCCAACTGGCCCTGGCGGTCGGCGGCCCGGGACTGACGTCGCTGGCCGAGGCCGACGCCGTCGCGTCCACCGCCGAGCAGGCCGGCATAGCGGCGATCCGGCTCGCCGACCGGACGACCACGGGCCGGGTGCTCGACCCGAGCGTGGTGGCCGCCTATCTGGCCGGCCGGCACGGGGGAGTCGGCTACCTGCCGGTGCTGCCGACCACCGGCAACGCCCCGTACAACGCGGCGCGACGGGTGCTCTCGCTGGACCGGGCCACCGCGGGCCGCGCCGGTGTGGTGCTGCGTCCCGGCCGCGGCGACGAGGTGAGCGAGGCCAGCGTGCCGGTGCCCGCCGCCACCGACCCGGCGCGGCGCTGGAGCGAGTACGCGCGGGTCCTGACCCGCCTCTGGGAGTCCTTTCCCCGCGCCGCACTCGTCGGCGACCAGCACAGCGGTGTGGTCGTCGAGGACAGCCTGATCCAGGCGATCCGGCACGAGGGCGAGTTCTACCGGGTCGCCGGCCCGCTGGACGGACCCTCGTCGGTCCAGGGCCGCCCGGTCCTCGCCGCCGACCTCGGCGTCCTTGACCCGGTGGCGGTGGCGGCGGTGGCCGACGTGGTGGTGGTCGAGCACGGCCACGCGGCGGGCACGGACGCCGTACTGACCCAGGCCCTGCGGCTGGCCGGCCGCGACCGAGGCGAGGTCACCCTGCTCGGCCGGGTCAAGGTGAGCCGCGCGGATGTGGCGCCCGGACTGGAGCAGCGGCTGCGCTCCTGGGCGGACGAACACCTGCTCGACGGCCTGGAACTGGTACCCGACAGCGCGGAGACGGCGATCACCGCGCTGCGGGCGCTCACCCCGCGGCCCCCGGCACCCACCCTGCGGGCCGCCTACGGCCTGCGCGACGTCCGGGCGGTGCTGGCATGACACACCGCCCGGCCGCTCCCGGCGCTACCCGAGGAGGCACAGCATGACCGCCGAAGTGATCGACTTCCGGTACACCGTGGCAGGCATCCGAGCCGGCGCCGAGCCGATCCTGCGCCGCCTCGCCGCCGGCTCGCGGGACCGCGAACTCACCCGCGCCTACGCGTACCAGGAGGTCCGCGCGCTCGCCGAGCAGCGGATCACCCTGGTCGGCATCGCCGAGGCGGACGGCGGCGCCGGCGGCACCCTGCGCGACGTCGCCGACCTGATCATCGCGATCGCCCGGGCCGACTCCAACGTCGCCCAGGCCCTGCGCAGCAGCTTCCTCACCGCCAACCAGGTGGCCGGCCGCCCCGACCTGCCGAACCGGGCGGTCATCCTGCGGCGGCTGCGCAACGGCGACCTGTTCGCCGGCACCAACAACGAGCGCAGCGGCGGCGCGAACGGCACGGTGCACACCACCATCCGCCGCGACGGTGACGGCTATCTGGTCAACGGCGAGAAGTACTACTCGACCGGTGGGCTCTACTCCTCCTGGTTCACCGGGACCGCGCGGGGCGAGGACGGGGCCGTCTACAGCTTCACCGTTCCGGTCGACCGCGACGGCGTCGAGCGCCTCGACGACTTCGACGCGATCGGACAACGGCTCACCGCCAGCGGCACCACCCGTTTGCACGATGTGCGGGTCAGCGCCGAGGAGGTCGTGCCGCGCGACAACAGCCGGCTGGACAACCCGTGGCTCGGCTCGTTCGCCCAGCTGTACCTCGCCGCGGTGGAGGCCGGGATCGCCGCGGCCGTGCTCGACGACGCCGTCTGGTTCGGCCGGGAAAAGGCCCGGCCCATCAAACACAGCACCGCGGACAGCAGCGCCGACGACCCGTACGTGCGGCACACGGTCGGCGAAATCGCGGCCCGTGCCCACGCCGCCCGCTCGGTCGTCCTGCTCGCGGCCGAGGCGCTTCAGGGCGTACGCCACCTCGAGGGTGCCCGGGCACGCGCCGCGGGCGCGGAAGCCGCGGTGACCGTCGCCCAGACCGGCGTGATCGCCGTGGAGAGCGCGCTGCGCGCCGCCGAGCTGCTGTTCGACGTCGGTGGCGGTTCGGCGACCAACCGGGACCTCGCCTTCGACCGGCACTGGCGCAACGCCCGCACGGTCGCCAACCACAACCCGCGCGACTGGAAGACGGCGGTGGCCGGCGCCTACCGGCTCACCGGCGAGGAACCCCCCACCACCGGACTGTTCTGAGAGGAATCACGATGACCGTCAAGACCGACCGGGTGCTGGGGCGCACCGGCGTGCGGCTCAGCCCGCTCACCCTCGGCACCATGAACTTCGGCCGGTGGCAGGACGAGGCCGAGAGCATCCGGATCATCCACGCCGCGCTGGACGCGGGGATCACCGCGATCGACACCGCCGACGTCTACGCCCAGGGTGTCTCGGAGCAGATCGTCGGCAAGGCGATCCAGGGCCGCCGTGACGACGTCTTCCTGGCGACCAAGTTCCACGGCCAGATCGGCGACAACCCGCTGCACGCCGGCAACTCGCGCCGTTGGATCGTCCAGGCCGTGGAGGCCAGCCTGCGCCGGCTCGGCACCGACCACCTCGACCTCTACCAGGCGCACCGGCCCGACCCGCACACCGACCTGCTCGAGACGCTGCAGGCCCTCGACGACCTGATCCGCCAGGGCAAGATCCGCTACTACGGCACCTCGGTCTTCCCGGCCCACCAGCTCGTCGAGGCCCAGTGGCTGGCCCGTACCCACTCGCTGATCGGCCCGCACACCGAGCAGCTGCCCTACTCGCTGCTGGTGCGCAGCGCCGAGCGCGAGGTCTTCCCGGTCGTTCGCGACCACGGGGTGGGCGTGCTCAGCTACGGCCCGCTCGCCGCGGGCTGGCTCTCCGGCGCGTACCGGCTCGGCGCCGAGCAGCCCGCGTCGGCCCGCGCCGACCTCATCCCCGGCCGCTTCGACATCACCCTGGGACGCAACCGGCGCAAGCTCGCCGCCGCCGACGCCCTCGCGGCACTCGCCGAGGAGCACGGCCTGACCCTGGTCGAGCTGGCGGTGGCGTTCGCGCTGAACCATCCGGCGGTCAGCAGCGTGATCATCGGGCCGCGCACCGGGGAGCACCTGGAGGCGTACCTGAAGGCCGCCGCTGTCGTGCTCGACGACCAGGTGCTCGACCGCATCGACGAGATCGTCGACCCCGGCACCCATTTCCTGGAACGCGACACCGGTCGCGACACCCCGTCCCTGCAGCCCACCGCCCTGCGAAGGAGCCACCTATGAGCACTCTGCCCTACCGCCGTGCCGGAAGGTCCGGCCTCGACCTCTCCGCCTTCTCCTTCGGGCTGTGGCAGAAGTTCGGCACCGACCACCCGTTCCAGACCCAGCGCGAGATCATCCTGCACGCCTTCGAGCTGGGCATCACCCACTTCGACAACGCCGACCGGTACGGCCCGCCGCACCGCGCCGCGCAGAAGCTGTTCGGCCGGATCCTGCACCGGGACCTGGCCGCATACCGGGACGAACTGATCCTGTCCACCAAGGCCGGCAATCCGATCGGCGCGAGCCCCTACCTGCAGGGCGGCTCCCGCAAATCGCTGCTCGGCTCCCTCGACCACAGCCTGCGCGACCTCGGCACCGACTACGTCGACATCTTCTACCACCACCGCCAGGACGACAGCACCCCGCTGGAGGAGACGGTCGGCGCCCTGGTCAGCGCGGTGCAGCAGGGCAAAGCCCTCTACGTGGGCGTCTCCAACTACGACACCGAACGTGCGCATCAGGCCGCCGAGCTGCTGCGTGGCAGCGGCGTCCCGCTGCTCGTCCACCAGCCCCGGTACTCGATCTTCGACCGCAGGCCCGAACTCAACGGTCTGCTCGAGCAGGCGGCCACGGACGGATTCGGGCTGGTGGTCTACTCGCCGCTGGCCCAGGGGCTGCTGACCGACAAGTACCTGGACGGCATCCCGGACGGCGCCCGCGCACAGAACAGCGCGTTCCTCAAACCCGACGTCATCGACGACACCTACCGGCAGCGAGCCGAAGCGCTCAACAAGATCGCCTCCGAGCGTGGCCAGTCCCTCGCCCAGCTGGCACTGCAGTGGGTGCTGCGACGCCCGGAGGTCACCTCGGCGCTGATCGGCGCCAGCTCCACGGCGCAGCTCGACCACAACGTGCAGGCGCTCGACTTCCCGGAGTTCACTGCCGAGGAACTGGCGCTGATCGACGAACACGGTGTGCATGGCACCGGCGTGCGGATCTGAGATGGCCTTCCCGAGACCGTTCCGGCTCGGCTTCCTGCTGCACCTCGACGGCGATCTGCCGCCGGCCGTCGCGTACCGGCAGGCGATCGACCTGTTCGTGGCGGCCGAGGAGCTCGGCTACGACTCCGGCTGGGTGATCCAGCGGCACTTCCGGCAGGGCAAGGAGCACGTCTCCGCCCCGCTGGTGGTGCTCGCCGCGATTGCCCAGCACACCCGGCGGATCCGGCTCGGCACCGGCGTGCTCGTGCTGCCGCTGGAAGACCCGTTGAAGGTCGCCGAGGACGCGGCCACCCTCGACGAGCTCAGCGGTGGCCGGCTCGAACTGGGTGTGGGCTCCGGTCCCTTCCCGGGCGCCTGGGAGGCGTTCGGGAAGGACCTCGGTGACCGGCACCGGCTGTACGACGCCGCCGTGACCCGGCTGCACGCGGTCCTCGACGGGGCGCCGCTGAACAGCCTCGGCGAGGTCCTGCACCCGCCCGGCACCGGCGTACGGCAGCGGCTGTGGCAGGCCACCAGCAGCGACCCGTCGGTCGCGCACGCGGCGGCCGTCGCGGCCGGCAAGGCGGGGGACGGGCTGCAACTGTCGCGGGCCACCGCCTGGCGGGGCGCGACGATCCGCGACGCCCAGTCCCGGCAGGCCGAATGGATCGACGCCTACCGGGCCGCGGCAGCGGGCGAACCGCGGGTGCAGGTGTCGCGGGCGGTCTACCCGCATCCCGACCGGGCCGAGGCGGTCCGTCTGGTGACGCCCGGGGTCCGCCGCTGGCAGAGCTGGATGTCCTCGCAGCGCGACGTCGCCGGGCTCAGCGTCGAGGAGTACCTCGACGCCGACCACGCCCTGCTCGGCCCGGCCGACCTGCTGGCCGCCGAACTCGCCGCCGACCCCGCGCTGCAGCACGTCACCGACCTCCTGGTCAGTTTCGTGCCGGGAGTGCCCGACTTCGACGAGCACCTGCGGCTGCTCACCACCACGGCGCGCGATCTGGCGCCCCTGCTCGGCCGGCGGCCATCCGGAGGAACACGGTGACCCGATTCCATCTCAACCTCTCCCTGATGACGCCGGGACACTTCCGGCACGCCTGGCGGCTCCCGCACGTCGACCCGCTCGCCTACCTCGACATCGACTACTT
Source organism: Actinoplanes lobatus (assembly GCF_014205215.1). Taxonomy (NCBI): domain Bacteria; kingdom Bacillati; phylum Actinomycetota; class Actinomycetes; order Micromonosporales; family Micromonosporaceae; genus Actinoplanes; species Actinoplanes lobatus. The sequence goes on from NZ_JACHNC010000001.1 coordinate 7,197,646, forward strand.
CCGGCGGCTCGTCACGATCGCCGAGGACGCCAAGATCGACGCGGTGTTCCTCGGTGACGGGCCGGCGCTGCGCGGCGAGATCGAGGACGCGCCCGGCACCGGGCTCGACCCGTTGATCCTGCTCGGCCACCTGGCCGCAGTCACCTCCCACCTGGGCGTGGTGATCACCAGCTCGACCACCTACAACTCGCCGTACAACCTGGCCCGGCGCTTCCAGTCGCTCGACCACGTCACCAAGGGCCGGGCCGCGGTCAACATCGTCACCACCGGCACACCGGCCGCGGCCGCGAACTTCGGCCTCGACGAGCACCCGGACAAGGACACCCGGTACCGGCGGGCGCACGAGTTCCTCGACGTGGTGACCCGGCTCTGGGGCTCCTGGGAACCGGAAGCCATCATCGCGGACAAGGAGAGCGGACGTTACGCCGTACCGGAACGCATCCACCGCATCGACCACCACGGCGAGTTCTTCTCCGTGGCCGGACCGCTGCCGGTGCCGGCCGGCCCCCAGGGCCGCCCGGTGATCGTGCAGGCCGGCGGCTCGGCGGGCGGACTGGAACTGGCCGCGCGTTTCGCCGACGTGGTGTTCACGGTCGCGCAGACCCGCGACCAGGCGGTCGCCTTCCGCGACGACATCCGCCGGCGGGCCGCTCTCGCCGGGCGCGACCCCGACGAGGTGAAAGTGTCGCTCGGCGTGGTCGTGCTGGTCGCCGCCACCGCAGAGCAGGCGCGGCAGCGGGCGCAGGACCTCTACGCGACGCTGCCGATCGAGCGGCTGTCCACGGTGCTGACCGGCAACCTGGGCCTGCCGCCGGGCCGGTTCGGGCCGGACGACCCGATCAGCGCGGCGGATCTGCCGCCGCCCGTACCCGATCAAGCCTTCTCGGCCGGCTTCAGCGCCTCGACCCGTGCGCTGATCGGACAGGCCCCCCACACGCCGCGCGAGCTGGTGCAGCGCAGCGCCGGCGGCGCCGGGCACCGGCTGCTGGCCGGATCGGCCGAGCAGGTCGCCGACGATCTGGAGGCCTGGTACGACGCCGGCGCTGCCGACGGGTTCACGATCATGCCCGCGGACACCGCGGTGGATCTGGAGAGCTTCGCCACCCTGGTCGTGCCGATCCTGCAGAAACGCGGCCTCTTTCAGAGCCAGTACGACCAGGCCACGCTGCGTGGCCGCCTCTTCGGAAGGGAACCCGGCTGATGTCGTTCACCGCCCGCTACGCCGACCACACGACAGCGCTGGGCGTGGCCAATGACCTGCTCACCTCGCTGCTCGCCCGCCGGTCGGTGCGCAAGTTCGGCCCGCGCGACGTCACCGACGACGAGCTGGCCGCGCTGATCGCCGCCGCCCAGTCCGCGCCCACCTCGTCCAACCTGCAACCGTGGAGCGTCGTCGCGGTCCGCGATCCGGACCGCAAGAAGCGGTTGTCGGTGCTCGCCGGCAACCAGGGCTTCGTCGCGCAGGCGCCACTGTTCCTGGTGTGGATCGCCGACCTGGGCCGGGCCCGTCGCCTCGCCGCCCGGTCTGGCGCCGACGTGCACGCCGCCGACTTCCTGGAGACCACCATCATCGGCTTCGTCGACACCGCCCTGGCCGCGCAGAACGCGGTCGTGGCCGCGGAGTCGCTGGGTCTCGGCTCGGTCTTCGTCGGCGGCATCCGCAACCATCCCGAGCAGGTGGCGGCCGAGCTGGCGTTGCCGCCGCACACGGTGGCGGCGTTCGGACTGGCGGTGGGGGAGCCGGACCCGTCCGAGCAGGCGGACGTCAAGCCACGGCTACCGCAGGCGGCGGTGCTGCACCGGGAGCGGTACGACGCGGAGGCCGCGGACCGGCACATCGACACCTACGACGAGCGGCTGGCGGCGTACAACAGCAGGTTCGGGCTGCCCGGCGGCTGGAGCGACCGGGTGCTGACCCGCTTGCGCGGGCCGGAGTCGATGGCCGGTCGGCACCTGCTGCGTGAGACCCTGGAACGCCTCGGCCTGCCGTCACGCTGATCGCGCGACGCCGCCCGGGGCCTGAGTTCCACCTACGCCCGGCCGAAGTTGAGCTAGTTCGCAGCCCGGGCTTCACCAGCGGGGCGCGTGAGATCCGCGGATTCTCCCCGGCGCAGAGCGAGCGGATCCTCGATCTGCTGTGGTCGGAGGCCACCCGCACCGAGTACACGGTGCGTTTCCGGTGGGCCGCCGGCAGTGTCGCGTTCTGGGACAACCGGGCCACCGCGCACCTGGCGATCGCTGACGCCGGCCATCTCGGCCACGACCGGGTCCTTTACCGGGTGGCCCTGGAAGGTGACGTGCCGAAGGGCGTGGACGGCCGGGAGTCCGAACCGGTTTCCGGTGAGCCGTTCCACGGCAACTGACCGGTCCGCGAGCGAAGGCGCCCCGGCCGACGGCCGGGGCGCCTTCGTGTCAGCGGCTACGCGGATCGGGCAGTTTCAGCCGCTCGCGGATGGTCGAGCCGTCGTAGGCGGTGGGGAAGGCGCCCGCCTCCTGCAGCAGCGGGATGACCTTCTCGTTGAACTCGGCGATGCCGTCGGGCAGTACCGGAATGTGGATGTTGAAGCCGGCCACCGCACCGGAACTCCACCAGTCCAGGATGGTGTCGGCGACCTCGCGCGGCGTGCCGACGGCCAAGCGGTGGCCGCCTTCGACGCGGCGCACCAGCTGGCGCGGGGTGACCGGCTCGGCCGCGGCGAGTTCGGCGAACGACTTGACGAAGCCGACCGGCCGTTTCTGGTCCTCGGTGTAGGCGAACAGCGCCGGATCGAGGGGAACGTCGGGATCGATCCGGGCGTCCAGGTCGACGGCCCAGTTGCGCCGGAGGAAGTCGGCGATCAGGCCGTCCTCGCCGCGGCGGCCGTGCAGCGCCTCGTGCTTGCGGTACGCCTCCTCGCGGGTCGCACCCAGGATGACGGTCAGGCCCGGCAGCAGCCGGATGTCGCCGGGATCGCGGCCGTGCGCCAGCGCCCGCTCCCGCAGCCGGGCCTGGTAGTCGAACGCGGACTGCTTGTGCAGCAGGGACGCGTACACGATGTCGGCGTGCCTGGCGGCCAGGTCGATGCCGGCGTCGGAGGCGCCGGCCTGGGCGATGACCGGGTGGCCCTGTGGCCCGATCGGCACGTTGAGCGGGCCGGCGACGTCGAAGAACTCGCCGTGGTGGTCGATGCGCCGCGCGGTCGTCTCGTCCCACAGCGCGCCCTGCGGCGCCGGTCCTGCCGGGGTGTCCCAGCTCAGCCACAGGTCCTTGACCACCTGGAGGAACTCCTCGGCGCGCCGGTACCGCTCGGCTCGTTCGGGCAGCGGCGCCGCCCCGAAGTTCGCGGCGATGTCCGGGTTGAAGCTGGACACGACGTTCCAGATGACCCGGCCGCCGGAGATGTGGTCGAGGGTGGCCAGCCGGCGGGCCAGGTTGTAGGGCGAGTTGTACGAGGTGGAGGCGGTGAGCAGGAACCCGATGTCGGGTACGGTCGCGGCCACCGCGGAGAACAGCACGGTCGGGTCGAAACTGTGGATCGGCCGTGAGGTGTTGTCGCGTTGCAGGGCCGGGTGGTCGGAGACGAAGACGATGTCGAAGACGCCCTCGTGGGCGAGCTGAGCCGAACGCAGGTAGTGGTTCCAGTCAGCGAACCGGTTCCAGCGGGTGCCCGGTGCGGCCCAGGAGCGGGCCGCGGAGCCGGTGCTGTTGAGCGCGACGCTCAGATAGAGGCGGTGTGTGGTCATGCGGCTTCTCCTGTGGCGACCGGTTCGGCGTGTGGTGTCCAGACAGCGTGGGCGTACTCGTCGCGCGACGGCGGCGCCGGGGGAGTGGGCCGGGGCGGGTCCGCCAGGACGAAGTCGCGGGTGACGGCGTCGACGAGGCGGGTCACCCCGGAGCGCAGGCTGGGCACATCGCCGACCGGCAGTCCGAAGCTCTGGCTCGCTCCGGCGTTGAACACGTGGATCTGCGACAGCCACCCGTCGTCCGGGTCACGGGCGGTCAGCTGGTAACCGGGTCCGAGGTAGGGAAAGGCGCCGAGATACTCGGAGCGTGACTCGGCCGGGGGTTCGTACACGTCCCGCCACAGGGCGATCTTCGAGGCGATCCCGGCGAGCTCCGGCCTGGTGGCGGGATCGTGCTGGTACCCGGTGCCGGCGATCACGAAGTCGTAGGTGTGTGTCCCGTCGGCGGCGGTGACCTCGACCTGCCCGCCGGTCTCGGCGGTGCGCTGCCAGGGCGCGGCCAGGTGGATCCGGAAGTTCGGGTGGGCGGTGGCCCGCAGCACCGAGTCCAGCGGGGTGCTGGCGGTGAAGGCGAAACGGCGACGCCATCGTTCGGCGGCCGGCAGCAGGTGGAAGGTGTCGAACAGGGCGAGGGCGGGCGGTTTGCCGCCGGGCCGCACGATGGCCAGGTCGGCGCGTCGGGAGAACAGGTGCACCTCGGCCGCGCCGGCCTCGAGCGCGGTGGCGGCGGCGTCGAAGGCCGAGGCCGCAGAGCCGAGAACAGCGACGGTACGGCCGTGCAGCGCGGCGAAGTCGACATGGTGTCCGGTGTGCGCGAACACCGCCGAGGACAGGCCGGCCACCTCCGCGGGGATGCGGGGGCCACCGGTGCCCTCGACGCCGTTGGCCAGGATCACCTTGCGGGCGACCTCGACGGTGTCCACGCCGTCAAGGCGCAGGCGCAGGCGGCCGGAGCTGTCCGGCTCGATGCTCAGCACGCGGACGCCGTGCCGGACCGGTACTCGTACCTGGCGCCGGAACCATCGCAGGTAGGCGATCCAGTCGGCGGTGGCGGCCCGGTCGATCGCTGTCCACGCCTGTGCACCGTCGCGGGCCTCGAGCCAGGCGCGGAAGCCGAGCGCCGGATTGCCCAGCTCGGGGCCGACGAGGTTCTTGTCCGTGCGCAGCCGCAACATCCGGGCCTTCGCCGCCCAGCTGCCCACATGTTGTTCGTCGTCGGCGGCGTCGAGCACGGTGACCCGGGTGATGCCGGCGCGGCGCAACGCGTACGCGATGGTCAGCCCGCTCTGCCCGGCGCCGACGACTGCCACGTCGTGGTCGGCGCCGTCGGTCGGCGGCACCCAGCCGGCCGGGTCGTCTCCGAGTAGACGCAGTGATTCGCTCGCCAGTAGATCGGCGTTCACGAGGCTCCTTTCCACGGTTGTCGGCGATGGGCCGCTGAACGGACGTCGAGGGGCGCCCGTTGCGCGTAACGGATGATCTGTTCCTGGTCTATGAGGCGATGACGAATCGGCTGGTGCGCAGAGACGGGGCGATGTCGTCCGCGACGGTGCGAAGGATCCGCAGGACGGAGGCGATGTTGGGGTCGCGGTGGCGGCCCTCCCGGACCACCGCGCTGATGGTCCGCCCTCCGAGGGCAGGTCCCTCGACGATGAGCCCCTCCAGGTGCGCCGGAACGGCGAGCCGGGGGACGATCGCGGCGGCCACCTCGGTGGCGGCCAGTTCGCAGACGTTCGGTGCGCCGATGACCCGGTGTTTGACCTGGGGAACGAATCCGCCGGACCGGCCGGCACGCATGACTGCCGTGTCGAGTCCGGAGTCGCGCCGGCCGGTGACCCACGGCTCGTCGGCGAGCGCGGCCAGGCCGCGGCCGCGGATCCGCAGGTGGAGATACGACGGCGCCATCAGGACCAGGGGCTCGTGGAGCAGGTGCTCGCCGGTGAGCCCGCCCCATGGCTCGTCGGCGCGGAAGTCGTACCGGCAGGACAGGGCGATGTCGACCTCGCCCTGTCGCAGCAGCCGGACGGCTTCGGGGCTGGTGGACTGCTGGACCTCGATCTGCAGGTCGGGTCGTGATGGATCGTCGCTCCGCCACGGCTGTCACCGTGCCGAGCTCGGCGAGGTCGTTGAGAAGCATCATGCGGCGAAGGTCGAGCATCACGCGCCGCCGATGACGCCTCGGCCGGCTTGCCGGCGGCTGGTGAGGTTCGCGCGCTCCACGAGAATCAATATCCCACGCACCGGCGCCATAACCTAGTTTACCTATGTAACTACTAGGCTATGGCGCGGAGCGGCGGCTCGGCCACGACCGGACGGGCCACCTCCACGATGGCGAGCAGCGGGGATCGCGGCGCGTTGTCAGCCGGCCGAGTCGCCGGGCCCGTCGGCGCGGTAGCCGACGGCGACCATCACGAGGCGACGGCAGCGGCGCGGTCCTCCGCCTCCGCCACGGCGCTCCGGTCCTCGTCGCGGTGGAGGCGGTACTCGCGGACGGTGTACGTCAACGCGGCCGGCCAGACGACAGCGATGGCGAGATGGAACCCGTACCGGACGCCGTCGGAGGCATCGATCCAGTCGCTGCGCAGCAGCGAGCGGGCGTTGGTGAGGATGATCAGACCGCCGACCGTGGTGCCCGCCACCCGCGGTGGGATGGGGCGCACGAGCCACGGGGCGATCGGCGCGGCGATCACTCCACCGAGCAGAAGCCTGAGGACCCAGACCAGGCTGATGTTCTCCGAACCCAGCCCTGCCAGGAACCCGAGGCTCGCGGCGACCGCGACCAGGAACTCACGGATCGACAACGAGATCGACATCGACTCCCGCCCGTCATCGGCAGTCATCCGGCAACCTGCACCGTGAACGACATACTGGATGCCGCTACAGGTCACCCCTTCTCGAGGCAACTCCCGAGCCGACCGAACCGCAGTGAGAAGGCCAGCCACGTTCGCGATCGGCGACAAGTCTTCAGGGCGCTGGACAGAAGTCCGCGCGGTGCTGGCAGCTTCATGATCGGGTGGATGCCCGTTTGGATCGCCGGGAACGGAAACTCAGGCGATCATGTCGTCGACCATCACACCGTACGAGGACGGCCCGCTGATCGTGCGCGGTGACTTCGAGCTGCGTACCCCGGAGGGTGAACCGATCGACCCGGCACGCGACACCATCGCGCTCTGCCGGTGCGGCAGATCCGCCGACAAACCGTTCTGCGACGGAACCCACAAGACGTTCCGGTTCAAGGCCGGCGCCGGACGCGACCTCCCGCCCGCGCGGCCCGGCGACCCCCAAGATGCCTGACCGGATCGCCGACACCGCCACGTTCGACGCCGGTGCCGTGCCGGTGCGGGCATGGTGGTCATACCATGGAGGTGGAGAACCGCTGCCAGACCCGGTGGGAGCCGAGGAACCGCTCGACGGCGTCGAGAGTCTCCGGACCCGACTCCGTGGCGATCACACCGGGCGTGCCGATGATGCCGGCCTGATCGAGAACCGATGCGCCGTCGCCCCAGGCACCGATCGCCTTGGCGTGCCGCCACGCCTCGTCGACCATCAGCAGCACGCGCGGGTCGACCGTGACGTCGTCGGCGGCTGCGGCCTTGGCGTCGCGGGCAGGTAGCGCGTCCGGGGCGGGCGGCGGCGCGGCGGCGAGCAGCAAGGCGTCGAACTCGACGGACCGTGCCGTGGCGAACGTGCGCTGCGCGGTCACTGTGCCGATCGTCCCGCCGTGCGGCGCGATGATCAGCGGCACCATGCCGGCGGCGATCAACGCCTCCCGCACCGAGGCCACCCCGTCGGGCTCCTCATCGCCGATGACGATGCCGACGATCCGGCCGTCGGCCGGCCATGTCTGGCCCATCTGGGACAGCGCCGGGCTCGGGGTGACCTCGGTAACCGGCTGCGCCGGCTCCGGCACGGGCATTCCGAGACCGGCCGCGACCTGCTCGCACAGCAGCGGGTCCACGTTGGCCAGGCACTGCAGCTGTCGTTGTTTGATCGCCTGCTCGTAGCACTTGCCGAGTTCGAAGGTGTATGCCGCGATGATGTGCTCCTTCTCCACCGGCGACATGCTCTGCCAGAAGAGGCGGACCTGGCTGAAGTGGTCATCGAAGGAGACCGGGTTGGCCCGGATCTTGGGTGCTTCGGCGACCCGGACCGGCACGTCGACGAAGGCGTTCTCGGCGTCGCCCGCCTCGAACGGGTTGCCGCCGTCGAGCGAGTTGGGCCGGTAGGGCGCGACTCCCGCGTGGACGGCCTGCTGGTGGAAGCCGTCGCGCAGCATGTCGTTGACCGGGGCGTGCGGGCGGTTGATCGGGATCTGCGGGAAGTTCGGCCCGGCGAGCCGGGTCAGCTGCGTGTCGACGTAGGAGAAGAGCCGGCCCTGCAGCAGCGGGTCATTGGTGACGTCGATGCCGGGCGGCAGGTTGCCGAGGTGGAAGGCGACCTGCTCGGTCTCGGCGAAGAAGTTGGTCGGCGTGCGGTTGAGCACGAGGCGGCCGACCGGCTGCACCTCGGCCAACTCCTCCGGAACGATCTTGGTCGGGTCGAGTAGGTCGATCCCCGCGAACGTCTCCTCGGGGGTGTCCGGGAAGACCTGCAGGCCAAGTTCCCACTCGGGGTAGGCGCCGGCCTCGATCGCGTCGTAGAGATCGCGACGGTGGAAGTCGGGGTCGACACCGCAGATCAGTTGTGCCTCCTCCCACGTCAGCGAGTGCACGCCGAGCTTGGGCTTCCAGTGGAACTTGACCAGCACCGTCTCTCCGGCGTTGTTGATCAGCCGGAAGGTGTGCACCCCGAAACCTTCCATGGTCCGGAAGGAGCGCGGGATGCCCCGATCGGACATGTTCCAGATCGTGTGGTGCTGCGCCTCGGTGTGCAGTGACACGAAGTCCCAGAACGTGTCGTGCGCGCTCTGCGCCTGCGGGATCTCGCGGTCCGGGTGCGGCTTGGCGGCGTGGATGATGTCCGGGAACTTGATCGCGTCCTGGATGAAGAAGACCGGGATGTTGTTGCCGACCAGGTCGAAGGTGCCCTCGTCGGTGTAGAACTTCGTGGCGAAGCCGCGTGTGTCACGGACCGTGTCGGCCGAGCCGCGGGAGCCGAGCACGGTGGAGAATCGGACGAAGACCGGTGTCTGCGCGTCCTTCTTCAGAAAGGCCGCCCGGGTGAGCCCCGCCGCAGTGCCGTACGAGGTGAACGATCCGTGCGCGCCGGTTCCGCGAGCGTGCACCACCCGCTCGGGGATGCGTTCGTGGTCGAAGTGGGTGATCTTCTCGCGCAGGTGGTGATCCTGCAGAAGCACCGGACCGCGCGGACCGGCCTTGAGTGAATGGTCGGTGTCTCGCAGCCGCGCTCCCTGCGCCGTGGTGAGGTAGGCGCCCTGCTGCCCGTTCGCGGTGGGCGCGGCGCCGGTCTCGGCGCCGGTGGGGGTACGAGTGTCCGGTGTGCCCTGCTCGCCCTTTGGGGGCAGCGGGTCGTGCGGGATGGTCACTTCCTCCACCGTCGGCGTGCCGCTGCCCGGCGCGCCGGGCACATGCGAGCTGAGCGCATCAGCCACCTTGGCCGCGGCGTTCTCCACGACATCCTCGACCTTCTCGACGGGCTTGCGCGGGACCATCCCGGTCTCCTTCCGCTCGGTGAGCGTCTGGCGGATACCCGCCACAAAGCGGGTCAATCTTCACGCCCGCCAGGCAGCGGAATTGCGCATTCCGCCGCCGGCGAATCTTGTAGTTCGCGCGACATCGCCCGCACGGGGGCGCCTGGGAGCGGCACGTAACGCTTAGGCTGGCCTGGCGCGCTGCGACGTGTCAGCGGCGACCTCGCGCCCGTTAGTACGGCGGCGAGCCGGAGGTAGCCGTCGGTTGCCATTCGACGAGGACCGCGCTGGCGTCGTCCTGCAGTTGTCCGTCTTGGTAATCGAGGATGGCGTGAACGAGCCGGCGCATGGTTTCGGGCGCCGAGAGTTGATCGGCCAGGGCACGGGTGATGAACTCGACGAGTCGGGCGGTGCCGAAGAATTCGTTGTCGAGCGTGCGGGCTTCGATGACGCCGTCGGTGTAGAGCAGGATGCGATCGCCCGGCTGCAAGGTCTCTTCCGTCACCGTGGGGCTGCGCCCGAACCGACGACCGAGTCCCAGGGGTAGCGCGGTGGGCGCGACGAACTCCGTGACCAGTTTTCCATCGCGTAGGAGTAGTTCGGCGGGATGTCCGGCGGAGATCCGGCGTAGTGCGCCGGTGGCGGCGTTGAGTTCGCACAGGACTGCGGTGACGAAGGCGTGCGGGTGTTTGCGGGCGATCCAGCCGTCGACGGAGTTGTAGATCTCCGCCAGGTCGAGCCCGCCGCGGCGGGCATTGCGGTAGGCGTTGATCGCCAGCGAGGTGATCGTGCTGGCGTCGAGGCCGTGCCCGGCGGCGTCAAAGATCGCCAGGCGGAGGATGTCGCCGTTGACGGCATAGTCGAAGGCGTCACCACCGACGTCGTAGCAGGGTTCCAGCACGGCGCTGACCGCGATGTCACAGCCGATGAAGGTCAATGGTGGCAGGAGATTCCACAACACCTCAGCGGCCAGCTGCATCGGTTGCCGGCGGCGGGTGAGCTCAACCGCGTCGCCGTAGGCACGCCGTGTCATGACCAGCTCGGCCAGCAGGCTGGCTACCAGCGGGAGGTCGTGCCGATGCTGGTCGGATATCGCATCGGTGACGGCTTCCAATACGCCGAGGCGCTCGGTGCCGTTGAGCAGTGGCACCCACAGACGGTGCGCGTGTTCGTCTCTGGTCTCGTAGATCTCGGTCAGTGCGAATGCCCGTCCGGGCAGGGTGCCGTCGACGGCGATCGGCGCTCTGGCGGGAGCTTCCGGACCGGGCAGTGGTCGTAGCTGTCGTTGGTCGTAGTCAACGAGATAGACGACCACTTCCCGCGCGTTGACCAGAGGTGCGAACCGCGTTATTGCGGCCGCGACATCTTCGGGCCGGGCATGATGCGAAGCGGTCAGCAGCCGACTGAGCAGCCGCAGCAGATCGGCCACCAGCACCTCCGCCTCACATTGTGATCAGCGGCCGCGAGCACGTGTGGATCGAGCATATCGGCCGGGGTGCGGGGCACGCCGAAAACCGCGGACGATGATGATGGTGTGCCGAAGACGCGGGCACGAACCAAGCCGGCGGGGCGGGCACCACACCAGTGCCGCTCTACCCGACAGCACACTCGTGATATTCCGGGCAACCGATGACCTTCCCGGTGCCAGGTGTCAGAGCAGCATAGAGGCTGGAGGTACTGGCCCGGATGTTTCCTGGGCGGCCGGACCCGGTAACCATGGGCGCTCCGCGGAACGTACCCCTGGCAAGGTGTGGTTAGCGTCCCCGGCAGGCCGAAATACTTTGTGACGTGAACGCGAAACGACAGCTCGGCGAGTTCCTGCAGACCCGCCGCTCACAGCTGAAGCCGGAGGACGTCGGTCTGGCCACCTACGGCGACCGGCGGAGGGTGAGCGGGCTGCGCCGGGAAGAACTGGCGCTGCTTGCCGGAGTCAGTGCCTCGTACTATTCGAGACTCGAACAGGGGCAGTTCTCGAATGCCTCGGCGCAGGTTCTGGACGCCATCGCCGCGGCGCTGCGACTCGACGAGACGGAGCGCAGGCACCTGCACGATCTGGCCGGTGGGACCCGGCGGCGGGCCGGCGTCCGGCGAGCACCGCTGGAGCGCGTCACCCCAGCGGTGCGCCAGCTCATGGCGGCGCTGGGGGAGGTGCCTGTTCTAGGTCTCATCCTTGCCTGGCGCCGGCCACGACCAGGTTGGGGTAACGAGGTGTGTATCGGCCGGTGACTTGGAGGACGAAGTTCTTGAGCATTGCCACCGGGAGGCCGGTGCGTACCTTCCCGTGCGGGTTGCCGTCGAGGTCCGTGGGCTGGAGGATGCCGTCACGCCTGCCGAGGCTGATGCACAGTGCGTCGTCCTTTGCGCGTAGTGGGGCGGGGGTGCGTCCGGCCAGGCGGGCGGTGATCGCGTGGAAGGCGCACGCGGCGGCCAGGCTTCCGGGCCCGCAGCCCATGCGTAGCATCCGCCCGTCCTGGTTGTGTGCGGCCGCGGCGTCCCCGACGCCGTAGACCTCGAGGTGGGAAAGCGAGCGCAGGGTTCCGTCCACGACCATGCGTCCGCGTTCGTCGACGGCCAGGCCGGCCTCGCGTGCCAGTTCCGGGACTCTGAAGCCGGCGGTCCACGCCACCGCGTCGGCGCCGATGTGATCGCCACCCGCCAGCAACAGTCCGTCCGCGTCGACCTTGGCGACGTCGGCGTTCTCCCATACCTGGATGCCGAGGCGGTCGAGGGCCCGGTGCAGGTATTCCCGGCCGTGCCAGGACAGCCCTTCGCCCAGCGCTCCTCGGGAGACCAGTCGCACCGTACGGTCGGGATAGCTTTCGGCCAGTTCGGTGGCCGTCTCCAGACCGGTCGGCCCGGCGCCGACGACGGCGACCGTGCCGGCGGTGCGCATCTGATCGCGGAGCCGTTCGGCCTGTTCGGCGACGGCCACGGAACAGGCGTGCTCGGCCGCGCCGGGGACGGCATCGGTGTCGGCGTGGCTGCCCAGCGCGTACACCAGCAGGTCGTAGTCGATCGGTGGGACGCCGCCTGCCAGCTCGATCTGGCGTTCCTGCAGGTCGATGCGAGTGACCTGATCGATGATCAGCCGGATGCGGCTGCCTCTGAGAAGGTCGTGCAACGGCAGGTGGCGAACCTGCTTGCCGCCGGCGAGCTGGTGGTTGCGCATACGCTCGACGAACCGGTCACGGTTGTTGACCAGTGTGACGGTCGCGCCGGTACGTTTGGCGAGCAGCTGGGCGGTCGCCAGACCGGTGTATCCGGCGCCCAGGACCGCGATGTGCGGGGTGTTCATGAACGTGGTGTCCCTTCGTCGTTCGGCACCGGATGAACGGGCGAGGGACGTGATTCGTGACAACAACCAGAGAAACAATCAGATTTTCTGCTTCTTGAGGAAAGCCAGCTTGTCCGGGTTCGCTATGGTACGGATCGCAGCGATACGGTCGCCCTCGAACTCGACAACGGTGACCCCGGACAGCAGGCCGTCGAGGTACAGCACGACGGCGGGCTCGCCGTTCACCACCTCCGGCGTCATGCGGATCCGCGGTGAATACCTGGTCAGCGCGAGCAGGTGCCGCAGGACCTCCTGCCTGCCGGCCAGCGGACGCCGCGTCGCCGTCGCCTTGCCGCCACCGTCGGCCCAGGCCACCACGTCCTCGGCCAGCATCCCCTCCAGTGCCGGCACGTCCCCGCTCAAGGTGGCCTCCAAGAACCGCTCCAGCAGCTTTCGATGCTGCCCCGGCTCGGCGGTGAACCGCGTCCGCGCCGCGGCGACATGGCGCTGCGCCCGGCGGTACAACTGCCGCACATGCGGCTCGTTGTCCTCAAGGATCTGCGCGATTTCACGGTGGCTGTGGCCGAACGCCTCACGCAGTACGAACACGGCCCGTTCCGGTGGTGTCAGCCGCTCCAGCAGCACCAGCATCCCCATCGACAGCGACTCCCGCTGTTCTACGGTCTCGATCGGATCGAGTGCGTCACCATCGATGATCACCGGTTCAGGCAGCCACGGTCCGACGTAACTCTCCCGCCGCACCCGCGCCGAGGTGAGCCGGTCCAGGCACAGGTTGGTGACCACCTTGGTCAGCCATGCCTCCGGCGAAACCGCTGTGTCATGGCGCTCCCAGCGCAGGTAGGCGTCCTGGACCACGTCCTCCGCCTCGGACGCCTCCCCTAGCATCCGGTAGGCCACCCCGAACAGGCGCCGACGGTTGGCCTCGAACCGTTGCAGCCGCTCCGGGATCATGCCCACACCATAGCCAGCGGCAGGATCCTCACATGGCCGAAGCGAGGGCATTCACATGTGCCACGACGTGACTGCGGACAGTAATCTGCTGGAGGTGTCGGCACGTCCCGTGCTTTCCTCATTTTCATGGTGTCTGCCGATCACTTGCTCGCTTTCGCGGCCATGTCGTTCCTGCTGATATTGATGCCTGGACCCAGCGTGTTGTTCGTGGTCGGGCGGGCGCTGGCACACGGGCGCCGCGCCGCGCTGACCACGGTCGTAGGCAACACGCTTGGCGCCTACCTGCTCGTCGTGGCCGTGGCCTTGGGGACTGCGTCCATCGTCGAACGTTCGGTCGTCGTATTCACTGTGCTCAAGTTGGCGGGCGCTGCCTATCTGATCTACCTCGGTGTCAAAGCCTGGCGGGAGCGCGACTCGCTGGAGGCTGCCGTTGCCGACGCACGAGCGGCGAGCGGCGGCCTGCGCACCTTCTGGGAGGGATTCATGGTCGGTGTGTCGAACCCCAAGACCATCGTGTTCTTCCTGGCTGTGCTGCCGCAATTCGTCGACCGTAGCCAGGGTCATGTCGGGGTGCAGATGTTGGTGCTCGGTCTGGTTTTCAACGTCATTGCCGTGGTCTCCGACAGCATCTGGGGTCTGGCCGCGGCCACTGCACGGGACTGGTTCACCCGCTCACCACGACGGCTTTCCCTGGTCGGCGGTATCGGTGGGCTCACCTTGATCGGTCTGGGCGTCACGGTGGCCGTCACCGGACGCAAGGACTGAGTTAGCCGCCGATCGCGAGTACAAATACTTCACGCAGACCGTGCGGCGCCTGGCCTGCGGCCTGTTCACCGAGTACTCGACCAGGTCCCGCGTCCACCCCGAGCCAGTGCGGTGTCGCATCTTGACGCCGAAGGTCGAGACATCGCCACTGCACGCACCAGCGGTCAGCAGGCTGGCCGACTCGTGCTCGAACCTGTCAAGCCCCGGGTTTGATGGAGAGGACCCTTCCGGCTGCGGCGTTTGCTTGCGGGATCCGGTGTCCACCGTGCCGGAGGTGTGACACGAAAGCAGGAGACGAGCTGTGCTCACGTCCTCATAGGATTTGCGTATTAGCAGCTAGGGTGCGGGGGATCCCATGATTAATCTCGACCGTAAGAAGCTGGCCGCGATCGGTGTGGCGGCCGCTGCCGCGACTACTCTCTTCGCTTCGCCGGCGCAGGCTGCCACGGCGGCCAAGGCCCAGGTGGTGGGGAAGAACGGAACCATCGTCCGGTTCACCGCGGCGCCGGGGCAGGCGAATTCGTTGGTCATCACGATCTCTGGGCGTACCGTGACGCTCGACGACAAGGTCGCCATCAAGGCCGGCGATGGTTGCAAAGCGGTCAAGGGTGACAAGACCAAGGTCAGGTGCGCCACGTCGAAGACGCCGACCGAACTCAGCGTCACGCTCGGCGACAAGAACGACAAGGTCGCCAACAAGACCAAGGTTCCCCTGACTGCCGAGGGCGGCACCGGTGACGATGTCCTGCGGGGCGGGTCGGGCCGCGACCGCCTCTTCGGTGGCGCCGGCAAGGACCAGCTGTTCGGCGGTGCGGGAAGGGACGCTCTCGATGGAGAGGCCGGTGTTGACTTCGTCGACGGTGGAGCCGGCGATGACTGGCTGCAGGGCGGGCTCGGTGACGACACCGTGTTCGGTGGCGCCGGCAACGACACCGTCTACGGCCACGACGGCATCGACGACCTCCAGGGCGGGCTCGGCAACGACACCATCCGCGGCGGCCGTGGCAACGACCACGTGCAGGGCGGCCCGGGTAAGGACAAGATTTACGGCGAGGCCGGCAACGACGACCTGATCGGCGGCGTCCTCGACGGCGACGCGCCGGACAGCGGCGACATCATCCGCGGCGGCAGGGGTAACGACTACCTGCTCGGCGGCTACGGCGACGACACCCTGTACGGCGAGGCCGGCGACGACAACCTGGTCGGCGGCTTCGGTAAGGACAGGCTGGTCGGCGGTCCCGGCACCGACACCCTCACCCAGTAGTCCGCAGTCGAAGTCAGCGTGGGCCGGGCGTTGCCGCCCGGCCCACGCTGTGTAGGTCAGCCGCCGTGGAACGAACCGTCGTAGACCTTGAAGTCCAGTCGCGTGATCAAGTCGAATCTGGTCCGGCTGCCGGCGAGCGCCCCGGATTCCGTGTGCCCGCACGCGGCGAGTTCGTGGTAAGCCCACCCCGGAACCGCCGCCTACACCGCTGACTAGGGCGGCAGGTCGTCCCATGACCTGCGGCGCTGCCAGGCCATCGAGAAGGCCAGCCGGTTGCAGGGCGCGAAACGCGTTGCGGCGGCCCGTGGTGAGCTGCCGCTGCCGGTCGGGCTGGTCTACGGCATCGACGGGCAGATTGTGCTCGATGCGGACGAGCAGGTCCGTCAGGCGGTGGCCGGTCGCAGAACCGGCGGTGGGTGTCGTCAACATCGAGCCCGACCGCTCCGCAGTGAACCAGCCAGGCCGAGGCGCGTGCGCCTGGCGTACCGGATCTACGCTGTCGATCATGGGTGAGGAGGATGGCGGTAACCCGATGCGCCGGGCCTTTACGGCGCTTTCCGTGTCGTACGCGGTGGCCTGGTTTCTGCCGGCCGCCCTGGCAGGGCTGCTCGACGACTCGGATCCCGGCGTCCAGCCCGGTTACACCGTCGTCAGCGGCCGGGTGCAGAGCTGCGCCGGCGATTTCGGATGTCCCACGGGCCCGCCGGACATCGGCGGCATCCTGCAGGACACGGGTCTGGCCCTGCTGCCGAGCCTGCTGGTGGCGGTGCCGCTCTGCGCGTACCTCGCCCGCGGGTCACGTATCCCGGACCTGGCCGGGGTCGGTGCCGCCCTCACCGGCTGGATGGCTCTCTGCCTGTTCCATCTTTCCTGATCAGCGACGGGTCAGCGATCAGGACGCCAGCCGATCAGGCGGCGGCGAGAAGGTCGGCCGACGGCTCCAGGGACTCCTGCCAGATCGCCCACCGGGTCTGCGGGCCATGCGACTTCGCTTTGTACATGGTTAGGGCAGCACGGTGCACGACACCGGTCGCCCGTCCCGGGTGATCGGAACACGGGTCAGTCCTTGATCGAGTCCCGGCCGCGCCGCACGATCAGCGGGTCCGCGGGGTAGACCACCGACGTGTCCTTGCCCTCGTAGTCGAACTGGTCAAGGAAGAACCGCATCGCGTTGATCCGGGCACGTTTCTTGTCGTTGCTTCTGATCGAGGTCCACGGGGCGTGATCGGTGTCCGTGTGCGCGATCATCGCCTCCTTGGCGGCGGTGTAGGCGTCGCTGCGGTCCAGGGACTCGATGTCCATCGGTGAGAGCTTCCACCGGCGTACCGGGTCGATCTGCCGGATCGCGAACCGGGTGCGCTGTTCGGCGTGGGTCACCGAGAACCACAATTTCGTCAGTGAGAAGCCGCTCTCCACCAGCATCTGCTCAAAGAGCGGGGCCTGCCGCAGGAAAATCTCGTAGTCGCGGTCGGTGCAGAAACCCATCACCTTCTCGACCCCGGCCCGGTTGTACCAGGACCGATCGAACAGCACGATCTCCCCGGCGGTCGGCAGCTGCGCGACGTACCGGTGGAAATACCACTGACCGAGCTCGGTCTCGGTGGGTTTGGTCAGGGCGACCACCCGGGCGGCGCGCGGGTTGAGGTGCTCCATGAACCGCTTGATCGTGCCGCCCTTGCCGGCGGCGTCGCGGCCCTCGAACAGGATCACGTGCTTGGAACCGGTGTCCTGCGTCCAGTACTGGAACTTCAGCAGCTCGATCTGCAGCTGATACTTCTCCTGCTCATAGAGGTCGCGATCGAGCCGCCCGGGATAAGGGTAGTCCTCGCGCCAGGTCTCCACCGGATTGCCGCCCGGGTCGATCAGGTCCGGATCGGAGAGATGCTCGTCATGCCGCACGCTGTAGCCCTCACGCAGCAGATGGTCGAGGTACTCCCGGAACTTCTCCCGTATCACCCTACGAGTATCGGTCCCCGTGATCCTTGCTGTGGTAGCGAGGAGGTGAACGAACGGGCACGTCAATACGTCGGACCGATCGCACGCTCAGTCGAGCGGCGGGTCGGCCAGCGGCCATCCTCCGGCCGCGAGGTGGGCGGAGACCCGGACGACGTCCTCGGGCAGCGCCGGCTGCAGAACCGCGGTCTTGATCATCTGTTCGATGTCGTCCGCGCTGACCGGCTCGCCGTTGGGGACGGATTCGTCCGCGAGGCTCCGGGCGATCGCACGGACCTCGTCCTCGGTGAGCTTGCGCTGCAGCAGCCCGAGCAGCACCACGTAGTCCTGCCGTGGAACCCCGGTCGGGTACCCGGCGCGCAGCCATCCCACGGCACGGCGCAGGAAGCTCGACCTCTGGTCACTCACCACAGAATTCCTCACTTATCGACGATCGTCGGGAACACGTGCTCGAAACTCAGTGTCTTGCCGAGGCCGGACGCGACGATGAACGCTATCCCCAGGGCCACGCCGAGCAGTACCGTCGCGAACAGGATCCACGCGACGACGGTGCCGATGCGGTGCGGTGCCGGACCGGCCACGCCGCTCTCGTGCACCTCCGCGTCGCCGCCGGCGCCGTAGGCGAGCGCACGCACGCCGAGCCCGAACAGCGCCGGCAGACCGGCACCGAGGACGAGGCTGACCAGCAGCACCCGCCAGGCGCCCTCGACGGCGAATTCCAGGTTGTGCATGATCCGGCCTCTCAATCGCCGGCGCCGACCGGCGTACGGCCCCGGGTCGACGCGTCCTGCCACTCGTCGTTGACGTTCGTGTGGTTCACCGGCGTCCGGCGCGAGCGCAGGTACATCGCCGCGGCCGCGGCGACCAGCAGCGCGAAGATCAGCACCGCGCCCGGGAGCCCGCCGACCAGGTCGCCGATCCACCACATGCCGGCGCCGACCCCGGCCGCGGCCGGGATCGTGACCAGCCAGGCGACCACCATCCGCCCGGCCACCGCCCACCGCACGGCGGCACCGCGCCGGCCGACCCCGCTGCCGAGGATCGACCCGGTGGCGACCTGGGTGGTGGACAGCGCGAAGCCCAGATGGCTGGAGGAGAGGATGACCGCGGCCGACGCCGACTCGGCCGCAAAGCCCTGCGGCGGGGCGATCTCCACCAGACCCTTGCCGAGGGTACGCATGATCCGCCAACCGCCCAGGTAGGTGCCGAACGAGATCGCCAGGGCGCAGACCAGCTTCACCCAGAACGGGATGTCGTCGGTGTCGGTCCACTCGCCCGCCGCGATGAGAGCAAGCGTGATCACACCCATGGTCTTCTGCGCGTCATTGGTGCCGTGCGCCAGTGACACCAGCGAGGCGCTGCCGATCTGACCCCACCGGAACCCGCTGTCGGTGAACCGCGCCGCGACGCCCGTGGTGACCTTGTAGATCAACCAGGTGCCGACCGCGGCGACCACCCCCGCGATCACCGGCGACATCACCGCGGGCAGCAACACCTTGCCGATCACGCCGTCGAGCTTCGACCCGTTACCGCTCCAGTTCACTCCGGCCCACCCGAGGCCCGCGATCGTGGCGCCGATCAGTCCGCCGAACAGCGCGTGCGACGAACTCGACGGCAGCCCGAGCAGCCAGGTGAACAGGTTCCAGACGATGCCGCCGACCAACCCGGCCAGCACGATCAGCAGCAGCGCGAAGCCACCGTCGCCGATGAGTTCCGGCTTGGGAGCCCCGTCCGGGTTCTGGATCTTCACTACCGCGTTGGTGACCGTCAGGGCCACCTCGATGGAGAGAAACGCCCCGATCAGGTTCAGCGTCCCGGACAGGGCCACCGCCACCTTCGGCCGCAGCGCACCGGTGGCGACAGAGGTCGCCATCGCGTTCGCCGTGTCGTGGAACCCGTTGGTGAAGTCGAATGCGAGCGCGGTGACGACCACCAAGGCGAGAAGGACAGCGGTTTCGGTCACCCCTGGATCGTCATCCCGGTGACGGCCGATGGAAAGCGGAGGCGGCAGGCCGGGACAAGAGTTCGATGCCGGGCCACCCGCCCTTCATCTCCTGCCCAACCACCGGTAGACAACCGGGCCAGGCAGCGACCTGTTGACCGGACGAGTCACCATGACGAGAGCCGACATTCCATTCAGGAGTGGCAATGTATCAACGCGATACGTTCGGGCCGTACCGGATAGCCACACGCGTGCGGGTGATCGGGGCGGTCATACTGGCCGCCCCGATCTTGGGGTTGATCGGGGTCGTGTTCGACGAGGACGCCGGGCTGCCGTTGCGGGCGACCTTCATCGTCGTGTTCGGCGCGATGGTCGTGCTGGTGCCGTGGCTGTGGTCAGCGAACACCCGGGCCGATGCCGACGGCATCGAGGTGCGGCTGTTGTGGATGCGGCGACGCATCCCGTGGCGAGAGGTACAGGATATCCGGGTCGAGGCGAGCCTCGAGGCGGAAGCGTTCGGGGCAGGCGCGACCAGGTACGCGGTCGTCTACGACGCCGTACCGCGGCGCCGGTTCCTGGTCGCCGTCGACAACCTTCAACTCGCGTCGGACGGCCGGGACGTCGACGCCGAGGTCGAGGCACTGCGGGGTGCCTGGGAGCGGCATCGAGGGCCGGACTGGCGGCTGCTCCCGGCGGCGGTGGCGCTGATCCGGGACCGGGAACGGTACGGCGATCCGTTCACCCGCGCCATGCGCACCTCGCTTGTCGGCGTCGTCGCGGCCCTCGTGCTCGTGCTCGGCGGGCTCTTCGTCGGCGCGCCCGAGTGGGATAGTCCGTGGGCCTGGCCGTTCCATCCGGTGATGTTCCTGATCCTGCCCGCCGTCGCGGTCGTCGTCAGCCTGGTCCGCTCGTACTCTCGCGCGCGGCGGCGGATCGCAGCGACCGCCACGGCCACGGGTTCCCTACCGGAGGCGGATACGGCTGAAACGGCATTCCGAGTCACCCCCGGCGGCATCGTGCTCGGGGTCGCGAGCTCGCCCGAAGGTACCCGGGTCGCGGTGGTGACCATGGTGGACGCGAGCGCGCCGAACATCGTCGCCGAGTACGCGGTCGACGATGCCGACGCGCCACTGCGTACCTGGTCGGTGCCCGGTCCGTGGGTGACCGACGTGCTGCACCTCGGCCATACGATCGTGCTCCGGGTCGAGGAGTTCATGGGTGGCACCCGCCTGGTCCGTCTCACGGGGGAGACGCCGGCCGACTTCGGCGGCGGGATCCCGGTAGGCGCGCTGCGCCAACTACCCGGCGGCTTCGTCTGCGTGACCGGCGACGACGTTCTCTCGCTGGCGGCCGCCGGCCACGGCGAGCTGCATCCGATGATGTTGGATCGCGTGCCCTCGGGGACGGACGTCTGGACGATCGCGACCGATCCGGAGACCGGGCTTGTCGCGCTCGGCGGACGCGCTCTGGTCGTGCTCGATGTGCGGACCGGTGAAGTCGTCGCCTGCGCATCCCCGCCCCGCCGACACGACGTCGTCGGCGCCGTCGTGTTCGTCGGTGCCGGCCGGATCGTCACCCGGCTCGGCCGACCGGACGGCACCGGAAGGTACGAAACGCTCGCGTCCTGGCAGCTCGACGGTACGACATTGGTGTACGAGACCGCGGCGCCGATCGTCACCTGGGGCAGTGCCTGGCCGGCCGCGATACCCGCGCTGGGCCTGGTGGCCACCGTCATGTTCGGTGCGAAGCCGCACCAGGGCGGGCCGGTGCTGTGCTACGACGCGGCCACGCTGACCCCGGTCCCGGTGCCGTTCGCCCGCGACAGGGTCACTCACCTCCCGTCGTCGCCGGCCGGCGGCCTGCTGCCGATGATCCGGCGGCAGGAGCCGGGCGCGGAGTACGACGACACCGCAGAGCTGCTGCGGCTTGCGGCGAAGCCACTCCGGTAACAGCCAGCCGAGAGGATCCGCAGCGATGCCTGCCGCCTTACCGGAACGAGGCTGGCGCGGAGTTGCGGGCGCTCGACGGCGGTAATCCCTGTCCGGGTGGGCGGGACGAATAGCTGACTCCGGTTTCGAGGCGGCCGATCTCGACGCGTAGAACCTCGGCGGCCTGGGAGTGCCCGGCCTGATCGACATGGAGCAGCGGCAGCCACCCAGCACGGGGGTGGCTGCCGCCGGTGGTTTGTCGTTGCGGGTCGGGTCAGACGGTGGCGTTTGCGGGGAGTAGTTCGGCTGCCGCGTCGATGTCGGCGGGGCTGACCGAGCCGGCTGAGCCGAAGATGGCGACGGCCTGGTAGTAGGTCCACGCCAAGCTGTTGCAGGCCGGCCGGACCGCGGTCGAGTAGGTGGCACACTTACGTTTGAGATCTTCGTAGAACGCCGAGTCCAGTCGGCTCTTGTTGGCGTCGAAGGCGCTCATCTCTTTGTAGTTGCGGTAGCCGAAGTCGTGTCGCGCGCAGGCGAGGGTGAAATCGAAGCCGAGTGGGTTGTCCGGGCTGCTCGAGCAGTAGTCGGTGCTCCAGTTGAACGCGTACGCCGCCCAAGCGCTCTGGTTCTGCCTGGCGGCGTTCCAGCTGTTGTAGCTGGAGACGCTGGTCTGGGTGAAGGAGGACAGGACCGCCAGCTTCTCCGCGGGGGTCACGGCGGCCGCCGGGCCGGCAACGCCGAAGACGGTCAGGGTGGCGAACAGTGCGACGAGTAGGGATCGCAGGGATGCGCGCCGGATGGGCGCGCCGCCGGTGGGTGTGGAGTGAGCGACAGCTACCGCGATCGGTCGTGACACGAGCATCCAGGACTCCTAAGAATCGGTCCACCCGCTGGTGGGATGGGCTGCCGGTGGATGGTCGGTTGGTTCGGCACCATTCGCGCCGTCCTCCCGAACGATGACTAAGCCTGGGCTCGCAATGCGGACGAAACAGCACCAATAAATTAATGATCGTCTATTAATGCGGGAACTGTGCCGCACTTACCATGCTCAGCGGCAGATCCTGATGGCCTTATCGGTGACTGGCCTCGCCTTGCAAGTCGGCTTCGATTCGAACGGCTGCCGCGACCAGGTCTCGGTTCTCTTCGTCGAACGCGACCAGAAGGATTCTGCGGACGGCGGTAGCTGTCGACCGGATGGCGTTTACCGCGATCCGGGCCGACGGTGTGGATGATGTGCCGCACCGGCGAGTTCGAGTCGAAGGCGGGGGTGGGGCCTGGCCGCCGGCTTGGTCAGGGTCGCCGCGGTCCATCTCGCTGGCCTGACCTGACCGGGTCCACCGCACGGCTGCCGGTACGGCCAGGCCGGTAAGGAGAAACAGTGCGGCGAGGACGTACCAGCCCGGCGTTCTCCAGGTGATGCAGAGCCCGATCAACAACCCTGACCGGATGGTCTCGGCCAGCCCGGCCCCGAGTCCGAAAATTCCCCAGGTACTAGCTAGCCGGCCGCAACTTCGGATTCCCACCGGCTACCGACGTCCTGCCCTCGGGCAGACTTGCCATAGCGGCACGGTAGTGCCCGATCAGCTGGTCGCCGACCGCGGACCAGCTGCGGCCTTCGATCGCTGCTCGGCCCGCGGCGCCGAACGCGGCCCGCATCTCGCGGTCCGCGGCCAGTGCCGCGACGGCCGCTGTGAAACCGGCCGCTTCGAAGGGCGGCACCAGCAGGCCGGTACGTTCGTGGGTGACCAGGTCGAGTGGCCCGCCGAGGGCGGGTGCCACCACGGGAACGCCACTGGCCATCGCCTCCTGCACTGTCAGCCCGAACGTCTCGTACGGGCCGGTGTGCGCGAAAACATCCAGGCTGGCATACAGCTGGGCCAGCTGTGCGCCGTGCCGTACCCCGACGAAGACCGCGCTGGGCAATGCCCTGCGTAACGGCGCCGCCGCGGGCCCGTCGCCGACGATGACCAGTCGGACGCCCGGTAGCCGGCTCGCCTCAGCCAGCAGGTGCACCTGCTTCTCCACGGCCAGACGCCCGACGAATCCGATCAGGACCTCGCCGTTCGGCGCGAGTGCGCGATGCAGTCCTGCGTCACGGTGCCGTGGGTGGAACCGGGCGTCGTCCACGCCGTGTCGCCACAGATGGACCCGGTGGACGCCGTGTGCAGCGAGTTTGTGGACTGAGCTGGTGGAGGGCGCGAGGGTGCGCTCTGCCGAGTTGTGTACCGCCCGGATCCACCGCCACGCGGCGGTTTCGGTCATGCCGACGCCGTATGCGTGAGCGTACGCGGCGATGTCGGTCTGATAGACCGCCACGGCGGGTACCCTCAGCGACTTCGCGGCTGCCGCAGCCCAGGCACCCAGAACGAACGGGCTGGCCAGATGGACCACCTCGGCTCGGTGGATCCGGATCGCCGCGCTGAGCGCAGGGGTGGGCAGCCCCAGGCGGATCTTCGGGTAGCCCGGCATCGGCACCGACGGTATCCGCACCACCGGGTACGGCATATCAACGGGGACCCGGTGGGTGACTTGAGGGGCGATCACCATCGGTTCGTGCCCACGACGCAGCAGGTGGTCCGCCGCGTGAACGACCGAGTTCGCGACACCGTTGACGTCAGGCAGGAACGACTCCGTGACGAGCGCGATTCGCATGCCCACACGATGAAAGGCATCGGCGCTCCACCGGGCCACCCCAGCATGGCCGAGAGTTGAACCCCCGACGACAACTTGCAGGGTGTAATCGACGCCGAACCGCCGCTCGATCAGCTTCCATGCAGGGCACGGGCATTCTCTGCACCATCGGCGGCCCGGTAGTCCGCGGTAAGCCCGGCTCCAAGATCCACGCGATCGGTGATCGGAACGGGCTTCCGCTGTACGCCGACATCTCGGCTGCGACGCTGGCCTCGGCGCACTGTTGCGTTTACAGGCGCATGGTCTTCCCGATCGGATCGAGGTCGAAGGCGATCAGGCCGGTCTGAACTGCCAGCAGCCCGTTCAGGACATCGGTGGCTTCGTCAGCAGAGTCGACCTCCATGAACAGCACGACTCCAGGAACGTCTCCTACCTTGAGCGCATACTCGGTCACGACTCGGTGACGTACCAGATCCCAGGCTGCAGCCGAGAACCCGTTCTCGTCGATGAACTTGGCGATCTGCTGTGCCGTGACCCCGTCTGCGGGACGCGAATTGGCCATGTACCGCATGCTTCCTCCGATTCCGCCGTACAGGAGCGTGGCTGTCTCGCCTGGCCGGGATCGCCGCCCTGAACGCCCAACCTGCGCTCATGCTGACGGCTTGGGTAGCCGGCAGTCCTACGTGGCGCTGAACAGTGGGTTGCCGTTGGTCGGACGCGGCGGCTATGACGGCCGTCCCGTTTGATCCGGCACCGCAGCAGTTGAGCGTGGTTCTCGAACGTCAAGCGGGCGGATTGCCGTCGTCCACGCTGGCCTGGTGTATCCGCAGGAACTACTGTCCCGGGCGATGCGCACCAGGTGCGCGCAAACAACCGCCCGCCGGGGCCAGGGCCGGCCGGCGGCGATGGCCGAGGCACTCAGGCGGGTTGGCAGATCGCCGGGTTGGCCAGGTCGGCGCAGGGTCGGTCGCCGTTGGCGCGGATGATGTCCGCGCCGACCTGGTTGGTGAGATACCGCAGGAAGCTGGCGGCCAGTGAGTGGGCATCCGGTTCGCCGAGGGTGTAGCCGTACTCGGTCTCCCAGAACGGGTAGGCGCCGTGGTCGGCTTCGGAGACTGTGGCGCGATGGCCGCTGATGCGGACCAGCGTCAGGTCGTCGTGGCCGGTTGCTGCTCCGAGTTCGGCGTAGCCGAGTGCGCCCGGTGTCTCGGCCACCGCGCGCACAACGTCCTCGGTGGAGTCGCGGGCGCAGCGCAGCACCCCCTGTGCGGCGCCGGGGTCGAGCGTGCGGCAGTCGTCGGAGTTGCTGCCCGGTTCGCGTACCCCGCCCAGCACCCGTCGTTGCAGTGCGGCCCGCGTACCGGATCCGGGGTTGCGGCTGATCAGCCGCACCGGCACGTCCTTGCCGCCGATCTCCTGCCAGTTCGTCACCTCACCGCGATAGATCCGCTGGATCTGTTCGGGGGTGAGGTCCTGTACGCCGGTGCCCGCGTTGGTCATCATGGTGAACAGGAAGAAGGCAATCGGCCGGGGCAGCAGCGCGGGCATGCCGTCCGGCTTCTCGCCGTCGGAGAAGGCCAGCGTGTTCGCGTCGGCGGTGGTGTGCAGCGCCTGCAGCCCTTCGCCGCTGCCGCGCATGTCGATCACGAACTCGGCGCCCGGGCAGAGTTGACGGTAGGACTCGGCGGCTTCCCGGACGATGGGTGCGAACGCCGTGGAGCCGACCACCTTGAGCCGGCCGGTGGCGCAGTCCATCGGCGTCGTGGTGTTACTGCGCAGGAAGACAAGCAGTTGGGCGACGACCAGGACGACCAGAAATCCGATCAGGGCGATGGCGCGCTTCGGTGTTCCGGTGCGGCTCTGGGTCTCCACGATCCGGCCGCCCTTGATTCCCCCGATCACCTCCGGCGGGTCGAAGGTGGCGCCGGCACTGCCGTCGGCGCGTTCCAAAGCGGCGAGGATCTTGTAGTGCGCCGATCGGTTCATCGGTGTGCGGGGTAGTTCGATCAGGTCGCCGTCGGCGGCGAACCCACCGCCGTTGGTGAAGCTGTCGCGCAGGTAGTCGTCGCTGAGTTCGGTCACCACCATGCCGGCGACGCGGCGGCCGGGGAAGCGCACCCGGAGGCCGACGAGGCTGTCGTCGAGCACGGCGTAGTCGTGTGTGTCGATGAAGGTGGCGCCGTTGTTCTCGATCCGCAGCAGCACGAGTGTGGGCTTGGCGAGCGGGTCGCCGCCCTCGCGTAGTTCCCGCAGTGGCCCGGCGTGCTCGCTCTGCACGACGTCGGTGACCGTGGTGTCCATCTGGACCCGGTAGCCGAGCCGTTTGCGGCCCTTGAGGACGAACTCGTATACGGCAGCGACGGTCGTCACTGCCACGCCGATCATGGCGAGCGCCACGCTCCACCAGAACTCGATGACCGCCTCCGGCCTGACTCCTCGATTTGAGGCGATGCTAGGGCCGGTGTGGGCCGATCGCGCCGGGCTGCACCGAGGGTTCAATCAGCGTTCACGGCCCGGCTATTGATCGGGCGGTAGGTCATGCCGCCCGACAAGGCGAGGCCTCCGGCAACCCGGTGCCTGCCGGCTCCGGAGAGCCTTCATCAGATTCCTCCGTGGAGACTCCGGCCTTCAGGCCGGAGAGGAAACGGAACCCCTGCGGAGCAGGTCAGGGACAGCCCATTCGCCGTCAAGGCGGATGGGCGTCTACCCACGGACCGTCCGCGAGGGTGGTTCCACATAGGTGTGTTAGCTTGTGAGCCGTGTCCGAACGTGCTGTGAAGCGGGCTTTCAAGTTCCGCTTCCACCCGACTCCGGAGCAGGCCGACCTGCTGAACCGGACGTTCGGGTGTGTGCGCAAGGTGTACAACCTGGCCCTGGAGGCCCGCACCACCGCCTGGTATCAGCGCCGGGAGCGGGTCAACTACAACGCCACCAGCGCCATGCTGACGGCGTGGAAGAAGACCGAGGAACTCGCGTTCCTCAACGAGGTCTCCGCCGTGCCGCTGCAGCAGGGCCTGCGGCATCTGCAAGGTGCGTTCGCCGCGTTCTGGGAGAAACGGGCCCGGTATCCGCGGTTCAAGTCCAAACACAAGTCGCGGGCCTCGGCCGAGTTCACCCCGTCCGCGTTCCGCTGGAACAACGGCGAACTGACCCTGGCCAAGACGGCCACCCCGCTGGACATTGTCTGGTCGAGGCCACTGCCCGAAGGGCAGTCGCCGTCGACCGTGACCGTGTCCCGCGACAGCGCCGGCCGCTGGTTCGTGTCCCTGCTCTGCCAGGACACGATCGAACCCCTCCCGACCGTCGAGAACGCGGTCGGGATCGACGCCGGACTCGACCACCTGATCACCCTGTCCACCGGCGAGAAGATCACCAATCCCCGTCACGAACGCGCCGACCGTGAGCGGCTGGCCCGCGCCCAGCGGGAACTGGCCCGTAAAGAAAAGGGCTCCAGGAACCGGGACAAGGCCCGGCTGAAGGTCGCCCGCATCCACGCCCGCATCAGCGACCGGCGCCGCGACCACCTGCACAAACTGACCACTCGGCTCGTGCGTGAGACCCAAACGCTCGTGATCGAGGACCTGACCGTGCGCAACATGGTCAAGAACCACACCCTGGCCCGCGCCATCAGTGACGCGGCCTGGACCACCTTCCGCGAACAGTTGACCTACAAATGCCAGTGGTACGGCCGGAACCTGGTCGTGATCGACCGCTGGTACCCGTCGTCCAAGGTCTGCTCGGCCTGCGGGCACCTCACCGAGAAAATGCCGCTCAACGTGCGGTCGTGGACCTGCCCCTGCGGGGCCGCCCACGACCGTGACGTCAACGCGGCACGCAACATCCTGGCCGCCGGGCAGGCGGTGTCGGCCTATGGAGCTGGCGTAAGACCTCAACGGAAACCTCCGTCCGGGGCAGCAGGCTGAGAAGTAGGAAACCCGGTGGGCGACCACCGGAATCCCCGTCCCTTCAGGGCGGGGAGGATGTCAAGCCCTGGGGCGGTGATCAGGCGGTCAGCCGAGTCAGCTCCACCCGCGTGGTGAGTTCAGCGATGGCGTCGCGGTGGCCGGTTCCCAGGCCGTGGCGCGTCACGTTGAGGGCGCCGGCCGCAGCGCCGGTGCGTACGGCTTCACGCAGGTCCCCGCCGCGGGCGAGCACGGTCGCGACGCCCGCGGTCATGGAGTCGCCCGCGCCGCGGTGGTCGACGGTCTGCAGCGGCGGCAGGCGGACGAGATACGCCTTGTCATCGAGCAAGGCGATGCTGGGCCGTTCCGCCCGGCTGATCAGTACGGCCGCAGCGCCGTCCGCCCGCAGCTGGCGTGCCGCGTCGAGCAGCGCATCGTCGTCGTAGCCGGCAGCGCGACCCGAGTCGATCAGCTCCTCGTGACTGATCTTCAAGAAGGCGACGCCGCCCTGCAGAACGGCGTTGAGGTGGTCACCGGTGAGGTCGGCCACGACTTGCACGCCGTGATTGTTGAGGTCCGTGGCGAGCCGGCGGTACACGTCCGGGCGCACGACCCCGGGTGCGGCGGCGCCGCTGAGTACCGCCAGCCGGGCACGCAAGCCCTCGGCGAGGGCGGCGGTGTAGAGCTCGTCAAGGTCGTGGCGGCCCAGCGGGGCGCCGGGGTACTCCGCGACCTCGGTTCGTCCCCCGTCGCGGCGGTCGTGCACGTACCATCCGCTGCCGGTGTCACGGGTGACCGCGCGTACCCGAAGGTTCTCCTGTTCCAGCAGGCCGGCGATGACGCGCCCGATCTCGCCGCCGACGGCGGCGCACAAGGTGACCGACGCGCCCAGCGCGGCGCACATCCGGGCCTGCCAGATCCCCTGACCACCGGGATGAACATGCAGCTCCGGCATCTCGCCCGGTTCCTCGACGGTGACGGTGAGCTGCGGAACCGGCGCGAAGACCAGGATCTTTTCGTCATCGACCATGCCCCGGCGATACCCGGGCACGACCCAATCAACCTGGAGCCCGGGTGAACATCATCCCAACGGCGTGGGTCGCAGCACCCGGATTGCGGTCAACGTGCGGTGAAGACGCCGGGTCACGGCATCCAGATCCGGCCGAGCATCTGCCGGCTGATCCCGTCGCACGGTCGGCCCGATGGGCCTCAGCGCGCCTTGGTCACGCTGCCGACGGCAGGTGGTCGATCATGGCGAGTCGGTGCTGGACGCGTACGACCGCGGCGCGCAGCAGTGGTGTGCGGAGCTGGCGTGCGGCCGCGTTCGGGGAGTCGGGTCCGTGCCGGCGGAGCATGTCGGCGAGGCGCTGCTCGAAGTTGATGACCCTGCCGTTCGGGGTGACCGTCTGGTCCGCGTAGGTCAGCGCGTCGGACACTCGTGACTGTTCGCGCGGGAATCGGGTGAGTTTTTCGGCCAGTCCGCGGGCCTGGGCCGTGTGCATCGCCGCGGAGTGGTGGGCGACCAGTGCGACGATCCGTGACGGCCACCCCGTCGTCTCCAGGTGGCGAGCGCCGTCGAGCGGGTGGAAGCCGGTGTCGTACAGGGTGGCGGCGTATCCGATGTCGTGCAGCCAGGCTGCCGCCAGCAGGATCTCGCCCTCGCTGCGCGGCCCGACCGTGGCGGCCGCCATGTCGGCCCGTCGCGCCACCCCGATCGTGTGTAGCCAGCGCTCCGGTAGATCCACCAGCAATCGTTGTGCGAGGTCGCGGGCACGGTGGACATCCCCGACGGAACGAAGAGCGTCGGTCATGAGATTCCTCCGTGGATGTTGCGGCGTTCAGGCGGGAGCGGAACGGATTGCCAGCCCGGCAGGCCCAGGGCGGCTCTATTTGCCGTGGGTAACAGTGCTGGAAACGCGTGAAGTTAAGATGAACGATAGGTAAACGCCGTTTGGCTCGGGGTGCCGCTGGCTGGTCCGAGCGGCACCTGCCGTGTCGCTGAGAAGCATTGATGCACGTGGCCGAAAGATACACACAGCCGGTGAGATATCCATCACGCTTACGGCAGGTGTCCGGGGCACGTCCTTGAGTCCTGCCTGTCCTCGTTTGCCACGGCTCGGGCGACGGGCATCCGGCCGCCGGGGGGCGCGGGCGAGTATGGCCTCTGCCGTCGGGCGACCGTACGCTGGCCTGCCCGTGCGGTGCGTGCGGCTGCTGGGACCTCGAGGCCGGTGGTCGTGCACTGGTCGGGCGCCTCGTCGAAGTTTCGACTGGGGCGCGCTGATGCGGATGCGGCAGGTCGAGTCACGGCTGCCGCTGGTGGCGCTCACCAACTACGACTTCCTGCAGGTCGGCCAGCCCGGCGCCTCGCCGTGGCTGGGCGGCATCGACATCGACGACTTCGGCGGTGACCCGATCCGGGCCATCCGCAGCTTCGGGGCCACCACCTTCTCGCCCGTGCAGGGCTTCCCGCAGAACGGCACCGTGACCGACTCCGCCTACCGGCCCTGCGTGACCCGGGAACTGGTGCGCCACGCGCACGCCAACGGGATCAAGGTGGTGCCGTGGACCGTCGACGACATCCCGACGATGAGCAAGCTCGTCGACGACGGCGTAGACGGCATCATCACCGATTACCCGGACCGGCTGCGTACGGTGCTCGCCTCGCACGGCCGGCGGCTGCCGCAGGCGTACGCGTCGCCCTTCGACGTGCAGGCGCACCGTGGCGGCCGGGCCACACGGCCGGAGAACACCCTGCCGGCCTTCGCCCATGCGCTGGAGAACCCGGCGATATCCACCCTGGAACTGGACACCGGTGTCACCGCCGACGGGCAGCTCGTGGTCCTGCACGACCGTACCGTCAACGGTTCGCACTGCGCCGACACCGCGCCGGTTCGCCCCCGTGACCCGCAGTTCCCGTACGTCGGCGACCTGGTCCGAGACCTGACCCTCGCCCAGCTCAAGACCCTGGACTGCGGTTCGAGAACTCCGGCGGATCACCCGCGGCAGGTCGCGGTGCCGGGCGCCCGCATCCCCACGCTCGCGGAGGTGTTCGCCCTGGTCGGGAGCAGCGGCCGCACGGACGTGGCGCTGAACATCGAGACGAAGATCAGCCCCCTGGTCGCGGACACCGCGCCCTATCAGATCTTCACCCGTACGCTGGTCCGCGAGATCCAGCGTGCCGGGTTCACCGACCGGGTGACCGTGCAGTCGTTCGACTGGCGCACCATCCGCTACGCCCGCCAGCTGGATCGCCGTCTCGAGACGGTCGCGCTGATCTGGCAGTACGGTCCGGCCGAGTGCACGACTGCGGCCGACGAGTGTTCGTTGCGGGCCGTCTACGGCGATCCGACGGTGAAAAGCCTGTGGACCGGCGATCTCGACTGGTGGCGCCACCACGACGTCGGTGCCCTGGTGCGTGCGGCCGGCGCCGGCACGGTGTCGGCGAACTGGCAGGTGCACGACCCGCGGCAGCCGGTCGTCGCGTCCGCCGACTGGTACCTGCGGCAGAACCCGGCCTACTTCCACGGCCCGCAGGTCGCGGTCCTGCAGGACAGATACCGGCTGAAGGTGGTGCCGTACACGGTGAACGACGCCACGGTCATGCAGCGGGTGATCGACCTCGGGGTGGACGGCATCATCAGCGACGACCCGGACCTGCTGATCGGCGTGCTGATCCGCAACGGGCTGCGCTGACACCGGCTCGGCGGGGCGCCGGTCCCGGGCGCCCCGCCGAGCCCCACTGCGACCATCGCCGACGCTTGTGCGCGGCCAGCGCCTCGTTGCCCTGTCGTGACCTAGATGAACCCTTCCTCTGTGCACTCGACCGGAGATTCGGCTCCCACTACGTAATATTGGTTGTGCGGCGGCAGCCCGGTTCCAGCCGGGGCGTCGTAGCTGTCGCTACGTCGCTCGGAGAACGCTGGAACGGGCTGCCGGTCAGAGGGGACTGGTCGTGGGTCAGCGACTCTCGGCGAAGTACTCGTAGTTGTCGGCGTTGTCGACGGCGTTGCTCGGGCTCGACGCGGCGAGTTGCTTCGCCGCGGTTTGGCCGTACGCGTGGTCGTCGGTGCCGCCGTTGACGGTGAAGTGACTCGACTCGTGGATCAGTGTTCCGGCCTTCGAGTCGGTACCCGTGGCCGGCGCTGTCCAGAACGCGTTGCAGAGGTAGATGATGTAGGGCTCGTCCGGGTAGACGTAGGCGTAGTAGTCCTCGTTGCTGGTGCAGTCGAGCGTCAGGGCCTTGCTGGTCAGCTCGCTGGTGATTTTGCTGTATGCCGAGGTGACACGCGTGAACCGCGACGAGCTGTAGGTGCCGAACCAGGTGGTGTAGGCGCCCCCGCCGGACGGGTTCGCCGCGAGCCAGGTTTGGGACTTCTGCGAGTACGTTGCGGCGTTGGTGACGGCCGTCTTCAGCGCGGTCTGTTCACTCGTCGTACAGCCGCGGTAGGTGATGCTGACTGCGGCGGCGGCGAGTTTTACCTGCTCAGTGGTTGTCGGTGCGACGCTGGACACCTTGCTGGTGCTTCGGATGCCGGCGCTGGTGCGGACGGTGGCGCGACCGGCGTCGACCCGGAGCGTGTCCTGACGGGGTGCGGTTGCCCCGTTCAGGGCCCGAACCTGGGTCGATGCCAAAGCGACGGTGAAGGTTCCCGGCCGTGACAGGTCATAGTTGTCCGCCAGGTTCACGGTCACGGCGTAGGTACCACCGGCGGGAATGTGTGTGTAGTCGGCGGCGGTCGGCGCCGTGAGCTTTGCCAGCTTGCCTCGATAGGGCACCGGTACGCCGTCTCTGGTCACGGCCAGGACCGCTTTGGACTCGCGTGCCTGCGGCAGGTCCCGGGAGAGCACGTCGACCGCCGACGATGACGTGTTCCGCACCGTGACACGCACGGTGAGGCCGCTACTGGTCACCTGACCGATCTGGATGGTCGTAGTGAGGCCGGCGGTGCTGGCGGCTGCCGCCGCGCTCGCCCCGACGGCGGCGCCTGCCGGGATCGCTATCCCGACAGCGAGGCACGCTGCCCAGAGCGGACGTCGAGAGATGCGCACGCGGTTTCCCTTCTCAGCCATCGACTCCCACGGGTGACCACTCCAGGGGGCAGGAGCGAGGGAGTCGAAGCCTAAAAATCAACGATTCTCTATCTACTCGATCATCTCCTTGCGTCGATGAACTTCTCTCATCCCTGGTGGGTCATATCGCGGCGGCCAGACCGCGACGGCGCAGTTCGCCGCCAACACCCACCGGGCGCAGACGGCGCAACTATGGAGCCCGGCTGTGAACGCCGGGAGGGGCTGTCCCGAACGGGGTTGCTGAAGCTGTTCACCAAGAACGTTCTGGAAGCAGCTTTGAACGAGGAGACGACCGAGCATCTCGGTCGTGAAAGGAATCGGGCCGGTCGTCGGCGAACGTGCGGAACCGCGCCCGGTCAAAACCGTGGTGTGGGATGCGAGGGCCAGGTCGCGAACCGGCCGGTCTACGCGGCCGTCGGAGTCACCCTGGAGGGCCGCAAGGACGTCCTGGGCCTGTGGGCCGGCACGGGCGGCGAGGGTGCCAAGTTCTGGATGAGCGTGCTGGTCGACCTCAAGAACCGAGGCGTCCGCGACGCCTTCTTCGGTCGGCGAGAACGTCTGGCCGTTGGCGGTCGTGCCTGGCGGCAATCCGGCAGCGGGCTGCCGGCTGTGGCCAGGAGGTCCTGGCCCGGATCAGGCCGCTTCGACGGGTGGGCCGGCCGGTATGTGGTCTCCAGCGAGGCCACCTTCCGGGCACGGTGAGCGGGCCTGAACCGGACCAACGCGGTTCGCTGATGGAGTTGAGTCGGGGCGGCCGGAACCCGATCATCCTGCCCGACGGCACGGTACGCGCTTTCCTGGAGGACGGTGACGAGGTGCGCGTCTCGGCGACCGCGCCCGGCCCGGGTGGCACCCGGATCAGCCTGGGCGAGGTCACCGGAGTCGTCCTGCCGGCAAACGACGCCTGATCGGGTCGGCTTCCCCGGCTTGGCGTTCCAGTCCGGGACGGCACCGGTCTTACCGCGGGAGTTCCGCCAGCGAGGGTGGGTCGGCTCCCCTTCTGCCGCAGGTGATCGCGGCGGTGTGGGCGGCGAACCGCAGCGTGGCGGTCAGCGCGGTCTCGTCCATGTCGGCGAGGGCGTCACGTCGATCGGCGCCGAGCAGGTTCCTTTCGGCGCAGGCGAACAGCAGGCCCGCGGTGAAGGCGTCACCGGCACCGACGGTGTCCGCGATCTCCACGGGTACGGCGTTCACCGTGATGGAACACAGGTGGGTGATGGCCCAGGCACCGGCGGCGCCGAGCGTCACCGCGGCCAGCCGGACGCCGCGTTCCAGCCACCCTTCCGCGACTTGCCGATACGGCTGGTTCGGATAGAGCCAGGCGAGGTCGTCAAGGCTGATCTTGACGATGTCGCTCATGCCGATCAGGGCTTCCACTTTTCGCCGGGCCCGCTCCGGATCGCCCATCAGCGAGGGCCGGCAGTTGGGGTCGTAGCTGATCGTGGCGGATCCGCGCGCCTCGCGCAGCAACGCCGCCACACTCTGGGCGCCCGGCGACACCACTGCGGCGACCGACCCGGTGTGTGCGCACTTGGTGCCCGGTGGCACCGTGCCGCGGAAGGACCGCCAGCGCAGGTTGAAGGTGTAGCTGGCGTGTCCGTCGGCGTCGGTGCGTGCCACGCTGGTCGACGCGTCGTCGAGCAGGGAGTCGGCGGTGAGCCGGACCCCGCTTCGCGTCAGGTGGTCCAGCAGCAGCCGGCCGTGGCTGTCCGTGCCGATCTGGGTCAAC
This sequence comes from Actinoplanes lobatus, assembly GCF_014205215.1. Lineage (NCBI taxonomy): Bacteria > Bacillati > Actinomycetota > Actinomycetes > Micromonosporales > Micromonosporaceae > Actinoplanes > Actinoplanes lobatus. The sequence continues at coordinate 7,232,392 of NZ_JACHNC010000001.1, forward strand.
AGGGATACCGGCTGCCCGAGTCGGGCGAGTGCCGTGGCCACGTTCGCCGGGCTGCCGCCGGGGTGGGCGACCGTCCGGCCGGTCACCGGGTCCGTGATGAGGTCGACGAGGCTCTCGCCCGCGACGAGGATCATGAGGTTTCCTCAGCTTCGCCGGTGATCCCGGCGGCGGTCTCGGCGAGTGTGGTGGCACCGGTCATGATGGCCACGGCCTCCGACATGGTGTGCGATCGCGGGGTGATCACTCCGGCTGCCCGGCCGAGGCGCTGGATGTGGATGCGGTCGGCGACCTCGAAGACGTGTGGCATGTTGTGGCTGATCAGCACCACCGGCAGGCCTCGGGAACGGACCTGGTCGATCATTCGGAGTACTTGTTGGGACTCGCGTACGCCGAGCGCCGCGGTCGGCTCGTCGAGCACGATCACTTTGCTGCCGAAGGCGGCGGCCCGCGCGACCGCCACGGCTTGCCGCTGCCCGCCGGAGAGGGTTTCGACCGCTTGCGACATGTTCTGCAGTGTGCCGATGCCGAGTTCGGTCAGTGCCTTTTCGGCCTCCTGCCGCATACCCTTCTTGTCGATCATCCGGAATACCGAGCCGAGCAGCCCGGGCCGGCGGCGTTCCCGGGCCAGGAACAGGTTGCTGGCGATGTCCAGGGCGGGCGCCACGGCCAGCGTCTGGTAGACGGTTTCGATACCGACGTCGCGGGCGTCCTGCGGCCGGCGGAAGTGCACCGGCCGGCCGTCGAGCAGTATCTCGCCGGAGTCGGGGGCGAGCGCGCCGGTGAGGCATTTGATCAGCGTCGACTTGCCGGCACCGTTGTCGCCGATGATGGCGAGCACCTCGCCCGGGTAGAGGTCGATGTCCACGCCGTCCAGGCCGACCACCCGGCCGTACGTCTTGATCAGGCCACGCGCGGACAGCACCGGGGTCGTCACGACTTCACCTTCCGGATCCACTGGTCGACGGCGACGGCGAGCAGCACGAGCAGCCCGACGGCGAGCACCCGGTATTGGTCGTCGACCCCGGCGAGGGACAAGCCGCTGCGGAAGGAGCCGACGATGAGGGCGCCGAGCAGGGTTCCGACCAGGACGCCGCGACCGCCGAAGAGGCTGGTGCCGCCGATGACCACCGCGGTGATGCTTTCCAGGTTCGCGTCGGTGATCGCGTTGGGGCTGGCGGCACCGGCCCGGCCGATCAGGATCCAGGCGGCGAGGCCGTAGACGGCGCCGGCGGTGAGGTAGACGCTCAGCAGCACCCGATCGACCCGGATGCCGGCGAGGCGGGCGGCCTCCTTGTCGTCGCCGACGGCATACACATGCCGACCCCAGGCGGTGTTCGCCAGCGCGTACCCGACGAGCAGATAGAGGACGGCCACCAGCACCACCCCGACGCTGATCCGGAATTCGCCGACCGGGAAGGTCTCACCGGTCCAGTTGAGCAGGTCGGGCAGGTCCACGGCCTGCACGCTCTGTCCCTTGGTGTAGAGCAGTGCGATGGCTCCGAAGACGCTCAGTGTGCCGAGGGTGACGATGAAAGGTGGCAGGCCGACACGGGTCACGAGGGCACCGTTGATCAGCCCGGCCAGCAGGCCGACACCGATGCCCAGGGCGACCGCGAGGATGCCCGGCAGGCTTTGGCCTTCGGCGACCTTGGCGGCGAGCATCATCGCCAGGATGGTGACGGCGCCGACCGACAGGTCGATGCCGGCGGTGAGGATGACCAGGGTCTGCCCGACGGCGAGCGCCCCGACGACCGCGACCTGTTGCAGCACCAGTGACAGGGAGTTGGGTGAGGCGAACCGCGGCGTGACGGCGCTGAACACGACGAAGGCGAGAATCAGCACCAACAGCGGGCTGATCGACGGGTGCGCGTGCAGGATGTGCTGGAGCCGCTCCAGCGGTCTGCGCCGACGCGGCGCGAACTGCTCGACTGCGGTGGCGGCCGCGGGGGTGGTGGTCACGGTCAGGCCTTGCCCCAGCACGTGCTCGCGCCCGCGGCGCTGTCGATGCTGTCGACGCCGGACGCGGGCTGGTCGGTCACCAGGCTGACGCCGGTGTCGAAGAAGTCGAGGCCGCCGGTGGTCTGCGGCTTCTCTCCGCCCCGTGCGATCTTCTTGATCGCTTGAACGCCGAGCTCGGCCATCTTGACCGGGTACTGCTGGCTGGTGGCGTTGATCAGGCCGTCCTTGACCTGCTGCACACCGGCGCAGCCGCCGTCGATCGACACGACCAGTACGTCTTTGGTGCCGGCGGCCTGAATCGCTTTCCGCGCGCCTACCGCGGCCGGTTCGTTGATCGTGTAGACCACGTTGATCGCCGGGTTCTTGGCGAGGCAGCGTTCCATCGCCGTACGGCCGCCGTCCTCGGCGCCGCTGGTGGGCTCGTTGCAGACGATGCTGTAGGTGCCAGCGGCGTAGGAGCCGGTCTTCGCCTCGTCACCGTTGACCTTGGGGTCTTTGGTGTCGATGCCCATGCCTTTCAGGAAGCCCTGGTCCCGGTTGTAGTCCACCGAGACGATCTTGTCGGCGAACAGGTCGAGCAGGGCGATGCTGGCCGGCTTGCCGGCCAGTTGCTTGGCGGTCCACTGGCCGATCAGTTCGCCGGCCTTGAAGTTGTCGGTGGCGAAGGTGATGTCGACGGTGTTCGCGGGATCGGGCGGGGTGTCCAGGGCGATGACGTAAAGGCCCGCGTCACGCGCCTTCTTGATGGCCGGGTTCACGCCCGGACCATTGGGGGTGATCAGGATTCCCTCGTCGCCGCGGGCGATCGCGTCCTCGATGGCCTGGACCTGGCCGGCCTCGTCGCCGTCCTCCTTGCCGGCGGCGACGGTGAGCTTCACGCCTTCGGCCTCAGCGGCCTTACGCGCCCCGTCTTGCATGGTCACGAAGAACGGGTTGGTGGAGTTCTTCGTGATCAGGGCGACGGCGACGTTGTCGTCACCACCGGCGCCCTCGTCCGCGCCGCAGGCGGTACTCATCAGGCAGGTGGCCGTCGCGAGGGCGAGCAGCAGGGTGCCTCGCCGTCCTCCGGGCAGGATCATGTGCACTCCTATGTGCTCGCCGGCGGTCTGCCGCCGGATTCCGACAACGATGTCAACGAAGTGTTGGATGTCGATTCATGTTCTGTCAATGGCACTAGTCGATCGCGTCATGTAACGAAGCGGAAACGGTCTATGCGTCTTGACAACGTGGTCATCGCAGACTCAGGATGGCGTCCACGATCCGGATGCGAATTTATGACGATCAATGAGAGGGGGCGGGGTCGACGGGGACAGCCGATACGGGTTGCCCTCCGCCGCGGCGATAGCCTTCTGCTGGCCCGGCGCCACCCCGCGGCCGGCGCCGACTGTTGCCGAGGAGAACTTGTGCCGCACCATGCCGAAGAGATCGCCGCCGCGGTGACAACGCGAGCCACGCTGCGCGACGTCGCGATGCTCGCGGGGGTAAGCCCCAAGACCGCGTCGCGCGTCGTCAACGGAGAAACCGGCGTGAGCCCCGCCAAGGTCAACGCTGTGCAGCGGGCCGTCGCTCAGCTCAATTACCGGCCCAACTTCACGGCGAGCGCCCTGCGCCGGTCGACCGGCCGGACGGCGGCGATCGGCGCGGTGCTGGAGAACGTCGCGAACCCGTTCTCCTCCGCGCTGCACCGGGCGCTGGAGGACGTTGCCCGCAGCCGTGACGTCATGATCTTCGCCGGTAGCGTCGACGAGGATCCCGCACGAGAGAAGATCCTGGTCCAGGCGTTCACCGCACGTCAGGCCGACGCGCTTGTCGTGGTGCCGGCCAGCGACAACCAGGCATACCTCGCCCACGAGATCGCCGCCGGCACGCCGGTGATCTTCGTGGACCGGCCGCCCGTGGGAGTGCTCGCCGACGCCGTCCTGGCCGACAATCGCGCCGGCGCCGCGGCGGCCGTGCACCACCTGGTGGCACACGGTCATCGCGACATCGGCTACCTGGGTGACCTGTCCACCATCGCCACGGCCGCGGAGCGCCTTCAGGGCTACAAGGAGGCGCTCAGCGACCACGGCATCCGCCCGCAACCCGACCACATCGTCCACGACCTGCACACCGAGGACGCCGCCCGCGCGGCGGCACTGCGCCTGACCACCGGTCGCAGACCGCCGACGGCCTACTTCACCGCACAGAACCTGGTGACCATCGGCGCCATTCGAGCATTACGCGAACTCCACCAGCACGAACGGATCGCGCTCGTCGGATTCGACGACTTTCCCCTCGCCGACCTCCTGCAACCCGCCGTCACGGTGGTGGCCCAGGACCCATTCCGGATGGGCCTGGTCGCCGCCGAATTGATCTTCCGCCGCCTCGATGGACAGCGGTGGGAGCCCACCACCCATGTCGTGCCGACCCGACTGATCCCGCGCGGCTCCGGTGAGATCACCGGCCCGTACCCGAGGCAGTCATGACCGCCGCCGTCCGTCTACCCGCGAAGGGTGACCCATGTCCGCAGCAGCACCGACCGCCCTGAAACGTGCCGTCCTCACCGCGTTCCTGATCCTTGCCGCAGTGATCAGCCTGCCGGCACCCGCCTCCGCCGGGACGGTCAGCACCTACCCCGAGTTCCCGTACCCGGCCACCGACTACCACGAGCCGCAACGCGGGCAGTTCCACTTCAGCGCCCGCTCCGGGTGGATGAACGACGTGAACGCCCCGCTGTACTACCGCGGCACCTATCACCTGTTCTTCCAGCACAACCCGCACGGGCTCGCCTGGGACACGATGCACTGGGGCCACGCCACCAGCACCGACCTGACGCACTGGACCCAGAAACCGATCGCCCTGGAGCCCGGCGTGCACCCCGGCGACCTGTGGTCCGGAGCCGGCGTCGTGGACACCGCCAACGTCACCGGGCTCAAATCCGGTGACGACGATCCCATCGTGGTCTTCACCGGCACCAACGGGGTCAGCATGGCGTACAGCACCGACGGGGCGAAGACCTTCACCAGCTTCGACAACGGCCGCAAGCTCGTCACCATGCCCGGCACCAGCCGCGACCCGAAAGTACTCTGGCACGAGCCGACCAAACGCTGGGTCATGGTGGTCTGGTCCGACGCCGGCGGCAACGGCGTCAACATCTACACCTCCACCAATCTGATCGACTGGACGTTGCGCAGCCGGTACGCCGCGAACTGGCTGTTCGAATGCCCCGACCTGTTCCAGCTGCCGCTCGACGGCAACGCCGCCGACAAGCGTTGGGTCCTCACCGACGCCAGCGGCGAATACGTGGTCGGCGGCTTCGACGGCACCGCGTTCAGCACCACCTGGACCGGACCGCAGGTGATGGACCACGGCCGCAACAGCGCCGACGGCACCTTCTACGCGGGTCTCGTCTTCGCCGACATGCCCGACAACCGTGTCGTCCAGATGGCCTGGCAGCCGGGAAACAAGGGTGGTACCTGGACCGGCAACGCCAGCATCCCGGCCCAGCTCGGGCTGCGAACCCTGCCGGCGGGCATCCGGGTGACCCGGTTCCCGGTCGCTGAGGTGTCCGCGCTGCGCACCGGCACACGGACCTGGACTTCCCGAACGGTGACCGCGGACCCGGCGACCGATCCGCTGGCCGGCGTCAGCGCCGACACGTACGAACTGGAAGCCACGTTCGAGGTTTCCACCGCGACCGCGACCCGCTTCGGCTTCCGCCTGCACACCCGCCCCGACGGCAGCTACGACCGGGCGGTCAGCTACGACCGCGCCAGCCAGACTCTCGACGGCAAACCACTGCCGACGGTGAACGGTTCCATCAAACTTCGACTGCTGGTAGACCGGGGACAACTGGAGATCTTCGGCAACGACGGCACGTTCTCCTGGACCGACAATGTCGCGTTCGACTCCACGCCGACCAGCCAAGGCATCCGGCTGTTCGCCGAGAACGGCTCGGTACGCCTCACCACACTGCGGCTGCACCAGATCAACTCCACCTGGGGCGTCGGCGAGTCCACCCTCGACAGCAATCTGGCCGGTCCATGGCGGGCGGCCGGCGGCACCTGGACCGACACCGCCGGCGGCAAGCGCGGGTCAGCCGGTGGAGACGGTTTCTACCTCGGCCCGCAGACCGCGGGCGACGCCAGCTATGAAGGTGACGTACGGCTGGACACCGCCACCGCGGCGGGTCTCACGTTCCGGGCCAGCGCGGACGGCGCCGCCCACTACACGGCCAACATCGACGCGAGCGGGCTGGTGAAGCTGTGGCGGCCGGGCCGCGACATCGCGGTGTATCCGACACCGATCGAGCGCCAACGCACCTACCACCTCAAGGTGACGACCAACGGCGGCCGCATCCGGGTCTACCTGGACCACGGGCCGGTACCGGTCATCGACGCCACCGACACCGCCTACGCCACGGGACGATTCGGCGCGAACGTCTTCGCCGGCGCCGCGACGATCCAGAACCTCTACTCCGGCGCGACCGGGTTCGTCACCACGGTGAACAGCCGGTGGTATCCGGTCGGCGGTGGCTGGACCGTGCCCGGCGCCGGCGTCCGCGGCCAGGCGAGCGGCGACGCGTTCCTGCTCAGCGACCAGGTCGGCACGGACTTCAGCTACTCCGGCGACCTACGCGTCGAGACCGGTGTCGCCGCCGCCCTCACCTTCCGGGCCAATACCGACGCCACTGAGCACTACACCGCCAACATCGATACCGGCGGCGTCGTCAAACTGTGGCGACCGGGCCGGGTGATCGCCGAGCACCGCACGACCATCCGGGCCGGTCGCACCTACCACCTGCGGGTGGTGGCGACCGGATCGAGCCTGCGGGTCTACCTGGACGGCGGCGCCACCCCGGTGATCGACACGACCGACACCGCTTACCCGAGTGGCCGGTTCGGCGTCAACGTCTTCGAAGGTTCCGGTGTGATTCAGAACGTGGCGGTGTCCTAGCCGGCAGGAGCCCGGGCAGGCGGGCCGAGCCACCCGCCTGCCCGGTCGCGGCCGGCGGGTGGACGCCTGGAACTCCGCGATCCGCACGTTGCCCGCCTGGACGCTGGCGCTCGCGCAGTCGGTGCCCACCCGTGGGTCGGCGTCCTGGCCGCGATCCGAACGCTGCGCAGTGTCATGCCAGCTGGTGTGTGGTCACCCGGCCGCGGCGGTTACGCCGTCGGCCGCGCCTGGTGCAGGATTGCGGCCAGCTCGTTCGGTCGGCTGAGCATCGGCCAATGCCAGGTCGGTAGTTCCTCGTAGCGCCACCCGTCGCCGGCCATGTGGCGGTACAGCGGCATTGCCGCGGCCATCCCCTGCGCCTGCGCGGCGGTGAAGCTCGACAGCACGCCGAGTCTGGGCAGCTTCTCCCACGCCCCGGTCAGCCGGACCGGGGCTGTGGCGGTCGCCCACGGCTGGTCGATCGACCGCTCGTGCAGCAGCGTGACGATCGAGTCATCCACGTCGGGTACGCCGGCGGCCACGTCGGCCCAGGGCGGCGGCGGCAGCCGCCATCCGTCACCGTGGTCGGCCACCAATGCCGCGTTGCGCTCGCGCTCGTCCGGCGGGGTGAACTCGACCTGGGCCACCCCGTCGGGCAGCGGGCCGGTGTCGACATAGACCAGCTGGGCGACGCGGTCGGTGACGCGGTCGGCGGCCGCGGTGACGACGCTACCGGCGTAGCTGTGCCCGACGAGGACCACGTCGTGAAGGTCCTCGTAGCGCAGGAGGTTGACCACGTCGGTGACGTGGACATCGAGGTCGGTGTCGGGACGGGCCAGATGAGCGCGCTCCCCGAGGCCGGTCAGGCTGATCGGGTACACGTCGTGGCCGTGCCGGCGTAGTTCAGCGGCCGTCGCATGCCAGGCCCAGGCGCCGAGCCAGAACCCGGGGACCAGTACGAATGTCGTCATGCGCGGCACGCTACGGTCAATACCGGGCAGTTTCCGCCCGGATTAGGAGGACTTCTTTGGCCAGGCCGACAGCGCGGGTACTGGCCCTGCTGGAGATCCTCCAGTCGGGCGGCGCATTCAGCGTCGCCGACCTGGCCCGCCGGATCGGCGTCGACGAGCGCACCGTCCGCCGCTACGCGACCCACCTCCTCGACCTGGGCATCCCGGTCGATGCACGCCGTGGCCGCTACGGCGGGTACCGGCTCGCGCCCGGATACAAGTTGCCGCCGCTCATGCTCACCGACGAGGAGGCGGTCGCCATCGTCCTCGGCCTTGCCGCCGGACGCCGCGCGGGACTCGTCACAGCCGACCACACGGCCACCGAGAGCGCCACCGCCAAGCTGCGCCGGGTACTGCCAGCCGCCCTTGCCCGGCGCATCGACGCCCTACTGGCCACCATGGACGTCACCGGACCGGTCCGGCAACAAGCCCCACCCGGCATCGAGGTGCTGCTGGTGCTCGCCGAGGCGGCCCGCCACCGACACCCGGTACAGCTGACATACACCACCTGGCATGGCCACTCCAGCGAGCGCGGCCTCGACCCGTACGGGCTGGTCTTCCACAACGGCCGCTGGTACGTCACGGGTCGCGACCACCCCAGCGGATCCGCGCGGACCTTCCGACTCGACCGCATCGGCGCCATCCGCGCCACCGACGGGGCATTCGAGGTGCCGGCCGGGTTCGATCCCACCGGACACGTCCTTGCCGGCCTGGCCTCGGTGCCCTACGCCCACAACGTCTCGGTCCTGCTGCACACCAACCTCGCCCAGGCACGGCGGCGGATCCCTCCCTCGGTCGGCACACTCACCGAGGTCGCCAACGGGGTGCGGCTGACCACCCGAGTCGAACACCTCGACGGCGCCGCCCAGATGCTGGCCGGGCTCGGCTGGCCCTTCACCATCGAACGGCCCGCCGAACTCAAAGCCGAGGTGCGCGCCCTGGCCGCCCGCCTACTCACCCACGCAGACGCAGGCGAGTAGGCCGCCACAGCGGCCCGCCGACGCTGGTAAACCGGGCAGTGTGAAACATCCGCTCTTGGCCGCAGACAAGGCGTGGCCTGTCTCAGGCACCCGTCACCGTGCGTGAACGGTGGGGCCGGCTGTCCGCTGTCATTGAAGTTGGTTCGATGCGAAGGCCGGCGAATACACCCAAGACTGACGGAGCCGCCGCCGCGCTGGCACCGTGCGTGGAACTGGCAGTCAAAACCCGGACATCTCAATGGGTATGCACCGCGGCGGGGCTCACGGCGATGCAGCGGACGCCGTCAGGAGCTCTGACGACGGCGTTCACCCCCGTTGCGCCCGCGGTTAGCCCGCAGCAAACCGACGTCGGCGTCCTCGCCGACGACTACGACACCTGGTGCGAGAACGCCAGCACCTGCCGGCGCAAACTCAGCGCCTACATCGCCGAGACCAAGGGCAATGCCGCGTACGGCAACAGCCAAGGCCTTCGATGTGCGATACAAGACGGCGCCGGTGGCAGCACCCGCCTGTCCATCCGTGCCGGTGCCTCGTGCGACACACCCGCTGTCCTCTGAGCCGTCCTCGGATGCGGAAAGCTCAGAGACTATGCTTCGGCGCTCCTTCACCCTCGGCTCGCTGGCCGGTCTGACTGCCGCCATCGCCGGTCTGTCGCCCGACGCTCGGGCCCAGGTCAGCCGGCCGTCCGGCGGCATCGTGGACCGCGCCACGGTGCGGGAGTTGCGATCGATCGGCGCCAGCTACCGTCGTTCCTACAAGTCGTTTCCGGCTTCCAGCCTCGCCCATGTCGCCCATGACCAGGTCCAACTGGTCATCTCGCTGCGGCCGAAGGACCAACCGGCTCATCTCCGGGATTCGCTGTTAGCGCACATGGCCGAGATGGCCGCGCTCGCCAGCGCCCTGCTGTCGCTTGACCTCGGCGACCCGGGCCAGGCCGACGCTTACATGGATCTCGGCTACCAGATCGCGAAGGAGATCGATAGTCAGGAGCTGGCCGCGCTGATCCTGGCCGGGCGGGCCTTCCGCACCTGCTACGGCGGTGATCCCGCCGGCGGGCTGGACTACGCGCTCGCGGCCGTGGACACCGCCGAGTGCGGCGCCTCGATGCGGATGCGTGCCTGGACGAACGCGGTCGCCTCCGAGATGCATGCCTGCACGGGCGACCACCACGGCTTCCGAACGTGTTTGGAGCAGGCTCGCATCCTGCTGTCCGGCTCGATGGACGACGATCGTTGGGGCGGGATCGCCTGGTTCGATCTGTCCAAGGCCGATGCGTACGAGGGCAGCAACCTGGTCGGCTCTGTTGCGTTGAGCGATCGGGTGTCCGTGGTGGGGCCTCGCCAAGCATTCAGGCACAGTTGATCGGTGAGGTCGTCAGCCCGGTCGCGTTCGTGGTCTGCGCCGTCGTCGGCGTTCTCCGGATTCCGGGTTTCCGCCGGAGGTGATCGTGGTGGCGGTGCGCTGGTACCTGCGCTACAACCTGTCCTACCGCGACGTCGAGGAACTGCTCGCCGAGCGCGGTGTCGAGGTCGATCACGTCACGGTGTATCGATGGGTGCAGCGGTTCACGCCGTTGCTGGCTGACGCGGCCCGGTTCACCCGCCGCGCTCCGGGCGACCGCTGCTTCGTGGATGAAACATATGTCAAGGCCAACGGTGTCTGGCGGTACGTGTACCGGGCTGTCGACCAGCATGGCCAGGTCATCGACGTGCTGGTGTCAGCCCGCCGGGACGCTGCCGCGGCTCGCCGGTTCTTCACTCGCGCCCTGAAGGCGTTGAAGGTGGTGCCGGTCGAGGTGGTGACCGACGCCGCCGCCGTCTACCCGGCCGTGCTCGCCGACCTGGTCCCAGCAGCGTGGCATCACGTCGAGCAGTATGCGAACAACCCGGTCGAAGCCGATCACAGCCAGCTCAAACACCGGCTCCGGCCGATGCGCGGCTTACGGACCGACCGGACCGCCCAGACCGTGATCGCCGGACATGCCTTCGTGCAGAACCTGCGCCGCGGACACTACGAGATCGCCACCGAAACCTCACCCCGGCTACGCCTGGCCGCCGTGTTCACCGAACTCGCCACCGCGATCTGACCACGCCACCCTGCTGAGCCGAACACGTCTCCCAATCGAACAACGCAACAGAGCCCTCAAGAGACAACCTCTGCTCGCCGCCAGAGCCACTCGACGAATCTCCATCCCCCACCCGTACGTGCTGTAAGGGCTGTTGACCTCGGCACTCCGTTACGATGGGCCGTCTCCACGCCGAGGCTGCCCGTTCACGTGAACGGGCAGCCAATCGACGGCACCGGCTGGGCCGTGGGTCATACCGCGCTCAGGTTGTGTTCGTAGATGGATACGTGGCGGCTGCTGACAGTGGTCAACGGCCGCCAGTCCCAGCCACCGTACCGGTCGAGTAGCCGCATTCCGGCAATGCTGGCCATCAAGTCGAGTTCGGGCAGCGTGACGTAACGCATCACGGACGGCAACATGCGGCAGGTGCCGTCCGCTTTGAACGTGATCTCCTGAGAGACGACCAGCTGGGTGGTCGGGTCATGGGCCTGGATGGTCAGGTGGGCGTGCCCGTCGTCGACGTGCCGGACGATGATCTGCCTGCCATCGCCGATGACGGTGTGCGGCAGAGCCGCCTCGATGACGAATCGGCCGCCGGCCGCCAGGACCCCCGCGATCGCGCGTAGGCACGATATCTGCCGGTCGGCGGTGCCGAGCAGGTAGAACGTGGACGCGGCGACGTAGACCAGGGGGAACGGGAACGGGGCGGGTGCCCGGAAATCGGCCATGTCCGCGATCCGGGCGTCGACCGGCAGGCCAGCGCGCCGCTGGTGCAGGATGTCGATCATCTCCGGGGAGGCGTCGATGCCGCAGACCGGGATACCGCGGGCGGCCAGCGGAAGGGCGAGTCGGCCGGAGCCGATGCCGAGTTCGAGGGCCGGGCCGTCGCCGGCGAGGTCGCACAGCGCGTCGACGGCGGGGCTGGGGTCGAGGTGGCCAGCGGAGTCGGCGTCGTAGAACGCTGCCCACCGCCTCCAGTGGTCAGCCTGCTGGTCGAAGGGCCCGGGATTTTCCATTGATCACCTTTCACGTACGCGGACGGGTGAGAGGTTCCACCGGTGGTGTGTCGGGCCCCTGCGGCCGGTCGGGAGTCGCTAGGTTGCCGCGGTGGCCCCCGCCTACGGACTCGCCCGTGGCCGGGGACCGCTTTGCCCGGTCCCGGCTCCACCGATCTTGTGAGGTATGGCGCGCGTGGGTTACCTGCAGCTGCTGCGGAAACGTCCGGTGCTGGTGTTGTGGTCGTCGGCGGCGCTGAGTGTGCTCGGCGACCGGCTGTACGGGCTCGCGGTCATGTGGGTGGTGTACGAGTCGACGCAGTCGGCGAAGTGGATGGGTGTCGCCGCGGTGGTCGAGTCGATCCCGTACATCCTGATCGGCACGTTCGGCCGGGACCTGGTCGCCCGGTTCTCGACGTACCGGGCGCTCGGCTGGCTGGATGCCGGCCGGGCGGTGGCGGCGTGCGTGCTGCCGGTGCTGTGGTCGCCGGGCGGTGGCGGCCTGGCGGTGCTGCTGGCGCTCGTGTTCGTGCTCGGCACGCTGGGGGCGCTGTTCGGGCCGAATCTGGGGGCCCTGGTGCCGGACCTGGTCGAGCCGGGCAAGGTTCGGCAGGTAATCGGGCTGTTGGACCTGACGACACGGATTGCGGCGATCGCCGGGCCCGGCGCGGTCGGATTGATCCTGCTGGCCGTGTCCGAGGTGCAGCTGTTCGCGCTGGACGGGGCCACCTTCGCGGTGTCGGCCGTGGCGATGTGGTGGCTGCACGTCCATGTCCGCCGTACTGCTCGGGTAGCCGCCGCGACCTCGCCGGCTGACACCCCTCCGCCGGTTGACGCGCCGGCGGCCGCCGCGTGGCCGGTGCTGCGCCGCCACCCGGATGTGACCCTTGGGATCGGTCTGCACGGTGTTGGGTTCTTCGTGGCTGCCGTGTCCGCGGTCGGTCTGCCCGCCCTGCTGGCGGTGCAGCTCGGCCAAGGCGCCGCCGGGTACGGGCTCGCCCTGGCGGCGGTCGGCGCGGGGGCGCTGGTCGGGAACTTGCTGGTCGGGAACCTGCGGCTGGGCCACTGGCTGACGGTGTACTGCGGGGCGTGGGCGGTCGCCGGGCTGACGCTGTTCGGGTACGGGATCGCACCGTCGATGCCGGTCGTGCTGGCGGTCGGGTTCATCGCCGGCCTGGCCACCCCGGCGGCCGCTGTCACGCTGCGAACCCGGCTGTCGGAGTTCGGCGGACCGGAGCGGCTTCGGCTGATCACCGTCGACCAGACGGTGATCCGGACCGCGGGCACCGTCGGCATGTTGACCTTCCCGATGGCGGTCGATGCGGCGCCGGCCACCGCGTTCGCTGGGGCCGGTGTGCTGCTGCTGGGGGCTGCTGTGGCGGCTGCCGTCGTGGGACGGCGGTGGGCGGCGGTGCCGGAGCTCGCCGCCGAGCCGGTCGGGGGACGCGCGTCCTGACGTGAGACGGGTCCGCCCATCACGCACAGGGGGTGCGGGACGGGCGGATCCTGTCGGCCGGGATGCTCAGATCGTCGCGCCAGCCGCCAGCGCGGCGGGCGAGTCCGGGACGTCCTCGGTGGCGGTGAACCGGGCCACGTCGGCGCACAGGAAGTGCTGGATGGTGATGGCATCCTCCGGGATGCCGATCAGCTCGTAGACCTTGCGGTGCATGCGGGAGAAGCCGGCGCCGCCGCGTTCGGTGAAGAACTCCATGTCGTACCAGGCGACGCCGAGGAATACGATGCCGCCGCCCGAGCGGGGGTCGTCCGGGTTGTCGAATTGGACGTGCGTGTCGTCCCAGTCCCACAGCATGAGGTCGTCGGGCCGGGCGCGGAGCTTGTCGTCGGAGTCCTTGATGGCGTCGACGCACCTCACCAGGGTGGCGAAGTCCGCGCACCGGTAACGGCAGTCGCTGAACGCCACGACCTTCTTGTCACCGCGGCGGGCCGGGTCGCTGCTCTCACCCGTGAGCACCTGGGTGCGGGTCCGGGGGGTGGGGCCGGACAGGATCGCTTCGAGCACGCTCTGAACCATGGTTCCTCCTTGCTCGTTGGGGCGGACTACCAGCTGGGCCCGGCGATCGGGTACAGCTGGGGTTCTTGGCCGTCGCGGCGGGTCACCGCGCCGGGGGCGACGTACCGCAGGTTCAGCCCGATGCGGGGCTGGCCGGAGGTGTTGGGCGGGCTGGAATGCAGCAGCCGCACGTCCATCAGCAGGGCCTGGCCGGCGGGTACCGGAACTACGATCGGGTCCGGGCTGCCTGGCGGCACGTCGGTGGTGAGGGCTCGGCCGTGCTGGCCGCCGTGCGGGTCCTCACGGCGGGTCGGCAGGTAACCGCGCCGGTGCGAGCCGGGGATGAGGCGGAGCGCCCCGTTGCCGGCGGTTGCCTCGGTGAGGGCCACCCACACGGTCACCGCACGGTCCGGGTCCAGTTCCATGCGGTCGCCGGCGCCGTCCTGATGCCAGGGCACCCGAAAGTCGGCGCCGGGCCACTTGGTCAGCAGGAAGCCACCTTCGAGGGCGATGTCGGCGCCAATGACGTCGGCCACCGCGTTGACGATGGCGGGCCGGCGGACCAGGGCGGCGATCTCCGGCAGGATCAGCCAGGGCTGTCTGACGACGTCACCGTGTCCGGCGACCTGTTGGGCGATCCGGGTGGCCTCGCCGGTGTCGGCCCAGCGGATCCCCGTCAGGTAGCCGACCGAACCGAGCCCTTCCGTGTTGGTGAGCACGGTCATCACCTCTCCCCTGCTGCGGGGAGACGACCCCGCGCCGATCACCTATCGATGGATTCCACTTTCGGTGGACGGCGGGCGGGATCGGAACCCCCGTGACGGGGCCCCCATGAGGGGGTGGATGTCGATCTACCAGCGGGTTTACGATGCGCCCACTCGGCACCCACCGGCTCGGAGGGGCGATGTGGAACGTGCGACAGTGCGACCTTTGCCCGCGGATCTGCTGACCGCTCCGGAGATCGTGGATGCGTTGCGGCGCCGAGAGTTCGGGCCCGTTTTCGCCGCCGCGCACCGGCACGGGATCAGCTGGATCGGGCTGGAGGAGGTGACCGGGCTCAAATCCGAGCGAATCAGTGACGGTGCGAAGAGCAGCTACTCAAATCCGAAGATCGAGACGGTCGAGCGGATCGTGGACGGTTTGCAGATCCCGGGTTGGATGGTCGGCTTGGCTGCGCGACACTGGGAAATCACTCCGCCGACCAACTCCGGGAGGGAGCTGAGCGCCGTGAATCGTCGAGACCTGCTCACCGCGGGCCTGGTGGTGCCGCTAGCCGGGATCACGGCCGCACGTGACGAGACCGAGGCCGCGCTCGCCTACGCCGGTGTGCAGGACGTGACCGGTGTTGAGGCGGCTGCCGAGCGGTACAGCGCTGGGTACGGCGGGAGAGCGCCGGAGGAGATGCTTGGCCTGTTGGCCGGGGAACTGACGGCGGCCGCGCCGCTGTTGAAGTTGCGGCACAGTCGGGCAGTTGGCAAGGATTTGGCCCGTGCCATGGCACAGCTGGGCGGGATGGCGGCGATCGTGTTGCACGACATGGGCCGTCACGAACTCGCCGACCAGTGGTTCGTGACGGCGGTGAAGACCGCCCGCCGGTCGACGGACCGGCAGACGGTGGCGTGGGTGCAGGCCCGGCGTGCGATGGTGCCGCTGAACTATGGGGCGCCGCGCACTGCGGCGAAGCTCGCGGAGGAGGCCCTGCGGGAGGCCGGGAGTGCGGACACCGCTGCGGCTGTGCTCGCCGCGTCGGTGGCGGCGCGGGCGTACGCGCTCTCCGGGCAGCGTGACCAGGCGGTAGAGGCGTTGCAGGCTGCCGACCGGGTCGCTGGCCGGCTACCGCGCGGGGAGTCAGCGGATACATGGGTGGGCTACTGCGAGCAGAAGCACCATGTGCACCGGTCTCAGGCGCTCACGTCCCTGGGCGACACTGCGGCGGCAAGGGAGAGTCAGCAGGCGGGGATTGAGCTGGCCAGCAGGTCGGGCATGACTCGGACGCTGTTGCTGCTGGATGGGGCGATGTGCGTAGGGCGGGACGGCGATCCGACCGGTGCGTGTGAGGCGGCGGTGGAGGCGTACGGGCAGGCGCCGGGCCGTTTCCGTGGCGGTCTGGTGCAACAGCGGGCCCTGGAGTTGTACGGCAGCGTGCCCGAGGATGCGCGCCGATCGGCGGCGGGACGGACACTCGCTGAGGTTCTGGCGGCCGCCTAAGTCAGGGAGTCAGCAGGGTGGCGGCACCATCGCGGGCCGCAACATGTAGCGGGGTACGCGGCTGACCATATCCGTAGATCTTGTCCCGTGTCGGCGGCATTCACCCTCACCCACAGTTACTCACTGTAGTCATGGAGGGAGGCGGTGGCAACTTGTCTACACCACTCAAAGGTCCAGCTCAGCACCCAGATCCACTATGGATGGAACAGCTTTTCGACACGCGATCACCATCCGATCACCACACTCCCGCCAGATGGGAGGATTGGGCCCAGAAATGGGAAAGAAGAAGGCCGTATCCCTTGTTTCCGCAGGTCACGGCCTTGATCGTTTGTGCGCCCGAAGGGACTTGAACCCCTAACCTTCTGATCCGGTGCGCCGTGAGGCGCTGTTGTTCGAGTGGAGGTGAAAGGCCGCCACCGTCTTCCTGTCGCAGCAGGTGGGCGTAGCTGAGGGCAGCCTGGTCCGGGTGGTGCCGGATCGGGTGGAAGCGGCCCTGACAAAGCCGGGGCGTGCCAGCACTGCCAGATGGTGCGGGTCCGGCGAGCGAGACGAAGAGGAGTACGCGAGGAACCGGCGATATTACGTCCCTTAATGGGTTACCGGCTCAAAACCTGGTGGATCAGGGCCGGATGACGGTGGTTCTCCGAGCGCGTCATGCGGGCTGGGGAGCTTCCGGGCTGGATTGGATTGCTGGTCCGGGAGGCGGTGGGGAAGGTCTGCGGCGTACCCATCGCGAGGGCCGTCAGGGGCAAAGTCGGGCTCCTCCTTCGACGAACGAGCAGCAGTGAACATGGGAACCACCCGGCCGCGATTCCCGAGCCGTCCGCGTCCAGCGGGCCGGTCCGGGATAGGCGCACCGACCGTCGAACGGGTCGGGTGGGGCGGAGCCGCCGTAGTACTCCGAGCTGGGGAAAGCCCGGCGCATGGGGAAGGGCGGCAGCGGTTACGCGAAGGGATGGATGCTGTAATGCCGCAAGACGCGCCGCCGAACGGCGACGCCCGACCGGACGTGAGTCCGGTTGATCGGGTAGCGGAGATACAGGCCAAACTTCATCGTTGGGCGGCGGCCGATACCGGCCGCCGGTTTGATGACCTGTTCAACCTCGTGCACGACCCGGCGACGCTGATCATGGCGTTCCACCGGGTCGCTGGTAACCGGGGAGCCCGCACTCCCGGCGTCGACGGCCTGACCGTCGACCACGTCGAGCAGTACGTGGGCGTCCCCGGGTTCCTGACCGACCTGCGTGCCCAGTTGAAGGCGGGCACCTTCCGGCCGCTGCCGGTTCGGGAACGCAAGATCCCGAAGCCTGGCGGGTCGGGCAAGGTCCGCAAGCTCGGTATTCCGACCGTGGCGGACCGGGTCGTGCAGGCGGCGTTGAAGCTGGTGCTGGAACCGATCTTCGAGGCCGGTTTCGAGCCGGTCTCCTACGGGTTCCGGCCCAAGCGGCGAGCCCAGGACGCGATCGCCGACATCCACCAATTCGGCACCAACGGGTACCGGTGGGTGCTCGACGCGGACATCGAAGCGTGCTTCGACTCCATCGACCACACCGCGTTGATGGACCGCGTCCGAGCCAGGGTGAAAGACAAACGCGTGCTGACGCTGGTGAAGGCGTTCCTCAAAGCCGGGATCCTCACCGAACTCGGTGACCGGCGGAACACCCACACCGGCACGCCGCAGGGCGGCATCCTGTCTCCGCTGCTGGCCAACATCGCTTTGTCCGTGCTCGACGAGCATTTGACGGCGCCGTGGAAGCCGGGCGGGACAATGTCGACCAGCGGACGCCGTAACTACCGGCGCAGCCGGGGGTTACCGACGTGGCGGCTGGTCCGTTACGCCGACGACTTCGTGGTCCTGGTCCACGGAACCCAGGACCACACGGCCGCGTTGCGCGAGGACGTCGCCGCAGTGCTCGCTCCGATGGGTCTGCGCCTGTCGCCGGCCAAGACGCGGATCGTGCACCTGAGCGACGGGTTCGACTTCCTCGGCTTTCACATCCAGTGGCAGCGCAAGCGAGGCTCGAACCGCTGGCATGTGTATACGTTCATCGCCGCCCGGCCGATCCGGTCGCTGAAGGCGAAGATCCGAGCACTGACCCGCAGGACATCACAACAGGACCTGAGATCCGTGCTGACCAGGCTCAACCAGGTCACGCACGGCTGGGCCAACTACTTCCGGCACGCCGTCGCCAAGCACACCTTCCACACCCTGGACCGGTTCGCCTGGCAACGGCTGATCACGATGCTCATGCACCGACACCGCTGGAACTGGAAGGCCGTCCGCAAGCAGTTCACCACGCCGACCGGCAGGTGGCTGCCCATCACCGCGGACGGGACCGCGCACCAGCCGATCGCGGCCACCCCGGTGACCCGCTACCGGCAACGCACGATCCCCAACCCTTGGCCCACACCCGACAACGCCTGACGACAGCAACCGTGGAGAGCCCGTTGCGCGGAGACGCGCACGGCGGGTTCGGCGAGCGGCCTGGAGAAACGGACCAGCGGCAACGCGGCACCGCGCTCCAGGCCGACTCAACTAGTCAGGCGCCCGTACGCTCGAAGCACGATCCTTATGGCCGGATATGTTCCTCGCGGGTGTTGTCCGCCCAGCCGAGCACCCCGATGGCCCCACACTCCGTCGCGACTGCCGTCGCTTCGTCGAGCAGTCGCTCGGCTTCGTCTGAACGACCGTCCCGATAGGCCAGGTCCGCCAGCGCCACCAGCCCGGCCGCTACCCCCGCCGGGAAATCGAGCTCCCGGCGGAGCGCTACCGACTCCTCCAGCAGGAGGCGCGCCGTGGCGTGATCCCCGGCCATGCCCGCCGCGAAGCCCAAGTGCCGCACCGCGTAGGACAGTGTCAGCCGATTGTCGGTCGCCCGGGCCAGGGTCGCAGAGCGCTGCAGGTGCGGGTGCGCCGCATCCCCGTCCTCGCGCACAACCTGGTGGAAACAACCCAGCCAGAACTCCGCCTCGGCCAGCGCGTGGTCGTCGCCGAGCGCGGCGTACAGCTCGGCGGCCCGCTCGAAGGCGACCAACTCGCGCGGGTCCTCCCGGCGGTCACGGAGGAACGCCGCGTGCAGAACCCGACCCCGCGCCAACGCCAGGTCGGCTTCGAGGCTGTCTAACTGCCCGGTCGCGGCCCGTACCGCTTCAGGATCGCCGTTGAAGGTGGCGGCGTGGTAAAGCTCAGCTGCTCGTTGGAGTCTGGGATCTTGCGACATTGCCCAAAGCTAGCGCAAGCCCGCCCGGCCGTGGCACCCGTCGATGAATGCAGCCGGCCCGCTGGGTCGCGCGGAGGCTGGACGTGCAGGTAGCGGCAGTCGTCCTCGGTCAACGGGGGATCTGAACGGGCACCTGGTGGCGCTACATCGCGACGTTAGCGGACGGCAGCCGGCAGACAAACATGACTGGCAAAACCCTTGCCAGGACAAGTTCGCTGGCACGCGGACACACTTCGTTGGCAAAGGACAGGACCGGTTTTGCGCCGATCCTGGGTGTCCCGTCCTGCTTGAGTTGGTGTTGTCTCGCTCGAGTTGGTTCGATCTGCGGTTTCCTCTCGCTCAAGTTGCTCTCGGGCTGTCGTCGTCTGGAGCTTGTGTTCTCAGCCGTCCTTGCGCAGGTAGAGGTCGCGTAGCAGGCAGATTTCCGCGCCGTGGTGGATGACTTCGCGGTGGATGTGCATGACGAGCCTGGCCATCGGGACGTCCGCGTACTGAGGTGGGGAGAGCTTGCCCTGAGGCTGGATGAGACCTGCCGTGCCGAGGTTGCGTACGTCCCGGACCCAGGCATCGTGACCTTCGTCGAGTTGACGCAATGCCGTTTCGGCGGTTCCCGCGTAGTCGATGACATGTTGACCGTGACCGGTCCAGGGTTGGTCGAAGTGGAACGCGTCCGGAGGCCCGAGCACGGCAATGAGATGTGCCAGCCGCCAGGCGATCGTGGTGACGGGTTCACGATCGTACGGCGGTGGGGCGTAGTCCATCGTGAAGTCGCCGGCGCCGAGCGGCATCGGCGCTGTGCTCTCAGCGCGGCGAGTCAAGGTCCAGCAGTCGCGGGCCGGCTGCCAGAAGTACTCGTCGTCGGTCAGGCCGTCCAGCCGGGGCCGGAGCTGGTTGTCCCAGTGCCACTCGAGCTGGTCGAGCAGTTCGGCGTTCCAGTCGATGTCCACGCTTAGACATTAGAGATCGGGTTCCACCCGGGCAGCCGGTCCCCCGGTTGTTGAAGGTGCCGGCCGAGTGTCGCCGGCGGGTGACGGCTGGCTCTCTATGGGTTGATTACCCTGGCTCCGGCAGGATCGTTCGGGTCTGCGGCGTTGTTTTCAGTATGGTGACTGCGGCGCCTGTTTCCGTTGCGGATAAGGGGTTCGACGTCGAGTTCCTGGAGCCCGGCGGGGTGCTCCGGCGGGCAGATCTGTCGACGTGTTGGGGCGTGCGATTCGAGGACGTGCCGCCGGTGCGCTCGTTCCCCTCGCTGCGAGGCCAGGCTCATTTTCCCGGGTTGCGGTAGTCGGCTACCTCAGGGCGGCATGTGGGGTATGAGTCCTGGTTGGAGCGTGACCACGCGATGCTGCTGGACTTCGACCCTGAGGTGGTCGGGTATTCGTCCCAGCCGTTCTGGCTGCGCTGGCATGACGGGTGCCGTCGGCGGCATGCCCCGGACTTCTTCGTCCGGTTGATCGACGGCACGGGTGTGGTGGTCGATGTCCGCGCCGATGACCGGATCGAGGTCGAGGACGCCGAGGCGTTTGCGGCGACCGAACGAGCGTGCGCGCAGGTGGGCTGGAGGTTCCGGCGGGCCGGTGTCCTGGATCCGGTGTTCGCGGCGAACGTGCGTTGGTTGGCGGGCTATCGCCATCCCCGGTGTTACCGATCGGCGGTCGCGGCCCAGTTGCTGGAGGTGTTCTCGCAACCGCGCGGCTTGTTCGACGGGGCGGAGGCCGTGGGTCAGAGGCTGGGGGTGCTGCCGGTGCTCTTTCACCTGATGTGGTTGCGGATGCTGGTCACGGACCTGCAGTCGGGGTCGTTGGGGCCGGCCAGCGTTCTGGTCACGGCGGTCAGGTTCGATGAGCCGCGCCCGGCCCGGGGTGTTACGGGTCGGAGACCGGGTGTGTCTGGAATCGGTGGTCCGCACGGTGGTCGGGTTTGCCGGCACGACGGTGCTGCTCGCGGATGAGCACGGCTCGGTGATCACCCCGGATCTCAGCTTGGTCTGCTCGCGCGGCGTCTTCGAACCGGCACTTCACCAGGTCGGCAGGGGGTTGGCGTCGGGGCTGTTGGCGGACGTCGCGGCGCCGGCAGCGGAACGGGCTCGCTGGTGGGAGCGACACGTCGTCCTGGAGGTGATCACGGGCCGTGACCCGGGCGGGGCGGCACCTCGGCCGGAATACGCTCCGCAGAGTCACTCGATGGCCGACCGGGAAGCGGCCAAGGCCGCCGAGTTGAGCCATGACGGGGACAGCGTCAGCGCTTTCACGGTGCGCCGCAAACGGCAGCGTTACGAGACCCGCGGGCTGGCGGGGTTGGTGGACGGCCGGTCGAGCCGCGTCAGGCCGCCGCACGGCCGCACGGATCCCCGCGTCGCCGAGGAGCTACGGCGGGTGATCGACGCTTCGACGGACTCGGCGTCACGGACGGTGGAGTTCTTCCGATGGAAGGTCGAGCAGCAACTCACCGCCGCGCACGGGCCCGGCGAGGTGACGATGCCGTCGAGGGCGGCGTTCTACCGGCTGTTCGACCGGGTCACCGCGGGCCGGCACGTCACCGGGTCGGCGCGGACCCGGCGGGCGGAGGCGGCCAAACCGGACGGCCCGTTCGGGGTTTTCTCCCCGGTGCGGACTGGTGAGCTGATGCAGATTGACTCCACGCCGTTGGACATCGCGGTCATGCTGGACGACGGTGTCGTCGGACGCGTCGAGCTGACGGGCCTGATCGATGTCGCGACCAGGACGGTGACCGCGGCGGTGCTGCGTCCGACCACCAAGTCGGTGGACGCCTCGCTGCTGCTGGCGCGGACGGTCACGCCGGAGCCGATGCGTCCCGGCTGGCCCGACGCGTTACGGATGTCGCGGTCGGTGCTTCCGCACCGGCACCTGCTGACGCTCGACGAACGGCTGCAGCATGCGGCGGCCCGGCCGGTCATCGTCCCCGAACTCCGCGAACAAACCAGCCGGACCGGTCCTGCGGCGATCCTGGGAGAGCCCGTCGCTTCCGATCCGGTCACGCGGCCGCAGCCCTGCGCCGCAGCTATGACGGCTGAGCTTGAGACCCGGCTCGGCAAGGGACAGGGGGAAGCCCTCACCGAGCCGGGAGCATCATCAACCGGCCGGCCGGAATCGCCGTCTACACGCCTACCTGCCGGTACTGCCTCCAAGCTGCGGAGGCAGCCAGAATCCTGGTCGTCCAGGCATCGGTGCTGCCTGCGCCGATCTCCGCCCACAATCGCGCGTTGGCCTCGGCGAACGCTGTTACACCCGCTGTTGTTACGGTCTGCCAGGCCGGTACCTGGGCCGCCCACCATTCGGCTTGCTCCGGGGTGTGGCCGGCGGCGATCAACCAGCTCACCCAGTAGGCCGCGTCGAGCCAGGCGGCACCGCGGGTGGCCCAGCCCCAGTCGACGATGCGCGCCTGGCCGTTGTCGACGATGACGTTGGCCGGGTTCAGGTCGGTGTGCAGCAGGCTGTCACCGGCGAAATGGTGGAGCATGTCTGCGCTGGTGTAGGCGGCGAGTCGCTGCTCGGCCAACCGGAGCGGCGTGTGGGGGCATGGCAGTTCTCCGATGCGGGCGATGAGCCGAGCGACGGGTACGAGGTCATTCGAACCGGGGGAGTAGTCGGCCTGGTGCCCATCGAGCGCGTCGAAGAGCAGGACGTCCCAGCCGTCGTCGACGATCCGCGCGATCAGGCCGGCCCCCACCGCATCGACGTGCGGCGCGATTTCAGCCTCTCGTTGTTGGGTCCAAGCCCAGCGATGGTCCACCGGTAGCGCCTTGACGAAGGAGTGGCCGCCGGCGGTGTGTAGACGGGCGGCGACAGAGCTGTTGAGTCCCTCGATCGCTGAGTCGGCGTCGGTGACCAAGCCGACGATCTCGCTGATGCGGTGGCGAATAGCGGCCGGTAGTTGCTGGTAGGCGATTCGTGTGGGCGACAAGACTCTGTTCCTCGGGCGACGGGAGGCATCCGGACCACCGCGCCCATGGCACGGCGGCGGTCCGGAGCACTCAATCAGTGTGGCGGGTGGTCAGTTGTACGGCCAGCGATGCCTTCGGCGCAGTGAACCCGGGAGCAGAGCCGGACTGGATGGGAACCCTCGACATCGGTGAGTTGCTGGCCCAATACGGGCGGGTGTATCGCGACTTCGCTCGTTCCGATCGCCGCCACGGCTCCGAGACCGTCCATTGGGTAGACGAGGCGATTACCTCGTTCGAGCCAGACAATGTGCGAAGTTCCGCGCTCAACCTGGTGGGCCTGGCCAGTGCATACTTCCTGGCCGGAGCGCCAGAACTCGCGCTCGAAGCAGGGCGCAAGGCACAGCGGCTCGCTCCGACACTGACGTCCCGACGGATCGTCGATCGCATCGCGAATCTTCGCCGTGATGCCACCGATCACCTGGACAACTGTCCCGTATCGTTGATCATGAGGCGTGAGCAGCTTGCTGAGCTGCGGTGCCTCAGATAGGTGGGACAGGCGGCCAGTTGCCGCGTCTTGCTGATATTGAGGCAACCGTCGGGAATGGCATCCTCTGCGCCGACGCATCTTGTTTGATTGGCGAGTCCAGGGCTCGATTTGGTGAGGCGGGAGAAGGCGCGGTTGTGGCACGCTGGCCGCGTGTGACGCTGGATCTTGATTTGGTGGTCTTGTCGTACCGGGCTCCTACAATGCGCCGATGACGAGATTCGTGCAGCAGTCCGACTACACGGGCGCGGAGTTCATCGACCTGTCAATGGCCAGCGCCACCTTCCGCGAGGTTGATCTCAGCGAAGCCCGGATGCGTGGCGTGCTGCTGTTCAACGCCGACATCGACGGAGCGATCGACGGGCTACGGATTAATGGCGTGGAGGTCAAGCCGTTGGTCGAAGCCGAGCTGGATCGCCTGCACCCCGAACGGCTGCGACTGCGGCCGACCACACCCGAGACGGCGCGCGACGCGGTGGACGCCATCGAGGAGCTGTGGCACGCGACGGTCCGACGCGCGAGCGCGCTGCCGGAGGAAGCCGTCTACAGATCAGTGAACGACGAATGGTCACTCGCCCAAACCCTGCGCCACACGATCTTCGTCGTGGACGCCTGGTATGGCCACGCGGCAGCCCTTCGCCCGAACCCGTTCCATCCGATCGGCGTGCCCGCATCGTTCACCACCAACGGCGCCGAGTTCGGCATCGACGAGTCGGCCGCGCCCACCCTCGGCGAAATCCTCGCCGTGCGCGACGAGCGGATCGCCGATCTGCGCGCGTATCTGGCGCAGGTCACGCAGGAGGAGCTTGACCGAGTGCGGAGGCCCAACACCGCGATCGGCTGCCCTCCACCCGCCGAACGCACGGCGCTTAAGTGCCTGCAAGTCATCGTCAATGACCAGTGGGCGCACGTGCAATTCGCCAACCGCGACCTGGCTATCCTGGAACAGGCGTATGCGTGATGTTCCACGAGGTGGACTGCTGCTAGACCATCAATTCTCACGAAGATGTCGCAACCGAAATGTCCGGCGACATGCTCGTGAGAAATTGACATCTTCAGTGAGAACCTACACTGGTCTTCTTCGCGGGCATGTTCAGTCCCACCTTCGCGACCTACCGGGTGAACGCCACGGACGACGAGCACATGTCCCGCGTGGTGATGGCCTGGTCGATCACCAACAAGACGGTGCAGCCGGTCTTCATCGCCGCCGCCGGTTTCCTCGCGGCGGTCACCAGCGCCAGGATCTCGCTGATTGATCTGGCGTGGCCCTGCTGCCCGGGATCGCCTCCCTCCCTTGGCGAGCCGACGCCGCGGAAGCGCAGCCCATGATCGCCCGGGCGGTCATGGGCTGCGGGGTGCGTGGCGTTTCTGGAACCAGCGTAAGAGCGGGTCGCGGGAGTTGCCCTGCGGGCGGTAGTGGATTCTGAGATGGTCGCTGATGTCGCGCCGGAACTGGCGGAGGTCGTGTTTGGTCGCTCGGCCGGCGGGATGGCGCCACCTGGGCATGGCCAGCACGCGGGCGAGATCGACGGTCTCGGGGTAGGTAACGACCGGTGTGATCGGGTCACCCGAGGGCAGCCTGCCGGTCAGCGGGTTGTGGCCGAGAAACGCGCGGATCAACGGTTTCCGTCGATCATCGTGCAGGCCGTGGCGTGCCCAGAGGGCGGTGATGTGGGCCGCGTCGGCGAATGCGTCGGCCGTTGTCTGGCGGCCGTAGTGGCGGGCCAACCGGTAGTGACGTCGTTGGGCATGAAGGATGTCGGGCAGGTCGTGGACGTCGTACTGCCTGCCGCGGTGGCTGCGCCCGGGGAGCCCGAGCCAGATGCGATGGTTCGGGCAGAGCGTCACCTCGTCAGGTTTCCAGGTGACGGCGAAGACGAACGCGTCGCGGCGGACCGCGCAACGCCAGCAAATCAGCTCTGTTCGGCAAGGTCCTCGGCGAGTTCCTTCTCATCGCTCTCGGACAGCGAGGTCTTGAGGATGGTGCCGCCGAAGGGTTGCAGAGCCTTGGCGAACTTGTCCTCGGTGATCTTCGAAGCCATGATCACGATGGCGGAGTGGCCGGGTTCGACCAGATGCTCGACGCGCTTGCGGAACGCGGCATCGATTCCCGACTGGTTGAACTTGCCGATGAGCGCGCCCATCGCGCCGCCCAGCAGCGCCATGCCCGGGACGAAGAACAGCAGGCCGAGCAGTAGGCCGAAGAGCGCACCACCAGAGGCGGACGTTCCGACGACCCGCTGAGGTGTGTCGACGTGAGTCTTACCATCGGCATCGACGTCGACGATGGCCAATCCGCGCAACTCGACGACGAAATCGTCCTGCAGACGCTGCACCTGCTCATAGGCCTGTCGAGCGGTCTGCGGGTCCTCGTACCCGATGATGATCAGTTCAGACATTTATCCTCCAAATCGGCATCGGCACGCTCGTCCTAGTCGCGCAGTGCCGGGGAACCCTGCCGTCGAGACCGTCGAGACCGTCGAGACCGTCGAGACCGTCGAGACCGTCGAGGGCAGCGGTCAGCCTGATCCGACTCGGTCGCCGTCTCGATGGACCTGACTTCGAAGATCCGCCAACGCCTCCATCCTGCCGGGTCCGGCGAGGTAAATCTGGTGAATGTGGCCGAAACCGGCGACGATGCGGTCGCGTTGAAACGGGCCGGCTCCGGGACGCCCGCACAGGAAGGTCACCGGCTGTGACCAACTGACCGGAGTGGGCGAGCCATCCGTGGCATGCTGCTGGGGGTGGCCCACCACGTCCACCGTGCCGGGCCGTTGCACCCGCTTGGCGCGGGCCGGGTTCGGATCCGTTGATTCTCTCGCGGGGAGTTCATCACATGACCGGGCGGATCGTCGTTGGCATCGACGGCTCAGAGCAGAGCGGTTACGCACTCGACTGGGCGGTGGCCCGAGCACGCCTCGGCGGCGAGCAGCTCGAGCTGGTCAACTCCTACACGCTCATTCCCACCGTCAACTTCTTCGGCTTCCACGGCCTGCCGGCGAGCCAGTCCACGGTAGCGCTCATCGAGTTCTCCGAGCACGTGCTCGACGCTGCGGCGGCGCACGTACGCGAGCTTGCCCCAGACCTCGCCTGCATTCAGACCTCGACCATGGGCCATCCCGCCGACGCGCTGGCGGCGGCTTCCGAGGGCGCGGACTCCGTCGTGGTCGGCCGGCGCGGCCTGGGCAGCACCGCGAGCGCCCTGCTGGGTTCGGTGAGCAACCGGCTGACGATCGAGGCGAGGTGCCCGCTGATCGTCGTCGGAGAGGGCGAGCATCCGTCGACGGGCCCGATCATCGTGGGCGTCGACGGGTCGGAATTCGGCACGAACGCGCTCCGCTACGCCATCGCCGAGGCGGCTGTGCGCAAGACGTCGGTAAGAGCCGTCGCCGCCGTCGACGCTCTGCTACCCCGCCCGTTTCCCATGGCCGACCCGGAGCTCTTGGCGCGGATGCGGGCGGGCGTCAAGGCGGAAGCCGCCGAAGCCATCACCCGGACGCTCGACGAGGTGCAGGGCATGGACACCGCGTCGGTGAGCGTGAGTCCCGTCGTGGTGGAGGGCCGCGCGGCCGAAGCGATCCTGAAGCACGCCGGTGATGCGCAGCTGATCGTCGTCGGCACGCACGGCAAGGGCCTCGTCCGCCGGGTCCTGCTCGGCTCGGTGAGCCGGGAGATCTTGAACGACGCCGACCGGCCGGTCGCCATCGTCGACCTTCCTGACGCTGAAACCCCGCCGGCCTTCGCTGAGCGCCTCTGGCCAACGTAGGAGCCGGTTGTCGGCTCTTGGCGGTTGATGTCGGTTGATCAGGTTCCCGTGGTGGAGCCGGTGGTGTTGTCGTGCCAAGCTTGGCAGAGTTCGCCAGCACGTTGACCGGCAGCTCGATGCCATGGTCAGCAGCCGGCCGTCACGCGGTCTCGCTCTGCTGCGCTGGCTCTGGCACGGCTGACCTGCGCATGCTGCCTTGTGGTCCTCCGAAGGTGGTAGTCCGCGAAGGCGACATGAAGGACAACCAAGCCGACGGCGTCCCATGTATTTGTGCTGTTCACCGTTGTGGGCGCCCACTATGCCTCCGACGGTTTACCGCCGAGAAGATCGCCGGGGCTGGAGTCGTCGACGAGGCGCGCAAGGATGTATCGACTGGCGAAAGGGCGGGAGGGCGGCAGCGTGGAGTACCCCGTTACCTTTTTGATCGTCCCCAGCCGGGGACTGCTCGGTCGCTCGGTCCGGTATGACTTACTGCCCCTGTCGTACGCATGATCCGGGGGGTGTTGTCGCCGGGCCGGGTGGCGTCGGCGGACCGCTGATAGGGACTCGGCCACCCCTCGGGTAGGTCTCTTCCGTAACGTGGCTGCCGGCAGTCCGACGCTCTGACCAGCGGCCGAGCCCATGATGGACATCGTGGGAGGCGAAAGCGTGCACAACGAGTGCCGCCGGAATCCACCGGCCGAGCAGGGCGGCGATCCACCGGGCGGCCTGGCGCAGCAGCCGGGCGAGGCCCACCCAGGCGGCGGCGGTCACCACGGCGATCGGCGGCACAAGTAGATACCCCACCCGGGGTGGAGGGTCCAGGTCGATCAGTTGGTGGATCTGTGTCTGCCAGCGGGCGCCGGCGTAGACCGAGATGGCTCCGGCGACGGTGGCGGCGGCCAGGAGAATGCGCCACGCCCGTGGCCCGGCCTCCGGTAGCGGACGGCCGATGATCTGCCGGCCCAGCCAGGCGGTGAGGACTCCGAGCCCGTAGCCGACTGCGGTGAGCAGCCCGCTGATCAGCCCTTGGTAAAGGTAGCCGCGGGGGAGCAACGACGGCGTCAGCGACAGGCAGAACATGACGGCGGCCGCGACCAGCCCGGAGAACTGGTAGCAGTGGGTGCGGCCCTGCCTCGTCGTCATGTCGCTCCTGGTTTGCCTGCCAACCCGGGGAACGTGACGGTGGGATGTGTCGACCTATCGATTGTCGCGGCTGGCCTGTTGCCGAGCGCCCGCGGCGGCGCTCGCCGCTTGCCGTTTGCGGGCGGCCTGCCCGGCCCCGGGCGTGGCCCGGCCGGCCGGGGCGCGGGTGGCCGCACGCTTCTGCGCGGGGGCGCTGCGCCGGGATGCTGTTGATCCGCGCGGAGCCAGTGGCGCCGTGTTGCGATCCTCCCGTACGGCGGCAAGGCGGTCGGCTCGCAGCTCCAGGGCGCTGTGCCGGGCGGCGGTCGCCAATTGGCGGCTGACCCGGGCCAGCGCGTCCTCAAAGACCTCCGCCTTCTGTGCGTTGAGCGTGTTCTTCGGGCGCGCCTTGCCCCGTCCCCCGGACTCGGCAACCCGGGCGCTGGCCTGTCGGCGGTACATACCCACGTACTTGTCGCGGGCCTGCCGTACACGTCCGTGCAGTTCTATCAGCGTGTCCTCGTCGGCGGCGCCGATGTTGTCCCGCTCGCACTCGCGCACCAGCCCGAGTTCGGCGTCGGTCAGGGTGCTAAGAAGCGCCTTCATGACATCCAACCTAGTACTAATCAGTTCTGCATTAGCCGGTTCAAGTAGATCGAACCGGTCATTCTGATGTCGGCGGCAGCGGCGGGTGATCTCCGTCCGTACGGCCATGGGCACCCATGATCGTTTTGTGATTAACCGGTGTCGGACCCGGTGACGGATGCAGAATCCTGTCATAAGTCTCTTCTGGGCAACTCGCCCCCAAGCATCCGGTCCGGAGGCGCACGGCTATGACCAGTCTGCTGGAGAAGTTCGACCCGATTCCGTCCGTGCAGCAGGCTCCGACTGTGCAGGTGACAGCGACGCCGGGCGAGTTGGCCTCGATCGCCGGGGTTGCCGACGTGGTCGGCCTGCCGGTCGGTACCTCGGGTGAGCTTCCTGTGGGACTGAAGGCCTCGCGGTCGGGGCTGGCGGCGGCCGGGTTCGACGGCGAGGTCGGGCAGGCCCTGATGATCTCCCCGGCGGACGGGCCGCCGATGGTTCTCTACGGCGTCGGGCAACCCGGCGAGGTGGACGGAGCCGGACTGCGGAACGCGGCCGCCGCGCTCGCCCGGGCCGCTGAGAAGCAGGTCCGTCTGGCGATCATGCTGCCCCAGTCGGCCGCGACCACCCCCGAGGACGCGGCGCAGTCGCTGGTCGAGGGCGCGCTGCTGGCCCGCTACCATTTCGGCGGGCTCAAGCGGGACAACACAGCGAAGCTTCTCGGGGTGCTGACCTTGCTCGCCCCGGCGGAGACGGTGCCCGCCGTCGAGCGTGGCGTGCGGCGCGGCCAGGTGTTCGCCGCCGCGGCAGCGCTGGCCCGGGATCTGGCCAATGCCCCGCCGAGCCTGCTGACCGCGACGCGGATGGCCGAGTGCGCACAGGCGCTGGCGCACGAGGCCGGGCTGGAGGTGCGGGTCTACGACAAGGACGAGTTGCTGGCGATGGGCTGCGGTGGTCTGCTCGGGGTCAACGCCGGCAGCGCCGACCCACCCCGGATGATCAGGCTGACCTACCGGCCGCAGGCCGGCGATGCGCAGAAGCTGACCTTCGTCGGCAAGGGAATCATGTACGACTCGGGCGGCATCAGCCTCAAGCCCGCCGACGCGGTACACGCCACCATGAAGAACGACATGTCCGGTGCAGGCGCGATCCTGGCCGCGATGACGGCGCTGCGGCGGCTCGACTGCCCCACGGCGGTGACCGGCTATCTGATGTGCACGGACAACATGCCATCCGGAACGGCGACCAAGCTCGGCGACGTGCTGCACATCCGCGGCGGCACCACCGTCGAGGTGATCAACACCGACGCCGAGGGCCGCCTGGTGATGGCCGACGCACTGGTGCTGGCCACCGAGGAGCCGTGCGACGCCATTGTGGACATCGCAACCCTCACCGGTGCCTGTATGCGCGCGTTGGGGGTGCAGATCGCCGGGGTGTTCGGCAACGATCAGCAGCTGATCGACCAGGTGAGCCGGGCGGCCGAGGCGGTCGACGAGCCGGTCTGGCAGCTGCCGTTGGCCCACCGCTACCGCAAGGAGCTCAACTCCGAGATCGCCGACATCAAGAACATGGGTGGGCCCAACGGGGGAGCCATCCACGCCGCGCTGTTTCTCGAAGAGTTCGTGCGCGGCAAGCCGTGGGCGCACATCGACATCGCCGGTACCGCCCAGAACGAGAAGGCCGCCGGCTGGCAGACCGCCGGCTGCTCAGGCTTCGGCGCCCGGCTGCTGATCCAGTTGGCCTGCGACTTCACGACCGCCCGGTGACCGCCGAAGCGGTGCCGGCGAAGCGCACGTTCAGCCAGAAGATGCTGGACGGCGTCGAGAAGATCGGCAACAAGGTCCCGCACCCCGTCATGATCTTCCTGATCCTGATCGGGTTGATCATCGTTTTATCGGCGATCTTCGCCGCGATGCAGGTCCAGGTGACCTACGAGGTGACCGAGCCGCCGCCGGTGGCGGCCGAGGAGAGCTATCCGGGCGGCACCTACGAGCCGTCCCTCGACGTCGCACCGGAGCAGCTCTACGACACCGACGTCGAGACCCACACCGAGACCACGAAGATCGAGAGTCTGCTGACCGCGGACGGCATCCGGTTCATCTTCACCTCGGCGGTCACCAACTTCACCAACTTCGGCGTCGTCGGCGTCATCCTGGTCGCGATGGTCGGCGTCGGGCTTGCCGAGCAGGCCGGGCTGATCGGCGCGCTGATCCGCAAGCTCGTCGCGGTGTCCCCGAAGTGGTCGCTGACCTTCATCATCGTGCTGCTCGGCATCCTGTCCTCGGTCGCCTCCGACGCCGGCTACCTGGTGCTGATTCCACTGGGCGCGGTCGCGTTCCTCAGCGTCGGCCGACATCCGCTGGCCGGGCTCGCGGCCGCCTTCGCCGCCGTCGGCGCGACCTTCGGCGTCAACGTGATCATCACTCCGATCGACGGCATCGTCACGGAGGTCACCAACGAGTCCGCACACCTGGTCGACCCGACGCGGACCATCGGGCTGACCGCCAACCTCTACTTCGGCATCGCCTCCACCATCTTCCTGGCATTCCTGATCACGTTCATCACCGAAAAGTTCATCGAGCCACGACTGGGCCGCTACGAGCCCATCGGCAACGGCGGCCCGCACGACGCGACGCAGCTGCCCACCCCGGACGACACCGCCGAACCCGAGATCGACCAGGCGGCCGAGTCGCGCGGCCTGCGCTTCGCGCTGGGCGGCTTCCTGGCGGTCCTCGGCATCCTGCTGCTGCTGACCGTGCCGCCGTCGGGAATCCTGCGCAACCCGGAGACCGGCAGCCTGGTCGAGGACTCGCCGCTGATGGACGGCCTCATCTTCATCATCATGCTGATCTTCCTGGTCTGCGGGGTCTGCTACGGCGCGGGCGCCGGCAGCCTCAAGGGCAGCGCCGCGGCCATGGAGGCGATCACCAAGACGTTCGCCGGCCTCGGCGGGCTGATCTTCATGCTGCTGGTGATCGCCCAGTTCATCGCGTACTTCAACTACACCAACATGGCGACCATCGCCGCGGTGAAGATGGCCGACGGGTTGGAGAGTGCCAACATCGGCCCACTGTGGCTGCTGGTCGGATTCATCGTCGTCACCCTCATCCTGGACATCATCATCCCCGGCGTGATCCCCAAGTGGGCCATCTTCGCGCCGGTGTTCGTGCCGCTCTTCCTGCGGCTGGGCGTGGCGCCGCAGACGGTGCTGGCCGCCTACCGGGTCGGCGACTCGCCGATGAACGTGGTCACCCCGCTGATGGTCTACCTGCCGTTCATCGTGCTGCTCGCCCAGCGCTACAAGAAGGCCGCCGGCGTGGGCACCGTCGTGTCGCTGATGATCCCGTACACATTGATCATCTCGTTGGCCTGGATCCTGTTCTTCGTCGCGTGGTATCTCCTCGGCATCCCGCTGGGTCCGGGCGCCCCGGTCGAGCTGCCGTGACGTGTCCGACGCCACCGTCTGTCTGCTGATCCTCGCCGCGGTCATCGGCCTGTTCCTCTGGAACCGGCTACCGGTCGAGGTCGTCGCGCTGGGCTCCGCGCTGGCCCTCTACCTCACCGGTGTGCTGCCCGTCGCCGCGGTCTTCGCCGGCTTCGGCGACCCGGTGGTCGGCTTCATCGCGGGACTGTTCGTGGTCAGCGAGGCGCTCGGCGCCTCGGGCGTCACCGCCTGGGTCGGTCAGCGGCTGATCCGGGTCGCCGGCACCGAGCCGCGCCGCCTGCTCGTCGCCACGATGCTGCTCGGCGCGCTGCTCTCCGCCCTGATCAGCGTCAACGGCGCGACCGCCGCGCTGCTGCCGATGGTGGTGCTGCTGGCCGTACGGCTCGGTTTCTCGCCCTCCGGCCTGGCCATGCCGCTGGCCTTCGCCGGGCACGCCGGCTCCCTGCTGGTGCTCACCGCCACCCCGATCAACCTGCTGATCTCGCAGGCCGCCGACCAGGCCGGCGGCCGGCCATTCGGATTCTTCGAATACTCCCTGGTCGGTGTCCCGTTGCTGGCCGGCACGGTGGCCCTGATGGCCGGGCTGCGGCACCGGTTGCTGCCCCGGCGAACGCCGCGGTCATTGCCACCCGACCTCAGCGGCTACGCACGTACCCTGGACGCGCACTACGAGCTGGGCGCCCGGGTGCTGAGCCGGGAGGTCGGCGCCGCCGAGGTGGTGCTGACCCCACGCTCGGCCCTGATCGGCGACACGGTGTGGCCGGGCATGACGACCGACAGCGGCGAACTGGTGGTCCTCGCCGCACACCGGATGGGCCAGCACCTCGGTCCGGCGCCGGTCACCCTGGTCGCCGGGGACACCCTGCTGGTGCAGGGATCCTGGGACGCGCTGGACCGGCACGCCCGCTCCACCGGCGATGTGCTCGTGGTGGACGCCCCGGCCGAGCTGCGGCGCCAGGCCGTCCCGCTGGGCCCCGGCTCGACCGCCGCGATCGTCATCGTGGTGGGGATGATCGTGCTGCTGGCGACGGGTCTGGTGCCACCCGCGATCGCCGCGCTCGCGGCGGCCATGGCGATGGTGGTCTGCCGGGTACTCACCATGCAGCAGGCATACGGCGGGATCTCGTTCACCACCATCGTGATCGTGGCCGGCATGTTCCCGCTGTCGGCGGCGATGCAGGAATCCGGGGCCGCGAACCGGGTCGCCGACATCGTGGTCGGCGCCTTCGGCGCCAACGGGCACCTGCTGCTGCTCGGGCTGTTCCTGCTCACCGCCACGCTGGGCCAGATGATCAGCAACACGGCCACCGCGCTGATCGTCATCCCGATCGCGGTGAAGGCCGCGGCCGACGTCGGCGTCTCGGTGCAGCCGGTGCTGATGTGCGTCGGCATCGCGTCGGCCGCGTCGTTCCTGACCCCGATCGCCACCGCGGCCAACCTGATGGTCAAGGACCCGGGTGGCTACCGCTTCGGGGACTACTGGCGGCCGGGCCTACCCGTCTTGGGCTGGTTCGGGATGGTCGCGGTGCTGCTCGTACCCATGATCTGGCGTTTCTGAACTCACCGCAGCTCGGCCTGCGCCCAGGCGAGCGCGGCGTCCACCGTGGCGTGGAACCGCCACGGGCCGGCGGCGGGGAAGCCCGCCTGGGCCGCCACCGCCACCGGCCGGCCCAGCGCCGCCAGCCGAGCGAACGCCTTCGACAGCAGCGCCTCGGCGATCGCCTCGATCTGGGTGACCTGGGTCAGATCACACACCAGCGCACCGTCCGGCGGCACTACCTCGTCCAGTGCGAAGAGGATGCGCTCGGCGGCCGGGAAGTCCAGCGCGCCCTGCGCGGCGATCCGCCCGATCCGCCCGCTCCGCCCAGCATGCGTGACGGTAGGAGCGGCCGTCGCCGCCGCGTGCATCAGGTGCAGGCCGAACCGCTGCGAGAGGGTCCGCAGCGCGGCTACACCCCGCACCGAGCTGCCGGCGGCATCCAGCGGCGGGCTGAACGCCGCCACGCCGAACCTGGCCGGGCTCACCGCGATCACTCCGCCCGAGACGCCGCTCTTGGCGGGCAACCCGACCCGCAGCAGCCAGTCGCCGGCCACGTCGTACATCCCGCAGGTCGCCATCACCGCGAGCACCTGCACCGCGACCGGCTCGGGCACCACCTGCTCCCCGGTCACCGGCTGCCGGCCGCCGTTGGCCAGGGTCCCGGCCATCACCGCGAGGTCGACGGTGGTCACCAGCACCGAGCACTGCCGAAAGTACGTGTCCAGGACGGTGTCCACCGCGCCGGGCAGCGTGCCGGCCGCCCGCATGAGATAGGCGAGCGCGCGGTTGCGGTCACCGGTGGCGCGCTCCGACTCGTAGACCTGCTCGTCGAGGTCGAGCGGGCGCCCGGCGAAGGCGGAGAGCAGCGCACGGATCCGCTCGAACCGCCCCGCCGCGCCAGTCGCCGGTACCAGGCCGGTCGTGACGATCGCCCCCGCGTTGATCATCGGGTTGGCCGGCCGGCCGGTGCCGGGCTGCAGGCTGATCGCGTTGAACGCCTCGCCGCTGGGCTCGGCCGCGACCCAGCGGGACAACTCGTCCGCGCCCAGCTCGGCCAGGACCAGCGCATGGACGAAGGGCTTCGACACCGACTGGATGGTGAACGGCACCTCGGCATCGCCGGCCTGATAGCCGTGGCCGTCCATGCTGGCCAGCGCCAGTGCGAACCAGGACGGGTCGGCGTGACCCAGCTGCGGTATGTAGTCGGCGACCCGGCCGGTGCCCGCGGCGGCGCACTCCTCCCGCACCCGGGTCAGTGCTTCGGTGATGACGTCGAGGCCGCTCACCGGGATGCCCTCATACCGAAACCCTAGAGCCGGAGGACGGCCGAAGTCCGGAAGATCGACGCGGAACCCTCGGCAGTCGATGCTTTCCACCCGGCCACGGCACCACGTTGCGAGCATCGCAGCGGGGAGACAGTTAAAGGTGGACCCGTGCGCGCGGTGACGGAGCCGAACCCGTCGCGGGCGTCGGCGGGTCGTCGTATGGCCTGGCCGAGGTGCGCGCCGCGGCCGCCGTGGCGGCCGCCCGGAAGGGCCCGCCCGGTTCCCTCCCGCGGCAACAGGCCGAGGGGATTCTGGCCGCGGCCGCCGCTGAGGCCCGGCAGGTAATCCTCGAACGGCGGCGCCGGGGCCGGACAACTGCCACAAGCCGAACCCGAAATCGCAGCCAGCCGACCGAATGATCATCAGTCGCCGACCGCTGACCACCGATGACGAACCTGCCCGCCGGCTCAGGAGCTCTATTCAGCAGTCCATAAGGCGGGAACCCCGGCCGGTCACGGCCGGGAGGAATGCCGTCACCCACCTGGACGGTTCTGGTTTCGCTGTGCGCGCGGACGATGCTGAGGGGTTGGCCGCCGCATGGTCGGTGAGGTGCGACGGTGATCGCGGGTGCTCGCGGCGGGCTTGATGCGGTTGTGGATGGTCTGACGTTGTGTGCCCGAACGTCGGGGATAAAGTGTCTGTTCGGGTGACATAGTCGTATCTAAACTGATCGACGTGAAGCTGGTGGTGCAGGTGAAGCTCCTGCCGACGCCTGTACAGGCGTCGGCGCTGGAGGCCACTTTGCGGGCCTGCAACACCGCCGCCTCGAAGGTTGCCGCCACCGCCCGTACCGTCGGCTGTTACCGCAACTATGACCTGCGGAAACACTCCTACCAGGCGATCAAGCGGATTGCGGGTTGGGTGCGCAGGCCGCGCAGCATGTGATCAAGAAGGTCTGCGACGCGTACACGACGTTGCAGGCCAACCTGACAGCCGGCCGTTACGGCAGACCCGGCAGCAGGCGCCGCCGCAGAGTCGAGGCCGGCCCGGTCGTGTTTCGCTGGGATGCGGCACAGCCGTACGATGCGCGGATGCTGTCCTGGCAGCACGACGCCCGGACCGTGTCGATCTGGACCACAACCGGGCGGCTCAAGGATGTCGCGTTCACCGGCTCGCCGGCCCAGCTCAAGGCGGTCGCGACCCTACCGGTCGGTGAATGCGATCTGCTGCACCGTGACGGCATGTGGTTCCTGTACGCCAGCGTGGAGGTGCCCGAGCCGCAGCTGATCGAGCCGGCCGGGTTCCTCGGTGTTGATATGGGCATCGTCAACATCGCCTACGACTCCGACGGCACCCGGCACGCCGGGGCCGAACTCAACGGCTATCGCCGCCGGCAGGCCCGGCTGCGTCAGCGGTTGCAGGCGAAGAACAGCCAGTCCGCGAAACGGCTGCTGCACCGCCGCCGTCGTAAGGAGGCGCGGCACGCCGCGGACATCAATCATGTGATCGCCAAGACCATCGTGACCGAGGCTGCACGCACCGGCCGCGGTATCGCCGTCGAACAGTTGACGGGGATCCGTGACCGGGTCCGGCTGAGAAAGCCCCAACGGGTCACCCTCTCCTCATGGTCATTCGGGCAGCTCGGCGCGTTTCTGGCGTACAAGGCCCGCCGAGCCGGTGTACCGCTCGTCGAAGTCGACCCCCGGTACACCTCGCAAACCTGTCATCGGTGCGGTCACCGCGACAAACGCAACCGTCCGAACCAGGAAACCTTCACCTGTCGGTCGTGCGGGGTCGTTGCCCACGCCGACCACAACGCGGCCCTCAACATCGCCCGGCGCGGTGCCGAGAGCTGGGGCGCAGTCAGCCGCCCACACGTGGCCTGACCTCGCAGCCAGCGGGGGAAGAGATCCACAAGCCCGCCCATTCATGACTCCGTTAGTAAATGACCAAACCGTCGCGACGGGGCGCATGAACGTCGATGCTCGACCGAGGCCAGAGCCTTGGTGGGCCTGGAATCGGCGTCCGGTTTGCGAGTTGCCCAACGGAGTCATTCATGGGCGGGTAGTTGACTCTCTCGTCGGCCACTAGCCGAAACGTCGTCGATCATGAACCGCGACTGCCGAACCCACCCTGGGATCCGCCTATCTGGTCAGGCGGTACGGGGTCATCGGGTAGGTGCCGTAATAGGGGTAGGGGATGGTTCGGTAGTGGGTTCCGCCGTCGCCGGACTGCTCGTAACCGTGGTAGCGGGTCATTGATGGGTCGGTCCAGCGTTCGAAGAGGACGACGTGGCCGCGCAGGTTGGGGGCGGTGTTGATCAGTAGGTCGCCGGGTTGCAGCTGTGATTTGGTGAGGGTGGTGGAGCGGGCGGCGAGGCCGGCGGTGTTGAGGCCGGGGCCGGGTAGGCCGAGGGTCATGGAGACGTAGCCGGAGCAGTCGCGGCGGTAGCCGTGGAACCAGTCGGTGGGATCGCCGCTGGACAGGTAGGGAACGGGGCCGCCGGACCAGGCGGTCAGCCAGGATCGGGCTCGCGCGAATACTGCCGTCGTATTGGTGCAGCCGGTGGCACAGACGGTTCCGCACGGGGCATCGCCGACCGTTTCGGATCCTGCGGTGACCTGGTCGATCAGGGTGGTGGCGGCGGGTTCGTGGCGGGCGTAGGCGTTCGGGTAGGCGGAGAGCTGTACGGCTTGGGCTGCTGCGGTCAGGGGCATCTGCTGCCAGCCGTTGACGGTGATCAGCTTGTCGTAGAACTTTCCCGTGGCGTACACCGGATCCTGCAACTGAGTGGGGCTGCCCCAGCCTTGGCTGGGGCGCTGCTGGAACAGGCCGACGGAGTCGCGGTCACCGCCCGAGAGATTCCGGAGGCCGGATTCCTGGATGGCGGTGGCCACCGCGATCACCCAGCCGCGCTGCGGCACGCCGCGGTTCATGCCGACGGTGACGATGGTGTGCGCGTTGGCGATCTGATCGCCGTCCCATCCGTCGACCTCGGCGGTACCGCTGGACGCGACGGCACAGGGTGTGCCGCCGGAGCCGAGTAGGGCGGTGACGGCGAGCAGCGGAATCGCGAGGCATGCCACGACGGCACCGACGATGAGTTTGTGCATGGTGAACCTCCGGTCGAGGCTGGAAACGCAAAGGGACCTGCCGGCCGCCGGATAGGCGGCCGGCAGGTGGCAGAGTCAGCGCTGGCCGAGAACGGTGAAGACGTCGGCGGCGTCGGTGACCAGACGCACGCGGGGGTCGCGCAGCAGGTGGTGGCAGCCGGCGGAGAGGGCTGAGGTGACGGCGCCGGGGACGGCCATGGTCGGCTTCTCGAGTACGAGTGCGGCCTTGGCGGTGATTAGGCTGCTGCTGCGGATGGCGGCCTCGACCAGGACGGTGCCGTCGGTGAGGGCGGCGAGCAGCCGCTGCCGGGAGATGAAGAGAGGGCGGGTGGCGTCAACGTCGGGCGGAGTCTCACTGACGAGCAGGCCGGTGCGGCGGATCTGATCGAACAAGGCACTGTTACCGGCCGGGTGGGGCCGGTGCAAGCCGCCGGCGATCACCGCCACCGTAGGGGTGTCGTTGGCGAGGGCGGCGCGGTGGGCGGCGGCTTCGATGCCGTAGGAGCCGCCGGCGACGATGGTCCAGCCCTGCTGTGCGCAGCCGGTGGTGATGTCGGCGGCGACGTGCTGGCCGTAGGCGGTGCAGGCGCGGGCTCCGGTGATGGTGACCGCCTGGCCGAGGGCCGTGGACAGCGGCAGGGCGCCGTCGGCCCACAGGGCGATCGGCGGGGCGAGAGGGCTGCCGACGGTGGCGGTGGCGTTCGTGTCGAGGTGGGCGAGTTGGTCCAGGCGGTCCGGCCAGTCGAAGTCGCCGGGGACGATCAGCCGGACGAGCTCGGCGTGCAGGCGGGTTCGGGCGAGGCGGACTGGGCTGCTGTGCTGCCACGGTTGGCCGGTGGTGCGCCTTCGCGTCGAGGTCAGCAGCCGGTCGAGTGCTTCAACCGGGCCGAGGGTGCCGATCATGGTGTGGGTGGTGGGGTCACCGGGTTGGGCGATGTAGGTGAGCGCCGCGCGGGCGAGCCGCTCGTCGTCGGGCAGGGATGCCACGGGTGCTTCTCCTTATATAGGGGAGGGTTCCCGGGCACGGCTGTCGGCCGTGCCCGGGGGTGCGCGGTGTGCGCGGGGTGGCCGGGCGCGGCCGATGTGAGTGGAGTTCGAAGGTCAGCGGCTCGTCACCGCCGGGATGTGGTCAGGCCGGGAAGGGCCGGTACCGTTCGGGGTCGTCGCCGATCAGTTCGGCTCGACCCGTGTCGGCGAGGCGGCGCAGGGCTTTGGCGATCGTGGTGGTGCTGCGGCCGGGGGTGTGGACGGCGATGCGAGCTTTGGTCCAGCCGGTGATGCCGCCGAAGTCGGGTAGTGGCTGCTCGCGCATCACCGTTGCGATCAGCGTGTCGAGGTCGCTGCGCCGGAGTCGGGGTATGCCGGTTCCGCGGTGTCGGCAAGTGCCGCAGTAGGCGGGTGTCGTCTGGCCGCAGCCGTCGCAGACTGCCGGCATCGGCACCCGGCAGCCGTCGCACGACTTCGTCGCCGCGCCGTTCGGCCCGGCTGTCGTGCCATGGTTCTCCGATTCGGCCGATGTCGCGCCCGGCGAGGTTGCCGTGTCATCACTCGGCCCGGCCGCGGACGGCGGGACGGCGTCGGAGGTCGCAGCCACACGGTCCGGTACAACCGAGGTTGCGTCCGCTGGGCCGGTGAGCGGCTGATCGACCAGATCGGACAGATGGACGGCGGTGTGATGGCCGTTCAGGGTGGCGGTGGAGGGTTCCACAGGATGTGTCTCCTTCTCGGGTCAGGCGCTGAGGCTGGTCTGCTCCTCGGCGGTGAGTTGGTCGGGGGTTCGGGCTCGGTCGGGGTCGGTGGAGAGCAGGTGCCACCAGCGCAACAGGGAGCGGACGGCGGCGTCCTCGGTTGCGGTGACCGGTAGCCGGAAGGTCAGGTGCGGATTGGCGGCGGGGTCGTCGGTGCGGGTGTAGGCGGTGGGCTGCCAGCCGTGGTTGGTGGTGTGGATGTCGCCGATGAGCATTGCGGCGGCGGCGGGGATGCCGTAGGCGGTGGCGGCGACCGGGTCGGGGGTGACGCGCCAGTGGCGGTCGTCGTCGGTGGTGAGGGCGGCCATGCCGTGGGTGGGGTCGTAGGGGACGGTCAGGATCCGCCGGTGGCGCGGGTCGGCGCTGCCCGGCCGGTGCAGGCGCCAGGCCTGGTAGAGGGCGAGCATGAAGTCGCGGTGGGCGGTGAACCGTTCCTGCTGCTGGATGACGTGGATGAGGTCGCGGTCCAGGAGGGTGGGTTCGACGGTGGCGGCGGCGGTGATGGTGCCGGCGTGACGGCGGCAGCCGTCAGCGGTGCGGTCGAGGACCCGGGCCAGCAGTTCGGCGGTCTCGGTGACCTGGACGGCGGCGCGGGCGAGCAGGACGGCGAGATCGCCGATCGGGCCGGACATGTTGGTGTCGTGGCGCCACACGTGTTCGGGCAGGGCGTCGTTGGTGAACGCCGCGATGGCGGTGAGCACGGGATCGTAGGACACGGTTACCTCCTTGAAACGGCGAACAGCCGGCGACCGCGAGGAGCGGTGGCCGGCTGTTCGTGAAAGGGAAAGAAGTAGTTGTAGGGATCAGGGTTCGGTGATGGTGACCGCCAGCATCTGGTGTCCGCGGCCGAGGCCGATCAGATACCGGTTGGCCTCAGCCATGAACCGCAGCCGGTCGGCGACGGCCGGTGAGCTGGGCTCAAGGAGGTCACCGTCGGCGGTGATCACCATGTCGCCGGTGACGGCGGCCTGCCAGTGCAGAGCGGCATACGTTGCCTGCCCGGCCTGGTAGGCGCCGAGTTCGTACGGGTCGAGGTCGACCTGGGCCCGGGGGTGACCGCTGAACGCGATCATCGCCTGGACCTGCGGTTGAGCTTCGAACCGTTGGCGCGCCTGCTCGGCGGTCACCTTGGCCGGGTCGGCCTGGTGGACGGCGAGGAAGTGCTCCCACGGGCGGGCCGTGGGGAGTCCGCGGACGACCTGGGCCCAGATGCGCCAGCGGCGGATCGCGGCCAGGTTGGCGGCGGTGACGGCGGCCTTCAAATCGAGGCGGTGCTTTCGGCCTCCGGCGGCGTACCGGACAGCGCCGTGTCGGCGGATCACCTCGAGCAGGTGCCGTGCCGACCAGCGGGAGAACCAGCCGGTGAGCCACCGGCGGCGGACCGGGAACATCGGGCTCGGGGTGCCCGCCGGCAGGTTGTGCCAGTCGAGCGCCTCGGAGGCGGTGTACCAGTCCAACGGTTCGTCCGCGGGCATGCAGACGATGACGGTACGGACGCCGGAGTCGGACATGATGGTGCTCCTTTCACAGGATGCGGGCAGGAAGAGGTGCACCGGGATGGGTCGCCGGGTGGACGGTTCGCCGACCGCAAAGGGTGGGCGAAGCGTGGAAGGCGGCGACGGCCGGTGCGGGGTGGAGCAGTGATGGAGCCCGCACCGTAACGCCGGGACCTGACAGCAGACGCCCTGATCAGCGGCCTGTCAGGTGCTGTCAGGTCCGGTGGTGGCCGGCAGCGCCCTGGTGGGTGAGGTCGGATTCGCCGGCGGGCCAGTTCGGGTTGCCGGGCGTGTTGTGCCCGTGGCTGCTGGGCAGCCCTGACAGGGGGAGGCGCTCCCAACGGCCGGTGGGGAGCCAGACCGGGCCGGCGGGGTCGGCGTCGTGGGTGGCGGTCGCTACCGGGATCGCCGGTGGGCGGGCCCGCAGCAGGTTCTGCAGGTTGGATTCGCGGACGTGGCTGGGCAGCCAGAACAGGACGGGATACTCGACGCCGATGGTGTTGGTCAGGTCCTGGTAGGCGTCGAGTTTGGCGATCAATTTGGGCAGGGACTCGGTGCCCATGTCGCATTCCAGAAACCAGCCGACGGTACGGCCGTCAGCGGTCCAGAGACCGTGGGCGTCGGGGCGGATCCGCAGGAAGCGGGCGGTGGCGGTCCGTTCCGACCACCAGCGCACCAGCGCCACCGACGGGTCGTGGTGGGCGGTGCGCGCCAGCCGTACCCCGAATTCATTGGTCTCTTTCTGGTGGGCCAGGTTGGCGTAGGCGGACAGGCGCAGGAGTTGGTCGCGGTGGCTGGATTCGGTGGGCATGGGCCGGCCGAGGGTGCCGGCCATGTAGCGGGCGCCGTAGAGGCCGAGGACCCACAGCCACGGGTCGGCGCCGCCGGTGGGGCGGGCGTAGCGGAACCGGTCGAGCAGCCGTAGCTGTGACAGCTGCAGCAGCCGGCGCTGGGCGGTGCGGTAGGAGGTGAAGTGCAGCCGCATGATCTGGTCGGCGGTCAGCACGCGGTGTTCGTCGAGCAGGGTGAGGATGGCCCGGTCACGCGGTGTCAGGTGGGTGTAGAAGGCGAGCAGTTGCGAGACGTTCGGCGTCAAAGGCTGTACCCCTCAAAGGAAAAGGACTCCCCAATACAGGGGAGTCCGGACAGTGGTGGTGAGAGAAAGCCCAGGCCAGGGCGGTAGAGAGGTGGCGTTCGGGTGTACATGTCGCAACCGGCCCGGCGTACACCCGAACGCCGGGCCCGACGTACACCCGAACGCCACCCCTCAGGTACGGCGGGAACGCCGCTGCATGGCCCGGCGGGCGATCTGCTGCATGTCGCTGTCCGCGCCCGACCGGGCATGCAGCTGGGCGTGCCGGGCGCGGATGGCGGCGGTGTGGCCGAGCGGTGGCGCGGGTGGGTTGGTGGTGAAGGTGAAGGCGGGCATCTCCCGGTTCGCCACCAGCAGCCGGGCGGTGGCGGTGTAGACGTCGAGGTGGGCGAGGTCGTGTTCGTCGAGTTCGGGTCGGGTATGGCGGGCGAGTTCGTGGGCGTCGTGCGGATCCACGTTGAAGTAGATCTTGGAGCGGGCGTTGGCGGAGATGGCGTCGGCGGTTTCGCGGGGGAGTTGGGCGAGGTTCTGGTGGGCCAGGACCAGACCGAGACGGAAACCGCGGGCTTCGGCGAGCATGTCGTCGACCGATCCCGGCAGATTCAGAAAGTTTTGCGCCTCGTCGATGTAGACGGTGGCGTCGCGGCGAGACTGTTCGGGTTGGCCGGCGCGGGCGATCGCGGCCTGCCAGGTGCGGGCGACCACCAGGGAGCCGAGGATCCGGGCGGTCTCCTCACCGAGCAGGCCCTTCGGGAGGCGGCAGAGCAGGATGCCGCCGTCGAGGATGTCCGCCATCCGCAGCGTGGTGTGGGCGCTGCCGATCACGTCGCGGACGAAGTCACGGAGCAGGAACGCGCGCAGTCGGGCGAGGACGGGGCCGATGACCTGGGCGCGTAGGCCTTCGTTCATCGAGTCGTACCAGTTCCAGAAGCCGCCGAGGCCTTCCGGGTCGGTGAGGTGGTGGGTGAACCGGCCGCGGAAGGTGCGGTCGTTGAGCAGCGGCGGCACCAGCGCCAGCGTCGGGTTCGGCTGCCGCATCAGGGTCAGGCACGACACGCGCAGGGTGT
Source organism: Actinoplanes lobatus (assembly GCF_014205215.1). Taxonomy (NCBI): domain Bacteria; kingdom Bacillati; phylum Actinomycetota; class Actinomycetes; order Micromonosporales; family Micromonosporaceae; genus Actinoplanes; species Actinoplanes lobatus. Next base: position 7,276,425 of record NZ_JACHNC010000001.1, read on the forward strand.
CGTCGATCCGCGGCCCCCAATGCCGCTGAAAGATCTTCGCGAAGACGCCGACCAGGTTGTCGACCGCCAGATGGGGGTCGCCGTCGGCGTCCAGGGGGTTGAAACAGGCGGGGGTCGGCTGGTCGGGGTCGATCAGCGCGAGCCGGTCGGCGGCCGCCAGCGGGAGCCGGTCGAGGACGTCGAGGACCAGGTCACCACGCGGGTCGATGACCACGACACCACGGCCGGCATGCACATCAGACATGATCATGTTGAGGAGCAGGGTTGACTTGCCGACACCGGTCTTGCCGATCAGATGGACGTGCTGCCGGGAGTCGACCACGTTGAGGCCGACGGCCTGACCGCCGATCTGGGCGCGGCCGATCACCTTCACCCCACGCCCGCCGGACGGGATCGCCGCAGCAGCGGGCATCGCCCGGGCGCGGGCCCGATCGAGACCGGGCACGGCCAGATCCTGGGGGAGCGCGGCCAGGACGGCGACCTCCTCGACGGTGGCGAGGAACCCGCGGTGCAGGACCCGGCCGGCGAGCACCGCCGCCGGCGTTTTGACCGCGATGCGTCGGAGCCGGTTGGGGCGCGTGTAGGCGGCGGCAGCGGCAGCGAAACCATGCGCCAGCGCCGCCATCCGCTGGCGAGCGGTGTCGGTGTCGCGACTGGTGGCGGCCGCATACCGGATGCCTATCTCGAAATGCGGCACCCGAACCGCCTTGTCGACCATCGCCCGCCGGTGCGCGTCCCCGATCGGATCCCGCACCACCGGCCGCCCCACCGCCGTCGGTGTGCTACGCCGCACGGGCCCGGGCAGGAACGCCTCCAGCAGCCACAACACCGGCTCGACAGCCAGCCGCGCGACAGCCCCGGGCAGATCCACATCGGCCGGCGTAGCGGTGGCCGAGGCGATCCGGCGGGCCTTCCGCAGCCGCCGGGCGGTAGCCGGGCGGGCCAGGATCTGCACACACGCGTGCTCGCCGTGCCGGATCCCGGCACCGGTGGCGAGCAGCGCCCGCAGTGGGTCTTCGTCGTGGTCGGTGCGCAGCGGCAGCACGTCGGTCTGCTGCGGCCACAGCGCCCCACCCGCCTGCACCACGGCGTCGGCGGGGATCGGCGGGCCGGGGGTGTCGTCGACGGTGGTGGTACAGGCCGGCCAGGCGGCCCGGACCGCGGCAACCACCGTAGAGACCGGAACGATGCCCGGCACCCACATGCGAATCGTGAGCGTGCGCCCGTGCCACAGGTACTCCCACGCCACATGCGGCAGCCCGTACAACCAGGCCCGCCGGGGCGGGGTGAGCACACCGGTCATCGTCGTCCACAACGCCGCCGCCGACGCGGCCGTGACCTCCGGCGGCGCGGCGATACTCACCCACGCTGCCCCGACGGTCAGGCGGCGATGCCGCCAACGACCCAGGATCAAACCCCCGATCGTGTACGCGAGAAGCGCACCGCCCAGGCCAGCTGCGACCAGCACGATCATGGTCATGCGTCACCTCCCAACCCGGTGGTGGCGAGCCGGTGCTCACCCGGTGAGGCGATCGACCGTAGGGGGATCCGGTTGCGGCCGCTGATCAGCAGTCCTTCGCCGCGGTCGGCGGCGAGCAGCAGCCGGGCTTCGCCGCTGGTCAGCCCGAATGCGGTGGTGACGGTGTCGATGGCCTGGGTGGACTGGCGCATCAGGATCTGGGTGGCGGCGTTACCGACGACGGCCAGGCCCAACTCGGAGCCGAGCAGGTCCGCGGCGTCCTGGGTGACCACGGTCAGCCCGGCCCGCCGTTTCCGGGCGGCTTTCGACATGCGCAGCAGGAACCGGCCACCCTCGCGGTCGCGCAGGAGCAACCATGCCTCGTCGACGACGACCAACCGCCTGAGGCCATCCGTGGTGTGGTCGATGCCGTCCCAGATGTGCTGCAACGCCAGCATCGTGCCGACCGTGCGCAGCTCATCCGGCAGATGCCGCAGCGACCACACCACCAGATGCCCGGCCGGATGATGCGTGGTGGGGCCGTCGAACAGGTCCTTGAACGCCCCGGACACCCACGGCGCCAGCCGACCGGCGAGGGGCCCGACGGCGGGGTCCGCGGCCAGATCTTTCAGCAGGGGTGCGGGCTTGTTCCACGTCGCCGGGTCGTGGGTGATCCCGGCGCGGCTGTAGGTGCCGGTGATCGCCCGGTCCAGGGCGGCCCGCTCGGGCGCGGTCAGGCCGCCGAGCATGACGGTGACGATCGAATGCAACGCCAGCTGATGATCGCGCAGCCGGGTGGGGCCGCCGTGACGGGGCAGGTCGAGCGGGTTCAGATACACGCCGGGCGCGCCGAGGGCGATGGTGGTGCCGCCGACATGCTGGGCGAGGGCGGTGTACTCGTCTTCGGGGTCGATGACGGCGACCTGCACCTGGTCGTAGAGGCTGCGCAGCACCTCGAGTTTGACGAAGTAGGACTTGCCGGACCCGGAGCGGGCCAACACCACACTGTTGTGGTTGTCCTGCGCCCACCGGTTCCACATCACCACGCCCCGGGAGGTCGGATTGACGCCATAGAGGACGGCATCGGCCGGCTCCAGACGGCCGGGTGGGGGAGCGGCCAGATCGGTGGAGGCGAGCGGGAACGCGGCGGCGAGGGCTTCGGTGTCGAAGATGCGCCGCATTCCGAGTCCGTCGGAACCCAACGGCAGGGTGCTGGTGTAGCCGAGATGGTGACGGAAGGTGGCCGGCTGCAGATCCAGCAACATCGACGCGGCAGCCGCCCGTACCCCGGCGGTGCACTCCTGTAGTTCGTCGAGGGTGCGGGCGTGGACGGTGACGTAGACGGCCACCTCGTGCAATTTCGACGCGCCGCGGGCGACCTTCTCGGCGAGGTCGGCGACGTCGGTGGCGGCCGCCTCCACCCGCGGATCCGACCAGCGGCCACGGCCGGCATCGGCCCGGCGGGTGGATTCCAGACGAGCGCGACGGCGGGTCAGCATCGGCGCCGCCACCTGCGCCGGCACCGGCCGCGTGTGCACTGCCACGGTCACCCGGCCCGGATACGACACCAGCGGGGTCAGCCAGCCCGCACCGACCTCGGCCGGGTAGCCGCACACCGCGAACGTGGCCGCGAAACCAGCGCCGACCCGTACAAAATCTGGGTTGATCTGTAAAGCCGCCGGGTGTGGCGGGGCGTGTTTGCGCATGTCAGCTCCTTGCGGTGATCGGTGTGCCGGGAACGGCGCGCGGGCCAGCGACGGGCGGGTCGAACGGGTCGGCGGCGGCTGCGAGCGCGGCCGTCACCTGGCCGCCGTCGAGACGGGTGGCGGTGACGCCGAGGCCGCCGAACGCGCGCAGGGTCGTGTCGGCCGCCGGCCCGGCCGGGACCACCGCCAGCACCTGGCGGCGCAGCGGTTCGCGGTCGGCGTCCAGATCGGTGAGGAAGGCGGCGTAGTCGGCGGCTGCCTGCCGCAGCCGCTCGTGCGGGAGGGCGGCGGTAGCCACTGCGGTCGCATGCGGGGTGAGGTCGTGCCGGTGGGCGGCCACCACGATCTGGGCGGGGCCGTTGAGCGCGTTCAGCCAGGCACCGAACCCGGCCAGCAGAGCCTGCTGTTCGGTACCGGTGCACAGGCCGATGTTCACCGTGCCGCACCCGATCACCGCCCGTACCGCCTGATCGACGGTGAGAGTGCCGTCGCCGGTGATGGTCGTGGCCGGGCTGCGCAGCGGCGCCGGCGTGCGTAGCGGCCCGGTAGTGTCGGCCAGCCGCGCACCCGTCTCACCCGGTGTCTGCACACGTGGGGTGCGGTGGAGGGTGAACGCGTGGCGCAGCCACACGTCCAGCGGCAGACCGTCGCGGCGGCCCAATGCGACCACCGCAGTGACAGCGGTGACCGGTAGTGCGGCGGCGAGCCAGGCCGCGGCGGGCAGCAGCGGCCCGAACCGGGAGTAGGCCAGCCAGCCGGCGCCGCTGACCGCGGCCAGGATCGCCAACTGCCGAAACGTCAAACCCCAGGCGATCGTGTCCGGGGTGCCGATGTCAGCGGGCACCTGCACCCGCGGCAGGTCGTCATCCACGACGAACCTCCAGTTAGAGAAACATGGGTGGGTGGGAGAGAGTCCCGATAAAACGGCCAGGCCCTGCTGGCGTGGGCGCGGCACGAAGACGGTGAGCTCAGCGGAAGCCGGGCAGCCGCAGCCCGCGGGTGACGGCCTGCACCGCGGCCGCCTTGAGGACCACGCCGGGGTTGTGAGGACGGCTGCCGGTGACATACCGGCCGACCAGGCCAGGGATGCGGACCGTCACCCACAGCAGGCAGACCGCGATGAACAGGTTCGCGACCTCCCACCCGGCGGGGCCCGCGGTGAGACCGAGTAGTTCCGGCACCCGCACGGTCGGGCCGAGCAGCAGTTCCACTCCGGCGGACAGGAACAACGCCTGCAATCCGGGGACGGCCAGACAACCCAGCAGGGAGCGCCACCACAGGACGGCGGCCGGCTGGGTGTGCGGCAGCCCGTGGCAGGCCAGTGCGAGCGGGGCGATCCCGGCCAGCACGATCAGCAGCGCGACACGGGCGAACCAGCCGACCAGCAGCAGATAGAGCAAGACGACGAACAGGACGGCGAGGATCGCCACCATCAACCGGGCGGCCGGATCCAGCGCGACCGCGATAATCCGGCCACGCACATGCTCGACCAGCCGCAACCCTGAACCGGTTTCGCCGGTCAGGGCTGTGGTGATGGCGTTGGCGGCGTCTATCAGCAGCCGGCACACCTCGACGCCGACGTTCGCGGCCAGCATGCCGAACACCAGGCGGGGCAGCAGATCCTTCACCTCGTACTGGATCTGCACCCCGCCGTGGCCCATCGCGACCACCCCCGCCGCGATGATCATCAGTAGGTAGGCGGCGTTCACGATCGTCGCCGACCGGCCCGCCAACTGCTGCACCTGCGGGAACCCGGTCACGTCCGGCGTGGTGAACAACTCCGCCGACAACAGCGCCAGCAGACCGGTCAGCAACTGCTGCACCCGTTCGGCGAGCCAGGTGGTCAGCCCGTCATACAGCAACCCGGCCACGGCTCAGGCACCGAGAATGCCCTGCAACACCTGCAGGATCACCGGCGCGAGCACCGCCAGCGCATAGCCGGCCAACGCGGCCCGCAGATTCTGCTTGGCCTGCTCCACCTGCGCCGGATCCCCACCGGCGGCCGTGTAACGCAGCCCACCGATCACCAGATACAGCGTCGCCACCGCCGACAGGATCCCCATGACCCACACCTGCAGACCGGAGATCACCTCCGGAATCGACTTCACCGCGAGAAGATACGTGTCCATGAAACGGCCTCCGAGACTCCGCGAAGACCGCCCCGGACGGGGACAATCGTGGACAGCCTGGCCGGGCCGGGGGCGCTCCTCCCTACATCAACGTGAAGGTCGGGGGTCAGTACGCCGAACCCGAACATCCCAGCCGACCACCACGGTGACCGACCCCGCCGGAGCGGGCACACCATCAACGGCATGCACCCCACAGACCGCCCCTGTCAGCCCGAACGAACCCGGCCCCGACCTGACAGCACCTAACAAGACCTGTCACCGACGGTGCCCTGTCTCAGCGATTCTGTCCGCGCGACATAGGCTTTATCCTTAATGTCAGATAGATCCTGAGCAAATCCTCGAGGGTGCGGCAAGGGCGATGGCTGCAATCGCGCTGGTACCAACTCGAATTCGGCCACTGCTGGCTCGCCGAACCCACATCTGAGCCGCCGTCGCTACCCGCTCTCCACCTCGTAATGCGAGGAGGGCTCGATAGACGACGGCTCCCGGCTCGGCCCCGGCAAGCCGTCGCCACCGCTCCCCGATTTGCGCCCAAGGCCATGACGGCGTCCCCGTCGACTCCGGTATGCCCGTTCCTGCCCATACCGCAATTGCCGGCCGATCTTCGGGGCCTTGCTATATGCGCTCTGGGCTGCGTGACATCGTTTTGTTGGCAACGGGCAGCAGGTGCTCGGGGGCATCCACCTCAAGGATGTGGTTGATCGGGGGCTTGACATCGCAGACGCTCGTGCCTAGATCCCGATCCGGGTGACCTTGTCGCTAGCAATCTTGTCCAGTGCCTACTCTCTTGTTCATGGGAACTCGAAAGCTGAAGCTGGTCGGCAGTCATGAAATCCGGGTACGGCTGGGCTGGCTCAGCCGTCAGCGGGTGTATCAGCTCACGAACCGGGCCGATTTCCCGCGCCCGGTCGCCGAACTCTCTCAGGGCAAGATCTGGCTGGCCGCCGAGGTCGAAGCGTGGTGCGCGGAACGAGAGGCCTCAGAGCCCGGCAAAAAAAGCGAACATGAAGATCACCGCTCAGGGAGGCGAGAAACGACGGTTCAGCCCGCTGGGGAAGCGCATCTCTCCCCAGCGTGCCAACCGGCCAGAAGGGACGGCGATGGTCCAAACGATCCGACTTCGGGTACGGGAGTCGCCCTTGATGCTGCCGTCGAGGAAGCAGTCACACCCTTTGGCATCGAAGATCAGCGGTTTCCGGTCCGGGTTCCGTGAGTCGTGTATGGCCACGTAGCCGCCGATCTGAGCGAACTCGACGCACCCGGCCGAGTTGGCCGCCGCGCTCGCCGCGCATCACCCCCGCGTGCGCGGGGAGCAGGCGCCCAGCCTCGGCGACCCGGACCGGACCGCAGGACCACCCCCGGCGTGCACGGGGAGCAGACGTGCTGAGCGTGCGACCGGTTGCCGTTCCAGGGATCACCCCCGCGTGCGCGGGGAGCAGGGGTGCAGTACACCCTTACGTACACCCTTGATCGGATCACCCCCGCGTGCGCGGGGAGCTGCTAGCGGAAACGCGAAAATGGATCTGGCACGAACTTGCTGATCGTTGCAGGTCGATGGTAGATCCCTCCGATGTTCGGAGTGGATCTTCTACGTGTGGTGCTGCCGCACCTGTCCGACGTGTCGATCACCGACGTGGTAACCAAGGGCGCGTCGGTGCGGGTGTTCGCGCGAACCAGCAGATTAATCGCGGTGTGCCCGGTCTGCGCGCCCCGTCACGGCGGGTTCACAGCCGCTATGAGCGTCGGCTGCTCGACGCCGCCATCGCCGGCCGGGAGACCGTGCTCCACCTGCGAGTCCGGCGCTTCTTCTGCACCACGGCCGGCTGCGAACGGAAGGTCTTCGTCGAACAGGTCGACGGAGTCACCACCCGCGGCGCGAAGATCATCACCGTCGCGCGAGGGCTGCTCGAACGCGTCGCGCTGGCCTTGGGCGGCCGGGCCGGCGCCCGCCTGGCCGCCCGGCTCGGCCTCGGCGCCGGCCGGATGACTTTACTCCGAGCCATCCGCGCCCTGCCTCTACCAGCGATTCCGGCCCTCACCGCCGTGGGCGTTGACGACTTCGCCCTGCGTCGCGGTCACCGCTACGGCACCGTCCTCGTCGACATGACCACCCACCAGGTCGTCGACGTCCTCGACGACCGCACGGCCGGCACCCTTGCCGCCTGGCTCAGCGAACACCCTGGCATCGAGGTCATCTGCCGCGACCGGGCCGGCGCCTTCGCCGACGCCGCAGCGACCGGTGCCCCCACCGCCCTGCAGGTCGCCGACCGCTGGCACCTCATGCACAACCTTTCCGACGCCGTCTACCAGGCCGTCGCCGGGCACCGCCGTTGCCTGCAGCCCTCGCTCAGCGAGCCGGAACCCGCCACACCGATCGTCACGACGCCCGGGCCCGGCGACACCCCGATCGCCCGACGGACCCGCATCCGCCACGCCGAGATCCACACCCTGATCGGGCAAGGCCACGGCATCTACGCCACCGCGTCCCGGCTCGGCCTCGATCCCAAGACGGTTCGCTGGTACGCCGAGGCCACCGACCCCGAACAGCTGATCAGCGACCGCGGCACCAGCCGCGACAACATCATCGACACCTACAAGCCCTACCTGCTGCAACGCTGCACCGACGGGCTCACCGGCACCAACCAGCTCCTCGCCGAGATCCGCACCCAGGGCTACACCGGCAGCGAACGCACCCTGCGCCGCTGTCTGATCAGCGTCCGAGGCAGCAACGCCGCCGTCGCACCACCCCCGCCAATTCCCAAAGCCCGCGAAATCACCGGCCGGATCATGCGCCCGACCAGCAAACTCACCAGCGAAGACCAGGAACAACTCCAACGGCTCTGCGAGCTCTGCCCCGACCTCAGCACCATCCGCGACCTCGCCCACGGCTTCACCGACCTGCTACGCACTCGCGGCGGCGACCGCCTGGAAGCCTGGGTCACCCGAGCCGAGCAGGAGTCCATCCCGCAGATCCGCTCCTTCGCCAACGGCCTTCGCCGGGACCGGACCGCCGTCACCGCCGGACTCACCACGTCCTGGAGTTCCGGACCCGTCGAAGGCGCCGTGAACAGGATAAAGATGCTGAAACGACAGATGTACGGCCGCGCGAACACCGACCTGCTCCGCCACCGGATCATCCTCGCCGACTGACATCAACGTCCGCCGATCACCATGGCCGTGCCAGATCCACTTCGTCTTGACCGTTGACAGGAGCAGACGGCGTCGCACGGCACCACCGGCGTCTACAGCGAATCACCCCCGCGTGCGCGGGGAGCAGTATCCCCAGATCCCGAGGTAGACGTTCGCCACCGGATCACCCCCGCGTGCGCGGGAGCAGGCCTGGCGCCGGCGCGCCGAGTACGAGCGGCGGATCACCCCCGCATGCGCGGGGAGCAGCGCTCCCGTACCGCGCGGAGTACGACCGCGGCCGGATCACCCCGCGTGCGCGGGGAGCAGCGTGGTGTATTCACGTGAAATCGTGGTGTCGTGGGATCACCCCCGCGTGCGCGGGGAGCAGTTGATCTGCGCACCTGGGCGGCCAGTTGCTCAGGGGTCACCCCCGCGTGCGCGGGGAGCAGACAGCCGAAACCACGGGGCTGATCAGCGCCTGGGGATCACCCCCGCGTGCGCGGGGAGCAGGGCGGTTTCGCAGCCGCAGGCCAGGCCGGTCCAGGGATCACCCCCGCGTGTGCGGGGAGCGGCGCATGACGTCGTCCATCCGCGGCCCCCACGCCGGATCACCCCCGCGTGCGCGGGGAGCAGCCCGGCCATCGCTGTATGAAACGCCCTGGTCCGGGATCACCCCCGCGTGCGCGGGGAGCAGTGGCTCAGCTCAGGGTGTGCACGGATCACCCCCGCGTGCGCGGGGAGCAGTGGAAGGCGCTGCGGATGCTGCCGGAGCAGTCCGGATCACCCCCGCGTGCGCGGGGAGCAGTCCCACAGCATGTGCAGGCGGTCTTGGTACGCCGGATCACCCCCGCGTGCGCGGGGAGCAGGTAAGGCACACGACGATGCGACAGCAGCCCTCGGATCACCCCCGCGTGCGCGGGGAGCAGCCCGTGCTGGTGTCGGTGCACCAGATCCACGCCGGATCACCCCCGCGTGCGCGGGGGGCAGGCGGAGACCACCAGCCTCGCCGCCGCCAAGACGGGATCACCCCCGCGTGCGCGGGGAGCAGGAACGACCCCTCCGACCCCCGACCTGGAAGAGAGGATCACCCCCGCGTGCGCGGGGAGCAGTCCTGCCAGTCCAGGACGAACCGCGGAGCGATGGGATCACCCCCGCGTGCGCGGGGAGCAGAACTTGGCCAGCAGCTGCGGGGTGACCTTGCCGGGATCACCCCCGCGTGCGCGGGGAGCAGGCGCAGGTGGGGGTCTTGTGCGACACGGCATCGGGATCACCCCCGCGTGCGCGGGGAGCAGGCAGCGGGGCAGGTAGTCGATGTTGGTTTCGGCGGATCACCCCCGCGTGCGCGGGGAGCAGATCTCCTGCGCCGTGAAGACGCCGAGTGACCGGGGATCACCCCCGCGTGCGCGGGGAGCAGGTCCGGGTAGACCTCGTTGCCGTCCGAGTCGTAGGATCACCCCCGCGTGCGCGGGGAGCAGCTCGACGAACCCCCACTGCCCGTTCGGGTTGACGGATCACCCCCGCGTGCGCGGGGAGCAGACCGCTTGGCGGCCTTGTCGACCTGCTCGAGCAGGATCACCCCCGCGTGCGCGGGGAGCAGCTCCGCGAAGGGCGCGGGGTTGGCGCTTACCCGGGATCACCCCCGCGTGCGCGGGGAGCAGACTAACTGACCTGCGGTCTTGGAGATCAAGAACTCGATTTTTGTTCACTTAGGTGGGCCAGCCATAGTCTACGTTGGCCTGCCCTGTCGGCCGACCGTACGGTCGATAGCAGCACCGTCATGACAACCCTACGAGGTTCGTTGGCGGCCTGCTGCACTGCTGGGTGCCGAAGGGGGTCCGCCAGTTGCGGCCATCCCAATGTCTCCTTCTTGGCCGCTGGCCATCATCCGCTTGTTCAGGAATCCGCACCGGTTGTGAGGGACCCTTTCAAGAGGCCGTCGTTGATTTCTCGGGCCAGTGTTTCGCCGGTTGTGGCGGCCTCGCGGAGTCTTGCCTGGAATTCGGCTAGGTGCTGGAAGGCTTGGCCGTAGGCTCGCTGCTGGCCGAGGGGTAGGACGGGGATGGCTAGGCGTTTGACGTCGATGCGGCGCATGATGCTGCCGGCGCTGGATGCTCGACCGGCGACGCGGGCGTTTTCGGTGTGCGATAGTGCGCCGGCTACGAACCAGGGGTCGAATTGTGTGACGTCGACGCGTACGAGCTGTAGGCCGGGGCCGAGTTGGGCGTCGATCTGTTCGGGGGTGGCTACCCGGGCGATGACTTCGTTGCCCCTGATCGGGACGAGGATGTCGCCGGCACGGATCCGGGGTGCTGCTTCGTCGTTCGGGAAGCTGCCGCTGGCGGGTCTGTTGGTGAGGACGTCGTCGGCGGTCAGCACGGTGTTGCCCGATGGCGGTGTAGCTGTCCGGTCTCGTGAACCGGCACGTTGCTGAATGACGACGGTGCCGGACCGGATCAGGTCGGCCAGGCTGGCGTGCGGCGCCCGTACCGTGGTGGTTGATTTTGTTGCTTGAACGGCGGGCAGGCAGGCTCTGGTCTGCTGTAGGAGGTCCTCGAGTCGTTTGAGTTTTTCGAGGGTTCGGGTGGGTTCCGCGGGCGTTTGGTGCGCCTGCGGCAGGTATCGCCACGGGGTCAGGTCGACGTGTCCGTCGAGGAGTTGTATTGCGGGAGTGACGCGATGGATGTTCGATTCACTGCTGTCATGGCCGGAAAGGTAGTCGTTCCACGCCTGGAGAATGGGCTCTGTCAGTGGACTGTTCGCCGCTGTGGCGGTGGTGTCGACGAACAGCAGGCGATCGTTGAGTTCAAGCTGTGGGTCCGGTTGGGTGAGCACCCAGATGTGCAGGCTGATGCCGGCGGGTGGCATCAGCCCGGGTGGCAGGGCGATGACCGCGCGCAGGGTGCCGGAGCGGACGAGTTCGGCGCGGATCCGTCTGCCGGCGGGCCGGAGTGCGGCGGCGGGGGGCATGAGTACGGCCGCCGTGCCGCCGATGCGCAGGTGCGCCAGTGCGTGTTGTACCCAGGCGAGTTCCGGCTCGGTGCGTGGGGGGAGTCCGTGGACCCATCGTGGATCGTAGGCGAGCTGGTCGTGGCCCCAGTCGTGGATGCCGAACGGGAAGTTCGCCACGACGACGTCGGCTTTGAGGTCGGGGAAGGCATCGGCGAGCATGCTGTCGCCGATGTGCAGGTTCGGTGGTGCCGCCGGTCTGCCGGATTTCAGTGCTCGCTGGTGTACGAACCACAGGCGTAGCAGGGCGATCAGGGCGTATTGCGGTTTGATCTCTTGGCCGTAGCAGCGGCTGGGAACGCCGTCTTGCACGGCGCGGTCGGCGGCCAGGCGCAGGATCGAGCCGGTGCCGCTCGTGAAATCGAAGACGACCGTTCCAGCGCCGGTGAGTGCCAGCATCAGCCCGGCGACGATGTCGGGGGTGTTGGCCAGGCCGGACAGCGATTGGGCGGAGTTGACGTACTCGTCGTGCAGGTATTCGAAGGCGATTTCGGGTTCTTGTTCCCGGCTGAGTTGGGCGACGGTGTCGAGCACGGTGACGAGCTGCGGAGTCCATCGCTGTGGCAGTACCGGGCTGATGAGCTCGGCCAGGCTGGAGTCGAGTGTGCGGAGCCGGGCGAGTAGCTGCTTCGGGGTCAGCAGGTCTTCCGGCTGATCTCCGTTCACCAGGAGGTATGCGCCGGCGGCGATGAGGGCGTCTTCGAGCTGGGCTGCTGGTTGGTAGTTCTCGATGTTTCGCCAGGCCAGCTGTCCGAGACTGGCCTGATGCAGCTTGCCCTGCCCGCGCAGCCATTGCTCGACGGCATGCGCGTCGAACAGAGGGCTGCCCGGGGTGCCGGCCACGGGCGGCGGGAAGTCAGCGTACCGACGGCGCCAGTTGCTCACCGCCGGTCTGCCGACGTTTGCCAGCCGCGCGATGCCGCTCGCACTCAGGGTGGGGCCGCTGTTCGGCTGACCTTCCGATGGACTCACGGGTGAACGCTAGCATAAGCCACTAGTGTGTGAACACAGTTCACTGATACTCTCGCGCCGCGGAACTGTTCACATCGATCTGTAGTGGGAGGACGGTCATGGGCGGCAGGCGCGGACACAGCACGACCATCGGGAAGTTCGCCAAGATTCACCACAATCGCCGGGTCTCTGAGATCCGGCGGCTGGGGGTGACGCTCCGCGCTGAGCAGAGGGCCGCCGGATCCTCGGACGGCCGCGAAGACTCGGCCGGGCGCCCGGCACTACGGGCCGACTGACAATCGATCGAGAACCGACTACCTGAGGAGGACCATGAACACGATTGGTTTCATCCGCGTCAGCACCCGCACGGACGCAGCTGTTCACACCGGTGCCGTACCTCGTCGACGGTGCGCGCCGGTGGGGCTGCCTTGACCCGATCGCGCCCGATGGCTACACCCGGGCGCGCCTCGATCCGGCGGTGGGAGCCGCGATCGCGGCGGCCTACATGGCCGCGCCGGTGCGAGATCCGCGGGCCGGCGCCGCATACGCGGCGTTCCGGCGGGAGACAATCCGGCAATACGCGTATCTCGTGGGCCGTGCGGAGTTCGGCGGGCTCGGCGTAACCGTGCGGATCATGGACACCGACCCGTACGCCGATGCCGCTGCCATGATCGACGACCTGGTCCACCGTGAACTCAAGGTCTTCGCCACCGCGGCCACCGACAACCCGCACCCGGTGCTCAGCAATGCCGAGAACGACATGTTCCGGGCGGTGCACGACGCCTTCGGTCATGCGTCCATCGGCCGGGGGTTCGACGGTCACGGCGAGGAAGCAGCCTGGCTGAAACACAGGAGCATGTACTCGCCGCTGGCCGGCCGGGCACTCGCCACGGAGACGCGGGGCCAGAACTGCGCGATGATCTTCCACTATCGAGGCCAGCGGTTCGCCGAGCAGAAGGCGGCGCTGTTGCCGCGTGCCTTCAGCGATCCCCGTGCGGTGCGGCTCGACCGGTCGGCTCAGCGTTCCGACCGGTCGAGCCCGCCCTGAGTGAGTTTCGCGATCTCGTCCTGGATGGCCTGCACCGTCGGGTGCCCGGCGCCGTCGACGGCGATGCGGTCCTGCAGCAGGCTGTGCAACTGGCGCAACGCGCGGCTGTGTTCGCCGATTTCGGCGTGCAGGCGGATGGCGCGAAGGCGGTAATCAGCGACCGCGGCGTCCTGTTCACCGAACTGGGACGCGCGGCGGTCGGCGAGCTCTCGCCACTGCCGGGCGGCGGCTCGGGGATTCCCGGTGGTGGCCAACTGCTGGGCTCGGGCTTCGGCCTGCCTCGTCGCGAGATCAGGGTCGTCGTACTCGGCCGTTGTGGAATCTCGGGTCTCGTGATGGGCGGGTAAGGGCACCTGGCCGACCATCGCGGCGTACGCCCGGATCGCGTCCGGCTGGTCGCTGACCACGCCCGGAATCGGTGGCAGATTCCGGGCGAGCGGGGCCAGTACCTCATACACGGCGGCTGCGCTGGGCGGACGGTCCTGCGGGTGCCGGGCCATCAAGGCGTGCACCAGGTCGTCGATGACGGCCGGGACTTCCGGGCGCAGCGCCGCCGGTCGCGGTGGGGACGTCTGCAGCTGATGCCACACCGTGGCCGTGGGGGTGGGACCGTCGAAGGGCGGGCGACCGGTGAGCAGGTCGAAGAGGGTGGCGCCGAGTCCGTAGAGATCGGTGCGGTGATCCGTGGGGCTGCCCTCGATCTGCTCGGGAGCCATGTAGCCGACGGTACCGAGACTGTCGCCGCTCTGGGTGATTCGGGAGTAGCGGTCGTCGCCGTGGATCGCGGCGAGGCCGAAGTCGAGGACCTTCACCGCGCCGCTGCGCTCCAGCATGGCGTTGCTGGGCTTGATGTCGCGGTGAACCAATCTGATCTGCCGGGCCGCGATCAGCACGCTGCTGATCTGTGCGCCGATCGCGGCCACCCAGCTGACCGGCAGAGGGTCGTGTTCCGCGATCAGATCGGCCAGGTCAATCCCCTCGATCCGCTGCATGACCATGTAGAAGCGGCCTTTGTGCTGGCCGAAGTCGTACACAGCCGGAACCCCCGGGTGTGCCAGGCGTGCGGTCAGCCGCGCTTCGCGCCGGAATCTTTTCGCCAGCGCGGCGTCCATCACGGACGAAGCGGTCAACTTGACGATCACCTGACGGTCGAGCACGGTGTCCCGTGCCGGCCAGACCTCGCCCATCCCCTGATGCGACAGGGGAAGGTGGTCGACTGCGTATCGGTCCTTGAGGCGCTCGCCCGCTACCACGGGCTCACCCTAGCAACCAGCCCTGTCCACCCATTCGTCGTTGTCGCTTGCACGAAGGCTTGAAAACATAGTTCACAACTTGATTCTCCGTGTTCGCTGTGCAAGGGTCGGTCGCGGGCCACATAGGACACGCCTTGGACGGCGTGCCGGCCGACGGCGCCTACCGATCAGGGAGGGGTGTATGGCCGACCTGGCCATCGACCGAGGGTTTCTGCCCGCCTTTGCCAAGCTGCAGCGGCCGGTACAGCATGCCGTGCTTGCCACCATCGACAAATTCGCCGAGCACACCCACGCCGGCCTCCACCTCGAGAAGCTCACCGCCGCACGGGACCCGAACATCCGGACCATCCGCATCGACCGGTTCTACCGCGGGGTGGTACTCGCCCTCGGAGGCCAGCGCTACGCACTGCTCAACGTGCTGCCCCACGATGACGCGAACGCTTTCGCCACAAGCCGGCTGTTCACCGTCAACCAGGTGCTCGGCGTCCTCGAGGTCCGCGACCAGGCGGGCATCGAGGAACTCACCCATGCCACCCCGCCACCGTCGGCCACGAGCCTGTTCGACCGGGTCTCCGCCGCGGATCTCCACAGCCTGGGCGTGGACAAGGACCTGATGCCGCTGCTGCGACTGATCAGCACCGACAAACAGTTGGACAGCCTGGCCGGCCTGCTTCCACCGGCCCAGTTCGACGTTCTGAGCGGTCTGGCCAGCGGAATGTCCAAGCAAGAGGTCTGGGAGGAGATGGCTGACCGCATCGTCGGCGACGTCGACCCGGACGACCTGTTCACCGCCGCCCAGCGCACCCCCGAGCGGATCGCCTTCGTCTCCGGCCCCATGGAGCTGGCCGCCATCCTCGCCCACCCGTTCGACGTGTGGCGCACCTTCCTGCACCCCACCCAACGGGACGTGGCCTACCGGGAGACCTACTCCGGACCGGCCCTGATCACCGGCAGCGCCGGCACCGGCAAGACCGTCACCGGCCTGCACCGAGCGGTCTTCCTCGCCCGGCGGCTGCCCGACGACGGACCGAAAGTACTGCTGACCACCTACACCCGCTCCCTCGCCGACGCACTCGGCAAGCAACTGCGCCTGCTCACCGATGACCCCGCGGTCCTGCGCCGGATCGACGTGATCGGTGTGGACAAACTCGCCCACCAGATCGTCACCCGAGACGGCACAAAGGTCACCGTCGCCACCGACACGATCATGGACCCGCTCTGGGAGGAAGCCGCCGCAGCCAGCCCTGCGTTCAGCGCCGCCTTCCTCAAACACGAGTGGGAACAGGTGATCCTGGCCCAGCAACTGACCACCGCCGACACCTACCGCGACAGCCCCCGCAAGGGCCGGGGCGCCGGGCTCCGCGCTGCCCAGCGCGACCAGGTCTGGACCGCGATCGACGGGGTGGTCACCAAACTGGCCAAGCGGCGCCTGCGCACCCACACCCAGCTCGCCGACGAGGCGGCGGCCATCACCGCGCGCACACCGAGCCCTTACCGGCACGTCATCGTGGACGAAGGCCAGGACCTGCACCCGGCACAGTGGCGGCTGCTACGCGCGCTCGTCCCCGCCGCGGACAACGACCTGTTCCTGCTCGCCGACCCCTACCAGCGCATCTACGACAGCCAGGTCTCGCTGACCCGGCTCGGCATCCCGGTACGCGGCCGGACCCGACGCCTGACCGTCAACTACCGCACCACCCACGAAATCCTGGACCTGTCGGTGAAGGTCCTCAACACCGGCACCGTGTTCGGCCTGGACGACACCCCCGACACCCTGGTCGGCTACCGATCGGTCACCCGCGGCGGCACACCACAGCTCACCACCC
Source organism: Actinoplanes lobatus (assembly GCF_014205215.1). Classification (NCBI taxonomy): domain Bacteria; kingdom Bacillati; phylum Actinomycetota; class Actinomycetes; order Micromonosporales; family Micromonosporaceae; genus Actinoplanes; species Actinoplanes lobatus. The sequence goes on from NZ_JACHNC010000001.1 coordinate 7,292,932, forward strand.
ACCCCACCCGCGACGACGAGTTCGAAGCCCTGATCGAACGGGTCGGCACCTGGCTGGACCAGGGCGTCGAACCACACGCGATCGGCGTGGCCGCCCGCACCGGAAAACTCGTCAAGGCCATCACCACCACCCTGGCCGGCGCCTACATTCCGGTCGCCGACGACAAACAGGGCGCCGACGGCGTACGGGTCGCCACCATGCACGGCATGAAAGGGCTGGAATTCCGCTGCCTCGCCGTGGTCGGCCTGGACCTCGGAGTGCTGCCCGCCGCCAACGCGGTGACCCCCGCGGCCGACGATCCACACGCCCACCGGCAGGACCTCCAACGCGAACGCTGCCTGCTGTTCGTCGCCCTCACCAGGGCCCGCGACGTGCTCTACCTGTCGCACAGCGGCCAGCCCAGCGAACTTCTCCCGGCACTGACATGAGGAACCGCCATGGGACTGAGTGACGCGGCCCGCACGGTGTGGGGCAAGACCGACCGCACGGGTCTCTCCGTGGTCGGCTGGCTTCCCCTGTGGCGGCACCTCGCCGATGCCGCCGACGTGGCCGGCCGCCTGTGGGACCACTGGCTGAGCCCCGCGGTCCGCCACCGCATCGCGGACGAACTGCCCGGCGGCGACACCGACGGCCGGACCCTCGCCGTCTGGCTCGCCGGCGTGCACGACATCGGCAAAGCGACACCCGCCTTCGCCGTCCAGGCATCCTTCCGCGGCCAGACCGCCAACCTGGTACAGCGGATGCGCGACCGTGGACTCGACTTCGATCATCAGCAAGTCTGCGACCAACGTCGGCAGGCCCGCCATGACGCCGCCGGTCACCTCGTACTCGCCGAATGGCTGCGCGAACGCGATTGGACCGATCCGCACGCGTACGCCGTGGTCGTCGGCGGCCACCACGGCGTACCGCCAACCGACGAGGTGCTCAAGGGCATTCTGTGCCGCCGGTACCTGCTCGGTGACCAGGCATGGCAGCAGGTACAGCACGAACTGCTGACCTGGATGACCGACCGAGCCGGCGCGGGAGACCGGCTCAGCGGCTGGGCCGATGCACGACTGTCACAACCGGTCCAGGCGGCCCTCACCGGACTCGTCATCGTCGCCGACTGGATCGCCAGCAACGAGAAATACTTCCCGTACCTTCTCGATGCCGCCGACGAGGACCGGCTCAAAACCGGATGGGAAGAAGTCGACCTACCCGTACCGTGGCTTCCCGCCCAGCCGCCGGCCGACGCGGCAAACCTGTTCTCCACCCGGTTCGCCCTGCCCTCCGGCGCGACGCCACGCCCGGTGCAGCAGACCGTCACCGAGGTCGCCACCAGCATGCCGACACCAGGAATGATCATCGTCGAAGCGGCCATGGGGGAGGGGAAGACCGAAGCGGCACTCGCGGCAGTGGAGATCCTCGCCCGCCGCACCGGAGCCTCCGGCTGCTACCTCGCGCTGCCCACCCGGGCCACCAGCGACGCCATGTTCAGCCGCATGCTGTCCTGGCTGCGCCGGCTACCCGACACCCGGGTCGGCAGGGGAGACCGCGACGTACGACTCGCCCACGGCAAGGCCGCACTCAACCCCGAATACGACCAACTGCGCCACACCTCCCTGGCCAGTGCCATCGCCGAAGACGACGGCGGCACCAGCATCGGCGTCAACAGCTGGCTGGCCGGATCGAAACGCAGCCTGCTCTCCAGCTTCGTCGTCGGCACCGTCGACCAACTGCTGTTCGCCGCGCTGCGCGGCAAACACCTGGTGCTGCGCCACCTCGGCCTCGCCGGAAAGGTCGTCGTCATCGACGAGGCCCACGCCTACGACGTCTACATGGGGCGCTTCCTCGACCGGGCGCTGGAATGGCTCGCCGCCTACGGCGTACCGGTCGTCGTGCTCTCCGCCACCCTGCCCGCGCACCGCCGCGCCGAACTGCTGGCGGCCTACGACAACGGACGGCTCGGCCCACCACCCCCGCTCACCTGGCGAGACCGAGGCAAAACCAGAATCGATCCGTACGCCGCGGTGCGCACCGAAATGCGATATCCCCTGATCACCACCTCAGCCGACGGCCGCGGAGCCATAACGACCAGCTGCGCCGACTCCGGGCGAGGCATCAAGGTACGGATCCGCCGTCTCGACGACGACCCGACCGCCCTGATCAACCTGCTCCGCGATCGGCTGCGCGACGGCGGCTGCGCGCTGGTCATCCGCAACACCGTCGCCCGCGTCCAGCAGACAGCCGAGTACCTGCGTACGGCACTCGGCCCGGACCTGCCCGTGTCGGTGGCGCACTCCCGGTTCATGGCGGTGGACCGGGCCACCAAGGACCGCTGGCTCGCCGCGACCTTCGGGCCACCGGGAACCGCCGAACGACCGCGCCGGCACATCGTGGTCGCCAGCCAGGTCGCCGAGCAGTCCCTGGACATCGACTTCGACCTGCTCGTCACCGACCTCGCCCCCGTCGACCTCGTACTGCAGCGCATCGGCCGCCTGCACCGGCACCCCCGCGACGACCGTCCGGCCGCCGTCGCCGAGCCGACCTGCTGGATCACCGGAGCCGACTGGACCACCGAACCACCCCAACCGGTCGCCGGCTCACGCCGGGTCTACCAGCCCGCCATGCTGCTGCGCAGCGCCGCCGTGCTCCTGCCACACCTGGACGGTGTGCCACTGCGACTTCCGGCCGACATCGCCGTACTCACCCAGGCCGCCTACGGCGACACCGAGGTGGGACCGCAAGCCTGGCAGCCGGCGCTGTCCGAGGCCGAGCAGAAACAGCGCGACGCCTTCGTCGCCAAGGAACTGAAAGCCGACGGCTTCCGCCTCGCCGGGGTCGCCGAGCGCGGGGAACCGCTGATCGGCTGGCTCTCCGGCGGCATTGGTGACGCCGACGACAAGACAGCTCGCGGACACGTCCGCGACACCGACGGCGAAACCCTGGAGGTCCTGCTACTGGTCCGAACCGAGACCGGTCTGGTCATTCCACCGTGGATCGGCGGGGGCGGGGTAGCCGTACCCGTCAACAGCATGCCCCATTGGCGGCTTGCCCGGCAGATCGCCCGTTGCACCCTGCCCTTGCCCCGCTCGATGACGGCCACCGACGTCATCGACGACACCATCGCTGAGCTGGAGCGTCGAGTCGATGTCGCCGCCTGGCAAGACAGTCCTTGGCTGGCCGGGGAGCTGGTACTTGATATTGAGATTAACGGTCTCGCGCGGGTCGGTTCCTTCGATCTCCATTACGAATTTCATGAGGGCCTCCGGGTTTCGCGCCGTGATTAAAACCCCCGCCTGACGCGGGGAACCTACCTGCATGCAGGGATTTAAAGGATCACCCCTCATTGGAGGGAATCGGCTGACGAAAGGTTTTCATCAATGGGCTTTGCATACAGGGTTTTAACTTATGGCGGTCACGTTATGTTGGGGTGGCGGGTTTGGCAACTGTGAGTAACTCTCGAGTGTTCACTCTGGCGGATGAAACCTGGATTCCGGTCCTGGATGGGGCTTGTAGGCGGCGTGAGGTTTCCGTGCGCGGGCTGTTCGAGCAGTCCGCTGAGATCCGCATGATCGCCTGCGAGTTGCCCACGCAGACGTTTGCGATCCTGCGGCTGGCCCTGGCGATCCTGCACCGCGTTACGAACGGCCCACCCAATGAAGCTGCCTGGCAAGCCCTCTGGCGAGACCGGCGACTGCCGCTGGACGACCTGACCGACTACCTCGACACGTTCCGCGACCGGTTCGACCTGTTCCACCCGCGACACCCCTTCTATCAGGTAGCCGACCTGAGAGCCGAGAAAGACAACACGTACGGCCTCGAGCGGCTCATCGCCGATGTGCCCAACGGCATGCCGTTCCTGACCACCCGGGCCGGCCCGGGTATGGAATCGATCTCTCCTGCCGAGGCTGCCCGGTGGCTGGTGCACTGCCAGGCGTACGACCCGGGCGGCATCAAGACCGGGGCAGTCGGTGACATCCGGGTCAAGAAGGGCAAGGGCTACTCGATCGGCGTCGGCACGCTCGGCAACCTCGGCGGCGTCTACCTGGACGGCAATACGCTGCGAGAGACGCTGCTGCTCAACCTGCTGCCCTTCGGTGGAAACCGGCAGCGGGCCGACGACCGAGATCTGCCGGTATGGGAACGCGAACCGCAGACCGCCGCCGAGGAACCCGACGAGACACGCGGCCCGTACGGCCTGCTCAGCCTCTACACCTGGCAGTCCCGCCGGATCAGGCTGTTCGGTGATGCCGACGGCGTCACCGGCGCGATGATCGCCATCGGTGACCGGCTCGACTGGCAGAACCACCACCTGCTGGAACCGATGAGCGTCTGGAGCCGCAGCGCACCCCGGGAACGCGAACAGAAGCTGGCCCCGATCTACCTGCCCCGCCCGCACGACCACACCCGCACCCTGTGGCGAGGGCTGCAAACCCTGCTACCCCCGCCGGCGCCGTCCACCGGCGAAGCACCGCAACGCTGGTCGCCGCTGGTCCTGCAGTGGCTAGCCCGGCTGACCCGCGACGCTGTGATCGGCCAGGACTTCCAGGCCCGGCCCCGCGCGGTCAGCGTCACCTACGGCACCCAACAGGCGGTCATCGACGAGGTCTTCTCCGACACGCTGACCATGAACGTCCTCCTGCTGCTCGAAGACTCCCCACTACGGACCACAGCCGTCGACGCCACCGCCGACGCCGAGGCGGCCGTCCAAGCACTACGGCGACTCGCCACGAACCTGATCCGGGCCGCCGGCGGCTCCGACGACAGCGGCGACGCCGACCGCGCGGCCGAGCGCGCGTACGCCGTACTCGATCGGGCTTTTCGTGATTGGCTCGCCCACCTCGGACCCGACAGCGAACCGGCGACCGAGCGCACTGCATGGCAGCACCGAGTGCGTCGCGCCGTTAAGGAGGTCGGCGATGAGCTGGTCGACGCGGCCAGCCCGGCCGCCTGGGTCGGCCGCACCAGAACCGACCGCAACGGACGAGACATCCACTACTCCAGCTTCCAGGCCGAAACATGGTTCCGCCGGGACCTTGCCAAAGCGCTGACCCTCACCACCGACACCGACCACCAGGAGGTACGAGCGTGACGACGACAGACGCCCCGGCCGACACACCGGTGCGCACCGCGAGACCGAGACGGCGCACCGCGCTCGGCGACCACGTCGCACGCACCGTCGGCAGCCTCCAGGCCCGGCTGCTGCGCGACCCTCCACAACCACAGGCCATCAGCGCCCTCGCCCGGCTACGCCGCGTCATCGGCCACGAACCCGGCTTCGACTACACCCTCGAGGACTACCTCTCCGTCCCGGACGAACTGCTCAACACCCGGCAGATCGACCCGGCCACCGACCAGGACCACGCCGTCCACGACGCGGTCAGCCTGTACGCCCTGCACCAGCAGTCACGCCGCGAACGGATGCACATCGACGGCCGCGGACTCGGCCGGGCCGTGGCCGAACTCGCCCACGCCTCAGCCGGACCGGACGGCATCCGCCGCCGCTTCGCCGCACTCGGCACCGCTAGCAGCTACCACGAGAGCATCCACCACCTGCGCGGCCTGATCACCATGCTGCGCGGCCACCAGATCCCCCTCGACTACGGCCTGCTCGCCGACGACCTGCACACCCTGCGCCGCCCCGGCGGCCGGCAGCGGGTGCAGGCCATCTGGGGACGCGAATTCTTCCGCAGCCGGCCGCAACCCACCGACAACTCCGAGGAGACGCCAGCATGAACCGCGCCATCATCGACGTCTACGCCCTGCACACCGTCCCGCCGAGCAACCTCAACCGCGACGACACCGGCTCACCGAAGACCGCCGTCTACGGCGGTGTCCGCCGGGCCCGGGTGTCCAGCCAGGCATGGAAGCGGGCCATCCGGCTGGCCTTCAAGGACCTGCTCGACCCCACCGAACTCGGCGAGCGCACCAAACGGGTCGGCGAATCCCTGGCGGTCCGCATTCAGGCCCTCGACCCGAACCTGTCCGACGAGACCGCCGCGACCATGGCTGCCGAGGTATTCGTCACGGTAGGCCTCGCCAAGGCCGACAAGAAGAAGACCGAGGTGAAGTACGTCGAATCCGGCTATCTGCTCTTTCTCAGCCACCAGCAACTGGACAACCTAGCCGCTGCCGCACTCGACGCCGTCAACACCGGCACCCCACTGGACAAGAACCGGCTCAAGGCGCTGGCGAACAGCGACCACTCGGTGGACATCGCCATGTTCGGCCGGATGGTCGCCGACATGACCGACATCAACGTCGACGCCGCCTGCCAGGTCGCCCACGCCATCAGCGTGCACGCCGTCGACAACGAGTTCGACTACTTTACCGCCGTCGACGACCGCAAACACGACATGGCCGAGACCGGCGCCGGCATGATCGGCACCATCGAGTTCAACTCGTCCACCCTCTACCGGTACGCCACCGTCGACGTGAACGCCCTACACGAAACGCTCGGCTCCGCGCCGGCCGCAGTGGCCGCGGTCAAGGCGTTCCTCACGGCCTTCGCCCGCAGCATGCCCACCGGCAAACAGAACACCTTCGCCCACCGGACCCTGCCTGACGCGCTCGTCGTACGGCTCCGCGACACGCAGCCGATCAACCTGGTGGGCGCGTTCGAGACTCCCATCCGCGAAACCCACGAGGCCGGACGGATCAAACTGGCCGCGGACGCCCTCGCCGACCACACGGTCGCGGTCGAGAACGCCTACGGCGAACAGCCGGTGGCGAGCTGGGTCACCCGCGTCGGCGACCAGACCGCAGCGCTGGCCGACCTCGGCAAGTCCACCACCCTCGGCGAACTGGTCAACGAGGTCGCGGAACAGGTAGGCCTGGCTCTCGGACAGCCCGCATGACCGTCCTGGTTCTCAGACTCGCCGGCCCGCTCCAGTCATGGGGCTCGTCCAGCCGCTTCGCTCGCCGCGGCACCGACATCGCACCCACGAAAAGCGGTGTCATCGGCATGCTCGCGGCCGCCAAAGGAATCCGCCGTACCGAGCCGCTCACCGAGCTCCTCGGCCTGAAATTCGGCGTCCGCCTCGACCAGCCGGGCCAGATCCTGCGGGACTTCCAGACCGCCCGGTCCCTCGACGGGCGAGCCAGCGCCCCACTGACCTACCGCTTCTACCTGTCCGACGCGATCTTCCTCGCCGGAGTCCACGGCGACCCGGCGCTGCTCCACGACCTGGCCGAGGCACTCAAGCGTCCCCGATACCCGCTCTATCTAGGACGACGATCCTGCCCACCGGCCGGCCCGGTCAGCCTCGGCGTCCACGACATCACCCTCGACGACGCCCTGGACTCGTGGCCCTGGCTGGCATCGGAACGCTTCCGGCGCCGCGCCGCCCCCACCGTCCGGCTGGAAGTCGTCCGCGACGCCCGCCCCGGCGAACCCAGCGCGGAAACCCTGCCCGACGAGCCGGTCAGCTTCGACCCCGCCCACCGGCAGCACACCTGGCGCTCCGTGCTGCGCCGCCACGTGGACGTCCCCAACGACCTCGCGGAACGGGCCGGCGTAACCGACCACGACCCGTTGAGCCTGCTCGGAGGATGAGCATGTTCCTCACCCGATTCCCGATCAACCCGGCCCGCCGCGGAGCCCGCAAACTGCTCGCCTCTCCGCAGGCCATGCACGCCGCGGTCCGGGCCGGATTCGCCGATCCCGCCGACTACCAACGGCCTGATAGCCGCACCCTCTGGCGACTCGACACCCCCGCCCCCGCCACCGTCCACCTCTACCTGATCAGCCCCGGTCGCCCCGATCTCACCCACCTCGTCGAACAGGCCGGCTGGCCGACCACCGCCACCTGGGACACCCGCGCCTACGATCCGCTGCTCGCGACGCTGCGACCCGGCCAGCGCTGGGCCTTCCGGCTCACCGCCAACCCGGTCCACAGCGGCCGCAAAACCCCGGACACCAAGGAGACCCAGCGATTCGGCTACCTCCGAGCCGAAGAGCAGGAACAATGGCTGCTCCAGCGTGCCGCCCGATGCGGATTCACCGTGGCGACGCAACAGGACGGCCGGCCCAACCTGCGCCTGCATCAACGGCAGACCCAGAGCTTCAAACGCGGGACACAACCGGTCACGCTGACCACGGTCACGTACGACGGCGTTCTGGACGTCACCGACGGCCAAGCCTTCCGCACCGCCCTGACCAGCGGTATCGGTCACGCCAAGGCCTACGGCTGCGGCCTGCTCACCCTCGCCCCAGCCGACGGGGCAGCGACCGGAAGATGAGTTCCTCCGGGGTGCCACCCGCCGACATCGCCGACCTCAGCCGAGCCGAGGACCGCATCAGCTTCCTCTACCTCGAACGCAGCGTCATCCACCGCGACAGCAACGCGATCACCGCTACCGACGACCGCGGCGTCGTACACATCCCGGCCGCATCTATCGGAGTCCTCCTGCTCGGACCCGGCACCAGCATCACCCACCAAGCAATCGCCCTGCTCGCCGACCACGGCGCCACCGCCGTCTGGGTCGGCGAGCGCGGCGTGCGCTACTACGCCCACGGACGCTCCCTCGCCTCCTCCAGCCGGCTACTGATCGCCCAAGCCGCCGCCGTCAGCCACCGAAACCGGCGGCTGGCGGTGGCCCGAACCATGTACGCGATGCGCTTCCCGGGCGAGAACACGACCCACCTGTCGATGCAACAACTACGCGGCAAAGAAGGCGCCCGCGTCCGGCGGATCTACCGCGAACACTCCCAGCGAACCGGTGTGCCCTGGAACCAACGCGCATACGACAAGGCCGACTTCACCGCCGGCGATCCGATCAACCAGGCGCTGTCCGCTGCCCACGCCTGCCTGTACGGGATCGTGCACGCGGTCATCGTGGCCGTCGGAGCGTCACCCGGCCTCGGATTCGTCCACACCGGCCACGAACGAGCCTTCGTATACGACATCGCCGACCTCTACAAAGCGGAGATCACCATTCCGGCCGCCTTCGACCTGATCGCCGAAGGCTCGACCGACATCAGCGCCGACACCCGCCGTCGAGTACGCGATCGCGTACACGACGGAGCCCTACTGGAACGGTGCGTGCGAGACATTCGCATGCTGCTGCTTCGGCCCGAACACGGCGGCGAGATCGAGGAGGACGACGATTCCGTCCGGCTGTGGGACGAGGGCGGTTTCGAGGTCACGGCCGGCCGCAATTATGCCGACGTCGGCGACGTGGACTTCTGATGACCGTCATCATTCTCACCGCCTGCCCACCAGGGCTGCGAGGGCACCTCACCCAATGGCTGCTGGAGATCTCCGCCGGCGTGTACGTCGGCCACATCAGCACACGAGTCCGCAACCGCCTCTGGGCGCGGGTTGTCGACATGGCCGGGCCCGGACGAGCGCTACTGGTCTACCAGAAGCGCGGCGAGCAGAAGCTCTCCTTCGAGGTACACGACCACCACTGGGAACCGGTCGACCTGGACGGCGTGACACTGATCCGCCGTCCCGGAAACGCACCGTTCAATCCGGCAGCTCCGACCGGCTGGAGCAAGGCCGCCAAACGCCGCCGGTTCGGGCGCCCCGGCCGTCCAGCGTAGGCTGTACCCAGCGAGAGCAAGTGAACAAAATCCAGGATCCTGATCTTTAACGCTGCAGGTCAATTAGTCTGCTCCCCGCGCATGCGGGGGTGATCCCCACCTGTCCGCGGTCGTCGACAACCCGGAACGCTGCTCCCCGCGCATGCGGGGGTGATCCCCGACGTGGATGACGGTGGCGATCGCCGCTGACCTGCTCCCCGCGCATGCGGGGGTGATCCGTGTCGTTGATCTGACTGTACGAATGGCCGAACCTGCTCCCCGCGCATGCGGGGGTGATCCCCGCTACGTGACGATCGTGGGCCCGTCCTACGACTGCTCCCCGCGCATGCGGGGGTGATCCCTGGCGCAACGTCGGCCTCGCGATGCGGTGGGCCTGCTCCCCGCGCATGCGGGGGTGATCCGGTGGAGCGCATGACTTCTGCCAGTGAAGGGACCTGCTCCCCGCGCATGCGGGGGTGATCCCGGTTCTCACAATCAATTCGTCTCACCCCCTCTCTGCTCCCCGCGCATGCGGGGGTGATCCGGAGCTGCGTGATCGAGGCCGGTTGCACGAGATCTGCTCCCCGCGCATGCGGGGGTGATCCGACGCGGATCAGTTCGGGCAAGAAGTCATAGCCCTGCTCCCCGCGCATGCGGGGGTGATCCCCAGATCCCGGCCATCCCCGGCGGCGAAGGCGGCTGCTCCCCGCGCATGCGGGGGTGATCCGGCGATGATCCTGGCCGACCTGCGCGGCCCGCTCTGCTCCCCGCGCATGCGGGGGTGATCCGCTACACCGGGGGACGGCGCGCCAACGGACTACCTGCTCCCCGCGCATGCGGGGGTGATCCCTCTCCCGGCGTGTCGCAGGATCGCCACCGTAACTGCTCCCCGCGCATGCGGGGGTGATCCTCAGAATGCAGACCCGACCCGTCCGGAACGCCACTGCTCCCCGCGCATGCGGGGGTGATCCCTCCTACGGCGGCGCCGACGTCTCCGCTGGCCGCTGCTCCCCGCGCATGCGGGGGTGATCCGTCCACACCGAAGGTGGCGGGCTGGTCGAACGCCTGCTCCCCGCGCATGCGGGGGTGATCCTTCGAGTGGGCACCGGTGGCCGAACGATCCGGCCTGCTCCCCGCGCATGCGGGGGTGATCCCTTCGGCAAGAGCGCGTCGAAGCCGAAGTTCATCTGCTCCCCGCGCATGCGGGGGTGATCCGGTGCCCGCGTTCGGGTTCGGCACGAACTGGTCCTGCTCCCCGCGCATGCGGGGGTGATCCTCCAGGGGGCGTGTTGTCAGTGCTCACGGGTCACTGCTCCCCGCGCATGCGGGGGTGATCCGGTGTCTGACCTATCCGGACAGAAAGTGGCCCCCTGCTCCCCGCGCATGCGGGGGTGATCCCGCCAAACGGTACGCCAATACCGTGCACTACTCCTGCTCCCCGCGCATGCGGGGGTGATCCGTCGACGTACCGGAAGACGATGTGGGTCAGGCCCTGCTCCCCGCGCATGCGGGGGTGATCCGGCCATGGAGGCCTGCGGGTCGTCGGACTTAGCCTGCTCCCCGCGCATGCGGGGGTGATCCGTTCCGCGCGGGTGTGCAGCCGCATCAGGAAACCCTGCTCCCCGCGCATGCGGGGGTGATCCCGCGCCGGGCCTGATCGTGGTGGTGGGCCAACCCTGCTCCCCGCGCATGCGGGGGTGATCCTGGGCGGGGTGGTGTCTGCGGGCGCCGAGTCCACTGCTCCCCGCGCATGCGGGGTGATCCCGCGCCGGCCTTGACGACCTCGGCATCGGCGAGCCTGCTCCCCGCGCATGCCGGGGGTGATCCCTGACCGCCTACACCGTTCGGATACTGTGCGACCTGCTCCCCGCGCATGCGGGGGTGATCCCGGCAAGAACGCGTGTTCAGCGAGGAACCACCGCTGCTCCCCGCGCATGCGGGGGTGAACCCACCGGTCAGTGGGTCACGGCGAACGAGGTCACCTGCTCCTTTCACATGCAGGGGTGATCCGGCCACATGCGCGCCGACATCTACATCCGGGTCCTGTTCCCCGCGCACACGGGGATGATCTTGGACGGCCGGCACGCTCACCCGTGGTGGGGCCTGCTCTCCGGCGTTCGACCTCGACACGAAACCATCGTCTCCTGCTCACCCAGCAGCCGCAGCACCCCGTCGCCCCCACAGGCCACCTTCAGCTGATCGCCGGGTTACACCGGACACCGGTGGTCAGTTGCCGCTGCTTAAGCGCGGCCGGGGGCCGCATTAGTATCGGATAGCCGGCCGGGGCGATGTCCGAGATCCTCGGACCTGCGCAACCGTGAGAGCGATGACCTTCCCGGGGTCGGCCGCGTCCTCGGTGATCCGGCGGCGGACGGCCAGGACCCCGCTGACCAGGCTCGCCTCCGGCCATCTCCCATCGCCGGGTTCGATCGAGGTGAGGGTACGCCGAAGGCCGTGAACCACCCTGTCCAGCCCCGCGGGTCACGCCTGGCGACCGTGCGGCGGGCGCGTGCCACCAGCGCGGTCGACTGGGCGGCCTCCCGGAACGTCTGAATCGGGAGTGTCAGCTCTGCCTGTCACCGCTGACGACCGCTCCACCGCTCGCGGGCCCGTGCGCCGTTCGATGTCTGACCAGCGCTGATCCGGCGTGGTGGGGGGAGTGGCGAGGATCAGATTCCCGGCACGGGGAACTCGCCCTTGGTGACGCCGTCGAGGAAGCAGTCCCACTCGTTGGCGTCGAAGATCAGTGGTTCCCGGTCCGGGTTCCGTGAGTCGCGGATGGCCACGTAGCCGTCGACCTGAGCAAACTCGACGCACCCGCCGTTGTTGGCGGACTTGCTGGACTTCCGCCATCGCGCGTCGGCCAGGTTGACCTGGTACTTGTCCATCGGTGGCTCCTACTGTGGCGCGAGCTGGCGGGCCGCCGCGGTGATCAGTTCGCGTGATTGCTGCTTGCTGAGAGCTGCCGCGGTGATGTGGTTCATCGCCAGATTACTCCTTGCGAGGTCATCCTCTCGTTCGAGGTACAGATTCCCGGCCTGGGATTCCATATAGACGACGGGCGTGTGTAGGTCGTCTTGGAACTCGAAGACGGTCAGCGCACCCAAGGCTCCCGGATATCCGCCACCCGTGAACGGAACGACTTGGATGGTCACCCACTTCGGAAGCCTCAACAGATGATCGAGTTGCTTCGCCATGATCTCCGGGCCACCCATATGGCGGCGTAGTACAGCCTCGTCAAGCACGACCCAGAGTTCTGGATGATCCTCGCCGAAGACTCGCTCCTGACGTTCCAGCCGAATCTGTACCTGGCGGTCCACCTCCGCGGTCGTCGACGGAGGATTGACACTCTCGGCGAGGGCGCGAGCGTAGTCGGCGGTCTGCAGCAGGCCGTGGACCATGAGCGGTTCGAAGATTCGGATCTTCGTGGCGGCGCTCTCCAAGCCCAGGAACGTGGCGAACGGAGCGGGCACTGCGCCGTACTTGGACCACCAGCCGCGCTGGGCGCCGAGCGTGCGCAGCTCCATCAGTTGGTCGCGCAGTGGGTCGGGAGTTCCGTAGAGGGCGAGCAGCGCCTCCAGTTCGACGGGCTTGGTCCCGACCTCACCCGCCTCGATCTTCTGGATCTTGCTGACCGAGCAGCCGAGCCGGTTCGCGGCGTCCTGCTGAGACTTGCCAGCGGCGGAGCGGAGCTGGCTGAGCTGTTCACCCAGCTGCCACCGGGGGATGGTCGGGCCGATCGGTCGTGCCATGGCAGGCTCCTCCTCCACCGTGGAAATCGATCGACGTCATCCTCCCACTTCCTATGCCGCTGGCAATACGGTTCGTACGTAGAACCTATGACGATTCACCCGAACGGGCAGCAAGAAGTTACGGCATAAGATTGACGGCCGACGCTGCCGGTGCCACTCTTGCCGTACCGAGCTGGTCGCCAGCCGATCCATACTCGACGTTCCCTCCCGGCACAGGGGGTCACCATGGACTCGAGAACCACCACCGAGGTAGACGGTGCCCGCCATCAGCCGGACCGGTGCTCGTACCTCTGCCTTGGTTGTGAAAGGTCTTGGCCGTGTGATCCGGCCCGTGAACACCTGGTCGCGACGATGAGCCGCGACCTGCCGCAGCTTTACGCCTGGATGTGGCGCGAACTCGAGCACGCCGCCCTGGGTCCGCTGGAACGCGAGCCGGTCGCCGAACTGGTCGAACGATTCCTGCGCTGGATTCCCGTTCCGGCCCGTCAGGCGGCGGACCGCCGCATACCGCCCGCGATCCGTACGCCGGGCGGTCACCCGTACCCGAAGGAGAGAGCATCGATGGAGCAGAACGCGCACGCCATGGCCGAACGTGTCGCCGACACGCTGGCCGGGCACGGTTACGCCTTCGTCGAAGAGGACCGGATCGACGCGTTGGCGGCGACCCTGCAGGCATTCCTGGTCACCGCCGGCCTCCCGGCCATGCCGAACGCCGAACCCGCTGATCTGGCTGTGACGCCGGAAGCGCGCCACCGATGATGCCGCACAAAGGTGACGGCGGCGGCAGCGCATGCGGGTCGTCGTTGAACGACATACGAATCCGGGCTGACCACCCCTGTCGCTGCTGAATTCCACGGTCGGTGACGTCCTTCGGTGACCCCCCGTGGCCGACGCTCTGGATGTCCTTGATGTTCGGAACCCGTAAGGTCTGACGAATGGGATGGGAGGCGCTCGGGCAGTGGGGTGAAGACGCCGTTCGCGTCGAGCCGCTCGCTGGGGGAGTCGCCAACGACGTGTGGAGCGTGCGCGTCGGCGGACATCTCGCGGTCGGTCGTCTCGGCGGCAGGAGCGACGCCGATCTCGCCTGGGAGATGGCGCTCCTTCAACACCTCGATCGTGAAGGTTTGACCGTGCCGGTGCCGATCCCGACCGCGGACGGACGGCTGTTCGTCGACGGTCTGGTGGTGATGCCCTATCTGGAGGGCGGACCGCCCGAGACGGCCGCCGACTGGCGTCGCGTGGCCGGCGTGCTCCGCGAGTTGCACCGGTTGACGCGCGGCTGGCCGCAGCGCCCGGGCTGGCGATCGTCGACCGATCTCCTGCACGCCGAGACCGGGACGAAGATCGACCTCGGCGCGATGCCCCCGGAAGGTGTTGCCCGGTGCCGGGCGGTGTGGGCACGGCTCGCCGGACGTGAGACCTGTGTCGTGCACGGCGACCCCAACCCCGGCAACATTCGCATGACCGCGGATCACGTCGGGCTGATCGACTGGGACGAGACGCACGTCGACGTACCCGACCTCGATCTCGTGCTGCCCGGTAACGCCGCCGGCCTCGACGACGACGCCTACGACATCGCCGCGCAAGCCGAGGCCGCCTGGGAGGCCGCCGTCTGCTGGAAGGACGATTACTCGGTCAAGCGGCTCGCCGAAGTTCGACCGGTCTGACAACGCGTTCGAGGAACATCGGGCGAGATGACAACGGCGAACGAGAACCGGATCGCGCGCCGATGGCCGGTCTTCGTGCCGCATTCGTCCAGCACGCTCCGCTCATGGCCCGCTACCCGGGCAGCCGTATGCATCCCTCATCGTCGTGTTCGAGCGGGATGATGACCAGCGCCACCAGGTCGGTGTTAAGGCGTCCTGGTTTATCCCCGTCATTACATGCGACCATGTCGCCATGACGATCACCAGAAAGGGCTATGGCGCGTAGACCACCGGCGCAAGTGCGCGCCGCCACACACCGCCGCCTTGAGCAACCCCTTTCGGGCCTCCCCGATCTCAGCCCACGTGGCCGCGCCGTGATCGCGCACCTCGAACGCACCCGGCTCTGGCCCGGCGCCGCCCGTGATGCCCTCGACGCCTGGACACGCTTCCTGCGCGACCCCTATCACCGGCTGTTTGACCCGGCATCCGGCTGCGGGGTCCTTGCCTGCTGCCCCGATCCGATGGAGCTACGCCGCCTGCTGCACATGGTCAGCCAGGCCCTGCCACGACGCGATGCCCGCGAACTTCGCCGTCATCTCGCTGAACTGGACGAGCAGTGGTGAAGCTGGGGCATGGCGAAACTCGCAGCACCACCCAACACGATCACGATTTGTGCACTTTGTACGTACCTGGCGCTCGGGTTCTAGACTTCGTGCCAGAGCTTGTTCTAATCGACCAACGTCACGCCGCGAAACGCCGCTGGCTCGGAGGTCCCGGCCGCCCAGCGTAGGCTGTACCCCAGCAAAGGCAAGTGAACAAAATCTAGGACCCTGATCTTCAACGCTGCAGGTGAATTAGTCTGCTCCCCGCGCACGCGGGGATGAGCCCAACATCAGCGAGCACTGCACGGACTCCAACTGCTGCTCCCCGCGCACGCGGGGATGAGCCCGAGCCGACCGCCAGCGTGCGCCTGTCAATCGTCTGCTCCCCGCGCACGCGGGGATGAGCCCTGACCGATGAGGCTGCCGCGCTCGGACTGGCTCTGCTCCCCGCGCACGCGGGGATGAGCCGGCGGGTATGCAGCGGGCGAACGCCAAGGCCGCCTGCTCCCCGCGCACGCGGGGATGAGCCGGGAACCTGGTCGTCGCCGGGAACATCACCATTCTGCTCCCCGCGCACGCGGGGATGAGCCCACAAACCAGTCCATGCAGGCGATCCGGCGAGCCTGCTCCCCGCGCACGCGGGGATGAGCCCGGCGTCTCGCCGGCCCGGGACCGCGGTGCCGACTGCTCCCCGCGCACGCGGGGATGAGCCGTGGTCGGCGATCTTCCCGGGAATGGTCTTCAGCTGCTCCCCGCGCACGCGGGGATGAGCCTCACTCTCCGCAGTCACTGGGCTGGCCGGTCGACTGCTCCCCGCGCACGCGGGGATGAGCCGCTGAATCCGTCGGTCAAAGACCCGAACAAAATCTGCTCCCCGCGCACGCGGGGATGAGCCACGTCCAACCACGGGGCCGTTTCTTGAACGGATCTGCTCCCCGCGCACGCGGGGATGAGCCGGTCGCGAAGCTGATCACCGACCCCCGGCCGGGCTGCTCCCCGCGCACGCGGGGATGAGCCGGATCATGGAGCACGCCCACCACACGCTCGGCCCTGCTCCCCGCGCACGCGGGGATGAGCCTACGGAGTGACCAGCACATGACCCAACCCATCACTGCTCCCCGCGCACGCGGGGATGAGCCCACCTGACCGGCCCGTACCGGGTTGCCGACGTGCTGCTCCCCGCGCACGCGGGGATGATCCGTACTGGTCGGTGGTGCGGCCCAGCAGCTGCAGCTGCTCCCCGCGCACGCGGGGATGATCCCACGAGGTTCGCGACGCCGACCGGGTGCTCACCCTGCTCCCCGCGCACGCGGGGATGATCCTGCGGAACACTCGGCCCGGCAGGTCCGGGTCATCTGCTCCCCGCGCACGCGGGGATGATCCGTCGAGCGAGTCGCCGGAGGTGTTGGAAACCAGCTGCTCCCCGCGCACGCGGGGATGATCCCCGTGCGCCGCTGGGACCGGCTCGGCCGCCGGTCTGCTCCCCGCGCACGCGGGGATGATCCCTTCTTCGCGCTGACGGAGACCCGCTGCGAGCCCTGCTCCCCGAGCACGCGGGGATGATCCGGTGGCGGATCCCGCGCCCGCGGCGGTAGCCAGCCTGCTCCCCGCGCACGCGGGGATGATCCCTCTGGCTCGGGGCGCGGCCTGCTCAACGGGCCCTGCTCCCCGCGCACACGCGGGGGTGATCCCTGTTTGGAGGTGAGCAGGCCATCCTGGACCTCCTGCTCCCCGCGCACGCGGGGAGCAGGACGGCCCGCATCGCGACAACGACCGTTGCCGGGGGGATCACCCGTCCGCGCCCCGCGTGCGGGGAGCAGTTCCTGATCAAGCGGGAGCTGACTGGGGGAGTGCGGTTCACCCCGCGTGCGCGGGGGAGCAGATGAGAACGAAAATTGTTTCCATCAGGCCCATAAGGATGACCCCCGCGTACGCGGGGAGCAGTGAACGTGCTGGATCGCGGCGAGGACGGCCAGGGGATCACCCCCGCGTGCGCGGGGAGCAACTCCACGGTACGGCAGCCGTGACAGATGATGATGGATCACCCCCGCGTGCGCGGGGAGTAGGAGGCCCGCACCGACAAGACCGCGACGGGCAACGGATCACCCCCGCGTGCGCGGGGAGCAGTAGCGGCATACCGCGCCCCTCTGAGGTTCCACCCCGGGACCGGACACCGGAGTTTCATGCCGCGAGGGCGATGGGTGGACGATAACAGACACGCGCTTCGCGTGGTGTCTGATAGTTCGTGGTGGAATGCAATCATTGGTTGTTGTAGTAGTTGATGCAGGCGAACACCTTCCGGCGGGCCTCGGCACGGGTGGCGAAGACGCGGGTGCCGATCTCGGCCTTGAGGCTGGCGAAGAACAATTCAGCGCCAGCGTTGTCGAAACAGGACCCGGTACCGGCCCATTGGCGGCCGCATGTCGAGCCTGGTCAGCGTGGCGCGGAGTCCTTCGAGGTGTACTGCCGGGGGTCGGAGTGGAAGATCGCGCCCGGGCGGACCAGACCCCGGCGGTGAGCCAGATCGACGGCATCGCAGACCAACTCAGCATGCATGTGCGTCGCCATGGCATGCCCGACGACCTCCCGGTTGAACTGGTCGATTGTGGCCGCCAGGTGCAGTCAGCCCTCAGCGGTGTGCAGGGAGGTGATGTCCCCGACCAGCTTGCGGCCTGCTGCGATCGTGGTGAAATCGTGGCGGATCAGGTCCAGCGCCGACGCGGCCTTTTCATCCTGCCTGGTCAGTGACCGCCGTCGACGGCGGGTTATCCCGGCGATCCCGCGTTCACGCATCGTCCGCTTGACGCGTTTGCGGTTGACCCGCAGCCCCCGCAGCCCCCCGCGGCGCAGCTCGGCGGTGATCCGCGGCGACCCGTAGCCGGATGCTCGGCCCGGATCGCCGGATCCAGTTCGGCCAGGTACTCGTCGTCGGCCTCCCGGGTCTGTCTCGCCGGCGTGGCAGCCTGCTTATCGTCGTAGCCCTGCCTGCCCTTGACCGCCAGAACACCAGCTTGTCGCGGTCGGCACCGTTCAGCTCGCCGCCGGTGGCGTCGCTACGGCCGGCACGCTGCTCGTCAGCGCGTTTCGCGGCGCTGACCGTCGACATGTTGCCTCCCTATGATCGTCGACAACGGACGTTGTCGTCCTGAGAGTCGGTCGACAACGTCCGTTGTCGGTCACCGCGAGTCCGAAACGGCCGTCGTCGCGGCCGAACAACAGGAGTTGTCCGGCCGTCGCAGTTTGCATTGACAATCATCGTTTTTATTTGACGGTGGGGCGTGTCGCCGGAATCATGCCGGCGCGGGCGACAAGCGAGGAACGGCCAGGTCACCGCGCTCCAGCGCCGCCACCAGCTTGCGTTCGGCGCGTTTGCGGCGCATGCGGACGGTCGCGCCCGGCTGACCAGAGGCGGCCGCGATCTGCTCGACCAGCACGTTGTCCAGACGCGTCGAGGCGATCAGTTCGGCCTGGGCGGGCGTGAGGACACCGGCGATGACGGCGCGGCCGAGGATCAGGTCCGGATGCCCGTACGGGCGATGCGGTGTCCGGGAACCGACCGGCATCTCGGCGGGCAGTTCCAGCAGGTCATCGGCCTGACCGGCCTTGAGGCCGGCCCGCCACGCAGCCCAGCACCAGCGCAGCCACACGCGCGGCTGCTCCAGGTCGTCGGTACGCAGGGCGTGCAGGAAGCCGGCCACCAGTTCGGAGTCGATGTCGTCGGCGAACCGGCGGCGACCGGCTGACAGGCGGGCCGCCATCCTGGTCAGTCCGGGCAGGGCGATACCGACCGCGGCGACCACCCAGGCGGGGCCCAACTCGCGGGCGTGGGCGGCGAGCTGTCGCCAGACCGCGTCGGTCAGGACCGTGTCGGTGGTGCGCCGGCGTAGCAGGTCCCGCAGTTCGCCTACCGGAATGTCGCGGTCGGGTAGTGCGGTGACGGGTCGGCCGTCGAACGTCAGGGGCGATGGTTCGCAGGTGAGTAGCCGGAACGCGTCTTCGGCGACGGCCAGAACGGTACGAGGCATCAGCGACTCCCGATGAGTTGCGGCAGTGGTGGGAGGCCCATTCGCGCACCACCGCCTGACACCAGAGGGTGCTGTCAGGTCCGGACAGGTCGTGTCAGGTCACGCCGCCGTTCGGGACGGCTGACACGGGGCGTCTGGGACATGTCAGTACGCCGTGCCCGACGCGGGGCTCGTGACCATGACCGAATCTCAACCGGAGATCCCCGTGCCGATCACGGTGTGGCGGCTGCCCGCCGCCGAGCCGGGACAGGCGCTGCCGCTGGAGCTGGCGCGACGGATCGTCGTCGAGTACGCACGCGACGGCGCCCCCATGCTGGACCTCACCAGGGATGATGTGCTGGCGGAGGCGGCGCGCGAGTGCGGGCGGGCGCGCGTACCCCGTACGCTCGCTGATTTTGCTGTCGGCTCGCACCGGACGGCGCTGATCGTGCTCTGCCTGCCGCGACCCGGATTCCAGGCTGGCGGGTTCTTCGCCGGCTGTGCCGCGAAGCTCGTCCCGTTCGGCCGGGCGGTCGTCATCCTGGCCGGTGCCGACTTTGTCGCGAGCCGCATGCTGGCCGACGCAGCAGCACCGTGCGGGCTGCGATTGGTTCGGCGCATCAAGGCGTTCACCGCACGACACCACGCCGACGTGCTGGTGTTCCGTAGCGGTTGACCTGGGGTTGTCAGGTTCTGTCGGGGCGCTGACAGGTGCGCCGGTTAGCGTCGCCGTACCGAAATTTCTGTACTTTGCCCGCCCGCTGCCGTGATCCGGCGCCTACCCACCCCCCTTTGTGGGGGTCGGTAGCCGGATGACCGGCGGCGAACACCACGTCCATCCGAGGGTGGCCACTTTCGTGGTCGCCCTCGTCGTCGTGCCTCAAGCACAGGAAGGAACTCCATGATTCAGCTTTGGGTGGGGCTGCCGCGTCTGCAGGAGACGCATCGGCTCACCGAGACCCTCGACCGAATGTTCGGCCCGGACGCGCCGGTCGATCCGGCGCACACCGGCACCGCGATCGAGGTGCTGCTGCACGTGTCCGGCTATCTGGCCGCCGCCGTCGAGCATGGCCGGGTCGCGGTCAACACGCCCGCCGAGACCGCCCGGCTGCTGCATGCCCTCGATCAGGCGGTCACCGACCTGGCGCACGTCACCGGCCAGCTGCCCGGCAGCCACCAGCCGTTGACGGACGCCGCTACCCGTCTCGCCGAGGCGTGCCGGCTGTTCCGCGACGCCTACCTGTCCATCCACCACTGACCAGGGGAGTACCACGATGGCGCATCTGATCGAACAGTTCACTGACGGTACGGCCGCGTTCGTGTCCGCCCGCCAGGATGCCTGGCATCGGCTCGGCACGGTCACCACCGGCTGCCTGACCGCGGCCGAGGTGATGCAGGCCGCCTACCTGGGTGGCTGGGAGGTGCGGAAGGAGCCGTTGCAGACGGTCGGCACGGCGGTCCCGGTGGCGGGAAAGTGGGCGACCACCCGCCGGCATCCGAAGACCGGGGCCCGGGAGGTTCTCGGCGTGGTCGGCCGCAGCTACCAGGTGGTGCAGAACGAGCAGGCCGCGGGCCTGCTCGAGTTCATCGTCGACGAGACCGGCGCCCACTTCGAGACCGCGGGCAGTCTGCGCGGTGGCCGGGAAGTGTTCGTCACCATGCGGCTGCCGCAGACCATGCGGGTCGCCGGCGTCGACGACCTGGACCTGTACCTGGCGATGTGCACCACCCACGACGGATCCCGCCAGATTCGCATCCTGGTCACCCCGGTGCGGATCGTGTGTGCGAACACGCAGGCGGCCGCGTTCGGCGACAACGTGGGGGAGTACGCGCTGCGCCACACCGGTGACGTGACCGCGAAACTCACCGACATCCGGCAGGCGCTCAACCTGGTGCCGGTCTACCTCGACCGGTTCCAGGCCGAAGCCGAGCACATGATCGAACAACAACTGGAATGGCAGCTGCAGGCGGTCGCCGGCCGGCTGTGGCCGCTCGACGACGACGCCTCCGAGCAGGCGTTCCTGCGCACGATGGCCCGCGACCGGGATCTGCGCATGCTGTTCGAACAGGCCCCGACCCAGGAGAACATCCGCGGTACCGCCTGGGCCGGCTACCAGGCGATCGTCGAATGGCTCGACCACTTCCAGCCCACCGCCGACGACGACGCCCGCGCCGTGAAAGTCCTCACCGACGGCACCACTCACGGCCTCAAGAAGCGCGCCTTCGACCTGGTCCGGGCGGTCTGACATGGACCCGCTGCGCGCCGTCCTGCTCGCCCTCGCCAGGAAAACCCACGACGCTCAGCAACGCTGGCTCGCCGGCCGGGCCGCGCTGCGGGCCCGCGAGCAGCAGGTACACCGCAATGAGGTGTTCGCCCACTACATGACGGCTGAATCCTGCCTGATCGCCGCTCTGGACGCCGCGAATCTGCCCAGCGGCTACCGGATCGGCGGCACCCGCCTGACCCGCGATCCGGTCGTCGCGATGCAGCGGCTGCGCGACCACCCCATCGAAGCCGACCGTGAACCGGCCCGGCAGGACTACCTGGACGCCTACACACCGCCACTGACCGAAGCCGAGGCGGCCCTGGCCGACCGGCTGGCCGCGCTGCCGGCCGCCCGCCGCGACCGGATCTTCGACCACACCCACTGACTTCCCCTTCACCCGACGGCCCGCTGGTTCTCCGGCGGGCCGTCGCCGTTTCCCGAGAAAGGAAACCCTGATGAGACTGCTGACAGCGGTCGCGCTCGGCATTCTGCTCGGCCGGCTCACCAGCCGGCCGAGGATCCGCCGGCTCACCGACAACATCACCGCCACCCGCGCGCTACTGCGGGCCGCCCAGCACGCCGGTAACCACGATTCGCTGACCGGTCTGCCCAACCGGAGCTGCGCGGAACAGTTCTACGTGCAGCGCGCCGAAATCGACCGGCACCCCACCGTGCTGGCCCTGGTTGACCTCGACCGGTTCAAAACCTTCAACGACACCTACGGCCACCACGTCGGCGACACGGTGATCCGCACCGCCGCCGACCGGCTCTCCACGATCGCCCAGGAGGCGTACGGATTCGCCGCCCGACTGTCCGGCGACGAATTCCTGCTCGTCCTGCCTGCCGCCGAGATCACGGCTGTCACGGAGGCCCTCGATCACCTCACCGATCCGGCCACCTTGTACACCGACGACGGCGAGATCACCGTCCGGTTGCAGGCCAGCGCCGGCATCACCGTCAACGACGGCACCGACCTGATCACCTTCGCCGACATGCTGCACCGCGCCGACATCGCCCTGCACCACGCCAAACACCGGCGCGGCACCTGTGTCACCTACGAACCGCGGATGCGGATGCCCCGCAACGCCGAACGGCACGGCCCGCGCCGCCGCGACCAGCACCCCACCGCATGATCGGCGACGACCTGGCGTGCCGGGTCTGCGGCTACGCCCTCAACCCCGGCGGCGAACACCCGGTCACCTCTACCGGCCACACCCCACAACCGGTGCCCGCCGACCAGCTCGCCGACGTCTACCGGCGCTGCCACCTGTGCAGCATCGGCCAGCCGATCTGGGCCTACCACACCGACCAGATCGAAGCCCACTCCATCGCTGCCAGCCAGATCTACGCCACCCGCTGGCACACCTGCTGGAACTGCGCCACCCTCATCGAACGCGACGACCCGGACACCCTCACCCGCCGCTGCGCCACCGTCATGGGCTGGCCCGCCACCGATCCGCGAACCCGGATCCTCGCCGCCATCCACCGCGCCATCGTCGGCACTCGCGCTCCCGGCCGAACCCTGCTCACCACCGGCATCTGGCCACCGGCCCACCTCAAAGCCGGCACCCTGCCGAAGATCCGCGACCGCCTCACCCACCTGCTGCGCGGCCCGCACCTTCTGGACCGGTTCCCGTCACGCCTGAACCTGGCCGACAGCCTTGAGCAGGCCAGGCTGTACTGGATCGACCCCGAATTCACCACCCTGGCCGCCACCGCCGGCGAGCAACTGCCCGCCGTCGCTGTCACCGACCGGATCGTGCCCGCCGGCAGCGGCCTGCTCACCTGGCCACATCCCGTCGGCCGCCACCAGTTGGCCGCCGCCTCCTGGACACCCCGACCCGGCGGCTGGCAGCTCACCGCCTACCGCAGCCTCACCCCCGACCTGCCCGCCCCAGCACTGGCCGAACTACGGCATCAGATCGGCTGGCTCATCCCCGCCCACACCGCCGACATCACCATCGGCGACACCCTCGACAGCGGCGACCCCCTCGCCATCCTCGCCACCACCTGGCTGATCATCGCCCAGCAACTCACCCAGGCCGAAACCACCACCGCCGACCCACCGATCAGCCGCGCCTACAGCCGGGCCGGCCGCAAACCCCCGCAGATCCGCACGCTGCGCATCAAAGCGCCAGGCCGTCGCACCACCACAACCAGCACCGGTACGGGCGCAGCACGCGCGACACCCGACCACCGCTACTGGGTCAGCGCCCACACCCGCCAACAGCCCTACGGACCCGGCCGCACCCTGCGCCGCCCAGTCGACATCGACCCGTTCCTCAAGGGACCCGACGGCGCACCCATCAAACCCAGCACCACCGTACGCATCCTCGGCCAGCAGTAACCAATCCACCCAGCCCGCGCCGGGCACAGGCACGCCCGGCGCCAGCCGGGCTGCCCGTGTCCGGCCCCGCCCGGAAACGGAGAACCACGATGCCCGAACCCGTCACCCTGCGCCTGACCGAACCCGCCGACGCCGCCGCGATCGTGCCCTACCTGTTCGGCTACCACCCGAACGACGCCGTCGCCGTCCTCGCGATGCGCGACCAGCAGGTCGTCTTCATCGCCGCGCTGCGCCTCGGCGAACCCGCCGACCACCTGACCCGCATCCTCGCCGACAAACACATCGCCACCACGCTGCTGGTCGGCTACGGCGCCCCCGGACCGGTCACCGCCACCGTCGACGACCTCGAACATGCCCTCACCGGCATCGGGATCACCGTCATCGACGTCATCCACATCCACGACGGCCGGCTCTACCACATCGGCTGCCCGCATCACGGGCACCCGGCCAACGGCATCCCCTACGACCCGCATACCACTGCCGCCGCCGCGCACGCCACCTACCACGGTCTGACCGCACTACCTGACCGGGCCGCGCTCGCCGCTCACCTCGACCCGATCGGCGGAGCCGAACGCGACGCCATGACCGCCGCGCTCACCCACGCCGTCACCCACCTCAACACCCTCATCCGCCGCCAGCAGCCGGACATCGCCCGCAGCGAGCTCGACACCCTGCTGCACACGCTCATCGGCGAAGCCCTCGCCACCAACGCCGACCGCGGGTTCCCCGACGACCGGGCTGCTCTGCTGCTGCACCTGCTCTCCGTCGAACAGCCCCGCGCGATCGCCGCCCGCCGGGTGCACGGCGACGACACCCACATCCAAACGTGGACCGCCCTGACCCGCCGCGCCGACATCCACACCGCCAGCGGCCCCGCACTGCTGCTCGCCTTTGCCGCCATCCAGGCCGGCCGCGGCGCGCTCGCCGACATCGCCGCCACCCGCGCCCGCACCGCCGACCCCGGCAACCAACTCGCCGCCACCCTGCACCAGCTCATCCGCGCCGGCGCCGAACCCGCCGACATCCGGCGCGTCCTGCACGACTGACCCTCACCACCGGCACGGGGAGCAGCACTCGATTGCTGCTCCCCGTTGCCCTTTTCGTGCTTCTGAGGAGACCACCCGTGGAACAGATCCCGGTCACCGTCCGCGAATGGACCGACATCCTGGCCCGCATCCGCTTCGGCACAGTCAAAGCCTTCGGCAAAACCTACAGCGCCGCCCGCATCAAACTTGTCGCCTACCGCCTCGCCAACTACGCCGACAGCGACGGCACCCGCATCCGCCCCGGCATCGCCCGCCTCGCCGTCGACCTCGAAATCGAATACCGCACCGCCCGCGACGTCATCGCCCTACTCCGCCGCCTCGGCCTCATCCACCTCGAAGCCGCCGGGGCGGGCCGGGGACGCGCCGACGAATACCGGCTCACCCTGCCCACCGACCTGCTCGACCGCGACGACCTTGATGTGTGGACACCCACCCAGCACACCCACCACACCCGGCAGCTCAGCGACCGCCACCGCGGCCGGACCACCCACCCTCGCACCCCGATACACGGTCCCCAGGACGGTGCGGCAACCGACACCGCCCCGCCGCCCGCACGGTCCTCAAGGACCACCGAAACCCGCGACGCACGGTCCTCAAGGACTCCGGCGCACGGTCCTCAGGACCTGGCCACCTACCAAGACCTAGACACAACCCCCACCGACCAACCACCACTCGCTCCCCGTACGGCCGTCACCGTTACGCGCGCGACGACGCCGACCGTCCCCGACCGGTCGCCGCGATGCCACCACGGCCTCACCGCCGGCCGCCGCCGCGACGGCCGACCCGCCTGCGCCCTCTGCCGCAGAATCGCCCACGACACTGCGCGCATGCCGCCCGCCGAGCTCACGATGACGCCCGAGCGAACGTGAACCTTCAGCTTGGCCGTGCCCCGTCGGTCCATCAGCGATAGGTATGCCGGATCGCGGTGATCCAGCAGCTGGGACGCAGCGCGCAACAGCCCCGGGCCAGCAAGTGCTGTGCTGTTCGATCGGCTTATCTGGTAGGCGTCTCTACGACGGCCTGTTCGTTGCTGACGGCTCCGGCGCGGTCACCGCGACGGTGGAGATGCCGGCGATCAGCGCGTCGAACATCCAGGACAGGCGCTGGATTCCGGTGCCGGAGAACAGCTCGTTACGGGCGCGGGCAATGTTCGGGCAGTCGTCGTCGGCTGCTTCGTTCAGCGCCTCGACGAATGCGTCGTGCTCCTGCTGCGCCTCGTTCGTCGCGTTGCGTATGGCTTGCTCGGCGGCGGTAGCCGTGCCGTGCTGCAGGAGCAGGTCGACTCCCCATGCCGCCTGTGCCACCGGCACGCCGCCGGCGTGCAGAAGCCCGAGGAGCGTGTCGACCAGGTGCACGTAGTGCGGGCCTGACGGGCGCAGCGCCAGGATGGACCGTGCCAGGCTCGGCTGGGCGAGCAGCAGCCGCGTGTAGTCGGTGAGCAGCCCGATCAGCTCTGCACGCCAGTTTTCGCCAGCCTGGCCCGGATCGGGCAGGCGTAGGCCGGCGAGCAGTTCGTCGAGGATGGCGCCGTGCAGTTCGGCCATGTTCTGTACGTAGACGTAGAGCGAGGCCGGGCCGGTGTCGAGTTCGGTGGCCAGTCGGCGCATCGTCACCCGCTCCAAGCCTTCTTCGTTCATGATCTGCAGTGCCACGGTGACGGCGCCTGCGCGGCTCAGCGGCGGTTTGGCCGGGCGGTCACGCCGGCTGACCGGAACTCGACGAGGGCTCATAACGCGATCGTAGCGAACGCGTTCGCCGGCACCAGCATTCTTGGTCCTCCTGTGGGCGGGGTCAGCAATCGCTGGTGATGGGGTTGAGGGACACCCGGGTGCCGCGACGCCAGACAGCGCGGGTGTTGAGGGTGTCGCTGATGGTGGTGGTGGGGTCGCCGTCGACGAGCAGCAGGTCGGCGCGCAGTCCGGGCGCGATGCGGCCGCGGTCGTCGAGGTCGAACCGGCGGGCCGGGGTGCTGGTGGCCGCGCGCAGGGCCTGGACGGGCGTCAGACCGGCCCGCACGAGGTACTGCAGCTCGTGGTGGACGCTGGCGCCGTGTGCCAGACCGCCCAGGAACGGCAGGGCCACCGACGCGTCGGTGCCCACCAGGATGTCGACCCCGGCGGCGTGCAGGGCCTTCACGGAGGCGAGTACGTCGATGAGGCTGCCCTGCGGGTAGTGGCCGAAGCTGGAGCGCAGGGTCGTCATCCAGTCGTCGGGCAGCCGGGAGGCCACGCGGGAGTCGGCGGCGAGCTCGCCGCCGGTGATGCCCATCATCGAGGCGTTGAGGACCACACACGGCACGACAAACGCACCGGAGCCGGCGACCAGGGCGATGATCTCGTCGGTGTGGGGCCGGTCCATGAACAGGTGCGCCAGGCCGTCGATCCCGGCCTCGATCGCCATCCGGGTGGCGTCGATGGTCAGCGCGTGAGCCACGGTGAGCATGCCGTGCCGTTTGGCCGCCGCCACGCCCGCGTCGAGTGTCGCCTGGTCCAGCATGGGCAGGCCGGGGTGGCCCTCGACGCTGCCGTCGTCGACCATGAACTTGATGTAGTCCGAGCCGGTCTCGACCAGTCGCGGGATGAACGCCACTGCCTGTTCCGGCGTGGTGGAGAACGGCATCACCGGCGGGACGGCCCCCGGAGGTGGGGTCGCGCCGGGTGGCGGCCCGGGCCGGAAGTCGTTGGGGAACAGCTCGCTGGGGTGTCCGCCGGGCGGGGTGATCCCGAAGCCGGACGAGCGCACGTCGGCGACCGTGTCGTTCTCGGTGATGTGGGCCCGGTTGTGCCGGGTGTTGGTGCCCTGCATCTCCAGCTCGGTCGTCACTCCGAACTGCAAGGCGAGGGCCAGGTTCGCGGAATTGGTGTGCACGTGCGCGTCGATCAGGCCGGGGAGCAGTGTCGCGCCTTTCGCGTCGACGATCGCCGCGTCTGCCGGTGGCTGCCCGCCCACCGCGGCGATCCGGCCGCCGTTCAAGAGCACGGTCGTGGCATCGAGCACTTCGGTCCCATCGAAGACCCGTGCATTGGTGATTGCGGTTGTCATGGTGGTGCACCTTTCGTGGATGGCGCTGGCCATCGATGGCCGCCGGGTACGGCGGGCGCGGAGCCTGTTGGTCAGGATCACCGACGTCAACGAACGCGTTCGTCAGAAACATACACTCAAAGGAACTAGTTCGCAACGAACATGTTCGTTAGGAGCGGGTTCCTCGGAGTTCCGGCCGCTGAGTTTCACGCAAGATCACCAAGCTCGGACGCTGATGCGGGCCTGCTGCCAGGCCAGCGGGGCCGCCGGCCCGATAAGTGCCCCGACCCGACCCGGGTATCCGTCGATTACAGTCGCCGCGCAGGTAGCGGGTGACCATGTCGACCAGTTCGGTGGCGAAGGTGTCGACCGGCACCGCGCTGGGAGCGGCCATCAGTTTGTGCGTGTTCATCTCGATGGTGAACAGGATCAGGTCGGCGGCCGTACCGACGTCGCCGACGCGGACGTCCGGGTGCCGGGAGAGCAGGTCGCGGATCTGGGCGGTCCGGATCCGGCCGTGCCGGTCGATCGCGTCGCGGACCAGGGCTTGGACCGTTTCCCGGAGGGCGCCCGGGGAGAGGTCCAGCCGGTCCGCTTCGGCCCACGTGCCGCGGTCGATGTGGCGGATCAGCAGCTGGGCGAGGATCGCGTCCTTGTTCGGGAAGTACTGGTACAGCGAGCCGATCGAGATACGGGCCTGCTCGGCGATGCGGTTGGTGGTGCCGGCGGCGTACCCGTACTCGGTGAAAACGTGAGCAGCCGCGGTCAGGATCCGCTCGCGGGGCAGCTCGGCGCGGACCTGACGAGCCTTGCGACGTGGTTGAAGACGGCGGTCGGCCGACGGCACCTCGACACCCTCCCAGGCGACAGAATGCGGTGAGCGCCGACAGGCGGGCAGCGCACACGGGCAGAACGGCCAGCGCCGAGACCGAGCACACGACCATCGTGAGGCCCATGGCGGTGGCGGCGACGCTGCCGACCAGGAACTACGGCAAGCCCGCGGTGAGCAGGCCGCGCAGGCCACGCCACCGGACACGTCGCATTGATGACCGGAGATGCTCCGGTCGTGGAAGACGACCTCGACCGGATTGAAGCCGCATTCACCGGCACAACGCTGGCCGGCCTGCCGAACGGGCAGGCATCGTCGTGCCGAGCCCGCCGGCGCCGGAGCTACGGGCGTTCGTCCAGGCCGCCGCGTCGTCCGCACCCTGGCCGCCTACCGGGACTACGACGAAGACGAACAGGTCGGTAAAGGCGAGTTCGAGCTCTACGTACACGGCCGGCATCGACCGGACGAACCTGGCGTCCGACGTGCCGCTGCCGCCTCCCGTCGCGACACTGGAACGAGCCCTGTACGACCGCCTGCGCACCGACGCCGACCTGCACGCCCGCGTACCCGATCGGACGCGTCATCGCCCAGACCGGACAAAACCAACCGGTCAGACGACGACGTCAGTGGCAGGACGTCGATCCGCACCTGCGAGTTTGATTCGGATGATGTCGGCGTCGGGATGGTGGAGCTCATCCAGGATGGTCAGAGCGTGCTGCCATGCGGTGCTGGCCGGTTCGGGTTGGGCGGCGGCGTGATGTGTGTCCCCGATGCGACTGAGGACGTCAGCTTCTCCGTGACGGTCGCCGAGGTGTTGGAACAGGCGCAGAGCGTGCTGGTAGCAGCCCAGGGCCTGATGATGGTCGCCCCGGCGGTGGTGAGCGAGGCCGAGGCTGTCCCAAACGGGCGCCTGCCCCCGCGGATCGTCCAGGTCCTGGGAGAGTGCCAGCGCCTGTCGACAGTGACGCAGGCCTTGTTCATGGTCGCCGAGGTGGATGTGGTAGCAGCCGATGTCATTCAGTGCGTAGGCCTGCCCGACTCGACGCCCGGTGCTCCGGTAGAGGCGCAGGGAGTGCTCGGCGTGGCTGAGCGCCTCGCGATGGCGGCCTCGCCGATGTGACAACAGGCCGAGGTTGAGGTGAACACGAGCCTGCCCGGCCTGGTCGTCGAGCTCGACGAACACCTCCAGCGCCCGTCGGGCATGAATGGTGGCCTCCTCGTCGCGGCTCAGCCGGGTGTTGGCGTGCGCGAGGCCGCGATGGGCGTTGCCTTGTGCGGTCCTATCGCCCAGGCGCAACGCCGCGTCCAGTGCGGTCCGCTGGGTAGCGGCCATGTCGCGCCAGTGCCCGCAACGGTCGAGAAAGACCCACAGGATCCGGGCGAGCTGCCAGGTGTGGGTGTCGAACCCGGCGTTGGCGGCGTAGTCAACGGCCGCGAGGAGTATCCCGTGTTCGGTGGTGAACCAGTGCATGGCCTGCCGGAGGTCGACCAGGTCCTCGGGCGTCACTCCGTCAGCGGGTCCGGCCGGTGTGATCGGGTCCCGGTGGGGGTGCAGCAGCAGCAGCGCGGCGGTATGAGCGGTGTGCAGGTAGTGATCGAGTATCCGGCGTGACCCTGCCCGCCGTTCATTGTCAGGGCCGGGAGGCACCTGTTCGGCCGCGAACAGCCGAACCAGGTCGTGCATGCGGTAACGGCCGGCTGTCGGTTCCTGCACCAGGTGACCGGCGATGAGCTGGCGTAGCAGGCTGCTGACCCGGGCGGTGGGCAGGGCCGCCAAGCTGGCGGCGGCGGGCAGGCTAAGATCCGGCCCAGGGGAAAGGCCGAGCAGCGCGAATACCCGGGCCGCGTCGGGTGGCAGGGCTTGGTAGGAGCTTGCCAGTACGGCCCGCAGGTTGACTGCCAGCTCACCGCCGTCCAACGCGTCGAGCCGGGTGGCGGCGCTGCGCATCTCGGTGGCCAGGACAGCCAACGGCAACCCCGGGCATGACGCGGCGCGTGCGGCCACAATGCTCAGTGCCAGCGGCAGACCCGTACACCAGTGCAGAATGGCGGCCACCGCCGCGGGCTCCGCTGCGATCCGGTCCGTGCCGAGCTCGGCGGTGAGCAGTTCGCGGGCCTCACCGTCGGTGAGAACGTCCAGCGTCATCGGCAGGGCACCGTACTCGCAGAGCAGGCCTGGTAGTTGGCGGCGGCTGGTGACCAGCACCGTGCAATGCGGGGTACCGGGGAGTAACGGAGCGACCTGGGCGCTGTCCCGGGCGTGGTCGATGATGATCAGCATTCGCCTGTTCGCGATCAGGCTTCGGTACAGTGCGGCTTGGGCGTCAGGATCGGACGGGACGGCCGACGAATCGACTCCGAGGGCGTCGAGGAACATCCGGACCGCTGTCGCAGACGTCACGGGCTTGTTGGCCGGGTCGAAGCCCCGCAGGTTCACGTAGAGCTGCCCATCGGGAAAGCGGGCGACATGGTCGTGGGCCCAGCGCATCGCCAGCCACGTCTTTCCGATACCGCCGGCGCCGCCGATCACCACGGGGGCCGACTCGTGGGAGGTGTCCAGCGCGGCGTTGAGTTCGGCGAGTACGGCGGTTCTGCCGGCGAATCGACGCGGTGCCGCCGGGAGTTGACGCGGCACCGGCGGCGGTTGTTTGGATGGCTGGCTGGCGGCGGTCGTCACAGAAAGGTCCAGCGCCACGTCCGCGGTCAGGATCCGCTGGTGCAGTTGCCGCAGTGCCGGGCCCGGATCGGCACCGAGGGTGTCGGCCAGCCGCAACCGCATCCGCTGGTAGGTCCCCAGCGCGTCGGCCTGCCGGCCGCTGCGGTACTGAGCCAGCATCACCTGGGCGCCGAGCCGCTCGTCCAAGGGGTGGACATCGGCGAAAGCCATCAACTCGGGCAGCAAACGCCCGTGTTGCCCAGCGCGGAGTCCTGCCTCGTTGCGATCCAGGACGGCTGCCCGCCATCGGCCACGCAACCCGTCGCGAACGGTGTTTGCCCACGGAGTGTCCAGGACGCCGAACGGGTCTCCCCGCCACAGGCTGAGCGCCAGTTCGTACAGGTCGACAGCGGTGTCGTCGTCCTCGGCGGTGCGTGCCCGGGCCAGCAGGGAGTCGAACCGGTGCAGGTCCACCGTCGCCGGATCGACGGTCAGGACGTAACCACCGGGACGCCGTACGATGCCGGCCTCGGTGGTCGAGGCCAGGGCACGTCGCAGCCGCGACAGGTAGCTGCGCAGCGCTGCGGACGCGCGCTGCGGCGGACATTCCCCCACACCCGCGCCGCGATCCGCTCAGCCGGTACCGCATGGTTAGCGTCGACCAGCAGCGCCGCCAGGACACATCGCTGCCGAGCATGGCCGAGGTCGATGACGTCGTCGTCGATGGCTGCTTCGATGTCGCCCAACAGGCGGAACTCTATCGCCATTCGACCTCCGCCCCCTGCTCCAGCCAGCTATCAGTGTCGATGCCGCCTCAACCGTGACCGTCGATCTGTCCTCGATCCGATCACACGTCCGTAGCCGATGACAGCCCGCTGTCCAGGCAATTCAACAAACGCTGCAGGTCTGTTCAACACCGGCCGCGCAACCTGAACTCATGCACGGCCCAATGCCGAGGCGGTAAGGCGCCGACCGCACATGTGGATGGCGCGCCGGATCTCACGACAGGAGCACCACGTTGTTTACCAAGTACTTTCACATCCCGGCTCGATTCACTCCGGCACGCACATGCACCGCCGCCGTGCTGCTGGTCAGCGGGGTCCTGGTAGCCGTGACGGGCACGGCCGGATCCGCCCAGGCCGCCGGGCAGACGGACTTGGTCCTGATCGACACCGATCGCATCGATGTCGCGTTGATCTACCCGCCGCTGCCGAACAACTTCGAGCCAACCGGGCCCGCCCGGTTCCTGTGGCAGCCCGACTTCGCGTCCAACACCTACACGCCGAAGTTGGAGGCCGTGGTCGCTATGCGAGACGCATCAGGATTCTGCGGCAAGGTCAAGATTACGGCCTACGACGCCGCCAACACGGTTATCGATCGGGCACAATCGTTTCCACTGTGTCCCACCTCCAACAGCATCGATTTCGACCCTGCCGAGCCGACGTTGTCGGCGATCCCCGAGGCCGACCTGCACCATGTGACGGTGGAGGCGATGCTCCAGTTGGCGCCGGGTGGATACGCGCGGCAGGCCGCGGTCGACGTATATCCGTGACCTGATCTATCCGCGGGCCACGAAAGCCCGCGCGGGCCGGCAACCCTGGAGGCGGCGGAGGGCGGAGAACGTTAGTCCAGTTGCCGTTGTCGCAGGTAGGCCAAGACCGCTTCGCCGGGTGGTGGGGCCTTACCCCCCCAGGGCCCCGGCAAAGCCGTGAAGGTGTCCGACGTGGGGGATCTGGAGTAGAAGCGTCGCTGTTGGGCGCAGCAAGACGGGCATGACCGGTTCGGAAGATCATTAAGGGTCCTGACAGGGGTCCGAAGGTTCCTGACAGGGGTCCGGGCGTGGCGGCGCTCGACTCCGCCTCGACCGGCTCTCGCGGTCCCTGGCCGACCTGATCACCACCGTTGGCGAGCTGCGCCGCGACGTCGGGTTCCCTCACTGCACGAGAACCTCGACACCACCACACCCGGCGGAAGGGGGCAGGTATTCCGTGTACCTGGAGCCCGAATACCAGAAGCGCCGCAGACCGGGAGCCTGATGGCTCCCGGTCTGCGGTTGTTGTGGAGGGTCGAGCTCGGCGTATTACCCCGCGCGTCAGGCGCCGAGCATCCTCAGGGTGATGTCGTCGATCGCGAAGTCGTTGCCGGTGTGGAGCGTGGACCCGTTGCGGATCTCGATCTTGACCGTAGGGGCGTACTCCACGATGTCCTTGACCTCGACCACTTCTCCGGCGTTGCCGTCCAGTTTCACCTGGGTCGCGACCGGCTTGCCGTTGATGACCACTGTCAGATCGCCTCCGACGCCGGTCTGGTCATAGACGTTCATCGCGTTCATGCTGAACTCGTAGGTGGGGACTTCGAAGGCGTAGGTGGCGTACAGCGCCCAGTTCTTGCCGCTGAACTTGTTAGCTCCGGCCCACGCGGTGTCGGTCGTCACCACCTGCGTGTCAGGGTTCGTCTTTGTCACTACGGCGTGCGCCGCGATCACCGATCCCGCGTCCACGATGTACTCCTGCGCAGCGGTCGTGCCGGGGGTGAAGGCCTTGTTGACCTCGAACCGGCCGGGGGTGGGACCGCCCGTGGACTGCGGGATGTCGGCCACGGCGTTCGCGGTGTCCAGGTGGATCTGGGTGAGCGTGTACCCCTGGGCGATGGCTTCGGAGCTGAGGCGGTACGTGACCTTGATCTGGGTGGCCGAGGAGGGGCTGACCTCGATGGTGCCGACCTGGGTGTTCTGTCCGGCGATCAGCTTGTAGGTCTCGACGGGCTTGGTGAGGGTGACGGTCTGTCCCCAGACGAGAGCGCCCTTCTTGTCCTCGGTGCTGAACCCATTGACGATCATCTTGCGGCTGTCGAAGTTGATGTCCGCCCACAGCTCGTGGGTTTGCTTCGGGTTCATGCCGAGGGTGTAACGGCCCTCCCCGTACATGGTGTCGTCGTTGATGCTGTCCCGGCCCCAGCCGCCCTGCACGTCATCGCTGACGTAGCGGAGTTCGGTGCTGGTGCCCTCAGGGAGAGGGCCGTCCCACTCGAAGTCGCCGCCCTGGACGAGGTTCGGGTTGGTGTCGGCGGCACCGGCCGCGGCGCTCGGGGATGCGGTTGTCAGGGCCATCGACGCTGCCGCGGCCGTGGTAGCCAGGGCTGCGGCGAGTTTCTTGTTCATTTCGGCTCCTTCTATCAGGCGGTT
This sequence comes from Actinoplanes lobatus, assembly GCF_014205215.1. Classification (NCBI taxonomy): domain Bacteria; kingdom Bacillati; phylum Actinomycetota; class Actinomycetes; order Micromonosporales; family Micromonosporaceae; genus Actinoplanes; species Actinoplanes lobatus. The sequence continues at coordinate 7,327,794 of NZ_JACHNC010000001.1, forward strand.
CGGTGTCCCCAGGGACGTCCTTGGGCCAACCACCTCATCGCGTCCGGCGCTGATGTAACGCTATGTAGTTTTCGTTGGGCGCCCAATGGGCCCTTGCCACGGAGTTTGCAGGCCTAAGGTCCCTCCCGGTGCCGACTTTGAGGGAGGTCCCCGGCCGTGGTGATCCCATCGTGATGGACTCATTGCTCAGGGTTACGTCTCGGCGAATATTTGCAGGTCAAGGTAATGAAGAAGCCGGGTGATCGGGCACTGGCTCCGACGATATAGGCCGTCCAGATGATGCGGCGTCAACCGATCACGGTGCCCGCGGGGTCGCGGTGACGGGGTCCGTTGCCGGTTCGGGTTCGGCGAAGAAGGCTCACGGAGCGTTACGCATGCGGGATTTCGCCCTGTGCCGCTGGGATCCCGCCGCCCCACCACACGTGCAGAGGAGTACGGACATCCATGCAGACGACTTCGGAAATCGACATGTGGCTCCTGCACCGTCCACCTGACCGGCGGAGACGTAACCCAGACAGAGCCGGACGGAACCGTACTGGCGTGTCTGAGCTGCCCGCTCTCGGCAGTGACCCTCGAATCCGACGATGAGTCCCTGACAGCGACGAGGGTGCCGGTCGCCCGCTCGGCCGCACCGTCACCTACCGGCGGATCCCGGGCGCCGACCTCGAAGCCATGATGCGGCGGCGCGGCGCGAGCCAGACCATGACCCAGGGCATGGCCGACCGGCGGTCGAGGACTGAGCGCGGTCGGCCGGCTCGACAGCCCCGCCCTCCGGTCACGTTCTCGTGTTACCCCGTTCCCGGGCCAGAGGCCGACCACGAGATCAAACAACCCACCCGGCCACGATCACGGCCGGGCCGTCAGCCGAGGATTCCACCGGCACGTGACCGCCACACCCGTGACACCACGCGCCCGGCCAGCACCCCGGACTGAACAAAACTAAAGATCTCAGAGACGCTCGACAAATTCCACATCGACGCCCTGACCGCCCAGTTCGTCCTGCATCCCGAATGGTTCGACGTGGTCGTCGCCAGCAACCTGTTCGGCGACATCCTCTCCGATCTCGGCCCCGCCTGCACCGGCACGCTCGGCATCGCACCGAGCGCGAACATCAACCCCGAGCGCGATCACCCGAGCCTGTTCGAGCCGGTGCACGGCTCCGCGCCGGACATCGCCGGCAAGGGCATCGCCAACCCCGTCGGCCAGATCTGGTGCGGCTCGATGATGCTGGAACACCTCGGCCACCCCGAGGCGGCCGGCCACCTGCTCGGCGCGATCGAGGACGTCCTGGCGTACGGACCCGGGCAAGCGCCGCTGACCCCCGACCTGGGCGGCACCGGGACGACGACCGAGCTGGCCGACGCGATCGCCCAGCGGGTCCGCGAACGCTGAGCGCGCCCGGGTGTCAGATGGCGGGTACGTTCGTGAGCGCCTCGCCGCGCGAACGCAGGACCGCCAGCAGCCGGGCCTGTTCGGCCGGGGTCAGATCAGCGGTCGGGATGCTGGACATCCGCCGCTTGGCACCGGCGAACCCTTTGTGCAAGAGCAGGACCTGACCGCGCGTCCGGCGCACCGTCTTGATCGCCGACCAGGGCAGCGTGTCCGTCGAGAAGCCGTGGACGGTGTGCACACCCACGGCGTCGATCCGGAAGGCGACCGGCCCTCCGATCTTGTGGGCTTCCCGCTTCACGACCAGCCTTGGCACCGCGAACAGCACGTACGGCAGCGTGAAAACGCTGCTGACGAGCAGGGGTAGCGCCCAGCCGCCCGGATTGCCGGCCCGGTACAGCAGCACGGCGGCGACCAGTGGGACGGCCACGACCCATGCGACGATCGGAAACATGGTATGCCGAAGCAGCGCCTTCACCAGCTTCGGCTCCGATCGGGTTTGAAAGGTGAGCTGCCCCGCGTCTTCCATGCCCGCATCATAGAGATGATCTTGGTTGCCCCTGCGGGGAGGTCGAAGGCGAGCACCGATCGTCGGGCTCCTACCGGGAGCCCAGGCGGGCGGCCAGGTCGGTGGTGGCGTCCTCGGGTTCGGCGTCGAGATCGGCCAGTGCCCGGGTCACCGCCCGCAGCAGCTGCTTGACGCCGCCGGTGTCGCCGAGGGCGTGACGGGCGCGCATCGCCGCCCGGTACAGCTCCTCGTTGTACCGGTCCAAACCGATCGCCTTGTCGAGCAGGTCGCTCGCCGAACGGGGGTCGGTGGGCAGCAGGTCCTCGGCGAGCAGCAGGTGGGCTTCGAGGCCGAAGCGGTGGGCGTTCTCGCGGTGCGCGGTGATCCAGTCGTAGTCGCAGCCATCGGCCAGCGGAGCGGTGTAGAGGTCACACGCCGCGCGCAGCAGATCGGCGCGCGCCGGCCCGGACGCGATGCGGGCCCGGCCGAGCAGGTCACGCAACTGCCACAGGTCCACCGCGACGGTGTCGGGATCCAGCCGGTAGCGGGCGGCGGTGCCTCGTTTGAGCAGGTAGCCGCCAGGGTTCGGGCCGCCCGCCCGGCCGAGCCCGTGACGCAGGTTCGACGCGTTGGTGTGGACCTGCTGGTAGGCCTGCTTTCGGCGTACGTCGGGAAGTAGGTTTTCGGCGATGGTGTCGGTGTCGGCGCCGTGCGGGTGGCAGGCGAGGAAGACCGCCAGTTCGAAGGCTTTGCCGCGCACGTTGCGGCCGGGCAGGTTCATGTCCTCGATGCGCGGCTGGCCGAGGACGCACAGCCGCACCGGGTTCGCCGCGGTGGGCGGGCTCACCGTCTGCTGGACCACCGGCTGCGTCGCCGGCGGGGGAGTGCTGGTGTGCGATTCGCGGACGGTGTCCAGGATGGTGATCGCGTCGTCCTGGGCGAGGACGGCAACGGTCGCCGGGACCTGGGCCGGCTGGTCGCCCGGTGTGCTGGTGCGCCCGTCCGTGGTGATGGTGCAGGTGATTCCCGGCGGCCAGGAGCCGATCAGGACGGCGGTGGCGTCGAGCCCGGCGGCGAGGCCGAGGACGACGGCGGCCCGGGCGGTCGCAGCGTCGGCGGCCCGGCCGATCAGCAGTAGCGGCGGGAGGGCCTCCTCGGCCGGGGCCTGAGCGTGGAGGTCGTCGATGGTGTCGATGCCGTGGTCGTTGAGCAGGCGGCGCCGCTGCAACAGGTGGGCGTCGAGTAGGTCCAGCGATGCGGTGACGTCGGCGGTGACCCGCAGCCGGTCCCAGCCGGTCACGCCGGGGCCGAGCAGGTCGTCGCAGGTGGTCCGGTCGATGATGACGTGGGTGCGGTGGCCGGGTTCGTCGGGGGAGCCGTCGGTGAGCGCGGTGATGATCAGGCCGCGTACGGCGTCGGCCGCGCCGGGTCCGTTGACGCCGAGGCCGCCGTAGGGCCAGCGGGCGGTGAGCGGCTCGGCGGGGTGGCGCAGCGTGTGCCGGTGGATCGCCGTCACCGGTTCGGGCAGCGGTTGCGCCGGAAGTACGTGAGCGGTGTCGGCGGTCGGGCGGAAGCGGCGACGGCGTTGCCGCCAGGCCAGGGTGGCGGCGGCGCTGATCGCCGCGGCCAGCGACCAGGGGACGATGCTGCCGCTCGGCAGGCGGATGCCGTCCTGATCAGCCGCCGGAGCCACGGGCTCGGCATCGACCGGCGGCGCCTCCCGGGCCGGGGGAGCGGCGGCAGCCGACGGTGACGAAGGGGCGCTGGTGGCCTGCGATGAGGAGGGAGCGCTGGTGGCCTGTGGCGGCGGGGGAGTCGCGGTGGCCGGGGCCGACGGAACCGGTGTCGCGGTGCCGGGCGCTGATGGGGGAGTAGCAGCCGGCGGAGTACGCGGCTTGCTCGCGCCGGGCGGCCGCGCATCCTCCGGCAACCGCAGCCGCCAACCGGGAATGATCAGATCGCAGTCGGTGAGCCGCGCCCCCGCGGCCACATGCTCATGCCGGTTGAGCCGGCAGATCTCCGGCCACCGATCGGCGTCCCCCAGCCATCGCCGCGCGATCTTCGACAGCGTGTCCCCACGCTTGACCTGATACTCGTAGTGCTCGTCGCCGACCAGGACGGTCACCGTGCCCTGCTGCAACGCGGTCGTACCCGACGCCACCGGCACCTCCGGCGACTCAGCCGCTGCCGACGGGATGCCGGTGGCGCCGACCGCGACGACCGCCGTGCCGGCCAGCCCGAACAACATCCGGTGCACCGGCGCCGGCAACCGCCACCGCGGCATCCGCCACCCGGCGATCACGGTGAGCAGGCTGCCGGCCAGCAGCACCGCCATCACCGCCCAGACCAGCCACAACACCGCCACAACAACGAAGAGCAGGATTCGCGTACGGTCGCCGTCGTCCCCGGCGAGGAAACCGCTCACCGTCGCACCGGACGGAATCCGGTCCACCGGATTGCCGAACACCAGCCACAACACGGCAGGCGGTACCACCAGCAGGACGAGACTGCCCAGCAGTGCCCGCCCGGCCGCGAACGCCCTGCGCCCCGCCGGCGGCCGCCCCGGTGGCGGCGGTGCGGCGACCCAGACGGAGGGCTGCCGGGCGAGTTCAGCGGTACGGCGATGCATGTCGTCGCTCATCGCCCGCGTGTCTACCGCCCACAACGCATCAATCTCCATCGAATTGGCGCGGATCTCTCACCATGCGTGAAACATCGGCTACCGGGACCGCACGATGATCGTTGCTTTGCGACACTGCCCGGCATGCCAGCGGGGAATCTGCACCTGGTCGTCGACATCGCCGCCTGGTCGGCCGGCGCCGTCCACACCACCGGCGGCTACGTCCAGCCCGTCGTCATAGCCGGCCATACCCGCTTTCCCAGCGGCGTCCACCAGGATCCGGCCACCGGCACCCGCACCACCGGAGCGCCCGCCCTCGCCGCGGGCCTGGCCGACCCGGACGACTACCACCCCGACCCGATGAGCCGCCTGCACGCTTCGGCCACCGGCAGCACGGAAGAGGTCGCCACGGTTCTCGCCTACGCCGCCAACGCCGCCGCCACCCACACCGGCACCCCGGTCACCGCCCTCACCGTCGTCACCGGCCAGCCGTGGGGGCACCGCGCCCGTACCCGTCTGATCGACGCCGCCACCCACGCCGGCCTGCCGCAACCGCACATCGTCACCACCGCCGCGGCCGCGGCCGCAGCCGCAGGCGGCGACCACCGCTTCGTCCTGCACGCCACCGCCGACGCGAGCATCCCGCACCTCACCGTCCTCGACGCGACCGACGCCTTTCAGCAGATAGCCACCACAGCGGTACGCGACCCGGCCGCCGACACCATCGACGACGCCCTCACCGCACCCGCATCACCGCCCGCGCCCTCACCGGCGTCACCGTCCTGGCCGCCTGCTCGGTCGGGCTGCTGCTCCAGACGATCACCACCGCCGACACCTGGACCCGCGGCAGCAGCATCACCGCCGTACGCCTGCCTGTCGAGAATCTGGGATTGGCAGCCGCTCTCGCCGCGCTCACCGCCTGGGCCGCCGCCCAGCTCGCGCCCACCACCTGGATCCACACCGCCCAGGCGGGCGACGACAGCACCACCGGCGCCCTGCTGCGCCGCGGCTATTTCGGCGCGGCCGCGCTCGGCCTCGCCATCGCCGGACTCTGGGGACTCGGCGCGGGCGTCGGGGTCGGCTTCACCGACGAAACCTTCCTGCGTACGGCCTTGACCGCGGCCGTACCCATCAGCATCTGCGCCGCCGTGATCGCGCTTGCCGCGCCCCGCCTCCCGCAGACAGCGCTCACCACATGGCTGCGCCGCGCCCGCCCGCCGGTCACCGCGATCGCGGTCGGCGCCGCCGGCGTCTACCTGCAACGCGCCGCCGACACCCTCACGTTCCCCGCCGACCTGGCCATGCCCGGCCTCGTCCAGGCCGTCGGCGCGGCCATGCTCGGTGTCGCCACCGCCCTGATCGCCACCCGCAGCACCCTGCTGCGCATCATCACCGGGATCATCCTCGCCACCGGATACGTCCTGGTCACCGACGTCACCACCCACCACTACCTGACGATCGCCTACACCATCGTGCTCGCCTGGTGGGCCGCCACCACCGCCACCGTCACCGTGACCGCCGCGATCCCGCAGGCGGCCGGATGGCTATCGCGAAAGCCGGCGGATCACCACCAGTAGTTGTCCTGCGGCAGGTACGTGGCCTCCAGCTCGGCGATCTCCTCCTCGGTCAGGCGCAGTTCAAGAGCAGCGAGGGCGTCGTGCAGATGATGCGGCCTGGTGGCACCATCTTGTCGCCCACCAGGACCGGCATGACGACCGAATCACCGCTCGACGAGGCCGGGGCTTGGAGAGATCCAAGCCCCGGCCTCGTCGAGCGCCATCCCTACGTGATCCGATCATCTGCCGAATTGAGGACGTTCTCTGGTTATTGGTGTGGTGAGCGCCCACGAGATCTGTAACGATGAATAATGACTTCCGGATGGCGGAACGGTTGGGATCTTCTGGCAGCGACTGCGAGCGCGATCGCCCTGATCATGATCGTTTTCTATGTTGGACTGATACGTCAGCAGGGCGGTCAGGTAGCGGCCTGGTTCCTCGCCGGACTTGCCATCGCAGCACTTCTTTCGATCTATGGTGTAGCGCGCGCAGCGCCCGGGCGCCGACCGGTGCTGGCAGTGTCGGGCGTGATGATGATGGCACTCGGCCTTCTCGGCATCCTGTCGATCGGAATACCCATCCTCGGCGCGGGTATTTTGGCCCTGGTCGCTGCCACGCGCGTAGCGGGCGCCGGGGCGGGGTCGCCCGCCCGGTAGAGGGTTTCGCCGGCCTCGTGCAAGGTGAGGTCTTCCGCCGTTGCGCGGTCGAGCCGCAGTACGACGTGGTCCGCCACGCGGAGACGTGCGCTCTCCGTCCCCGGCATCGCGCAACCAAGATCGAGTGGACGGATCTGCTTGCAGAGAATGCGCGTTCGGGCCCGCATCTGCCGCACCTTGCTCGCTCAGCCAGCGCTCGCCGTAGTCGCCGCTGGTGACGCTGCGGCTGGTTGGGGCAACACCGGGCTGGGGCGGAGATTGAACGGGATATGTGTCAGCGCGGCTCGCGGTCGTCGCCGAATGGGCCGTTGCAGGCTTGGGTGACCGCCGTGTCGAGGAAGTCCCACAGCCGCTGCGGGTGGAATGGCTCGGCGGCGCGGAACAGCAGGCTGTTGATGCCGTACTCGATGGTCTCGGGGATGTGCTCGCCGTTGAGCTCGGCGACCCAGCCGGGCGCGGTCTCGGCGGCGGCCATGCCGGTTCCGGGTGCGCTCGGCGATGGCAGCCCAGGTTCGCGAGCAGGGCCGTCATCTCGGCGGGCGTCCACCGTACGGCTACCAACTCGTCGACGCCGGCCCGCACCCCAACAAGGTCCATGCGAGTTGGGGCCCGCCGTCAGCATCGCCTGGAAGTGGACCCGGTGACGGCCCCGACCGTGCGGTGGATCTTCGCTCGCCGACTGGAGGGGATGAGTTACGGCGGGGATCGTGCGGGTGTTGAACGAACGGCGGACCCTGTCACCGGCCGCCTACGACCGGGTAAGGAATCCGCACCGTGACGGTGCGGTATGGACGCTGCGCACGGTCGCGGCGATCCTGGCGAACCCGTGGTACACCGATCGTGAGGCGGTGCCGGGGGACTGGCGGACCAGTCTGGGGCCGGTGCGGGTGTGGAACCCGCGGGAGGACTGGGTGGTCTCCCCACTGCATCCTCGCCGTCTACATGGCCTCCGACGCTTGAACACCCCAAGGCCTGCCGTCCGCCGGGGCCCGCCGACAGCAGCCTCGCACGGCCTATCCCATCACCTGCCGAGCGGCCGCCCGGCACGCGTCAACATTCAACGGGAGGGGAAGGTCGCCGATGCACGCGAAGATGCCGATGAGAATGCGCACGGCCATATCGACATCGCGATGCTGGTTTCCTGGCGCACGTCCTTCTGATGTGAAGTGCCGGCGCGATCGGTCGAGGGGTTCGGCGACGATGCTGACCACGTACAGTTGATCGATGACCGCTCCACGGACGGTCGTCCTCAACGGCGACCTCGGCAGTGGCAAGACAACGGTGTCAGTCGCGCTGGCCGAACGGCTGGGCGTGCGCCGGGTCAGTATCGGCGACCTCTACCGGCAGATGGCGGCCGAGCACGGCATGACCGCCCTCCAATTCAATTTGCACGCCGAACTCGACGACAAAATCGACCACTACATCGATCAGCTCCAGTACGATATCGCCGCCTCGGGTGAACCCCTGGTCGTCGACAGCCGCCTGGCCTGGCACTTCTTCCGCGGCGCATACAAGGTCCACCTAGTTACCGACCCGGTGGTCGCGGCCCGGCGGGTGCTGGGCCGCGCCGGCGGCCCAGTCGAGCGGTACACCAACCTCGAGGATGCGTGCACGCAGCTGGCGGCGCGCAGCGAGAGCGAGCGGCAGCGCTTCCTCACCCGTTATGGGGTCGACAAGACCCGGCTGCAGAACTACGACCTGATCTGCGACACGACCAGCGCCACCCCGGTCGACATCGTTACTCGCATCATCGAATGGGCAGCGGCACCGACTTGTCTGCTCGACCCTCGTCGGGTACTGCGGACGACGCCGACCGAGAGCGACGGCGAGATCAAGGTTCTCCACCAAAATTCACACTTCTTCGCCGTAAGTGGCGGCCTCCGCCTCGACGCAGCCGCGCAGGCCGGCGAAACCTTGGTCCCGGTGCAGCTTGTAGACGAGGCCGGGAAAGCACTGTAGTCGGATGGCAGGAGCTTCGGCGTAACGTTGGTCGGCTTCGCGGCCGCCGACACGTTCTGGGAGACCGCGCTGCAGCGGGCGGTGCCGAGCGATCGCCTCGGCCGGGTCGCCTCATTCGACCGGCTCGGCTCGTCGTGCCTGCGGCCGTTCGGTTATCTGCTGGCCGGCAGCGCGGCCATCGCCTTCGGCCTGTCCGCGACGCTGCGAGGCGCAAGCGTGGCGCTGCTGGTCACGGTACTCGCGGTGGCACTGCTGGTGCCCGCGATGCGACGACTCGTGCCGCGGCCGCCCGGTGTTACGGAATTCGGCGCTCGCTCCAGCAAGCTGACTACCGGCCACCAGACCGCGAGACAACAGCTAAGGAGGAGCAGCCATGGCTACGCGACTCATAGCGCTGCTGGGTGGCGGGTTCTCGGACGACCCGGACACCTTGATCGACGATCGTCTGCTCGTCGCCATCGATCGGGACCGGCCGAAGGTCTGTTTCGTGCCGACCGCGAGCGGCGACTCCGCCGGATCCATCGATCGCTTCAACACCGCTTTCGGGCCACGGCCCAGTTCTTCCCCGATGCTGGCGGCATCCTGCCTTGGGCGTTACACCGGACGGCTGGATCATCGGCCGGCAGACCTGGGCGGCAGGCCCGTGGCAGTGAACCGTGACGCCAGCCGGGTCGACTTCCCGGAGCTGTCATTCATCGTGACCTCGCCGAAGTCGACCTCCGCTTCCTCGCCTGGGCGGTGGGTCTGCGGAAAGAACACGTTGACCGGCCCGCGGCCGGCCTCGACGCAGATCTTGGGCTTGCGGTCGGCGACGTAGGCGCGAACGACCTGGTAGGAGACGTCGTGCATGTCGTGTTCGTCGATCAGCCGGTCGTAGATTCGCTTGACGGTGTGCCGCTGCTTGCGGGGCGCGTCCAGGTCCGCCCGAAGGATGTCGTCGATGACCGGTTTGAACGGGTCCAGCTTCGAGGACCGCGGCGGCATCGGCTTGCGCGGTGCTGGCCGGGCTGCGGTCGTACGACCAGTAAATAAGTAGCCGCAGTGTGGGCGATCACTGTGTGTAGCGGAGTTTGCATCGAAGAACTGTTAACCGCTTGCCCCGGCCGATAGGTTCGGTTCCAGAACAAGGGCAAGGAGGCGCATCGGGTGGCCAGACAGCGGGTCGGACAGCGACGACCCCGCGAACAACGTGCCATCTACCGGGGTCCGGGGCGGACACGTCCGCCGACACTGGGCGTCGATGTCGGCGGAGTGGTCGTGGCCCTGACCGGCGACGGCGCGGACACCTCCTTCTTCGGCAGCCGTCCGCTGGAGACACCCGCGACGGCCGGCGTCTTCGCATGCCTTGCCGCGCTCACCGCTGAGCCGTTCGCCGGCCGGGTCCACCTGGTCTCCAAGGCCGGCCCGAAGGTGGCCGCCAACACCCGAGCCTGGCTGGCCCACCACCGGTTCTTCGAACGGACCGGCATAGCCGAGACCAACCTGCACTTCGTCCGGGAACGCCGCGACAAGGCGCCAGTCTGCCACCGCCTCGGCATTACCCACTTCGTCGACGACCGCCTCGACGTCCTGGCCTACCTCGACACCGTGGAACACCGCTACCTGTTCACCGGCGGCACGCCCAGCCGCGGCCCGGACGCGCATATGCCCGGATGGGCCACAGCGATCGCAACATGGACCGAGCTCGCCAGCGAGATACAGGCGCCGACGCCAAACTGAATCGGCCGACCGCGCGAACGTCCACTCGTGCCACGATCCGCGCAGCTCAGCCGACGAGGCGGGAACGCGGACGGGCGCTTGCCCCGCCCCCGGAAACAGGCAAGCTGAGGGCCGCGTCAATGCTGTACATTCCCCGTGTCTCGTCGTCTAGAGGCCTAGGATCCCGCGCGCCCTTCGGGGACGCGGAGACGCGGGTTCAAATCCCGTCGAGGCACTTGGCCGACGCCGTAGACGGCGTCGGCCAGCACACTCATGCCGTAAGTCGCTCACTGCCGAGCCTGTCAGATGTTGGTGGTCAGGCTCAGTGGGAGTGGGACGACCCGGCAGCGTTGCGCGAGCGGGAATTGGGACAGCAGGTCGGCGATGAGGTCGGCCATGCGGGCGGCGGATGGCCCGTAGAGGTACAGGGCGGTCTCTCGAGGGCCTTGCCAGTAGGACTGCATGCGGCCGTGCGCGCCGAGGGCGTCGAGGAGTGCGGTGATCAGGTCGTTGATGTCGCTGGTCGCGTATACCTCGTCTGGCAGATCGGTGCCGTTGAGGTAGACGGCCAAGCCTTCGGTGACCCCGAACGTCACCGGTTCCTGTTTGTCGAGCCGTGCCGTCGATCCTTTCGGCGCGCCGGCCCTTTTCGAGGGCAGCCGTCACGAGGTGCCTCGTGAGTGCGCTCGGAGCAGATCACCCAATCGGTATCCGCGGTCCGAGTGATGGACGAGTCCGCCCAGGTCAGCGGGGGGTGGAACGGCGTTTTCCAGGGTTGGGCCGTTAAGATCAATTAGAACGAAGGTCGGGTGGAAGCTTGTGACGGCTCGCCGCCCGCAGCAGCCGTGCTGCCGGAGGCTCATGTCGGGCCTGGCTGCTCCGCGGAGAAGGGTTCGGGGCGTTGCTCGATGCGGGTGACCCCGATCGATCTCAGCGCGTCCACTGCCGCGGAGCGGACGGCCAGCCCGTCGGGTAGCGGGGTGTGCACGTGAACCGTGTTCTGCCTGCTCACTGGCTCAACATCGAACACCACGTCGGTGCCGTCCCCGAGCGCGTGTCGGAGCCGCTCGACGAAGTCTCGGAAGTGTCCGGGAGCCACCAGGTCGGTGCACACGACGGTGGTGACCGTCCGTTCGAGCGGCGGGTGGGGCAGGGTCGTCCAGATCCGGGCCTGGTACCAGTCCGGCCTGGCGTTCGCGTGCCGCAGCAGAGCCAGGCAGAACCAGCCGACGGCGGCGACGGCGAGGAGGGCGACGGCGACCGTGGCCGGTGTTCCTATCCTTTGCCAGGGCTTCAAGACGACGAAGAACGGCGCCACCACCACCGCTAGGAGGCTGAAGAACACGGTGCGCGCGATGCGGCGGTTCGTGGCAGGCCCTGGATTCTCCGACCCGTCGGCCTTGGCACCGTCCACAGTCGGTCTCCTTCCGCGGCCCCCACTCGGCAGGAGCCTAGTTTTAGCAGGCCCATTGTGTCTCGGTTGCGGTCGGGCCCGGGAACGCCAAAGCTACGGCTAGGCCCGAGCGTGTCAACGGTCAGCATGACCTCTTTGTGGGTGGTCCTTGAATCTCTGAGCTGGCGGACACCAGTTCCGGTGTCCGCGAGCCGGGACTCAACTGTCCGCTGACAAGGATATTCGCGTTTCTGCTAGCAGCAATAACGGCAATAGAGGGGCTGACTCCGCCTCGGCGGGGAGGTGGCCATGCCGCCGGCCCAGCCAGAATCGCGAACTCAAGTGAACAGGACGCGTACTGTTCTGCTGCGATCCGCACGTTACGCTGCGTCACGTCCCGTGGTCGACGAGCAACTGGTAGAGCTTTCCGAAGGTGGTGACGGCCGGCGTTGGGACTGGCTGTCGCCCATGGAACGGCTGCAATCGGCAGGTTCGGAACCGCGGGCCAGGGCTCAGGGCGGAGGCCGGTACAGATGATGCCTGTACGCGGCCGGGCACGCTCCGGCACGATCAGGTCATGATCGTGTTGTTCGACGCTGACGTGCCGGTGCACTACGGGTTCATGCTCCTGACCTCGGGTGACGAGTACCCGGACCTGAGTAACACGTGGGCGGGTCAGCAGAACGGGCTCGCTGGCGCTGCGACCCCCGGCGTCCTGTCGATGATCACCGGGTTGCACACCGGCCGGGTGCCGCTACGGATCGAGTGGCACGCCACGGCATCGGAACCCGGCGCCGACTGGGAGGAGATCGTCGACGTGCCGTTCACCCCGCCGTCGGTGGACATGTGCGTCCGATCGTTTGACGACTCGTTCGACGTCCGGCTACCCGACACCGGCCTGCTGCGCGCGCGGTACTGCGCCGCCGGGATGGACGCCGCCCGGGACGCTGACACCGTCATGTCCGAGGAACCGACCGTGGACCGGTATCTGCTGCAGCTGTGGCCCGACGAGGAAGCGGCGGAGACGATCGTGCGGCAGACCAGCGCCATCGCCGCGTACTGGCACGGTGTCGCCCGGGAAACACCACCGGCGGCCGAGCACACCCGCGACACCGGCGAGAACGGCGACGACGACGGTCAGGACGGCTGGGGCGAAGACGGCCAGGAAGACTGGTACGACGCTTGGGCGTGGGGCGACCGGCCGCCGTCGGATCGGCTGCGGCAGCTGCGCGGGAACGTGCTGGGTGTGGCGCAGGATCATCGGGACCTGCTGGACGTCTTCGACGGATGGGATCCCGCGGTGCAGCGGGCCGCGGCCCGGTGGCTGGCCCGCCGAGCTTTCGAGGTCGCCGGGATGGACGATATCGGCTGGGTCCGTCCGGCACTGACCGCCATGGACCTCGGTGAGCCGCTACCGGAACCGTTCACTTCCCCGGAAGCGGTGTTCCCGCTGCTGTGGACCGGATTCAACGGGTCCGGTCCGGTGCCGTTCGATGCGTCGCAAGGAGCCAGGCACCGGCCGTCGTTCGCCGTTCCGGCACTCTTCGCCGCAGTGAACGACGATCCGCTGGAGGCGGTCGTCGACGCGTTCAGCCACGCGGAGGCGACCTGCGACGGTCAGGCACACGATCTGCTCACCGGCCTTCGCAGCCGGTTCCCGTTCCCGGCCGGACGGTGACGTGGTCGCAGTTCGGCGAACAGGCGCGGCCCAGACGATGGCCGAGATCCCGCAGAGGCCTCCCAGTCGCTCGACCTCATCCGTGGTCGGCAAGGTTATTGGCGAGCCGGCTGCAACACGCTCACCGACCCGACGCTGACCATGTTCTTTGTCAGGATTGCGCTCGGGCAGCCGATCGGCGGGCCGGAGGCTGCTGCGGATCGGCGTGGGCTACTCGTGGCTTGGGTAGCCGTCCAGGTGCGCCGCTGGCTCGACGATCGGCTGCTCGGCAACGTCGCGACTTTGGTCATCCCGCCCACCGAGTTCCTGCTCGCTGAGGCGGCCAGGCCTCGGGAGCGACCGTCGTCCTATATGGGCCGGTCATGAGCCAGGCCGGGCGTCGCCACCACGACGGCAACACCTGTCGTTCGCAGCCACGGCAGCGCTGCTCGTGAATGGCAGCACTTCGGGCGGTCAATGCAGAGGCGGTGGTGTCTTCCCGCATGTGGGCGGGCTGATCAGGGCCGGTGACAGCAGCCAGTCCGCCATGCGGGCGAGGCTGCGGACAGCGGCCGGATTGTGCGGTTCGTTGAGGTGGCCGTGGTGGACGCCGTCCTCGCGGATCATGACGAGGTCGACTCCGGCGGCGGCGAGTTCGGCGCCGTACTGCTGTCCGGAGGCGCGCAGAGGGTCGACGTCGGAGTTGAGGATGAAGGTGGGCGGCAGGCCGGTGAGGTCGTGGCCGCCCGGAAAGGCGTAGGGCTCGTTCAGGTCGGAGGGTTCCCGCACGTAGTTGAGGTTCATCCTGCGGATCGAACCGGCGCCCACCAGGTCGGGGTCGGGCAGCGTCGCGACCTTCGCGGCGAGTTCGGCGGTCATCGGCGGGAGTTCGGTGTGCAGTACGGGGTAGACGAGCAGAACGCCGCGGGGGAGTGGCCGGCCGTCGTCGCGCAGCCGGAGGGTGGCTCCTGCGGCGAGGTTGGCGCCGGCGCTCGCCCCGCCGAGAACCCAGCCGCGGACACCCGTGTCCGAGGCCCCTGCCCAGGCGAACGCCGCGACGAGTTCCTCGGAGGCGACCGGGTAGTGGAAACGCTCGCCGGGCTGGACCGGTGCCTGCTCCCCGGTCGTCCAGTCCAGGACCGGCGCGAGCCGGTAGTCCACGGCGACGACCGCTATGCCGCGCTCGGCGAGTTGCCGGGCGACCCAGTCGCTCTCGGGCATGTCGAGGTCGCCGCCGAAGAACGCGCCGCCATGTGCCCAGACGAGTCCGGCGCCGGCCTGCCCGTCGGGGGTGTAGACGCGTACGGGAATCGGGCCGTGCGGCCCGTCGATCCGCCGGTCCTCGACCGTGACTCTCATGACCGGTGTCCCGCGTCGATGGCTGTGGTGGTACGCCGGACGACCAGGGTGGGTGACAGTTTGATCTGTGCGGTGCGGCGGTCGCGGTCGCCGATCCGGTCGATCAGCAGGCGGGCGGCGTTCGCGCCCATCTGGCGGCCGTCCTGGTCGACGCTGGTCAGGGAGATCGGCCCGAGGGCGGCCAGCGCGCTGTTGTCGTAGCCGGCCAGTGAGATGTCGCCGGGCACGGTCAGGCCGGCTTCGGTGATCGCCTCCAGTGCGCCGAGGGCGACGACGTCGGCGCCGGCGAAGATCGCGGTGGGCCGGACCGGGCGGGCGAGTAGCTGTTGAGCACCGAGGTAGCCCCCTTGCTGGGTGTAGCTGGTCGACGCGATGTCGACCTCTTCCTCCAGGCCGTGCGTGATCATCGCCTCCCGGTAGCCGCGGGCGCGCTGGGCGTTGGGCATTTCGGCGAGGCGTACCCGGTCGGTCTCGTGGTGTTCGATGTGCGCGATGCGGCGGTGGCCGAGGCTGACGAGGTGGTCGACGACCAGGGCGGCGCCGGCGATGTCGTCGTCGGTGACGCTGTCGTAGGCCGGTGAGGAGCCGTGCCGGCCGACGACCACGGTCGGCACGCTGCGGGCGACCTCGTTGAGCCGGCTCTTCGCCGAGACGGGGGCGATCAGCACGAGGCCGTCCATGCTGCGGTCGATCATGGCGTCGATGACCCGCGCCTCGGCCTTCTCGCCGTTGCAGCCGGGCGCGAGCAGCACCTGGTAGTCGCTGTCGCCGAGTTGGGCGGTGATCCCGTCGAGGATGTCGGCGAAGAACAGGTTGCGCAGCTCGGGCAGCATCACGCCGATGGTGTACGTCTGTCCGCGCAGGCCGCGGGCGGCGGCGGACGGCCGGTAGCCGAGGTCGGCGATGGCCTGCTGCACCTTCTCCCGCATCGCGGGGCTGGCGCCGTACGCGTTGCGCAGCACCTTGGAGACGGCGGTGGTGGACACCTGGGCGTGGCGCGCGACGTCGACGATGGTGACGCGACGGGTCGCGGGCTTGTCCACCTGATCTCCTCTGTCGTTGGGGTTGAGCAAAGCGTACTGATCAGCGTGGCGGGCCGGTGGTGGCCCGTACCGCTGGTGTGGGGGTGAGTTTCACCTGCACGGCCGGGCGGCCCGGTTCGGCGATGCGGTCCAGCAGCAGCTGGGTCGCCGTGGTGCCGATCCGGTGGCCGGCCTGGTCGACGGTCGTCAGTGAGATCGGCCGGTAGCCGGCCAGGGCGATGTTGTCGTAGCCGGTGACGGAGATGTCGCCGGGCACGGACAGGCCGGCTTCGGCGAGGGCGTCGAGGACGCCCAGGGCGACGACGTCGGCGCCCGCGAAGATCGCGGTGGGCGGGTGCTCGCGGTCGAGCAGGATCCGGGCGCCGTGGTGGCCGCCGTCGCGGGTGTAGCTGGTGGAGGCGATGTCGATGTGCGCGGCAAGCCCGTGCTCGAGCATGGCGTGGCGGTAGCCGTCGGCGCGCAGCGCGTTGGGCATCTCGGCGAGCCGTACCCGGTCGGTCTCGTGGTGCTCGATGTGGGCGATGCGGCGGTGGCCGAGGCCGGCCAGGTGCGCGACCATCAGTCCGGCGCCGGTGAAGTCGTCGTCGTTGACGGTGTCGTAGCGCGCCGAGCGGCTGTGCCGGCCGATGACCACGGTCGGCACGGTGCGCGCGACGCGTTCCAGGTGCGCGGGCAGCGAGACCGGTGCGATCAGGATCAGGCCGTCCATGCTGCGGTCGATCATCGCCTCGGTCACTCGGGCCTCGCTGGCCGCGTCGTTGCATCCGGAGGTCATGAGCACCTGGTATTCGCTGCCGTCCAGATGTTCAGCGACGCCGTCGAGGATGTCGGCGAAGAACGGGTTCCGGACGTCGGGCAGCATCACGCCCACGGTCCAGGTGCGTCCCCGCAGGGCCCGGGCGGCGGCCGAGGGCCGGTAGCCGAGCTGGTCGACCGCGGCTCGGACCAGGCGGTGCATCTGCGGGCTGGTGCCATAGGCGTTGCGCAGCACCTTGGAGACCGCCGTCGTCGACACGCCCGCGTGTCGGGCCACGTCTCTGATCGTCACCCTTCGGGCGGTTGCCGGTCGTTGGTGCATGCGCTCTCCCTGCTTGGTGAAACGTTACCCACGATAGAGATCATTTCGGCGTCAGGGAAGCGGGCGGCCCCGTGGGTGGTCGTGGCCGGAGTGGGTCGAGATTGCTGCCGATGGACCCCTTGACGCTCTTTGGCGCGTGCTCGTAAGGTCGGCGAAACATTTGGAAAACGTTACCCACATCACTTTCGGCGCCGTGGTGGCCGCCTCGACTCGGCGTCCACGCCGCAGCCATCCACCTGATCATGAAACGATTCAGCTAGGTGGGTTCCCGTGACACTCGATCTCCAACAACGACGCTCCGAGCGGCCCGCGGCCGCGGGCCGGCCCCGTCGAGCAGGGCGGGCCGTACCACCCTGGTGGTTCACCGCACCGGCGCTGCTGCTGTTCGCCTTCGTGGTGCTCATCCCGAGCGCCCGCGGCGTCTACTACGCCTTCACCGACTGGGACGGCCTCGACCCGAACTTCGCGTTCATCGGCCTGGACAACTTCATCGCCATGGCCGACGACCCGGACGCGTTGCAGGCCATCTGGCACACCCTGCTGGTGGCGATCGCGATCACGGTGATCCAGAACGGCGTCGGGCTCCTGCTCGCACTCGGCGTCAACACGACGATCAAGAGCCGCAACGTCCTGCGAGTGCTGCTGTTCGCCCCGGCGATGATCGCCCAGATCGTCACCGCCTACCTGTGGCGCAACCTGCTCGGCCCGGACGGTGCGGTCAACAGCCTGCTCGCCGGCATCGGCCTGGAGTCCTGGCAGCAGAACTGGCTCGGCGACCCCGACCTCGCGCTGTGGATGATCGTGCTCGTCGTGGTCTGGCAGTACGCCGGCTACTCGATGGTCATCTTCATCGCCGGCCTGCAGTCCATCCCGCAGGAGATCTACGAGGCGGCCGCGATCGACGGCACCGGCCCGGTCCGCCGCTTCTGGTCGGTGACCCGACCGCTGCTCGCCCCGGCACTCACGATCAACCTGATGCTGTCGATCATCGGCGGGCTCAAACTGTTCGACCAGGTCTACGGGATGACCGGCGGCGGGCCCGGGCATGCCACCGACACCATCTCCACGCTGATCTACAAGGACGCGTTCACCCTCGGCGAGTTCGGCTACAGCATCGCCCTCGCCGTGGTGCTCACCGCGATCGTCACCGTCGTCTCCGCCGCCCAGTACACCGGGCTGTCCCGCAACGAGAAGGCCGCAACATGAAGCGCTACACCCCGCGCACCTTCGCGCTGGAAATGTTGATGATCGCGGTTGCCGTCGTCTTCGCATTCCCGGTCTACGTCCTGATCAACCTGGCCTTCCGGGCGCCCAGCGACACCTCGTCGCCGATCACCCCGACCAGCAGCCCGACCCTGGACAACTTCGTCGGCGCCTGGCAGGAAGCCGGCCTCGGCGGTGCGCTGATCAACAGCCTCGTGGTGACCACGGTGAGCGTGCTGATCGTGCTCGCCGTCTCGGCGCTGGCCGCCTACCCGCTCGCGAGGTCGACCGCGCACTGGTCACGCGGCATCTTCCTGCTGATCATGCTGGGGCTGATCCTGCCGTTCCAGCTGGCCTCGCTGCCGCTCTATCAGACCATCCGCGACCTCGGCCTGCTCGGCTCGGTCGGGTCACTGATCCTGTTCTACTCCGGGTTGCAGGTCCCGTTCACCACGTTCCTCTACGCCGGCTTCCTGCGGGCGCTGCCCCGCGACTTCGAGGAGGCCGCCACCATCGACGGCTGCGGACCCTTCACCGCGTTCCGCTACGTGATCCTGCCGATGCTCAAGCCGATCACCGTCACCGCGCTGGTCCTCAACGCGGTCAGCGTGTGGAACGACTTCTTCACCCCACTGCTCTACCTGTCCGGCAGCGACCAGCAGACCATGCCCGTCGCGATCGCCGGATTCGTGGGCCAGTTCGTCTCCGACTGGAACCTCATCTTCGCCGCCCTGCTGATCAGCATCATCCCGGTCCTGGCGGTCTACCTGGCGCTTCAACGCTCCATCATCAACGGATTCGCGGGAGGGCTGAAGGGATGACCCCCTACGGCTTGCAGACCGAACAACGCACCGAACCCCTCGGCCTCGGCGAAGCCCGGCCCCGGCTGTCCTGGAAACTACGCGCCGACCGGCACGGCGCGGCACAGACCGCATACCGGATCGTCGCGGCTGAGCGGGCCACCGACCTCGACGACCCCGCCCGGCTCATCTGGGACAGCGGCCGCCGCGACAGCGACCAGACACTGCTGATCACCTGGGACGGGCCGGCCCTGCGCTCAGCCACCCGATACCACTGGCGGGTCGACGTCTTCGACGAGACCGCAGCGCCCGCCGGCACCGCGCAGACCTGGTTCGAAACCGGTCTGCTGCACGGCGAGGACTGGACGGCCGCGTGGATCGGCCGCGACCCGGCGGCCCTGCCGTTGGTGGATCCGCCGACCGACGACGACCTGATCTCGCCCGGACCGGCCGAAGCGGCACTGCACCTGCGGCGCGACTTCCAGCTGCCGAAGCAGCCGATCCGGGCCCGGCTCTACGCCACCGCCCGCGGCGTCTACGAGCCGCAGCTCAACGGCGAGCGGGCCGGCGACCACGAGCTCGCGCCGGGCTGGACCGAATACCACCACCGGATCCAGTACCAGACCTACGACGTCACCGGCCAGATCCGGGCCGGCGCCAACACCGTCGCGGCGACGGTCGCCGACGGCTGGTGGAGCGGATACGTCGGCTTCGACCCGCGCCGCCCGGCCCGCCACTACGGCGACACTCCCGGGTTCCTGGCCCAGCTGGTGCTGGACTTCGCCGACGGCTCGCGGCAGATCGTCGCCACCGACGCGCAGTGGACCGAGCACGACAGCCCGATCCGCTCCGCCGACCTGATGATGGGCCAGTTCACCGACGGTCGCCGCGAGCTGTCCGGTCCGCGGCCGGTCGCCGTCCTGGACACCGAGACCGGCCCGCTGGTCGCCGAACCCGACGAGCCGATCCGGGTAACCGCCGAACTGCCGGCCGTCACGATCGACAACGGCATCGCCGACTTCGGGCAGAACCTGGTCGGCCGGGTTCGCCTGACCATCCGCGACGCCGAAGCCGGGCAACGGATCGTGCTGCGCCACGCCGAGGTCCTCACCGCAGACGGCTCGCTGTACCTCGACAACCTGCGCCGCGCCGCCGCCACCGACACCTACATCTGCGCCGGCCACGAGATCGAGGTCTTCGAGCCACGATTCACCTTCCACGGCTTCCGGTACGCCGAAGTCACCGGCTACACACCGCACCCCGACGACGTGACCGCCCAGGTCCTGCACTCCGACACCCCGTGGACCGGCCGGTTCGAATCCTCGGACCCGACCGTCAACCAGCTGCACGCCAACATCTGCTGGGGACAGCGCGGCAACTTCGTCGCCGTGCCGACCGACTGCCCGCAACGCGACGAGCGCCTCGGCTGGCTCGCCGACGCGCAGGTGTTCGCACCGACCGCGACCCGCAACGCCGACGTGTCCGCGTTCTTCGCCCGCTGGATGCGTGACGTCGTCGACGGCCAGAACGCCGACGGCGCCTTCCGCGACGTCGCCCCGATCATCGCGTTCGACCGGGAAGGCGCCCCTGCCTGGGGCGACGGCGGCGTGATCATCCCGTGGCTGTTGTGGCGCACGTACGGCGACCGGCGTGTGCTGGAACGCAGTTTCGACGCGATGGCCGCGTGGGTCGAGCACATCCACCGGCACAACCCCGGCCTGCTGTGGGAGAACCGCACCGGCAACTCCTACGGCGACTGGCTCCAGATCGACGCGGAGACTCCCCGCGATGTTCTGTCCACCGCCTACTTCGCGCACAGTACCGCGATCGTGGCCACAGCGGCCTCCGTCCTGAACCGGACAGCGCAAGCGGCGAAGTACCGCGAACTGCACGCCGGGATCAAGCAAGCCTTCACCGACGCGTTCGTCAGCGACGACGGCAGTGTCAAAGGCGGCAGCCAGACCGTATACCTGCTGGCGCTCGCCTTCGATCTGCTGCCGAACGACCTCAAGAGTCTGGCCGTGGCGCATCTGGCGGCCGACATCGAGAGCCGCGGCAACCGGCTGACCACCGGATTCGTCGGCGTCTCCCTGCTCTGCCCGGTGCTCACCGAACACGGCCGCGCCGACCTCGCCTACGCACTACTTCACCAGGACGAATACCCGTCCTGGAACTACTCGATCCGGCACGGCGCCACCACCATCTGGGAGCGCTGGGACGGCTGGACCGAAGAGCACGGCTTCCAGTCCGCCGCCATGAACTCGTTCAACCACTACAGCCTCGGCAGCGTCGGCGACTGGCTCTACGGCCGGGTCGCCGGCATCGACCAGACACCCGACTCGGTCGCCTACTCCGAGCTGCTGCTGCACCCCACCCCGGACCCGACCGGCCGGCTCACCTGGGCCAGGGCCGAACAGGAGACCGCCCGCGGCCTGGTCGCCTGCGGCTGGTCGAAAGAAGACGACCGGCTCACCGTGACCGCTACGGTGCCGCCGGGAAGCACCGCCATCCTTCTGATCCCCACCAGCGATCCCGGCAGTGTGCACGCTGCCGAAACGCCCGGGGTTCTGCGGGCCGAGCCGTCCGGCGCCGGGCTCACCCTGCGGTTGACGTCCGGCCGATACACCTTCATCACCCCGCCTGATTCCTCTCCCACGCAGGAGACACCCATGAGATCACGCAAAATCACCGCCTTGACCGCGGCAATCGCCACGGCAGCCCTGCTGACCGCCTGCTCCAGCGGCCCCGGCGCCGGATCCAGCGACGGCGACAACAAGACGCTGACCATCGCCTCGGTCGACCAGGGCTCCATCGAGAAGGTCGTGGAGGCGTTCAAGGCCGCCAACCCCGGCGTCACCGTCAACCTCACCACGAGCGGCGCCGACCAGTACCAGCAGCAGATCCGCACCCAGCTGTCGTCCGGCACCGCCCCCGACGTGATGACCGTCTGGCCCGGCAACGGCAACCCCGGCGCCACCTACGTCCTGGCCAAGCCCGGCTACCTGCTCGACCTGTCCGACCAGCCGTGGGCCGCGAAACTGCCGGACTCGTTCCAGAAGGTCGCCCAGTACGAGGGCAAGACCTACAACGCCGTCTTCGGGCTCAACGGCATCGGCGCCGTCTACAACGACCAGGCTATGACCGAGTCCGGGCTGACCGCGCCGGGCACCTGGACCGACCTGCTCGCCTTCTGCAAGGCCGCCGCCGGCAAGGGCACCCCCGCGTTCGCCCTCGGCATCCAGGACAACTGGGTCACCCAGATCGCCCTCTACGGGCTGGTCGCCACCACCGTCTACAGCACCGACCGGGACTTCGACACGAAGATGGCGGCCGGGCAGGCCACCTTCGCCGGCTCACCGTGGACCACCGCGATGGCCAAGTACCAGGAGATGGACAGCGCCGGCTGCTTCCAGAAGGACCCGCTGGGCACCAGCTACGAGGCCAGCCAGACCCTCGCCGCCACCGGCAAGACCCTCGGCATCATCCAGGGCAACTGGATCATCGGGCTGCTCAAGCAGAAGAACCCGTCCGGCACGTTCACCATGAAGGCGCTGCCGGCCACCGACGACACCGCGCAGTTCATCATGCCGGCCGCGGCCGGAGCCGGCTACGGCGTCAACGCCAAGGCCAAGAACAAGGAACTCGCGCTCAAGTTCATCACGTTCGTGATGAGCCCCGAGGGCATGAAGACGTTCAACGAGGCCCAGGGCAGCCTGCCGACCCTGCCCGGCGCCGGAACGACCGTCGACCCTGGTCTGGCTGAACTCACCACGTTCGTCGAGGGCAACAAGACCGTGCCGTTCATGGACCAGCTCTGGCCCAACGCGAAGGTGCAGCAGACCATGCTCAGCGGCCTGCAAGAGGTGTTCAGCGACCAGACCACCGCCGCTGACGTGCTCAAAGATATGGACACCGACTACAAGGCCGGCGCGTGAAACGGCGTACCGCACTCGGACTGTCGCTTGCCATCCCCTCGGCGACCGTGCTGACCGCCGGCCCCGCCGAGGCAACCGGCAGCGGCCACGGCGACGGGCCCGGCCTGAGGGTCGTCGGTCTGCGCATCGACGGCCGCGGTGACCAGCCGCTCGGCCTCGACAGCCCGAACCCCGTGTTCAGCTGGCGGTTCGCCGAGACGTCGTCGGCAGCGGCGGACCGGCAGACCGCGTACCAGATCCGGGTCTACGACGCCGACCGCGACCGGCTGCTCTCGGACTCCGGCAAAGTGAGCTCGCCGGTGCAGTCCGGTGTCCGCTACGACGGCCCGATTCTGAGTTCTCGGCTTCGGCTGAGCTGGCAGGTCCGGGCCTGGGACGCCAACCGGCACGCCACGGACTGGAGCCGCCCGTCCACCTGGGAGACCGGGCTGCTCCAGCAGGGCGACTGGGGTGGTGCACGGTGGATCGACTACCCCGGGCGCACCGAGACCCAGCCGATGCCGATCTTCGCCCGGCAGTTCACCACCGACGCGCACCGCAAGGTCACCCGGGCCCGGCTCTACCTGTCCGGTGTCGGGCTGCACCTGGCGACCGTCAACGGCAAGTCCCTGACCGACGAGGTCCTCGCCCCGGGGTACTCCAACTATCAGCTCTCCAGCGAGTACCGGGTCTACGACATCACCGACGAGCTACGCAAAGGCGCCAACACCGTCGGGGTACGCCTCGGCAACGGCCCCGCCTACGTGCGGCGCAGCGCCACCAACCCGGCCGTCGGGCGGACCGCGCCGTACTCGTGGTGGCAGAGCCAGCTCAAGGGCAGCGGCACCCTGGTCGGCGCCGTCGAGGCCGGCGCCACCACGGTCACGCTGAGCAGCGTCACCGGCTATCACGTCGGCGGCACCATCAACGTCGACACCGGTGGCGGCGGCGACAACCTGGAATCCCGGGTCATCACCGCGATCGGCGCGGACAGCATCACCTTCACCCCCGGGCTGTCGAAGCCACACCCGGCCGATGTCACGGTCACCGGCTCCGGCAACAACATCGCGGCCAGCGATCCCAGCGCCGGAGCGGCTGTCACGCCGCGGTTCATCGCGCGACTGGAGATCACGTACGCGGGCGGGAAAGAGACGGTGATCGTCTCGGATCGTGAGTGGCGTACCGCGTTCGGCCCGCTGACCACCGATGCCTGGTACTCCGGATCCGACTTCGATGCCCGCCGCGAGCAGCCCGGCTGGGACCGGCCCAAGTCCGATCTGTCGGCGGCCGCGAAGCGCCGCGACGGCACCGCGACCGGGTGGATCGCGGCCGGGATCGCGCCACCGCCGAACCTCGCCACCAAGCTCGTCGCACGTACCGCACCGCCGATCACGATCGCGGACCGGTTCGAACCGGTGGCGATCACGAACCCGGTTCCGGGGACGTGGGTGTTCGACTTCGGTCAGAACATCGTCGGGTTCCCGCAGCTGAACGTGAACGGCCTGCCCGCCGGCACCACCATCCGCGTCTCGCCGGCCGAGTCCCTCGCGGCCGACGGCACGGTCGACCAGGCGTCGCTGCGCGGCGGTGGCGGCAGCCGGGGTGTGGACCTGTTCAACACCTACACCACCGCCGGGCTGCACGGCGGCGAGACGTGGCGGCCGGACTTCAACTACTTCGGCATGCAATGGGTGCAGGTCACCGGCCTGCCAGCGGACTACGTCGCGACCAAGGAGACGATCACCGGGCTGCGGGTGCAGGCCGAGACCCCGCTGGCCGGCGCGGTGACCACGTCGAACGCGCGGGTCAACCGGCTTCACAAGATGGCCTGGTACTCGTTCGCCGGCAACATGATGAGCGTCTTCACCGACTGCCCGGGCCGGGAGAAACTGTCCTACCCGGCCGACTACACGATGCCGATGGGCTCGATCCACCGCAACTTCGACCTCGCCGCCTACCTGCGCACCCACCAGCGGCACCTGGTCGAAGGACAGTCGATCGCGGACACCCCGATGGCCGGCAACGTGGCGCTCAAGACCCCGGTCTACGACTGGGGCTACACCGGGCGCTTCGGCGACGAGATCAACTGGGGTGACGCGATCATCCTGGTGCCGGGCTTCCTGCGGCAGCTCTACGGCGACACCGAGACCGCGGCCCGCTACTACGAGCCGATGGTGCGGTTCGCCGACTACATCGCCCGGCAGAAGGCGGTCGGCAACATCGTCGATGCGGCTCTGGCCGACTGGGTGTCGGCTGAACCGGTCTCCGGCAAGATCACCGGCACCTGGGGCTACTACCTGATGATCAAGGAGCTGGCCGAACTGGCCCGGCTGGCCGGGCATCAGGCCGACACCGTCAAATACACGGCCCTCGCCGCCGATATCAAAACGGCCTTCAACAACGCCTTCTGGGACCCGGCCCGGCGGCTCTACGCGGACAACGGCGCCGTCTCCCAGTCCGCGCAGGCCCTCGCGCTCGACGCCGGTCTCGTACCCGAGGCCGAGCGGCAGGCGGTCCTCGACGGCCTGGTGGCGATGATCTACGCGTTCCACCCCAACGGCGACGGCCCGCACTTCAGCGGCGGCACCATCGGCATGGCGCCGACCGTGCGGGCGCTGTCCGCCGGCGGCCGCGACGACGTGCTCTGGGATCTCATCCACTCCGACGATCAGCCCAGTTACGGCTACTTCATGGCGTCCACCGTCGCGAACCCGGGCGGCATGACCACCATGGGGGAGCGGTGGAACCGCGGCGACTCCAAGAACCACATGATCCTCGCCCAGATCGAGGAGTGGTTCCACACCGGCCTGGCCGGTATCCGGGCCGCCGACGGCACGGTCGCCTACCGGGACCTGGTCATCCAGCCGAAGGTGGTCGGTGACCTGACGTTCGTGAAGGGGCACTACGTCACGCCGCAGGGCACCGCCCGCTCGGAGTGGAAACGTGACGGCAATCGGCTGCGGCTGACCGTCACGGTCCCGCCGAACACCACCGCCACGGTCCATGTGCCCACTCTGGGTGGCCGGGTGGCCGGCACCCCGCGTCGCGCGAAGTTCCTGCGCAACATCGACGGCTACGCCGTCTACCAGACGCCGTCCGGCACCTACACCTTCCACACCGAGTAACCCCCAACCACCGGTCCGGCCGCCGTTCCCCAGCCCGGCGGCCGGACCGGCCCTCAACGCGACGAGGAGACCGGTGAACGACTTCCCGGACGGCTTCCTGTGGGGCAGCGCCACCTCGGCTCACCAGGTCGAGGGCGGCAACACCAACAACGACTGGTGGGACTTCGAACAGAACCCGGCCTCTGCCGCGAGGTGGTCGTCCGGCGACGGCATCGATCACTTCTACCGGTACGCCGATGACTTCGCGCTCCTGGCATCCCTGGGACACAACGCCCACCGGCTGTCGCTGGAGTGGTCGCGGATCGAACCCGTGCCCGGACAGTTCAGCCGGGCGGCGATCGGCCACTACCGGCGAGTGCTAGGCGCCCTGGCCGGCACCGGCATGACCGCGTTCGTCACCCTGCACCACTTCACGCTGCCGCGCTGGCTGGCCGTTCGGGGCGGCTGGCTCGCCCCTGACGCGATCGACCTGTTCACGCGGTACTGCGCGTTCGTAACCGATGCGCTCGGCGACCTGATGCCGTACATCTGCACCATCAACGAACCGCAGATGATCGCCCTGCACGGCTACCTGGAGGGATACCACCCGCCTGGCGTCACCAACCCGGCGCTGTGGCGGCGCGTCGGCGGCGTGCTGCTCGACGCCCACCTCGCGGCGGTCCCGGCGATCCGCGCGGCCGGCGGCGCACAGATCGGCCTGGCCGTGCAGCTGCCTTTGCTCGACGGGCCGGAGCCGTTTCTCGGCCTGATGCGCCACGAGATCGTCGACCGCTACCTCGACGGCCTGGCCGGCGTCGACGGCGGTGACTGGCTCGGCGTCCAGTACTACCGCAAACAGTGGGTCGACCCGACGTCACCGTTCTTCTTCGCGCCGCCGCCACCGGGCGTGCCGGTCACCCAGATGGGCTGGGCCGTGCACCCGGACGGCCTGCGCGAGATCCTGCACCGCGCCGCGAAGACCGGCCTGCCTCTCTACGTCACCGAGAACGGCATCGCCACCGAGGACGACACCGAACGTATCGCCTACCTGCGCTCGCATGTCGCCGCCACCGCCCAGGCCATCGCCGAGGGCGTCGACGTGCGCGGCTACCTGCACTGGTCGGCATTCGACAACTTCGAATGGAGCGAAGGCTACCGGCCGAAGTTCGGCCTGATCGCCGTCGACGGCGACTTCACCCGCCACCCCAAACCCAGCGCCCACGCCTTCGCCGACCTCATCCGACAAGGAACCCTCCCGTGAACCTCACCCTCGAGGAGAAGGCCGCCCTCTGCCTCGGCTCCACCTTCTGGCACACCGCGCCGGTCGACCGCCTCAACATTCCGGCGATCATGCTCTCCGATGGCCCGCACGGGCTGCGCCGCCAACCCGACGGCAACCAGGCCGGCATCACCGGCAGCCTGCCCGCCACCTGCTTCCCGACCGCGTCCGCGCTCGGCTCCTCCTGGGACCCGGCCCTGGTGGAACGCGTCGGCGCGGCGATCGGCGCCGAAGCGCGCGCCCTCGGCGTCGCCGTGGTCCTCGGCCCCGGCGTCAACATCAAGCGTTCGCCACTGTGCGGCCGCAACTTCGAATACTTCTCCGAGGACCCGCTGCTCACCGGCGTGCTCGGCGACTTCCCACTCACTGCCCTGACCGCGTTCCCCGGCCTGGGCCTCTCCGCTCCCGTCCTGGCGCACGCCGTGCGCCTGTCGAAGGAGGTTTGATCATGGATCGTTCCGTCACCCGAAGAGCACTGATCGGCGGATCGCTGTCGGTTGCCGCCTCGCCGCTGATCGCGGCACCGGCACATGCCGACGGCGGCCGCTGGAAGGACGAGGCAGCGACCCGGTACGGCCGGGTCCGTGGCCGCCGGCAGGACGGCATCGTCAAGTTCCTCGGCGTCCCCTACGCCACCCCGCCGCTCGGCAAGCTCCGCTTCCGGGCGCCGCAGCCGTTGAAGCCGTGGCACGGTGTTCGGGATGCGGTCGACTTCCCGAACCCGGCGTACCAGGTGGCCGGCGCCGAGATGGGCCCGGGCGGCAACGGCCGGATGCCGGCGCCGTCCGAGGACTGCCTCTACCTCAACATCTGGACCCCGGCCGCCGACGGCAAGCGCCGGCCGGTGATGTTCTACAACCACGGCGGCGGCTACATGATCGGCTCCGGGTCCGCGACCGGGCAGGACGGCACCCGCCTTGCCATGCTCCACGACGTGGTCGTGGTCGAGTCGAACCATCGGCTCGGTCTGCTCGGCTACCTGTTCCTCGGCGACCTCGCCCGCGGCGACTACGCCGCCAACCAGGGGATGCTCGACATCCTTGCCGCGCTGCGCTGGACGGCGGAGAACATCGAGAACTTCGGCGGCGACCCGGACAACATCATGGTCTGGGGCGAGAGCGGCGGTGGCGCCAAGACCGCCGCCGTCTACACCATGCCGAAAGCAGCCCGGCTGTTCCACAAGGCGTCGATCGAGAGCGCCGCGCCGCTGCGCTTCCCCACCCGGGCCGGCGCCACCGCCCGCGCCGAACGCACCCTGCACCTGCTCGGCCTGACCCGTACGGACATCCGCACGCTGCACGACATTCCCGCGGCCCGGCTCCTCGAGATCCAGGTCTCCGAGGCCGCGAACGGTGTCGCGCCGTGGGGCGAGCCGGACCCGGTGCTGCCCGGCTTCGGCGCCTTCGTCGACGGCACGATCATCCCACGGCATCCGTTCGCCGACGGTGCCGCGCCGTTCTCGGCCGGCAAGCCGCTGATGGTCGGCACCACGCGCGACGAGATGGTGTTCTTCGGCCTCTTCGGCCCGAAGGACATCTTCAGCATCGACGACGCCGGCCTGCGCAGCCGGCTGAGCGCCACCTACCAGGGCGCCGACCTCGACCGCATCATCGCCACCTTCCGCCGGTCGCGGCCGAACGCCACTCCGGCGCAGCTGTACTTCGCGATCACCACGTCGCCGATCTGGCGCGACGCTATCAAGATCGCCGAAGCGAAGGAGGCGCAGCGCTGGGCGCCGGTCTACATGTACCAGCTCGCCTACCCCGACCCGACCCTGGTGCCCGGCACCGACTTCCCGCTCGGCTCCCCGCACGCCTCCGACATCCCGCTCAAGTTCGACACCCTCAGCCGGGACTCCCTGCCGGGACAGTTGGCGACCGCACGGCACATGAGCGCGCTGTGGGCCGGGTTCGCCCGCGACGGCCGCCCGAACGCGCCGGGAGTGCCGCGATGGCCGACCTACACTCGCCGGGACCGCGCGACCATGTGGATCGACGCCACCTGCCGGATCGTGAACGACCCGGACCAGAGCGAACGGCTGTACTGGGAGAGTCGCGCATGACGTACGCCGCCGATCCCGGCATCTCCGGAATCGGCGGCGCACCACACAGCGGGTGTTACGGGGCCGAGGTGAACTCGGAGGTTCCGGCGCCCACGGCGTAGACGTCATAGAGCCCGTCGCGGCGAACCAGTGTCGCGCCGGGCGTCACGGCGGTGCTGCTCGCCGACGCCGACGCCAGCGGCACCCACACCTGACCGCTGGTGCCTGCGGCCGCGGTGACCTGGATACGGAACTGGCCGGTGGTGTCCCGGGCCCATTTGACGACCAGTGACCCGCCGGTCGTGGGGACGCCGCCCTGCGCCCAGGTGAGGTTTCCGGCCTGGGGCTTGACCTGCCAGGTTGTATAACCGGGGTTCACCGCGGTCGCGCCGAGGACGCTCTCGGTCAGTACCTGGGTGGGTCCGGCTCCCCAGGCGTGGGCGAGGCTGTCGAAACCGCGCGACGGCAGCCCGTTGGCGTTGACGAACTCCCAGAACGTGCCGGTGTAGTAGCCGCTGTTCGGGTCGACCTGGATGCCCCAGTGACGGCGCATCAGGTCGAGGGCGCCGGTGGTGTCGCCGTTGGCGAACCGTGCCATGACCTCCCAGGTGTTGTTGAGCGGCTCGATGGTGTGGCCGTACGGGTCGGCCATACTGGGAGCGGGCTGCGAGATCTGACTTCCGTGTGCCTGCCAGCGGGCTTTGAAGTAGCTCAGGATGCCGGCGACCCTGTCCGCGGGCGCCACGCCGAGGCGGATCGCGTTCATGTTGGCGTCCAGTGGGAACACGTTCGGCCGGCTGTTGGTGTGCTGGTAGAGCCCGGCCGTGGTGTTGAACAGGCGGTTGTTGATCGCGGTTTTGAGCGCGGTGGCCTTGGTGGTGTACTCGGTGACCCGGGCGGCGGTCCCGACCCGGCTCTCCATCCAGATCATGTTCTGCAGCAGCTCGTAGTAGGCGAGGCTGTACTCGGTGACCTCGCCGCTCTGGCGGGTCTGCCAGTAGTCGTTGTCGTCGGTGACGACCAGACCGTTGGCGTTGACTCTGGTGGCGTGATAGGCGGTCGCGGCTTCCAGCTTGCTGCGCAGACCGGTGATGAACGCCGTGTCGTTGGTGTAGCGGTAGTACTGGATCGCGATGATCGCCGAGTAGGCCGAATACGTCACCGCGTAGTCGAAGGCGCCGCAGCCACGGAATCCGACGGCGCTGGTGAGGCGGCCGGTGGCGGCCTGGAGGTTGAAGATGCTGTTGATCGAGCCTTTGACGTACGCGGTGCTGTTCGAGCCGAGCGAGAGCTGAGCGACCGGGTTGGTGATCATGAGGTCGCCGGACCAGATGGCCCGGTCGCGTTTGGCGCCGTCGAAGATGACCGGCACGGTGAAGCAGGAGGCGACGCCGGTGGGCACCATGTCCATCTGGGTGGTGTAGGCGCCGGCGTACCACATGCGGTTGAGCTGATCGTCGCTCGAGATGAAGTACCCCTGGTAGCGGTCGGCGGTGGCCCGGTAGGCCTTGAAGTTCACGCCGGCGCCGCCCAGGGTGACGCTGCCCGGCGTGGTCAGCTGGATCGCGGCGAACCGGAACCCGCCACGTAGCGCGCCGGTGTACGTGCGCACACCGTTGACGGCGAAGGTGACCGGGGAGCCGTTGTCGCTGTTGTAGACGCCGCCGCTCGCGGTCAGGAACGGCAGCGCCTCACTGGTCGCCACGCGCAAAGTGACTGACGAGCCGCTGGATGCCTGCCATGCCGAGACGTTCGCGAAGGGGGTGCCGCCGACCTCCTTGCCGAAGTCGAGCACGATCGTCGCGGGGGAGTTCGCCGAGGTGGTGGTCAGCACTGTCGAGCCGGTTCCCTGAGTGGTCAGGCCCGCGGCGTTGGTGACCGTGCCGCTGGTCCGCGTCACGCTGGTGGCGCGGACGTTGTCGCTGGCCGGAGCCGGTACCAGGGCCTGCCAGTTCGGGTTGTCCGGCCAGGTCGGCGGCGCGGCGGCGGCCGGGCCCGACAGCGTTGTCGCCGCGACCAGGCAGGCGACGATGCCGGCCAGCGTTCGCCAGGCTGATTGTCCGAGGCTTCGTCGTGGCTGCTGATCGGGTCTGCCATTCGAGTCGTGCATCGGCTTTCCTCCTTGAATATAAGTGTTGTAACGTTTCAATTTTATGGAGCAGGGAAGCCAGAAAAGGCTGGTGGCTGCGGCTGTCGATCAAGCGAAGGGCAGGATGCAGGTGAACCCGTGACGAGAAACGTTTCCCACGGGTTTCGCTCAAGATAGGCGTCGATGTCATGCCTGGTCAACCATCAACCTCCGCGAGGCTGTCGTGTATGGGCACCCATTCGCAGCCATCTCGATCAGGGTGGCGGCTGTCGCGAACCTGTCTCTTGACCCACGGGTCATCGACTTCTATCGTTCCCCGAAACAGTTGAGAAACGTTCCCCGTGACGTCGACGCCTGCTGGAGCCGGTGACGAGGAGCGTCTAGCAGATATGAAACGTTACATACCTGCGACGGATGGCCAGTTCAGAAGGGGAGAGCCATGCTGAGAAGTCAGCCGAATCCGCCCGTCATGTTGCGCCTCCGAAGGGCCGTCACAGCAGCAGCGGTGGCTCTCGGCACCCTCATCGCCATCGGCCCGCAGAGTCCGGGCTGGCGGCCGTCAGTCCCTACCAACGTGGGCCGGACCCGACCGCGGCCAGCGTCGCCGCCGTCACCGGCCCGTTTGCCATTTCGTCGGTCGCGGTCGCCCGCGGCAACGGCTTCGGCGGCGGAGTGATCTACTACCCGACCGACACCAGCCAGGGCACCTTCGGCGGGATCGCCATCTCGCCGGGGCTCAACGGCACCTGGCCCGGCATAGCCTGGCTGGGCCCGCGACTGGCCTCGCAAGGCTTCGTCGTGTTCGGAATCGAGACGAACAACCTCAACGACAGCCCCGCCAGCCGCGGTACCCAGCTCCTGGCGGCGCTGGACTACCTCACCCGCAGCAGCACGGTGCGCACCCGAGTCGACGCCGGCCGGCTCGGCGTCATCGGGCATTCGATGGGCGGCGGCGGGGCCCTCGACGCGGCCCTGCGCCGGCCGGCTCTGCAGGCCGCGATCGGCAACGCGCCGCACCTGCCGTCAGGCAGCCTGGCCGGCGACCGGGTCCCGACACTCGTCTACGCCATGCAGAACGACACCCTCGTGCCGCCGACCCGCCTGACCAGCC
This sequence comes from Actinoplanes lobatus, assembly GCF_014205215.1. Lineage (NCBI taxonomy): Bacteria > Bacillati > Actinomycetota > Actinomycetes > Micromonosporales > Micromonosporaceae > Actinoplanes > Actinoplanes lobatus. Next base: position 7,360,251 of record NZ_JACHNC010000001.1, read on the forward strand.
TGTACAACACCATCCCGGCGGCGACTGAACGCGCCTACATCGAAGTCGCCGGGGCGGGCCACAACTACATCGGACAGCCCAGCACCGTCCTGGCTCGCACCATGATCCCGTGGCTGAAGATCTTCATCGACGATGACGCTCGCTACAGCCAGTTCCTCTGCCCCCTGTCCAACCAGGCCGGCATCACTCAGTACCGCAGTAGCTGCCCGTTGATCTCGACGACGGCGACGGTGTCTCGAGGACCCTGACGATCAGCTGAGGATTGGCGCCCGACGGCACACCGGCTGGCGGGTTCCACCGCACTGGCCTTGTTACCGCGAGCTCGCCGCGATAGTGGAGCTGGCGCCGGCCTTACGGAAGGCGCGGTAGCTGACTCTCACCCGCCCCGTGGATCGGTCGGCGGGATCCGGAGCCTGCGTCAGCCTGGTGGAACACGGCTGGAACGGACGCGCCCGCTCGGCCTGCAACACCAACCCGACGAGCGCCGCGCTGTTCCTGAACGACGACTGCATCGGCGGCCCGAGCCAGCTCCCGCCGGGCGACACGCCGAACCTTGACACCTCCACCCAGACAAGCATCCGGGGGCCCTGACCCGCGATGAGGTAGCACCCCGGCGGAAACTGCACGCCACGAGCATCCCGCAACCAGTCGCACACACCGCTGAAGCCGATCAGATGCCGGTGGGCTGGGCCCGCCGGTTCACCTTCCTGGTCGTCGGGAACCCGGCCGTCGTCCGACCCGTGCTGCCCCCGAGGTGCGTGGCCGGGTCGGCTGATCCTTGGGGGCGTCAACGGCACCGGGACTGGAGAACGCCACCAGTGGCGCGGCCGGGCGAGTGGATGTCGGCGGTGGCCACTCCGACGCCGCGATCTCCGCACCGGTGACCAGGACCGGAGGCGAGACGCGGTCGAGCAAGCGTTGCGCCAGAGAAGCATCGATCTCGAGTTCCGAACTGATGCGTACATCAGCGGCGGTAGCCAGATCCACGACGTCATCGCTGGTGAAAGCCCTGGAGGCGAGGGTGCTGAGCCGCCGGGCGAATTCCTGCATATTGACCATGTGCAGCCACATTCCTCGTTCAGCTGTCTTCGACTCCCACCGCAGGCGGATCATGAACCGACCTGCTCTGGCGAACCACGGCGTCCGCAAAGCCCTTGACGGCCTCTAGCTACGGCGACGTCACAGCTGCCGGATGGTGAGGCCAGTATATCGACACCCCGACGCTGATCCGGTCGAGCGGGTGCACGAGCAAGGTGGCCCGGGCGGGTACGATCGCGATCTGACCCTCGTGATCGATACCGGCCATCTCGCGGGCAGCGGCCGGTATCGCGAGTTCACCAGGTGTTTCGACGTGAGGACCACTGCTGGCGGCGGTGAAGAACGACGGCCTCGCCGGTTACCGGCATCGCGACTGGCTGGCCTGGTCGCCACCGCAGGGCGCGCATTGTCGTACGGCTGGTGAACCGGCCAGACGCGTCGAGAAGGGCCGTGTCCATCACCAGCGGTAAGGCCGTGATGTGGGCGCGCGGCGGATCAAGCGCGGGTTGGGCAAAGGGAACCTGCGGGGCGGCCCGGCACCGCACAGGAGGAATCAGTGCCTCGATGGTGTGCTCGAGACGGCCACGGATCCTCAGCAGGCCGGCCTCGCCCATACCTTCCTGCTCGGCATCAACGGCGCCGATATGAGCAGTACGCGACAAGGATTCGGGCGGTCCAGCGGATCCGTCGCCGAACGAACCCTCTGTTCCCGGCCACTGCCCGGCGTTGAGCTGGCCACCGCGAACCGAGCCCGCAGGAAGGCCGGCCGGATTCGATACCGCGTTGGTCGTCGAAGACGAGCTCCGTCACGGACCGGTCGCTACGCCAGGGCGCTGACCTGACCGCCCGATCCATCCAGGTCATGGGTAGTTCGGTTTCTGCACGGCCACGGCTTTCGGTGTTCTTCCACCAGTCGGGGTGGCCGGGCGTCCACCGTCGTTGACCGCTTCGGGCACCGGCTCGTTGAATGCCTCGCCGCCCGGTGGGAGCGCCGGGTCGAGGGCGGTGGCGGCGGACGCGTTGGTGATGCCCAGGGCGCTCAGCGCACCGGCATCCACGGTGGCGAGCGCCACCGCCAGCAGCGTGCGCTTGTTCATGGGGATACCTCGTTGCCGTCTCGGGGGATTGGCAAGACGGCTTACAGTAAGGCAGGGAGCCTATCGAGGGCCTTCAATAACCTAAATCCGGCCGCGGACCGCCCAGGCCGCGGCGGTGAGCGCGATTTCGCCGCCGTCGGTGCGCGGCAGGCGCTCGTCGAGCAGCCTGCGGATCCGTTCCCGCTGGGCGGGGTGCTGCCGGGCCAGGTAGGCCGGCGCGGGGCCCTGGCCGCCCAGGAACGGGTGCCAGTAGTCGTCGAAATCGGCGAAGACCGTCGGGATCTCGACGGCGCGGGTCGTCACGTCGCGCAGGCCGGCGACGGTCCAGGCGGCGCGGAGGGCGTCGGGGTGGCAGATCGGGAAGCGGGGCGCCTCGTCGGCCTCGGCGGCTGCCGGGTCGGTGTCGCGGGCCGCGTCCCAGAAGTACCGCATCATGCGCATGCCGTCGGCGTAGTCCCAGACGTACGCGGCGACGACCGCGCCGGGCGCGGCCACCCGGGCGAACTCGGCGACCGCCGCCCCGGGGTCGGGGATGAAGTTGAGCGCCAGGCCGCTGACCACCGCGTCGAAGCTGTCGTCGCGCAGCGGGAGGGCGGCGGCGCTGCCGTTGACCGGTACGGCGCCGGCGCCGGCCGCGGTGAGGAAGCCGCGGGACGTGTCGACGCCGGTCACCCGGGCCGGGGCGGCGACGGCCAGGACGGCCTCGCTCAGCGCGCCGGTGCCGCAGCCGGCGTCCAGCCAGCGGCCGCCGGGCGGCGCCGCCAGCCAGGCGACGAACTCGCGGGCCACCCGGCGACTCCAGCGGCCCACGTACGCCTCGTAGGCGTCGGCCACGGCCCAGACGTCTCCCATGCCGAGCAACCTACCGCCGCGAGTATGTGGGTTGAACACACTGCACGCGCCCGGCCGGCGGTGGGACGCTTCGGCCATGGAACAGGTAACCGTCGCGGTCCGCGGCATCTCGCTGAACGTCCTGCTCAACGGCCCGGCCGACGGCGCCGAACCACTTCAACGTGGCGGACGACCTGGTCGCGATGCCGCGGAAGCCGCCGATCACCTGGGTGCGCGGCGACCGGGGCGCGATCGTCTCCGACACCTCGTTCTTCGACCTGGCCTATCTGGGCTCGCTGGGCCTGGTGGCGGGCTGGCCCGGCACCGAGGCACTCGCCGCCACAACCATGTGCGAAGTCCGGGTCTAGACGCGGTTGCGGTAGTCGCGGGGTGGGGTGCCGGCGTGGCGTTGGAAGGCGCGGCTGAAGTCGGGGACGGGAGAAGCCCCAGCGGCGGGCGATGGTGGCGATGGTGAGGTGGTCGAGGCGGTGGTCGGCCAGGTCGCGGCGGGCCCGGTCGAGGCGGCGGGTGCGGATGTGGGCGGCGACGCCGGCGGGGTGGTGCTGCTGGAAGATGCGGTGCAGGTGGCGCGGGGAGATCCGGTGGGCGGCGGCGATCGTGGCGGGACGCAGCTCCGGGTGGTGCAGATTCTCCTCGATGAAGGCGATGATGCGCAGGTAGAGGGTGTGCGTGGGGGAGCGCAGCGGCGGGTTCTCCCGCTCCAGGTGGTGGGCGAGCACGGCGGTCGTCAGGTCCACCGCGATGGTTTCGAGGCGCAGCGTGTCGCGTTCCGTGCAGCGGGTGCGGTCGTCGGCCAGGGAGGCGAGGAAGGCGGCGAGGAGGCTGCCGATGTCTTCGGTTCCGGGTAGCGACACGGCGCAGAGGCCGGTCACCTGGCGCACGGGCAGCGGAAGCATCCTCTTGGGGAACTGCAGGAGCGCCGACTCCGCGAGGGACGTCCCGTTGACGATCGCCTCGTACGGTACGGAGCTGTCCCAGAGCACCAGGTTCCCGCGGGGGACCAGGGCGCTGGTGTCATTTTGCTCTATGCCCTGCCGGCCGGCCCGGATGAGACCAACCTCGTAGTACTCCGGATCGGACCTGCGGATTTCCCGCATCGACCGCCGCGCTGTCAGCGCCGTGTAGGCCAGGGTGGCGACCTGCGCGTTGCCGAGCGGCATGGCGCGGAGGCGGGCGGTGAACGCCTCGGGGTCCGGGACGTCGATTGCCGTCGGCGCCATCGAGGCGGCGGTGATCTCGCGCCAGGCGTCCAGGCGTTCTCGTGGGGCGATCGTGGCGCTGTCGAACACAGTGAGCATGGCTCCCCGCTTCCCCCGAAGTAAGCCCAGGGTAGCGAGTCCTGTCGATGTGCGCTGGGTGCGTACGACTGTGCGCCCGGTGCTGACGACAGGGCCGCCGGTGCGGCCCGAAACTGGGCACAAAGGCCAACGGGAACGGGGAACGGCACATGACAACAACGACGAGAAGGACGTTACTCAAACTGAGCGCGGTGGCCGGAGCCGGCGCGGCAACCGGACTGGCGCTGCCCGGCACGGCACGCGCGGCACGGACGAAGAACCTGGTCGTCGTGGGGGAGAACGGAAATCTGAACATCGTGACGCCGGGCGGCGCGCTGCTCATGTACTACCAGGAGCAGTGGCAGACCGGGTCGGGGGGCTTTCTCGGGCCGTTCTCCCGCGGCAGCGGCTTCGATGCGTTCGGCTCGATCGCCTCGTGCGGTGTCGCATACACCTACGACAATCTGTACGTCTGCGCCAACAGCTCCGGTGTGTACGGCTATTACTGGCGAAATGGCTTGCAGGCATGGGCGTACGGCGGGGCGCCGGCGCCGATCGCCGGCACGACCAGCCTGGGGTGGGCCAACCTCAGCAAGCTGATCAGCGGCGGCTATATCACTCCAGAGTTGGGTTATCCCGGAGGCAGCATTTTCTACACGATCGACTCCTCCGGGCGGTTGTTCTGGCACAAATACCTGGGTGTACCTGGTGAGGGCGGCAGCTGGGCCGCGAACAGCGGCACCCAGATCGGCGTCGGCTGGGAGGGGTTCCGCTACGTCACCGGATCCCCCAGCGGCGCGATTTACGGCGTCGACAGCTCCGGCAACATCCGCTGGTACAGGTATCAATACCCGTATTCCGGCGTCAACGTTAGCGACAGCTGGGTAGCGGGCTCCGGCAACGTCATCGGGTCCGGCTGGTACGGCGGCACGTACGGCTACCAGACGGTGCAGGCGGCCGGAGTCGACTTCTCGGCGACCGTCGGAGCCGACGGTGGCATGTACATGGTCGACAAGAACGGCAACCTGCGCTGGAACGAGCACCTCGACTGGTACGGCGGCGCGGCGGAGTGGCGCTACCCGACCGGCGGCGGCCTGATCATCGGCAACGGCTGGATGTGACAGCCGGCCAGCGCCGGCCGCAGGTTTCCAGGCCTTAGACTTGGCGGTCGCGGCCGGCCTGGTAGCTGGCGATGATCTGCGGGACCATCAGCACGATCATCAGGGCCAGGGGGATCCGCCAGCCGTCCGTGCGGTCGTGCAGCAGGCCGACCAGGATCGGGCCGGGGATGGCCATCAGGTAGCCCACGCCCTGCGTGATCCGTAGGGGCAGGTGCGCATCGCGGCAGCGGCGTTGAGTGACCTTTATGGTTAGCCGGCCGAGGCCAGCCATGCTTCCCGTTCGACCGGCAATCCGGTCCGGGAGAGGGCCTGCGTCCACCTTTTGTCGCCTTGCCAGGCTCTGTCGTGAGCGGCGACCGCGCGGGCGAGAGTCTGCTGTGCCGTGGTGCCATGGATTGGTAGCCCATGGGGGAAGGCTTTGCGCAGGTAGGGCTCGACCAAGACGCCGCCGGGAGTCTCGTAGGCGACTGCGGTTATGCCGCTGTCCAGCAGCGGCTCGAACCTCTCGACGCGATGGCAGAGCGCCTCGGCGACGGTGTGGTGGTGCCGAGGAACCTGGTGCAGGTGCATTCCGGCAAGGCTGGCATCGAGTTCGGCGGGGTCGAGCGAGGCGGTGCGGAGCACTTCGGTGGCCGTTTGATCTTCGGCAAGCCCCGGAGCGAGTGCAGCGCAGACTTGGACCGCGAGTTCGGGATCGGTGAGCCATTCGCTCGTCGCCGCCTTCGTGAAGTGTTCGTGCGGTGGCTCCGGCCAATCTGATGCTCTTGCCGTCGAAGATATAGGAGGCGGAGTAGTTGCGCATGAGGGCGCGGCCGTCTCGTGGCCAGGAGTGGTCGGCGACGGTGGTGTGTTTTTCGGCCAGGATCGTCCAGAGCAGGGCTTGGCCGTTGTTGATCAGGTAGTCGGCCAGGGGCTCGAGGCGTACGTGGACGGAGTCTGGTCCCGGTTGGCGGGCGGCGAAGCTTTCGGCGAGGAGTGTGCCCTCGCGGCCCCATCGGAAGTCGCCGAGTCTTTGCAGGTGGAGTGCGGTGCAGAGGTCGGTGGAGGGTACGAAGGTGTAAAGGTGTCTGCTGTCGGAATGGTCTTCGTCGTTGGCTACGCCGCCGTACCGGGACGTGGTGATCAGCAGGGCGCCGGGTAGCGGTGTCCCCTGGTGCTCGGTGCGGTCGTCGGTTTCGAGGTCGAGCCAGCCCGAGTGGTGGGGGTGGTCGGCGAGTAGGAGGCCGGTGGGCTTCCGGATTCGGGCATCCATCGGCCGTTCCAGTCCTGGTCTTTCGCCCAGTTCGCCCAGGTGTCGATGCTGTTGGCGTTGATGAGGTATGAGCGGATTTGTGCCCATGTGACGTGGTGGGGGTGGTCAGCCGCGGCGTCTTCTGGATATTGGGGCTGTGACCACTGGTAGTGGCCTTCCAGGACGAGCCATCGTTTGCCGTCGGGGTCGGTGCAGTTGATGAGGGCGTCGGCCGGTGGGCTGTGTTCGTCGTGGATGGGCCAGGTTTCGTCGATGCCGTGGGGGAATGTTGCGGCGGCGGGGGCGTACCAGGTGGTTGGGGTGTCGGAGTAGACCCGGTTTTCGGTACGGCGTAGGAGCAGGGTTGGGTCGATGTCGACAGTGGTGGAAGCCGAAGCGGGGTCGACGAACTCGGCATGCGCTCTCCAACGGTGGCCGGATTGGTCACCGCACCGGGAGGCGTCAGGCACGCACAATTCATCGTCTGGGCTGCTCAGAATAACCGGAAGTAGATCAACAACGGTACGGCGATCGCGCCCCGGGCGTGACCTCTCAAGATCGAATGCGGGTACCCGTCAGGATGGACGGCGCTACCCGGCCGCCCTCGGGGCTGGCCTCGGCGATCCGCCGGTAGGTCAGCCCGGTCCACTCCTGTAGCCGGCGAATGCCGTCGCTGAACTCCAGCGGCGTGTGCACGGTCTTGGGCCGGAGCGGGCAACCCCCCGCTCGCGCGGGCTGCGCTTGTCGAGAGCTTCGCCCTCCATGGACTGTCACGGCCGTCGCAGGCGACGTGCCGTCGGCCGGCCAGGGGGCGTTTCGCGCTGGGATGGGTGCGGCAAGGGCCCCGTCGCTCTCGACGGGGTCCTTGCCGGCCAGGTGTGATGCGGTCAGCCTCGGACGGTGATCTTCTTGCCGGACGCCTTGACCGTGTAGGAGACGGTCTTGTGGGTCCAGGGGTTGGTCGCGTGTACGCGTATGCCGCCGCGGATGTCCTTGGCTTTGATCATCCTGGTGCTCGCGTAGGAGTTCCACACGGCCGCCTCCTGGCGGACGTGTTCGCGCACAGAGGCCACTTTGACGGTGCGGCCGGCCGCGGCCCGGAGGGTTTCCGTCGCGCCCTGGTTGGCGGCCGAGGCCACGTACGTTCGCATGTCGAGGTATGCCATGCCCTTCGTCAACTCGGCCCAGCTGATCGTGGCCGAGCGGGATGGCAGGGTCACGTGCTGTGGGCCGTACGCGTAGGTGAGGCTGATGGCGGAGTTCTCCTGGCCTGCCTGCGCGCGGGTCAAGGTGCCGGCGGAGTTGACCCGCAGGGTGACGTTGGTGTCGTCCTCGGGGCGGAAGGTGTAATCGGCGGACCCGTCACCGTGGACGGTCTTCGTGCCTGCCTGGATGTCCTCGGTGAGGACGGTCGCCGGCGCCGGAACGGCTTCGTCGAAGTCCTGCGACGGATTCGGGGTGAACACGTATCGCACCTGCGGTCGGCGCATCATCTTCAGCACCGACCGTGTCGTGGGGTCGCTGAGGCTTTGGTACCGGCCCCTGCCCTGGGCCGAGTAGGCGCCTGCGGTCGTGGTGCCGTAGCGGTAGCGTTCGAGCGTTCGCCCGCGCACCGGGTCGACGACGTAGAACATCGACATCGACATCTCGCCGGTATCGGTCACGGCGGCTGCGCCGCTGCCGGGGGCGCCTACCTCTCCGGTGGAGGCCACTGCGGCTTTCCGGCCGACGTCGGCCACATTGGCCTTCCAGCCGGTGAGGTCCGCATCAATCGTCAAGTCGGTGAGGACGATGTTTGCCTTCCAGCCCTTCTCGGCCGCGAGGGTCGACGCCTTGGCAACGGTCCCGAGTTCGTCGACCATCTGCTCCCTGGACAGACTCGTGGTCGTGTCCGTCGCGTACGCGGCGCCGGGTGCGGCGAGTAGGCCGATTGCCAGTGACGCGGTGGTTGCCAGGAGTGCGGAGCGGGACGGGCGCAGCATGAACCACCTCAAGCAGGGAAACGGCGAGTAGAAACGTGAACATATCTGGGCTAAACGGATATTGGATCGGCTTCGTGGGTGGCACTGACGGATGGTCCCGGCTTCCGGGAGAACAGTCGGCTTCAAGCGGTCGCCGAACGGCGGAACACGGCTCACCTGTTCACGTCTCCTGGAAGGCACCGAGGCCGCTCGACGGGCGGCTGCCGTGTTGCGCGACTGCGGCCCTTCCCGAGCCAAGGCAACGTTGCATGGGACGGTAAATTTATCGGCTAATCTCGATGTCTAGGGAGACGCCAAGATGGCGGCCGAACACCCCGGCCAGGAGCTGGCCGCCGGCCAGTCGGTGGAAATCTCGGATGACCAGCTCGTCGCGATGCTGGTCGGCCGGGCCCGCGGCAACGACTTGCAGCTGACCGGTGAGGGCGGGCTGTTGCAGCAGCTCACCAAGCGGGTCCTGGAGTCCGCGCTCGAAGGCGAGATCACCGACCGCGTCGGGTAGTCATACCGCTCGCTTCGATCGGCCGCCGCTGACCCCTAATTGTCCGGGGCCAGCCGGGATGCGAGAGGCCCACCCTGTTCAGGGGGTGGTTCGAGATCCTTCGGATTGATCTATGCATTGAGTCCGTTTGGAGATCGTTCTGCGGGTTCGCTGTAGATAGTGATCACTCGATGGCGCGAAAGATGAATCCTGGTCACAGCGATGCTGGTAGCTGCGGCGTTGGCCGGTCATGGGAGCTCGAAAGCCGTATCCGAGTGACGTCACCGATGAGCAGGGTCACGTCCGCTGGCGTGGTGTAAGAGGCGGCCAGCGCTGATCCGTGTGTGTTGATCTTATGCGGCGATTGCGGTCGTTTCGATGATTTCGGTGTCGTGTCCGTCGGTATTGATACTGGTCAGCCGTGCTTTGCCGAGGATCTCCAGGCCCATGTAGCGGCGGCCTTCGACCCATTCGTCGGTCTGTTCGGCCAGGACCGCGCCGACGAGCCGGATGATCGCGTCGCGGTTGGGGAAGATCCCGACGACGTCGGTGCGGCGGCGGATCTCCTTGTTCAGCCGTTCCTGCGGGTTGTTCGACCAGATCTGGCGCCACAGTTCGCGGGGGAACGCGGTGAAGGCGAGCAGGTCGGCGCGGGCGTCGTCGAGGTGTTCGGCCGCGGCCGGGAACTTCTCGGCGATGGTGCCGAGGACGCGGTCGAACTGCTGGCTGACGGCGATGGCGTCGGGTTGGTCGAAGATGGTGCGGACCAGGGTGGCGACCCACGGCTGCGCACTCTTCGGGACGCGTGACAAGAGGTTGCGCAGGTAGTGGAGCTGTATCAAATCAAGTTGGCGTGTCGTTGCCGATGGCTTCCCGCAGGGCCGCTGCGGAGCGGTAGCGGATGGTGGCGGATGTGGGCTGGTAGCCGGCCTGGTCGAGCAGTGGGCGGATGTCGATCAGGATGTTGCCGATGGTGCGTGGGCTGACCTGGAACAGGTCGGCCAGAGCCTGCCGGGTGCAGGCTTGCCGGTGGTAGAGAATCGCGGCGAGGACGCGTTCCGGGTCAGTGAGTTTCTGTTTGAAGATGCCGCCGCGGGTTCCGGGAAGAGGATGACGGCCGCGGCGGTGGTAGCGGCGATGTTCGACTTGGGCGTCGTGTGGCAGGCGGATCTGGTCCAGTAGATCGCTCAGTTGTTGACGGCTCATCCCGGTCAGGCGGGGATCAGTGAGTAGATCGGGCAGCAGGACGGCTGGGGCCGGTCGGGTGCTGCCGTCGAGGAAGTCGGACAGTTGCGACGCGCTGTTGCAGCGCAACCTGGTCGGGCCGATGATGTGTTTGCGCTGCTCCAGCAGGGTTCGGGTGTCGGCTATGGCATTGCCGATCGAGGTCGGGTTGATGGCCAGTAGCTCGGCCAGAACCTTCTGTGAGCAGATCTGCCGCAGGTAGATCACGGTGACCAGGACGCGGTCCGCGGCGGTGAGTAACATCGCGGCGCCGGCGCCGGGAGACTTCCGGCGGGGTCCGCCGCGTTGCTGGTAGCAGCGCTTCTCGGTCTGGGCGGCTTGGTCTGCAGCGAGTTCGCCGGCCAACTGGTCGAGTTCATCGCGGGTCATGCCGGTCAGCCGGGGATCGGCGAGCCGGTGCAGGTTCTGGGCACGTTTCTGCAGGGCCGTGGTGCTGTCGGTTGTCGGCGGCGGGACGGAGCCGGGGATCGGTGGCGTGATGGTGTAGTTCCAGGCGCCGTGCCAGGCATGGGCGGTGATCGGCAGAGCCTGCAACTGCGCGGCGGTGATGGTGATGCCGAGCGGATAGTCACCGGGGTCGAGGCTGGCATCAACCCGCAGACCGGTGCGGGTGGTGGTCGCCGCGATCGTCTGCACGACGATTTCGTGACTGGTCAGAGGGCGTCCACGCCAGTTCATGGTGATGTGGGAGAACAGCCGGTGCTCGATCTTGTTCCACTTGGATGTGCCCGGTGGGAAGTGGCAGACCGTGATGGTGAGTCCGGTTTCGGCAGCCAGGGTGGCGAGTTCGGCTTTCCAGAGCCGGAACCGGTAGCAGTTGGATCCGCCCGCGTCCGCGGTGATCAGCAGCCGGGTGGCCTGCTGGTAGTCGAGGTGGCCGCGGGCTTGCCACCAGCGACGGATCGAGGCGACCGCGAATGCTGCGGTGTCGTGGTCGACGCCGACGTTGACCCAGCCGGTGTCGCGGGTCAGGTCATAAACGCCGTAGGGCAGTGCCTGCTCGACGTTCGGGCCGGTGAAGAAGCTGTGATCGACGACCTTCACCGGTTCCCCGTGCGGGCGCCATTCCCGGCCGCCGCTGGGTAGCAGGCCCAGTTGTTCCTTCTTCTTGGCATCCACGCTGATCACGGGCTCGCCGGACTGCTGGTGTTCTCTGACCTGCTCGTTCACGTAGTTGAACTGGGCGTCGCGGTCGGGGTGCTGGTCGCCTTCGAGGGTCTTGGCGTTGGCCTGCAAGCTGAATCCGTTGCGGTGAAGCAGCCGGCCCACTGTCGGCGCCGAGATCGGATATCCCTGCCGCGTCAGCTCGTCTGCCAGATGCCGCAGTGACTTCGTGGTCCATCGCAACGGCGACGTCGGGTCGCCCCGTTCGTCCGGCTCGACCAGCGCCAACAACGCGGGCAGCAGCTTCGGATCATGCTCGGTCAACGACTTGCGGCCGCCGCCGGGCCGGCGAACCCGGCCCACCGGCAGGGGATCGTCGCCGCGTTCCAGTTCGAAGACGCCAGCTCGCACGGTCGTCTCGCTCACCCCGACCGCCCGGGCGACAGCCCGCACCCCGCCATGACCGAAGAGCCGGGCCTCTGCCGCCAACGCCAGACGCCGTTGCCGCTCGTTCAGATGCGGAGCGAGAACCTCGAACCGTGTAGTGACCTGCCGCAAGGTCTCCGCATCGATCGCCATACAAGACCAACGATGGATGTTGGACAGCTCGACGGCTTATTTCGTGACGGCTCCAGTGGGTGCGACAGCGCTGCCACTGGGCGCCGGGCAGCGCGGCGCCGATCGCGCCGACGAGGCCGCGGTGGGCGTCGGAGATGATCAGGCGGACGCCGGACAGTCCGCGGGCGGTCAGGCTGCGTAGGAAGGCGAGCCAGCCGGCGCCGTCCTCGTCGGACGCGACGTCGAGGCCGAGGACCTCGCGGCCGCCGTCGGCGTTGACGCCGACCGCGACCAGGGCGTGCACGTTGACCGTGCGGCCGTGTTCGCGGACCTTGATGACCAGGGCGTCGGTCCAGACGAACGTGTACGGGCCGGCGTCCAGCGGCCGGTTGCGGAACGCCTCGACCTGGGCGTCGAGATGCCGGGCCATCTCCGACACCTGACTCTTCGACAGCTGTTTGACGCCGAGTTGCTCGACCAGCTTCTCCATCCGCCGCGTCGACACCCCGAGCAGGTACGACGTCGCGACCACGCTGACCAGGGCCTGCTCGGCCCGGCGCCGGTGTTGCAGCAGCCAGTCCGGGAAGTACGAACCGGAACGCAGCTTCGGGATCGCCAGCTCGATCGTGCCGGCCCGGGTGTCCCACTCGCGCTGCCGGTAACCGTTGCGTGAGTTGGCCCGCTCGGCGCTGCGTTCGCCGTAGCCGGCGCCGCAGAGAGCATCGGCCTCGGCGGACATCAACGCGTCAGCGAAGGTTTTCACCATCGCCCGCAGTACATCAGGGCTCGCCGATTCCAGGTGCTGGCCCAGCAGGTCAGCGACGTTCAAACTCTCTGTTGCGGCCATCGCAGGTCTCTCCTTCGTGATCTTCAAGCAATCCGAAGGATCTGCGGTGGCCGCCTCTTTCGTCCCGGGAAGTCCGAGTCATACACCACTTCGGTGGACGTGACCATGAGCGCAGTGGGCGTTGCTCGGCCCGTTCCTAGAAGCCTGGCGGGCCAAGCGTGTTTCGGTAGCGGGCCGCACGGGTGAGCATGATCTACGGGAGATCGTGAGCGCAATCCTCTACCAGACCCGGGCCGGCTGCCAGTGGGCTTATCTGCCGCACGACCTGCCGCGGAAATCTGCGACCTACTACTACTTCGCCCTGTGGCGTGACGACGGCACTGACCAGACGATCCATGACCTGCTGCGCTGCCAGACCAGGGAGAAGGCTGGCCGCCGGGAGGATCCGACCGCGGTCGCGGTGGATACCCAGTCGATCCGGGAGGCGAACCAGCCGGATGCCTCGACGAGGCGCACGTTCGGTGCGGGAGGCGGGCCGAGGAGACGGACCGGTCGAAAGACCGGCACCGCGCCTCGGTCCGACCTCACTTCAAGCAGAACGTCGGCGGGCACGGCGCCGTGCTGGGCATCGACGTCGAGGTCGTCAAACGCACCGACACCCAGCCCGGTTTCGTGCCGGTCAAGGAACGATGGATCGTTGAGCAGGTCTACGGCACCCTGATGCTGCACCGCCGCCTGGCCCGCGAATACGAGAGCCGCCCCGAACCGTCGGTGTCACGCACGCTCTGGGCGTCGATGGCCGGTATGGTCCGCCGGCTGACCGGCACCAGCACCCCGACCTGGCGCAACGCGTAAGGCCCAGTCGATGCACCTCGACACAATCCTCGGCCTGATCACCGAAAGCGAGACCATCGCAACGACGACGCCGGACGGCTCCGCGAACAGATCACCCTGCTCCAGACGGAACTGAACCGCATCGACCGGGACCTGGCCGACCTGGCCACCACCCGCACCATGTGCAGCACCTCGCCGCGACCGATTTCACCGCCGGCATTCCCACCATCGTCAGCTCCGCCTACCAGCAGATCCTGGCGATCCTGGGCACCGCGACCGCCGGCATGCGAGCCAAAGATGTCTGCCTCGCCCTCGACATCGAACCGCTACCAAAGCACGTCGAAGGTGCCCGCGCGAAGGTTAAACGCCTGGTCAACCGCGGAATCGTGACGGAGAAGCAGCCCGGAATCTTCGCCCTGATCCAGAAACAGACCTAACCTCCCGGAACGTCCTCTCCAACACTTACTAACTGAAACCCTGTTTTCTCTAGCCAGCAACAAGGAGCCACAGGGCTATACCCCTCGGAGTACCAATGCACAGCGCGTCATGCCCGCCCCGTAACAGGCGCGTCCCGGCGCACCGCGCTGTGCACGCGATTATGAGTCAACGACATTTGCACCTTTCAGGCGCGAACGCACAGCCGTTCGCATAGACGCAAACATGGACGTTTAGTCACTCTCCGCTTGCCCGCAAGGCCGGTTCCAGCGCGCGAAAACAGGACTAACAGGCATGATGTCATACAAAAAAGGAAGGATCATAACTTTAGTTTTGGGCAAGGTGCTTTCTGGTCACATCGGTCGCCATTTAGCGTTGCGGTCGCCCTCACGGCTCAACTACTTGGAGCAGGAACCGTGCAACCACTCAGCGGTAAGCGATGGCGAATCACCGCCGCAGCTTTCCCCTCAAACCTCGACCTCGGGCGAAAGCCGGCAGTAGCGTCGCCGGCAAGCAACCGGTGGAACTTCCGGAGGCCGATGGCGTTTGGCCTGCCACTGGTTCTTCTGGCGAGCGCTGTGGCGGCGCCGATGAGCGCTTCTGCAGCAGCGCTGGAGACGGACTGCTCAACGTTGGCGCAGCCCACTCAGGAAGCCGCCGTCCAAGTAGCCGGTGATTGCGATGCCCCTGTGGAAATCACGGAGGCTACGAATGAGACCACGCGTGCGTGGGCACTTCCGGACGGCAAGATCCGACAGGAAATCAGCGCTGCGCCGGTCAGGGTCCAGAAGGGCGGCGAATGGGTCGCCACCGACCTCACCCTTGTTCAGCAGGCTGACGGCAGCATCGCGCCCAAGGCGCACCCAGCCGAGCTGGTCATCTCCGGCGCCACCAGCGAGTCGGGCGTGCACGAACTGGCCATCCTTGGAGAGGGAGACGACCAGGTCGCGATGGGCTGGACGGGACCACTGCCCGCACCCACGCTGTCGGCGGACAAGGCGACGTACCCCGAGGTAATGCCGGGCGTCGACCTGGTCGTTCAGGCCACCACCCGCGGCGTCGAGTCCTTCTACATCGTCAAAACGCCGACAGCGGCTTCACAGGTCACCACGTTGACGGTTCCGATCGTCGGCGACGATGTAACGTCGCACCACCTGGGCACCGATGGCCAACTAAAACTGCTCGACAAGAGCAAGAAGCCCGTGGCGGGCAGCCCCACACCACTGATGTGGGATGCGCAAACCGATCCCCGTACCGGCGACCCGACCAATGTAGTCGTCATGGAGAGCGACGCGACGACGCGCAAGGCCACGGACGTCTCCGCCCAGGCGGAGCCGATCGAAGCCGCCGGCGTCAACCTCACCATCACCCCGGACGCGGACTTCTTCAACGATCCCGACACCGTCTATCCCGTCACCATCGACCCAACGATCACCTACGATGACCCCACCTGGGACACCTGGGTCCGTGACGGCGTCACCACCGATCTGTCGACCACTACCTACCTAGAGATCGGCGCCAGCGGCGGCAAAGCCTCGCGCTCCATGGTCAACTTCAACGTGTCGGCCCTCAAGGGCGCCATCATCACGGACGCGACAGTCGGCTTCTACAACTACATGTCGGCGAGCTGCGAACGGCTCAACTGGGAAATCTGGCAAGTCGGAGGCTCCAACACAGAGACCCGCTGGACCAACCAGCCGACGTGGCATTCCCGTTCCGGCGTTGCTTCCACGGTCAAGGGTGGGCCCACCTGCACCGCGCCCGGCTTTATCTGGGTCAATGCAAAGCCCTTCTTTCAAGAAGCCGCGAACGTTGGCCGCAACGTCGGCTACCTTGGCGTGCGGGCCTCTGACGAAACCAGCAACCTCACTCAGAAGCGCTTCTACTCCCAGAACTACAGCGACACAACCAAGTCACCGACCGCAACTGTGACCTACGAGCCGGGACCGACGTTGTCGGCCAGTGGAATATCAAAAAATCTAGATAACACCGCCTTCGCAACATCCTGCGTCACAGGCGCGTCGCGTCCAGTGGTGAACACCTTCACGCCACAGTTCTTCGCTTCCTTCACCCACCCCACTCTCCCGTCTTTCAGTGCCGAGTTTGAGTACACCAACCTCTCTGGGGCTGTGCTTGGCACCGAGACCGTCGGGTCCGTACCCGTCGGGCAGGCCGCAAGGGTGTCGGTTCCTTGGGACAAGTTCGTCAATGGCGAATCGTACCGTTGGCGGGTCCGGAGCCGTGACACCGCCGCCAACGCAATCGGCATCTATTCGGCATGGTGCGAGTTCACCGTCCGTGCGGTCGCCTTCTCGTCAGGGCCATCGTCGGTTCCCGTCGAGACGGTACCTTCGTCAACGGTCGATCCCAATTCTGCGGAGTTTCCTGTGGAGGAGCCTGCCGGGAATGAATTCATCCCAGGGGTAGACGACCAGACTCCGTACACGCCGACGCCCGACTCCGGTGAGGTGTTCACCGAAACTAGTGACGACGAGAGCGACGTGCACGCAGCAGGCTCGCTCGAGGCCGCTGCCACCGTCGACACCTCGAACGACTTCACCGCGCCAACGTCCACCTCGCCCCCGTCCGCAGCCGCGGAGCAGGCCTGCGCGGCGGCCGATGGCAGCACCACCTCCGCTCCCAGCGGGAATTACGACTGCCTTGCCTTCGACAATGGTGTCAGCGCGCTGAGCGTGCCCGATCCGATAGCCTTCCCTGACAGCGACTTCGACGCCGAAGCAGCCGACGCTATGGCTTCGGCCAGCTCGGTAGCGGCTCCTGGCACGCTCAGGAACATCCCACTGCCTCAGGAGTGCGCTAAAGTTGCCTACGGGCAATGGGTGGTCAGCCGATACCAAGCCTGCTATCGCGACCGCGTTTTCTACAGTGCCACGGACATCGTCAACGGGAAAGTTTCGGTCACGGGAAAAGCGATATATGATCTTTGGAGGGTCGCCCGGCAATCGCCTCGGAGCGAGACTTGGGACTATCACCTAATTCTCAAAAACCTGTATGTTACTGGGACAGCCACAGCTGCCCTCGCAAAGCCTGGCTACTTGAAGTGCATGCGAGGATGCACTACTAGATTGAATATCGCAGCCGTGCCTGCCGGCCGCTTCGAATCCTGGGCTCAGATCAGCGGTACGGCCTATATGCCCGTCGGCAAGAACGTAAAACGCGAAGACCAAGCCATCATGGAACTTAATATCACTCGACCGGATACGTCTTCTCTGCTGACCGTAAGAATCCACTCGAACTGGGTTCGCTGTGACAGGGCATTGAAGGGTTCCGATGTAGCTGGATGCGTCGTCCCCAATTTCATCCCCTCTTTGAGCTACCACAAGCAGGGGAAGTATCCGGATATGGCGAACCACATCTATGCCGCCCAGCAATCCGAGCTGCCCGGAAAGCCGGGTGGAGTGCTGAACGGACAGCCGGGCTCCGAGCATGCACTTAGGCGACTGTACGACGACAACCTGCGAGACAGGAATGGAAGGAAGGCATGCCCATCCGGGCTGCGGGACAAGGTGGGAGCACCGAAGAGCACGTCGTGCGACGAATACCCGTTCCGGTCAACTTACCAGGGTGCTCATACGGGGGACCCCTACGGCAACAATCCGCGCACCTTCAAATTCTGCAAGTTCCCCGAAGCGGACGCTGACTTCGGGAGCAAGGGGTATAGCCGCTGCTTCATCAACGCAAAGCAGAACTCGGTCGGCGGCTCCTGGATCGGAGTCTTCTACGGTGACAGCAGTACGGGAATGCGCATCCTGGACAACGATAAGTTTTACGTGAGAATCAACTCCAACTAGCTTCACGGGACTTCGGGCGGCTCCGCATCAATCCGATGCGGAGCCGCCATCGTCGATGCCCTCCGCAAGCCACCCGACGGTTTAGCTGCGGCACCCGATCGCGCAGACAGTCCAACATTCTGCCGGGCGGCCCGGCTGCTACCCCCGTGCCAGCTGAGGGAACGCTTGGCGCACGGCTGTGAACGCCTGCCGGTATCCGTCGCGTCCGTGGACGTATGCCAGGCAGACCAGCGTTTCGAGCGCTGCTGCCAGCGAGTCCTTCATCGCTGAGTGGAAGAGAGCGCTCATCGCCCAGTTCTGCGGGCACTGCTCCTTTCTCCCGTCAGGGGGAACGGGAACACTGGTCCGGGCGAGGTCGGCGGCGTTGAGAATCGACCAGACCGTCCCGCTGTCGTCGAACGGTGGAGGCACCCGCGTGCCTTTTCGTAGTGCGGCGACTGCCGGAGCGATCGGCGGAAGATCGACCAGGCCTGCCTGTTCCAGAGACCGCAGCGTCGCCCATGTCGCGATCTGCCGCTGAGTGGCGTCATCCGCGTCGGCGACGGCGAATTCCAGATCGATGTCCAGCCTGGAGATCGCGTCCAGGTACAGACCCTCGGCGTGGCGGAGCCGGTCGTTCGGGATCCGGTCGCCCCATCGCTTCCGTGCCTGCTGCGCCTGCTCCTCCGCTTCCTGCTGCTCGTCTTCCTGCTGTTCCTGGGAAGTCAGCGTCCGTCGGGCCCGGTGCCAGTACGCTGCCCGCTCGCTGTGTTGCTTCACGATCCGGCCGCCGGCCTGCGGGGCCGGCCAGAACTGCAGCAGGTACGCGTCAGGGGTCTCGTCGGTGGTGTCCGCCTCGTCCATCCCACGGACGCTGTACCGGACCCGGTAGGTATCCCGGGGCAGGTCGAACTCGAAGGCGTCGCCATCCAGCCCGGCAAGGACGACTCGGTCGGACATAGCCGTGTAGGAGACCTCTACGACGTCGTCCCAGCCGTCGTCGAGCGGCGGCTCGCTGGGGTACAGCTCGACCCGGAACGGGAGCCAGCCGGTGTGCGTACCGGTAGTCAGCGCGAGGACTCCCTCGACCCCTGCCCCGCATAGGCCGTTGCTTTCATCCGCCCAGGCATCGTCCGGGTCATACTCGATGTCGTACAAGTCTTCCCTGCTGGTCACCGAGGCCGAGCCGTACGTCACGAACACCCGCGGCTCGTCCAACAACACCGTCATCCCGAGACCTCTCGACCATCGGCATTCCCCGCCGCAGCCATGCCGTTTACATTATTGGACACCACCGCTGCGGGATTGCGTGACCAAACCAAATGGATCCCCTCGAGGTCACGCGCCGTGCTGGCCCTGGAACGGAAGACAAGTCGAACGGGCCGAGCAACGCCCACTGCTGATCAGTAACGTCACTCGGATACGGCTTTCGATCTCCATGACCGGCCTACGCCACAGCTACCAGCAACGTTGTGACCAGGATTCATCTTTAGCCATCGAGTGATCGCTATCTAAAGCGACCCGCAGAACGATCTCCAAACGGACGGCTCCGTTGCGTTGACCGTTGGGAAGATCGAGGCAGAGTTGGCCGATGGAGTCGGTAGCACGGTCTCGTCCCTGGTGTCCTCCCGGCTCGGCGTTCGCCGGGTTCCGTTTCCCGGCCGAGGTGATCGTGCTGGCGGTGCGCTGGTACCTGCGCTATGGCCTGTCGTACCGCGACGTCGAGGAACTGCTCGCCGAACGCGGGATCGAGGTCGATCACGTCACGGTCTACCGCTGGGTACAACGGTTCACGCCGCTGCTGGCCGACGCCGCACGATTCTCACGGCACGCGCCGGGCGACCGGTGGTTCGTCGACGAGACCTACGTCAAGGTCAACGGGGTGTGGCGCTACGTCTACCGGGCTGTCGATCAATACGGCCAGATCATCGACGTACTGGTCTCGACCCGCCGGGATGCCGCAGCGGCTCGACGCTTCTTGACCCGTGCCCTGCGGATGCTCAAGGTCATCCCGAGCGAGGTGGTCACCGACGCCGCGCCGGTCTACCGGGCTGTGCTCGACGAACTGGTGCCGGCGGCGTGGCACCACGTCGAGCAGTACGCGAACAACCCGATAGAAGCCGACCACGGTCAACTCAAACGCCGACTGCGACCGATGCGGGACTGCAGACTGATCGAACCGCACAGGTGGTGATCGCCGGGCACGCCTTCATGCAGAATCTGCGCCGCGGCCACTACGAACTCGCAGTCAACGTCCGTCCCGTGCTTCGGGTCGTCGCGGCGTTCACCGAACTCGCCCAAGCGATCTGACACCCGGTCCGGCCAGGGTCAGCATGCCCAGCGATCTCGCAACGCAACAGAGCCCGCCGCAGTTTGAGGGACCTCTTCCCGGTCACCGTGACCGGGCTCCGTAGCCGCGTGGCGACATTGAGGGTGAGGCGAGAGCCTCCCCCTGGCCACCAACGAGTGACCCGATACCCAGGTTGATTCGTGGGTAGATCGACTAATTCTATTGTTTCCCTGGGTATGGGCTTGTGGTCAGGGATGCGTTCTATTCAAAGCTAGAGGGAGGGCGTGTTGATTCGATTTCTCTCTAGGGGTCACGTTTGACGGATTGGTCACCACCCTCCAGCGAGACGCAAACCCGGCGCCGCAAGGCTGCCGAGATACTGAACGCGCCCAGGCCACCACGGGCCCCGCAGATGAGCCCGGCACAGATAACCGACCTTCTCCAGCAGATCGGCGACATCGGCGCCGCGCTGAGCGAGGCCGACCCAGCCGATCGAGCCGAGGTCTACCAGCAACTGGGGATCCGGCTTACCTATCACCCGGATACACAGAAAGTCCGCGTCCAGGCACAGCCTGCAGCGGACTCTCATGGGGATTTAGTTGTGTCCGAAGATCGACACACGCCTATGGCCAAAATACCATATTGCTATCTAGCACTATTCCACTCGCATAGCCGACGAGGAACCCGTCCGGTGAGAACTCACCCGGCCGGGTTCCTCGTTTGTGGGCCTTTGTATAGGTAGCCACAGCGGAGGAGCCGGTCAACGTCTCCGAGGACATTTCCAGGTGGACGATTCCAAGAACTTCTGCAGGTTGGAGATCGTTTGCCCTTTCGGCAGGGACCCGTCCTCCAGACGTTCGGGCCGGAGGAGTTGCTGACCTGCGTCGCGTCGTGGCCTTGGAGGCGGGCGCCATTCCCGCCGGCAGGCTTGGTCCGCCGCTTCCCGGCCGGTGTTTACGCGGCGAGGGGAACGCCCTTGAAGACCTGGTTGAGGTGCCAGGCGATGTGCTGGTCAGCAGGGAATAAGGTGCCAGGCCGTGTGCGGATCGCTTGGCCGTGGAGGTCGTAGACGGTCTTCTTGGCGGGGGGTGCGCGCCGAGTAGGACTCCGAGACGCAGATCGTCCTTTCGATGGTCAGGCCGAGGACGCCACGGTCGAAAAGCTTATGGTGCAGGCTGCATAGGGCGAGCCCGTTGCCGGAGTCGTCTGGCCCGCCAAGGTTGAACCAGCGGACGTGGGCCGCCTCAACGCCGACGGTGACGCCGAGGAGTTGCCCATCGAAACCGCAGAATGCGCACTGCCGGTCCCAGGCTTGCAAGATCAGCGGTGGCCATGTGCTGTCACGGGTGCGTTTCTTCGTGCCGCCCGGATCGGGCAGCACGTCCCGCGACTGCAGCACAGTATCCGGATCCAGACCGACCGCGGTCAGCACGTCAGGCGCCACGGTGTCGGGGAAGTGGCTCTGCGCCAGAGCGCGGGCAGCCGACACGATCAGTCCAGGATCACCGGTCAGCACCCGCTCAACGTCCTCGGTGAACCTACCGGTGACTTGCTGCGCGGTCAGTGGTCCGATGGCGTCCATCGGCGCATCGAAATCCAGCACCCAGATCTTGTCGGACCGCAACCGAGTAAATGGGTCCTAACCCGGGCCTACTGTCGGTTCGGTTGTCGGTTCGGTTGTCGGTTTGGTGGTGGGCGCCGTTGTCGGCACCAGCGTCTTTGTCGGGGTGATTGTCGTCGGCCGGGTCGTGGGCGGGACCGTTGCTGGACCGCCTCCCGGGCATGAGGTCACCGATCCGGTTTTGCCCCACGTGCACGTGTGGGCGGTGGCACCCGTCTTGGTACGGAGAGTGGCGGTGTCGCCGGTGTTGTTCCACACGTAGTTCCCGGACTGCCAGTACCGGTGCCCGGCCGGTTTGCCGTTGGTGCCCTTGCCGGTGTGTACGGTCAGCGCTTTCCCGGCGGCCAGCGTGCCGGCGAGCGTGTGCACATGGTTGGACTTGTCGCGGATGGTCCATCCGGCAAGGTCGACGCTTTTGCTGGTCTTGTTGGTGACCTGCACGTATTCGGCGTTCAAGCTGGCGTTGGTGCGGGTGTCGCTGCCGGGCGAGTTGTAGTAGACCTTCGTGAACCGAACGTTCGGGACCGCGGCGGTGGTTGACGCGGAGGCGTAGGTGATCCCGGCGGCGGTGACTGCGACCGTGGTGACGCCGACGGCGATCCACCGCCACGGCTGTCGGGTTGCGGGTGCGGCATCGGACGGTGAAGACATCCGGCCATCGTTCCAGCTGGATCTGGTGTGGGCAGTGCCTCGAACGTGTGGTCGCGGACTGGCCGTCCGGTCAGAGTTCGCCGTCAATGGCGTCCGTGAAGCGTGCGGCGACCGCGGCACGCCGTACTGATCGGAGACGTCGAGGGTGTGCGGCAGCGACAGCGTCGGCTACGGCGTCGACCTGGTCATCGTCACACCGCCCGCCGACGTGCCGGCATCCACGCTGACCGGTCGGGAGCGGAGGTTCTGGCCGCGTGGCCGAGGGTTTGACTAACCGGGAGATCGGTGAGTTGTTCTTCATCAGCGTACGAACCGTGGGAGTCCATCTCGGGCGCATCTTCGACAAGCTGCAGGTGCGTACCCGGGTACAGGCCAGGCGGGTCTTCTTGACGGCGGCCTGAGTCCGGCGGGCCGAGGCGCGGCGAGCCTCACACGCGGCTTGTCGCGAGCTCGGCGCGTTGCTCCGGATGGTCGTAGTAGTGCTTGACTGCCTGATACGCCGGGACCGTATTGGCGCGCAGCCATGACGATCGGGCCACTATGAACGGCAGTGCTTGCCCCTCGAAGGTGTGTAGCCTCCCGGTGTGCTGCCGCTGCCGCGTGCCGTCCAGCGGTAGGGCCTTGACGGTGATCCAGGGATCGGTGCCCTCCCGGGCCAGGATGTCGACGACCGCGTTCCACGGGACGAAGTGCTCGAGGACCAGCGACCGGTGGTAGATCCCGGACGTGGTCACTACCAGCGTGCCCGGTGCCAGGCGCAGCAGGACGACGAGGAACCAGCCGAGGAACCCGGCCGCCAGCGCCCAGCCGGTACCGGTGCCGTCGGTTGCCATCAGCACGGCGAAACCGGCGGCCAAGACGACCACGATGGCCACCGTCACCGCGAGCAGGTAGTAGGGCAGGCGGGCGTAGGGGAACGCCAGCCCTCGCTGTTTACGAGTGCTACGCCAGCGGATCAGCCGTCGGCGGCCGGGACGAGGAGAGCGGCGAGGATCGCGATGGCGGCCACGCCCGCGCAGGCCCAGAAGCCGGTGGTGAACGCGTCGCCGGCCGCCTCGGTCTCGGAGCCGTCGCCGCCGGACCAGGAGTGGAGGTGAAGGTTGACGGCGATCAACGTTGCTCCCGGTATTTGTTACACCAGTTGACCTAATGTGGCGGCCCGCATACCGTGATGACGCATCGACAGACCTCACTGTCCTGATGTTCGTGGGCAGAAAGGATCCGCTGTGTCCCCGCTCAGCGCATGCAGAACCCACCTCGCCGCCGTCATGGTCGCCATCCCCGCGTTCCTGAACACCTGGGCGCTTCTGCCTTCCGAGGCCGCCGTTGCCCCAGTCGCCGGCGGCGCCACCAAGAACAATCAGCTCTGAGCATGACCGTCTACATCGTCGGCGACTCCACCGCCGCCACCTATACCGCCGAAGCGGCACCCCAAACCGGATGGGGGCAGGTCCTGGCGGAGCTCATCGGTACCGACGTCGTCAACGCCGCCACGCCCGGGACCAGTTCGAAAAGCTTCATCGAGCTGGGTCTGCTCGACCCGATCCTCGACCGGATCACCGCCGGTGACTGCCTGGTCGTCTCGTTCGGGCACAACGACGCGAAGGCCGATGATCCAGCCCGGTACACCGAACCGGCGACGACCTATCCGGAGCATCTGTCGCGGTACGTCGACGGGGCGCGGGCCAGGGGAGCGGGCCCGGTGCTGGTCACGCCGGTCGAGCGCCGTCACTTCGACAGCTCCGGGGTCATCGTGCCCAGCCACGGCAAGTACCCGGCTGCGATGGCCGAACTCGCCACCGGCCTGGGCGTGCCATTGATCGATCTGACCGCGGCCAGCACCCGGCTGTGGAACGCGGAGGGGCCCGCGGGCACCAAGAAGTACTTCCTGCACGTGCCGGCCGGCAGGTACCCGAAGTACCCGGACGGTATCGAGGACGACACCCACTTTCTGGACTACGGGGCGAGGGCAGTGGCCCGCTTGGTCGCGTCCTCCCTGAACAGCCAGGTCAGGAGGACATGAGAATGGCACGCCTGAGAACCCGGGCCGCTGCGCTGATCGCCGGCTTGCTGGCAGCCGGGATCACCCCCGTCACGCCGGCCCGCGCGGCCGAGCCGGTCGCCCCGATCTACCTGGACACCCGCTACACCTTCGCCGAGCGGGCCGCCGACCTGGTGTCCCGGATGACACTCGCCGAGAAGGTGGCCCAGCTGCACACCAACAGCGCGCCGGCCATCGCGCGCCTGGGTGTGCAGCAGTACACGTACTGGAACGAGGGCCAACACGGCATCAACCGGCTCGGCGGCAACACCCGGCGCGGCAGTGTCACCGGCGGGGTGCACGCGACCAGCTTTCCCACCAACCTGGCCACATCGATGTCCTGGGATCCGGAGCTGATCTACCAGGAGACCACGGCCATCGCGGATGAGGCGCGGGGTCTGCTCGACAAGTCGCTGTGGGGCGTCGGGCAGAACAACATCGGGCCGGACCGGAACGCGTACGGCAATCTCAGTTACTGGGCGCCGACGGTCAACATGGCCCGCGACCCGCGCTGGGGCCGCAACGACGAGGGCTTCGGAGAGGATCCGCTTCTGGTCGCGAAGCTCGCGGGAGCGTACGTCAACGGCTTGCAGGGGCAGAACCGCACCGGTGAGCGGCTGACGCCGTACCTGAAAACCGCGGCCACCGCCAAGCACTTCGCGTTGAACAACGTCGAGGCCACCCGGCAGTCCGGCAGCTCGGACACCACCGAGGCGAACATCCGCAACTACTACACGCCGCAATTCCGCAGCCTGATCCAGGACGCCCACGTGTCCGGCCTGATGACGGCGTACAACCGGGTCAACGGCACGCCGGCGCCGGCCGATACCTACCTGGCCAACGTGCTGGCCGAGCGCACGTGGGGGTTCGCCGGCTACTCCACCTCCGACTGCGGCGCCATCACCGACATCTGGGCCGCCAACCGGCACAACTGGGCGCCGGCCGGCTGGACCACCGCCACCACGAACGGGCAGACGACCTGGACGAACCCGGCAACCGGGCAGCAACTCTCCGGAGCGGCCGGCGCGCAGGCCTGGGCCTTGCGGGCTGGTACGCAGCTGAACTGCAAGGGCGACGAGTTCACCCTCGCCAACATCGAGGAAGCCCTGGCCGCCGGGGTACTCAGCGAGGGCGTGCTCGACGACGCGCTCGTACGGGTCTTCACGACCCGGATGGCGACCGGCGAGTTCGACCCGGCCGACCGGGTGAGCTACACCGCGATCACGAAGGATCAGATCGAGAGCCCGGCCCACCAGCGGCTCGCCGATCAGGTGGCGGCCAACTCGCTGGTGCTGCTGAAGAACGACCCGGTGGACGGGACGGCCGTACTGCCGGCTGACCCGGCGAGCCTGCACCGTGTGGTCGTGGTGGGCAACCTGGCGAACACGGTCACGCTGGGCGGCTACTCGGGAGACCCGACCGTACAGGTCAGCGCCGTGCAGGGGATCAGGAACGCACTGCCGGGGGCCACCGTCACCTTCGACGCCTGCGCCACGTCGACCACCGCCACCACACCGGCCGTCTGCGGCGCGCAGACGCTGGCCGACCTACCGTCCGCCGACCTGGTCGTGGTCTTCGCCGGCACCGACCTCAACGTGGCGACCGAAGGCAAGGACCGTGCGACGCTCGCCCTGCCCGGCAACTATCAGTCCCTGATCGATCAGGTCAGCGCGGCCGGCAACCCGCGGTCGGTGCTGGCCGTCCAGGCCGGCGGGCCGGTGGCGATCGAGCAGGCGCAGCGGAAGTTCCCGGCGGTCGTCTTCGGCGCCTACAACGGCCAGAGCCAGGGCACTGCGCTGGCCGCCGTCCTGTTCGGTGCACAGAACCCCAGCGGGCACCTGAGCTTCACGTGGCAGAAGGACGACTCACAGCTGCCCGGCATCCAGAACTACGGGCTCACCCCGGCACAGACCGGTGGGCTCGGCCGCACTTACCAGTACTTCACCGGCACGCCCAGTTATCCGTTCGGGCACGGTCTGAGCTACACCAGTTTCGCGTACGGGAAGGTGCGTGCCGACCGCGAGACCACCACCCCGAACGGGCGGATCATCATCCGCTTCGACGTGACGAACACCGGTGCGAGAGCCGGCGCCACCGTCGCTCAGGTGTACGCCACCACGCCCGCCGTCGCCGGACTCGATCTGCCGGTCAAGCGGCTGGCCGGCTTCCAGAAGACCCGGGTCCTGCAGCCGGGCGAACGCCAGCAGATCGCGGTCCAGGTGCACGCCGCCGACCTCGCCTTCTACGACGAGAAGCAGCGCAAGCAGGTCGTCTACAACGGGCGCTATCAGTTCCAGGTCGCCACCGACGCGGCGCACGTCGCCGGCTCGGCCGACGTCCGGATCCACGGCCGCATCACCCCGCAGATCTCGTACGTGACCGTGCAGCCCGACCGGGTCCAGCTCACCCCGGGTGACACCGTGGAACTCGGCGACCGGAATCCGTGGATCGCCGACGACACCGCCCAGGCCGGCGGCCATGTGCGGGCCGACCGGGTCGTCGAGGCGGTCTACAACGACGAATCGTTCGCCGATCTGAGCCGGGCCGCGGTGACCTACCGCAGCAGCAACCCGCGCGTCGCCGCGGTCAGCCGGACAGGCCGGATCACCGCGATCTCGGCCGGTGTGGCCACCATCGCGGTCACCGTCGACGGTGTCACCGGCACCACGCCTATCGTGGTCAAGCAACCGTTCACCCTCGAGGTCCCGGCCCTGACCGCCGCCGGGAGCACCGTCACCGCCACCGTCACGCTGCCCAACCCCGGCCCGGTCCGGCTGACCGGTGTCACCCTCGTGCTCGACACCCCGCCGGGCTGGACGGCGGCCCCGGACGGCCCGGTCACGTTCGCCTCGGTCGCCCCGGGCCGGACGGTACGGGCGTCGTGGACGCTCACCGCACCGGACGATCCCGGAACGTACGACGTCACGGCCGGCGTCACCTTCCGCAGCACCAACGGGCCCGCGACCGCGTCCGCGCCGCGGACCGTGTCGCTGCCGTTCCCGTCACTCGTCTCGGCCTACAACAACGCCGGAGTCAGCGACGACGCGCAACCGGCGGCCGGCAACCTCGACGGCGGCGGCTATTCCTACTCCGCGCAGGCGCTGGCGGCGGCGACACCGGCCATCACCGCCGGCGGCACCGTCGACCACAACGGCCTCACCTTCACCTGGCCGGCGGTCGCCGCGGGCAGCGCCGACAACGTCGTCGCGGGCGGGCAGACCATCGAGCTCAACGGCTCGGGCACGAAACTCGGGCTGATCGGCACGGGCGTCAGCGGCACCGCCTCCGGCCCGGCCACCGTCACCTACACCGACGGCACCACGCAGACTGTCACGCTCACGTTCACCGACTGGTACGCGAACAACCCGCCGGCCGGCGGCGCTGTCGTCACGTCGCTCGCCTATCACAACACGGCGACCAGCCCACGGGTCCGTAAGGTCAGCCTCTACTACACGTCGGTCGCCCTCGACCCGGCCAGGACCATCCGTTACCTCACCCTTCCCAACCTCAGCCAGGGAGTGACCGCCGCCCAGACCAGCATGCACATCTTCACCACAGCCATCGGCTGAGTCACGGGCGCCGCACGCCGTCCCGGCCGGTGAAAGCCAGGCCGGGACGGTCAACTCCCGGTGCGTGTGATCCACGTGGACGGGTCGCGGCGTACATCATCGATGACGGTGAGGGCGGCCCCGATCACCGCAGCGTCCGGACCGATCGGCGCGGCCCGTACCTCGATCGGCGCCCACCGGGCGGTCAGCACCCGGTCGCGGATCTGCGTCTGGATCTGTTCGGTCAGCCACGTCGCGAGCAACGAGTAACTGCCATCGAGCAGGACCGTGTCGACGTCGATGAGGTTGATCAGCGCGGCGAGCGAGATGCCCAGCGCGGTGCCGGCCCGATCGAGGGCGGAGCGGACCTGCGGCGATCGGTCGGCCAGCACCCCGATGGTGACCGCCGGAGTCTGGTGCGACGCGGCCCCGGCCTGCTGCTCGTCGTCGGGCACGGCGGCGAGGATCGCCGCCAGGCCGGAGTACCCCTGCAGGCAGCCCTTGGCGCCGCAGGAACATGCCACGCCATCGGGCTCCACGGTGACGTGCCCGAGTTCGCCGCTCCAGCCACGGGCTCCACGCAGCAGTTCGCCATCCAGAACGATGCCCGCTCCCAGCTCGAAGTCGCCGAAGAGGCACACGAAGTTGCGCAGCTCCTTGTCGCTCGCGTGCCACTCCGCGAGGGCGGCCAGACCGGCCTCGTTCTCGACGGAGACGATCACGTCGTGCGATCCCAGCGCTGCGCGCAGCCGGGAGCCGGCGTCGAAGTCCCGCCACCCGATGGCCGGTGCGAAGCGGGCCCGGCTGCGATCCTGCACCGGCCCGGGAGCGGCGAGGGTGACGCCGGCGACGGTGAGTCCCTGCGCCTCGGCGGTGCTGATGGCGCCCTCGGCAATGGCGGCCAGATCGTCGATGGTCTGCTCGGGCGACGTCACCGGGTGAGGGCGCGCAGCGAATTCAAGATGGCGTACCGTGCCGGCGAAGTCCACGATGCAGGCGGCCAGGCTGCCTGTGCGGATGTCCAGGCCGAGGCCGGCCGGCCCGCTGCGGGACAACGTCAGGCCGATGGGTGGACGGCCGGTGCTGCGTGAGCGGTCGGGGCCGACCTCGGCGATCAGCCCTCCGGCCAGGAGGTCGTCGACCAGGCGGGACACTGTGGGCCGGGCCAGGCCGGTGGCGCGGGCCAGCTCGATCCGGGAGACCGGAGTCGTGTCCGCGGCGATCTGTTGCAGGATGAGGCCGAGGTTGTGGGCGCGGACGTTCTCCTGGCGGGCTGGTGCCAGGAAGCCGGATCCGGCGCGGCGAGCGGGTAGGGTCACGTCGCGAATTCCGCGGAGAGCGCGGCTGCCCGGTCGCGCGACAGGATGCCGTCCGCCACGGCTATGACGATCCGGCGGGCCATGGTGGCGCCCGGCTGGAGCATCAGCGGCGAATCCCAGGACAGCGATGAACCCACGCCGAGGTAGTCCCGGGTGCGCAGGAACCACGGGTCGTCTCGGGTCGCCGGGGTTGCGGCGATGAAAACCAGGGTCCACCAGCTGCGTTCGTCGGCCGCTGCGGACACCGCCAGCCACGGGGATCGGCAGCCGTGGACGGCCTCGGGGCCGTTACCGGTGGCCGCCGTGACCCGGCACTCGCCGAGCCCTGCGGGCGCCTGCCAGAAGAATCCGCCGAACCCCGCCCCGGCTCGGCCGACCGCGGCCGGACTCTGGATCCGCAGGGCTCGCCCGGTGCTGTTGGTCAGGGCAAAATCACAGGTCAGAGCCCATGAGTCGGCGTCGATGGGCCGGGCGGACCAGGTGCGCCGCTCGGTCAGCAACTGCTCGCGGTCGATCGACATCCACCGCAGCGAATGCCGCAACCGGGTCGGCGTGCGCTGCGCCCAGCGGACGTGCTCCTGCGTGCCGTGATTGTGCAGCCACGCCGGTCCGTGGCCTTCGACGAACGTGCGGCTGCCCCAGAAGTTGTGGCCGTCGATGTCCGCCACCGCGATGCTCACGCCGAGGTGGTGCAGGTGCGAGACCGGCCTCAACGCGGTGACCACGGTGCCCGCCATGGTCCGCACCGGATGCAGATAGGGGCGCGGTGACGTGGTGCCGGGCAGGTCGGGGCGCCATGCATACTCGGCGACCACCTGATCCCCGAGACGTAACACCGTCGGCTCAGCACGCACGGCAGCCCTCCAGCCAGGTGACCGCCGCCGGCTCAGCCAACCCGTCCATCCCCGACCGCCTTCTCCGAGCTCGTGATAGCCGGTGTGCAGGATAAGCGCACAGGGGTCTCACTCGGAAGCTCATCCATTGATGCTCTTGACTTCCTGGTCGCCGGTTAGTAATAGTCAGTTACAAAGTCCGGCCCGTCCGCCGCGCTTCCTTCCCCGCCCCGCTCCGTATCCGAAAGTGAGGCTCCGCCGATGGCGCGAAGCCGGCTCCTGCCTGCCCTCATCTCGACGGTCCTCCTCCTGGCCGGCATGATCGCCCCCACCCCGGCGCGGGCCGCAGGGCTGCGCCACGACATCGGCCGCGAGGTGCTCGGCCCTCGTGACGGCTGGGCATCGGCCGAGGGCGGCGTCACCGGCGGGTCCGCCGCGACCGCCGATCACGTCTTCGTCGTTCACGATCGCAACGAGTTGGCCGCGGCCGTGGCCGGCGACGAACCGAAGATCGTCTACGTCGCGGGACGTGTCGACGCCAATGTCGACGCGGCCGGCAACCCGCTGGACTGCGCCGACTACGCCGCGCCCGGCTGGGACTTCGGCGCCTACCTCGAGGCCTACGACCCGGCAGTCTGGACCGGCACGCCGACCGGTCCGCTGGAGGATGCCCGAAAAGCTTCCAACGCCAACCAGGGCAGGAGCGTCAAGATCCGGGTCGGGTCGAACACCACACTCGCCGGCCTGCCGCACTCGGCAATCACCGGGGCCCAGATCGAGCTGGAGTCCGTGCAGAACGTCATCCTGCGCAATCTGGCGCTGCACGACGCCTACACGTGCTTCCCGGGATGGAACGGCGACGCTTGGAAGACCGAGTGGGACAACCTGGCACTGAGCCACACCTCGCACGTCTGGATCGACCACGTGAGCATCGACGACGGTGACCATCCGGACGCCGCCGAGCCGCTGGTCTTCGGCCAGCACCTGCTGCGCCACGACGGACTGCTCGACATCGCCCGGCAGAGCGACCTGGTCACCATCTCCTGGAGCCGATTCTCCGGGCACGACAAGGGCATGCTGTGGGGCAACGGCGACACCGTCATCGCCGACCGCGGCAAGATCCGCGTCACCATGCACCACAGCGAGATCACGAACCTCGTCCAACGTGGCCCACGGGTCCGGTTCGGTCAGGTGCACGTCTACAACAACCTGTACCGCTCCACCGCCGGCTCGGGCTACCTGTACTCGTGGGGCGTCGGCACCGAGTCCCAGCTGTACGCCGAGAACAACGCGTTCCAGCTCGCCGCGCCGTTTACCGCGGCCACGATCATCTGGGTCTCCAGCGGCACCGCGATCCACGAGTCCGGCACTTTCGTCAACGGCCGCCCGACCAGCGTTCTCGCCGCCTACAACGCCGTGAACGACCCGGACCTGAGCCCCGACGTCGGCTGGACGCCGACCCTGCACACCCGCATCGACCCGGCCTGGGCCGTCCCGGGCCTGGTGCAGGCCGGCGCCGGCGCGCGATAGCCACCCGCCCGTACCCGCCGTAGCAGAGGGAATTGCGATGCTCACAGCACGTCTGCTCCTGGCCGCGATCGCCGCCGCCACAGCTGTCGTACCCGCCGCGCCGGCCGCCGCCCATCGGCTCGACGCCTCCGTCGACGGCTTCGCGGCCGTCGCCGGCAACGGACTCGTCACCACCACCGGCGGCGCAGGCGGCCGGGTGGTCACCGCGACCACTCTGGAAGACTTGAAGACGTACGCCGTCGCAACGCATCCGCTGGTCATCAGAGTGCGCGGTTCGATCGCAGTTACACCGTTCGGCGACATGATCAAGGTCGGCTCGGACAAGACCATCGTCGGCGCCGGCCCGGCCGCGGAGATCGTCGGCGGCGGCCTCTACATCAATCAGCAGCACAACGTCATCGTGCGCAACCTGACCATCCGCGACTCCTATGTGCCGGGTGACTGGGACGGCAAGGAATCGACCAACGACAACGACGGTATCCGGATCGACACCTCGCATCACATCTGGATCGACCACAACCGGATCGAACGGGTCGGCGACGGTGCGATCGACACCCGCAAGGACTGCGACTTCGTCACCGTGTCCTGGAACGTCATCGCCGACACCAACAAGGCGCTGGGCCTCGGCTGGACCACCAACGTGATCACGCACGTGACGGCGCACCACAACTGGATCCGTAACACGTTCCAGCGCAACTGGAGCATCGACAACGCGGCCGCCGCGCACCTCTACAACAACTACCTGCAGGACGTCGGCCAGTACGGCACCATGAGCCGCAACGCGGCCAAGGTCGTCGTCCAGAACAGCTGGTTCGACCACGTCAACGATCCGCTGGTGGCCAAGGACGCCGCCTCGGAACTGGTGCAGTCCGGCAACATCTTCGACGGCTCGAGCGGCCGGCGGGACACGGCCGGCACGGCTTTCGATCCGGCCACCTTCTATCCGTACGCGCTGGATCCGGCCGACCTGGTGCCGGATCTCGTCCGCGCCGGAGCCGGGCCTCAGAGCGCCGGTCAGCGACCGGCGACCAGCGTCGTCACGGTGGCGCTGGACGGCAGCGGCGACTACGCGAGTCTGATGGGTGCGCTGGGCGCGGCCCTGAACAGATCCGGCCCGCTCACCATCGTGATCAAGCCAGGCGTCTACCGTGAGGTCGTCCGCGTCTGGCAGGACATGCCCGGGGTGACCCTCGTCGGCACCGGCCGCAACCCGTCCGACGTGGTGATCACCTACGACATTTCGGCCGGTGGCACGAAGTTCTACGGCGGCACGTACGGCTCGGCCGGCAGCCCGACGTTCACCACGCTGGGCGATGACGTGACAGTACGCAACCTGACGCTGGCGAACTCCTACGACGAGTCGGTCATGCCGAGCCAGGCCCTCGCCGTCCGCACGGTCGGCGACCGGGCGATCTTCGACCGCACCCGCTTCGTCGCGGATCAGGACACCTACAAGGCCGACAGCCCCAACCGTGACCGGGTGAGTCGCACCTACCTGCACGACTGCTCCATCGAAGGCGACGTCGACTTCATCTACGGCCGGGGCACCGCGGTCTTCGACGGCTGCGAGATCTTCTCCAGCGACCGGGGCACGCCAGCCAACAACGGCTGGGCCACCGCGGCCAGCACCAGCGACGACAACCCGTACGGCTTTCTCTTCACTCACAGCCGTTTCACCAGCGACGCCGCCGACAACAGCGTCCACCTGGGCCGGCCGTGGCACCCGGGCGGCGACGTACGCGCCATTGCCCAGGTGGTCATCCGCGACTCTTACCTCGGTCCGCAGATCGCCGACGCGCCGTGGACCGAGATGAGCGGATTCCCCTGGCAGCAGGCGCGGTACTTCGAATACCGCAACACCGGGCCGGGCGCCGCCGTGAACGAGAACCGTCCGCAGCTCGATCCGGCCAAGGCAGCGGACTTCACGAGAGAGACCTACCTCGCCGGCACCGATCGCTGGCAGCCGTGGCGGTTCTGCGGCCACGGATGACCTGGCGCGCCTCGATAGCCAGCCGCCGCTATCGATCGATGCGCGGGCTATCCACTTTCTCGTTTCCTGTTATCTCGCCGTCGGTCGGTCGCACTACTAGACGTCTTCCCCGGGTCGTCCTCGGCCGGGGGAGCCGGTTTCACTCCGACAATGCGAGAGGAATCCTGCAGATGCCCGGGATCCGAAGAAGAATGCGGCTGCTCCTGGCCGCCGTGGTGCTGGCCGTCCCCGGCACCCTGATCGGCTACACGGCGTTGCCCTCCGATGCGGCCGTCGTGCCGGCCGCCGGCGGGACATATCAGCTGGCGGTGACCAAGAGCGGCATGTGCATCGACGTGACCGCCGGATCGACGGCCAACAGCGCGCTGCTGCAGCAGTGGGGCTGTGCGGACGGCGCGACCTGGCAGCAGTTCAAGCTGGTCGCGGTCGGCTCGAACTACCAGTTGGTCAACGTCAACAGCGGCAAGTGCATCGACGTGCCGGACTTCTCCACCACGTCCGGCGTGCAGTTGCAGCAGTACACCTGCGTGTCCAGCCAGGCCAACCAGCAGTGGAAACTCACGGCGAGTGGTACTGGCACCTACCAGATCATCGGGGTCGGCAGCGGCCTGTGCATCTCCGACAAGGACGCGTCCACCGCCTCCGGCGCGGCGATCATCCAGGAGACGTGCACTGCCAACTCCAACAAGCAGTGGGCGTTCAACCCGGTCGGCACCACCGCCCCGGCGGGCAGCCTGGTCGTGGCCAAGGACGGCACCGGCCAGTACACCACCGTGCAGGGCGCGGTCGACGCGGTGCCGACCGGCAACACCAGCCGGGTGACGATCGCGATCAAGGCCGGTACCTATCGGGAGAGCGTGGTCATCCCGTCGAACAAGCCCTACATCACCTTCCAGGGCCTCGGCTCCAGCCCGGCGAACACGGTGATCGTCAACAACAAGCCCGCCTCGACCGCCGGCACCACCGGTTCGGCCACGGTCTACGTGCAGGCCAAAGAGTTCAACGCCACCAACCTGACGTTCAACAACGACTACGACGAGACGGTGGCCGCGTCCCAGGCCCTCGCGCTGGCCCTGTACGGCGACAAAGCGATCCTCAAGAACGTCCGGATCACCGCCGACCAGGACACCCTGCTCATCTACAACAGCGCCCGCGCGTACATCGCGAACTCATACATCGAAGGCACCGTCGACTTCATCTACGGCAACGGCAGCGCGGTCTTCAACGCCTGCACCATCTACGAGAAGCGCAGCACCGGCGGCCCCATCACCGCGGCCAACACCCCGTCGACCCAGACGTACGGATTCCTCATCTACAAGTCGACGATCACCGGCGCGACCAGCAACACCACCACGCTCGGCCGACCCTGGGGCCAGAGCGCCCAGGTGGTCTACCGCGAATCGTCGCTGAGCGCGACCATCGCCACCGCCCAGCCGTGGGTCAACATGTCCACCAACACCTGGCAGAACGCCCGGTTCTACGAATACAAGAACACCGGCTCCGGTGCGACCGTCAACAGCAACCGGCCGCAGCTGACCGATGCACAGGCGGCCAACTACACACCGCAGAAATACCTGGCCGGCACCGACGGCTGGAATCCGGTCGGCTGATGCCACGAACGCCGGTCCATCCACCACGAGTGGTGGATGGACCGGCGACTTGTCGTGGAGGATCTCGGTTTCCCGTTTCCGGAAACCCCGAAAGCCGCCTCATACACCACGCCAGCCGACGTGACCTCGAGTAGTCGTAGATGTTGCCTTCCCACGTGTATTGGGTGTGTAAAGAGATCGGCTGATCTGGGTTTGTGAGTTGGATCAGTGGATGGCCGGGTCGAGCCGGCCTTCGAAGGCGGTCTGGAAGGCGTTCAAGGGGGCTTTCCAGCGCATGGTCCATCGGCGGCGGCCGGCGCCGGTCGGGTCGAGGCTCATCAGTGCCAGGTAGATGCACTTGAGAGCGGCGGTCTCGTTGGGGAAGTGGCCGCGGGCCCGGCAGGGTTCTTCGGCAGCAGGACCATGGCGAGTACGGCGTATGGCACGCCTACGAAGAAGCCCAACCGCCAGCCGAACTCGTCCGTGTCGATGACAATGGCCGCATGCTCGTGCTCGGAGCGCATCATCGGCCACTGTCATTCCGGCCTCCATCAGTTGCCCGGGGCGGCCGTATCGAGAATGGTTGCCCGGGCAGCTAGGTCTGCTCAGGGAGCCGGAACGCGGACGCGGGCGACGTTGTCGATGCGGCCGAACGGCGTGTCCGGGTCGCCGTCGCGCTGGGCGCTGACCCGCACGGCGGCGTAGCGGGTGCCCGGACCGTTGCAGGTGTGCGAGCGTTCCAGCACGACCTGGGCGGTGGGCTCGACGACATCGTCCAGCTCGTACTCGCCGTCGCCGTCGAGGTCCCACTGCACCCGTACGATCGGGGCCGCGCCCGGCGGCACCTCGGCGACCGCTCGGACCACATCCCCGGCATGAGTCAGGGTGATCACGGGCTGGACGCCGCCGCGCTCGCCGGCCGCCGGAGGGACGGTGACCTGGCCGTCGGTGACTGTGTAATGGGTGTCCGCCGCCGGTTGGGCGCCGTTCTCCACCCAGTCGGCCAGGCTGCGCAGCGCCTCGTGCAGTACGCCGAGGTAGCTGACCGTGTGCGCCGGATGTTCCTGTCGCTCGTCGTCGCCGTGCAGGGCGTTGTCGACGTACCAGAGCCGGACGTCGTCGGGGGCGTGTTCTGCGACCTTGTCCCGGTACCAGGCGGCCTGCCAGGGAAAGGCCTCCCGGTCGAGCAGGCACGCCACGATGATCATTTTTCCGGTGATCTTTCCGGTCTGGACGGTTCCGGCGGCGCCCGCGGCGAACATCGGGCCGAGTTGCATCGGGCGCTGTGGCAGCAGGGGAGTGCCGTCGGCGGCGCGGAACTGGTCCCACACCGAGTATTCCGGGCTGGGGACCTGGTGGCGGTGGTAGGTCTGGGCAGCCAGAAGGTTGCTGTTGTCGATCTCGACGGTGTCCCCGGGGATCAGTTCGGCCGCCGCGTTGTCGAGGTCGGGCATGTCGAGCACGGCCAGATCGCCGTGTATGCCCTTGAGGCGTAGCCGCAAACCGCTCGGCAGGATCAGCTCGGCGCCCCGCGTGGTGACGTCCGGGGCGTGGGCGAGGCGTACCGCGACCACGGTGTCCTGGCCGGTGTGCGCGCCCTTGAAAGCCTCGTCGACGCCGCCTTGCGGGGCTTGCCCGGCTTCGGCGTACGGGCCGAGCTCGGGGCGGTCGGCACGGGTCACCGTGGCGGTGACCTCGGTGGTCAGGCAGACCCGGTCGCGGTGCACGGAGGAGTCCGGGTCGGCGCCGAGGTAGCCAGGGACTGTCCAGAAGTCAGTGAAGTAGCCGGGGTCGACCGCGACGATGCCGGGGTAGATCGTGGAGAACGCGTGCGAACCCATGGTCCGGTGGCCGAACCAGGAACGGACCGGGAAGCCCATCCGGGTCACCTCGGCGAACGCGTCCCGCTGCTCGGCGTTCAGATCGGGGTACGGATCGCCGTCGCCGCCAGCGTCGAAGGCGTCGACGATCCGCTCGAATTTGCCGTCCAGCAGCCGCTGGGCGTGCATCCGCACGGCGAAGACGTTGGGCGCCGCGACCGGGCTGCCCGGGACGTACGGGACGAAGCCGTCCCAGACTCCGGCGGTGTTCTCCGCTCCGCCGATGGTCCGATATGCGCCGCCGCTGCCGCCGTAGGCATACCCGTACGTCCGATGTTCGCCGTAGACCTGTTGGGCGACGGCTTTTGAATGCGCGGCCGCAGCCGCGTTGGCGCGGAATCCGGCGATCGTCGGGTCGGCGCCGGAGCCCGGGCCGCCGGACTGGCCGCCGCCGTTGGTCTCCAGGAAGTAGCCGCCGGCGCTGAACGCGAAGCCGATCTTGTCTGCTTGCCCGGTCGCCGTCTGTGCGAGGTGTTCGCTCTCCGGCACCGGGGTGATGTGCTGGAAGAACCGGCCCTGATAGCGGTCGGCCGGCGGGAAGTAGATCGAGAAGCGGGTCTCGGTGCCGGTGAAACCGCCGTGCACGTAACGGTGCGGGTGCGGCGTCTCGCGCCACTCGTCGACGTCGACGTACGGGTGCTCGAAAGTCATGGGGTTCCTAGATTCCGTTGGTCGGGTCGTTGAGGAGGGCCAGGGCGCGCATCCAGTTCTCGCAGGTCAGGCGGCGGATGCCGTCGATCAGGGACTGGCCGACATCGAACGTCGGGTCGGTCAGGCGCATGAAGGTGAGGCCCTCCCACAGCGCGATCACCTGCCGCGCGGTCTCCCGCGGGTCGAGCCCGGGATGCGCTAGCCCGGCCTTCTGCCGCCCGGCGATCAGCCGGGCGAAGATCGCCATCGCTCGTTCGGTGCGCCGCGTGAAGTACTCGCCGGCCGGGTGGCCGGGAGTGGCTGCCTGCCCCTTGAGCACGACGAACAGGCGCAGCCGGTTCTCGCTGATCGACACGGTGGCATCGGCATTGCTTCGCAGCGCATCGAGATCGAGGATCGCGCCCTCGTCG
Source organism: Actinoplanes lobatus (assembly GCF_014205215.1). NCBI lineage: Bacteria > Bacillati > Actinomycetota > Actinomycetes > Micromonosporales > Micromonosporaceae > Actinoplanes > Actinoplanes lobatus. The sequence goes on from NZ_JACHNC010000001.1 coordinate 7,398,434, forward strand.
GTGTCGACCAGGATTGCCGCCTCGATGTCGTCCATCCGCTCGAGCGCGGCCACGAGCAGATGGTCCTTGGTCGGATAGTGGTACAGCACGGTCGGCTCGCTGGAGCCGGACCGGGCGGCGACCTGCGCGGTGGTGACGCCGTCGTGGCCGAGTTCGTCGACCAGATCGACGACCGCCAGCACGATCTGCTCGCGGCGCTCGCGGGAGCGCTGGTAGGGGCCGCGTTTGCGGGACGGTGCGGTGTTCATGCCAACCTCCGACGCGAATATTGAGTGCAAGCTAGCAATCCAGTCGACTGGTCAGCAAGAACTCCGGAAATCTTCTTGACACAGGCCCTGAATTCAACCTTTACTCAGTTTTCACGTGAGCCAGGTCGCACTTCGGCTCCGCTCCGTTTCTTCGCCGGGCTGTTCAAGGGGTTCCCGTGACAATTGATCAAGCGTCGCCGGTCACCCCCGGCACCTCGATGACCTACCGGGGCGGCAGGACGTTCCGCCGATACCTGCTCTGGTACACCCTCGCGTTCGCCGCGATCACCGCCGTCTGGGGCGGCATGCTCGGCGTGCTGCTGCCCAACCAGGTCCAGATGATCGAGTTCGCGAACTGGTTCACCGGCGCCGACGCCGGCGTAGACCTGACCGCGCTCAACGACCTGAAAGCCGCGGTCGCCGCCGGCACCACGACAGCCACCGCCGAACAGCAACGGCTGCTCGACCTACTCGCGGGCTTCGACGCCGCCCGAGCCCGAGCGCTCGCGCTGGTCACCTCGCTCGCGGTGGTCGTCACCATGCTGGTGCAGCCGGTCGTCGGAGTGCTCTCCGACCGCACCCGCAGCCGGTTCGGGCGCCGCGCCCCGTGGATGATGTTCGGCGCGATCGTCGGCTCCGGCTTCCTGATCGCGGTCCGTTACGCGCCCACGATCGCGGTGCTCGCCCTGCTCTGGACCTGTGCCCAAACCGTTCTGAACATGATCCCCGGAACGCTGCAGACCACCGTCCCCGACCGCGTCCCCGAGGAGAAAGTCGGCACCACCTCCGGCATCGGCGGCCTCGGGAACTTCGCCGGTGGCATCGTCGGCGGCATCGGAGCCGGCGTCCTGCTGCCGCTGATCGGCCTGGACGTGATCTACGGGTATGCGGTCCTGGTCGTGGCCGGTGTCACCGGTTTCGTCCTGCTGCTACGCGACCGCCCGTCGACCGATCTGGTGGTGCCGCGACACCGCTGGCGACCGTTCTTCCGCGGCTTCCTGATCCCGCTGCGTGACCACGACTTCCGCTGGGTCTGGCTGGCCCGCATCCTGCTCACCTTCGGCTATGCGGCGTCAACCACGTTCGCCCTGTTCATGCTGCAGAGCTACATCACCCCGGCGCTGAGCCTCACCGAAGCCACCCGGCTGACCCCGTTGCTGACCGCCGTCTCACTGCCCGGCACCATCATCGCGCTGCTGCTGGCCGGCCGGCTCTCCGACCGGATGGGCCGCCGCAAGCCGCTGGTCATCGCCTCCTCCGTGCTGATGGCGTTCTCGATGCTCGTCCCGCTGCTCTGGCCGGCGCTGCCCGCACTGTTCCTGCAGAGCATCCTGGCCGGCATCGCCTTCGGCATCTACCTGCCGGTCGACCAGGCACTCTTCATCGACGTGCTGCCGGACAAGGACGCCGCCGGCCGCGACCTCGGCATCGCCGGCCTGGGCTCCAACCTCGGCCAGGCCCTCGGCCCGGTCCTAGCCGGCCAGGTCGTCGCCTTGACCGGCGGTTACCGCGCGGTCTGGGCCGTTGCCCTCGTGCTGTCCGCGATCGGCGCGGTCGCCATCCTCCGGGTCCGCAACGCCCGGTGACCACCCCACAGGAGAACCCCGTGCCAGCCCTGCCCAGTCCACTGCTTCCCGGCTTCCACCCGGACCCGACCGCCGTGCTCGTCGACGGCCTCTACTACGTGGTCACCTCGACCTTCGAGTACCTGCCGGGCCTGCCGATCTACCGTAGCCACGACCTGGTCACCTGGGAGCAGATCGGCAACGTCGCGACCCGGCCCGAACAGCTCGGCATCGAGCAGGCAGCGTCCGGGCTGGGAGTGTGGGCGCCGACGCTGCGCCACCACGACGGCCGGTTCCACCTCATTGTGATCATTACCGGCAGCCCGCGCGGCTGCGTCGTGTTCACCGCCGAGAACCCGGCCGGGCCCTGGGACGACGGCATCACCATCAACGGGATCGAAGGCATCGACCCCGACCTGGCCTGGGACGACGACGGCCAGGCGTACGTCACCTACTCCGGCTTCGTCGCGACCGGACCGGACGCCGGCACACATCACGGCATCCAGCAGGTCCGCGTCGACCTGACCGCAGGCAAGGCCCTGGAAGCACCGCGCTCGCTCTGGTCAGGCACCGGGCGGCAGTTCCCCGAAGCGCCGCACGTCTTCCGGCGCGGCGAACACTGGTACCTGCTGATAGCCGAAGGCGGCACCGAACGCGGCCACGCCGTCAGCATCGCCCGCGGCCCGGCCATCACCGGCCCCTTCGAAGGCGCGCCGGCCAACCCGATCCTCACCGCCAGCGGCCAGGCCAGCCGCATCCAATGCACCGGCCACGCCGACCTCGTCGCCGGCCCGGACGGCGGCGACGACGTGCTGATCCTGCTGGGGGTCCGGACACTGGGCCGGACCGCGGCGTTCTCCCCGCTCGGCCGGGAAACCTTCGCGACCACGGTCACCTGGCAGGACGGCTGGCCCCGGCCGCAGCCGCTGCCTACCGTCCCTCGCACGGGCTTGTTCGAGGAGACCTTCGACTTCGCCGGCCCGGCGGCGCTCGACGATCCCGGCTGGCTCGCCATCGGCCGCGCACCCGCACAGGTCGCATCTCTCACCGAGACGCCGGGACGGCTGACCCTGCACGGCGTCGCCGGCGGCATGCGGGCCTTCCGGCCCAGCTTTATCGGCCGCAGGCAACGTCACCTGACCAGCACGTTCACCGCAACGATCGATGCCAGCGGCGGCGCGGGCGGGCTCGCCTGCCGCTACGACGAGAACATCCACCTGTCGCTCGAAGCCCGCGGCACCACGGTCACAGCCACGGCCAAACTGGCCGATCTGGAACAGAACTGGACCGTGCAGATCCCGGCTGGCGAGGTCGAACTACGCATCGAGACCCGCCTGCCGGAACCAGGCCGGAACACGGCCAACGACGGCGCCGACCGGATTCGGCTGATCGCCGCGGGTGTCTGCCTCGTTGAGCTCGACGGCCGATACTGGTCCTGCGAAACTGCGGCTTCGTTCACCGGCCGGGTCACCGGCGTCTTCGCCGCCGAGGGGACGGTCACGGTTAGCCGGTTCGGCTACTACGGACAGGAAATCTGACGACTGGATCCGAACCCCTACCGAAAGAGGTCGCAGGCACCCGCGCGAAGCTGAAGCGCCTCGTCGCACGCGAGATCGCCACCGAAACATAGCCCGGAATTCGCCTGATCCGGAAACGGACTAAACCTACCGGAACGTCCTCTCAGGTGCCGGTGTGCCACTGTGTGCCAATAGCGGGGGCTTATCCGGTGACAGGTGCTGCAGTGCATCCGGTCGAGGTGCGGAGCGACCTGGGCGGCGATGTCGGCTTCGGCGCATGCCCAGTCCAGCGGGGTCACGCGGGCCTGGAACCAGCGTTGTTCTTGGTGGTGTTGCAGGGCCGCTCGTCCGGCTGCGCGATAGGTTTCGACGGCTTCCGCCAGGTCGGCGTCGGTGCCGTAGTCGGCTGATGTCGGGTGGCCGGCGATGAGGCTTTCGACGCGGGCGGCGAGCGGGGCTGTGGTCAGGTGATCAGTAGGCATGCGTCCCACCTCGTACGGGGCGGCCGGCCGGTGCGGATGCTGTCGAGTACCAAGGCGACGCCGGTGTGGCCGGTCAGAAATGCGGCGGCGTCGCTGGGTGGTGCTGCGGCGATTCGTGCCGCGAGGGCAGGGAGCCGGTCGCTGATCGTTCCAGGTAAAGCTGCTCGGCATCGGCGGTGACAGCCAGGTCGTCAAGGCTGGTCCCGTCGCCGTCCGGGTGCTCGGCTATCGACACCGTCTGCGGCTGGAGTCTGCCCGTGCTGGTGACGTTGCCGTTGTGGATCCGGCGCGGCGGGAACGACAGCTGTGCGGTGACCGCACCGCCGTCGGCCTCGGCCACCGTCGTGTACGTCTGCGCCACCCGATCACGGTCACTGGCGTCGAGTAGATAGACGAAACGGCCGATCATGCTCGTCGGCGTGCGCGGGGCGCCGATGATCCGAAGTTCGAAGTCCCCACGGTCCAGCGCCAGCGCCGAGCAGGCGTGGACGGTGACGCCCAGTTCTATTCGTTCTGGCGGCATGACGCTCGTGTGGTTGCCGACTGTCAACGCCGCGATGTCGGTGGCGGACAGGCGGATCTCGTCGGTTCCGTCCAGCATCGCCTGCTGCACCAGCCGCAACAGGTGCACATCGCGTTGCGTCACGGTACGCCAGACGGGTCGCGCCGCAGGGGTGCCGAGGTAACCGTGCGGGTATCCCAGCCCGGAATCCGCGAGGAGCTCACGGACGGGGACCAGGGCGCCGGGTCCGTACCGGTTGCGGAAACGCACGTGATAGTCCAACCAGGCCTGCGGACCGAACGGCTGGCTGGTCAGCCGCAGCAGCACCTCGGCGGCGCGGGCCACCTCGTCCAAGACCTCCGTCGACACGCGCACCTCGGCGTCGAGCCGGACGTCCGCAGCGAGGGGATGGGTGGTGGTAGTGGCGAGATTGCTCATCAGCTCGGTCGCTGACCGCCGCAGACCCGCCTGTGCCGCCACGTCCGTGGCGGTGTTGTGCTGGGTGAGCAAGGTGTGCACCCGGTTGAGTCGAGTCGCCGTCGGTGCCACACGGGGAATGTCTTCGACGCCGGCGGCCTCCAACGTGTGCAGTACGTGAGACAGCCCGTCCACTGCGGTCGACGGCGGCCGCAGGCCGGTGATCAGGAACCGTCCGTCGACCAAACCGTGCAGCAGCGCCTCGACGCTGGCGCGGTCGGCGTGCAGGTCACTACAGAGTCGCGCGAGTAGGTCCTCGAAGCCGATGGGATGGGTAGCGGCGCGGAGCGCCGCCGCCACGACACGGGTGCACCGGGTAGAGGTTTCCCGCACCGGTCCCGGCTTCTCTGGGCCCGGCTGGGGCCGTTGTGTGACGAAGACCCGGCCGCCTCGCACCACCATGCTGTTGTCGGCGACCACCGTCAGCCTTCGGCGCAGCTCATGATCCTGGTCAAGCTTGTCGACGATCTGGGCGAGCCAATCCGCGTCCGCGCGAATGGCCGACCGGTGGTTCTCGCCGAAACTGGCAGCGGCCGCCCCTACCGTCGCGGTGGTCACCCCGGCGAAGAGGCCGAACGGCGTGGCACGCCGCTGCCAGCGCATCAGGTACGTAGTGATCGCCGCGACCGCACGTCGGATGTTGCGCTCCGAGGCCTCACCAGGAGCGTCCACGAGGCGTCGCATGCGGGCGGCGAGGTCGGGGGTGGCCAGAGTGACCGCTTCTTGCAGTATCGGGTCGGCCCAGGCCGCGGCCAGCCAGGCCCATGCTTGTTCGATGGTGGCTGTCGGGTCGGGTGGCGGCGGGAGGGGGTGCTCCGGGAAGGTACTGGCGCGGACCAGGACAGGGCCGACGAGGTGGTACCGGTGGTGAGCGATCGGCATGCCGCACCTCCGTACACGAGGGGTGGGGTTGCCGGAACCCACCTCGGGCGGGCTCCGGCAACCGTGGGAGGAAACCGCTTGATCAGGCGACGTCGAACGAGGACGTGCTGCAGGCGCTGGTGTCGCACGTCTCGCCGCAGCCGTCATCGGTGTTGCATTCCGCGCCCAGCGGGATCGCCAGCTCGACGACCCGCATGTCCAGCCGGAAGTCGTCCTCGGTGACGTCCTCCGCGGGCGGGGTGAGGGTTGCTGTCGGCGGTGCCATTGACATCACTCTCCTTACGGGAAGGGGATATGGCCGCCTGACCGGGCGAAGGGTGTGAGCCGCGCGCTGCTCAGCCCTCGGCCGGCCAGGAGATCGTTACGACGCCGTGCGTCTTCGCCATCACGGCGGCGCCGTCGGGAATCTGAGACTGGTCACCGCCGACGGGCCAGTAGCCGAACACCGGCGCCACGGCGCGCAGGTTGCCGCGGTCCCACCCGCGGATCTGCGCAACCAGCGCGGCAGCGACCGGTTCGCCGTCACGGCCGAAGGCGCGGGCACCGAACTCGACACCGGCACCCTCCATCGCGGGCCGGATCACCAGGTACGCCAGGCCGGCTCCGCGCATGGTGCCGAACGGGAACCACTGCCCACGCCGGCCGAGCACGCTGCCGTCGGTGGCCGACAGCCGGCAGAACCCCGGCAGGTACCAGGCGAACCAGAGGTAGAGGTCCGCCCACGACGTCTGGTGGGGGAAGGTCACCCCGGACCAGATCTCTGCGGGCTCGGTGGCGAGGACCCCGTCGAGGCCATCGGGGTCGGCCGGGGCGTCGGTGTCGAAGCGGACCGTCACGTCATTGCCGTCGGGTCCGGTGAGCGTGAACCTTTGCTCGTGGTGGCGGCCGATGCCCTGCATCGCCACGAAGCCCGCGACTTCGACGGAGGAGCTGACGAGGTGGTCGCCGGCACGGCGGAACCCGATGGTTCGGGTGACCCCGTTCATGACCAGCGGCACGACCAGGACGCCGTGGTCGGCCAGTTGCCGCAGCCAGGCCGGGGCGATGTCCCAAGCCCCGACCGTCACGATGATCGCGTCGAACTGTCCCTCGCCGAGCACGCCTTGCTCGGCATCCGCGACCAGCACACGTACCCGGCTGCCGTACCCGGTCTCGTCCAGCAGTTTCGCGGCCCGGTCGGTGACCTCCGGATCGATGTCCACGCTGACCACCCGGCCGCGCTCGCCGACGATCTCGGCGATGTACGCCGCGTTCAACCCGCCCGAGCCAATTTCCAGCACCGTCATGCCCGGCCGCAACTCGGCCTGCTCCAACATGCGTGCCTGAATGTAGGCCGCCGACACCGACGACAACGCCGCACCGTCCGCGCCGCGTTTCGTCACCACCGAACTGTCGTAGCCGTACGCGATACCCAGCTCGGTCCCCGGCGGCATGAACGCCTCACGGGCAACAGCCCGGAACGCTGCCTTAACCACCGCGGTCGTGATCTTCCCCCGGGCACGTAACTCCGCCACGAGAGCGGCACGCTGCACGGCCCCCTCATCCGCGGACTCCGTGTCCCTCGTGCCCTGTTCGGGCTCGTTCGCCTCGGTGGCGTTCATCAGCAAATCCCTTCGTACGGCTTACTTGGACAACGGCTTCCGGCGACCTCGCCTACGGAGATGGCTCAGCCGTCGTATCGCGATGGCTGCGGTTCGGACCCGGCTCGGCGGTGCCAGGGGGAAGCATCCGCCGAGCCGGGAGTATCGAGGGACGTGGTTGCGACCAGCATGAACGCGGCGAACTGGTCGCCTTGCGGGCGATGGCGGCCTTACGCATCGAAGGCCCTGCTCCGGCGTTGCGATGGCTCGACTGAGCCGTCCTCGTCGATCGTCGCCATGGCCTTCGCCGCCGTGGCACTGTCGAGGACGAGCTGCTCGACCGCCGCGCCCATGTCGTCCGGGTCAGGTTCGAGGACGATCCGACCCTCGCTCAGGTACGCCCGGCCGACGCCGACCAGCGTGCTGCCGATGTGTACGACGACCGGCATGTCGATCACGTCCAGCAGCAGGCCGGCCACCCCGTACCGCTTCACCATGTGTGCCTCCCGGACCAGGGCGCCGTTGGGTTCAGCCGGCTCGACCCAACCGACGAAACGCTCGTAGAGGTCGGACGGCGGCCCGCTCGCATCGGCGGTCCAGTCGTCTACCGCCTCGATCAGGAACGAGTGGAGAAGCAGCGACAGGCCGGCCGGGAAGTTCCGGTACTGCTCGCTGAGCTCGACCTTGGCGGTGGGGCACGGCCACGGCTGCCCGCAGACCTGGCAGTCCCAGCCGGGCCGTGTTCCCTGGTGTTGCGTTCGCGGGACTAGCACGGCGAACCGCCCCCATGCGGTCGGCCTGCAATGTCGGCCGCGATTCTGCTGGGGGAACGGTTTGGTGGGTCGCTGACCGCGGTTCGCGTACGGTGCTCCTCGGCCCGCATCCGTATCCGTATCCGGGTCTCGATGCACGGCCAGCGCATGTTGCAGACGCACCGTGCGGGCTGGAGCAGCAGAAACTGCCACCAGCGGCGCTGTTCTCTTCGGTGCATGACGTCTCTCCTGGACTTGGTCGCCGTGTTGGATGGGGCCGCGCACCCGGTTGCCAGGCTGTGGCCACGGCTACGGGCGATCGCTGTCGGCCGTGCCGGCCGGGTGACGGCGGGCCCAGCCCATGAACCGTCCGTACAGGTCAGGTGCGACATCGGTACCGTGTTCCTGGAAGTCGTCGACCGCATCCACCAGATGCGCCGCCAGGTACAACAGCAACGCGAGCCGATCGCGACGAAACTCGGCGAGTAGCTCCTCGCGGCGCTGTTCGCACGGCCACGGCTTTCCGCAGTTTTCGCATCGCCAGGACGGCCGAGAAGGCGGATGCGTGGTCGGGTTGTGCTGTGCGGCGTCGCTGGGCGGCTCCGTAGGTGTGGGAGCCGGCGACGCCGGGCCGTCGGCCACGGGGGTCATCGCTAACCGGCCAGGGTTCCAGGTCCGCCGACGCGTACCGCGCCGACCAGTTCAGGGCGAGTCGCCCCTGGCTGCCGTGTCGGTAGCCGCAGCGTCCGCGAGAAGACGATCACTGCGCTTTCTCGACGCCAGCACGGCCCCCAGGAGCCGCACGCCAAGCAGCGACCCGTGGCACTCGACGTCACATGTTCATCGAGCAACGCCTGCGCCGCACGGAGCTTCTCGGCTGACCTTGCGTAGTAGGTCGTTGCTGCGAGCACCATGAACCCCCTGTCCGGTTGATCTCCGACGACCTTCGCGGCATCGATATGTCGCGTGTGGTGTGCCTACGATCACCGACAGTCGGATCGGCCGGAACCTCGAAATACCAGGATTCTTAATAGGAGAGTTGCCAGGTGGACCGCCTCTGACCTGTGCATTCATAGCGTGTGGCCTGCTGTTGCAGCCGCCTGGTCGCCGAATGCGGGGTTACGCTCTGGCCGCACCGGACAGTGCCGAACGGCCGGACAGTCTCGGTGGCGGTCAATGGTCGACTCGTGTCGGAGGTGCCCGTGGTAGTCAGCCCCTATGTGCGGCGCCGTCGCCTCGCGGCCGAGCTGCTCCGCCTACGCGAGGAGCACGGCTACTCCACTCAGCAGCTCGCCACGGCGACTGGTCTTCCCCGGCAGAGGATCAGTCAGCTGCAGAACGGCCATGTGCGGCCCAGCGACGACGAGATGATCCGCATCCTAGACGCGCTCAACGTCGGTCAGCGCCGCTGGGAACAGATCATGGCCATCGCTCGGGACGCCCGGGAACGCGGCTGGTGGGAGAAATTCCGCGACGAGATGGGTCCACGGCAAGCCCTTTACGCCGATCTCGAAGCCGGCGCACGCTCGATCACCGAATACCAGCTCACTCTGCTTCCCGGGCTCCTGCAGATCCCGCGTTCACCGAGGTTCGAGCCCATGCCAACCGCGGCACCCGTCCCGAGACGTTCGACCCCATCCGTGCTCTGGAAGCCCGTGCTCTGCGTCAACGTCTCCTGCACCGCACCGACGGGCCCGACTATGAAGTCATCATCGACGAACTGGCCGTACGGCGGCCCGCCGCTCCACCGGAGATCGTGCGAGCCCAGCTGTCCCATCTCGTCGATGCCGGTCGGAGCCGCAAGAAGGTCACTATCCTGATCCTCCCGCTGGCTGCACCATTAGCCGGGCACACGGTGCCTGCCTCGGCGTTCTCCACTTACCGGTACCGCGACCCCACAGATCCGGTGGTCGTCGCTGTGGACACCGTCACCTCTGACCTGGTCTTCACTGATTCGGCCGACACCCGTCACTACCTGGACCTTTACCAGCGCATTCGCCAAGCGGCACTGAAGCCGGCCGACAGCCTCGATTTCCTCGCCGCAGCGGCCGAGGAACTACCTCAACGCACAGGAAGCCGACGATGACCGACGACACCTTTCCGCGCTGGCGCAAGTCCCGCCGCAGCGACGGCGCCAGCAACTGCGTCGAGGTTGCTTTCGCCAACGGCGGCATCATCGCCGTACGCGACAGCAAAGACCCCACCGGTCCGGTCCTGCGATTCACCTCCGCCGCATGGGACGCCTTCATCGGCGGCGTCACCGACGACGAATTCGACCGCGTCGGGTCGCCGGTGCAATAGGACCAAAGCGCGGCTGTCCACCGAGCGGAGAGAACAGGAGGCTGAACTGGTGAAAAAGAGGCCGGCAAACGTAGACCTTGCCCGAGCGCGGAAGCGGCGCCCATCTCCGTCCGGTTCTGGACGGCCGATGTCGCGACAAGAACTAGCCGATGCCCTCAACGCCTACCTGTGGGAGACCCATCAGATTCACCACAACTGGGATGAGACCGATATCGGCCGACTTGAGCGCGGCGTGACCCGCTGGCCCGCTGATTTTCGGCGGGAGGCGTTCCGCAGCGTCCTAGAGGTTGAAGCCGATCACCAGCTCGGCTTCTACATCGTACGATCGTCGGTCGCCACCTCGGACATCGAGCCGGCCACTCCCGCCAGCACGACTGAGCAGATCAACCCGATGGCACTCGGAACGTCCGGTGAGCACGTCCTTCACGAGGCAGGGGACCGTGACGACTGGAGCAGCTTTGCCGTGGTGACCAGCGTGCTCGCTCAACAACGCCAGGCAGTACCGCCCGCAGCCCTGCTCAGCCTCGTTGAAGCGCACCGCGACTGCCTACTGACCCTCTACCGCAAGTCGGCCGGCGACAGGATCAACGCAGACATCGGAGCGATGCTCGGTGAGGCATCGATCGTCGCGAGCCGACTGTGGAGCGCTCAGGGCAACCACAACATGGCCTTGGCCCACTGCGCCTACGCTCGCACGCTTGCCAGCCAACTCGGCGACACCCGCCTGGGCGCCGTTGCCCGAATCTTCGAGAGCAACCTGCACTCCGGCGCCGCCACCCTGATCCAGGCCGACGGCGACATCGTGACCGGGCTTCGACTCCTTGACGAAGCCGCCGCGGCCGGCAGCCACCTCACCGCAGCCGCACGGACCAGGATCGCCGCGGAGCAGGCCCAGGCGTATGCCGTCCTGAACCTGCCCAAGGAGGTCGAAGCCGCACTCGACCGGGCCCGAGAGAGCGCCTCCGAGATCACCGCCGCCGACCGGACCGGCCTTTTCAGTGACTGGAGCGCCGCCCGCCTCCAGGTCTATGAAGGCACCTGCCATCTGCTGCTCGACGAGCCAGAAACGGCCATCACCTACCTTGAACGTGCGGCGGCCGCCCTCGCTGACGATCAGAACAACATCAACGTTGCCCTCGCTGCCCGGGTCGATCTCGCCAGCGCCTACGGGCTGACCGATCAACTAGACGCCGCCTGCACGACGCTCGGCAGCGCCTACGAACAGCTGCAAAGAATCGGGAATCTCCGCGGTATCTCCCGTGCTCAACGAGCACGAGAAGGGCTGCATCGCTGGAACAATGAACCCTTGATCCGCGAACTCGACCAACGCATGGCCACCGCCTGACCTCGGCCCGTTTGCCGCTCAGCCTGCCGACGTCAAGGAGGCGATCGTCGACACGACCGACCCGGGTTCCAAACTGTCAAGTACGGCATCCGGTCCGTAGCCCGCTAACTCCTCGCTGCTGACGCGGTGCGCGACCACTACGGCCCGCCAGCCCGCGCTCCTGGCACATGCGATGTCGTTCGGTGCGTCACCCACCACCACCGTGCGTTTCGGGGCCAGTTCCACGCCGTATTTTTCCAGGTACCTGCGCGCGACGACCGCCGGCAGTTGAAACCGATCCCGGGCGTCTGATCCGTAAGCTCCGATATCGAGATCAAGCTCGCTGCCCAACCCCAACGACGCAATCTTGACATCGGCAGCCGCGCGTAGGTTCCCGGTGAGCACCGTCTGCACGAAACCGAGCTTATGCAGCGCCGCGATGCTTTCGGCGACACCCGGATAGGGCGGTTGGACCCGGACCAACTCTTCGCGGCCCCTCTCCATCACCCCAGCCATAACGGTCCCGAACCGCGCGACACCGGCCTCGGCCTCCGACACGGCGATGCCAGAGGCGACCGCGGTGTCGACGACGATCGACTCGTCGGTGTAGCCGTGGACCTTCTTCTCTGGAAACGTCACGTCGGACTCGCTGAGCTGATACGTCGCAGCGATCGCACGGCGCAACCAGCGAAGATCAGCCGGAATCAGCGTTCCGTCGACATCCCACACCACAACGCCCGCATCCCGATGAGCCACCGGGCCATCGTCGCATAGCAAGAACGACGTGTGGTTTGTCGCTGAGACCGAGACCGAGCGTCGAGTATCGCTGACCGTTGGCGTCAGCCCGCGACGGACGGACTTGGTGTTCCTGGGCTTCCAGCCACCCGAAGCTGCGGCTGACCTATCTGCCGGATACCAGAACGGTGCGGGCTGATCTTGAGATCGCCGCGCACCGTTGGTCATCGGTTCGTGTCCGAAGGGGGACTTGAACCCCCACGCCCGTTAAGGGCACTAGCACCTCAAGCTAGCGCGTCTGCCATTCCGCCACCCGGACCTGCCTGAACAACATAACAACCCGCCGGCACGACGTGTTGATCGGGGGTGGGTACCGTACGTGCGTGACATCGGAGAGATCGACGACATCGAGTCGGTCTCACTCGCACCCCGCGGAAGGCCTGATGGACTACCTCGCCCTGCTGCACGACGAGTTCGCCGCCTACCAGGACTGCCTCGACGGGGACCTGACCGCGCCGGTGGAGCACTGCGGTGACTGGACACTGCGTGACCTCACCGTTCACCTCGGGCAGGGCAACCTGTGGGCCGCCACCGCCATCACCGAGCTGCGCGGCGACTACCAGCCGGAGCCGCCGCCGGAGGATCTGGGCGAATGGTTCGAGGGCACCGCCCGTACCCTCGAAAAAGCGCTCGAGCGTGAGCCCGCCGCGGAGGCCTGGACCTTCGCCCCGCCGCGGACCGTCGCCTTCTGGCGACGCCGCCGCTGCCTCGAGACGCTCGTGCACCGCTGGGACGCCGAACACGCGCTCGGCCGGCCCGCCGAGCTCGGCCCGCAGCTGTGCGGCGACGGCATCGCCGAGGTCATCGAAGTGTTCGTCCCGCGGATGATCAAACGCGGACTCGCCGTCGAACCGCAAGCGGCCGTCCGGTTCACCGCCACCGATCTCGGCGGGTCGTGGGTGCTCGGGCCGGGGGAGCCGGTCGCCACCCTGACCGGTACGGCGCAGGAGCTGATGCTGGCGCTGTGGAACCGCCGCCCGCTGCCGTGGGAAACGGTCACCGGCGACGAGGCGGCCGCCCGCGCGGCGCTGACCGGCCCCCTCGTCCCCTGACCGATTCTCACCAGACGGCGCGGACCGCCTCGGCGAGGTCCGCGCCCTGCCGCAGGCCGGCGCGCACCGACGCCGGCCTTGCCGCCGGATCCATGAAGTCGCGGCCGAACGCCTCCAGCGCGGCCGCGTCCGGCTCGATGAGCAGCGTCTTCGCCGCGCCGGACGCGGCCATCTCGGCGACGATCCGGTCCCGGCCCAGCCACGCCATCGGCGCGATCACCACGAGCCGTTCGGCGCCGGCGGCCAGGTCGGCGCCCGCGCCGAACCGCACGCCACCATCCATGAAGCGGCGCCCGTCGATGGTCACCGGCGGCATCAGGCCGGGCACGGCGCAACTCGCCGAGATCGCTTTCACCAGGGGTACGCCGGACGCCGCCCCCAACAGCACATCCTCACCGTCGGCCGTGTCCACCACCAGGACCCGCAGGTCACGGGCGGGCCACTCGTGCACCGGCAGCAGCGGTTGCATCCGGGCCAGGTACGCCTGCTCGTCGAGCGTGGCAGCGGCCAGCGCGAACTGACCCACCCGGGCGCGCGCCTCCCGCGGCGGCACCGACGGATCGGCCAGCACCGCCATGGCGGCCATCGCGGCGCCGGTGTCCCGGCTGCGGCCGCCGCCGCCCGTACGCTGCTGTTCCTGCTGTTGGACGGTGACCGCCGCCTCCAGGTCGGTGCCCGCGGCGAGGATCGCGCCGACGACCGAACCCGCGGACGTACCGATGATCGTGTCGGCGTCGCCGAGCGGGACACCCGCCCGCTGCAGGCCGCAGAGGACGCCGAGATGCCAGGCGATGCCGGTCACGCCACCGCCGCCGAGAACAAGAGCCTTCGTCACGTACCGAACGGTAACGACAAGCCGCCAGGGGTCAAGACTCCTCGATGCGGCGACATGCGAGAAGTTCCCAGGTTTTGGGGGCGGCAGACGATATACCTGGAGAACTGCCATCCGAGATCGAGAACGGTGAGATGCGGTGACCGATCAGCATTCGACCGCCATCGAACAGGCGTACCTGCTGATCGAGGCCGCTCAGGGGCACCACGACGCCGCCCGGGTCGAGGCCGCCGACCAGCAGGCCATCGCCCACGGCTGGTACGACGTACGCCTGCTCCTGCACTTCGCCCGATCCCTGGCCTGCCTGGAAGCCGGACTCGACGACACCGAGCACGTCGACGCCATGCTCGCCGCCGCCGTCGCCCTCGACAGCCCGGCCCTGCTCGCCCTCGCCCTCGCCGTCAAAGCCGCCCGCCGCGCCAGGACCCACCGCACCAGCAGCGACGGCGACTCGGCGTCCCGCCTGCTGGTCCAGGCCGTCGGGCTGCTCGACCACCCCGCGGACGAGCCGGCCGTGCACCGGGCAGCCGCCCTGATCGAGGTCGGCTGCGTCGCCCACGTACTCGGATTCTGGGAACTCGCCCAGGAGTACTACGAACGCACCCGGCAAATCATGGCCGGCGACACCAGCCCCACCGCGAGACGCCAGCTGCGCGTCGTGGCCATCAACGAGGTCGACCTGTCGCTGGACTGGGCGGCCGGGCTTGCCGAGATCGGCGACTGGCCTACCCGTACCGAAGAATTCGCCGACATGACCGACGCCGAATGGCCGCCCGTCTGGGTCGTCGAGTTCCACGGCAACCGCGAACTTCTCGCCGCCGTCACCGGACTGCCCGCCGACCGCAGCGTGCCGGTCGACCAACGCATCGCCACCCTGAGCGACGCCATCCGGGCCGCCCGCGCCGGCGACGCCGCCCACGCCGCGCAACTGGCCGAAGAAGCCACCGAGGAGTTCCCCTACGAACTCCCGACCCGCGTCTACCTGCTGCAACTCGCGCTCATCGCCAAACGGCCAGGGACCAACCCCACCGCGATCCGGTACGGCGACGAGCTCGCCCGACTGCGCTGGAACGACCGGCTCGACCGGATGGCCGCCATGCGCGACGCCATCGCCGTCGAACGCCGCCGCCAGGAACACGAACGGCTCAGCCGGGACCTCGTCGTCGACGACCTGACCGGACTGGCCAACCGTCGCGGGTACCAGGCCTATCTGGACAGCCTCGGCGCCACCATCGACCATGGGTCCTACGCGGTCATGATGATCGACGTGGACCACTTCAAGAAGGTCAACGACCGATTCGGCCACGACATCGGTGACCTGGTGCTGATCCGGCTCGGGCACATCCTCGCCGCCCAGGTCCGGCCCGCCGACCTCGCCGCCCGGCTCGGCGGGGACGAGTTCGTGGTCATCCTCGCCGAGGTGCTGCCGGGAGTGCCGGAGGCCCGGGCCGGGCAGATCCTGGACGCGGTGCGCACCCATCCGTGGGGCGAGATCGCGGCCGGCCTCACCGTCTCGGTCAGCATCGGCGTGCACCACGGTAGCCGGGCCGAACTGCCGGCCCTGCTCTCCGACGCCGACCGCAGCCTCTACGAGGCCAAACACCACGGCCGCGGCCGGGTCGCGGTCGCCGCCGGCTGATGCCGTGACCATGAACACGGCCATGTCCAGCGGTGATCTACTCTCGCGCAGTGAGCGCCCACCAGCCAACCTGTCCCTGCGTCATCTGCCAAGACCATGGAGACCGGGACCAGTTCGACGCGACTGACCGCAACACCATCGGCCACGTCGAAGAGCATGGCTGGAGCGTCGTGCAGATACCCGAGGACGATCTCGGACCTGGCTGGGCATTCACCGTCGGACTCTGGCACAGCCACCGCCAACCCGAACTGGCGATCTTCGGCCTGGAGATCGACACCATGAAAGCCTGCCTCAACACGTTGGGCGGACAGACCGCAGACGGATGGCCGCCCGAGCCCGACCACGAGCGCAGCCACATCATCGACGGCGACCCCGTCCTGTTCAAGACCATCGAACCGCGCTGGTACAAGGCGTTCTTCGGCTCCGCGATCGCCTTCTACCGTCGCCCTCCGATTCCCTTCATCCAGGTTCTGTGGGCCGACAGTCACGAGCGATTCCCCACAGATTCCGAATGCGAGCCGACGGCCCGTGACCGGCAACCCAGCCTCTGGCTTCGGCCCGACCAGCATCCCCGAGGCGTCTGGACCCAGGATCTCTGATCCTCGGGCCAGCGGGCCGCCGGTATCCAGGACTACCGATCAGGCGATCCGGGCGGAGCGGGGCATCCGGGCGATCACGTCGTCCCAGATGCCCTCGGGCAGGTCGTGGCCCACGCCGGGATACTCCACGAACTGCGCGCCGGGAATCCGAGCGGCAAGATCACGGCCCGCGCTGGGCTTGAGCATCGGGTCGTCGGCGCCCGACACGACAAGCGTCGGCACCGTGACGCCGGACAGCGGCGGCAGCTTCACCGCCCGGCCGGCGGCCATGTGCCGCCGCGTCGTCCGCGGATCGCGCGGCGAGCGCTGGTGACCGAGCGTCGCCGCCTCGCGGACCCACTCCTCCGGAAACGGATAGCCGGGGGAGGCCTGCGCACGGTAGATCGCGACCTCGTTGTCGATCTTCTGCTCCGCTGTGGTGGCCTTCGGCAGCTTGCGGAACTCCTTGAAGATGCCGAACTTGAGGTAGCGCAGCGTCCGCAGGACTCCCGCGTCGGCCGGGCTGCTCATGCAGAGGGTGAGGCCGCGGACCCGGTCAGGGTGCAGCAGCGCCATGCCCTGCGCGATCGCCGACGCACCACCCAGGACGTGCGCGTCGGCCCAGCCGAGCGCGTCCATCACCGCGAGCCCGTCGCCGATCATGTCGTTCATCGTGTACAGCGGGCGGCGGCCGCCCTTCGCCGGCTCCGGGTAGTGCGTGGACAGGCCGGTGTCGCGGTTGTCGTAGCGGGCCACATGGAAGCCGGCCTCGACCAGGCGCTCACAGAACGCGTCGTTCCACCAGACCATCTGATAGTCGATCCCCAGAACCAGCAGCAGCGGCTCACCGGTGGAGCCGAACGTCTCGTACGCGATCCGGGCGTCACCGTTCGTGGCGTACTCGATGGTCATGCCGTGCCTCCTTTTTCATGCACTCGCATGATAACGGGGTGCGGCCATCCCTTGCAATGCGCCCGCATGAGATAGGTTCGGTGCCGTGCCGAAGCAGGTCGACCACGAACAGCGCCGCCGGCTTCTCGCCGAAGCGGTCTTCGCCGTCATCGGAACCCGCGGATTCGAGGCCGTCAGCCTGCGCGACGTCGCCGTACAGGCCGGCGTCTCCATGGGCACCGTGCAGTACTACTTCCCGACCAAACACCAGATGCTGCTGTTCGCCCTCGGCCACATGCGCCAACGGGTACTCGCCCGCATGCAGGCCACCCTCGCCGCCCTCGACAACCCCACCCGCCGCGACGTGATGCGCGCCGCCGCCGCCGTCATGCTCCCGGTCGACGAACCCGGCCGCGAAGAAGCGTGCGTCAACATCGCCTTCTTCTCCGCCGCCACCGTGACCCCCGAATACGCCCAGCAACTGCGCGACGGGTACGCGCGCATCCTCACCATCTCCACCGCCAGCCTCCGCGAGGCGGCCCGCCTCGGCGAACTACGCGACGGCATCGACCCCGACCGCGAGGCGCCTGCCCTCTACTTCCTCACCCAGGGTTTGGTCGGCCCGATCCTCATCGGCCTCTACCAGCCCGGCGAGGCCATGTCCCTGATCGACGACCAACTCGACCGCCTGTTCCGCTGAACTGGAAGGATCATCGGCATGCGGAACCCCACCCTCACCGAGCGCCGGTCACCGTGGGTCGTCGTCACCCGCGCGCAAGACCCGTGGGTCACCGCCGAGGCGGACGCCCTGCGGGATCAAGGCGGCATGATCGTACGGATGGATGGCGCCGAATTACGGAACCCGGCATCGCTCTTCACGGCCTTCGCACGTGAGTTGTCATTCCCCGGGTACTTCGGCCACAACTGGGACGCGCTCGTTGACTGCCTGCACGACTGGCACGGCCATGGGACGGCGGGGCAGGGGCTCGCCGTCCTCATCGACGACGCCGATCACCTGGCCCACGCCGACTTCCTGGGCGTCTTCGTCTCGGTGCTCTGCCAGGCGGGATGGAAGGCGAATCTGCAGCTCGACGGCGACGGCATCCCCCACGAGGATTGGCCGCCCTTCCCCTTGCACTTCGTACTCCTGGCCACCGAGCCCAGCGCCTTCGCCGACGGCGCGGCATCCGGCATGGACGTCAGCGTGACGCTCGCCGACGGCCGGCTGGTGGCCACCCTCACCGGAGCCGACTGGCCGGGAAGCGACCCTCAAGACAGCTGATCGTCGCCGACCACAGCGGGTTCGAGCAACGACATCGTTCGCTGGGTGGCGTCGAGGGCGGCTCGGACACCGACGGGCATCGGCAGGTTCGGGCCGGCGTGTCCTACGTCGACGTTGCCGAGGACCGGGATGTCGCGGTCGCCCAGGACGTCGAGAACTATCTCGGCGAGGGTGGGGGAGGTGTTCGGGTCCTCCAGGCCGTGGATGTCGCGCGGGGTGCCCACGACCATGCCGGAGATGCGGTCGAGGATGCCGGCGTGGCGCATCACCTGTAGGTAGCTCCACACGTGCGCGGCCGCACCACTGATCTCCTCCCAGAACAGTACGGCTCCGTCGTACCGGTCCGGGGGAAGCGCAAAGCGCGTCGCCTGGGCCAGGACGATCCGGTTGATCACCCCGCCGATCAGAGGGCCCTCGGCGCGGCCGGGACGCCAGCACTCCCAGGACGGTCGGGTGGGCAGCGGGCCGATCGGGTCGGTGCTGGTCAGCAGCCGGTGGTAGAGGTCTTCCAGTTCGGCTCGGCGCGACGGCGGCGCCGTCTGCCAATGGCCGCCGAAGCCGGGGGTGGCCATGTCGGCGTGGAAACCGACCAGACCGGTACGCGCATGAAGGACCAGATGCAGCAGCGAGATGTCGCTGTAGCCGAGGATGGGTTTGGGGTCGGCTCTGATCGCCTCGACGTCGATCAGGTCGAGGTAGCCGAGCGCTGTCTGGCCGCCGTCGTTGGCGATGATCGCGCGTACCTCGGGATCGCGCAGGAAGCCGTTGAGCTCGGTGGCGATCTCCGCCGGAGTGGCGGCGCTCCACCAGCGCTGCCGTCCTACCTCGAGCAGCGGGGCCCGGCGCACCCGGAAACCCATCTTCTCGAACACGGCCACCGTCTGCTCGACATGCGGTTCGTATTCGGCGGAAAGTGGTCCGGACAGCGCCGCGACCACGACGAGATCACCGGCGCGCAGGGCGCGAGGCCGAAGCGGAGGCGTTGCGGTCGAAGACATTCCGTGACCGTACGCACTCCGCCGCCACCCGGCGATCGAATTGTCCTCAGTCGATCTCGCGCCCGATCGGTGTAGGCGACACTGACGTGTGGGTGTAGCCCTCCGGTGATCGCGAGGCGGTCTCTTACCAGGTAGCGGCGTGCGCCCTCGATGACGCCGGTGGCGGGGCCAGCCCCATGGTCAGCGCGATGCGATAGATGAGGTGGGGCTGTTTCGCGGTGAGGTAGTCGACGATCACCATGGAACGCCAGGCGGGCGTCGGAGAGTAGTCGAGCTGGTAGCCGTCGATCTATTCTGGCCCTGGATCCGTGCCTGCCGGATTCTGCGCCTTCGTGGAATGCTCGCGCCGATAAGCCGGAGCCGCCGATGCCCAGCGCACGCGTCGTCATTCGCGCCGCACCGCTCGAGCGCATCCGCATTGGCCCGTCCGCCGCGGTCGTAGGCCTTCTGGCATTGACCGGGATAACGCTGCGCGGCGCGTTCGGCAGCCCGCGCCGCGGGGTCGAGGGCGTCGGCTGGTGGGCGGTCCCGGCGATCGGCTCGATGTTCCTGCTGCTGTTCGCGTTCATAGCCGCGTTGTGGCTGCGCCGCCGCATCATGCGCATCATGCTGGACGACACGACCCTGACCGTGCGCAACTGGTGGGGCCCCGACGCCTCCTGGCCGCGCGCGGAGATCAAGGTGCTGTGGTATGTCCCGCTGCGCACAAACCTTGAGCAGGGCGCGGTCGTGCTGCTGCTCGGCGAAGGCGAGCGCGTCCTGGCAACGTTGTGGCACAAAGCCTGGGACCTCCAACGGCTCGAACCGCTCGCTGTCGCGCTGGGCGTCAACATCGAAGCGTCCGCACTGCCACACGACACCGCGGGCCTCACCGCCGATGAGGCCCGGCGGCGCTACCCAGGGATCGAGATCCCCGTGTCGTTCACTCATGGGATAGCGCTCGGCTGCCTCGGCGGCCTGATCGTGATTGCGTTCATGGCCGCGTGGGTCGCCCTGATGGTGGCGCTGAGTGGCTGATGAGCACCGCGGGTTTCAGACGCTGATGAGGAGCCTGACCAAGATCGAGAAATCACTCGGCGCAAAACGCGCCCTTCCTGGCGGGCATCCAAATCCCTGCCGAACTCTCACGCCAGCCCGACGAGAGCCCGCAGCGAGCCGGGGTGCCGGCGGAGCAGCCGGTTGACCAACGCCATGATCGACTACCTGGACTGGGCGCTCAGGGGTGGTCGAGGGCCTTGGCGAGAGGGACGCCGTCGAGGCGGGCCATGATCATCGACTGGAAGCGGGGGCAGGCCTGATGGTCGTCGTGGGCGCAGCGAAGACCGTGCTCCAACATCGTCTCGGAGAGACTCAGACGGGCGATGCGATCCCGGACCCGGGCCAACTGAGCGCGCAGGATGGAACGGCGAGCATCCAGCGTGGCGGCGGTGAACAGCTCACGTATCTCGTCGAGGGTGAAACCGGCGTCCTTGCAGATCTGGATCTCAGCGACCCGGGTGAGATCGGCCTCGGTGTAGACGCGGCGCGCCGCCACCCGGCGGGCCGGGGAGAGCAGACCCACCTGCTCCCAGTGCCGCAGCACGTGGGTGGCGACGCCGCAGCGGCCCGCCAGTTCGCCGATCGTGAACTCCATCCGGCCTCTTCCGCGGCTGTTGACTTCACGTCGACCTTAAGTCGCAGACTCGGCCGATGTCGAAGACACACACTGACCACACCGACTCCGCCACCCTGATCCAGGCGCTCGACGCGCTCGACAGCATGCCCGGCGCGGTCGCCCTGCGGGAGCGCGGCTATCAGCTGCTGTGCCTGAACCCGGACGCGACAGTGATCGACGTGGGGTGCGGAACCGGGCGCGTGGTGGCCGAACTCGCGGACCGCGGGGCCCGAGCCGTCGGGGTCGACCCCGACCCGGCCATGCTGAGCGCCGCACGCTCGCGGTTCCCCGGCATCGACGTCCGCGCCGCCGACGCCACCGACCTGCCGCTGGCCGACGGTGAGGCCCACGGCTACCGGGCCGACAAGGTGTTCCACATCCTGCCCGACCCGGTCGCGGCACTGACCGAGGCCCGGCGGGTGCTGGCCCCGGGCGGGCGGATCGTGCTGATCGGACAGGACTGGGACACCCTGGTCGTCGACTCCACGATGGCCGATCTCACCCGGCGGATCATCACGGCGCGGG
This sequence comes from Actinoplanes lobatus, assembly GCF_014205215.1. Classification (NCBI taxonomy): domain Bacteria; kingdom Bacillati; phylum Actinomycetota; class Actinomycetes; order Micromonosporales; family Micromonosporaceae; genus Actinoplanes; species Actinoplanes lobatus. The sequence continues at coordinate 7,420,310 of NZ_JACHNC010000001.1, forward strand.
CCGATACGATCCCGCATCCGCGGATCGCCCGCGCCTACCGCAACCTGTTGCTCGATGCCGGCTTCGGTGACGTCGTGTGCGAGGTGCACACCATGATCCTCACCGACGCCCTGACCCGGTTGCTGCTGGCCAAACACGCGATCGCCGCCCGCGACACCGGCGCGATCACCGAGGCCGAGGCCCAGCAGTGGATCGGCGAGCAGGACCACCGGGCCGCTACAGGCCGCCTCATGCTGGCGATCCCGATGTTCCTGGCCGCCGGAACCCGTTGACGCCCGCCGGCCGCCAACCGCTGGACACGATCAGGGTGCCGCCCGAGGCTTTCGGCCCAGGTTCCTAGGACGGCTTGGGGGGTGTGAGCCGCTGTCCGTCAGTTTGCCGGTGGGAGGTGGCTCGTGACGACCGGTGTGGTGGTTGACGGTTCCGGCTTCGAGATCGTGGCCGACGGTCAGCGTTTAGGGAAGCGCCGAACGCTGACCGAGACCGACGAGGTGCTGCTGTCCGATCTCGCGGCCCGATATGTACGGGCGGTGCAATCGGCGGCCGGCGACGACGTCTTCCTCACGCTGGGCCGGGAGCTGTGGTCGTGGCTGGACGGGGACCGGGGCGACCTGACGGCCCTTCTGGCGCGGGTGTTGGCGCCGATCACGTTCGAGATACGCGGTGAACGGTCACCGTCGCAGCGGGCGTGGACACTGCTGCGGGCCCCTTTCGAACTGCTGGCCCGTCCGAGCGGGGGCGGGTTCCTGGCCGCGGACGCGATGCAGCGGTTCACCGTGGTGCGCCGGCTCGGCGCGCCGACCGAGACCCCGCCCGGACCCGACGGGTACCGGCTCGGGCTGGCGTTCATGGCGTCGTCGCCGCGCCGCCAGCACGAACTCGACTTCGAAGCCGAAGAAGCGGCGATCCTCGCCGCGGTCGACGACACCCGCGTCGATCTGGTCGTGGAGGACACCGGCAACCCCGCCGAACTGGGCCGGCGGCTCGCCGACCTGGGTGGCATGCCGGTGGTGCACCTGTCCTGCCACGGCGTCAACAAGTACCCCGTGCGACCGGGTCAGCCCGGCGAACCGGTGCTGATGATGGAGGACGAGGTCGGCGACGATCGCCCGGCCACGGCTGCCGACCTGGTGCGCCTGTTCGCGTCGTCGGTGCCGCGGCTGCTGTTCGTCTCGGCGTGCCTTACCGATGCGGCGGCGGGTGCGACCGGGTACGTGGCGGGTGGGGCCGGGCGGCGCGCCGGGATGGCCGAGGGTGGGCCGGATGCGATGCCGGCTCACTCGATGGCGACGGCACTGGTGTCAGCCGGTTTCCCGGCGGTGCTGGGCTGGGACGGCTCAGTTGGTGACCGGGCGGCGACCAGGTTCGCCGAGGTGCTCTACCAGCAGTTAAGTAACCGAGACGACCTCGCCGCGGCCGTCGGCGAGGCGCGCCGGACGCTGCTGAACTCCGACGATCGCGGGATCCGCGCCGACTGGCACCTGGCCCGGCTCTGGCTCGGTTCGACCGGCGGCGGGCAGCTCGTGGCCGGAACGAAGCGGCGTTCACGGGTATCGGCCGTACACGGAACCAAGGTCTTCCTGGACCGCAAGCAGCACGTGCCGGTCGCGGCGCCGGACATGTTCGTCGGCCGCCGCCCCGAACTGCAGCGCGCGCTACGAGCCCTGCGCGGGCCGGACAAAGCGGGGGTGCTGCTGCACGGACAGGGCCGCCTCGGCAAATCCAGCCTGGCGGCCCGCATCGCCGACCGCTGCCCACAGCTGGCGCCGGCCGTGGTGTTCGGCGACTACAGCGCCGCGGCGATCCTCGAGGCGGTCGATGAGGCGGTCCGCACCAACCCGGAGGCTCGTGAGCTGATCCGTCGACGGCGGCCGGAGGTGCGCGACCGGCCAGAAGCACTGGAAGAACTGCTGATCGATCTGCTGAGCGGGCCGTGCGAACAGGCCACCGACGGGCGGCGCCCGCTGCTGCTGATCATCGATGATCTCGAACAGATTCTGTCACCGGACCCGAACGGGCCGCATCGGGTCGACCCGCGAGTGGCTCCGGTGATGGCCGGAGTCCTGCGAGCGTTCGACCCCGGCCACACCGATAGCCGGCTGCTGATGACCAGCCGATTCCAGTTCACCCTCGACGGCCTGGAGACCCGGCTGGAGCAGGTGCCGCTGCGCCCGCTGTCGCCGATCGCCCAGCTCAAGCTCCTGAATCGACAGCAGACACAGGTCACCCCGCAGCGGCGGCAGGATCGGGACGCGCTCGCCGAGCGGGCGATGAAGGTCAGCCGCGGAAACCCCGGCCTGCAGGACCTCATCGGGTTGCGGCTGGTCTACAGCGATGAGATCGACAGCGGTCGGGCCGAGAGCGCGGTCGCCGGCATGGAGGCCTACCTGCGTCAGGGCTGGCCGCCGTCCGAAGCCGAACTGCGTGAATTCCTGGAGAACCTGGCCCTGGACACGCTGATCGAACAGGCCGGCCCCGCGCACCGCGCGCTGCTGCGGGATCTGACCCTGTTCGACCTGCCCGTACCAGAACCCGTGACCGCGGCCCTGGCCCGACGTACCGCGGGCTCGACAACCCGGCTGCTCGGCCTCGGACTGCTCGATGCCTTCCCGGACGGCTATGACCCCCAACGGCCGGCGCTGGCCGCCAACGCCCTGGCCGCCGGGCGCATCGAGCCGCTCGATGCCGCCGAGACCACCGAGCTGGCCCGAGTGGCGGTCGAACCGCTCTACCTAGCCTGGGGCGGAGCCGCGGAACTCGGCCGGGAGCAAGAAATGGACCTGCAACTGACCCGGCTCGCCCTGCTTGCCGACGCCCCGCGGGTCATTGCCGACTGCGCCGCCGGCGCCGTGGTGGCGCTGCGCTCAGGGTTGGCCGTCGATGCCTTCCTGCTCGGCCAGGAGGCCATCATGCTGCTCGATCGGCACGAGACGCCCGTACCGCTGCTGCTTCTTCGGAGTGTCGCCGACGCTGCGAGAACCAGCGGAGACGGCGAAACAGCCGGGCGGATCTACAGCCGGGCAATCCAGGAGTCAGAAGCCGAAGACCTTGAGGGGAGTGACTCCCTTGAGCACGCCCGCGTCATCGCAGAATACGCCACCTACCTGATCAATCGTGGCGACCTGCGGCAAGCCGAACGACTCCTCCGCCAGGGCCACCAGATCTTCGCCTCCGCAAACTCCGAAAACGAAGCTGCCAGCTGTTCAGCAACGATCGCTGACATCCTTTATCGGCGGAGTGAGTACGACGAGGCTCTGCGAATTTACCGTGAGGAGGCCTTGCCGGTCTATGAGCGGCTTGGTGACGCCCGTTCGGTTGCGGTTACCTGGGGCCAGGTCGCTGATGTCCTCTTCCGGCGGGGTGAGTACGACGAGGTGTTGCGTATTCGCCGTGAAGTTGAGTTGCCGGTCTATGAGCGGCTTGGTGACGCCCGTTCGGTTGCGGTTACCTGGGGCCAGGTCGCTGATGTCCTCTTCCGGCGGGGTGAGTACGACGAGGCTCTGCGTATTTACCGTGAAGTGCAGTTGCCGGTCTATGAGCGGCTCGGTGACGCCCGTTCGGTTGCGGTCGCCTGGGGCCAGGTCGCTGATGTCCTCTTCGAGCGGGGTGAGTACGACGAGGCTCTACGTGTTTACCGTGAAGTGCAGTTGCCGGTCTATGAGCGGCTCGGTGACGCCCGCGAGGTTGCACTCACTTGGGGCAAGGTCGCTGATGTCCTCTTCGAGCGGGGTGAGTACGACGAGGCGGCTGATCTGCAAGCCGAGCGGTTACGTGCTCATGAGCGGCTGGGTGACCCCGACGGTATTGCGTCCGCAAACTGGGGACTGGCTCAGATCGACTTGGCGCGGGAAGACTACGAGTCCGCACTCCCGCGCCTCGTCGAATCATTCCAGGCCTTACGGCAACTCGAGCGGCCTGACGGTATCGCGGTAGTCGGCTATACCCTCGGGCAGTTCCTTCTCTTCCATGGGCTGGGGGAAGAGGCAGAGGTTGTCCTGGGGGACAGCCTGACCGCCGCCGACAAGATCGGCAATACGGAGCTGGCCCGAGAGGTCCGTGACCTGATCACTCAAAGCCGGCAAACATAGCGGCACTCCGTCAGGCTCCCTCGAGGACGACCACCATATGGCGAACATGGAGCACAGCGCCCGCTACTGGTCGCCGACTCGGAGGACCTCGGCCAGTCGACGGCGGCGGGTGGCCGCCTCGAAGCGAACGATCACCGGGACCGCTGCCATGAGCAGCACGGCCATGATGATCAAGCCGGGCCAGGGCCACACAACGGCCGGGGCCACCTCCTGGCCGGTCAGTAGCCGCAACTGCAGCGCACCGAACAAGGCGGTCAGGGCGGCCCCGGCCAGAAGCCCGCCCACCGTGGCGACCAGGGCCCACGGCAGCAGTTCGCCTGCCGCGACCCGACGGCCGTCGCGTGGGGTCAGGCCCAATGTCCGCAAACGGCTCAGTGTTTGCCATCGTTGCGGGGCGCCCGCGGCGGCGGCCAGCGCGAAACCGGCCAACCCGAACAGCACCAACAACACGGCCGAGGCCCAGGACAGCCACACCAGGCCGTTGACCAGCGGGGCGTCCCGGCGGTCACGCAACACCTCGGAGCGCAGGAGCGCGCCGGTTCCGGTGACGGCGGACTCGGTGCCGGGGCCGTTCACCCAGATCGTGTTCGGGACCGATTCGAGGCCGGCGGCCGCCAGGGTCGCGGCGTCCACGATGACCACCTCGTCGGCGCCGCTCACCACCGGGGCCACGCCGGACGCCGTCAAACGGACCGGCGGTTTGTCGTTGCGCCGCAGTTCGAGGGTCATGCCGGGACGCAATTGGCCGGACGCCGAGCGGACCAGCGCGGGCACCGACGCGTCGGCGACCCCACCGGATCGGATGATCAAGCGGGACGGGACCAGGGCCTCGTCGGCGACGACGGACGCGCCGTCGATCACCTCGGCGGTGGATACCGACGTCACCCCCGGCTGGGCGGCGATGCGGGCGGCCACCTCGAGCGTTGTGCCCGCGGCGTCACCGATCACGTCGATGCGGGCGTCGGCGCCGACCGTCTCGCGGGCACCGTCGACCAGGCCTTGCCGCACGGTCGCGCCCAGCGTCAGCGCGAACACCGCCAGCACCGCCGACGTGACCAGTGCCAGCACCGGCAGCGCCCGGCCGGAGCTCTCCGCCGCCTGCGCCGCCCCGAACACCGCCAGCGGTCGCCGCGACCGCAACAACCGCCGCAACACCAGGCCGACCACCAGAGGAAGCAGCCGCAGCAGCAGGATCGCGGCGGCGAACGCCGCCAACGTCGGAGCCAAGGCAGGCAATCCGGGCGCGGGACCACCCTGGTAGAGGGCCACCACGGCGGCGCAGGCCGCCAACAGGACCGCGATCTCCGCAGCGGCCCGGCGCAGTGCGGCGGTGTGACGCAACCAGCGGCGAGCGGAACGGTTGGCGGGCACCTTGCGGTCGCGGGTGGCCGAGGCCGCCGCGATGATCCCGTACGCCGGACCGGCGGCCGCAGCGGCGAGAACCACCGGCGCCACCCACCAGACGGCCACCCCACCCGTGATCACGTAGGCGCCAACGCATCCGAGAGCCGCAGCCGCCAGCGTGACCAGACCCGATTCGAGGAGCAGTTCGGTGCCGAGGACGGGCAGCGTGGCGCCCCGCTGACGGGCCAGCGCCAACGCCGCGGAACGACGGCGGCCCAGCAGCTCAGCGGCCAGCGCCAGGACCAGCACCGCCCCGGCGATGACCGCGAACAGCAGCACCGACGCCTGCACCCGGGCCGCCGAAACCTGCTCGGTCACATCCCGCAGGACCGTGTCGAGCTGAGTGTTCCAGGTGGACGTGGTGTCGAGGCTGCCGGACGTCGCCGACGTCGCCTTCAACGCGATCGCGGTCGCCGCGATGCCGTGGGCCGTCTCCCACGTGAGTACCGAAGGGTCGGGGGAGAACGTGACGACCCGCCGCAGTTCGTCCGGCTTGAACGCCAACCGTGCGTCCGGCAGCGACTCGGCCGTCAGCAGGCCACCGAAGCGGGTCGTTCCGGCGCCGTCCGCGTCGGCGGCCGGATCCAGTAGCCACGGTGCGAGACGCCACGCCGGATCGTTCCGATCGACCGGCCGGAAAATGCCACTGACCTGTACGTTCTTGGTCGCGCCGCGCTCGTCGCGTACTTGGAGGAGTGCTCCCGGGCGTACCCCTGAGGAGGCCGCCGCCGACTCGCTCAGACCGACCCGCACTCGCCACGGTGGCCCGTTGTAGGCGACGTCGGCCTCGCCGTCGACGGTCGCCGAAGGCGCCGACCCGTCGATCCACTCCACCTGCGGGCCGTTGCCGCCGTCCAGATAGGCCATCCGGAAGGTACGCAGCACGCTGCCGTCGGTGAACCGCAACGTGGGAGTGATCACCGACGCGACCGGCGGGCGCAGCGCCGCCCGCAGTTCGGGACCGAGTTGTTCGAGTGACCGGCCGCGAAGATCGGCGAGGTCGGCGGCGAGGTGCGCCATCCGCGTACGGCCGGGCGAGCCGTCGCTGGTGTAGTCGTCCGGTTCCCAGCGGGCCTGTACGGTCACGTCGGCGCTGGTCCCGGCCCGGCGGACGGCGTCGCGGACGGCGGCGTCGGCGGTGTCGCGCATCAGCCCGGGAACCGCCCCGGCGAGCAGGCTGACCAGCGCCACCACCAGCGCGGACAGGATCAGCGGGCCGGTGTCGGCGCGGGCCCGCCCCCGCACGCTGGGCCAGTGCAGGCTGAACCGGAGAACCGAGAGCCGGCCCGTCGGCACGGCCGTCATGACGTCACCCGCAGGTGAGCGGCGTCGGCGCGCCGCGACAGAACGATGACGACCCCGGCGACGGCGATCAGGCAACCGGCCGTCAAAGCGCCCAGCACGGCCAGCTCAGCCGGCCACGGCCACACCGGCGCGACGGCCGGTACCGGCGCCGCCCCGGTCTCCGAGCGGATCATCAGCGGCGCCACCACCCACGTGGCCAGCGCACCCACCGCCGCACCGGCCGCCAGCAGCGGCACCATGACAATCGTGTGCTGGCCGAGCAGGGCGGTCCGGATGTCGCGGCGCCGCATCCCGAGACCGCGCAGCCGGGCCACCTCCACGGCCCGGGCCTGCAGGTCACAGGTCACGTGCAGGGTCACCCCGGCGAGCAGCAGCAGGACCGCGGCCGGCACCAGCAGCCGCAACACCGCGGGCAGCCCGGCCGGAACCGGGCCGGTGGTCAATCGCATGGCCTCACCCGTACGCGTGTGGACCTCACCGAGATGGAGCCCGTCGGAAGCCGCGGCGTTCGACGGATGGGCGACCCACCACGCGTCGACCGGCATCTGCGGGTCACCGCGCGCGAGCAGCACCCGCGACAGCGTGTCCAGGTCGGCGAGCAGCGCCACCGACCCGGGCGCCGACGGCACACCGGCCACGATCGACGAGACCTTCACCGGTACGGGCGTGTTGCCGACCGTCACCTGCAACTCCGATCCGGGCGACACTGTCAGCTGTTCGGCGAGCCGCCGCGACACCGCCACCGGCACCGGCCCCGGATCCGCGAACGACGTCGCGACCACCTGCCGGGCCGCCTCGGCCGGACCGCCGAGCTGCACCGTCGCGGTCATCCGCAACGTCGCGCCGGAAACCGTGATCGCCGGCTTCCGCAACTGGTCCGGATAGGGCTCCGACGACCCGGCCGTCCACGTTCCACCGCCGGCCGCGCCCGGGATCGTCACCGTGACGTCGATGCGGCTGTCACCGGTCGCGTCCCAGCCGAACGCGTCGGAGGTGACCGGCAGCATGACGGCCACCAGCCGCAACCCGTCCCCGTCGGAGCATCCCGGCATCTCGTGCGGGCGGCCGTCCAACGGGGTGGCCGCCGCCGAACACACGGTCCGCAGGCCGGTCGGATCCTGGAGGATCAGCCGCGGCGTGGTGGCCAGCGGCGCCGTCCCGGTGGCCCGGCCGGTCACCATGATCCGGCTCCCCGACGGCACCGTGATGCCCGGGGCAGCGTCGGCCGGGGCGAGGCCCGCACCGACCGCCGCCCAGTCCTCGCCGCCGCCGCGCAGCAGGGTTCCGGCCCGGTGGGCGTCGACCGCGACGAGCCGTGGCGGCTCATCGTTGCCGCCCAGCCACTGGCCCACGGCGATACCACGGTTCACGGCCGGGGCCACCGTCCCGCCGACCGCCGCCGTCACCATCGCACCCTGCCCGGCGGCCGGCGGTCCGCCCAGGGTGATCGCCAGGTCGGTGCCGACCGACAGATCGGCCTGGTCACGCTGCGACCGGTGCCAGGTGGCGTCGAACGCGACCCCGAACGTGGCGGCCGCACATCCGAGCGCGATCAGCAGGGCGGCCGCGGTCGGCCGGCGGGCGGCCTGGACCACCGCCAACGGCACCGGAAGGCCACGCGTGCGCGGGACCAGACGGTCCGCCGCGTGCAGGGCGGCCGGCACCAGCCGCAACGCCAGCACACAACCGGCGGCCAGCAGCAGCGCGGGCGACAGGATCCGGACCGCGTCGACCCGGGTCTGGGCGGTGTCCGGCTGCGACGTCAGCTGCCACCAGCCGGCCGCCGCCAGCGCCACCAGCAGCAGATCCGCGCCCGACCGGGCCAGCGGCGCCGGACGCTCCCGCCCACCGGCCGTCACCAGGATGGCCAGCAGCGTCCCGGCGGCCACCGCACCCACCTGCACACCGGTGACCGCCAGGTCCCCGCCGAGCCAGACGTGCACCGCCGACGACAACGGCACCGCCAGAACCGTCGCGACCAGCGCGAGAAGCCCCGCCTCGGCGGCCGCGACCCCGCCCAGCTGCCAGCGGCTCGCGCCCATCGCCGACAGCAGCGCCGTCTCCTCGCCGCGCACGTCCGCGGTCAGCCGGCCGGCCAGCGCCAGAGCGGCCGCGGTCAGCGCCACCGCCAGGACCCCGACCGCCAGCACCGCGGCCGTGGTGACCTGCTGCTGCCGGCGGGCCTCGGCCAGCACCCCGGGCAGGGCGGAGCCGACCCGTTCGATCTGCACCCGCTCACCGAGCACCGCCGACAGCCGCCGGTCGGCCGCCAGGGTGCCGGCCTCGATCCGGGCCAGCGCGCGATGGTCGGGATCGGACAGATCGGGGCGGGCGGTGATCTCCAGCCGGGACAGCGCCGACGTACCCGACAGCAGGCCGGGATAGTCGACGAGGAAGGGCCCGTACGCCTCGGCCGGCTGCAACGCGCTCGCACCCCGGTACGCCAGATCGAATCCGGCGCCGCCGAGCGGGTCACGATCCCAGCCGGCGGCGGGCTTCGTCCGTACGATCGCCGTGATCTCGATCGTCAACGGCGGCGCCGGATCGCGGGCCCGCTCGGTCCCGAGAACGACCCGATCCCCGGCCGACAGGCCCAGCAGGCGGGCCGTCGGTTCGAGCACGGCGGCCTCATCGGCGGAACCGGGCCATCGGCCGGACACCAGCGACGCCCGCCGCGGCAGATCCTCCACCCCGGACAGATAGCCGATCCGGCCGTCCGACAGCGGCCGCATCACCGACGACGCCCGCCCCGACGTGGCCACCGCGAACGGCGCCAGCGCCTCGGCCAGCACCCGCCGGGTGTCGGCCGCCACCGAGGGCACATCGGCGCGGGCGACCGTCACCGCGTACCCGGTCACCTCGATCTGCGCCGGCGTGGCCGCCGCGGCCGCCTTCTCCCGCGCCCGGTCCGCGCTCACCGTCACCAGCAGCGCACACACCCCGAGCAGCGCCGCCCCGGCCGTCACCACCGCCAGCAGCGCGGCGAGCAGCGGCCACTGCGACCGTGCCCGGCGCCCGACGAGCCCCAGCACTACTCGCTGACCTGTCCGTCGCTGATCCGGACCACCCGGTCCGCCAGCGCCATCATCACCGGATCGTGCGTCGACACCAGCGCCGTCACCTGCTCCGACTCGACCACCGCACGCAGCAGCGCCATCACGGACCGGCCGGTCTCCGCGTCCAGCTGCCCGGTCGGCTCGTCGGCGATCAGCAGCCGCGGCGACGACGCCAGAGCGCGGGCGATCGCGACCCGCTGCTGCTGCCCGCCGGACAGCTCACCCGGCCGCTGTCTCGCGTGTTCACCGAGGCCGACCAGGTCGAGCAGCAGCGCCACCCGCTTCTCCCGGTCGGCGGCCGGCATCCGGGCCAGCCGCAGCGGGGCGCCCACGTTCTCCGCCGCCGACAGCACCGGGATCAGGCCGAACGTCTGGAACACGTACGACACCTTCTCCCGGCGCAGCCGCGACAGGCCGTCCTCGTCCAGGGCGGTGACCTCGGCGCCGTCCACCTCGACGGTGCCCTCGTCGGGGCGGTCCAGGCCGCCGACCACGTTCAGCAGCGTCGTCTTGCCCGAGCCGGAACGCCCGACCAGCGCCACCATGCTCCCGGCCGGCACATCGAAACTCACCCCGCGCAGCGCGTGCACCTGCCCGAACCGGCGGTGCACCCCGCGGATACGCACCATTGCCGTCACGACGGGTCCGACCGGATCGTCACGTGATCGGCCTCCAGCGCCAGCCGCACCCGCCGGGTCAGCGCCAGCGCCTCCCGGTACTCGCGCGGGATCTGCACCCGGCCCGCCCGGTCCATCACCGCGTACTCCTCCGCGATCACCAGAGTGTCCCCGTCGGCGCCGGTCTCGGTGCGGCGCAACACCTCACTGCTGGTGCGGCCGTCGCGGATCGCCACCGTACGCTCCACCTGCCCACTCACCTCCGGATCGTGGGTGACGACCACGACGGTCACCCCGAACTCCCGGTTCACCTTGCGCATCGCCTCGAACACGCTCGCCGACGTCGCGGTGTCCAGCTCGCCGGTCGGTTCGTCGGCCAGCAGCACCCGCGGCTGATTGGCCAGCGCCACCGCGATCGCCACCCGCTGCTGCTGCCCACCGGACATCTGCGCCGGCCGCCGCTCCGCGCAGTCGGCCACATCCAGCGCGGCCAGCAGCTCGTCGGCGCGGATCCGGCGCTCCTTTGCGGACACCCTGGCGGCTGCCAACGGCAGCTCCACCACCTGCCGCGACGTCAGATACGGCACCAGGTTCGCGGCGGTCTGCTGCCGCACGAACCCGACCGTGTGCCGCCGGTAGCGCACCCGGTCGCCGCGCGACATGGCCAGCAGATCCCAGTCGGCGACCCGGGCCCGCCCGGCGGTCGGCGCGTCGATCCCGGCGAGGATCGACAGCAGCGTCGACTTGCCCGACCCGGACGCCCCCACGACGGCGACCATCTCACCCTCGTCGACGGCCAGGTCCAGACCTTGCAGCGCCTGCACCTCGATCGACCCGGTCTGATAGATCCGCACCAGGCTCTCGCAGACGATCACGGCATCTCAACTCTCTGACGGATCATGAGCGAGCCTATGTAACCCTCCGTTGTGACCGCGGTCAACCAGCCCTGAGAGAATGGATCTTCGAACGGCTGGGGGAGCGGATGAATCGACAGGTGCTGTTAACGCTAACTGTTCTGGTGCTCGCTGTGGGGTGCACCTCACCCGGGCCCGACGACACCCCGTGGACCGGCGCGGCCTGCACGCTCGCCCACGACAGCGCGTCGACATACGGCTACACCTGCGACAACGACGTCACCGTCACCATCGATCGCACCGGCGCATCCAGCTCGAAGAATTTCGATCAGAGCGAGAAATCGGCCCGCCAGACCGGCATGCTCGTCACCGGCCTCGACGACGTCGGCGACAAGGCCATGCTCATCGCCGACCCGCCCGGCAAACTCATGCCCGCGACCACACTGCACGGCGAGGCCGTCTCCCGCAACGCCATCCTCGTCGCGAAGATGACGCTCCCGGCCCCGATCACCTCCGAAGCCGACATGACCGCTCACGCCACCGAAATGGCCACGCTTCTGAACGAAACCCTCAAAAACCTGCAAACCACATAGCATTCGTACGGCCTGCGCCGCCCCCCGCCGACCCACCCCGTCGGAGTGGCGCACCGCCACCGATTGCCGGGTCAAGGCCGCAGGGCCCGCTACGGCGTCAAGCCCCACTCACCCTCCGGCCCGAACCGCCTCGCCGTAGCAATGTGGACACGTTCGGTTACTGTGCCCTACGAGTGCGGCGCGGCACGAGAGGGCGGGACGGTGACCGGATTCGGGATTCGTGGCGGCACGACCCGGGCCGTCCTGTGGCGTTCGATGGTCGTGCTGGAGCTGGCAGTCGTCGCGGTCCTCGGCATGTCGGCGTGGGTTCTGCAAGGCACCCGAGCCACCGCCGAGCGGGCCGGCAACCACTCGGTGCCGTCGATCATGCACATCCTGGCCGCGCACGCCGCGCTCGTGGAGGCCGACGAGGCCGCCGTCGGCAGCTTCCGGACCGGAGCGGTGGGACTGACCGGGCCCGGCGAGCGCTACCAGAACCAGATCGCCGTCGCCGCCCAGAGTCTGACCCGGCTCGCGGTCGACAGCATCGCCGGCGCCGTGGTCGGCCAGAACATCCAGCTCGTGCAAGGGCAGCTGGCCGCCTACACCGGGCTCATCGAGCAGGCCGACGCACACTACCGGCAGGATCCGGCCTCGGTGCTGGCCAGGGCCGACCTCTGGTACGCCTCACACCTGCTGCACATGCCCGACGGCGGCATCCTCGCGCAACTCGACGACCTGCTGAGCATCGAACGGCGGGCGCTGGCCGGGCAGCTGACCACCGGCCGGATGGCGCCGGGCTGGATGGCCACCTGGATCGTGCCGGCGGTCGTACTGCTCGCGCTGCTGGTGACCACCCAGGTGTTCCTGAGCCGGCGCTTCCGCCGTACCTTCAATCCGCCGTTGCTCGCCGCAACCATCGCCGTGCTGGCCGCGACCGCCGCGATGTCCGCCGACTTCGCCGCCCGCGGCGAACTCGCCGCCACGCAGAAGGCGGGCGACGCGCTGGTGGGCGTGTGGCAGGCGCGGACCGCCGCCGCCGATCATCGCGGCCAGACGATGCTTCGCGAACTCGTCGCCGGCGCCTGCCCCGACGGGTGCCGCGAAACGCTCGACCGCATCGCGGCGGGGATCGGCGGCACCCGCGAGGCGCCGGGCGAGGAGGTGCTGACGGCACGCATCAAAGAGGTGGACGGGCACGCCACAGCGGCCGCGGACACGACCGGCCAACTGATACTGCTGGTGCTCGCGGCGCTGGCCGCCATGGCGCTGATCCCGTTCGGGTTCGTCCCCCGCATCAACGAGTACCGGTAGGCGACGATGGTGCGTGCCGCCGCGCTGGCCGTCGTCGCCGCCCTGCTCACCGGCGCCGGGGCGTGCGGCGCCGGGGGAGACGGCGAGAGCGTGACCGTGCTCGCGTCGTGGACCGGAGGCGAGGCCACGGCCTTTCGGGAGGTGCTGGACCGATTCACCGCCCGGACCGGCATCCGCGTCGACTACCAGGGCACCCGGGCGCTCAACCAGGTGCTGACCACCGAGGTGCAGAAGGGCACGCCCCCGGACATCGCGGTACTGCCCAGCCCGGGCGACCTCGCGAGCTTCGTACGCCGCGGCGCGGTCCGGCCGCTGGGCGACGTCATCGACGCGGGCGCGGAGCAGACGCACAGCCCGCAGTGGCTACGGCTCGAACAGATCGAGAACGCTCGCTACGCGGTGGCGGTGAAGACATCCCTCAAGAGCCTCATCTGGTACGACCCGCGCCGGGTCCCCGACCTGTCCGGTGACACACCGCCGACCTGGGACGAACTGATCCGGCTGAGCGACCGGCTCAGCACGGCCGGCGGCGCCGCGTGGTGCATGGGTATGGGCTCGACCCCCGTCTCCGGATGGCCCGGCACCGACTGGATCGAGGACCTCGTGCTGCACCGGGCCGGAACCGCGGTGTACCAGCGCTGGACCGCCGGGCAGGTGGCCTGGACCGCACCGGAGATCCGCCGCGCGTGGACGGCCTGGGGCGAGGTCGCGTTACGGCCCGGCTACGTGCGCGGCCTGCTGTTCACCGACTTCGGCGACGCGGGCCGGGCCATGCACACCGACCCGCCCGGGTGTTTCCTGCACCACCAGGCGTCCTTCGTGGCCGGTGACGGCGGCGACCTGGACTTCGTGCCGTTCCCGTCCAGCGGCCCCCGGGCGTGGGAGGTGTCCGCCGACCTGGCCGGCCTGTTCACCGACAAGCCGCAGGCGCGCGAGCTGATGCGGTTCCTGGCGACCGACGAGGCGCAGAGCATCTGGCCGGCGGTCAGCCACGGGTCGGTGTTCTCGGCCAACCGGGGCGTCGACCCGGCGATCTACGGCAACGCGGTGAGCCGGCGCATCGCGCAGACACTCACCGGGACGGCGGCGTTGTGTTTCGACGCGTCCGACCTGATGCCCAGCGCGATGACGAACGCCTTCTACCGGGCGGTCCTGGAGTATCTGCAGTCACCCGATCGTCTCGACCAGATCCTGGGCCGGCTCGACCAGGTCCGCACGGCCGTACCGGCCGCCGACTGGCTGGACGTGCCCTGCGGCGGGTGATTGCACTATTTGTAGTCCCATGAGCCGGCCATCCGTTTTGCGCACCTCTGCTCGGGCACCGGTGGGCGCGACAACGTTCATCGATGGAAAGGAACCGATCGTGCGCCTGACGACCATCCCGAAGATGCTGCTGGCCGGAGCACTGGCACTGACCGCCATGGGTGCTGTCGCGGCACCCGCTGCCGCCGCGCCCGCCGTGGCGAAGGCCGCCGAGGGAACGATGACGTCCAGTGTCCAGGGCACCTTCACCGACGCGTCGGGAGGTATCGGGCAGGTCACCGGCACCTTCGTCCCGACCGGGTTCGCCGTCCAGGGCGACCGGCTGGTGGCCGTCGGCACCCTGCACGCACTGCTGACCGACTCGGCCGGCACCGCCGTCGGCGCCGCGGACGAGACGGTGACCCTGCCGGTGCAGCTTCCCGGCTCCGGCGACGCCGGCGCCTTGGCGGCGTGCAACATCCTGCACCTGGTGCTCGGCCCGCTGGACCTGAATCTGCTCGGCCTGACGGTTCACCTCAACACCGTGGTCCTCGACATCACGGCGCATTCGGGGCCCGGCAATCTGCTCGGCAACCTGCTCTGCGCGATCGCCGGCCTGCTCGACGGCGGCCTGCCGTTCCCGCTGGCCCAGCTCGCCGACCTGCTGAACCAGGTCCTGGCCATCCTGGCCCGGTAGCCCACCCGGGGTTCGGGGACGCCCATCGGGCGTCCCCGAACCGGCGGTCCCTCAGCTTGCCGTTTAACCTCCCGCTCCACCCCGACGCCGACGCCGACGAGATCACTGCGTCACCAAGGGCGACTACGGTGCGTGCCAGCTACCCGGCTACGAGTTCCGCAAGCACAAGGCGTCGGCCAAGGCCCGGGGCATCTCCCGCGCCCGGTTCCTGGACGAGCACAACATCGCCGACCACTTCCGGCCGAAGCTGCCCGACTCCAACCACTGCCATGAGGGCGAGGACATGAGCGACTTCTTCTGGGGTGCGTAGGGTTACGCGGTGGATGCGACGCAGCAGGCGAACCGGGCTCTCGCCCGGGATCTGGCGGACACGGTCGGCGGCACGCCGACCGCCCGGCGGTACTACTTGGACGACGCGCGCACCCGGCACGTCGACATCGCCAAGTTCGTCGACCGGCCGCAGCCCGGCGTGATCACGTACGCCACGCTGGGGTTGTCCGACACGCCGCTGCCGCGTCAGGTCCGTCCGCCACTGGGCGTGGAGGTGCTCGGCGTCTGTGACGCCAAGGTCGCCTTCCACGTGGTGCTCGCCGCGATCGCCGGCCGGGTGAAGACCCGGTCGGAACACGGCGAGCCGGGCGCGGTCTTCCCGAACGTCGTCCCGGCGCAGATGTCCGCGACGCTGCGGCACGCCGTGCTGGTGCCGCAGTTCCTCTGGGAGTCCGCGTTCGGCACCCGGGTGGTCGACTACAAGACGGTCGCCTGGCTGCTGGCCGTGCCGATCTCCGATGCCGAGCGCGACTTCTGCGCCGAGCACGGGCCGGACGCCCTGGAGGCCCGCTTCGAGCAGGCCCGGATCGACATCTTCAACCCGAACCGGCCCTCGGCCGTTTGAAACTGCGACGATGCTCGGATGGGCAAAGTCTACGAAGGCATCGACGACCGGCTGCGCGAGTTCATCCTCGCCCAGCCGGTCTTCTTCGTCTCCACCGCGCCGAGCGGCCCGGACGGTCACGTCAACCTTGTACCTGCCGAGAAGGACATCCGTGCAGATCATGGCCACTTTGGCGTCATGGTCGGGGACCTGTGCCCGGTCGAGGATTGCCCCATACTCACCGTCACTGATGACTACGCGATGATGCCGTCTCATGCTGCTGCGTCTGGCGTACCTGGGCATCACGAACACGTTTGCGCTGCTGCCCGGCGGCGACCGGGGCAAGGACATCGAGATCCTGTCGCTGCGCCACCAGTTGACAGTGCTGCAACGCCAACTCGACGGCCAGCGGGTCCGATTCGAACCGGCCGACCGGGCGTGGCTGGCCGCGCTGCTGCACCCGCTGCCGAGGCCGACCCTGCGGGGTCTGCGGCTGCTGGTCCGACCCGACACGATTCTCAAGTGGCACCGTGACCTGATTGCCCGCCGCCACGCCACACAATCGCGGCCGCGACGGCGTGGCAGGCCTCGCACACTGCGTTCCATCCGGGTGCTGGTGTTGCGCCTGGCTGAGGAGAACGGCAGCTGGGGGTATCGCAGGGTGCACGGCGAACTACTCACCCTCGGGATCACGGTTGCCGCATCCACCGTCTGGGAGATCATGCGTCAGGCCGGGATCGACCCGGCACCCGAGCGTGCCGCCACGACCTGGACGGACTTCCTACGGTCACAGGCCGAAGCGCTGCTGGCCGTCGACTTCATCGAGACCGTGACGCTGACCGGTGCGAGAATGTACGTCCTGGCGGCGATCGAGCACGCCAGCCGGCGGATCCGGATCCTGGGCGTCACGGCGCACCCGACCGCTGCCTGGGTTGGTCAGGTGGCACGCAACCTGGTCATGGACCTCGACGACGCCAACTGCAGGGTCAAGTATCTGATCCGGGACCGGGACGGCAATACCCAGGCGTATTCGACGCGATCCTCACCGACGCCGGCATCCAGGTCGTACTCTCGGCGTCCGAATCCCCCGAATGACTTCGGTCATGGAACGCTGGGTGCGGACCTGCCGCCGCGAACTTCTGGACCGCACACTGATCTGGAACCAGCGGCACCTGCTGCATGCACTACGCGAGTACGAGCGGTTCTACAACCAACATCGACCGCATCAGGCGATCGCGAACGCCCGGCCGCTGAAGTCGCTGCCCGAACCGATCACCGACCCGGACCACTCACCCGACTGAACATCCACCGGCACGACCGCCTCGGCGGCGTCCTCCACGAATACAAACACGCTGCCTGACCAGCCCCGACGGAATTCTCGTCAGGTACAGGGGCAAAGAGCAGCGTCAAGCCGCTGAGCCACCGCCCCTCGCGGCCTAGATTCCGTGGATCCGCCCAGCCGGCCGGTAGCTCGTCACCATGCGGCGGATCGGGAGTTCCGGGTCAGCGACGGATTCAACAGCCATGCGGCCATCACGCAGGGCGCAGCCGCTCAGGTTCCCGCGATCCCGATCGTCAGCGGCATCACGACGACACTCGTGAACTGTCCGTCGCCGTCCTGCTCGGTCAGCACCAGATATCCGGGGAACGGGTTCGTTTCCCTGGTGAAGTTGGCGTTCGAGTACCAGTACTCGTCCGGGTCGACGTTCTCCGACCAGCTGGTCAACTCCTTGGAGTTGCGGGCGTCCATCAGGCGTATCCGCGCCGTGTCGTTGGTGCTGGGCTGGAAGTTGACCGACAGCGGCGGGTTGACCGCGCCGTTCGGCTCGGGGTGGCGCACGGTGGTGCGCGGCGACTGCATTGCCTGCACGCCCCACGCCCCGCCGCCGGCGTCCCGGCGCAGGCTCACCGTGCCGAGCACGCTCCCGTTCCGGTTCGTGACCTTGACCAGCCGCGCCTCGCCCCGGTTGTCCTGCTCGACCGAGAAGGTCAGGTCGGACGTGGGGACGCCGAGTTCGTCGAGGAACTGCTCGGCGGTCGGTCCCGGATCATCGGTCGCCGGTCCCGTTCCAGTCTTCCCGCCCACCAGAGCCTGCGGCCAGATGATCGGATAGCCGGCGGTCGCGGCCGTGGGTATGTCGCTGTCCGAGCGACGGTTCACCGTCACCCCGGCGACCACCGCGAGAATCACTCCCAGCGCCACCATGGCCGGTATCAGGAAACGCTTTCGCACGACTGCCTTCCGCCCTTGGGTCCGCTGCCAGCCGCACGTACCGAGGAATACTCTTGGCCGCGCGCGTCCAGGGGAAGCGGCGACGACGACTTGCGCTTGAACCGCCGCCGGCTCAGCGGCACCTCGACCCATTCCGGGTCGGCCGCGCCGTTGGTGATAGCCAGCGCCGGGATCTGCAGATCGGCAGCCAGAAGCTCAGGGATCACAAGATCGATTCGCTTGACGATGGCTGAGCCTGTTCCGTTCCGCATGGTGATCTTGAACTTAGCCCCGCGGCGCCGTGAGTACACCCTGCCTGCAGGGGTTGACAGGTAGCCGATCGGTTGAACGGTCTCCAGTGTCAGCAGCGGCACGGTGGCACTGCATTCGTGCTTCTGAAGCACGTGCTTGCATCTCAGCAAATCAAGGCACGGGGACCAAGCGGCCGGGGGCATGCGACCGCGGGAAAGTCCTGCGGCCGACCCGCATGCTCGGCGGTGCGTCTGGTGCGACCGGCGTGCGCCAATGGTGCGGCCACCTCCCGGCGGTACGGCGTTCGAATCGGCGTCACAGTGACGGTGACACGAACGGCAGAGACGGAACTCGTCAAGTCAAAACTCGCGCTAGCTGCGGAAACAGGTTGCGAGACTGCCACTCAGCCGGCCGTCTCCGGCCGGCGCCCGGCAACGGAAGAATGTGCCCGCCCGCGATGTCCCGCGGCTCTCCATGCCTCAGGACCGTGGCAACGCCTATCAATCTTCGGTGGCTCTGCTGTAAGGTGGCGCCTGACGCTGTCAGGGCTGACCTGACGCCCGAGTTCGCCTGAGAGGCCGTCATGACCGGTGAAGCCGACACCACCACCCCGCTCCAGCTCAGCTGCTCGTTCTGCGCCAAACCGCACACCGAGGTCGAGAAGGTGATCGCGGGCCCCGGCGTCTACATCTGCAACGAATGCGTCCAGCTGTGCAACGACATCCTCGAGATCGAGCGGCAGAACCCGAGCGAGCCGACCTCACTGCCGGCCTGGGAGGAGTCGATGACCGACGAACAACTCCTCGGCCTGCTGCCCCGGGTGGCCGCGGTGGGCGCCCAGATCGAGGCGAACCTCAAACGGCTGGTGTCCACCCTGCGCGGCCGCAGCGTCACCTGGACGCGCATCGGCGGCGCGCTCGGCATCACCCGGCAATCCGCATGGGAACGCTTCTCCGGCGAGGAGTAGAAGCGCCATCACCAGCCGCGACGGCTACCTCGGCCGGGTCGGCCCCGGCGCACCGTCGCCGCCAGTTCGTCGGTCAGCAGCAGCTCACGGCGCACCAGCCCGGCCCGATAGGCGGCACGCCCCACCATGTGCGCCGCCACCGGAGCCGTGATCAACTGGAACACGCCCACCAGCACCAGCGTGGTGATGTCCACGAGGGTGCCGAGCCGGATCGCCGTACCGGTGAGGATCAGCAGCAAACCCAGCACCTGCGGCTTGGTCGCGGCGTGCATGCGCGACAACAGGTCCGGAAAGCGCAGCAGCCCGACCCCGGCGGCCAGACTGAGCAGCGCCCCGCCCAGCAGGCAGAACCCGGCGACGGCGTCCAGCACCGCGGTCACACCCATCACGGCTCTCCCGCCCCGGTACCGGACTTCCGCGGCGCCGCGGGGCCGGCGAACCGGGCCACCGCCACCGAGCCGACCGCGCCGAGCAGCGACAACCCGAGCAGAATCGGAAGCCCGGTCGCGTCCCGGCTGTAGGCGGCCTCCGCGGCGATCGCACACACCGTGATCGCCAGCAGCACGTCCATGGCCACGATCCGGTCCAGCGTCGACGGCCCCCGGACGATGCGGACCAGCGTCATTCCCGCCGCGGCGGCAAGGAACACAGCGACGATGATCATCCCGAACCCCCTCGACGACGGCGATCTCCGCATCGGAGCCGACCGCCCCGATGATCCGCCGCTCGATCTCATGCACATCCCGGCGGAACCGGGCGATGTCCGCCGGTCCGGCCACATCGAACACATGGACGTAGAGCACCCCGGTCTCCCGGTCCAGGTCCACGATCAGGCTCCCCGGCACCAGCGACACCGCCTCCGCACACATCGTCAGATTCAGGTCCGACCGGACCGCGAGCCGAACAGCCAGCACCGCGCTGCGCGGCTCCCGCCGCCCCGCCAGGGCCGTCCACGCCAGCTGGAAACT
The DNA here is from genome assembly GCF_014205215.1 of Actinoplanes lobatus. NCBI lineage: Bacteria > Bacillati > Actinomycetota > Actinomycetes > Micromonosporales > Micromonosporaceae > Actinoplanes > Actinoplanes lobatus. The sequence continues at coordinate 7,440,732 of NZ_JACHNC010000001.1, forward strand.
GGCCACCCACAGGTCGACGACGAACCGGACCGCGAACCGCAGCAGCCCGGCCGGCCGCAGCCGCCCCGCGAACGTCACCCGCGGCAGCGGGAACACCGCCAGCACCAGCACCGACACCAGCAGGCCACCGACCAGCGTCAACCACGAGAACGAGCCCCACAGCAGCATCCACACCACGGTGAGCGCGGCCACCGCTACCAGCCGGTCCCGGGTGCCCGCCATCACGGCAGCACCGCCCGCACATAGGGGCTTCGCGCCAGCAGATCCGCGGCCACCGTGTCGGTGAGCGAGTACAGCGGCCCGGCCGCCACGGTGAACAGCATTCCCGCCACGACCAGCGCGGCGGTCGACGTCACCATCAGCCGCGACGACCGCAGCGGCGCGGCCACCGGACCGGCCACCGGCGTACGCCAGAACGCCAGGTTCCACACCCGCGCCAGGGCGTACAGGGTGAGCAGGCTGGTCACCGCCGACCCGCCCACCAGCAGCCACGACAACGCCGAACCGTCGCCGGCGCCGGCCTGGATGAGCCCCAGCTTGCCGAGGAACCCGGAGAACGGCGGTATCCCGGCCAGGTTCAGCGCCGGCAGGAAGAACAGCACCGCCAGCAGCGGCGCCGTCCGCGCCAGCCCGCCCAGCCGATCCAGCGCGGTGCTCCCGCCACGCCGCTCGATCAACCCCGCCACCAGGAACAACGTCGTCTGCACCACGATGTGGTGCAGCGTGTAGAACACGGCCGCCGACAGTCCGGCCCGCGACGCCAGACCCACCCCGAACAACAGGTAGCCGATGTGACTGACCAGCGTGAACGACAACAGCCGCTTGATGTCGGACTGCGCCACCGCACCCAGGATGCCGACCACCATCGTCGACAGCGCCGCGACCATCAGCAGGTCGGCGACCCGCCCACCGGGGAACAGCAGCGTCTCGGTCCGGATGATCGCGTACACGCCGACCTTCGTCAGCAGCCCGGCGAACACCGCCGTGACCGGCGCCGGCGCCGTCGGATAACTGTCCGGAAGCCACGCCGACAGCGGGAAGATCGCCGCCTTGATCCCGAACGCCAGCAGCAGCATGCCCTGCAACACCAGCCGCACCCCGTCGGGCAGCGCGTCCAGCCGCTCCACCAGCTGCGCCATGTTCAGCGTCCCGGTGGCCGCATAGATCAGCCCGATCCCGGCCAGGAAGATCACCGACGACAGCAGACTGACCACCACGTACGTCGTCCCGGCCCGGATCCGCGTCTCGGTCCCGCCCAGCGTGATCAGCACATAGCTGGCCGCCAGCAGGATCTCGAACCCGACGTACAGATTGAACAGATCGCCGGAGAGGAACGCGTTCGTCACACCGGCGGTCAGGATCAGATAGGTCGGGTGGTACACCGACAGCGGATGCTCCTCGTCACCGTCCGCGCCACCCTGCCCGATCGAGTAGAGCAGCACACACAGCGTCACCGCCGACGACACCACCAGCATCAGCGTGGCCAACTGGTCGGCGACGAGCACGATCCCCATCGGCACCGGCCAGCCACCGACCGCCACGACCAGCGGCCCGTCGGCGGCCAGCACCAGCAGCATGCCCGACACCAGCAGGGTCGCGGTCAGCACGCTCACACTGATCGCCCGCTGCACTCGCGGCCGCCGGAACATCAACAGTGTCGCCGCGGCGCCCAGCAGCGGCATGACCACCGGAAGCGGAACAAGCCACGTCATCGCGCCGCCTCCAGCGCCTCGGCGTCGGAGCCCTCGTCACGGTCGGCCAGCTCCCGCACCCGCCGGTCCTCGGCGTCGTCCTGCACCTCGTCATGACCGGTCAACAGCCAACTGCGATACGCCAGAGCCAGCAGGAACGCCGTCATCCCGAGAGTGATCACGATCGCGGTCAGGATCATCGCCTGCGGCAGCGGATCGGTCATCTCCGCCGGGTCGGCGGCACCCACGATCGGCGGCGCCCCGGGCCGGGCGGCCGCGAGCACGAGCAGATTCGCCCCGTTGCCCAGCAGCATGACGCCCAGCAACACCCGCGTCAGCGTACGTTCCAGCAACAGCACCGTCCCGGCGGCGAACAACACACCGACCGCCAACAGCAACGAAACGCTCATACCAGCTCCTCCTTCCGAGCCGAAGCCGGTTCCGCGGCGGCCGCATGCCGGTCCACCTCCGCGCCGAGACTGCGCAGCACATCCAACACCAGCCCGACGACGATCAGATACACCCCGATGTCGAACAGCGTCGACGTCACCACATGCACCTCACCGAGCAACGGCACATGCAGGTCCAGGACGGCGCTCTGCAACACCTGCCCACCCAGCACCAGCGCCCCCGCCCCGGTGCCGACCGCCACCAGCAGCCCCGCCCCGAGCACCGCCCCGGCGTCGACCGGCGCCGCCGCGGCCAGCTCGTACCGGCCGCCCGCCAGATACCGCACGGTCAGCGCCAGCCCCGCCACCAGCCCACCGGTGAACCCGCCGCCCGGCGTGTCATGGCCGGTGAGCAGCAGATACACCGACAGCAGCATGATCACGTGGAACAGCAGCCGGGTGACGACCTCCACCATCGTCGACCGCCGCCCCGCCTCCACGGTGTGCCCGGCCATCAGCCACACCGGCTCGTCGCGCGGCGGATCGGACGGCGTCTCCACCGGCCCACGCCGATGCAGGCGCTCCGCCCGCCGGAAGATCAGACTGGCCACCCCGGTCGCCACCGCGACCAGCACCGCGACCTCACCCATGGTGTCCCAGGCGCGGATGTCGACCAGGATCACGTTGACGATGTTGTGGCCGCCACCCAACGGCACCACCAGCTCCGGATACGCCTGCGACACCGGCGCCGCCTGCCGCGCCGACACCGCCAGATGGCCCACCCCGGCCATCACCGTGCCGACCGCCACCCCGATCCCGACCCGGACCCGCCGCCGCCACGCCCCCGGCCGCTGCGAGAAGTGACTCGGCAGCCGCCGCAGCACCAGCACCACCATGACCAGCGTGACCGTCTCCACCAGGAACTGGGTCAGCGCCAGATCCGGCGCGCCGTGCAACAGGAACACGACGGCATTGGCGTAACCGGTGACCCCCACCAGGATCACCGCGGTCAGCCGCCGCCGAGCCGGCACCGCGCACACCGCGGCGACGACCAGAACCGCCACCGGCAGCAGATGCAACGGCGTCTCCCACAGCTCCACCGCCGTCGCGCCCGGCCACCCGGCCACCATCGCCGGACCCGCCGTCACGATCAGCATCTGCAGGATCAGCGCCAGATAGAACGGCAGCGAACCACGCTGCGTCGCCCCGGTCACCTCCACCGCCAGCCGGTCCGTCCCGGTCATCACCCGCTCATACCCCCGGCCACCGGGCCGCGGCCCGGCCACACCGGCCGGCAACACCCGGAACAGCACCAGCCCGGCGGCCACGACCAGCACGGACAGGACCAGCGGCACACCGGGCCCGTGCCACAGCGCGAGGTGGTCGGCGCTTCCGCGGAAACCTTCGGCGTACGGGCTGAGCACCCGATCGAGATGCCCCGCCCCGAAACCGGCCGCCACCCCGGCAGCCGCCAGCACCGCCGGAGCCACCAGCAGCGACCCGCCCACACCAGCCGGAACCGCTGCGTCTTCGGCGGCCGGTTTGCGAGCGAAGGCACCCCACAGGAACCGGGCCGTGTACGCCACGGTCAGCACCGAGCCGGCCACCACACCGGCGAGCACCAGCCGGCCGGTCGTCCCCGCGTCCAGCAGAGCGGCGAACACCGCCTCCTTCCCGGCGAACCCGATCGCCGGCGGCAGACCCGCCATCGACAACGCGGCCGGCACCGCCACGGCCACCAGCAGCGGCGCACGCCGGCCCCACCCGTCGAGCCGCCGCAGATCCCGGGTGCCCGCCGCCTTGTCGATCACCCCGACGACCAGGAACAGCGCCGCCTTGAACAGGGCATGCGCGAACAGCATCGCCGCCCCCGCCAGAGCCGCCCCCGCCGTCCCGAACCCGAAAACCACGGTCAGCAGCCCCAATTGACTGACCGTCCCGTACGCGAGAAGAAGTTTCAGATCGTTCTGAAAGAGCGCCGCCCAACCACCGACCAGCATCGTGACCAGGCCCAACCCGACCGCCGACACCCGCCACACCGTCGCGGCCGCACCACCCGCCGCGACGATCATCGGCGCGAACCCGGCCACCAGGAACACCCCGGCCTTCACCATCGACGCCGCATGCAGATAGGCACTCACCGGGGTGGGCGCGGCCATCGCCGCCGGCAGCCAGAAACTGAACGGGAAGACCGCCGACTTCGACAGCGCCCCGATCAGGATCAACACCACCGCCACCACCAGCAGCGGACCGTCCGGCAGCCCCGCCGCCACCTGCGACCAGCGGTAACCGCCCGCATGCTCACCCAGGATCACCAGACCGACCAGCATCGCCAGCCCACCGGCCGTCGTCACGACCAGCGCCTGCAACGCCGCCCGCCGGTTCGGCCGCGCCTCGCCGGTGTGCCCGATCAGCAGGTACGACAGGACCGTGGTCAACTCCCAGAACATGTACATCAGCAGCAGGTCGTCACTGACCACCAGCCCGAGCATCGCCCCCGCGAACCCGACGAAGATCGCCGCGAACCGGCCCAGCCCCGCCGTACCCGGCGCGAAGTAGCCGGCGCAGTAGACCAGCACCAGCGCACCGACACCACCGACCAGCAACACCAGCAGCCACGACAGCGTGTCCACCCGGAACGCCAGACTCAACCCGAGACCCGGAACCCACGGCTGAACCCACTCCCCGGACCGATGCGTCACCGCCCACCCGAACACGCCCGCCGGAACGGCCGCCAGCAGCCAGAACGCACGAGGCCCCCACAGCCGGACCAGCACCGGAGCCAGCACCGCGGCCACCAGGTGCGCGCCCAGCAGCATCAACACGGCGCCGCCAGCAGATCGTGCAGCCGGGCCAGCGCCGCCGGCCCACCGACGGCGATCAGCACGTCACCGGCCCGCAGCAGGAAAGCGGGGCCCGGGTGGGGGAGCACCCGGGCCCCACGGATCACCGCGACGACCTCGGCGCCGTCCGGTGCGGCCAGCGGCCGGTCCACCGACCCCGACCCGGCCGGAACCCGGACCCGCACCGCCCGCACCCCGTCCGCCGGCATCCGCGGCCCGTCGACGTGATCGAGCGTCACCATCGTGTGCAGCACATCGGCCACCAGATGCGCCTCCTCGGCGCACAACACCACCGTGCCGGCCGCCCGATCAGGATCCGCCGGATCGTAGACGGCCAGGTCACGGCCACCGTCGGGGCGCACGACGATCCCCAGCCGCGCCCCGTCCCGCGTGGTGAGCAGGTGGGACACGCCGACCCCGGGCAGACCGATCCGTTCCAGTGTCATCGCGCACCTCCCACTTGTTCCGGCATGACCTCCATCCAAGCCGCGCCGCCTCCCGCCGACCATCGGGACCGACCTCCATTCCCGGGGCGGGCCAGCACCCATTTCGCCCCCACCGACCGCGCGGAGGATGGGTGGCGGCCCGGATGGACGTCTCCCGACCGGATCGGGGACGCTGGGCCGGCAAGCAGTCGAGGATGGGTGCGATGGTGGACGAGACACAGCGGTTGTCGCTGTTCTGGCGGATCTTCCTGCTCAACGCGGCCGTGGTGACCGCGGCATTCGGCCTGCTCATGGTCGGGCCGTTCACCGTCTCCACCCCGGTCCTGCTGACCGAGGCGATGATCCTCAGCGGCGTGCTGGCGGTGATGCTGGCCGCCAACGCCGGGCTCCTGCACCTCGGACTCGCCCCGCTCGCCCGCCTCGCCCACACCATGAACACCGTCGACCTGCTACGCCCCGGACACCGGCTCACCGTCACCGGCCGCAACGGCATCGCCGACCTGATCCGCAGCTTCAACACCATGCTCGACCGCCTCGAAGCCGAACGCGCCACCAGCGCCGCCCGCGCACTGTCCGCCCAGGAGGCCGAACGGCAGCGCATCGCCCAGGAACTGCACGACGAGGTCGGCCAGACCCTCACCGCCGTGCTCCTCGAACTCAAACGGGTCGCCGACCACGCCCCCGAACCGGTCTCCGGCGAGGTCCGGCAGGTGCAGGAGACCGTACGCAACGGACTCGACGAGATCCGCCGCATCGCCCGCCGCCTACGCCCGGGCGTCCTCGAGGAACTCGGCCTCGCCAGCGCCCTCAAATCACTGGCCGGCGAATTCTCCACAGCCGGCCTGACCGTGCGCCGCACCATCGACACCGACCTGCCCGGCCTCGGCAAGGAGACGGAACTCGTGCTCTACCGGGTCGCCCAGGAGGCACTGACCAACACGGCCCGGCACTCCGGGGCCCGCCAGGTGACCCTCAGCCTCTCCCACCAGTCGCCCCGCACCCTGATCGAACTGTGCATCCGCGACGACGGCCGAGGAATCGCCGAAGCACCCGAAGGCGCCGGCATCCGCGGCATGCGCGAACGCGCCCTGCTGATCGGCGCCGACCTCACCATCGGCCCGGCGCCCGGCCGCGGCACCGAGGTCCTGCTACGAGTCCCCCTCGGCGAGGAGAAGCCCCGTGACTGACCGCGAACCGGCACGCATCCTGCTCGCCGACGACCACGCCCTGGTCCGCCGCGGGGTCCGGCTCATCCTCGACAGCGAACCCGACCTGACCGTGGTAGCCGAGGCCTCCGACGGCGCCGAAGCCATCGCCCAGGCCCGCACCGAACGCCCCGACCTGGCGATCCTCGACATCGCCATGCCCCGCCTCACCGGCCTGCAAGCGGCCCGCGAACTGTCGCGCATCCTGCCCGACCTGCGCATCCTGATCCTCACCATGTACGACAACGAGCAGTACTTCTTCGAAGCCCTCAAAGCCGGCGCCTCCGGATACGTACTGAAATCCGTCGCCGACCGCGACCTCGTCGAAGCCTGCCGAGCCGCCGTCCGCGGCGAACCGTTCCTCTACCCGGGCGCCGTCAACGCCCTCATCCGCAACTACCTGGAACGCGTAGCCGACGGCGAAGACCCCGCCTCCGGCCGAGCCATCACCGACCGCGAGGAGGAGGTCCTGAAACTGGTCGCCGAGGGCCACTCCTCCAAGGAGATCGCCGACCTGCTCGTGATCAGCGTCAAGACGGTAGAACGGCACCGCTCCAACCTGCTGCAGAAGCTAGGCCTCCGAGACCGCCTCGAACTGACCCGCTACGCCATCCGAGCCGGCCTCATCGAACCCTGAAGCCGTCATCGGCGAGCCGCCTCCGCCTCCTCGATCGCGGCCCGCAGAATATCGGCGAGCTGCTGGAGAACAACCGCGGCACCGCGGTCCGTCGGGTCGTCGTCGATACCCCAGTTGCAGTCGACCTCGACCAGCCACCGCAGAGTGCCCTCCCGCTGCGGCTCAGCAAGGATCGATTCGAGCGCGTCCAGTTGCAGTCGCAGGAACGGCAGCCGGTGATCACGGCACAGACCGCTGCGACCACTACCGCCGTCAGTCGATGCCGGACCCCTCGCCGGGCCCGCGGATCAGGCAGGCGATCGAGCGCTGCCAGCAGCCCATCAGCGGTTTCGGGCGCGGTCAGAGCCGGTGTGCAGGACAAAGAGGAGATCAGCGATGATGGCAGTGCGGGCATGACTCACTTCGGATCGATCATCGTGGCGTAGGAACCTTGATGATCTTCCAAACTGGTCATGCCCGTCTTACTGCGCCCAACAGCGGCGCTTCTACTCCAGAACCCCCAAGTCGGATAAAGTCACGACCTTGCCGGAGCCCTGTCTCGGCACTCGCCGCGGGCGGTCTCCCTCCGCTAGCGGCACCCGCGCGGCGTGAGAGGGCCGGCGTGGGACCGGCCCTCTCGTGGAGCGTCCATCGGACGGTGAAGAAAATTGTGGCCAAAACCTGAGGTGTTGCCTTCTTCTTAAACCATTCAGGATTGCTCTTGCTTCGGAAATGAATTTCCGAAGCATGTTCGGGCGTCGTTCAGCCGGTGAGGGTGAACGTCACCTCGGCATTGGATCGCTGGTCGTTGTTGAAGGAGCAGGATACCTGGCTCGGCACTGTGCAGGAGAACTTGTTGGCACCCTTGGACGGATTGCTCCAGCGCAATACGGCCGTCCCTCCCGAAACCCTGTAGTTGAGTGCGCCCGACGTGCCACCGCCTTTCATATCCGACTGGGTCTCGGCCGAGTCGTAGCTGGACACCGAGATGGTCGACGTCGGACCGGTGACTGAAGCGCCCTCAATGACCTTGTACTTCAACAGGTTGATCGTCGTCGAAGTGTTGTTCCGGATCACCACCTTTACGCTGACGTCCGCATAGGCGTGCGCGACGCCCGGCAGGCCCGCGGCGAGTGCCGCAGTGGCCAGCGCAGATGCGGCCGCGGTGCGCAGCACCGGAAAACGAGAGTTCGGCAGGCTCATGACGATTCTCCTCTTCAGTGGAATAGGCCTGACAATTCAAGGGCGAAGAAGTCGCCCCGTAGGTCCTCGCCCCATATGGTGCACGAAGAATCCGATGCCGGCGGAATGTTCACTCCATTTCTCCGGCTCGGCGGCAGCGCCAGCGCGCATTGCAGGCAACTGCTGATCGCAATGGTGATCAGGTCGTGCGGAGCGGTTGGCGTGTCGGGTGGCGCGGGCGACGTCGGTGTGTCACGACTGGTGCGTAGCAGCTATCGGTGCAGCCGGCGCCGGCCGAGTCGCCGTCGCGGGACGGTGCTTCAACGCCCGGTCCTCATGTATCGCGTTGCTGTCGTCCCAGAGTTGCCCGACGGCTAAGGCACCACAGAGAAACAGGCCGTAGCTTCCAGGATCGTTGCTCCGGTAGCGGGGCCGTCCGTCAGCGCGCCGGGCACTCCTGCTACATTCGGCGGCCCTCGCCGCGGCACGCCACCAGGAGCCCAGGAATACCGTCATGACGAGCACCCGTCGCCGAGCCATCACCCTTCTGACTGCCGCTGCGATGGCGGTCGTCGCGTCAGTTCTTCCCGCAGGCCCGGTTTTGGCCGCCGCTGACGACACCGCGTTCTGGCCGGCGCCGGAGCCGTGCCGGACCACTATCTGGAGCCAGGTCAACACCAAGAAGAACCGCATCGAGTGGCAGAGCACCGCTGCCAGCGACCGGCACCGCTTCGGTGACCACGAGTACCAAGCCCAATTTCGGGGTTTCGGGCATTTCGTCTCAGACGGGATCCCCCGCAAATGGATGGATGCCTGTGCCGGAGTGCCGGTCCAACAGGTCATCGTGTGGGACAAGCTCACCACGCTCGGCTCGCTGAACGGCGAGATCGCCCTGTTCCAGACCAGTACCGTCGTGCACAGGAGCGGTCAGCCGTGGCGTGAGATCCGCGGCTCGATCAACGATAAATGGCGCAAGCTCAGTTGGACGGCGCCTAGTACGGCAGCCGCCGTTCGTGAGGTGACCTCGGATCCCGCGGGAACGAGGACGGCCACCGCATGATCGTCTGTGCGTTGTGGACACAACATCAGACCTTGCGGTGGCCGAGAGCCACAGCGTAGAGCCTGCCCAGTGGCGACGAACCATCGACCTGGTCATCGACTCGTTCGCCGGCCGGTTCTGCCGGGTAGAGCCTCGCCGGGCGGCGGGCGGGTTCGTCACCGGACTGCTCGCCGACCTGGAGATTAAGACCTGCTGGCAGGTCGCTGAGCAGGCCGGACATGCCCGGCCGGATGCGATGCAAAGGTTGCTCTACCGGGCCAAGTGGGACGCCGACGCGGTGCGTGACGACGTGCGTCAGGTCGTCGTCGACCGGCTCGGTGACCCCGACGGTGTCCTCGTCGTCGACGAGACCGGCGATCTGAAGAAGGGCGTGCACTCGGTCGGTGTCCAGCGTCAATACACCGGAACCGCTGGGCGGATCGAGAACGCGCAGGTCGGAGTGTTCCTGGCCTATGCGAGCAGACACGGTCACGCCCTGATCGACCGCAGGATCTACTTGCCGAAGTCCTGGACCGACGACCGCGGGCGGTGCGAGCAGGCCGGGATCCCGGAAAAGATCACGTTCGCCACCAGGTCCGAGCTGGCCGACGACATGATCACCGCCGCCGTGAATGCCCTGGTCCCGGCCCGGTGGGTCGCCGCGGACGAGGCGTACGGCAACAACACCCGACTCCGCAGTGAGCTGCGCGAACTCCGCCTTGGTTACGTCCTGGCGGTCTCCTGCGATCACCTCGTGCCGATCGACAGCGGGAAAATCCGCTGCCGCGCTGACCGGCTGGCTGCCGATCTGCCCGCCACCGGCTGGACCCGGCGCAGCGCCGGCGAGGGCTCGAAAGGCCCACGGTTCTACGACTGGGCCTGGCTGGCCGACGTCGGCGCTGACGGTGATCCCGACGACGACGGCCGGCACAGCCTGCTGATCCGCCGCAACAACACCACCGGTGAGCTGGCCTTCTACCGCTGCTGGGCACCGGGCCCGGTCACACTCGCCCAGCTGGTCCGCGTGGCCGGAGTTCGGTGGATCGTGGAAGAGAGTTTTCAGGCCGGAAAAGGGCAGGTCGGGCTGGACCAGCACCAGGTCCGCCGCTGGACGTCCTGGCACCGGTTCACCACCCTTGCCCTGGCAGCGCTCGCGGTCCTCGCGATCTGTACCGCCGACGCCCGATCGGCGGACCGTCCCGCTCAGCCCGACATGATCGACCTGACCGTCAACGAGATCCGCCGCCTGATCAACGTCCTACTGATTCGGCCGACGCGCAGCATCGCCTACCGTTTGCGCTGGTCACATTGGCGACGCCGCCACCAAGCACGAGCCAGACGAGCTCACTACGCCCGCCGCCTCACCCTCGAACTCCAGCCATGATCACGAATGGCGGCTGCCGTACTAGCGTGTTGTGGGCGTTCCCGACCACGAACGAGATGACGACTCCGAACGGGATCGGGCGCTACAACCACTTCGACGGCGGTCAGTCGATCTACTGGTCGCCTGCGACCGGAGCGCACGAGATCCACGGGTCGATCCGCGACAAGTGGGCGGCTATGGGCTGGGAGACCAGCATCCTCGGGTTCCCGAAGACGGACGAGTTGTTCGGACGCACGACAAAGGCGCGGTACAGCGACTTTCAGGGTGGGTCGATCTACTGGTCTCCGGCGACCGGAGCGCACGAGATCCACGGCTCGATCAACGTTCTGTGGGTTCAGCGCGGCCGGGACAAGAAGGACGGCCTTGGCCTGCCGACAACGGACGAACTGTCGACGCCGAACAAACCCGGCCGGTACAACCACTTCCAGAACGGGTCGATCTACTGGTCGCCTGATACGGGTGCGCACGAGGTGCACGGCTCGATCCGTGACAAGTGGGCGGCTATGGGCTGGGAGAACAGCCTGCTCGGATTCCCGAAGACGGACGAGCTGACAACCCCGAATGGGGTTGGTCGTTACAACCACTTCCAGGGCGGGTCGATCTACTGGTCACCGGCGACCGGCGCGCACGAGGTGCACGGCTCGATCCGTGACAGATGGGCGTCACTGGGTTGGGAGACCAGCCAGCTCGGGTTCCCGACCTCGGACGAGTACGCGATCGCCGGTGGCGGGCGACGCACCGACTTTCAGAACAACTGCTTTATCAGGTGGTACCCGAGCACGGGCGCGCAGGCGGTATGCAACTCGGTGCCCAAGTTCTAGGTTTGTGGACGGGAAGGCGTGCCGGCGGGCTTAGGTGGTCTGCCTGCCCGGCAGCCCATCTCTTTGCCCAGCTACCGCGAGTTTCTTGAGCCGGTGCGGCACTCGTTCGCCGTGCCGGACCACTCCCGGGGCCCTCACCCATGGCCACGCCGGTCTCTCGGCAACGCATGTGCGGCCAGGATGCTGAGCTGCTGCTGCCGGAACTCCGATCGAAGCAGATCGGCCAGCTCCCGGAGATGGAAGGTATTCCGCTCAGCCGTCTGCCGAATATCGTCTCGGATCTCCTCGGAATTGGTGGCATCGGCTACGTGACCATGCAGGAAATGCGGGACCTTCGCGATCGACAGAAGTGCCGAGCGTTCCTCCACTCGTGAGCGAAACGGCTCGGGAAGCCGAGATGGATCCGCGGTGACCTCAGCGTCGGTCGGACTCGCGAATTGCATCGCGGATCATCTCGGCTATCTCCCGCAGGAAGACCGCTGAGGCTTCGTCCGTCGCATTTTCACCCATTCCCCAGTTGGCATCCCAGGCCACTAGACGCAGCAATGTTCCGGGAGGCTGCGGTTCGGAGAGGATAGTCTCGAAGGCGACGAGATACTGGTGAAGATAAAAGCTGCTGAAATTGGTGGTATCTCGCAGCTCACGCCTGACCGCGTCCAGATCCTCGGCGTCCTCGAGGTAGGTATGCAACATGTCGCGCACCTTATCGAGCGGTGGGCGGGCGGAGCGTTCGGCGATGCGGTTGCGCATCGGCTCAGGAAGATCAGAGAAGTCCATGGAGTTCAGCCTAGCCCTGCGGGGAACGTCGTGAGGATGAAGAATTCCAGCGGATCCGAACCGACAACGATCTTGACAGTGATTCGTGCGAGACTTGTCACGGCATACTCGGGATCCGGAGGGCCCGGGTTGAACATGTTCTTATTGTAATACCCGTGGCCCACGCGATGTCCGGCATCGAACATTGCTTTATGTATGCCGTCCATTGCTAGATCGCTACGAATCTCCTCCCAATTGTTTTGGACATACTCATTCACCGCGCGGTTCATGATGGACGAGTCGATCCATTGGTAGGACTTGTTCTCAGAGTGGCGCCACGGTCGATCGCCGTAGATTCGTCCCTCGATCGTTCGGACACCCGAGTTCGGATCGTGGTGTCGCTGCAGCTGAACGTCGGGCCCGTGCCGTTCGATGGTGTGAGCGCCTTTCGACTGGTACAACCGCTCGTTGTCCTCGAGGTTGACTCTCGGCGGGTCCTCACCCAGCGCCGCGTAGCGGCGCATGGCCTCCGGCACATCGGAAGCCTTCAAGCCCGGCTCGTCCTGGCCGGAAGGGTCGGTGGCGATGTGGGGCGGGTCGCCGGCCGTCATGGGGCGGGGGCGGCCCTGGCCGTCGACCGTGAGGGCGTCGAAACGCATGACGTCGCACGGCACGTTGTCGCCCGAGTGCATCGGGCCGGTCGAGCTGATCTGGCGGGTCTGGGCGTCCAGGTAGAGGATCGTGCCGTTCTGGTTCACCGCGGCGAACGCGTGCGTGCGCCCCGCCTGGTCCTGCGTCGTGACGAACGCGAACGAACCGTGACCCAGGCCCAGCAGATGGTTGCGCAGACGGTTCTCGGCCAGGCGCATTTCGGTGCGGGCGTTCTCCGGATCGAGGGCGCCCACGTCGGTCAGGCCCTCGAAACGGCCGCCCGTCGTCGCCTCGATGCGGGACGACACACCACGCTCGGCACCGTACGGGCGGTGCGGATCGCCGTTGCGGTAACCGTCGAACGTACGCGGCGCGGACACCCTCGGACGGCCGTGCATGTACGTCTCGAACAGCGACAACACCGTGTCACCGCAGTTGATCGCCCGGGTCGGGTCGGCCTCCGGGCCACCGTCGTTGACCAGGCCGAACCACTCGCCGTCGCGCGGGTCGGCCTGCCGTACCGGGTTGCCGTCGTCGTCGCGCGGCACGGCGCGTTCCAGGTCGGTCTGATGCACCCGCAACGGCGGCCGCAGTCCGCCCCGCGTGTTGTAGCGGCGCGTCGTGTCGATCGGCCGCGGGCTGTCGTCGCCGGTCAGCGCCGACCGGTCACCCGTCTCCACCGGGCCCGGCGCGAGGTCGCTGGCGCTCTCGTTGAGCCGCTCCCACTCGGCCCCGGTGACCTCGACGTCCCCGATGTCGCCGCCACGTTCGATATCGGACGCGCGTACCTCGAGATTGTCGGCTTCCTCCTCGAACCGGCGGCGGTCCGCGACGATCCGGTCGCCCTCGGCGAGATCGCCACGCTCGTCCGCGGCCCGCAGCGCGCCGCGCAGATCATCCGCCCGGGCACGCCTCGCTTCCGCCTGATTACGCAGTTCACGGCCCAGATTCTGGCGGTAGTCGTCGTCGAATTCGCGCCGGGTCCGCTCGTTCTCGTACCGATAATTCTCCCGGGCCTGCTGATCTGCCACCGCGTCCACGGTCGGCGTCTCCGCCAGCGTGACGTCCGGCTCGGTCCGCGGCCCCGGATCAAGAACGGACAGCGGATCGCTGTCCGTCGGCGCGTCCATCGACTTCGGGTCCAGCACCGACAGCGGATCGAAAACCCCGCGGTCCGGTTCGGCCTCCGTCGACGGCGAGCTTTCCTTCTCATCCGTACGCGTAAAGCCGTCATCCACCGCAGATGGACCACGATCCTCCACCGAACTCTGAACGGTCACCTCGTCGGAGGGGCCGTCTTCGGTCGGCGCCGGAACGGTCGCGTCGTCGGTGCGCGTGTCATCGACCGTCGGCTGGACGGCCACGTCGTTGACCGGACTGTGAACGGTCGTCTTGTCGGTGAGGTCGTCTTCGGTCGGCGCCGGAACGGTCGCGTCGTCGGCGGGGCCGTTCTCGACCGGCGGCTGAGTGGTCGTCTCATCGACGGAGTTGTTCACCACCGGCTGCTGGTCCGTCGCCGACTGCTCGACGCTCGGCGAGGGTGAGGGCGACTGCTGCGTGTCGACCGACGGCTGCACCGGCGGTGCCGGCGGCTGCATGTTGACCGGTGGTGCCGGCGGTGCGGGTGGCGTGTTGACCGGCGGGGCCGGGGGAGCGGGCGGGGCCGGAGGGCCGGGGGAGGGAGCGGGCGGGGGCGGCTGAACCGGCTGCGTCGTCTGGTTCTGCTGCTGGAGGGGCTGGGCCTGCTGTTGCTGGTAGGCCAGCGGGGGCGGGGGCGGCGTGGTCCGGCTGCTGTAGTACGGGGCCGGCGGGGTGTTCGGGACGGCCATCGGGTTGCCCTGGCCGTCGAGCAGCAGGGCGTTGAGCTGGATGACGTTGGACGGGTCGTTCGTGCCGTTGTGGCCGTAGAGGGTCCGGTGGCCGGGGCCGCCCGCGAAGTTCGTGGCGTCGACGCACACGCCGCTCTGCGGGTCGATGAAGTAGAGGACGCCGTTGTGGTTGACGGCGTTCCAGGCGTGCGCCGAACCGCCCGACCACTGGTTGATGATGATCGCGGTGGAGCCGTGGCCGCCCTGGAGCAGGGTTCGGGCGATCCGGGCGAAACCCTCGTCGATGTCATTCTTGGCGTCGGCGTCCGACCTGTTGCCGACATGCGGTGTGACCTGGGTGAAGCCGCTTCCGGTCACCTTTTCGGCGCGGTGGTGGCCGCCGTCCTCGCCGACGTGCTGGTCAGGGAGGCCGTAGGTGTAGGTGTCGACGGTTCGGGCCGCGGCCACGGTCGGGCGGCCGTGCAGGTAGGTCTCCAGGAACGACAGCGAGCAGTCCAGGCAGTTGACGCCACGGGTCGGGTCGGAGGCCGGACCGCCGTCGTTCATCAGCTGGACCCACTGTTTGGTCGGGTCCGGGGTGCGCTGGGGCCGGCCGTTCTGGTCCCGGGGGATCAGGTGTTCCAGGTCCTCCTGGTGCATCGCGAGCGGTATCCGTAGGCCGCCCGGCTGGCCGTACTTGCGTTCGGTCCGCGCGTTCGGCGGGTTCGTTGTGCCGGTCAGCGCCGACCGGTCATTGATCGAGTTCGGGTTGTCGGAGAGGGTCCCCTGATCGAAGTTCGCCCGGTTGAAGTCGGTGCCGGTCAGCTGGATCGAGTAGGGGTTGCTCAGCAGCTTGACCGCGTCGGCCCGGAGCTTGAGGGCGTCGAGCTCCTGCTTGCGGTGGTGCAACTCCCGGTCCAGGTAGAAGTCGCGCCGCTTGATGTCGAGCGCCTGCGCGGCCTGGTCCGCCTGCTGCCGGGCCATCCGCTGCTTGCGCCGGCTGTCCGCGATCTTCTGGTCCAGCGGCGTCAGCGTGCGCTGGACGATGTCGTTCTGGACGTCCAGCTTGTTCTGATCGCGCTGGTCGAAGTACGCCTGTTCGTCGTGCTGCTGTTGCGGGGTCCGCTGCGTCAGGTGTGGAGCGCCGTGGGACGCGCCGGCCAGCGGCAGATCATTGCGACCGGCGTCCTGCCGCGACTGATCCTGCGACCCGGGCCGCTGATCCGGCGAGGTGGACGGTCCGGTCTGCGACGGAATCGACGTGGACGGGCCGCCGGGAGTGCCGGTGCTCGGCTGATTCGGGCTCGTGACGCTCGGCGAAGTCGAAGTCGAAGTCGAAGTCGAAGTCGAAGGCGAAGTCGGCGTCCCAGTGGTGGCCGTGGTCGTAGTGGTCGGCGACGTGGTGTTCGTCGTCGCGGTGACCGGGGCGTTGCTGGTGTTGGCCGGTGAGGTGGAAACCGTCGTCGGGGAGGAAGGAGACGGCGACACCGAGGGCGACGGCGAAGTCGAGGGTGACGGTGACGGCGACGTGGCAGGGGAGAACGACGGCGAGGTGGACGGCGACGGGCCGACGTTCAGGCTGGTCGGCGTGCTCGGGTTACCGCTCGCGAGCGACACGTTCGGGCTCGGCGAACCCATCGGGCCGCTGGTGGCCACCGACGGCCCACCGACCGGCCCGGAGTTGCCGGTGTTCGGGGCGAACGCCACCGGCCCGTTCGAAGCCGTGCTGGACGGAGCCGTGGTCACCGACGGCGACGAGGTGGAGACGCTCGGACCGCTGTTGGCCGGCGCCTCGGCGGTCGGCGTGACCCCGGACAGCGTGACCCCACTGCTGGAGGTCGAGGCGCTGACCTGCGAGTGAGTGGTCGTCGACGCCTGAACGGTGTCGTGCGAAGGCGACGGGGACGAGGTGGAGGCGGACGACGGCGAGTGCGACGCGGGGGAGGGCGACGACCCGCCGCCGGACACGCTCCCGCCAGAGGAGGACGACGAGTGGGAGGACGAGGAGTGGGAGGACGACGAAGCGGAAGAACCACCCTCCGACGACCCCGAACCCGAGAACGAATCACCGACCGCGGTGCTCACCCCCGTACCGGAAGAGGGGTTTGAAACCGACGACGAACCCGGCACCGAATCACCCAGGGTGAGGCCCCCCGCGCCGTCGAGGCTGCCGCCGAGGTCCTTGAACTCCTGGCGGGTGCCGCCGACCGCCGACCCGGCCGCGCCGGACGTGGCCGCCTTGCCGAGGTCCTCCCAGCCGGGCAGTTCGCCACCGACCAGGGATCCGCCCAGCTCACCGAAAACCTCACCACCGGCGCCGCGCAGCAGATTGTTCTTCCCGCCCGCGCCGACACCGGCGATCGTGGACGCCGCGCCACCGGCCGCACCCGCCGCCGTCGACTGGACCAGGTCACCGACCGAGAAGTCGTCGTGCCCGGCCGCGTCCTGATAGGTCTGCACGCCGAGGTTGGTGAGCGCCTCCTCCTTGGCCTCGTCCTTGGCCTCGTGCAGCGCCTTCTTACCGAGTTCCTTCAGGCCCTTCTTGCTGGCGATCTCCTTGAGCGCCCGCTGCCCGGCCTCCTTCAGCGCCTTCTTGACGCCCTTCTTGGCGAGCTGCGCCACCAGCTTCTTGAAGATCTGCTGGATCGCGAAGCGGGTCGCCGCGATCAGGCCGCCGGCGGCCGGCGACGCCGCACCCAGCGTGAGCACCACCGTGATGCCGAGGCCGATCAGCTCGATGACGAACAGGCCGAGCTCGATCCACGCCTCGAGTTTGGCGGCCTCGATGTCGGCGCCGCACTCCTTGACCATGTCGCCCATCGCGTCGGCGAACGTGATCAGCGCGTTGAGCGGGGCGTCCTCACCGTCGGCGACCTTGTGCCAGGCGTCGATGAACGCCTCGATCGTGGTGCCGCTGCCGCCGTACGCGTCGATGAACCGCTGCGCCGCCTCGGCGGCGTCCTCCCGCGGTGTCACCAGCGCTTCCGCCAGCCGGTACCACTGGTCGGCGACGTCCCAGGTCAGCTTCTCGTTGCCTTCGGGCCAGTCGAAACCGACCACCCATTCGAGAGCGTCGTACGCCCATCCGGGCAGGTCCCACGGCGAGTAGTCGAACGGGTGCGGGATCGGGCTCGGCAGGATCGTCACGGCATCAGGCCCCGTACGACTTGGTGACGGTGTCGGAGGAACGCGCGTCGGCGCCCAGGTTGTCCTCGACCGACGCGATCGCCGCGTCGCCGAGGCCCTGCACGAACCCGGAGATCTTGCCGAACGCGTCGGTGAACTGCTGCAACAACGGACCGTAGTTCTGCTGGAAGGCGGCGCCGATGTCGTCGCGGCCCCACGGCTGGCCCTGACTGGCCGCATTCACCTCGGCGACCGTGCTGTTGTTCAGGCTGACCAGCTGTTTCCCGGCGGCGGACAGGTCCCGGCCGGCGGCGGTAGCGCGTTGCGGATCGAGGTACAGCTCACCGCTCATCGTCGTCACCGGCCTCCCGCATCAGCCGGTCCTGGCGGGCCAGCAGACCACCGAAGTCGCCGTCGCGCATGAACCGTGCCCCCGGCGAGTCGGCCGGAAGGTACTCACCGACCATCGCCTGCACCTGGTCTGTCGTCTTCGCGACAGCCTGCTCGACGGTCCGCAGGATCGTCCGGGACAGCTGGTCCGGATCCTGACGGCGGTACACCTCGCGGTCCAGCTTCAGGTCGACCAGCTGGCCGCGGGCGCCGACGGTCGCCTTCACCAGACCGTCCGGCGACTCGGCGGTGACGGAAAGCCTGGCCAGCCGGTCCTGAATGTCGTCGAGGCCCAGCCGCAGACGCTGGTACTGCGACACCACGTCGTCGAAACGCGCACGCAGCGCATGGTTCGGGTCGCGGTCGGCCTGTCTGCTCACGGTTGTCTCCCCGAGGACTCGCGAATTGACTGGAGCAACCTACCAGCAGCTTCCTGCTCTAAGCTCCCCTCTCGATGGTTGAAGGAGGCAGCTGGATGATCACGCTCGCCGAGGCGCGGGAGATCGCCACGGGATGGGCTCACCGGCAGACGGTCCGGCGCGGCTACCCGTGCACACCGCAGGTCGATGAGCTGGCGCTCGGCTACGCGGTCTGGATGCGACTGCCGCCGGAGGCGCGGACCGGGCCGGGCGAGGACGTGATCACCGTCATAGACCGGGAGACCGGCCGGCTCTCGCACTGGCCGCCCGCGCCGTCCGAGGAACTCGACCAGCGCTACACCGCCCGGCGGGATGTCGCCGTCGGATCGCACCAGACTGCCGATCCGGTCGCTGAGCTGCGGCGGGAGGCGTACCGGCGGGTGTCGCCGTCGGTGGCCGCGCACCTCACCACCGCCGACGGGCGACTGTTCCGGGCCCGCGGCGCCAAGGGCGACCAGGAACTGCGGCACCACCCGCTGGTCGCCGAACGGCTGGCCGCCATCGCGCCGGGTGAGCTGGTCCGCGGCGCGGAGCGGCACGCCGAGCTGCTGGTCGTCTCCGACGTCCTGTACGAGACCGGCGGCCTCAGCGGCGGGCAGTTCGAGACGTTCCACATCCGGGAGAGCGGCGACCCGCGCGGCGGCGAGCCGGCGACACCCTGTTTCACCTGCTGTGACGTGCTCGTGGGGCTGGGTGTGCTGGGGGAGGACGACCGCACGTACCGCAAGATCCGGCGCCGCACCGAGGGCACCGATCCGCAGCCGGGCCGGTTTCCGCCGGACGTGGCGTGGGAACTCGCGGCCGAAGGCTGGGAGCCCTCACCCGTGCGCGAACGTCGCGCTTCAGCGGTCCTCCGGGCCATCGAGGAGAACAAAGGCGCGGAGTACGGGCTGAGCCGCTTCCCCGCCGCAGAGGCCGCGTTCCTGGAGTTCTACGACGTCGCCCCGAACCGCAACTGTCCCGGCGCCGCGCAGCGGGTCCGCTGGTTCCAGCTGGGCACCGGGTCGCCGCGTCACCTGGCCGATCCGCTGGGCGAGTTCGGCCGGGCCGTCGGCGCCCGGATGTTCCCGCTCGGCACCGAGGGCTACGAGGAGGCGGTGCTCGCGATCGACGAGCGCGGCCGGGTGTTCTCCCTCGACCAGGGCGGTGAGTGGTTCATCGGCGAGACCCTCGACGAGGCGATCGTCGCGCTGCTCACCGGGCTGCCGGCCGCCCGCATTCGTGACGATGGCACTTGGAGTCAGCGATGATCACCCGTACCGAAGCCGAAGCGGCCGCCGCCACCTGGGCGCGCGCCGAGACGCTGACCCGCGGGCAGCAGTGGCGGGCGTCCGTCGAGGAGTTCGACCAGGGGTTCATCGTCCGGACCGTCGCCGACGGCCCGGCCGACCCGGGCGCCGGCGTGACCGTCATCGACCGGGAGACCGGCCGCGTCTCGACCTGGCCGGCCTGGCCGTCGGAAACCCTCAAGCAGCAGTACGAACAGCGCCGCCCCGAAGTGGTCGGCCCGCCGAGGACCGCCGACCCGGCGGTGCAGCTGCGCCGCGAGATCCACCGTCGGCCCGCCCCCAGCATCGCGGCCCATGCCACCGTTGCCGGCCGCGTCTACATCGCCCGCGGCGCCAAGGGCGACCAGAAACTCAACCACCACCGGCTCGTCCTGGAGCGGCTCGCGGAACAGTCACCGCAGGAGACGGTCCGCGGCTGTGACCGGCACGCCGAACTGATCGCCTGCTCGGACGCGCTGCACGACGTCGACCGCCGCCGGCACATGGCCGGTCAGGCCCCGCTGACGCTCGACGACGCCCGGCAGCTGCTGCGGGCCTCCCAGTTCCAGACATTCCAGATCCACGCGCCCGGCGACCCGCTCGCCGGCAAACCGAACGACCCGTGCGAGACCTGCACCTACGTGCTCACCCAGCTGGGGCTCATGCCGTGGGGCAAGACCGGGGCGCTGCACCACTTCGTCGCCCCGCCCCGGCCCAACCCGGATCCGGCCCGGTTCTCCGACACGCTCGCCTCGGAGATGCTCAACGGCGGGTGGTCCCCGGACGTGCCGAACGAGTACAACACCGAGATGGTCGAGGGGATGGTGGAGAGCGAGGTGCTCCCGGTCCACGGCCAGGAGCACCGGCACGAATGGTTCCCGGCGGCTGGGGAGGCGTACGGACACACCAACCTGGTCGTACTCTCCCGCCGGGCGCCCGGCCTGGAACAGCGCTCCCGGATGGCGCACATCTCCCCCTTCGACGCCCCGCACACCGCCGACCTGCTTCACGAGTTCGGGCAGGTCATCGGGGCGCGGCTGTTCCCGCTGGGCCGGGTCAACGATGAGTCGGTCCTGGCGATCGACGAACACGGACGGGTCTTCGACCTCGACCAGGCCGGCGAGTGGTTCGTCGCCGACACGTACATCGAGGCCCTGGAGACCCTGGTCCTGGGCAAACGCACCTACCGCGTCCGCGACGACGGCACCTGGGGACGCTGACGTAGCGTGTGACGGCATGCGACGTACGCCGGAACAGCGGGCCCGGGACGCGCTGCGCGCCCACGCACCCGACCAGGCACTTGTCCGGCTCGGGTCCGGGCTGGACAACACGGCCTTTCTCGCCGGCGATCTGGTTCTGCGGGTGGCCGGCGGGCATGACGTCCGGCGTGAGGCGGAACTGCTTTCCCGCGTACGCCCGCGGGTGTCGCTGCCCGTGCCCGAGATCCGGTTCGCCGACGAGGAAGCCGGGGTGCTCGCCTATCCGCTGCTGCCCGGCCGGCCGCTGCTGGGACGGCCCGCCGGGCCCGGGCTCGCATCCGCGATCGGCCGGTTCCTGCGGGAACTGCACGCCATCGACGTGGCCGGACCGGTCGAACCCGCGGAGCCGGGGGAGTGGCTGGAGGATCTCGACGGGCCGCCCGGCCTGCTGCGGATCCTGCGGGAATCGGTGCCGGCGGCCGGCGAACGGCTGGTGCTCGCCCATGCCGACCTCGGCGCGGAGCACCTGCTGGAACACGACGGCCGCATCACCGGTGTGATCGACTGGACGGATGCGGCCGTCACCGACCCGGCCCTCGACTTCGCGCGCCTCTACCGTGACTTCGGCGCCGGGTTTCTCGCCGGGGTGGCCGATGCCTACGGGCCGCTGCCGGACCGGGATCGCATCGTGTTCTTCGCTCGGTGCGCCGCGCTGGAGGACCTGGCCTACGGCCACGAACCGTACGTTCGCGCCGCCCGGAACAGCCTCACCTGGCTCTTCCCCGGAACGTCGCTGCCCACGACACCGTCAGCCTGACGTGATCACCGGCTGTTCGCCCGGCGCTTGAGGGTCCGTTGGTAGTCCTGGAAGCGGGCCTTCGCGATCACCGACCGGTCAGCGGTCCGCAGCACCAGGCCCTCGGCCGCGCCCAGACCGGACTCGTCCAGCGCCACCAACGTGCGGGGCAGCCGTTCGCCGAGGAACGCGTGCATGCCCTCGACGTCGGACGGCAGCTCGCCGGGGTCGACGGTGAACAGTCGCGGTGTCAGCTCCAGACCGGTGGCCGCGGCCGCCTCCCCCAGCTCCCGCTCGCCGAGGAACGTCTGACCCTGCTCGTCGCGCCACCGGGAGATCCGCTGGGGTGGCCACGTCAGCTTCTCCGCCCAGTCGTCGAGCACGGCGACGTCGAACAGCCGCCAGCCGGCGCCGCCCCTGGTCGAGTACTGCTTGGCCTGCCCGCCGATCCTGCCGCCGTAGAGTTCCAGGTAGAACACCCGGATCGTGTCGGCGCGGGTGCCGGCCAGGGCATCGGCGAGCGGGCGCAGATTGTCCACGATGCCCAGGGCCGGGTTGCCGATCAGGTCACCCCGCGCGTAGAGCAGCTCCTCCCGCGAGCCGAGCAGGTAGCCACCGTCCGGCAGCAGGATGACCCGCGAGTTGCTGCCGTCGACCTTCTCGGTCCCGATCACCGGCCCGGGGAATACCGTCACCTGCTCGGTGAGGCCACCGTTGCGCGGATCCAGCTCGTGATAGGTCGGGATCGACGGGTACTTGGTCAGCGAGTTGAGCGCGGCCAGATCAACGGCCCGAATGTCGAAGCCCGTCATTTCTCCCCCAGGAACGCGGTGCGTGATGCCGACGATCGTGGCAGCGTCCCCGACGGCGAGCGACCGAGTTTCGCGCCTCAGGTGATGTTCACTATGGGGACAGCAGGATGCGGCCGGTGTGAGAGCGGGCCTCGATGAGCTCGTGGGCGGTCGCGGCGCGGGTGAGTGGGAGGTCCGCGTGCACGGTGGTGCTCAGATGGCCCGCCGCGAACAGGCCGGTGATCTCGTCCATCTCCTGACGTGCCAGGTCCGGGGCCGTACGGCGCCAGGCGGTGAGGTTGAAGCCGACAACGGATCGCAGTGCGAAGAGTTTGGCGACGGGTATCTGTTCCAGTTCTCCGGTTGCGGCTCCATAGACCACGGCGCGGCCGAAGGGTGCGAGGAGATCGAGGCTGGATTGCAGGACCGGGCCACCGACCGCGTCGAGGACGACGTCGACACCACCCGGGGCCGCCGCGCGAACCTGGTCGGGCCAGTCCGGTTGCGCGTAGTCGATGGCGACGTCGGCGCCGACGCTGTGGACGAAGTCGAGCTTGTGTGCTGATCGGGCAGTGCCGATGACGGTGCCCGCGCCGAGAAACCTGGCGAGTTGCACGGCGAGATGCCCGATCCCGCCGGCCGCGGCATGGATCAGGACGGTGTCGCCGGGGTTCAGCTGTGCGGCGCGCAGGATCCGCAGCGCCACCGGGGCGCTCATCGCGAGCATGCTGGCGTCGCCGGAATCGAGGTGGTCGGGGACGGCGGCGAGCCATGACGCTTCCGCGACCACGTAGTCCGCGTACGCGTCCTCAGCGAGCGCGGCGACCCGTCGGCCCGCCAGCCGCGGGTCCACGCCGGGACCCACTCGGGCGACGGTGCCGACGACGTCACCGGTCGGGCGGCCGGGCAGAGGCCGTTGGAAGATGCTGCCGCTGCCGGGCCCGCGGCGGAACCGGGTGTCGGCGAAGTTGACGCCGATCGCCTCGACTCGCAGCAGTACCTGTCCTGCCTGCGGAACCGGCTGGTCGGCATCCTCGACGGTCAGCACCTCCGGCCCGCCGTACTCGTAGTACCGAACGCGTCGCACGGCTACCCCTCGCCTAAAATGGACCGTCAGTCAACTTCGGTCCGGACGCTACTGGACCGCCGGTCCAGTTGTCGAGGTGTGTCATGCCCGAACCCGAACGACTCCGCGCTGACGCGGCCCGCAACCGCGCGGCCATCCTGCGCGCCACCGAAGAGATGCTGGCCCGCCATCACCCACGCCAGATCTCGATGGAACAGGTGGCCGCGGCGGCCGGCGTCGGCAAGGGCACCGTGTTCCACCGCTTCGGCAGCCGGTACGGGCTCATGCGCGCCCTCATGCAGGAACGCGCGCAAGACCTGCAGATCGCGATCACCACCGGCCCGCCGCCGCTGGGCCAGGGCGCCCCGCCACGCGCACGACTCCTGGCATTCCTCACCGCCGTGGTCGAGGTGGTCGCCCGCAACAAGGGCCTGCTCGCCGCCCTCGGCCCCGAGGCGCCTGTCACCACCGCGCCGGAACAGCAACCACGCGAAGAACATCCGGTCTACCGGTCCTGGCACGGCCACATCAGCCACCTGGTCCACCAGCAACGGCAGGACCTCGACGCGGACATGCTCGCCCACGTCCTCCTCGCCACCCTGCACAGCGAACCGATCCTGAACGCACTGGAGCATGGCGACGCAAACCGCCTGGACCGGACTCTGCGCGACGTGGTGACGGGCCTGCTGCCTGGCTAGCCTCCCGCCACCCGCATGGCGACACGATGCCTATGCGGCCCAGAACTGGACGAGGAACTCGGGATCGTCGCCGTCGCCGAAGCGGCAGGACAGGCGCACGTGCTGGTCGCCCGGACGGGTGAGGGTGAACCCGGGATCGGCCCAGCCGGCGGTCACCTGGTTCAACCGGATCGTCCCGGACGGGCAGCCGATGGTGACGGCGACGACGTCGTCCCACTCGTGGTCGCCGGCGGGCTCAGCGTCCCACTCCTCCAGGCGCAGGACCGCCTCGTCGTTGTCGAACGGGGTCTCCACCAGGATCGACGACCGGCCGGCGCGGACCCAGTCGCCCGCCTCGTGCGGGAACGGCAGATCCTCCTCGGCGCCGTCGTCGGCGATGCCGAAGAGCCGGTGGTCGAGTAGCGTCGTGGTGGTTACCGCTGTCAGCCGGCTGCTCACCACCGGTCTCCTTCCGTCCGGGGGGTGGACATGAACTGTGTGATCGTCCAGCAATGGGTCTCTGTGGACGGGTTCCTCGCCGGCCCGAACGGGGAGCAGGACGTCTTCGCGGCCGTCCAGGATTTCTCCGCCTCCGAGGCGCACAACATGGCGCTGCTCAAGTCGGTCGACGAGGTGCTGCTGGGGCGGCGCACCTACGAGTCCTTCGCGGCGTTCTGGCCGACGGCGACCGACGAGCCGATGGCCCGGCAGGTCAACGCACTGTCCAAGACGGTCTGCTCGACCACGCTGACCGAGGCGCCGTGGGGCTCGCACCCGCCGGCCCGTGTCGTCGCGGACGCGGTCGAGCATGTCCGGTCGCGGCGCGAGCAGCGGTGCCGGACCATCGTGTGGGGCAGCGCGTCGGTGATGCGTGCCCTGTTCGCGGCCGGTGAGGTCGACCAGCTGGAACTGTTCGTCGCCCCGATCGCGCTGGGTGACGGCACGCCGCTGCTGGAGCGCGGCGACCCTCCGCTCCCGTTGCGGCTGCGGGAGACCGAGACGTGGCCGGCCGGCGTGGTCCGCATCCGCTACACCACCTGAGCGCCGCGGATCGGTCATGGGGCGGTCTCCCGGTCGCGGAGGTGCTCCAGGCCGTCGAGGATCAGGTCCAGGCCGAAGGTGATGTCCGGATCGCCGGGGTGGTGGCCTTCGGCGACCTGGCGGGTCAGCTCGGCCATGTGCGGATACCGGCCGCCGGCCAGCAGATACTCATACGCCGCGGCGGTGTCGGCGTAGTCGGCGGCGGCGATCGGGAAGTTCAGGCGGCGCAGGGTGAAACCGTAGACGTAGCTGTCCATGGTGTTCCACGCGTAGTCGGCGAGCCGCCAGGAGAAGCCGGCGCCGCGCAGCACGCCCAGGGTGAAGTCGATGTAGCGCAGCATGGCCGGGCCGGTGTTGGTGCGTGACATCAGCAGCGCCGGCGCCCAGGGATGCCGGGTAAGCACGCGGTGGGCGGTCTCGCCGCGGCGGCGCATGGCGGCTTTCCAGTCGCCGGCGTCGCCGGGCAGGTCGATCTCGTCGACCACCAGGTCGACGATGCCGTCGAGGACGGCCTCCTTGTTGGCGACGTGCCGATACAGCGACATGGCCTCGACGCCCAGCTCGCGGCCGAGGTGGCGCATCGAGAGCGAGTCGGTGCCCCCGGAGTCGGCCAGCGCCAGGGCGGCCTGGAGCACTCGCCGCGTGCTCAGGGGCTCTCGGGACTTTGGCATCTTCTCGTCTCTCCGGCGGGGTTGCGGAACCGCTCGACCATACCGCACCCTTGCTTACACCGTAAGCTTACACTGTAATCAGGAGATGGAGTGCGATGAGAGCACTGGTCCAGACCACGTTCGGATCACCCGGCCAGCTCGCGTTGCAGCAGGTCACCGACCCCGTCCCCGGCCCGGGCGACCTGCTCGTGCGGGTCCACGCGGCCGGGCTCAACGCCGCCGACCGGATGACCCTGCGCGGCGAGCCGTTCGGGATCCGGGCCGTCACCGGCGGCCTGCGAAGACCCCGAGCCGGATTCGTCGTCGGCCGGGCGCTCGCCGGCCGCGTCGAGGCGGTCGGCGACGACGTCCGTGACCACCGGGCGGGCGACGACGTGCTGGCCGAGACCCCGGCGGCGATCGGCGAGCTGGTCCGCGTGCCGGCCCGGCTGGCCGCCGCGAAACCCGCCGGCCTCTCCTTCACCGAGGCGGCGGCCCTGCCACTGGCCGGGACGACCGCGTTGCAGTCGATCCGGGATGCCGTCGGCGCCCGCGCCGGCCGCCGCGTGCTCATCACCGGAGCCTCCGGCGGCATCGGCACCTTCGCCGTCCAGCTGGCCGCCGCCCGCGGCGCGATCGTCACCGCCTCCTGCGCCGGGCGCAACGCCGACCTGGTCCGGGCACTCGGCGCCAGCGGCGTCGTCGACTACGAGCGCCACGAACCACTCGCCGCGCCGGGAGAGGGCTACGACGCGATCTTCGACCTGGCCGGCAACTACACCCTCGCCGAGCTGCGGCGGGCGCTGCGGCCCGGCGGCATCGTCCTGCTGTCGGTCGGCACCGGCGGCCGTTGGCTCGGCCCGGCCCGGCGCATCCTCACCGGCAAGCTCACCCGCGGCGGCCCGGTGCGAACCCTGCTGGCCCGCCCCAACCGCGAGGACCTCACCGAGATCGCCGAGATGGCCGCCTCCGGCGAGCTCCGCCCGGTCATCGACCGGGTCTACCCCTTCCCGGAGGCGGCCGCCGCCCTTCACCACCTGGACCGCGGCCGGGTGGCCGGCAAGATCGTGATCGAGATGACCGGCGACCCGGCCTGATCAACAGCACGCCGGCGTCCCGTACCAGGGTGGTACGGGACGCCGGTCCGTGGCCGTCAATCGAAGATGTCGACGTTCAGTACCGGGTGCTGGCCTTTCGGCGAGCCGATCGTCGAACAGGTGAACTCGTCCGGCGCATCACACGTGAAATCATTCTCGTCCGACGTGTCCGGGTCATTCCAATAGATCACGACATCGCCGTAGTCGGTTTCATAGGTGACGGTCCCCCCGGTGCCACCTTCGTCCTCGCCCGACGCCGTGCTCATACGGCCGATACCATTGCTTGCTATCGTTTCCGGCGGATATAGAATCCATTCTCCATCGGTGACCTGCGAATGTGTCAGAACCAGCACCTGACCGGTGCGGTTCTTAACAATGACCTTGGTCGTGTAGTCACCGGGATCAGCCGATGCCACGGTAGGCAGCCCTGCGGTGAGCGTTCCTGCCGCCAGCGCGGCGGCAGCCATCGCGCGCATACCCGATATACGAAAACGAGGCAGGGTCATGCTGAAATCCCCTTCATAAGATCGTGAATACGGAGGCGATAACCGCCGTCCGTGAGTCGATCTCAATTATCCCGTCCCCGCCTCCGGCCGCTCGCCGAATCCGCAGAACCCAATTGAGGACGTACGACCCAGAATGCCGTTCCGGCGATGGAGGGACAGACAGGGGAGAGCTATGCGAACAAAGCGGCCAGATTACTCAGAGCCATCCGGGTGCCCAGTTCGTTGTCGGTGGCGGGGATCGTATCCGGGATGTTCTCGTGCACGATCGCCACCTCGGTCCCGCCCGGCACCGCCTCGCGGGCGTCGAACTCGTGCACCTTGCCGGTCATGCCGGCCGGCACCCGCCACCTCGCGAGCGCCGACGGGTCCAGCAGTGCCCGGTAGACCTCTGCCGGACCGGCGGGCACATGCTGGGACACGGTCGTCGTGTGCACCCGGCGATCCTATGCGCTCAGGATGACCAGTTGCCGGGTCGCGCGCGTCATCGCCACATAACGGTCCACCGCGCCGAACGCCTCCGGCCGCACCAGGACCACCAGGTCGAACTCCAGACCCTTGGCCAGCTCCGGGGTCAGCGAACGGATCCGCGGCGTGCCCTCGAACGACGGATCACCGATCACACAGGCCACACCCTCCGGATGCTCGGCCTGCCACGACGACAACACCGCGGGCAGGTCGGCGACGGTACCGTGCAGGACCGGCAGGCCACTGCGCCGAATCGACAGCGGCACGTTGGCATCCGGCAGCACCGCCCGGATCACCGGCTCCGCCTCCACCATCACCTCCTCCGGTGTGCGGTAGTTGACGGTCAGCGACGCCACCGCCACCCGGTCGACACCCACCCGGGCCAGGCGCTCGCGCCACGACTCGGTGAACGGCCGCCGGGTCTGCGCCCGGTCACCGACGACGGTGAAACTGCGCGACGGGCAGCGCAGCAGCAACATCCGCCACTCCGCGTCGGTCAGCTCCTGCGCCTCGTCGACCACGATGTGCGCGAACGGCCCGGCCAGCCGATCCGGATCCACCGTGCCCAGCGCCGCCTCGTCGACCAGGGCATCGTGGAAGTCCTCGCCCCGCAGCATGGTCACCAGGCCGGTGCCGTACTCGTCGTCGGCCGCCTCGATCAGATCGTCGACGACCCGGGACATGCGCTCACGCTCGGCGGCCGCCGTCGCCTCCCGCCGCCGCGACCGCGCCGACGCGTCCGCATCGCCCAGCCGCTGCCGGGCCGCGTCCAGCAACGGCAGATCGGACACCGTCCACGCCGACGCGTCCACGCGCTGCAACCGGCGGACCTCGTCCACACTCAACCAGGGAGCACACCTGCGCAGGTAGGCGGGCACCGACCAGAGATCGGCCACCAGGTCGGTGGGCTTGAGCACCGGCCAGACCCGGTTGAACGCCGCCCGCAGGTCACGATGCGCCGGCACGTCCAGGACCGCCAGCAACTCGGCCCAGATCTGGTCGCGAGCCTCGTTGTGCGGGGTCCCGGGCTCCACCGCCTCGAACGCCCGCGCCCAGTCGGCGGCGGTCACCCGTACGTCCGCTTCGTCGGTTTCAATGATCATCGGCTTGGTGGGCGGCTCCTCGTAGAACCGGACCGCGGCCTCGATCGCCGCCACCATGTCCACCGACGACTTCAGCCGGGCCACCTCCGGATCGGCCTCCACGGCCGCCGCGGCGCCCTCGGCGACCAGGTCGCGCAGCGTACAGATCTGCACGTCCTCCTCGCCCAGGCTGGGCAGCACATCGGAGACGTACGCCAGATAGGGCTGATGCGGCCCGACGAACAGCACCCCGCCACGACGCCGGCCCAACCGCGGATCCGAGTAGAGCAGATAGGCGGTCCGGTGCAGCGCCACCACCGTCTTGCCGGTGCCCGGCCCACCGTCGACCACCAGCGCCCCACGCGAACCGGCCCGGATGATCGCATCCTGATCGGCCTGGATGGTGCCCAGCACATCCCGCATCCGATCCGAGCGCTGCGCACCGAGACTCGCGATGAACGCCGACTGGTCGTCGAGCGCCGCGGCGTGCCCGGCGAAGTCGTCCGCCGCGAACACCTCGTCCCAGTAGTCGCTGATCCGCTCCCGCGTCCACCGGTAACGGCGACGGCTGACCAGCCCCATCGGATTACCGTGCGTGGCGCCGAAGAACGGCTCGGCCGCCGGCGACCGCCAATCGATCAGCAACTGCCGGCCGCTGCTGTCGGTGAGACCCTGCCGCCCGACATACACCGGCTCCGGACCATCGGCGCTGACCATGTGCCCCAGACACAGGTCCACACCGAACCGGCGCAGCGATCGCAACCGCGCGCTGAGCCGCCGCACCTCCTGGTCACGATCGAGCGCCTGCTGACCGATCCCGGCCCGCGCCCGGCGCGCGGTGCCGAGCCGATCGGAGAGTTCGGACAGTCGCTGTTCGAGAGACTCCGCCAGCACGGCGAAATGCCTCTCGTCGGCGGCGATCAGCGCCGGCTCGGCCTTGGCGGCAAGATTCCCGGGCAGGTGGAACACCAGGGTCATTGCGTTCTCGGATAGCTGCTGGTCACTGCGGTGATCAGGTCGTTTGACCGGCGGTTGGCTTGACGGGTGGCGCGGGCGATGTTGGTGGCGCCGGTGGTGCGGTGCCAGCCGATCGCAGTGTTACGTAGGGTCGCGATGACGGCGGGTCCGGTTCCGGTCCGGGCTTGGTGTTGGTCTTCACGGAACGTCACGTCGCGGACGTGATGGAGGCGGTTCTCGATGTGCCAGTGCCGGCGGATCCAGGTTTGCAGGTCGCGGGGCAGGGCTTGGCCTGCGGGTAGGGACACGGTCAGGTAGGCGGTTTCTCGGCTGGTCCTGCCTGCGATGATGCGGGTCCGGGTGATCCGGACGGCCTGCTGGGCGTGGGGGAAGGTGATGCCGCCGGGCGTGGCGACGGTGACGGCTTTGACGGTGCGGGTCTCGCGGCGGCCGTGTCCGCGGTCGCGGGTCCGGTCACCGACCGGGATCTGTGCCCAGGGAAGCCGTTTGAGCTGCTTGAACAGGGTCGGCTGGTTACCTTTCACCTGGACGAGCAGGTGTGCCTGGCGGATGGTGACCTCGTCGGCGTGCCTGGTTTGGGTGTGCAGGGCGTCGGCGATGAACAGGACTCCGGCGAGGGTTCCGAGGACCGTTTCGACGGCGTCGAGCAGCGGTGCGAACGACGTGATCTCGTTGCTTTTCGTGTCCACGGTGACCTGGGCGAGCACAATCCCGGTGGCGGTGTCCAGGGCGGACATCAGGTGGACCTGACGGCCGTCGCCGAGGCGGGCGCCGCGCAGGGTCTTGCCGTCGATCGCGATCACCCGGCGGTACCGGCGTGGTGGTGGGCCCGGCGGGTCGGTTCGGGTGTGCAGCCAGCCTGCGAGAACGGCGGCAAGCAGGGTCGGGTCGAGACGGATCAGTAGTCGCCACATCGTTGTCGAAGCGGGAACGGCATTGCCGAAGCCGAGCCGGTTGCGGGCGTGTTCGTCGAGGTCATGGAGCCAGTCGGTGATCGCCGCGAATGATGATGCGCCGGCTATGACCGCGCAGACCGCGACTGCCAGTACCGCGGCCAGCGGGTAGCGGATTCCTCGTGGGTCACGTGGATCCGGAACCTTTGCGAGCGCGTGCAGCAACCCGTTGTGTTCACCGTCGGTGATCAGTGCGGGTGCGCCGATGGCGTGGGGTGTCGTGACGGTCAGTGCGGTGATGAGAGATGATGCCATCGGCGGGTGAGGTCCTCGGAGCTTCGTGCGGCGTAGAGAACTTCATGATCACCGATGTGATCTCACCCGCCACCTTCGCCTCCACAGAGGCCACTCATCTCATGAAACCCCAGTTCAGACGTCCTCCTTCGGACTACGCAATCGCCCTGGGTGGAACACAGAGTTCAAAACGCGGAATCCGATCCTCGATCGCGGCGAGGCACGGCGATCGCCGCCCCTATGAGCAGCGATTTTGCGCCTCACCCCGGGTCTTGCCGCAAGCCCCGGGGTGCGATATACCTTGGAAAGGGAAGGGGAGTGACCACACCTCCCGAGCCCGCGCTCCCGCGGAATCGCCTAATCCCGCCAGCGGTAACCGAGGCCGTCGAAGACGATCATGCTGAAGTCCTGGTGGTCGTTCACGTCGCGGATGTGGCCGCCGTACCCGGTCTCCGCGACGTGTGGCGCGAGCAACCCGAACAGTTCGTGCGGATAGCCCATAGCGTCATCGAGGACGTAGATTCGGGCGTAAAGTCCCCATTGATCCTGCTGTCGTACCAGCTGGGCGAACTCGCCGCCGGGCAGATAACTGTCCGGATCCGGTTCGAGCAGCCGGTAGGCGTACTCGTCCTCGATCAGCGCGGGCCGCTCGTCGAGGTCGCCGAGATGCCAGCGCAGCACGTCCAGGATCTCCGCCGGTACGTCGTCGGCGAGCAGGCAGCTGAAGACGACCTCATAGTGATCACTCACAGCCGCCGAGGATAGCCACACCCCCGACTTGAGCGACCGCTCAAACAAGGGCTAAGGTGCCGTTGAGCGATCGCTCAACGGGGGAGGCTGAAGGTGGAGAGAATCAGGTCAGCGAACATCGTGCTGACCGGCATCGTCATCGCGTTCGGGGTCACGTTCTTCTCGCTGACCGTCCACGCCGGCAAGGCCGACAGCGCCCTGCTGTTCGTCGTGCTGCCGACCGCCCTGGCCGCCGCGCTCACGCTCACACCGGGCAGGAGCACACACGGCACGGTGTTCCGGCTCACCACCGTCGGCCTGTTGCTGGCGGCCGTGGCGCTGCACGAAGGCGCGATCTGCGTCGTGCTCGCCGCGCCGCTGGTCTACGGCATCGCACACGGCGTCACCGCCCTGTGCCGGATGTTCCAGAACCGCGGCAAGATCATCCCCGTCCTGCTCCCGATCCCGCTGCTGCTCGCCGGCGTCGAGGGCGTCAACCCCGAATGGCGCGTCGACCCCGACCAGTCGGTGCAGGTCAGCCGGGTCGTCGCGGCCGCACCCGCCGACGTCGCCGCCCGCCTCGCCGCCGGCCCGCAACCGGTCGCCACCCGCTCGCTGCCGCTGCGCCTGCTCGGCGTGCCCACCCCCGGACACGTGCACGGCACCGGACTCACCATCGGCGACCGGTGGATGTTCGGCTACCACGGCAGCTCCCACGGCCCCGGCGGCCAGATCGTCACCGAGGTCCGCGCCGCCACCGACCACGAGATCACCTTCGCGGTCATCGAGGACACCTCCATCACCGGCCGCTGGGTGCGGATGCGCGACGCCACCATCAGCTGGCAGCCCACCGGCACCGGCACCGAGGTCACCCTGCGCATCGACTACCGGCGCGGCCTCGACCCCTCCTGGTACTTCGGACCGCTCCAGGACGGCTTCCTGCACGCCGGCGCCGACCACTTCCTGGACATGCTGGCCCTACGATGACCGTCACCGCCGCCCGCTACCTGTGCCTGCTCATCCCGGTGCTCGCGCTACTCGCCGCCGCCCGCGACAGGCAGGCACGGGCCGGAGCGTCCCTGGCGTTCATCGCCGCCGCCACCGGCCTCGCCGTACTGCACGAGATCGCCACGGCCGCCGGATGGCACGGCTTCGCCGACGTCGACGGCACCTACCGCGGCTTCCCCATCGACCTGTGGCTCGGCTGGGCGATCCTCTGGGGACCGGTCCCGGTCCTGCTGCGCCGATGGCTGCCACTGCCGGTCGCGCTCGGCCTGCTGCTCTGGCTCGACGTGATCGCCATGCCACGGCTCACCCCACTGATCCACCTCGGCCCACACTGGCTGCTCGGCGAAACGCTCGGCCTGATCGCGGTGGCACTGCCCGCCCAACTGCTCGGCCGCTGGACCGCCGACCGCCGCCACCTCATCCCACGCGTGCTGCTGCAATTCGCGACGTTCGCGGTGCTGCTGCTGTGGCTCACCCCCACCGTCGCCTTCACCCTGGGTGACGGCAGCTGGGACCGGCTACTCGACCTGCCCACCTCCGCGATCATCCTGCTCGGCCAGGCGGCGCTCGCGGCCGCGCTCCCCGCACTCGCCGGGGCCCGCGAATTCGCCCTCCGCGGCGGCGGCACCCCCTACCCGTGGGACCCGCCGGTACGGCTGGTCACCACCGGCGTCTACGCCTACCTCGCCAACCCGATGCAGGTCAGCGCCATCCTGCTGCAACTGCTGCTGGCTGCCGCGACCCACAGCGCCACGCTGGCCGCGGTCGCCCTCAGCACCACCGCCTTCGCCGCTGCCGTCGCCGGGCCGCACGAAAGACAAGACCTTCATTCCCGGTACGGGCGGAGCTGGCGAAAATACCGCGACCGGGTACGCGACTGGCGGCCCCGGAGCACACCCTACGAGCCGGTCCCCGCACGACTGTGGCTCGACGACGACTGCGGACCGTGCACCACCATCCGTGACGCCCTGCGACGACGCCACCCGGCCGGACTGACCATCCTGCCCGCCTCCACCTACCCCGGCACACTGTGGCGCGCCCGCTACGAGGCCGACGACGGGCACACCGCCGACGGGGTCGCGGCCGTCGCCCGATCCTTGGAGCACATCGGCGCGCTCCCCGCGTACATCTCCATGTTTTTGCTGCTCCCCGGCCTGAACCAACTCGCCCAGCTGATCACCGACGCGCTGATCGCGCCCCCGCACCCGGCCGGCGGCGCGCCGCTACGGCAGAATGACCGCGCGGAGGCGACGGGAGGATCATGAGCGACACCAAGCAGCGACTGCTCGACGGCGCCCTCGCCGCCCTGCGCGAACACGGCGTGACCGGCGTGTCGGCGCGGACCATCGCGGCCGCGGCCGGAGCCAACCAGGCGCTCGTCTTCTACCACTTCGGGTCGGTCGACGACCTGCTCGGCGCGGCCTGCGAACAGGCGACCCGGCAGCGGGTGGAGGCGTTCGCCGAACGGTTCGCGGCGGTCGGCTCCCTGCGCGAACTGCTCCAGGTGGGCCGGGACCTGCACTACGAGGAACTGGCCATGGGCAACGTGTCGGTGCTCGCCCAGTTGCTGGCGGCCGCCCAGTCGGGGGAGAGGCGGCTGGCCGCGCCGACCGCCGCCGCGCTGCGGATGTGGACCGGCGAGATCGAGGCCGTGCTGCAACGACTGCTGGCCGGCTCGCCGGTCGCCGAGGTCGCCGACATCCCCGGCCTGGCCCGCGCGGTCGGCGCCGCGTTCGTCGGCATCGAACTCTACGAGGGCGTCGACCGCGACGGCGCCTCCCGCGCGCTGGACGCGCTCGACCAGCTCGCCGTCCTGGTCGAGGTGGTCGACGAACTCGGACCACTGGCCCGGCGCGCCCTCAAGTCGAAGATCAAGAAGGCCGCCACCCCGCGCGGCTGATCACCGCAACGCCGACAGCACCGCCGTCACCTCGGGCCGCGGCGTCGACGGGCGGCGCACCGCCGCGATGATCCGCCGGGTCACCGCCGGAACCAGCGGACGAGTCGCCACCCGGTACCGCGGATCGACCGCCAGACTCGGCAGCAACGCGATCGACCGGCCCTTCTCCACATGCCGCAACGCCAGCATGTAGTTGTTGAACCGGCAGATCACCGACGGCTCGAAACCCGACTCCCGGCACAACCGGGTCGCCAGCTCCGACATGTAGGAACCGGACACGTCGAACGTCCACCGTTGACCCGCGCACGCCTCCAGCGCCACCGCCTCCGACCCGGTCAACGGATGATCCTCCGGCAGCACCAGCACGATCTCATCCGCGCCGAGCGGCACCAGATCGATCGCCGGATCCAGCTCCGCACCGGCGAAATCGGCCGTCGTGATGATCACGTCCACGTCGCCGCGGCGCAGTGCCGGCATGCTCTCGTGCGGTTCCAGTTCCAGCAGCACCACGGTCACGTCCGGATGCCGTGCCGCCAGCCGCTCCACCGCCGGTTCGGCCAGCGCGTGCACCGCACTCTGGAACGCGGCAAGCGTCACCGTGCCGGCCGGCTCCTGCGCCAGACCCCGCAACTCGGCCTCGGCCGCGTCCATCGCCGCCAGGATCTCCCGGGCCCGGCCGGCCAGCAGCACGCCGGCCGCCGTCAACCGCACCCGCCGGCCGGTCCGCTCCAACAACGCCGTACGCGTCTCCCGCTCCAACGTCGCCAACTGCTGCGACACCGCCGACGGGCTCAGACTGCCCCGCTGCGCGACCGCCCGCACGGTCCCGAAGGTAGCCAGATCGGCCAGCAGCCGCAGCCGCCAGGGATTGAGTGTCACCCCCGGACTGTACGGCTCCACTTAACAGCAACGTCGAAAATGTGAGCTGGACGTGACGCTCGAAGGGTTCCTACCGTCGAGGGCATGGCTGACTTCTGGACCGACGCCGAGCGTCACCTCATCCGCTACTCCGGCGCCGGAGGCTTCGTCCCGGAGATCATCGAACGCGCCGAGGGCAGCTTCGTCCACACCGCCGACGGCCGGCGACTGCTCGACTTCACCTCCGGGCAGATGAGCGCCATCCTCGGACACTCCCACCCGGCCGTCACCGCCACCGTCCAGCGCCAAGCCGCCACCCTCGACCACCTGTTCAGCGGCATGCTCAGCCGGCCCGTCGTCGACCTCGCACGCCGCCTCGCCGCATCACTGCCCGACCCGCTCACCAAGGTCCTGCTGCTCACCACCGGCGCCGAATCCAACGAGGCCGCCATCCGGATGGCGAAACTCGTGACCGGCGGCCACGAGATCATCTCCTTCGCCCGGTCATGGCACGGCATGACGCAAGCCGCGGCCAGTGCCACCTACAGCTCAGGACGCAAGGGGTACGGGCCGGCGGCGCCCGGCAACTACGCCATCCCCACGCCGAACGCGTACCGGCCCGACTTCACCACCCCGGACGGGCAACTCGACTGGCGGCGGCAACTCGACTACGCCTTCGAGATGATCGACGCCCAATCGGTGGGCAGCCTGGCCGCCTGCCTGGTCGAGCCGATCCTCAGCTCCGGCGGCGTCCTCGACCTGCCGCCCGGCTACCTCGCCGCCCTGCGCGACAAATGCCACGAACGCGGTGGGCTGCTCATCCTCGACGAGGCCCAGACCGGGCTGTGCCGCACCGGAGACTGGTACGCCTTCCAGCGCGACGGCGTCGTACCGGACATCATCACCCTCTCCAAGACCCTCGGCGCCGGCCTGCCGCTGGCCGCCGTCGTCACCAGCGAGGAGATCGAACGGATCGCCCACGAGCGGGGCTTCCTGTTCTTCACCACCCACGTGTCCGACCCGCTCGTCGCCGCCGTCGGCAACACGGTCCTCGACGTCCTCGAATCCGAGCGCCTCGACCATCGGGCCGCTGAACTCGGCGCCTACCTGAGCAAGGGGCTGACCGAACTGGCCGGCAAACATGCGGTGATCGGCGACGTACGGGGAAGGGGTCTGCTCATCGGTTTGGAACTGGTTCTGGACCGCGCCACCAAGCAGCCCGCCAACGAACTCGGCGTCGCCGTCACCCGCCGCTGCCTGGAACTCGGCCTGCACATGAACGTGGTCCAGCTCCCCGCAATGGGAGGCGTGTTCCGGATCGCCCCGGCCCTCACCTCGACATTCGAAGAACTGGATCTCGGCCTTTCGATCCTGGACCAGGCGATCGGCGAAGTGGCGGTCACCGCTTAGGCGGGCGCTTGCGGCTCGCCTTCGGCACCCGCCGCTTACGGGGGCGCGCCTCCTGACGGACGTACCGGGGCTGCCACGGCGGCTCCGGCACCGGCCGGCCCGCGTTGCGCCACACGGCCCAGACCAGCCCGGCGAACGACGCCAGCGCGAGACCGCCCGGGATCCAGGCCCAGCGCACCCGGCCCGGCACCTCCGGGGCGACCAGGCCGGCCGGATCCAGCAGCACCGTGATGTCGTCACCGACCCCGAACTCGTCGTTGCCGGGATATCTGTCCCGCCGGCAGATCGTGCCCGGCAGCGGCGACCCGTCCAGGCGGGTCAGCCGGTAGCAGTTCTCCCGCAGGATCCGGCCGCCGCGGTTCTCCGTGTCCAGACTGATGGAGACGCTGCTGACGTGCGCCGTCCCGGTGTGACCGAACACGCCCAGCACGATCAGCCGGGCGCCCCAGTTCATCGCCGCGAACAACACGAGCGCCGCGAACACCATCCCCGCGATCGGAACCTTGTCGTACCTGTCCTCCCGCTTCCACGTCCGGGCCGGAATCAGCAGCCCCACCACCAGCAGCGTCACCGCCAGCGTGAGAACCAGCAACCAGAGCCGCCAGCCCCGAATGTCCGCGACCGCGGCCACCAGGGCGGGAGTGATCATGCAGGCCAGCAGCCGGACACGACGGACAAAAATCTGACTCACACGCGTGATTGTCAACTACACCATCCACGAACGGGCAGGCGTGTCCCTCAGGATGTGGCCGGGTTCGTGGTGACGCCAAGAGAGTGATGCACGGCGTTCAGCAACTCCACCGCGGTGAAGGGCTTGCGGATCATCGGAATGCCGTCGGCCACCAGATGCTCGACTCGAACAGCCGCCTCGCTGTAACCCGAGATCAGCAGGATCC
Organism: Actinoplanes lobatus; assembly: GCF_014205215.1. Classification (NCBI taxonomy): domain Bacteria; kingdom Bacillati; phylum Actinomycetota; class Actinomycetes; order Micromonosporales; family Micromonosporaceae; genus Actinoplanes; species Actinoplanes lobatus. The sequence goes on from NZ_JACHNC010000001.1 coordinate 7,479,102, forward strand.
GGATGCCGGGGTGATGCAGACGTACCGTCTCGGCCAGACTGGATCCGGACATCTCCGGCATGACGATGTCGGTCAGAAGCAGGTCGAAAGGCTGCCGGTGGATACGGTCAAGCGCCGCTCGGCCGTGTTCGGCCTCGGTGACCTGATAGCCGTCGCTCTCCAGGATGCGCACGACGATCTTCCGGACCTCGGCATCGTCCTCCGCGACAAGAACGCGCCCCCGGCCGCTACCCTGCGCGGTCCTGTCCGCCTCGCCACCCCCGACCTTCCCGGCTACAGCCTCGCCCTCCCGTGTCTCGCGGGCGGCGACGGCCGGTAGCCGTATCCGGAAGGTGGTGCCGACGTTGAACTCGGACGACACGGTGATGTCACCGCCCGCATCGGTCACGATGGCGTACACCGTAGCCAGGCCCAGTCCGGTGCCCTTTCCCTTGGCTTTGGTCGTGAAGAACGGCTCGAAGATGCGGGCGGCTACATCCGGGCTCATGCCCATACCCGTGTCGCTGACCTGCAACTGTACGTAGGGTCCGGCGGGCAGTGGCGGCAAGCGGTCGGGATCGTCGTCAAGCCGAACGGCGCTGGCCTCGATCACGACTGTGCCTCCATCGGGCATCGCGTCGCGGGCATTGATCACCAGGTTGAGCAGCACCTGCTCCATTCGGCCCAAGTCGGCGCGGATGGCGAGAGGCTGCCGCGACGGACGGGTGATCAGCTCGACATGATCGCCGATGGTGCGGCCGAGCAGGGCGCGGGCGTCTTCGATGACCGAATCGACGTCGATGATCTCAGCGTCGCCTGGCTCCTGGCGGGCGAACAGCAGCAACTGCTGGGTGAGGTCGCGGGCACGTTCGCCGCTGGCGCGGGCGCGGGCGAGGTCGTCACGGGCTTCGGGGTCGAGGGTGTCCTCCAGGACGAAGTCGATGTAGTTGAGGTTGATCGCGAGTAGGTTGTTGAAGTCGTGGGCGACGCCTCCGGCAAGCTGGCCGAGGCATTCCAGCCGCTCAGCGAGAGCCGAGCGTTCGATGATCTGCCGGTGACGCTCCTCGGCGCGCTTGACGGTGGTGATGTTCCGCTCGATGCGGGCGACAGCGACAACCTGACCGAGACGGTCGCGTATCGGCCACATGCTGACCGATACGTCGATGATCGACCCATCCTTGCGGACCCGGCGGGCCTCGGCCACGCCGATGCTCTTGCCCGCGCTCAGTGCCGCCATGGTGGCGGGCAGATCGACGATCTGATCCGGTGTCAACACCATGGCGATGAGGCGCCCGATCGCCTCTCCGGCCTCCCAACCGTACTGACGCGTCGCGCCATCGTTCCAGGTGGTGACGACGCCGGTGACGTCGGTCGTGATGACGGCGTCCTCGGAGGTACGCACGATCGCGGCGAGGGTCGACTCCTGCTCGGCACCCCGGTGCGCCCGGCGCTCCAGCATTCCGAGCCGGTGGGCGAAGCCTACGCTGAGAAGGGTCATCCCGAGGACCAGCACCAGGCGCACTATCTGGTTCGTGGTCCCGGGTAAATCGCTGCGCACGGACATGACCTCGACCAGCAGCACGGCAACCAGCCCGACGCCGGCCACCGCCCACGGGCGCAGCAGAATCGCCGCGAGCACCGGCGCCAACAGGACCAGCCAGAGAAACACCACGTCGGGTGGCGTGAGGAAATCCGCCACGACCGCCACGATGACGAGCACCGCTACGGTCGTGAGCAACGCGGCCCCCCAGCCGCTCCGAAGCGCCACTACGCGGTCCCGCTGTATCGAAACACCCATGCACGGCCCCCAACCGAGTGGATGCCTGCCACCGCTAGGGATTCGGGAGTATCCCGCCCCAACCCGGCAGGACAAATTTCGGCCTTGGCGCGCTGGCGATGAGCACGCCCCGCCGCCGGCCTGGCTCCCACGGGAGACCATCGCTTCCCAGCATGGCATCCCGGGACTGACTGGCCGATACACTCAGGAATTCAGGCCTGATTTGTACGGGCTGGGCAGGATCTCCTTCACCGTTTCCTTCTCGAACCCCACCTAGGTTGGACCGGTGACGGTGATCAAAGCGGTCTTCTTCGACATCGGTGGGACCATCCTCGACGAGTCCCGGGAGTTCGCCGCCTGGGCGGACTGGCTCGGCGTGCCGCGGCACACGCTGTCCGCGGTGTTCGGGGCGGTGTTGGCCCGAGGTCTCGACTACCGGGAGACGTTCCGGACCTTCCGGCCCGGCTTCGACATCGACACCGAGCGGCGGCTCCGGGCAGCCGCCGGGAAACCGGAGACCTTCGGCGAGCAGGATCTCTACCCGGACGCGCGAACCTGCCTGGCCGCCCTCAAAGAGCAGGGGCTGCTCGTCGGGCTCGCCGGCAACCAGCCTGCCCACGCCGAGCAGTTGCTGAGGGCGCTCGACCTGCCGGCCGACGTGATCGGCACCTCCGAGGGCTGGGGTGTGACGAAACCGGCGCCGGCCTTCTTCGACCGGGTCCTCGACGCCGCCGGGGTGGAACCCGCATCGATCCTGTACGTCGGCGACCGCCCCGACAACGACGCCGCCCCGGCCATCGCCGCCGGCATGCGGGCGTGCCTGATCCGGCGCAGCCCCTGGGGCCACATCCTCGACATGCCGGACGTGGCCGCGCGGTGCCTGTTCCGCATCGACTCCCTGGACGAACTTCCCGTCCTGATCGCGAAACACAACACCACGACCGCACAGGACGGCGAGAATTCTCCGTCGCGCATGTAACCGGATGCGCGCCTGCGGTGTGTTCTCTGGTGTGCGCAACACCGACGGGAAGCGGGAACCATGACAGGTAAGGACAGCGCCGACTTCGACGCCTTCTACATAGCGACCGGCCGCCGCGTCGTGCTCTACCTGTATGCCGCCTGCGGTGACCGCGCCGAAGCCCAGGACCTCGCCCAGGAAGCCTTCGCCCGCGCCTGGCAACACTGGTCCCGGGTCTCCCGGTACGAGGATCCCGAGGCCTGGGTGCGTTCGGTCGCCTGGCGGCTGATGGCCAACCGCTGGCGCGGCCTGCGGCGCCGGCTGGCCGCCCGCGCCAGGATGGGCCGCCCCGACGAGGCCATCGGCGGCCCGTCCCCGGACCGGGTGGCCGTCACCGGCGCGCTCCAGCGCCTGCCGGCGGCGCAGCGGCAGGCCATCGCCATGCACTACCTGCTGGACATGCCGGTCCACGAGATCGCGGCGAGCACCGGCGTCCCGGTGGGCACGATCAAGGTGCGGCTCTCCCGGGCCCGGACGGCACTCAGCGGACTACTCGACGAGAAGGAGAACAGTGATGTCACATCCGGTGCCTGAGCGCCTGCGGGAACTGGCCGACGACGTACGCGACCTCGAGATGAAACCGGCCGCCGAGGTCCGCGCGCGCGGCCGCGCCCGGGGCCGCCGTCAGCTGGCCGCGACGGCGTCGGCGGCCGCTGCCGTGGTGGCGGTGTCGGCGGGCGTCGCGTTCGCGGGGCCGTGGCAGGACGAGATCTCGATAGAGCCCGCGGGGCCCGCCCCGTTCACCTGCGAGCTCATGCTCCCGGACAGCCCTTCCGACGTCCAGGTCCGGGCGTCCGACGCCGGGATCGCTTCGGAGCTGCGCGAGCGGGGTTTCACGGTGCTTGACGGGGCGGTCGCATCCGAGGCCGCGACCACCCTGACCTACGGGCCCGAGTCCGTCGGCAGGGCGATGTTGCTGCGGGCGGCCGTGCACGGCGAGGTCACGATGCGGTTCGATCCGGGCCGCTCCGATCCGGCCATCGACCTGGCCCCAGGGCCGGACTTCGACCGTCTCGCCACCGCCACCGAACTCAACCAGAACCTGGTCACCGCCGGCGTGCCGACCGCGCCACCACAGTGCGGTTAAACATCCGTGCCATCGGCTCCTAGAGTGATCGACATGGCGGTCACGCGATTTATCACCGGGCTGTACGGATACCTGGCGGCGCTCGTCGCCTTCCTGTGGATCGGCATCCTGACCGGTGGCGCCGATCCCGGGGACTCCCTCGCCGCCGGCTGGCTGCCGCCTTCCTGATCGCCCTGCTCGCCACCGTGGCCGTACTCGTGGTGAGTTGGCGACGGCAGCGGACCGGGCAGCCGATCGCCGCCTCACTCGCTGGCATGGCGGTGGGCCTGCTCCTGACGGCCCTGCTGACCGTTCGCGTCTTTCCGGTCATGCGGCAGGCCGCCTCCACCTGTCCTTGCGAGGCGATCCTCGACCAGTCGGTGACCAGCAGCGGCCGGACTGATGTCCGTCGGTGACGCAGGGCCAGGGCTGTCGCGAGTCGGCGGGCGCCGCCGTAGCCGTCGACGGCCAGGGTGGTGAACGGAAGTTCGGGCTGGCTGATCAGGGCGATCTGGCCGCCGGACTCGTGGTGGACGGCCATCGACCTGGCCCTGGGCCGAACTGCGACCGAGTCGCCTCCGCCGCCGAACTCAACCAGAACCTGGTTACCGTCGGCGTACCGATCGCGCCACCACAGTGCGGCTGAGATCCGTGTGTCTCCTACTCGCAGGCCTCGACCGGTTGCCGGAGGATGGTGCGGAGTTTGCCGGGGTCGACCGTGCGGTCGTCGCTGAGGTAGATCTCGTCAGCTTCTCGGCCCTGAAGGACCGTGCTCGCGTCAGTGAGTTCGGTGTGGAGGGGACGGCTGACCAGCCCGAGACGCCTTGAAGGAGGTGACTACGTTGCACATGAGACAGTCGACCCACTCCGGTGTGCTTCCTCAGCGCCGGACTCTGGAATCCGTGTCAGCAGACAAGCCGACGAGAGCGCACGAAACGGGACACGGACACCGCGACACTGTTGCGGTACCTGGTGTGCAACATGGGCGAGGGGAGACCACTGCCCCGATTCCGGGCCAGTGGCGTCACCCGAACGGGCAACCGTCCGGAGACCGGGGCCGTAAGACCCCACCAACCCACCATCCGGTCGTGCTCGTCCTCGACAAACACGCCCGGCCACTACAACCATGCACACCCGCCCGCGCCCGCAAACTGCTCACCGCCGGCCGCGCCGTCGTACACCGGCACACCCCGTTCGTCATCCGGCTCAAAGACCGCACCGCGCAAGAGTCCGAGATTTTGGGGGTGGAGGTCGGTGTGGACCCGGGGTCGAAGGCGACCGGCGTCGCCGTGTTCACCACACGGGCCGGCGCCCGTACCGGGCTGCTCTGCATCGAGGTCCGGCACCGGGGCGGATTGATCCGCGACAAACTCACCGCCCGGGCCGCACGGCGCCGCGGCCGCCGGTCACGAAACCTGCGCCACCGGCAGCCACGGTTCAGCAACCGCGCCCGGCCCAAAGGCTGGCTCGCCCCGTCGCTGCGGCACCGGGTCGAAACCACCATGTCGTGGGTGGAGCGGCTACGCCGGTGGGCGCCGATCACCCGGCTGCACGTCGAGAGGGTCGCGTTCGACACCCAACTGCTGCAGAACCCGGCCATTGCGGGTGTGCAGTATCAGGCTGGGGAACTCGCCGGGTACGAGGTCCGCGAGTACCTGCTCGAGAAGTGGAAACGCCGGTGCGCGTACTGCGGCGCTACGGGGATACCGCTCAACATCGACCACATCCGCCCGAAGGCGCGCGGTGGCTCCGACAGGATGGTGAACCTCACCCTGGCGTGCGTCCCGTGCAACCAGGCGAAAGGCTCCACACTTGTAGAGGTGTTCCTGACCGGTCGGCCGGTCGTGCTCGCCCGGATCCTGCGCCAGGCGAAGACACCGCTGCGCGACGCGGCCGCGGCGAGTTCGACCCGGTGGGCGTTGTGGCGGGCCCTGACCTGCACCGGCCTGCCAGTGCAGGTTGCTACCGGCGGCCGCACGAAATGGAACCGGCACCGCACCGGCGCACCGAAAACCCACACCCTCGACGCGCTGCACGTCGGCGCCCTCGACGCCGTCACCCGGTGGCCGAACACGACGCTGGTCGCGACGTCGACGGGCCGGGGCAGCTACGCCCGCACCCGCAGCAACAGGTACGGCTTCCCCCGCCTACACCTACCGAGAACGAAACAGGTGCACGGCTTCGCCACCGGCGACCTCGTCCACGCCGTCGTCCCCACCGGCGCCAAACGCGGCACACACACCGGCCGGGTCGCCGTACGCACCACCGGCAGCTTCAACATCCGCACCACAACCGGACTGATCCAAGGAATCCACCACCGCCACATCCGGCTCCTGCAACGCGCCGACGGCTGGGCCTACACCCGCCAACCCGAAGGACCATCAACCCATGCCTGACACGAACCCACCGGGCCGTACCGGGCTTCCTCCCGGCCCTGAAGGACCCCCGCCGCGCTCACCGGTGGGAGCGGACCAGGCCGGATTCGTAGGCGATGATCACGGCCTGGACCCGGTCGCGGGCGCCGATCTTGGCCAGGACCCGGCCGACGTGTTTCTTCACGGTGGACTCGGTCAGGGTGAAGTGTTCGGCGATCTCGGTGTTGGTCCAGCCCTGCCCGACAGCGACCAGCACCTCGTGTTCGCGTTCACTCAGGCCGGCGAGGCGCGGGTCGGCCGCCGGCTGCGCGACGGGCGAGCGTTTCTCGGTGTAGGCGTCCATCAGCCGCCGGGTCAGGCTGGGCGCCACGACCGCGTCGCCGGTGGCGACGGCCCGGATGCCGGCGATCAACTCCTCCGGCCGGGTGTCCTTGAGCAGGAAACCCGAGGCGCCGGCGCGCAGGCCGGCATAGACGTATTCGTCGAGGCCGAAGGTGGTCAGGATCAACACGCGGGTACGGTCCCCGGCCGCGGTGATCCGGCGGGTGGCCTCGATGCCGTCCATGCCGGGCATCCGGATGTCCATGAGCACCACGTCGGGGCGTAACTGTTCGGCCTGGCGTACGGCGTCGGCGCCGTTGCCGGCCTCACCGAGCACCTCCGTTTCGGCGGTGCTGTCGAGCAGCATCCGGAAGCCGAGGCGCTGCAACGGCTGGTCGTCGGCGATCAGCACGGTGATCATGGGTGTGGTCCTGTCGCGGTGAGAGTGACGTCGACGGCCCAGCCGCCACGATGAGGGCCGGCGGTGACGGTGCCGCCGTAGAGGCTCGCGCGTTCGCGGATGCCGACAATGCCGTGACCATCCGGCGAACGGGGGCCGTGGTGCCGGCCGGGCGAACCGCTGTCGGTCACCCGTACCCTCACCAGGTTTTCCTCTGATGTGACCGTGACCTGCGCGGACACGTCCCGGCCGGCATGTTTGAGGGTGTTGGTCAAGGCTTCCTGGACGATGCGGTAGACCGCGAGTTGCAGGCCTTGGCCGAGGTGGTGCAGATCGCCGGTGGTGCGGTAGGTGACGGCGAGCCCGGCCGCGCGGACGCCGGTGAGGAGACGGTCGATGTCGGCGAGGCCGGGTTGCGGCGTGAGTTCCGGGTCGTGGGTGTCATCGTGGAGCACGCCGAGCATCCGGCGCAGATCGTCGAGGGCCTGACGGCCGGTCTCGCCGATCAACCGTAGCGGTTCGGCGGCCTTCTCCTGGCGGTTGGTGGCGAGGGCGGCACCGCCGTCGGCCAGGCCGATCATGATGGAGACGTGATGGCCGACGATGTCGTGCATCTCCCGGGCCACCCGTGCCCGCTCGGCCGCCACCGCGAGTTGTGCCTGCTGGTCGCGCTGGGTCTCCAGCCAGGTGACCCGCTCGGTCTGGGCGCCCTGGTAGGCGCGGAAGGTGCGCATCGCCAGACCGGCGGCGACACCGGCCGAGCAGGTGCCGAGCAGCAGCACGACGGTGGCCAGCCGGTGATCCGGTACCGGCTGAAGGACGTAGACCGCGAAGACGAACTCGGTCGCGGTGATCCCGGCCGCGAGAGCGAGCATCCGCATCGAGCAGCGCGCGGCGACCCCGTAGAGCATCACGAGCACGACCATGCCGGTGCTGATCCAGACGTTCATCGACCATTCGGCGAGCAGGATCACGGCGACCGCGAGGAAGCCGGCCATCGGAGCGCGGCGGCGCCACCACAGCGGGGCCAGCAGCAGGGCAGTCGCCGCCAGGATCAACGCCACCGGCTGAGCCGGCTCGGGCGTCGGGTCATGCTCCCGGTCCTCGCCGAGCGCCTGCGGCAGGCTGAACAGCAGGAGCAGCCCGGCCACCACCGTGTCCCGCAACCATGGGTGGCGCTGGTCCAGGTTGCGGAACCGGTCCCGCCTGCCGAGCATCCAGCGGCCGACCGGATGATGCAGGAACGGGTCCGGCTCGCGTGGTGTGGCCGGGCTGTTCATCTTGTGATTCTCGATGCCGCGGGGATCAGGCGTCGGATTTCGCCAGCCGGTACGCCGCGGCCCCGAGGGTGATCGCGGCGTAACCGGCGAGGACGGCCAGGCTGGCCGGCCGGCTGAGGGCGGCGCCGGACGAGGTCAGCGACATGATCGTGTCGCCGGCGTTGCTGGGCAGGTAGGGGTTGATGTTCGCGGCCCACGTTGCGGGCAGCAGCATGGTCAGACCCGGCAGGATCAGCAGGACTCCGGCGAGGATCGTGATGCCGCCCGCGCTGGAACGGACCAGGGCGCCCAGTCCGACGCCGATGACCGCGACCAGCCCCAGGTAGAGGCCGGCGCTGAGCAGGGCGCGCAACACGCCGTCGTCGCCGAGCCCGAGCGCGGTCATCACGTCCGGCACCAGTGGTGCGCCCACCAGGAACGACACCAGTGCGCCGGCGGCCGTTGCGATGGCCGCGATCCCACCGGCGATCGCCGCCTTGGACCACAGAACCGGCAGTCGGGTCGGCACCGCTGCCAGGGTCGATCGGATCATGCCGGTGCTGTACTCGCCCGCGGCCAGCAGCACGCCGAGGACACCGACCGCCAGGGCGGCGAAGGTGGCGCCGCTCAGAGCCAGGCCGACCGGGTCGGTGGCTTCGCCGCCGGGGCCACGGTCGTCGTTCGGCTCGAACGTGCCGGCCACGATCATGCCGACCGCGACGAGCAGCAGCACCGAGACGGCGAGGGTGATCCAGGAGGAGCGCAGGGACCAGAACTTGGTCCATTCGCCGTGCAGGACGCCGCGGGCGGTGAGCCGGTAGGTGGGGCTGGTCATCGGGTCGCCTCCTGCAGAGTGCGGCCGGCGGTGTACTCGACGGCGTCGCGGGTCAGGTCCATGAAGGCCTCCTCGAGCGAGACCCGGTGCTGGGTGAGTTCGTGCAACGCGATCCGGTGTTCGGCGGCGATCTGCCCGACCTCACCGGCGCCCATGCCGTTGACCAGCAGTTCCTCGGTGGCGACGGAGGTGACCGTGACGCCCGGCCGGGACAGCAGTTCGCGTAGCACGCCAGCCTGTGTGGTGCCGACCTTGACGCCGCCCCCGGCGGTCTGCGCGATCAGGTCGGCGACGGTGGTGTCCGCCAGGAGCCGGCCACGGCCGACGATCACCAGATGGTCGGCGATCAGCGAGGTCTCACTCATCAGATGCGACGACAACATCACGGTACGGCCCTCGGCCGCCAGTCCGGCCAGAAGGTGGCGCACCCACAGCACCCCTTCCGGGTCGAGGCCGTTGACCGGCTCGTCCAGCATGATCACTTTGGGGTCGCCGAGCAGTGCGGCGGCGATGCCGAGACGCTGACCCATGCCGAGAGAGAAGCCGCCGACCCGTTTGCCCGCCACCTTACCGAGGCCGGCCAGGTCGATCACCTCGTCGACGCGGCGGCGCGGGATACCGTGGGTGCGGGCCAGGGCGAGCAGGTGACTGACCGCGGTCCGGCCAGGGTGCACGGCTCTGGCTTCCAGAAGCACGCCCATCTCCTGGAGCGGGGCCGCGTGCCCGGCGTAACGGCGACCGTTGACCAGTGCCTCTCCGGCGGTGGGGCGGTCGAGGCCGACAATCATCCGCATCGTGGTGGACTTGCCGGCGCCGTTCGGGCCGAGGAAACCGGTGACCTGGCCCGGCTGGGCGGTGAAACTCAAGCCGTCGACGGCGGTTTTCATACCGTACCGCTTGATGATGTCGCGTACCTCTATCACTGCGGTGCCTCTCTCCACGCTGACCTGCCAACACCCACGCTATGGAGAGTTCGGTGGCCGGTCGTGGTACCGCGGGCGGCACTTGCGGGTTGCCACTGGTACCGCGGTACCACCGCCAACCGGGAAGCGGCGTCCGTCAGTCAGGGGTAGGGCATCGTTTCTCGGAGCGGCACGGGGTGGGCAGTGGGCGGTCAACGGGTCGAAGGCAGCGTGGTCTTCGGTGACGTCGTACAGATCACCGACGTCCGTGGGGCCGTCACCGTCAGCACGGTCAAGCCGCCGTACCGGGTCGCGGTCATGCCCACCGCGCTGCGACCGCTGACCGTCGAGCAGGCCCGCGCCCAGCCGAGCCGTCTGCTGCTGGCCCGGCACCAGGTGGTGCCGTTCACCGGACGCGACCGCGCCCTGGCGACGCTGACCGGATGGATGGGCAACGACGACCCGGTGGCCGTCCAACTGGTGCACGGGGCCGGCGGACAGGGCAAGACCCGCCTCGCCGACGAACTGTCCGCCCGGTACACGGCAGCCGGCTGGACGGTGTGGCAGGTGACCCACACCTCCACGACCGCGTCCCGGGTGCCGGTGCCCGGCAGCGCGGTGCTGGCCGTGGTCGACTACGCCGACCGGTGGCCGGCCTCGGCGCTGCTGGCCCTGCTCACCCAGCTACGCGGCTTGCAGGCACAGGCCGGGATCCGGATCCGGGTGCTCCTGCTGGGACGGTCGGACGGCTACTGGTGGCCGGCGCTGGCCAACCGCGCCGACGGCGACCTGCACATCGAGACTACCCAGATGGCGTTGCCGCCGCTGGCCGCCGACAGCGCCGACGACCGGCCGGCCCTGTTCCGGACGGCGGCGGCCCGGTTCGCTGCCGCCCTCGGCGTGGAGCGCTCCGGGGACTGGCCGGTCCCTTCGATGTCCGGGAACGGGTTCGGGCAGGTGCTGGCCGTGCACATGGCGGCGCTGGCCGCCGTGGACGCGTCCCGGCACGGTCAGCCCGCGCCGACACAGCCGCACGCGGTGTCGGCCTATCTGCTGAACCGGGAACAGGACTACTGGCACCGGCTGCACACCCGTGCCGAGGCACCGGTGCAGAGTCCGCCCGAGACGATGCACCGGGCGGTGGTCGTCGCCACCCTGACGGGCGCCAGACCGCGGGCAACGGCCCGCACATCGCTGCTCCAGGCCGGGTTCGCCGAGACTCGTACGGGCGCCGACCGGATCATCGACGACCACCTCACCTGCTATCCACCCGCCGACACCCGAACCGTCTTCGAACCGCTGCACCCCGACCGCCTCGGCGAGGACCTCATCGCCCTGTCCACACCCGGCCACGGTGCCGCCACGAGTCTGCAACGCGACTGGACTCCCGAGGCGATCACCGCGCTGCTCGGCGGCGAAGCACCGCCGGAGTGGACCGCGACCGTGGTCACCGTGCTGGTGGAGACCGCGCACCGGTGGCCGCACATCGCCGCCGACCTGCTGTTCCCTCTCGTCCGGGAGCATCCGGAACTGGCCGTCGCCGCGGGCGGAGCCACCCTGATCCGGCTGGCCGGCATCGCCGACGTCGATCTCACCGCCCTGGAGGCCCTGGAACCCCTGCTGCCCGGCGAACCGCACATCGACCTCGACATCGCCGCCGCAGCGATCAGCAGCCGCCTCACCCCGCACCGGCTGGCGCGGACCACCGACCCCTTCGAACAGTCCCAGCTGCACTTCGGCCACGCCTACCGGCTGATGAACATCGGACAGAATGATCAGGCCCTGGTCGCCGCGGAAGAAGCCGTGACCATCTGTCGCCGGTTGGTCGCCGACGACGCGAACACCTATCTGCCCTTCCTCGCACTCTCGCTGACCAACTTCGGCGCCGTGCTACCGGAGCTGGGGAGATGGGAACAGAGCCTGACCGTGAGCGGGGAGGCCGCGGACATCTACCGGCGGTTGGCGGAGGACGACGACCCCGGCCTCTACCTGCCACTGCTCGCCGTCAGCGCGCACAACCTGGGCGCCTGCCTGTCGGAACTGGGCCGCTGGGAGCAGGCCCTCGACCCGGCGGGGGAGGCCACGGCCATCTACCGGCGGCTGGCGGCAGCCGACCCGGAAACCCATCTGTCCAGTCTCGCCGGCTCGCTGAGCGGCCTCGGCACCGTGCTGGCACGTCTGGGCCGCCTCGACGAGTCCTTGACCGTGGCGGAGGAAGCCGCCGTCCTCGGCCGGCGGTCGGCCGCGCACAACCCGCAGGGCCGGCTACCCGACCTGGCCATGTCGCTGACCAATCTCGGTACGGTGCTGTCGGATCTGGGGCGCTCGGATGAGGCTCTGACAGTGACCGAGGAGGCCACCGCCCTCTACCGGCGGCTGGCCGGGGAGAACCCGGATGCCTACCTTCCCGACCTCGCCACCTCGCTGAGCAACCTCGGGTCCCGTCTGTCGGCGCGGGGCCGCTGGGAGCAGGGCCTGTCGGCGGCCGAGGAGGCCGAGGAGATCTACCGGCGGCTGGCCGAGGAGAACCCGGACGTCCACCTGTCCGGTCTCGCGATGTCGTTGACCAACTTCGGCCCCCGGCTGTTCGAGCTGGGCCGGCGGGAACAGGGTCTGACCATGGCGGAGGAGGCGGTGGCGATCAGCCGGCGACTGGCCGAGTCCAACCCGGATGCCCACCTGCCCGGTCTCGCCATAGCCTTGAGTAACCTCGGCGCCTTCCTCCTGAGGCTGGGCCGGCGGGAACAGGGACTGCTCGCGACCGAGGAAGCGGTCGCCGTCCGAAGGCGGCTGGCCGAGAAGAATCCGGACGCTCACCTGCCTGATCTCGCCGGTTCGCTGACCAATCTCGGCCTCGGCCTGTCGGAGCTGGGCCGGCGGGATCAGGGTCTGGCCGCGGCCGAGGAGGCGGTGGCCATCTGCTGGCGGCTGGCCGAGAAGAATCCGGACGCTCACCTGGCCGGGCTCGCCATGTCGTTGATCAACCTCAGCGTCGCGCTGTCGGGGATGGACCGCGACCAGGAGGCACTGGCCGCGAAACTGGAGGCCCTGGACCTCTACCGGTGGCTGGCCGAGGCCGATCCGGACGCCTGGCTGCCCGGCCTCGCGGTGACGCTGAGGAACCTCGGCCTCTTCCTGTCCGAACTGGGCCGGTGTGACCACGGGCTGGTCCCGGCCGAGGAGGCGGTAGCCGTCTTTCGGCGGTTGGCCGAGGAGAACCCGGATGTCCACCTGTCCGGCCTCGCGGAGGCATCGAGCCTGCTCGGCGCCTGCCTGTCGGAGCTCGGCCGGTGCGCGGAAGGCCTCACCCACATCTCGGAAGCGGTGGCCGTCTTTCGCGGGCTGGCCGAGATGGATCAACAGACCTACCTGCCCCACCTCGCCATGTCGTTGAACAACCTCGGCGCCTGCCTGTCCCAGCTCGACCGCTACGAGCAGGCGTTACCTCCGGCAGAGGAGGCCGTCGCCGTCTACCGGCGGCTGGCCGGCGACGACCCGTACGCCGTGTCCGACCTCGCGGGCTCGCTGTCGGTGCACGCACGGGTGTGCGCGCACGTGACCGGAGGACTCTCCCGGGCGTTCGAGTCGATCACCGAAGCGATTCGTATCTACGAGTCCCTCGCACCGGACCGGTTCGCCGGCGAACTGCGCTGGGCCCACCTGATCCTCGCGGACGTGCTCGACGGTCTCGGCCGCTCCGAGGAGGCAACCGAGGTGCGCGAACGAGCCGGTTGAACCGTGGCCACTGATCAGCGGGACCTGCTTGCGGGACCGCCGATCTCCGCCCGGTGGGCGCGGCACAGGCGGGAGTGGCCGCCTGCCTCGCGTGGCGGGGCGGAACTGCCCTGGTAATGACGGGACGACGTTTCGCGTACCGGAAAGTCAGGTTTTTGGGGTGCTTTCGCGGAGGACGACCTCGACCAGGATGTCGATGCGGGCGGGGGCGGCCCCGGAGAGTGCCACCTCCAGCGCCTGGCGGCCCAGGTCGTATAGGGGGACGCGGACCGTGGTGAGGGATGGCAGGACGTCGACGGCGGCGGCGATGTCGTCGAAACCGGCCACCGCGATGTCGGTGCCCGGGGTCAGGCCGGCGTCGCGGAGGCCGCTCATCAGGCCGATGGCCATCACGTCGTTGACGGCGAAGACCGCCTCGGGGCGGCGTGACGCGATCGTGGCGGCCGCCTGGTTTCCGCCGGCGCGGGTGAAGTCGGTGACGATCTGGTCGGCGGCGTCCAGGGTCAGGCCGGACGCGTGCAGGCCGTCGGTGAAACCCTGGCGGCGGTCGGCGGAGGTGCGGATGTCGTCGCCGGCGTGGACGATCGCGAAACGGCGGTAACCCGCGCCGGCCAGGGCCACCGCGAGGCGGCGGGCGCCGCCGTAGTTGTCGATGGACAGGGTGGTGAACGGGAGTTCGGGCTGGCTGATCAGGGCGATGCGGCCGCCGGACTCGTGGTAGGCGGACAGTTCGTCGGTCAGGGCGGCGTGGGTGTCGGACCCGGCGGTGCGGGTGCCCGCGATGATCACGGCGCGGGGGCGGTGGCCGCGTAGCGTGCGGACGATCTGGAGTTCCAGGCCGGGGGAGCGGTCGGCGATCGCCATCGTGACGATCAGGCCTGCTTCCTGGGCGGCTTCGGTGACGCCGGCGGCGATCGAGGAGAAGTACGGGTCGTCGATGTCGTTGACGACCAGGGCGACCGTGCTGCTCGAGCCGCGGGCGATGGCCTGGGCGGACAGGTCGGGGGTGTAGCCGAGGCGGTCGGCGGCGGCGCGGACGCGGTCGGCGTTCTCCTTGCGGACGGTTCGGTCGCTGCCGTTGAGTGCCCGGGACGCGGTGGCGTACGAGACGCCGGCGTCGCGGGCCACGTCGCGCAGCGTGATGTGCTCGGGTTCCACCCGCGTGATTGTGCCAGGTGCTTGACGCCCACAGGCAAGGGAATACGTTTTCCGCCACGAGGCGTCACGACTCTCACCGGGCATTTCCGAGGGACATGTCCATTGTGATGCCAACCCCGACCGGAGCCGGTGGCGGCAGGCCGTCCCTGAACCTGTGGGTCTGCTGTGTCCAAAGAAGTCGCGCGTGATAACTTCTCGTCCCCACTGATGATCAACTGGAGTCTATATGAAACTTGGGCGCGTACCACGGGCCGTCGCGGCGGCTGTAGTCGGGGTGCTGGCGGTGGTTGTCTCGCCGGTCGCCGCACATGCCAACCCGGTGGACAGCTGGGTCGCCTGGATTAACGAGAAGAACAGCGGTACTGCGACGCTGCTGCTGGATATCGCGGGCACTGCGCCGGCCCCGGTCGGCGAGCGTGCGGTGGTGTCTCAGTGGGACCAGCGACCCGACGGCAGCGATCTGGTCGGCGACCAGCTGTGGCGCATGGTGGATCTCGGCGAGAGCGTGTTCGTCTTCCAGAGCGCTGGTACCTCGCAGCAATACGGGCTGTCCATCAAGGACAACAAGTATTCAAACGGCGCAGAGGTCATTCAGTGGTGGTTCCAGCCGGACAACCCCTTCCAGCGGTGGAAGAGGGAGAATGCAGGTAGCGGAGTCTACAAGTTCCGCAACCTCGGTATCACCAGCGCCCTTCCGATGTGTCTGGCGGTTGCGGGTGCAGGCGACGGACTGATCGAGCACAACGACCGCGTGATCCTCTGGGACTGCAGGGCAACCGGTGCGGATCAGAAGTGGCGCGAGGCCAACTAACTGCCGTCCACCAACAGTGCAGGTGAGTACCCGTGTGGGGGTGCTCACCTGCACTGTTCCTCAACACCGCGAGCGCAACCTCCGCGCTGCCACGGCAGCTGGCCCCAGCCCAACGAGACCACGGCGACGTGGCTAAAGATCGTCACCGTGCGGTGACAGTACGATGAGCCCCTGCACCACCGGGGGGAGTCTGATGCCGCATCCAGCGAGGCTGACCGTCACCCTGCGTGAGGTGGCGGCGGCCGCCGGCGTGTCGGTGGCGACCGCCTCGCGAGTGCTGGGCGGCAGCGCCCGTACCGTGTCTGCGGCTAATGCCCGCAAGGTCCTCGAAGCAGCCTCCGAACTGCGTTACACCGCCGACGTGGCGGCTCGGGCCATGCGCCGCAAGAGCGACTCGATCGCGCTGGTCGCCGACGACCTGACCACGCCGTCGATCGCGCAGGTGGTGGCCGCCATGGAACGGCAGGCGCGGACCGTCGACGCGTTCGTCACGGTGTCGGCGGCCGGCGGCGACCCGCGGCGGCAGCTGGAGACGGTGCGGACGGTGTGCGCGTTCCGGCCCCGCGCGCTTGTGATCACGTCCAGTTGGGCGGCGACCACGGCGTACGGGGCCCGGCTTGCCGAGGAACTGCACTCCTACGAGCGGCGCGGCGGCCGGGTGGTGATCTACGGCGACATGGATGCCCCGTTCGACGCGATCGGCGTCGACGACCGCGGCTCGGCCCGGTTGATGGGCGCGCACCTGGCCGCCACCGGTCACCGTCGGATCGCGATCCTGGCCGGCACCCGCGAGCGCACCTTCGCGGCGGCCCGCACCACCGGCTTCCTCGAGGGCCTGCTCGGCGGCGGCGTCGACGTGCGCGACATCCGGGTGATCGACTGCCCGGTCAGCCGGGCCGGCGGCTACGCGGCGGCATCCCGGCTCCTCGATGAGAGCCCCGGTGAGTTCGACGCGCTGATGGCGGTCAACGACATGATCGCGGTGGGCGCCCTGTCAGCGTGCCGTGCCGCCGGCGTCGACGTCCCGGGCCGCCTGTCGGTGACCGGCTTCGACGACATCCCCCTGGCCGCGGACGTGACCCCACGCCTGACCACGGTGTCCCTGCCGTTCGCCGAGATCGGCGAACGCTCCATCCGCCTGGCCCTGACCGTCGCCGGCCGGCCCGACCGCCCCGGCATCCGCCAAACCGTGACCGGCCGCCTCGTGGTCCGCCAAAGCTCCAAGGTCATCTGACCTCACGAGCGTCGGGGTCCTGGCTGCGTTGACGATTCGTCGACCGGCTATCGACCTTGGACCACCACAACCAGACCGGCTTCGGCTCGCCGCTGTTGGGCAGGTGGTCGACGGTGAGCCGGATGACGGTCCCGGCGATGATCGGCAACGCCTCGCCGTGGTCGGCCCTGGCCGCCCGCCGCGCCTGCCACCAGAGGTCCCGGCAGCCTAAGTAAGATCAACAATCGACTCTGTCAATCGAAGCGGGTCAGGCGTGTCGGCTCCGACAAACCTGGTGCGCCCGGATGTGTCGTGCTGTTTGCCTGAGGTTCATGACGACTCAGCCAGCCCGCCCTAGGAGACCTGTGGCCATCACTCCGCTCGGCATCGCCTACGACCACACTGTGGGCACCGACGGTCTGCCGATCGTCCTGATCCATGCTGGTGTCGCCGACCGTAGAATGTGGGATCCCCAGTGGGACGGCCTCAGCAGCGAACACGATGTCGTGCGGCTTGATCTACGCGGCTTCGGGGAGTCGGCGGTCGCCCCGCAAGGGTCACTGTCGCACGTCGATGACGTCCTCTCGACGCTTTCGCACCTTGGCATCGGGCGATGCCACCTCGTGGGCTCGTCGTTGGGCGCCGGTGTCGCGTTCGAGGTGACGCTGGCGGCGCCGCAGCTCGTTCAATCCCTTCTGCTGTGCCCACCGGGCGGCAGCTTGCTGGCCGAACTGACCGACGACCTCAAGGCCTTCTTCGACGCGGAGAAGAGCGCGCTCGCCGTTGGCGATATCGATGCCGCCGTCGAAGCCAACATCGCCTCCTGGGTCGTCGGTCCCCGCCGGGACGCTTCGCAAGTCGACCCCGGATTCCAGGACGTCGTACGACGCATGCAGCGCCGGGCGTTCGAGGCGACCGCGTCCTGGGCAGACGTCGACGAGGTCGAGCTGGATCCGCCTGCGTTGGATCGGCTGGACGAGATCAAGGCGCCGACACTCGTGCTGGTTGGTGGTCACGACCTCGCCACGACCCGAGACTCCGCAGACCGGGTGTGCGCAGGGCTTACCCAGGTTCGCCGCGTCGACTGGCCGGACGTAGCCCACCTGCCGTCGCTGGAACAACCGGACCGATTCCTCGCCTTGCTCCTCGACTGGGTAGCCAATCACAAGGAGTCAACTACCCGCCCATGAATGGGCGGGTAGTTGACTCCTTCGAGGTTCACGACTTGTCGATCGGGTAAGAGCCGGCGGTCATCCGGTAGACGACGCTGTGCCGCAGCGGCCCGGGTGGCATGCTCAGGTCTTCGAAGTCCTCGGCCGGATCGTGGGTCATCCCGAGCCGGCGCATCAGTGCCCGGGACCGCTCGTTTCCGGCCACCGCGATGGCCAGGATCTCCGGCAACCGCAGAATCTGGAACCCGTAGGCCAGCACGGCACGGGCGGCCTCGGTCGCATATCCGCGGCCCCATGCCGAGCGGGCGAATCGCCATCCGGCCTCGACGCCGTTCACCGGGGCCTCCTCGTCGACCGGATCGAGCCCGGCCATGCCGATGAACTCGCCGGTCGCGGCCACCTCGACCGCCCACCATCCCCAGCCGCGGTGGGCGAGTTCGCCGCGGAAGTACTCCATGCTGGCGGCGGCCTGCTCTCGGGTGAGCAGGTCGGGCCAGAACTCGCGGACCTGTGGGTCGGCGTTCATCGCCGCCCAGGCATCGAGGTCGCCGGGGTGCCACTGTCGCAGCCGCAGCCGCTCGGTGGTCAATTCGGTGAACTGTTCAGCGGTCATCTTCGTCCCCGTCTTCGGCCGTACTTCGCCGATCTTCGTCGCCGCTGTGACGCTATGCGACTCGGTGCGCCCGGGTACGGCCGGGCCGATGAAGACACCTCGTGGAAGCACTTGACCGTCGATGTGACGGGCCCGCAAACTCTGGAATACGTTTTCCGACCATGGTGGAGACAGCACCTCCTCGGTGTGAATCAACCGCCACACCGAGGAGGTGCTGTTCGAACGGCAGACCCCGGACCAGGCCGCCGCCTCCTTCATCAAGGAACTCCGGACCGAGATCGACGCCGCCTGACCACGGCGTACCGCTGAAAGGACGTCATGTCGCAACCCCGCTATCGCGCGGCCATCGTCGGAACCGGCGCCATCGCCGCCGCCCATGCGCAAGCCCTGAGCGAGCACCGGGCCCGGGCGCGCCTCACCGCCGTCGTCGACCTCGACGAGGTACGGGCACGCGCGTTCGCCGAGGCCTGGGACGCGCCGACGGTCGCACCCGACCTGGCCGGCCTGCTCGCCTCCGGTGACGTCGATCTCGTGCACCTGTGCACGCCGCCGTCCACGCACGCACCGCTCGCCCTGGAGTGCCTGCGCGCCGGCGTGAACGTGATCCTGGAGAAGCCGCCCACCCTGTCGCTGGCCGAACTGGACACGCTCGCCGACGCGTCCCGGGCGTCCGGCGCGCACGTGGCGACGGTCTTCCAGCACCGGTTCGGCGCCGGCGCGGTCCGGTTGCGGGCGATGGCCGCGGCGGGCGAGCTGGGCCGCCCCCTTCTGGCCACCTGCGAGACCCTCTGGTTCCGCGACACCGCCTACTTCGAGGTGCCGTGGCGGGGCCGGTGGGAGACCGAGGGCGGCGGCCCGACCATGGGCCACGGCATCCACCAGTTCGACCTGCTGCTGTCGGTGCTCGGCCCGTGGGAGCAGGTCACCGCGGTCGCCGCCCGCCGGGACCGGGACGTCGACACCGAGGACGTGTCGATGGCGCTCGTCACGTTCGCCGACGGCACGGTCGCGTCGGTGGTCAACTCGGTGATCTCGCCGCGGCAGGTTTCCGCGCTGCGGTTCGATTTCAGCCACGCCACGCTCGAGTTGTCGCACCTCTACGGCTACACCGACGCCGACTGGACGATCACTCCCGCGCCCGGCCACACGGGCGTCGCCGCGCGCTGGGCCGAATCGCCGTCGACCGTCGAGAGTGGCCACGGCGGTCAGTTGACCGCCGTTCTGGACGCGCTCGACGACGGCACCCCACCACCGGTCACGATCGAGGAGACCCGCCGGACCATGGAATTCGTCGCCGCCATCTACGCCTCCGCCTTCACCGGCGCCCCGGTCCGTGCCGGCCAGATCGGCCCGGACAGCCCGTTCGCCGCCCGCATGGACGGCGCCGGCGCTCCCTGGCAGGCGGTGCGCACCCGATGAGCGAGCTTGCGAGCGAATCATTCGGCACCGTTGAAAGGGCATGCGACGGCATGACCATCTCCGTCGATCATGCGCTGGGCGTCTCGGTCACGGTTTCCGTTTCCGGCAAACCCCTTTTCTCGTACGTGTACGCGCCCGACACCCAGCAGAGGGAATCCCCGAAGCCCTACCTGCACCCGATCCGCACCCTGGCCGGCGATCTGGTGTCGCTGTACCGCCCGCACGACCACGTCTGGCACAAGGGCATCGCCTGGTCGCTGCCACACGTCGGCGACCACAACTTCTGGGGCGGCCCCACCTACGTGCACGGCCGGTTCTACGTGCAGAAGGACAACAACGGCACGGCCGCGCACCGGGCCATGACCGAACTGTCCGCCACCGCCACCACCGCCACCCTGGTCCACGAACTGGACTGGACGTCCCAGCAGGGCGAACCGGTGATCAGCGAGCAGCGGGCGCTGATCGCCACGGTCGCCGACGACACGAACTGGGTGCTCGTCTTCGAGACCCGGATGACCAACGTGTCCGGCGGCCCCCTCGCCTTCGGGTCGCCGACCACCAAGGGCCGGGAGAACGCCGGCTACGGGGGACTGTTCTGGCGGGGGCCGCGCTCCTTCACCGGCGGCACCGTGCAGTCCCCGGACGGCATCGGCGCCGACGACCTGCGCGGCAAGCGGGCCGACTGGTTCGCGTTCCGCGGGAAGCACGACGAGTCCGGCCGGTCCTCGACCGTGCTGATGGTCGACGACACCAGCAACCCGCAGCACCCGCCGCAATGGTTCACCCGCAGCGAGGAGTTCGCCTGCCTCAACCCGGCGCCGTTCTTCAGCGAGGAGGTCGACCTGCCCGACGGGAAGAGCCTCTCCTTCCGGTACGCGGTCGTCGTCTCCGCCGGTGATCATGGCGACGCGGGCACCCGTACCCTCGCCGAACTGGGCCGCGAAGCGCTCAGCGCGCCCCGAAAAACGGCCTGATGGACGGGGTTTTCCCTGGTGGCACCTCGGTGACCCGCCTGTCGGTCTATCCGGGCGCGTGCGCCGCGGACGGGCTGGCCGGCGGCACCCCGCACATGCATCTCGCGTCGACCGAGGCGTATGTGGTGATCGGCGGGGCGGGGGAGCTGCACACCCTGAACACCGCCGGGCACCGCGGGACGCCGCTGTCGACCGGGTCGGTGGTGTGGTTCACGCCCGGCGTGATCCACCGCGCGGTCAACCACGGTGACCTCCAGGTCGTCGTGGTGATGTCGAACGCGGGACTGCCGGAGGCCGGGGACGCGGTCATGACGTTCCCGCCCGACGTGGTCGCCGACGCTGATCGTTATC
The DNA here is from genome assembly GCF_014205215.1 of Actinoplanes lobatus. NCBI lineage: Bacteria > Bacillati > Actinomycetota > Actinomycetes > Micromonosporales > Micromonosporaceae > Actinoplanes > Actinoplanes lobatus. The sequence continues at coordinate 7,500,480 of NZ_JACHNC010000001.1, forward strand.
GGGCGGCGGTGGAGCTGCCGGTCGACGAGCGCCGCGACCTCGCCGTGCGGGGATTCCTGCGGCTGGTCGCGGATCCGGCGGCGCTGGAGGAGTTCTACGACCACGCGGTGGCTCTCGTGCGGCCGAAAGCCGGCGGCTGGCGGGACATCTGGGCGTCGACCGCCGAGGCGCAGACCCGCCGGACCGGCGAGGTGATCGACGCCCTCGCGCACGGCGACGGCCGTCATCTGCGGGAGTCTGAACTGATCACCACGCCGCAGAGCGAGACGGAACGGCTCGGCATGTGCGGGCGTCTACGAACCTATGACGTACGGAACGGGGTCACGCTGTGACGCGCCGGTACGGCCGGTCCACTTCGTCCCGGACGGCCTCCGCCTTGGCATAGTCGAAATCGACTGTTAGATTTCGGCTATGCCAAAGCGGGCGCTCGACAACCCTCTGGTGCTGGCCATCCTGGGACTGCTCCTGGAACGGCCGATGCACCCCTACGACGTCCTCGGCGAACTGCGCCGACGCAGCGAGACCCAGGCGGCGGTGATCACCCGCGGCTCCGTCTACGACATCGTCGCCGCGCTGAACACCGCCGGCTGGGTCGCCGAAACGGCACGACTGCGGCAGGGGAACCGGCCGGAACGCACCGTCTACGCACTGACCGACGCCGGCCGCGACGAACTCGTCCGCCGCCTCGACGAGCAGATCCGCAACCCACGACGCGACTTCACCCCGTTCGTCGGCGCCGTGGCCTACCTCGGCGCGCTCGGGCCGGACGGCGCCGCCGACGCGCTGACCGAACGCGCCGAGCGCCTTCGCGAGCGAACCGCCGCCGACGAACAGAACCTGGCCGGCGTGCTCGATCAGGGCCTGCCGCGGCTGTACATGATCGAAGCCGAGTACGCGCTGCACCAGGCCCGCTCCGAACTGGCCTGGATCGACGCCACGATCGAGGAGATCCGCGCCGGCCGGCTGCCCTGGCCGGCCCCCGCGACGGAGGAGGGCCCGTGAAGTTCGGCATCTACCCGCGCGGCCGGGCCGCAACGACCTGCTCGCGCCCGGACGACCCGGCAGCCGTCGGTGCGCTCGTCGACGAACTCGCCGACGGCCGGCCGCTGGTGATCCGCGAATACGTGCACTTCCTCGGCAGGGACCCCGACCCGGAAACCGTCGCGGCCATCGGCGCCGAGAAGGAACTCGACCGGCTGACCATGCCCGACCAGTGGTATGCGGAGAACGGCCGGGAACTGGACCTGGTGGCCAGCTACCTCCCGCCGGCCGCCGACCTGGACGGCTGGCTCGCCTTCCTCGACACCGTCATCGACCGCTACGGCCACCTGACCCGGTATCTGCAGGTCACCCTCGAACCCAACTTCCCGATCCCGCTGATCGACGGCAGCTCGCCCGGGGTCCTCGACGCGCTCACACAGGGGATCCCGTACGCGCGGGCCGCTCTCGACCAGCGGGAACTGCACCACGTAGAGGTCGGGTTCTCGGTGGCCGAGCCGCCCGAGTGGCTCGGCGGTGACGGCGCCTTCTGGGACCACCTGGCCGCGACACCGGCCGCCGCGTTCGCCGACCATGTCGACTACGTCGGACTGGCCCTCTACCCCGACGCCTTCTCACCGGTCGCCCCGAAAGGCCGGCCGGGTGATGTCGCGTCACTCACCGCCCACGCCGTGCACCACCTGCGCGACGACTGCCTGCCGCGCGCCCACATCCCGGCCGGCGTCCCGATCCACATCGTCGAGAACGGTTCCCCCAGCGGGCCGTCGCGCGGCGAACAGGCGCAGAGCGAATCCCTCACCGAGATGATCCACACCATCCTGGACCAGCGGACAACGGCCAACATCACCGTGTACGAGCTGTTCGGTCTCCGTGACGCCGACAGCGGCTCCACCGAACCCCTCGGCAGCCTGGGCCTGGTCACCGACACCTACCGCCGCAAGGCCGCCTTCGAGACCTACCGCGACCTCATCCACCGATGCGGCAGGCCACCTCACTGAACGTGGCGGGGTGGCCGGAACCGGTCAGATCCCACACCCACAGACCCGCGTACGCGCCGGGGTGGTGGCCGGGCGGCACCGGGTTCCGGATCATCGCTCCTCGTGCAGGGCGGCGTCGACCAGCTTCTCGAGGGTGCACCGGTCGGCGGGGGAGAGGTGCCCGAACATCTCCGGCAGCCGGGCGGCGACGTCGGCATAGAGCGCGTCGCCGATCTCCTTGCCCTCCGGCGTGCTGATCAGGGTGCAGAGGCGCCGGTCGTTGTTCTGGCTGGTGCGCTGGACCAGGCCGCGGCGCTCGGTGCGGTCGATCAGGCCGCTGAGCCCGGGTTTGGCCAGGCCGAGCAGCTGGGCCAGCTCGGTCATGCCGCGGGGCTGGTCCTTCACGAGGCAGAGCAGCTGGGCCTGCGCGGTGGTCAGGTCGTGCTCGGCGCAGATCTGCGCGTACCGCCGCTGGATCAGGGTGGACAGGCAGACCAGGTGGTTGCCGAAACCCGGGCTCGCTGTCATAGGCGTCATCCTACCTTGCAAAAATTCGCGCCGCGAACTAGTTTCGTTCGCGCCACGAACTTTCTCCCGGAAGGCAGTCCCATGACCGACGCATTCGACGCCTACGACCTCGCCGGCACCAAGCTGGCCAACCGCATCGTGATGGCGCCGATGACCCGCAGCCGCGCCCACGGCCCGGGCAACTCCCCGACCGACCTGAACGCCACCTACTACGCCCAGCGCGCCACAGCCGGGCTCATCGTCAGCGAAGGCATCCAGCCGTCGGTCGTCGGCCAGGGCTACACCGACACGCCCGGCCTGCACAGCCAGGAGCAGGTCACCGCCTGGCGCACGGTCACCGGCGCCGTCCACGCCGAAGGCGGCGTGATCTTCGCGCAGCTCATGCACAGCGGCCGGATCGGCCATCCCAGCCTGCTTCCGGACGATCTGATCCCGGTGGCGCCGTCCGCCGTCCGGGCCGCCGGGCAACTGCACACCCACGACGGCATGCAGGACCTCGTCACCCCGCACGAGCTGACCGAGGCGGAGATCGCCGGCACCATCGCCGACTTCGTCTCCGCCGCCCGCAACGCCATCGCCGCCGGCTTCGACGGGGTGGAGATCCACGGCGCCAACGGCTACCTGGTCCACCAGTTCCTGTCCGACAACGCGAACCAGCGCACCGATGGCTGGGGCGGCACCACCGAAGGCCGGATCCGGTTCGCCGTCGAGGTGGCCACCGCGATCGCCGAGGCCATCGGCGCCGACAAGCTCGGCATCCGGCTGTCGCCGAACAACCCGTACAACGACATCACCGAGACCAGCACCGGCGAGATCTACCCGGCCCTCGTCGGGCAGCTCGCGCCGCTCGGGCTCGCCTACCTGCACCTCGTCGAGAGCGGCGACCGCGAACTCACCCAGCGGCTGCGCGCGCAGTGGCCGGGCACGTTCATCCTCAACCCGGCCACCCTCCCGCGGTACACCGGACCGGAAGACCTCGCCCTCATCGAAGACGGCACCACCGACCTGCTCTCCTACGGCGGGCTCTTCATCGCCAACCCGGACCTGCCGGCGCGGCTCGCGGCCGGCGGCCCCTACAACACCCCGGACTACAGCAAGGCCTTCGGCGGCGACCACACCGGCTACATCGACTACCCGGCCCTGTCCGCTTGACCCCTCCTTCCCGCGGGGCGCCCTTTGCCGGGGGCACCCCGCGGTGGTCCATCCGGCGACGACCGCCGCCGGCTTCGAGTCATCAGCCGGGGTACGCCCGAAGCGCCGCACACCTACCAGGGCAAAAGTGAGGGTCGCTAAGGTGACCCGATGAGAGCCCTGCCCGAGTGGGAGCGGATCAGCGTCCTACGGGCTGAGGCCGAGTACGCGTCGGTGCGCAAAGACGCGCGCACGGCGTACCTCATCTGGGTCTTCTCGGGGATCTTCGGCGGTCACCGCTTCTACCTGGGCGACACCGGGCGGTCGATCGCGATGCTGTTCACCCTCGGTGGCCTCGGCGTGTGGACGCTGATCGACCTGTTGTTCATCCGCGGCCGGGTCCGCGCGGTGAACCGTACCCGCCGCGCCGCCATCATGGCCCGCCACGGAATCGTCGACGTCCCGATCGTGAGTGAACGCGCCCTCGGTGGGTAGACGGTTGATCGCGTCCCACCGAGCGTCCCGGGAGGTGGGATGACCGGGCATCGATCGCGTGACTCCGTGGTGCCGACCGACATCGCCGATCCGCCGCGGTCGAACGGCTGGCCTCATCGGCGGTGCGGCGGTACGGGCGCATCGACACCTGGATCGAGGCGGTGGCCGTCGGCATCGCCGGGCCACTGGGCTCGGAATCGGTGGACGAGATCCGGCGCCTCATCGACACGAACGTCCTCGATACCACGCTGTGCGCCCCACCTTCCAGGCCCAGGGCCACGGCACGTTGGTGATGGTCGGATCGCTGCTGTCACTGTTCCCGAACCCGATGGTGCCGCTCTACTCGATGAGCAAGTTCGCGATCCGGGGCCTGGCGCTCAACCTGCGGCAGGCGGTCGCCGGGAATCGCCGGATCCACGTGTGCCTCGTGCTGCCCGGGCCGATCGACACGCCGTTCTTCGTGCGGACCGCCAACCACACCGGCCGCCGGCTGCGGGCCATCCCACCGGCCTACGCCGGCGCGGCCGGCTACGCCGTCGCCTCGGCGAATGGCTGGGCAGCGCCCACCAGGTCACGGACGGGTGAGCGGCGCGCCGCACGGTGAACTTCACCATGCCGGCGCCAGCATCGAAGGTATTACAGGATCCTCCAGTTGTAGGCGCCGAACTTGGACTGTAGGTGTCTGTACTTCTCGGGCGCGATGGTGTTCTGTGTGGTCAGAGGGTGAGGAAGCAACATTTGGGTTCGCCCGCGACGGGGTGACGACCGACTGGTTCGTGATTTCGCCGCGCGCAGCACAGTGGAGTCTCCTGGAGGTGCTCGCGTGGCCGGCGACGACCCCGCCCGAGTCCTTGCTCAGCGCCTGCGTGACCTGCGCAGGTCCTGGTGGCCACACGTCTCGGTCACCCAGGGGGAGCTGGCCGCCGCACTGAGCGCGCGGAAGCCGGCGAGCATTCAGTTGATCTCGTCGTGGGAGCGGGTCGGCAATCCCAGCCCACCACCTGAGGACCGGCTCAACGCCATCGTCACCTTCTTCTGCACGCGGCGATCGATCCAGCGACGGCCGTACCGATTGATCGCCGAGGATGAGCTGACCACGGAGGAAGCGGCGATCCGTGCGGATCTCGCTGCCGAACTGTTCGCGCTGCGGGCCGAAGCGGTCGGCGGCAGCCCCAGCGAGGTCAGGCGGCAGAGCATTGTCGGGCGAGGGCCGTGGCACTACGAGGCCGGGCCGATCGTCATCATCTGCGCCGACCCCGGCAGCGAGGACCGATCGGTTCCTGCCGACCCGGATCGCTCGAAACTCTCCCGCCTCGCCGATCTCGACTCTCTCTTCGAGCTGCACGGATATCTTCGCGCGGTGAATCCCGACCTCGACGTCCGGTACGTCAGCGCACGCGACGTGGTTGAGGACGACTGGACGGCGCATCTCGTCCTGCTCGGCGGCATCGATTGGAACGCTGCGACCAGTGATGCCATGCGCCTGACCGGGGTCCCGGTGAGTCAACACTCCGACGACAATGACCCCAGCAGGGGATACTTCGAGGTCAGTGGCGGTGATAAGTTCGTCCCGGAGTTCACCGAGCGGGGCGGATCCCGTTATTTGGTCCAAGACGTCGGGCATTTCTTCCGCGCGCCAAATCCGATGAACCGAGAACGGAGCATTACCGTATGTAATGGAATGTACGGTAGTGGAGTCTACGGCGCGGTTCGTTCCCTTACGCATGACGTATTCAGGGAGAAGAACGCCGACCTACTGGCACAGCGCTTCAGCGGCGACACGTTCAGCCTGCTGTTCCGGGTTCAGGTGCTCAACGGCGTCGCTGCCACCCCGGACTGGACGGCGCCCGGCACCGTCCTGCACACCTGGCCAGAGGACTGACCTTGACCAACCTCCCCGATCTCCCTGACATCGGGGAGCTGCACCACCCGTCGCACGCCAACCTGCTCGACGACGAGGAGATCCCAGACGACCCGCCCGCCGGTGGGCTGGACGCCATCATTGTGCCGACCGTCTCGAAGAGCGACGCGTTACAGCACGTCATCCAGGTGGGCCGGAAGATCGATTGTCCGGTCGTCGTCCTGTGCAGCCGGGACGCCTCCGCCGAACAGGCGTGGCGGATCGCCCAGCACGAGGGCGCCGCGCTCATGGCGATGGACGTCGACCCTACATTCGCCAAAAGGTTGCCGACCTTCGCCACCGACCGCCACCTGCGGGTCGGCGGGTTCGCCAGTACCAGCGATCTGAGCCTCAAACGCAACCTCGGGCTGGTGCTCGCCCGCGGATCGAGCTGGCGGCGGGTTCTCTTCCTCGACGACGACATCCACATCGACGAGCCGAGACAACTGCACCGGGTCGCCGGGCTGGTCGACCGGTATCGCGCCGTAGGGCTGGCCAACCACGGGTTCGCCGACAACTCGGTGGTCTGCCACGCCTACCGGGCAATCGGCGGCGAGCAGGACACTTTCATCGGCGGGGGAGCGATGATCGTCGACCCCGCCCGTACCAGATCGTTCTTTCCCAACATCTACAACGAGGACTGGTTCTTCCTGCTCGGCGACGGGGTGCGGTTCACCGCCGCCCGCGCCGGAACGATGCGGCAGCGCACCTACGACCCGTTCAGCAACCCCGCCCGCGCCGTCTCCGAGGAACTCGGCGACACCCTCGCCGAAGGGTTGTTCTACCTGCTCGACGGCGCCGATCGCTTCGACGTCGAGGGCAACGCCTTCTGGGGTTACGCCCTATTCCGCCGGCGCATGTTCATCGATCTGATCATCAACAGGACCGGACCGGACGGCGCCCGGATGCGCCGTTCCCTGCTGGCCGCGCGCGGGCGCAGCGCCGAGATCACCGATGGGTTCTGCCGCGATTTCGTCAAGCTTTGGCGGGCCGACCTGCGGGAATGGCGGGATTATCTGGATTGGGTGCCTATTGTGTCAGGGCCAGAGAAGTTCCTGCACGATATCGGTATGTCGCATCACGTGTTGTTCTCGAGTGCCTTCACCGAGCGGTAGCCTGTCAGGGTCGTTTGACGATCAGATTGGCGAACATGTTGCACGTCATGACCGCGAATGTCGATCTGGCCTTGGCCGAACCGTCAGATCTTGACGCCATCATCAAGGTGTTCGGCCATCGGCAGTACTTCGCCGAGCAGTTGGCCGATCCGGATCCTCAGGGCAACGAGGTGTTCCTGGCCAGGAGAGGTGAGGACTTCCTCGGCACGGTGACGATCGGTCCGGTCGGCGTCGATGAGGCGCGGTTGCGCGCGGGTTTCCCACCCGATTATGCTCGTCTGCTCACCCACCTCGAAGTGCCCGAGCAATTACGCAACCACGGAATCGGAACGTGGATCATCCGGGAGATCGAGCATAGGGTCGCGCAGGACGGCTTTCGGCAGATCGTTCTCGGAGTCGACCTCGGCAATGCCGGCGCCGCACGTCTCTACCAGCGGCTTGGTTACCGCTCCTGGCGGTGTGGCTCGGTCCCGACCATCAAGGTTCACTACCGGGAGGACGGGAGTTCGTGGTCCGAGCCGGACCGTTGCCTGATCTTCTTCAAGGATCTATGAGGTCATCAAGATCTCCGGATTTTCACCGAGGGCGGCTGTAATTCCAGTAGAAATGGTTGGAGGCCGCCTTGGTCGAGGAGTTTCGGGTATGTGATGTGGAAGATGATTGATGACGTCATGAAATGTGTTTGATTGTCGTCGGTCACGGGTGAAGTCTGCTGGAAGTCGTGTGATGCGACTGGATATTCCTGCCGCAATTCCAATCTTTCGCCTATCGGTCACCCAATGGCATTCTCAACGCGAAGCAGCATCACGGGCTGCCTCCTGGGGAGAGGGCGGAACATGGGAACTCTGGGCGCTGTTCCAACACTGTCGGCACTGACTCCGGCCGGGCAGGCGGCCTATTCCGCCGAGTTCCTGGCAGCGCTGCTCGCCGCCGCCACGCTGCTGTTTATGATCTTCATGGTTGTCATGGTCCTGAAAGCCGTCTACCGGATTATGGCGAAGGCGTTCCTGATCAGTTCCGGGGTGGCCGCCAATCTCACGTTCGCCGTCGCTGCGGCGGTTCTGGCCATCGGGTATCTCAATCGGTGAGCGCGATCGGATTCATCCCACGTTGCGGCTGACCGTCAAGTGGGACGGGGCGGGGCGGCCCGCCGGCACCAGCACGGTGAAGACCTGGCCCGGATGGTCCAGCACGAAACGCCAGATGCCGGACTCGGTGCGTTCCTCGGCGCGGACGATCGGCGGCGGTGCAGGTTCGGCCAGTTCCGGCCACTCGGTGTCGATCAGGGTGACCGCCATGGCCAGCGCCTCGCGCCGGGACAGCGGCGGGGGCGGCTGCTCGGCTGCCGGCCTGTCCCGCTTCCAGAAGCTGAACACCGAGGCCTTGAGCATTTCGTACGCGGCGTTCCCAGCGATTCCGCCACCGAGGATTTCGGCGGCCGCCAACCCGACGTCCATGACCGGCGATCCGTAGGATCCCGGCTGCGGCGGCGCAGGCTCCCGATAGACGATCCCGCCCTCCACGGGGTGCAGGTTCGCCAGCGCGTCGTGGCCGGGCACCGCGTCGAGCCGGGTGAGCAGGCCGGTGCCCCGGGCCGCATCGCGCAGCCACCGGTAGAGGGTGAGCACCTCACGTTCATCGGCCGCGCCGGTCAGCAGGCGGTCGGTCTCGGCGATCAGACGGCGCACGCTGTCGTCGGTGGCTTCACCGGGATCGGCCAGCCAGGCGGCTGTCGCCTCGTGGGTCCGGGCGGCGACGGCGTGCAGAAAAGGACCGATCCAGCCGGGCTCGCCCGACATCGGGTACGAGCTGTCCGCGCTCAGTTCCTGTCCGCATCCGACGCAGACCATCGTGAAACCGTGCCCCTGTCGCGCCGGCGGGCGGGGCGAACACCGGTGCCGGGTGGCTTCGTCGGTTTCCATGCGGCACTCCCGTGTGGACGGAACAGGACCGGGACAGGCTACTTGATCAAGACCTTGGTCGATGGGCGTGTGTACCGTCGCGTCCATGATCGAGAACATCAGACTGGCCGTCGTCGGGGTCGGGAACAACACGTCGGCGCTCGTGCAGGGGATCAGCCTGCACCGGCATACCGGGACACTGGTCGGAGTCCGGCAGCCGGAGATCGGCGGCTTCGGCGTCGGTGACATCGACATCGTCGCGGCCTTCGCGATGTCGGAGGCGAAGGTGGGCCGCGACCTGCATGAGGCGATCTTCCTGCCGCCCAACAACTTCGGGCCGCTGGAGGCGGGTCTCGCTCCGTCCGGAGTGGCGGTGCGGCGAGGACTGGACGGCGCGGCCGGGATCGGGGACGTCGCCGCGGCCCTCGACGGGGTCGAGGTGGTGCTCTACTCGGCGCCCAGTGGACGGCCCGGGACGGCGCTCGCCTACGCCGAGGCCGCGCTGCGGGCGGGTGCCGCGTTCATCAACACCACCGCTGACCCGGTCGCGCGGGATCCGGAGCTGCTCGGGCGGTTCGAGGCGGCCGGGCTTCCGCTGATCGGGGACGACCTGGCCAGCCAGTTCGGGTCATCGGTGGTGCACCGGGCGTTGCTGCGGCTGCTGGAGGAGCGCGGGCTCACCCTGATCAGCTCCTATCAGGTCAACCTCGGCGGTACGGAGGACTTCCGCAACCTCGTCGAGAACCCCACCACGAAGAAGCAGTCGAAACTCAACGCCCTCGGATCGGACCGGGTGGAGATGGCGCCGCTGGGCTACCTGCCGCACCTCGGGTCCCAGAAGGTTGCTCACATCAACATTGAGGCGCAAGGGTGGGGCGAGGCTTCCGTCAATCTGGACGTACATCTGAAAGTGCATGACCCGAGTGGAGCCGCCGGCGTCAACATTGATCTGGTACGTCTTGCCGTGTCCGCGAAGCGGGCCGGTCGTGGCGGTTACCCGCCCGAGGTGGCGTCGTTGCTGAAATCGCCGCCCGGAACCGCGGTCTGAGTGGACCGCGTCGTCCCCCGGAACTCCGGCGGTGTCTGATGCTCCTATATGAGAGCACTGCTCTTGACAGTGAGCGAGTGTCTGCCGTTCACTGTTCTCAGGAGAGAGCAGTGCTCTCATGGATCCGGGAGGCGTCATGCGATACCTGGCAGCCAACAGCGCCAGCAACCTGTTCAACGACCTCGCCAAGTGGCTCACCGCCCGGGGGATCAGCCTGCTCGGCAGCCGCGTCCTGGCCGTCCGGGGCCGCAAGAGCGGCGAGGTTCGCACGACGGTGGTCAACCTCTTCACCCACGAGGGCGAGCGCTATCTGCTCGCGCCGCGAGGACACACCCAATGGGTACGCAACCTGCGCGCCGCCGGAGAAGGTGAGCTCCGCCTCGGCCGCCGCACCGAAGCGTTCACCGCGGTCGAGGTCGAGGATGCCGCCAAGCCGCCGCTGATCCGCCTCTACCTGCGCAAGTGGGCGTGGGAGACGGGCGCCTTCTTCGACGGTCTGAAAGCCGACTCACCCGAGGCCGACATCGCGGCCGCCGCCCCCGGCTTCCCGGTCTTCCGCATCGTCACCCGCTGACCGCCCGGCACCGCCGTCTCCCGCGGCCGCGCCGGATGCCCCGCCTCCCGATGTACCTCCGGCAGCCGCGGCACAACAGGCGAGATCCGGGCGGCTGGAGGCACGAGCATGGGCGGCTCGCCACCCGAATCGGGGGGAAAGCGTCCAAGATCGCCAGGTTCCGATCACGGGTCAGCGGGGGACGGGGGGTTCGGGTAAGTTGCCGGGTCGTGGCCGTTGTACGGGTGTTCGAACAGGATGACTACCTGCCGGAGTACAGCCTTCTCGTGCTGCGCGACACCAGCATCGAGTGGAGCGACGAGGAACCGGACCTTCCGCAGCACCGGGATCGGGGCGACGAGCCGGCCGGCACCCTCGCCGGCGCCGGGGGCGGCTGGCTCACCGGGCAGGCCTCCGGCGACGGGGTCCACCGCGTGGTCCTCGAACTGCACGACACCGCCCCACCCCAGGACCACGCCGACTGGGCGGACGCCATGGAGACGCCCTACCGGTCCAGCTCCGGTGGGCTGTCGCTGACCACCCTGACCGGCGGCGTCGGGCCCGTCGACTTCGAGATCGGGTACGAGGAGTGGTTCCGCGTCCGGGTGCGCCGCCGGCCCGCCCACACCGCCGGCGAGCACCGGTACGACTGGCGGATCGGGTTCTGGCCGGACAAGAACGTCGAACCCCCGGTCTGGCTGGCCCGCAGCACCCCGGCGATCGGGCCCCGCAACAGCGGCTGGCACGCCATGCTGCCGTACGACGTGATGTCCGTGGTCTATGTCGTGATCAACGCGGCCGAGGCGCACGGCGGGCCGGTCACCGCCGAGCAGGTGCAGGCCTGGCACGTGGTGCCGCACCTGTTCCCACCGGGCTGGATGGACGACCCGCTGCCCGCCGGCGCGAAGATCGACGCCTACGCCGCCCAGCTCGGCGTGCCGCCGGTGCGCCGGAAGCGGGACGTGCTCCCGTTCATGCGGGCCGCCGGCATCCTGGTCCGCGAGGACGGTGACCGCTACCGGGCCGGCCGGTTCGGGCCCATCGACACGATCCTGTCGCTACCGCCTGCCGAGGTCGACGCCGTTCGGCAGATGGACGCCACCAGCCGCTGGCAGTGCGCCGGCGATGACCTCGCATCGGTGTGGCGCTGGAGCCGCGCACAACCCCTGGAGACGACCGGCGCCGAGCTCGCCGCCCGGCTGCTGATCGGCGAACCCGACCTGGCCGATGTCGTCAACCATCTCGGGTCCGGCATTCACCTGATATTGAGGTGATCTTGGCGGAGCTTGTGCCGATGAAAGCTGGAGGACTAGCGTATTCGCCGAGAATTGTCGGTTAACTCAGCGGAAGGTGTTGTTGCATGGTCATTCCACCGGCCCTGCCACGAGAACGCCTCTGGCGGATTCCTTTATGACCACTCCCGACGAAGATTTCGGCCGGCCCGCGGGCCGGGAAAAGCCGGTCGACGAAGAGGACGTCCGACTCGCGGATATCGTGCGTTCGTCGCACGATGCGATTGTCGGCGGGACGCTCGACGGTGTGGTGACCGCCTGGAACCGGGCGGCCGAACGGCTCTACGGCTACCACGCCGAAGAGATCATCGGCAGGCGTGCCGAGAAGCTCTATCCGCGCTGGTGCTGGGCCCGCGAGGCGGCGGTTCTCCGCCAGGTCGCCGGCGGCGAGCAGCTCGACCAGTACGTGACCGAGCGGATCCACCGCGACGGAAGCACCGTCACCGTCCGTCTGAGTGTCTCGCCCATCGCCGACGACACCGGCAGGATCGTCGGTGTCGCCGCCATCTCCCGTGACGTTCGAGGGGCTCGCCGGCTGTCCGTGCCGCCCGCCGAGCCGGAGAAGGCGAACCACACCCGGGTCCTGCTGCCCGCCGGCACCAGCCACGAGCTGCGTACCCCCTTGCAGGCCGTCATCGGCTTCACCGGAACGCTGCTGCTGCGCCTGCCCGGACCGCTCAACGACGAACAGGAACGCCAGCTCGAACTCGTGCAGCAGAGCGCCCGGCAGCTGCTGGACCTGATCAACGCCCTGTCCCGCCCGGTGGAGACCTGACGATCGCCGGAGACGGGCGTACCCCGATCGAGCGATAGCCGGTCGCGCTCGCCTGTGGATATGGTTTGGCCTTGGCCGATCGACGTGGCCGGATGGTGTGTGAACCGTGGAGCCCTGGCAACTGGCCGCTTTGGCCAACGCGATTATTCTCGTGGCCTATCTGGCGATCTCCCTTGCTATCGGGCGAGGATTGTGGCGCGCACGGCAATGGCGCAGAAATCCGCTCGGCCTGGCGACCGCGGCGATCTTCTTCAGCTGTGCCGTGCACCACGGCTCACATACGGTGCACCTCGTGCTTCCCTATTTCGGCTGGGGAATGCATTCGGGGATCGCCATGCGCCATGCGTTCGGATCGAGTTTCAACGTCGGCTGGGACCTCGCGACCGCCGCGGTCGCGGTGTGGTACTGGACGTTGCGCGGCCGGTTCCCGGCGCTGGTGCGCGGCGCCGCCGTGTTCGAGGACCTACGGCTGCGGCAGGCCACGGAGGCGACGCTGCGTGCCAGCGAGGAGCGCTACCGCGGCATCGTGGAGACCACCAGCGAAGGTGTGCTGCTTCTCGACGGCGACGGACGGATCGGGTACGCCAACAGCCGGTTCGCCGAGATGCTGGGCCGGCCGGCCGCCGGGCTGCCGGGAACGACGGTGCTGGAGCTGGTGGCCGAGGCGGACCGGCAGGTTGCCGAGCGGGAGCTGGCCGGGGCCCTGGAAGGCGGAACCCGCCGGCTCGAGGTCGGGCTGCTCCGCGACGGCGGCCGGGTGATGTGGGCGCAGATCGCGTTGACCGCGCGGGCCGGCGACCACGGTGTCCTCGCCATGGTCGCTGACGTGACCGAGCAGAAGAACGTCGAGGCACAGCTGCGCCAGGCGCAGAAGCTGGACGCGGTGGGCCAGCTCGCCGGCGGGGTGGCGCACGACTTCAACAACCTGCTGACCGTCATCGACGGCTACGCGGCCCTGCTGATGGCCCGGGCCGACGAGGCGTCCTCCCGCGACCTCACCATGATCCGGGAGGCGGCGACCCGGGCCGGGGCGCTGACCCGGCAGTTGCTGGCCTTCTCCCAGACCCAGGCCACCGAGGTACGGGTGGTGAACGTGGTGGGCCTGGTCACCGGCCTCGAGGAGATGTTGCACCGGCTCATCCGCGAGGACATCGAGCTGGTGGTGACGACCGCGGTGCCGTCGTTGCCGGTACGAGCCGATCCCGGTCAGCTGGAGCAGGTGATCGTCAACCTGGCCGTCAACGCCCGTGACGCGATGCCGGGCGGCGGTATCCTGACCATCGCCACCGACCACGTCGACGTCGGTCACGAGCTGGCCATCCAGCTGGGCGGGCAACCCGGGGACTACGCTCTGATCACCGTCGCCGACACCGGTGACGGCATGTCCGCCGAGGTGGCCGCCCGGATCTTCGAACCGTTCTTCACCACCAAGGAGCAGGGCAAAGGCACGGGCCTGGGAATGTCCACCGTGTACGGCATAGTGGCCCAGGCCGACGGGCACATCCGGGTCGACTCGGCACCGGGACGGGGCACCGTCGTCGAGGTGCACCTGCCGATCACCACGGCGCCGCCCGTCGACATCCCCGCCCAGCCAATGCCGCAGGAGCTGGCGACCGGGACCGAGACGATCCTGTTCATCGAGGACGATCCCGCCGTACGGATGCTCACCGAACGGATTCTGCGGACCGCGGGATATCACGTCCTGTCCGGCGCCGACGGCCGTCAGGCCCTCAAGATCGTTCGCGGGAACCCGGACATCAGCCTGCTGGTCACCGACGTCATCATGCCGGGCATGAACGGCCGGCAACTGGCCGACCGGATCACCGCCATGCGGCCGGGCCTACCAGTGATCTTCACGTCCGCGCACACCCGCGGCGTGCTCGTCCTCAACCAGGACGACCCGACCGTCGCCTTCCTGGAAAAGCCCTACACGGCCACCGGGATCACCCAGAAGGTCCGCGCCGTGCTGGACGCCCGTACCACTTCGACCACCACGAATTGAGGTGTCCGGTGTCAGCCGACCAGCCCCAGAGTGCCGAGGCCGCCACGGTGGCGGGAACCGTGCTCTACATCGAGGACAGCGCCATCAACACCATCCTCGTCGAACGCATCCTCAGCAGCCGCCCGGACGTGGTGTTCGACTCCGCGCCGGACGGCCGGTCCGGACTCGACAGCGCCGCCCGGCTTCACCCGGACCTGGTGCTGCTCGACCTCACCCTGCCCGACATCAGCGGGGAACAGGTGCTCACCCAGCTCCGGGCCGAACCGGCCACCCGGGCCATTCCGGTGATCGTGGTCAGCGGCGAGACCGACGACGCCGTCCACGAACGGGTCCTGGCCCAGGGCGCGCTGTGCTGCCTGACCAAGCCGTACGACATCGAGGACCTGCTCCGGCTCGTGGATCACTCGCTCGGAGCGGGCCGGCGCTGACCTGTCGCCCGGCGGCCTAAGCGGACACCCAGAGGACGGCGAGGCAGACGTCGTCGTCGGGGGAGTCGCCCTCGAGCATCTCCCGGACGATCCGCTCGGCCAGCTCCTGGGCGTCCGGCAGCTGCCGCGAGTGGTCGGCCTCCAGTTCACCGAACGCCTGCGCGGCGACCTGCGGCAGCCGTCGCGCATCGGACGCCTGCGGACCGCCGGGACGGTCGATCAAACCGTCGGTGTAGGCGCACAGCACCGCACCCGTAGGCATGGCCAGGTACTGGCCGGAGAACTCGGCGTCCGGAAAGACGCCCAGCGCCGGGTCTTCCCGCCGCAGCGGGACAACCCCCGGATCACCGGCTCCGCCGGGCAGAAGCAGCAGGGGTACGGGGTGACCGGCGTTCGCCAGACACAGACAGCCGGTTTCGGGATCGTAGATCGCGACGACGGCGGTGGCGAACGTGTCGCCCGGAAGGCTGGCGGTCAGCAGCCGGTTGAGCCGGGTCAGCACGCGGCCCGGATCGGGATCCTCGTGGGAGTACGCCCGCAGCGCCGCCAGAATCGAGGCGATCGCCGCCGCGGCCGGCTGGTCGTGGCCGGCCACCTCACCGACCGACAGCAGGATCCGGCCGCCGTGAACCTGCTGGACGTCGTACCAGCCGGTGCCGATGTCCAGCCGTTCGGGGGCGGCCAGATAGATCGCCCCCACCTCCACACCTGTCACCGTGGGCAGTTCCCTGGGCAACACGGCCCGGTGGAACGAGTCGGCGGCGCGGCGCTCCGCATGCCACTGCGTCTGCGCCTGCTGGCTGGCACGCTGAGCATGGCGGATCTGGGTGACATCCTGGGCGACTCCCCGCATGGTCCGCGGCGCCTGTCCGGCCCGCCGCCCCGGCGTCGTCGCCCGGCACGACACGATCAGTTCATGGACGACGCCGTCCATGGCCGCGACGCGTATCTCGGTCCGGTCGGGTTCACCCGTACGCCACACCTTCCCGGCGACGGTCAGCAGCCTGGCCAGATCGTCCGGATGCACACGCTGCCGCAACTGTTCGAGGCGCACCCCGGCGGACGGAAGCCGGAGCAGGTCGCACAACCCGGTGGACAGCACGATCATGCCGGAATCCAGGTCGAGGTCCCACAGGCCGGAACGGGTGAGCTGATGAGTCTCGGCCAATCGGTCGGCGCAGTCCGTGGCCAGGTTCAGCCACAGGTCCATCAGGTCGTCGGCCGGGAGCACGGGTTGCCGGCCCAGCGGCACGCCCGCGGCCGCATCGACCGATCCGGCGAGCCCGACCGTCTGCTCCGCGACGCTCCCGGAACCCAGGAGGGCATCGATCGTGGCCAGGACCATGCCCGGTTGCGCCGGTTTGAAGATGACATCCCGAACCCCGCAGGCACGGGCCATCGGCTCGATCTCGTCGTGGCCGTAGTGCGCGGTGCTGAAAACGATCGGAATGTGCCGGGTCGCCGGCTGGATGCGCAGCAGGCGAGCCAGTTCGTAGCCGTCGAGATGCGGCATCATGACATCGGTGATCACCGCATCCGGTGGGCGCCGGCGTGCCAGCGACAACGCGGTGCCGCCGTCAGCGGCCTCACAGGTCTCATGCCCCCGGTAACCCAGCAAGGTGCGCAGGAAGTCCCGGCAGGTCGGGTCGTCATCGACAACCATCACCGTCGACATCGATCTCCCATCACGAGAAGTCCATCTGCGGCCAATTTCAACGGACATCGAACAGAATGAGGCATCCCCGGCCGGGAAATCGCACCGGCCGTCCGTCTCCCACCTGCGAGGTAGCGGCCGCCGGAATTACGAAGGACTGATGGAGAGATAGATGACGCGTGCTCCCTGGGTCCAGCATCGGTGCAGGTCCTCGGCGTTCGGAGTGCCGTCCGCCGCGTACCCGATGTTGTTGAAGCCGGCGAAGTTCCGGTTGTCCCGGGCGATCACCTCGTATGCGGCGACCACCTCGGACTCACCGGTCTCCACCCGGACGTCGGCGGTCCGGCGCCGGCCCAGGTAGCGGACGTCGACCGGTGAGCCGGTCCGTAGATTGCGCGCCCACGCGAACGGCGTGCCGATCAGGATCTCGTTCCCATGCCACGTGTAGGCGACCGGAACCGTGTACCGCTTACCCGACCGGCGGCCGACCACATACAGCGTGATCAGCCGCCGGCCGATGCCGCGGGACACCAGCGGGAGCCGCAGCAGGCCGCGGACCAGCAGGTTCACCGCGCCCTGGAACCTCAGAGTCTGAGTTTGCTCTGCCATGAAAGGCGATCCTACGGCTCAGCACTCGATGACGTTGACGGCCAGACCGCCGCGGGCCGTCTCCTTGTACTTGATCTTCATGTCGGCGCCGGTCTCCTTCATGGTCTTGATGACCTTGTCGAGGGAGACGTGGTGGCGGCCGTCGCCGCGCAGCGCCATCCTGGCGGCGGTGACCGCCTTGACCGCGGCCATGCCGTTGCGCTCGATGCACGGGATCTGCACGAGGCCGCCGACCGGGTCGCAGGTGAGGCCCAGGTTGTGTTCCATGCCGATCTCGGCGGCGTTCTCCACCTGCTCCGGGGTGCCGCCGAGCACCTCGGCCAGGCCGGCCGCGGCCATCGCGCACGCCGAGCCCACCTCGCCCTGACAGCCCACCTCGGCGCCCGAGATCGACGCGTTCTCCTTGAACAGCAGGCCGATCGCACCCGCCGTCAACAGGAACCGCACCACGTCATCGCCCTGCGCACCCGAGTAGTGCAGCACCGCCGGAATGATCCCGGCCGCACCGTTCGTCGGCGCGGTCACCACCCGGCCGCCGGCCGCGTTCTCCTCGTTCACCGCCATCGCGTAGACGGTCAGCCACTCCATCGCCAGCTCGTCACGGTGACCCGACGCCCGTAGCTGCCGGGCGATCCCGGCCGCCCGGCGGCGCACCTTCAAACTGCCCGGCAGCACACCCTCGGCGTCCAGGCCGGCCGCCACACATTCGCGCATCACCTGCCAGATGCTCAGCAGCCCGGCGCGGACCTCGGCCTCCGGCCGCGCGACGGCCTCGTTCGCCAGCATCAACCGGGCGATCGACAAACCGGTGGCCCGGGTGAGCGACAACAGTTCCGCACCCGACGAGAAGGGGTACGGGACTTCCGCGTACGCCGCACGCGCGCGCGTCTCCCGTACGCCGGCAGGGTTTTGCGGGATCACGAAGCCGCCGCCGACCGAGAAATAGGTCTTGGCCAGCAGCTCCGTGCCGTCGGCGCCGAAGGCGGCGAACGTCATCCCGTTGGGATGCTCCGGCAGCGTCCGCCGCCGGTGCAGCACCAGATCCACCTCCACCGCCGGACCGTGCGGCAGCGGCAGCCGCCCCTCGGCGTGGATGCGGGCGGCCCGCTCGTCGGCGGTCGTCACGTCGACCGTCTCCGGATCGGCGCCGGTGAGCCCCAGCAGCACCGCCTTCGGCGTGCCGTGCCCGTGACCGGTGGCGCCCAGCGAGCCGAACAGCTCGGCCCGCACCCGCGTCACGTGGTCGACACCGGCCAGATGTGCGGCGAACATGCGCGCCGCCCGCATCGGCCCGACCGTGTGCGAACTGGACGGGCCGATCCCGACGGAGAACAGGTCGAAGACCGAGACCGTCATGACACCAGGGCGGTGTAGCCGGCCGCGTCCAGCAGGTCCGCATCGCCGGTCACGCGGAGCTTGAAGAGCCAGCCCGCGCCGTACGGATCGGTGTTGATCAAGCCTGGCTCGTCGCTCAGGGTGACGTTGACCTCGACGATCTCACCGTCGGCGGGGGCGTAGACCTCGCTCACCGACTTCGTCGACTCGATCTCACCGCACGGGTCACCGGCCTTGACCAGCGTGCCCGGCTCCGGAAGCTCCACGAACACGACATCGCCGAGCGCATCGGCGGCGAACGCCGTCACACCGACCGTCGCCGGCGAGCCCTCGGTCAGCCACTCGTGGTCACGGCTGTAGCGCAGGTTCTCGGGGATCATCGCGTCATTAGGGCGGAAACCCGGTCCTTCCAGACCAGGAGAAGGCCCGGTACGGCCCGGCGGGTTTATGTCAGGCATGGGTTGGTTGTCCTTCGGGTTGGCGGGTGTAGGCCCAGCCGTCAGCGCGTTGCAGTAGCCGGATGTGCCGGTGGTGGATTCCTTGGACCAGTCTGGTTGTGGTGCGGATGTTGAACTTGCCGGTGGTGCGTACGGCGACCCGGCCGGTGTGCGTGCCCCGTTTGACACCGGTCGGGACGACGGCGTGGACGAGGTCGCCGGTGGCGAAGCCGTGGACCTGTTTCTTCCTGGGTAGGTGTAGGCGGGGGAAGCCGTACCTGTTGCTGCGGGTGCGGGCGTAGCTGCCCCGGCCCGTTGACGTCGCGACCAGCGTCGTGTTCGGCCAGCGGACGACGGTGTCGAGCGCGCCGGTGTGCAGGGCGTCGAGGGTGTGGGTTTTCGGTGCGCCGGTGCGGTGCCGGTTCCATTTCGTGCGGCCGCCGGTAGCAACCTGCACCGGCAGGCCGGTGCCGGTCAGCGCCCGCCACAACGCCCACCGGGTCGAACTCGCCGCGGCGGCGTCGCGCAGCGGTGTCTTCGCCTGGCGCAGGATCCGGGCGAGCACGGCGGGCCGGTCGGTGAGGAACACGTCCACCGGTGTGGAGCCTTTGGCCTGGTTGCAGGGGACGCATGCCAGGGTGAGGTTCGCGATCCGGTCGGAGCCGCCTCGCGCTCTGGGGTGGATGTGGTCGATGTTGAGCGGTATCCCCGTGGCGTTGCAGTAGGCGCAGCGGCGTTTCCATTTCTCGAGCAGGTACTCGCGGACCTCGTACCCGGCGAGTTCGCCGGCCTGATATTCCGTACTTTGAATGGTGGGGTTCTGCAGCAGCTGGGTGTCGAACGCAACCGTCTCGACGTGCACCTGTGTGACCGGCGTCCACCGGCGCAGCCGGTCAACCCACGACATCGTGGTGTCGACCCGGTGCCGCAGCGACGGGGCGAGCCAGCCTT
Source organism: Actinoplanes lobatus (assembly GCF_014205215.1). NCBI lineage: Bacteria > Bacillati > Actinomycetota > Actinomycetes > Micromonosporales > Micromonosporaceae > Actinoplanes > Actinoplanes lobatus. Next base: position 7,520,610 of record NZ_JACHNC010000001.1, read on the forward strand.
GCGGCCGGGCGCGGTTGTTGAACCGTGGTGCCCGGTAGCGCAGGTTGCGTGACCGGCGGCCGCGGCGCAGCGCGGCCCGGGCGGTCAGCTTGTCGCGGATCTGCCCGCCCCGGTGCCGGATTTCGATGGCGAGCAGCCCGGTACGGGCGCCGGCCCGCGTGGTGAACACGGCGACGCCGGTCGCCTTCGACCCCGGGTCCACACCGACCTCGACCCCCTGGATCTCAGAGTCTTGCACGGTGCGGTCTTTGAGGCGGATGACGAACGGGGTGTGCCGGTGCACGACGGCGCGGCCGGCGGCGAGCAGTTTGCGGGCACGGGCGGGGGTGCACGGTTGTAGTGGCCGGCCGTGCTTGTCGAGGACGAGCACGACCGGATGATGGGTTGGTGGGGTCTCACGGCCCCGGCCTCCGGACGGTTGCCCGCCCGGGTGACGCCACTGCCCCGCATGCGGGGCAGTGGTCTCCCCTCGCCCATGTCGCACACCAGGTACCGCGACAGGGTCGCGGTGTCCGTGTCCCGTTTCGTGCGCTCTCGTCGGCTTGTCTGCTGACACGGATTCCAGAGTCCGGCGCTGAGGAAGCACGCCGGAGTGGGTCGACTGTCTCATGTGCAACGTAGTCACCTCCTTCAAGGTGTCTCGGGCTGGTCAGCCGTCCCCTCCACACCGAACTCGCTGACGCGAGCTCGGTCCTTCAGGGCCGAGAAGCTGACGGTCGGCTCCTCAGCGGGTACGACGGTAGAAGGGCAGGGCGACGACCTCGGCGTCCACCCGGGTGCCGCGGATGTCGACGGCGAGTTTCGTTCCCGGTACGGCCAGAGCGGCCGCCACCTGGGCCATCGCCACCGGATGGCCGAGCGTGGGGGAGAGGGCGCCACTGGTCACCACACCCACATCCGTGCCCTCGTGCAGCACCCGGTAACCGGCCCGGGGCGCCCGGCGGCCCTCCGTCACCAGCCCGGCGAGCAGCGTCCCCGGACCCGCGGCGGCCACCGACCGCAACGCCGCGGCGCCCACGAAGTCCGTCTTGTCCAGGGCCACCACCCGGCCCAGCCCGGCATGGAACGGGGTCGAGCGCACCGACAGCTCGTGGCCGTACAGGGGCATCCCGGCCTCCAGGCGCAACGTGTCCCGGCAGGCCAGCCCACAAGGACGGGCACCACGCGCGGCCGCCCACTCCCAGATCGCCGGGGCGTCGCCGGCCGAGCAGTAGATCTCGAAACCGTCCTCGCCGGTGTAGCCGGTACGGGCCAGCAGCACCTCCCGGCCGTCCAGCCGGTCCGGGCGGATGCCGTAGTAGGGCAGGTCAGCGCCGGTGCCGAGCACGTCCAGCGACATCGGGCCCTGCACCGCGATCAGGACGCCGGGCTGTTCGTCGACGCGTACGTCGTACCCGTTGGCATGCTCGCCCAGCATGGCCCGCACCACCGCGGCGTTGGCGGCGTTCGCCACCACCAGGAACTCCCGCTCGGCCAGCCGGTAGACCACCAGATCGTCGAGAACCCCGCCGTTGGTGTGGCACAGCATCGTGTACTTGGCGCGACCCACCTTCACCGCCGACATCCGGCCGACCAGAGCCCAGTCCAGGAAGGCGGGATCGCCGGACACCCGGATCCGGCCCATGTGGCTCAGATCGAACAGGCCCGCGCCGTCCCGGACCGTGTGATGCTCGGCCAGATCACTGCCGTAGCGCAGCGGCATCGACCAGCCGGCGAAATCGGTGAAGGACGCGCCCAGGCGGGAATGGACGTCGAACAGCGCGGTGCGTCTCACGAAGGAGGCTCCTGTGGTAGCGGGTGGGCCTCCCTCGCTCTGTCATGGGGCCTGAGAGGTTCACCGCCGAGGCGGTTTGCACCGTGGGCGCGGACCGCTGGCGGCGGACCGACTTTCCAGAGTCGCCTGACCGGTCGCGGTACCTGAGCCTGAGAGATTCTGAGGGAGAAGTTGCTCCTTCGGCGCCCCGCCACCAGGGTGGGGACTCTCCCGCGACGGTTGCAGCGGCGAAGTTTTCGGTTGTCTCGCGAACCTATCCGGCCCCGAACACGACGGTCAACCCGGGGTCAGAGATCGGTGACGTGGCCGTGGTCGGCGAACGCCTCCACCGCCACCACCAGCCGGTCCAGGAAATACGCCAGGTCGTCGCCCACTCGTTCGGCGCCGACGTCGTTCGAGACAAAAACCCCATCGATGTACGCGAGACCCTGCAGCCGGAGGACGCGGCCGTCGGCGAGGGTGCGGACGTACTGGTCGCCGCCGCCGTTGCTGCCGAAGACGACGATCTCCGCGTCGTCGAGCCGGTCCGGCCGGTCGACGGGCGTCGGCGGGTAGAGGAAGTAGCCGTTGCCGATGTCCGGCAGGGAGATCGGGCCGACCTCGCGGAAGAGGGTGATCAGATCGTCCGGCATCCACGGCATGGTCCGGTCGAGGTCCGGCGCCGGTGGGCCGACCTGCTGCTCGTCGACCTCGTACGGGAAGGTCGCTCGGCTCGTCGCGTTCTTCAGCCGAGCCGCCCAGTCGCCATTCATCAGCGTTAACCTAGCGCGTGAGTTTTGATCTCTACGTGTGGCACGACCCTCCCAGCGGGCCGGGGCGCCGGACGGCTTGATCAACAAGCCCATGATCAGGCAAGATCCACGGCCGTGACAGCGACCCCCGCCATCCCGTCCTCCGCCTGCCCGCGATGCACGGAAGCCACCGTCACCATCGGTCTGCGCCAGCCGTGGTGCCCGGCCTGTGACTGGAACCTGGACCAGGAGACGCCGGTCCTGTTCGGCTGGCGATGGGTCGACCGCCGGTTGCACCGGGTGGCGAGCCGCCTGACCGAAGCACAGTTCGCCGGCATCGCCGACGGGCCGCTGTCGCCCCGGACGATGACGGTGGCCCGGGCGACCACCCTGACGGCGGCGGTCGTGCTGCTCCTCGGCGTGTTCGCCCTCGGGGCACTCGGCCTCTGGATGCTCTTCGCCGACTTCTTCGGGCTGCTCACGGTGCTTGGCGTCGTCCTGCTCGGCGTGGCCTACCTGCTGCGGCCGCGCCTGGGGCGGCTGTCCGCCCTGGCCGGCCAGGGCGTCATCGTGGAGCCCGGCCAGGCGCCGCACCTGTACGAACTGGTCGAACGCGTCGCCGTCGCGGTCGGGGCGCCGAAACCGCAGGTGCTGATGATCGGATCAGACCTGAACGCGTTCACCACCGCGGTCGGCGTACGCCGCACCCGGGTGCTCTGCCTCGGACTGCCGCTGTGGGCGACCCTCGAACCGCAGGAACGGGTGGCGCTGCTCGGCCACGAACTGGGTCACTTCGTGAACGGTGACATCCGGCGCGGCCCGCTGACACAGGTCGCCGAGTCGACCCTGGGCGAGATCGCCCGGCTCTTCGAGCCTGTCGCGGCGCCGAACAACGGCGGGTTCATCGAATACGTGGCCTCGATCCTCGCCTGGGTGTTCGGCAAGATCGTCTCCGGTGTGGCCCGGGCGCTGCAGTTGCTGCTCGTGTGGACGAGCCAGCGGGACTCGCAACGCGCGGAATACCTGGCCGACGAGATGGCCGCACGGGCAGGCGGCACGGACGCGGCGCTCGGCCTGGCGAACCACCTGGTGGCACTGGTGCCGATCGACACCGTGGTGCGCCGCGAAGCCCGCGCCGGCAACGGCATGGCGGCCTGGTACGACGCGACGCGCGCCGCGAGGGCGAACCTCCGGGAGAGTCTGCCGTTGCTGCGCCGGATCTCGTGCCACAGGGAGGTCTCGTTGTTCGCCTCGCACCCGCCCAGCGGGTTCCGCGTCGCGATGCTCGAACGGCGCCCCCGGCAGAGCGCCGCGGTGACACTCACCGACGGCGACGCCGCCCGCATCGACGCCGAACTCGCCGTGCACGAGAAGACGGTCCGGCGCGAGCTCACCTACTGATCAGCGGGGCGCTCACGCAGAACCGGTTGCCCTCCGGGTCGGCCAGGACCACGTACGGCGGCTCGGACGGGTGCCGTTCGCCCGGCGCCGGATAGTACGGCCAGTCGACCCGCCGCGCTCCCAGCGACAGCAGCCGGTCGACCTCGGCGCCGAGATCACCCTGGTCGGCCTCGACGTCGAAGTGGATCCGCGGCTGCTCCTGCACCGGCGTCCCACTGACGTCCATCGCGATCGGGGCTCCCGGCACACCGGGCGGCGGCTCGATCACAATCCAGTCGTCGCCGTCCCAGCGGGGCGGGCGGCGAACGTACCCGAGCGCCCGCATCCAGAATGTGCCGGCCCGTTCACCGTCTTCTACCCCGAGAGAGATCTGCGCGATGACCGCCATGCACCCGATCCTAGTGGGCAACGATTGTTGCTTCTGGCCTGAGAGGCAACGTATGTTGCGTCCATGCTGGATGAACTACGACGCCTCACCGAGTCGATCACCGAGGCGGAGGCCCGCCGCACCCAGATCATCAACCGGCTCCGGCGCGAACACGCCGCCAGCTGGGACGAGATCGGCAAAGCCTGCGGCATGACCCGGCAGGGCGCCACCCGCCGCTGGTCCAGGACACTGCACGCCGGATCCTTCGGCAGCGCCGCCGACGCCTACCACCGCGGCCGCCCGCCCTACCCGCGCTCCGCCGTCGAATGGTCCGTCCCCCGCCCGGCCCGCCGCGTCCTCGACCTGGGCGCCGGCACCGGAAAACTCACCCAGCTGCTGATCGAGGCCGGCCTCGACGTGGTCGCCGTCGAACCGTCCGCCGAGATGCGCGACCAGCTCGCCGCCGTCGCCCCCAAGGCCGCGATCTTCGACGGCGCCGCCGAACAGATCCCGCTTCCCGACGCCGACGTGGACGCCATCGTCGCCGCCCAGGCCTGGCACTGGGTCGACCCGGCCCGCGCCGTCCCCGAGGCGGCCCGCGTGCTGCGCCCCGGCGGCACGCTCAGCCTCATCTGGAACATCCGCGACCACACCGAGGAGTGGGTCGCCCTCCTCGACAACATCCTCCACCAGCACAGCCGCCAGGAGATCGACACCAACCCCGTCATCGGTACGCCGTTCGCCGGCCTCGAACGCACCGAGATCCGCTGGCGGCACACCCTGAACCGGCAGGCGCTGCTGGACATGGTCGCCTCCCGCAGCTACGTGATCGTCCTGTCCGAACCGGAACGCCGCGACCTGCTGGCCGGCGTGGAGGACCTCCTCGACACCCACCCGAGCACCCGCGGCCGTGACGAGATCACCATGCCGTACGTGACCCGCTGCACCCGAGCACACCTCCAGCCCTGAACCGGCTCCGGAACTCACCGTGAAGCAGTACCGCGGCATCGACGACCCGCTCGACGGCGCCGCCGTCGTGGTCGCCGGTCTGTTCTCGGCCAGGGACAAGCGCTACCAGGAACGACTCGACGAACTCGCCGCCCTGGCCGAGTCCCGCGGCAGTCGCGTGGTGGGCCGGTTCGTGCAGCGGCGCGGCGCCTCCGACCGCTGGAACGAACGCCCCGGCGGCGCGGCCCGCATGTCCGAGCCCTTCTCCCGCCGCACGCTGATGACCCACGGCAAGATCCGCGAGATCGCCGAGGCCTGCCGGACGGCGGACGTGGCCGCCGCGATCTTCGTGAATCCCCTGACGCCCATCCAGCGAACCGTCCTGACCCGCCTCCTCGGCTGCCAGGTCCTCACCGCCGACGACCTGAGGCTCGCCTGACAGGACAGGGCGGTCACCAGGCGGTCACGCCCTTGCCGACGGTGGCGAGCCCACCCGCGAGGGCCAGCAGCAGAACCAGACGGCGTGCCCGCCGCTCCGGAACCCGCCCGGCCAGCATCGCGCCGACTAGGACGCCGGCCGCCATCGCCGTGCCGGCCAGCAGCCACACCGGGGCCGCCAGGGTGGGCGGGCCCTTCGCGGCGATCGAGAGGACGTTCACGATCAGGCCGTAGAACTGGGCGTTCGGCACGAACTCGCGGACGGTCCAGCCGGCGTTCACGGCGTACAGGGAGACGGCGGGGCCACCCACCCCGGCCGCCGAGTTCATGAAACCGGACACGGTGCCCGCCGCCACCGCCCCGCGCCTGCCGCGCAGGGCGGGCGCGCGGGCCCCGGCCATCACCGTCAGCACGGCCCCCGTCACCAGGACGCCCATGATGGTCAGCAGCACCGGCTCGGGAAGCTCGGCGGCCAGCCAGGCGCCGACCGGTACGGTGCAGGCGGCGGCGACGACCAGCGGGACCATCGACGCCACCCGGACCCGCCGCCAGCCGCCCACCAGGCCGATCAGGCTGATCGCCGCGGCCGCGCAGTTGGCGAGCCCCACCCCGTCACCCGGGCCCAGCAGCAGCACCAGCGCCGGCGCGGCCACCAGGGCGAAACCCATTCCGCTGAGCCGCTGCACCGACGATCCCGCCAGGACGATCCCGCACAGGACGGCGACCGACGGACTCACCGGCGACGAGAAGAGCCGTACAGGCTGACGCGATGGTCGACGTCGTGATCGACCGGGCCGTGCCGGAAACGGGCGGGATCCACCGGGCCGTTGCTGATGTGGACGGTCCAGCTCTCGTAGTACCAGCTCGGATTGCAGGGGCAGGTGGTGACCAGGAGACGGAAGTTGGCCCGGTACCGGCCGACCTCGCCCGGCGCCAGCGTGAACAGGCGCGACGCCGGCATCCGGCGTGGGTAGGCGACCGACCCGCCGGCCGCCCGCGAGACGATCAGCCGCCCGTCGCGGAGCATCAGCCGCACGCCCGGGTCCCGTTCGCTGTCCGCCAGCACCTCGTCGCGCGGACGGTAGCCGTTCGCCTCGTCGAACAGCACCTCGTGCGCGACCACCTCGCCGGGCGGCAGCGGATCGGGCAGAAACACCGGACGGTCCAGGCCGCGGCGGGTGTTCGCCCGTGCCGCGCCACGGGACGCGGGGCCCCAGCGCACCCGTACCCGCTGAACGGTCACCATCCGCCCACCCTGGCAGTCGGCACCCCCGTACCGCCAAGGGTTTTTTGAGATCATCGCGGGGTGAGTGTGGAGAGATTCTGGAACCTGGTGGAAGCGGCCCGCGCCTCGGTGGAGGAGCCGTCGGACGGCGACCAGGTGGGTGAGCGGGCGCGGCAGCTGCTCGATGAGCTGCCGCTGGAGGAGGTGGCCGAGCTGGCGCGGGCCGAGTGGGAGCTGCGGGCGCGGTCCTACCGGGTGGATCTGTGGGGTGCCGCCTACCTGATCAACGGCGGATGCTCGGACGACGGATTCGAGTACTTCCGCGGCTGGCTGATGTCGCAGGGCCGGGAGGTCTTCGAACGGGCCGTCGCCGATCCGGACACCCTCGCCGACGTGCCGGCCGTCCAGGCAGGGCAGGATCTCGAGTCGGAGGAGATGTTCGGCGTCGCCAACCTCGTCTACTGGGAGCACACCGGCGAGGCGCTGCCGGATCGGGCGGACTATCCGGCGCTGCCCGAATTCTGGGACTTCGACGACGATGACGAGGTGCGCCGCCGCTTCCCGCGCCTGAACGTCATCGTGGACTGAAGATCCAGCGCAAGACATCGATAAGCGTGGACATGTGCGGTCCGGCGGGGAAGAGTGGGGCGCATGTCCACGAGACGTACGATCCTGGTGGCGGGTGCGGCGACAGCCGCCGGCGTCGCCGTTCCCGGCCCGGCCGCGGCCTCCGCCCCCGACCGTGAGCTGCAACGGATCCTCCGCGAGATCGACCACCGGCGGATCGAGGCGGTCGTCCGCAGACTGGTTTCCTTCGGCACCCGGCACACCCTGTCCGTGCAGGACGACCCGAACCGCGGCATCGGCGCCGCCCGCGACTGGATCTTCGCCGAGTTGCAGGGGTATGCCGCGGCCAGCGGCGGCCGGATGACCGTCGAACAGCAGTCGTTCATTCAGCCGATCTCACCCCGGGTCCCGGCGCCGACCCGGATCACCAACGTCATCGCCACCCTGCGCGGCAGCGTCACCCCGGAACGGATCTACGTCGTCACCGGCCACTACGACTCCCGGGTCACCGACGTCATGGACGCGGTCAAGGACGCCCCGGGCGCCGACGACGACGCCTCCGGCGTGGCGGTGATCATGGAACTGGCCCGGGTGCTCGCCACCCGGCAACCGGAGGCGACGCTGGTGTTCGCGGCGGTCGCCGGTGAGGAACAGGGACTCTACGGCTCCGACCACATGGCCCAGCAGTTCAAGGACGCCGGCGCCGACATCCAGGGCATGTTCAGCAACGACATCGTCGGCACCGGTGACGCCCACGACGGCACCCGCAACGACCCGCGTACCGTCCGGCTCTTCGTCGAAGGCGTACCCACCTCGGAGACCGCCGCCGAAGCCAACGTCCGCCGCAGCGTCGGCGGCGAGAACGACGGCCCGTCCCGCCAGCTCGGCCGCTTCGTCAAGGGCGCCGAACCCGACGGCATGAACGTCCGCGTCATCTGGCGCCGCGACCGCTACCTGCGCGGCAGCGACCACATCTCCTTCCTGCTGCGCGGCTATCCCGCCGCCCGCTTCACCGAGCCACGAGAAAACTTCAACCACGAACACCAGGACGTACGGGTGGAGAACGGCATCCAGTACGGCGACCTGCCCGAGTTCTGCGACTTCGCCTACATCGCCCGCGTGGCCCGGGTCAACGCCGCCGCCCTCTGGTCGCTCGCCCAGGCGCCCGGCACCCCGAAGGGTGTCGTCATCGACACCACCCGGCTCACCAACGACACCACCCTGCGCTGGCAGCCCGGCACCGAACCGGATCTGGCCGGGTACGAACTGGTGTGGCGCGAGACGACCGCCTCCGACTGGCAGCACACCCTGCCGGTCGGCAAGGTCGACACGGTCACCGTCGACCTGTCCAAGGACAACGTCTTCTTCGGCGTACGGGCGGTCGACACGGCCGGCCACCGCAGCCCCGTCGCCGCCCCGAAACCGTCCTCCTGACCCCCGTCGCGGGCGTTTCCTTGATAGCGTCCCGGGTGCGGGCCGAGAGGCGCTGCGACGGATGGACATCCGCCACGCTCGGCTCGCGCCTGGTCGTAAGGGCGCCTCCCACCGGGAGGTCGCCCGCGCCGTGGGTCCCCGGTGGATGACACGCACGGGGACGGACACCATGGCACCGAACTTGACCGACTTCATCGCCGACCTGCCCAAGGTGGAACTGCACGTCCACCACGTCGGCTCCGCCTCGCCGCAGACCGTGGCCCGCCTGGCCGAACGGCACGCCGGCAAGACGTCGGTGCCGGCCGACCCGGCGCGGCTGGCCGAATACTTCACGTTCACCGACTTCCCGCACTTCATCGAGGTGTACCTGTCGGTGGTGGACCTGATCCGCGACGCCGAGGACGTCGCGACGCTCACTTACGACATCGGCGCGGGCCTGGCCGCCCAATCGGTCCGGTACGCCGAGGTCACCCTCAGCCCCTACTCGTCCCTCGAACGCGGCATCCCGGCCGAGGCCTACTGCGAAGCGGTGGAGGACGCCCGCCGACGGGCCGCCCGCGACCACGGCATCGAACTGCGCTGGTGCTTCGACATTCCCGGGCCGCCGTGGGACCGGGCCGCCGACGTGACGCTCGAACTCGCCCTCAAGCACCGCCCGGAGGGCCTGATCAGCTTCGGGCTGGGCGGCCCGGAAGCGGGAGTGTCCCGCGCCCGGTTCGCCGAACACTTCGCCGCCGCCCGGGCCGCCGGACTGCACAGCGTGCCGCACGCCGGCGAGTCGACCGGCCCACAGAGCATCTGGGAGGCGGTCCGGGACCTCGGCGCGGAACGCGTCGGCCACGGCATCGCCGCCGCCCAGGATCCGGAGCTGATGGCCTACCTGGCCGACCACGACATCGCGCTGGAGGTGTGCCCGACCTCCAACGTCTGCACCCGGTCGGTGCCGTCGCTCGCCGAGCACCCGCTGCCGGCGCTGGTGGCCGCCGGCGTGCCGGTGACCATCAACTCCGACGACCCGCCGATGTTCTCCACCACCCTCAACCGCGAGTACCAGGTGGCCGCCGACCTGCTCGGCCTCGACGAACACGGCGTCGCCGACCTGGCCCGGCAGGCGGTCCGCCACTCCTTCCTCGACGCCCCCGGCAAGACCGCCCTCCTGACCGAGATCGACACCTACGCCGCCCACCGGAAGCCGTAACGATCGTCGATGTTCGGGCAGAATTGGCCGGGTGCGGTTCGGGATCCTCGGGGCGACGGCGGCATGGCGCGACGACGGCACAGCGGTGGCCGTCGGCGGGCCGGCGTCGCGGGCCCTGCTCGCCCTCCTGCTCGCCCGCCCCGGCCAGGTCGTCACCACGCACACCCTGATCGACGACCTCTACGGTGACCGCGCGCCCGGCGACGCCGGACATGCGTTGCAGTCGCGCATCTCGCGGCTGCGGCGGGCCCTCGCGCCGGTGACCATCGACATGGTCCCGTCCGGCTACCGGCTGTCCGCCGACGCGGACGACATCGACGCCGGCCGGTTCGAGCGACTCGCGGACGCGGGCCGGCGGGCACTGGCCGATGGGCAGGCAGAGGACTCGGCCGCCGTCCTGGCCGACGCGCTGGCGCTGTGGCGCGGGGACGTGCTCGCCGACGTGCCCGACGCGCCGTCCGTGCGGGCGCTCGCGCACCGGCTGGAGGAGCGGCGCCTCGGGGCCGTCGAGGATCTGCTGGAGGCGCGCCTGCGCCTCGGTGGGCAGCACACCCTGGTGGCCGACCTGCGCGAACTGGTGGCGGGCCGGCCGTTGCGGGAACGGCCGCAGGGCCTGCTGCTGCGCGCGCTGGCCGCCGCCGGGGAGCCGGCCCAGGCGCTGGCCGCGTATGCCGAGTACCGGCGGCACCTGGCCGACGAGCTCGGGGCCGACCCGTCGGCCGAGCTCGAGGCGATCCATCTGAGTCTGCTGACCGGCCCCGTGACGGCCGCGAGCCCGGCGCCGGCCCGGCTCACCAGCTTCGTCGGACGGGACGAGGACCTCCACCGGGTCGGCGAGCTGCTGGGCGCGCACCGCCTGGTGACCCTGTACGGCCCGGGCGGGGTCGGTAAGACCCGGCTGGCCGCCGAGGTCGCCGCCGCCCGGCCGGACGTGTGTTTCGTCGCGCTCGATCCGCTGCACGGCGGCCCGGAACTGGCGGCCGCGATCCTGGCCGCGCTGGGCCTGCGCGAGAGCGGACCGCACGCCCCTCCGGTGGCCCGGCTGATCGCCGCCCTGGCCGCCGGGCCGACACTGCTGGTCCTCGACAACTGCGAGCATCTCGTGCAGGCCGTGGCCGAGCTGGCCGAGCAGATCCTGACCCACTGTCCACGCACGAAGGTGCTGGCCACGAGCCGGGAGCCGCTGCGGATCACGGGCGAGCACCTGTGGCCGGTCCCGACGCTCGACGAGGCCGCGGCCGTGCGGCTGTTCGCCGACCGGGCGGCCGCCGTGCATCCCGGGTTCACGCTGGACCGGCGTACCGCCGGCGCGGTGGGCGAGATCTGCCGGCGGCTCGACGGGCTGCCGCTGGCCATCGAGCTGGCGGCCGCACGGGTACGGACGGTGGACGTCGCCGACATCGCCGTGCGGCTGTCGGACCGGTTCGCCCTGCTCTCGCGTGGCAGCCGTACGGCACCGGCCCGCCACCGGACGCTGCGGGCGGCCGTGGCCTGGAGCTGGGACCTGCTCACCGACACCGAGCGCACGGCCCTGCGCCGGCTGTCCGTCTTCGCGGGAGGGGCCGACCCGGCCGCCGCCGCCCGGATCTGCGCGGTGCCCGACATCGCCGAGGTACTCGAGTCGCTCGTGGACAAGTCTCTGCTGCGGGTGGCCGGCAACCGGTACCTGATGTTGGACACCGTCACCGCGTACGCCGACGAACGGCTGGCCGAGGCCGACGAGTCGATCGTGACCCGGGACGCCCACGCCGGGTACTTCCTGGCCCTCGCCACCTCGGCGGACCCGCACCTGCGCGGCCCGCAACAGCTGACGTGGCTGCGCATCCTCGGCGCGGAGCACGAGAACCTGCACGCCGCCCTCCGGTGGTCGGTGACCGCCGGCGACATCGGGACCGCGCTGCGACTGCTGGCGGCGCTGGCCACGTACCTCTGGATGCGCGGCACCCGGACCGTCGCGGGCGACCTGGCGAACGCGGTCCTGGACGAGATCACCGACGGCCCGCCGCCCGGGCTGGAGAACGAGTACGTCCTGTGCGTTCTCGCCGCGGCGGCCAGCAGCACCGGCCGGGCGGCATACGAGCGGCACATCGCGGCCGCCCGGTCCATCGCCGTCTCGTCACCCCGGCCGCTGCACCCGGTCACCACGTTCCTGCGGTCGATGGTCGGCTGGGGCACCGATCCCGAGGTGCACACCGTGCTGGTGCGGCGCGGGCTGACCAGCACCGACCCGTGGGAGGCGGCCGCCGCCCACCTCGTCCGGGGATACCAGCGGCTCTTCACCGGCGCGGACCCGGTGGCGGCGCAGCGGGAGTTCGTCATGGCCGCCGAGGGCTTCCGTACGCTCGGCGAACGGTGGGGGCAGGCCCTGGCGCTGGGCTCGCTGGCCGGGCTGGCCGACATCCGGGCGGACCACGGGCGGGCGGTCGCGTACGCCGACGAGGCCCTGGTGCTCCTGCGCGAGCTCGGCGCGGTCGAGGAGCTGTGCGACCTGTACTGCGATCGGGGCCAGTACCGGGTGCGGCTGGCGGTCGCGACGGGCGCCGATCCGTCGGCCGCCCGGGCCGATTTCGAGGCGGCGGAGCGGATGGCCCAGCGGGCCGGACTCCCCGGGTACGTGGCGATCGCGTCGCGTGGCCTCGCCGATGTCGCCTACCTGGCCGGCGACCTCGGGCCGGCCCGGCGCCACTACGAGCGGGCCCTCGCCGACGGTGATGTGCGGTGGATCGCGGGCGCCACCAACCGGGTCGAGGCGATGGTGGGCCTGGCCCGTGTCGCCGTGACCGAAGGAGAGCTGGACCGGGCCCGGGCCGACGGCCTCCGGGCGGCGGAACTCGCGGTCATGACGGGCATGCCGCCACTGTACGTGCGGGCGGTCGACGTGCTCACGGACGTCGCGCTGGCCGGCGGAGACGCCGCACGGGCGGCGTCGCTGCTCGGTGCGGCCGCGGCACTGCGCGGTCCGGCCGAAGCCGGGCCCGGCACGGCCCGGCAGGAGCGGGTGGCACGACTCGCCCTGGGCGACGAGGCATTCGAACGGTTCCATGCCGGTGCCGCCCGGCTCGACCAGGGCGCGGCGCTGCGGCTGGTCGGCGTGGCGCCCGAGGTCATCGCCGGCTCACCGGCTGTCACCGGTCGGGTGAGCGTCCGGTGAGCGGCGCCGGCCACGCTGGCCGGCATGACTGTCACGCCTCGAACAGCGCGAACGATCCTGATCTCCGGTGCCGGTATCGCCGGCCCGGCCCTCGCGTACTGGCTGCGCCGGTACGGATTCACCCCGACGGTGGTCGAACGGGCGCCGTCGATCCGCGACGGCGGTTATGCCGTCGACTTCCGCGGCCCCGTCCACCTCGCGACGCTGGAGCGGATGGCCCTGCTCGACGTCGTCGAAGGCCTCCGCACCGGTACCGGCGACCTGTGGTACGTGGACGCCCGGGGCCGGCGCCTCTTCCGGATGCCCGCCGAGCAGACCGGTGGCGACATCGAGGTGCTCCGCGGCGACCTCGCCCGAGTGCTGTTCGAACGGACCCGGGACGGCACCGAATACCTCTTCGGCGACTCGATCGCCTCGATCACCGACGACGCCGACGGCGCACACGTGACGTTCGAGCGGAGCGCGCCCCGGACGTTCGACCTCGTCATCGGCGCCGACGGCCTGCACTCCAGGGTGCGCGCGCTGACGTTCGGCCCCGAGCAGGGGTACCTCAAACACCTCGGCCTGTACTGCGCGATCTTCACCACGCCCAACATCCTGGACCTCGACCACACCGGCCTGATCTACGGCGAGCTCAACCGGCTGGCCGTCGTCCACAGCGCCCGCGGCAACACCGAGGCCAAGGTGATGCTGTACTTCGCCTCACCTCCGCTCACCTACGATCGCGACAACCTCGACGAGCAGCGGGCCGTCGTCGACCGGGCGTTCGCCGGGGGCGGCTGGCAGACGCCGCGGCTGCTGGAGCTGCTGGCCACGGCGCCGGACCTCTACCTCGACTCGGTCAGCCAGGTCAGGATGGACACCTGGACGCGGGGCCGGGTGGCCCTGCTCGGCGACGCCGGATACGGCGCGTCACCGCTGTCCGGAATGGGCAGCGGGCTGGCGATGGTCGCGGCCCACGTGCTCGCCGGCGAACTGGCCATGGCACAGGGCGACCATCGGATCGCGTTCGAGCGCTACGAGAGCACCCTGCGGGCGTACGTCCACGGCTGCCAGAAACTCGCCGACGGCATCGCCCCGTTCATGGTGCCGAACAGCCGGACCGCCGCCCGTCTCGTCCGGCTGAACCAGCGGATGCTGCGGTTCCTGCCCTTCCTCGCGGACATGCCCGCGAAGATGGCCCGTAGGACGGCGAGCGCCCTGACGCTGCCGGCCTACCCGGACTGACCGCGCAGTTCGGCCTCGCTGCGCAGGATGCAGAACTCGTTGCCCTCCGGGTCGGCCAGGAGCACCCAGCCGCCGCCGTCGGGTTTGCGCAGGTCGGCGACCTGGGTGGCGCCGAGTTCGAGGAGGCGGGCCAGCTCGGTCTCGCGGGAGTCCTCGGTGGGGCGCAGGTCGAAGTGGACCCGGTTCTTCACCAGCTTCTCGTCGGGGACCTCGATGAACAGCAGCCTGTGGCGGCCGTCCCGGGAGAAGATCATGCACTCCACGTGGCCGGGCAGGTTGGGATCCTCGGGGTCCTCGACGTAGTCGAGAACCTCTTGCCACCAGCGGGACTGTGTGTACGCGTTGTGGGAGTCCACGGTGGTGTGCGAGATGAAGGCGGTCATAACAGTGATCTTCGCAGATCCTAGGATCGACTGCGTGATCGTGGATGCGGTGGTGGCCGGACTGGCCGAGAACCCGGCCGCGCCGGCGGACGTGCTGCTGCGCCGGTGGCCGGAGACGGCGGCCTACGGACTCCGGCGCCGGGAGACCCTGCCCATGGCGGTGCAGGAGGCGATGGCGGCGCATCCGTTGCGGGAGGTCCGGTCGGTGCTCGCGCACCACCGGGACGTCGATCCCGGGATCCGGGCGCGGCTGCTCGATGACGCCGACTGGGGGATCCGCCATGCGGCGCTGGGCCGCCCCGGGCAGCGGCCGCTCGCCGACCCGGACCGGACCCGGATGATGAGCGAGCTGTGTGAACCCCCGGCTGACGACCGGCGGCCGACCCCGGAGGAGCTGTTCGAGGACCTCGCCATGGCGGATCCGGAGAACATCCTCTTCGCCGCGCGACACCCCGATCATCGGGTCCGGCGGATCGCCGCCCTGCGCACCTGGTGGCGCGACGAGATGCGGGTCCTGCTGACCGACCCGGATCCGGAGGTCGCCGCCGTGGCGGCGGAGTCGATCGCCGAGCATGAGCGGATCATGCGGCCGGCGGACCTGCCCGACCAGCATTGTCACGCGTTCTGGCGCACCCTGCACCGGCCGCTGTCGCGGGAACTCGCCGAGCAGGTGCTCACCTCCGGCGACCGGGAGGCGATCCTCTCGATGTCGCGGAACCCGAGCCTGCCACCGGATCTCGTCAATCTTCTCGCCGGGCACACGGACCCGGAGATCCGTGTGCACGCCGCGTACCGGGAGGGGTTGACCGGCTCGCAGATCGCGCAGCTGGTCGCGGACGCGGAGGCCGAGGTTCGTGCCGCGATCGGCGCTCACGCCGGGCTGGCCGCCGAGCATGTGGCGCGACTGGCCGCCGACCCCGACGACGGTGTCCGCGCGGCCGTCGCGACCCACGCTCACCTGAACGCGGCCGAACGGGCCATGCTCGACGGCCCGATCACCGACGTGGCGCTCGCGGCGCGGTCGGCGCATCCGGTGCTACGCCGCCGGGCGGCGGGACGCCCTGACCTGCCACTGGATCTGGTCGC
The DNA here is from genome assembly GCF_014205215.1 of Actinoplanes lobatus. NCBI lineage: Bacteria > Bacillati > Actinomycetota > Actinomycetes > Micromonosporales > Micromonosporaceae > Actinoplanes > Actinoplanes lobatus. The sequence continues at coordinate 7,536,540 of NZ_JACHNC010000001.1, forward strand.
AGCGCTCGCCCATGATCCCGTCGACGGGGTACGCCTGGAGCTGGCCCGCCATCATCCGCACGCCCCGGCCGAGCTGTTGCTGCGCTGCTACCTGGAGAATCCTCGTCAGAGCGACCTGCCGTCGCGGCCCGGGTTCCCGCTCACCGGGCTGGCCCGGTTCGCCGACCACGCCGATCCCCGGATCCGGCGGCTCGTCGCCCTGGATCCGCAAGCAGACCCCTCGGTCCTGATCGCCCTGACCGAGGACCCGGACGCCGGGGTGCGCCAGACGATGGCACGCTGCCCACACCTGCCCGCCGATCGGATCATCGCTCTGCTCAACCACCCGGAACTGGCCCGGCACGCCGCCGCCAACCCCGCGATCGACGTGGTGGCCGTGCTGGCTCAGCTGCCGCCGCCCGAAGCGCCGGCACCATAGTCGCCGGGGGACCGACGGCCGCCCGCGGAGGGTTCGTCCTGTCCCGGATCCGGCTCCAGGAGCCTGGCAGGCATCCGGTAAGCGTCACTCCGGCTCCAGGAGCCTGGCAGGCATCGGTAAGCGTCACTCCGGCTTCAGGAGCCGGCAGGCATCGGTAAAGCGTCACTGCGGCGAGCGTTGCTGCCGGGCCGCCTCGATCTGCGGGGCGTGCTCGACAGCCCACTCGCCGATCGCCACGATCAGCGGCAGCAGCGAACGACCGAGATCGGTCAGGGCATATTCCACCCGGTCACCGGCCCGCCGCCGGCTGATCAGCCCGTCACCCTCCAGAGCCCGCAGCGTACGGGTGAGGATGCGCCTGCTCAGCCCCTCGACCGTACGATCGAGCTGGTTGAAACTGCGCGGCCCGTGCTGGAGCACCGCCAGCAGCAGCACACTCCACTTCTCGCCCACCCGTCGCAGGATGTCGGTCGCCACACAGAGTTCACGATCGGCCGAGGTCACGGGTAGGGGCAGGACCGGTGACATGAATGTGCCTTCTTTCCGGCCGAGTCCGGGCGGCCGACGATGCCAGTATGCGCACAGCGGTCATCGCGGGTGGGACCCGCGGCATCGGAAAGGCCCTCGCCGACCGGCTCGCCACCGGCTGGAACGTGATCAGTATCGGTAGCGCCGACGCCGATCTCACCTCGGTCAAGGAGACCCGCGACCTGATCGGAAGGCTGCCGTCACGCGTCGACGCCCTGGTGCTGTCGGCCGGACGGTTCTCCCCGCGCCGGATCGTCACCGCCGACGGTTTCGAGCAGTCGTTCGCGATCAACGTGCTGGCCCGTCACCTGCTCGCCGACGGGCTCCGGCCGGCCCTGGAACGGGCGGAGCAGCCGGTGATCCTCAACCTGTGCGGTGTCGGCGGCATCCCCGGCGGCCACATCCACTGGGACGACCCGCACCTCACCGACGGCTACCGGATGTTCCGCGCGATCCGCCAGGGTGCACGGGCCAACGACCTGCTCGGCGCCGGCTTCGCCGACCACTACCCGGACACCCCGATCCGGTACGTCCTCTACAACCCGCTGTTCGTCGACAGCGGCATGCACCGGCACCTGGACCAGCCGGCGCGCGCCCTGCTCGGGGTGACGGCGGCACTGTTCGCACAGAAGACGACCGCGGCCGCCGTACCCCTGGAAAGGCTGCTGAACGATCCACCCACCGCGACCCTGACCGCGTTGCGCAAGAACGTCCCGATCCCGCTGCCGGGAGCCGACGGCGCGGCCCGCCTCTACGCCCTGCTCGCGGACATGGGCTCAGAGACGGCGACGTAGCGACGGCAGCGCGCCTCGAATGATCCAGGGGGACGACGCGACGGTGGCAGCGCGCCTCGAAAGATCTAGGGGAGGACGACGCAGCGGCGGCAGCGCGCCTCGTAGGTGTAGGTGCCGTCGTCCGGCAGCGCCGTCGACGGGGCCAGTTCGCGGATCATCGGCTTGCCGTGCTCCAGCACCTGCGTGTGCGTGGCGTCCAGCGACCGGCACACGTCACACACCGCCCGCCGGTAGATCACCTCGGCCGGCGCCAGCTCGAACAACGCCCGCACCGGCGCGAACAGTTGACCGCGGTGATCCAGGTCGATCCCGGCGACGACCACCTTGATCCCGTTGCGGACGGCGGCCCCCAACACATTGATGTCGTCAACAGTGAACATGTGGATCTCGTCAACACCGATCACCTCAACGCCACCGTCAGCAGCACCGGCCAACGTGTGTACCTTGACCGTCTGCAGGCTGCCACCGGAACGTGACGTCACCGCCGTGTCCCGGCCATGACGTACCGACTGGTAGACGCGGTGCGGGATGCCGGCGTACTGCAACGGGGACAGCAGGCTGATCATCTCCAGCGACTTGCCGCCCTTCATCGGGCCGAGGATCACGGTCAGGTCCATGCCCTAGACCGTCCCATGATCCTCGCCGTCGAAGGACAAGCACCGGCCCCGGACGACCGCCGTCAGACCTGGGCTAGGATCCGGGCCAGCTCGGCCGGGCGGGTCAGCATCGGCCAGTGCCCCGAGTCGATGTCCACCAGCTCGACGTGCTTCGCGCGGGCCACCTCGGGCGCGTCACCGCCGTCGATCCAGCCGCGCGCCTGCTCCGGGGAGAACTCGGGACAGACCACCACGATCGGGACGTCGAACCGGCGGTCGTCGCCCAGCCGCACCGTCCCGCCGGTCACGCCTTCGGGCACCGGGATCGCCGCCGCGGCGAAGGCGGCCCGGGTGTCCGCGTCGATGTCGGCCGAGTCCGGCCCCTCGAACGCCTCCCAGCCGGGGAACCGCACCGCACCGTCGGCCGGCGGGATGAACGGAAAGTACTGCTGACCGTCCGCCCACGGGAAACCGCCGATCAGCACCACCGTCGCCACCTTCTCCGGCCGGGCGTCGGCCGCCATCCACGCCAGCGAACACGCCGCCGAATGACCCACCACCACGACCGGCCCCGCCTCCGCGTCGACGGCCGCCAGCACTGCCGCCACCTGGTCATCCAGCGTCGCCGCCGCGTTCCCGTCACCCTGCCCCGGCAACGTCACCGCCACCGCGTCCCGCGGAGTCGTATCGTCACCGTCCCGCGCCACCGCGTTCCCGTCACCCTGTCCAGGCAGCGCCGCCGCGTCCCGCCCTGGCGTGTCCCCGCCGCCCTGCCCGGGTGGCGCGTCCTTCAGGCTCGCGAGGACGCCGTCCCACGCCGACGCGTCGAGCCACAAACCACCGAGGAGAAGAATCCGATTCGTTGTCACGACCCCAACCTAGGAGGGATTCCGGACGATCAACGTCCTGTTATTCAGTCGAAGTCGTAGACCGTCGTCGGGATGTCGCGTTCACACAGTGACGCGACGACCATCGGCTCGATCCGCTCCCACTTCCCGCCGGACAGGCCGCACCCGATCCGCGGCATGTGCACCGAAGCGCCCAGCTCCAGGGCGTGCGCGGCGACGGTCTCCAGGCACTTCCCGATCGCCTCATAGCGCACCGGCGGCCCACCGCTGCCCGCCTTCAGACCGTGCTGGCCGACCATGTTCGCCACCCACAGATCCGGCTGGACCTGCACCAACTGCGTCGCCCCGAGCCCGAAATCGTTACCGGCCCGCTCCCGATGCCAGCGCCGGAACGCGCGTTCCGGCTCCGACCACCGCTTCGACAACGCCAGCACGAACCCCTTGCCCCACCCGCCGAGATCATTGCTCACATGCGCGATGATCTTCGGGCCCTTCGCCTGTGGGCTGGTGGCGTCACCCTTGATGATCCGCAATTCCAACATCAACAGATCTTCGCGTACGGGTGGCGAGCACCGCGATCGGAATAGCCCCGATCAGCAATCCCTGCCAGCTGCTGAGCCCCGTCGACCACCCGTCGATCCGCGGTTCCGCCGCCTGGCCGCGATGCCACACCGCGCAGATCACCCCGATCGTGATCAGCGCCGGCCACGTCCCGATCCGTTCCCGCAGCCGGGGCAGCAGACAGCCGCGCCAACCCCATCCCTCACGAGGAAGACCCGTTCCTCAGCTGTCACAACCGGTCCGCCCGTACCGTCCAGTCGACATGTCCACTGCCTACATCGTCGTCACCGCCATCGCCGCCCTGTTCAACGGCAGCGCTGCCACGTTCTACCTGATCGGCCACGAGTACCCGAAGGCACAGGCCGACATGAAGCGGATCCCACGCACCTACGTGCCGGTGCTGGGTTCCCTGCTCGCGGCGGGAACGGCCGGGCTTCTCACCGGCTTCGCCGTACCGGTGATCGGTCTTCTCGCGGCCGTCGGCCTGGTGCTCTATTTCAGCGGCGCGCTGATCGCCCACCTCCGCGTCGGATCCCGCAACCTGATCGGCTGGGCCGTCTTCTTCGTCACCAACGTCGCGACCCTGGTCGTTACAGTGATCCACCTATGACGATCACCGACCTCTATCTGGTCCGGCACGGTCTCGCCGACGGCGACGGCGACCTGTCCCCGCTCGGCCGCGAACAGGCCGACCGTGCCGGCCGGCGCCTCAGCACCGTCACCTTCGACGCGATCCACCACAGCGCACTGCCCCGGGCCGCCGCCACAGCGGAGGTCATCGCCGGACACGTTCGCGCACCCCGGCACGCCTGCGACCACATGATGGACCGGACGCCGTACCCCTCGGACCGGGCGAGCTATCCGGAGCGCTGGCATGCCTGGCTCGACGGGGTGCCCGCCGGGGAGCGCGATCCGGACGCGGTCCGGCTGCGGGCCGCCGTCGCGCATCTCGGCGTCGTCGGCGACACCGACCGGCGGGAACTGCTGATCACCCACAACTTCGTGATCGGCTGGTTCGTCCGGCATGTGATGGACGCCCCGGAATGGCGATGGATGAGCCTCTACCAGGAGAACTGCGCCGTCACCGTGCTGCGCTGGTCCAGCGACCGGCCACCCGCCATGATCAGCTTCAATCAGGAGAGCGAGGAGTCGCGGCCGTTCACGGCCTCGTGACTGGATACCGGGTTATAGCATCGGCGACAGTCGAATCGCGGAGGCGACCATGCGCAGACTCCCGCCACGATGGTTCATTCGAACGGCCTGGTCGATTCACCGGGCCCTCTATCGGTTCGGTGGGGCGCGGTTCAGCCTCAACCAGCCCAAAGCACAGAGCTACGGCCACTTCCGGCTGACGACCATCGGCCGCCGCAGCGGGGAGCCACGCTCCGTCATCCTGGGATATTTCGAGGACGGCGACAACCTCGTCACCCTGGCCATGAACGGGTGGGGCGCGCCCGAGCCCGCCTGGTGGCTCAACCTCCAGGCACATCCGGACGCCGAGGTCGAACTGTCCGACGGCCCCCGCCCGGTTCACGGCCGCGCCGCCGTCGGCGACGAACGGGACCGGCTCTGGGACCGCTGGCGTCAACTCGACGACAGCCTCGACGAGCACGCGGCCCGGCGCCCCACCCCGACCGCGGTGGTCGTTCTGGAACGGCGGACCGCCTGAGACGCAGCTTGCCGTTCAACCTCCAGCTCCGACCCGGCGTCGCTGCGGACCAAGCCCGCTGCGTCATCACGGCAACTACAGCGCGCGCCGGGGCGAGGGCGGAGGCGGACCAAGCGCACCTTCTCTGCGGCGGATCCGGACGTGAACAACGGTCTCAGTGCAGGGTTTCGGCGGGTCGGGGATAGGAGATGCCGGTCGCCTCCTGGGAGATTGTCCACAACTGGCGCCGCTGGGCCGAGTCGTAGGCGCGCCGGGGTGCCCGTTGCACCGTGGGGGCGCCTCTGAACTGTCCAGGTCCGCCCGGGCCGTAGTACTCGCCGCCGCGAGCGTGCGGGTCGGTTGCCGCGCGCAGGACGGACAGCGCACCCTCTCGGGCCGATTGGGTGAACAGCCACCCGATCGTCGCGTTGGCGATCCGGAAGCCCGGCGAGGCGTCCCGGAACAGGTCGGTGCGTGCTCCGCCCGGGTGTGCGGCGAGGCTGATCGCCGGGGAGCCGATCGCGGCGAGCCGATCGTTCAGTTCGAAGGCGAACAGTAGATTGGCAAGCTTGGATGCGTTGTAGGCCTTGGCTGGACGGTATCGATCAAGGCTCTTGGGGTCGAGGTTCATGACGGACCCCGCGCCGGCCGCTTTGCTGCTGACCGTGACGACCCGCCCGGCCGGCGATCGCATGATGAGGTCGAGGAGCAGACCGGTCAGTGCGAAGTGGCCGAGGTGGTTGACACCCATCTGCGATTCGAAGCCGTCGGCAGTGTGTCGGGCCGGCTGCCACCAGAGGCCGGCGTTGTTGATCAGAATGTCCAATCGGTCGAGGCGTTCACGCAGGGCGGCGCAGGCGCTCCGTACGGAGCCGAGATCGGCCAGGTCGAGCGCGAGAACGCTACCGTCGCCCGGTAGCTGTGCGACGGCGTCGGCGCCACGCGCCTGGTCGCGGGCGCCCAGCACGACGTGCGCCCCTCGTGCGCTGAGCGCTTTGGCTGTCTCCAGGCCTATGCCGGCGGTAGCTCCGGTCACCAACGCGATCCGGCCATCCAGCCGGGGTGCATCACTGAGTTGCCACATCACGTCTCCTATAATCGGAACGATCGCCCCGGTTACGATACGGAACGATCGCCCCGCTTGGCTACACCCACTGGAGGACCTCGTGCGCGCAGACGCCCGCCGCAACCGCCAACGCGTTCTGGACGCTGCCTACGAAGTCCTCGCCACAGACGGCGCCGGCATTCCGATCGACGAGATCGCTCGCCGTGCCGGCGTCGGCGCGGGCACTGTCTACCGCCACTTCCCGACCAAGGAGGCGCTCGTCGAAGCCGTGGTGCTCGACCGGATCGAGGCGCTCACCGCCAAAGCCCGTTCCGGAGTCGAGTTCACCGATTTCTTCCACTTCATGGTGGAAACCGGCCTTGCCAACCGCGCCGTCGCCGATGCTCTGGCCACTGCCGGCCACCAGATTCCCGCTCACGCCGAAGCATCCCTGAACGCCGCCTTCGCGGAACTTCTCCACGAGGCGCAGCAACGCGGAACCGTTCGCTCAGACATCACGATCGCAGATCTTCAAGCCCTGATCGTCGGCTGCGTGGCAACCGCACGACACCGCGGCGCCACCGACCTCACCCGAGTCGTCGTCACCGGCCTGCGGCCTTGACCGACCCGCAATGTCACGGGCTTCAGAGCTCGATGTGGCCCTCCAGGTAGAACGCGCATGAGCCATGCAGTTGCACCCGGTCGCCGACGAGCCGGCAGGCCAGCTCACCGCCACGCCGCGACGCCTGATACGCGAAGAAGGTGTCCTTGCCGGTCCGCGCCGCCCAGAACGGTACGAGCGCACAATGGGCTCCGCCGGTCACCGGGTCCTCGGGGATGCCCTTCGCCGGTGCGAAGTACCGACTGACGAAGTCGTACGTGCCGTCACCGGCGGCAGTCACCACGACCCCGGTCCGGTCCAGGCGGGCGATCGCGGCGAGATCCGGCTGGAGGGACCGGACGTCATCGGCCCCGGGGAGCACGGCGAGGTAGTTGTTCCCGTCGACCATCGTCTCGACCGGTGTGACGCCGAGCGCGGCCGACAACGCCGGCGGCAACGGCACGGCCCGCACTGTGCGAGCCGGCAGTTCCATCCGATAGGCGGTGCCCTCGCGGTCGACCGTCAGCGGCCCGCTCGCGGTGTCGAACACGACGCTGTCGCGGCCGGGTTCCAGCCGCTCGACCACGACGGCGCCCGCCGCGAGCGTCCCGTGCCCGCACAATGGCACCTCCACCATCGGCGTGAACCAGCGCAGCCGGTACCGACCCTCGGACGGTACGACGAACGCCGTCTCGGCGAGGTTGTTCTCGGCGGCCACGGCCTGCAGCAGGGCGTCATCGAGGAACCTGTCCAGCACCACCACGGCGGCCGGGTTGCCGGCGAAGCGCCGAGTGGTGAAGGCGTCGACTTGGAAGATCGGGACCCGCATGGCCTCAGCGTAGGGGGCGACATCCGCACCGGCCGCGCAGGTCACCAGCTCAGCCATGCGGCCCGGCGTCCCCTCCGGTGGTGATGTGGAACGCCGGACCGCCTGAGACTCAGCGGCGCTTCAGGGCGAAGACACCCCAGCCCAGGTAGCGACGCTGGTAGCGGACGTAGTTCAGCGGCGCCGTGTCCAGCTCCGCGCGGAACTCGGCGGCCAGTTCGTCGTCCGGGTTCTCGTCCAGCCATGCGCGGACCGTGAACCACTGGGCGGCCACATACCGGTCCCAGCTGTCCTCATCGGCCAGCACCATCTCCACAAGATCCCAGCCGTGCTCCCGGAACGATTCGACCAGGCCCGCCAGATCCCGGAAATCCTCCCGCGACCCGGCGCCGCTGCCCTCGACCGCGATCTGATCCGGCGGCTCCTCCCGCCAGAACGGCTCGCCGACCAGCAGCAGGCCGCCCGGCCTCACACTGCGCTCCAACAGCGACAGGGTGCCCTCGACACCGCCGCCGATCCAGGTCGCCCCGACACAGCAGGCCACATCGACCGGCTCGGCGGCGACGAAACCGGAGGCGTCACCGTGGGCGAACGTCAACCCGTCCTCGACACCGAGTTCGGCGGCGCGCGCCACGGCCTTGGCGATGAAGGCGGTGCTGATGTCCACACCCGTACCCGTGATGTGGTGATCTTTGGCCCAGGTGCACAGCATCTCGCCGCTGCCGCAGGCCAGATCCAGGACCGACATCCCCGGCCGCAGCCGGATCGCCTCCCCGAGAACGGCCAGCTTGGCCGGTGTGAACGGGTCGTGAATGCGGTGGTCCCGCTCCCGGACGACGAAACTACGTGGCAGATCCACTTCTACGATTCCTCACGTCGAACTCAACGATGACCTGAACGGAACCGACGCGAACACGCATAGTAGCCACCCCCGGAAGTCGTAGAAGGCCCACAACCTACCCCGCTCGATCGGTCCTATGATCGCGACATGCTGGGTGTGCATTTCGCGATCACCGCGGATCAGGAGCAGGCGCTGCTCGACGCGGACGGCGACGACGACGCGGTCGGTGACCTGCTCGGGGACATCGAGGAGAACTGGGACGACGACCAGCTCAAGGTCGACACCGACAAGGCCTGGGACGAGATCCACCGCTGCCTCACCGACGGCAGTCTCGACCCGGACGCCGGCGACTACCCGCTGTCACACGCGATTCTCGGCGGTCGCGACATGCACGACGAGTACTACGTCATCTACGTCGACGCCGGCCAGGTCCGCGACGTGGCCGGCGCGCTGCGCGACATCGACCGGGCCGGGCTGCGGCAACGGTTCGACACCCTGCTGCCGGTCGGCGAGCGCGACTACGACTTCGACCTCCTCTGGACGGATTATGTCGAGGTCGTCAACTTCTACCAGCGTGCCGCCGCCGCGGGACGCGCCGTCCTCTTCACCGCGACCTGAGCACCCGGGAGTCACTGTGGCGAGTTGGCAGGTCAGCTTCTCGGCCCTGAAGGACCGTGCTCGCGTCAGCGGGTTCGGTGTGGAGGGGACGGTTGACCAGCCCGAGGCACCTTGAAGGAGGTGACTACGTTGCATACGAGACAGTCGACCCACTCCGGCGTGCTTCCTCAGCGCCGGACTCTGGAATCCGTGTCAGCAGACAAGCCGACGAGAGCGCACGAAACGGGACACGGATACCGCGACCCTGTTGCGGTACCTGGTGTGCGACATGGGCGAGGGGAGACCACTGCCCCGATTCCGGGGCAGTGGCGTCACCCGGACGGGCAGCCGTCCGGAGACCGGGGCCGTAAGGCCCCACCAACCCATCATCCGGTCGTGTTCGTCCTGGACAAACACGGCCGGCCACTGCAACCGTGCACACCCGCCCGTGCCCGTAAACTGCTCACCGCCGGCCGCGCGGTCGTGCACCGGCACACCCCGTTCGTCGTCCGCCTCAAAGACCGCACCGTGCAAGACTCTGAGATCCAGGGGGTCGAGGTCGGTGTGGACCCGGGGTCGAAGGCGACCGGCGTCGCCGCGTTCACCACCCAGACTGGCGCCCGGACCGGGCTACTCGCCATCGAGGTCCGGCATCGGGGCGGGCAGATCCGCGACAAGCTGACCGCCCGGGCCGCGCTGCGCCGCGGCCGCCGGTCACGCAACCTGCGCTACCGGGCACCCCGGTTCCGCAACCGTGCCCGGCCGAAAGGCTGGCTCGCCCCGTCGCTACAACACCGGGTCGACACCACCATGTCCTGGATTGAGCGGCTACGCCGATGGGCACCAGTCATACAGCTACACGTCGAACGGGTCGCGTTCGACACCCAGCTGCTGCAGAACCCCACCATTCAGGGCGCGGAGTATCAGGCTGGGGAACTCGCCGGGTACGAGGTCCGCGAGTACCTGCTCGAGAAGTGGAAACGCCGCTGCGCCTACTGCGGCGCCTCGGGGGTGCCGCTCAACATCGACCACATCCACCCGAAAGCGCGAGGCGGCTCCGACCGGATCGCGAACCTCACCCTGGCATGCGTCCCGTGCAACCAGGCGAAAGGCTCCACACCGGTGGAGGTGTTCCTGACCGGCCGGCCGGTCGTGCTCGCCCGGATTCTGCGTCAGGTGAAGACACCGCTGCGTGACGCGGCGGCGGCGAGTTCGACCCGGTGGGCGTTGTGGCGGGCGCTGACCGGCACCGGCCTACAGGTGGCGGTTGCAACCGGCGGCCGCACGAAATGGAACCGCGCGCGGACCGGCGCACCGAAAACCCACACCCTCGACGCGCTACACGTCGGCGTACTCGACACCGTCACCCGCTGGCCGGGCACGACGCTGGTCGCGACGTCGACGGGCCGGGGCAGCTATGCCCGCACCCGCAGCGACCGGTACGGCTTCCCCCGGCTGCGCCTACCCAGGATCAAACAGGTGTGGGGCTTCGCCACCGGTGACCTCGTCCACGCCGTCGTCCCTTCCGGTGTCAAACGGGGCACGCACACCGGCCGGGTCGCCGTACGCAGCACCGGCAGCTTCAACATCCGCACCAAAACCGGGCTGGTCCAAGGAATCCACCACCGCCACATCCGGCTCCTGCAACGCGCCGACGGCTGGGCCTACACCCACCAACCCGAAGGACAACCAACCGATGCCTGACACGAAACGTCCGGGACGTACCGGGCTCCTCCCGATGAGTGTGGTGGCGGCCTTCACCCGGCTCGCTTACCAGCGGAAATTCATCAGCGAAGAGGCCGGGCTGCGGACGCTCGCGCGCCCGAAGGGACCTTCCAAGCCGCCTTCGGCGATCATGCGACGGTACGAGGTGAGCACCTCCCAGGAGCACGGCTTCGACCTACACCGGGTCCGCCCGTCCGGCCCGGACACCGGGGTGACCGTCATCTACCTGCACGGCGGCGCCTACACGAGCGAGATCGTCAGCCAGCACTGGTCGTTGATCGGGCACATCGCCGCGCGTACCGGGCATGAGGTGGCCGTGCCCATCTACGGCCTCGCGCCGGACCACCAGGGTCTCGCCGCCCTGTCGTTCGTCACCGCCGTGATCGCCGACCTGGTGGCCGAGGGCCGCCGCTGCTACCTGGCCGGCGACTCGGCCGGCGGAGGCCTGGCCCTGCTCGCCGCGCAGGCCGTCTCGGGCGAGGCCGGGGGAGTGGTCGGCGTGACCGCGATCGCCCCGTGGCTCGACCTGTCGATCAGCAACCCCGAGGTCGACCTGATCGAGCCCCACGATCCCTGGTTGCGCCGTCCGGGCCTGCGCCCGCTGGCCGCCGCGTGGGCGGGTTCGCTGCCTCTACGGGATCCGCGCCTGAGCCCGCTCTTCGGCGACCTGTCCTGCCTGCCGCCGTTGCAGATCCTGGTCGGGACCCGGGACATCACCCTGGCCGACTGCCGCCTGCTCCGCGACCGCCTGCCGTCCGCGGTCCCGCTCACCTACCACGAGGAGCCGGGCGCCCTGCACGTCTACCCGCTGCTTCCGGTCCCCGAGGCCGGCCCCGGCCGCGAAGCCGTCGTCACCCACATCCGGTCGACGACCCGCCTGACCCACCCCTGACCGCCGTCCGCCGCCCCCTTCCGCCTGCACCGGGTCAAAGGGGCGCTCTGGCCCGCGCGAGGCGACTCTCGCGCGCCGGGGCGGGACCGGCTAAAGTACCGACGCTGTGACCGAACCGGCCCTGCGCCTGCTGGTTTCCCTCCTGCAGACCCGCCCCGCCCGCCGCGCCGACCTGCCCGCCCTCGGCCTCGACGACGGCCCGCTCGACGAGCTGATCCGGGCCGGGTTCGTCGCGCAGACGGGCGACCGGCTCAGCTACGACGATCCCGCCGCGGTGCTCGCCCGGCAGGCGCGCGCGACCGCCGGCCTGATCGCGGTGCTGCCCGCCCTGACCCGGGAGTGGCAGAACCACCCGCGCACCACCGTCGGCGTCGAGCTCGTGCACGGCCACGAGGAGCAGTGGCGGGCCTGGGCCCGGCACGCCGCGCTGACCCCGCCGCGCGCCCCGATCAACCTCTACCCGTCGCTGGACGTCCTGCGCGACGTCATCGCCCCCAGCCTCGCCGATGTCGTCGGCCCGTACCCCGAGGGCATGCGGCACGCCCGCGCCGTGCTGCCCGCCGCGGCCGTGGTCACCGACGACGACCGGGCCGTGATCGACGTGCTGATCCGGGCGGGCCTGCGGGTCCGGCTGGCCCGCCGGGTGGAGAGCTGGCTCTACTCCGACCCCGAGGTGCTGTGCGCGCTGCCGCTGACCTGGGGCGAGCACCCGCCGCCCAGCATCATGATCGTCCACGATCCGGCGATCCGGGCGCTCACCGCCGCGTACTGCGAGACGGTCTGGCAGGCCGCCGCGCAGTACCGGACGCCGAAGCCGGAGTTCCACGAGGTGCTGCGCATGCTCGCGCTCGGCATGTCCGACCGGGCGATCGCCACCGCGCAGTGCACCTCGCAGCGCACCGTCGAGCGCAGGATCGCCGAGGCGATGGCCCACTACGACGTGGGCACCCGCTTCGAGCTCGGCATGGCCTGGTCAGCGGAACAGGTAGACGAAGGGTGATCCCTGCGCCTGCAGATTGAGGACGCCGTCCACGCACGTGTACGTCATCGGGACGTCGCCCAGCGAGTTCTCCGGCACCGGGATCGGCGCGTTCGCCGAACGCCCGTTGATCGTGACCTTGTTGTCAATCTTGATGCCGCCGGTCCACGCGCCCTGCGGGGTGAGCGTGTTCCCGTCGACCTGCCACCCGCCGGACGCGGTCCCGGTGTGCTTCTGGGTGACCCTCATGGTCATCCCGCCGCTCAGGTCCGCCGTGATCGTCGTGGTGATGCCGTTGGTGAAGGTCGCCTTGAGCGCCGGTGTCACCGTCAGGGTCTGATCGCCGGTCATGTGCACGCCGGTCACGTCGATCCCGCGCATCACGCCCTGCAGCTGGGTCTCCAGGTCCGTTTTGGACACGTGCCACGGGCTGCCCTCGATCAGGCACCGCAACTCGGCCGAACCCGTCAGCTCCGGGCTCGGCGCCGCCTCCGTCCCCCCGGCCGCCTCGGCCGCCCCGGCCGCTTCGGGGCCTCCGGCCGCGGCCGGCTCATCGTTGCGGCACCCGCCCAGGACCACCGTCGCCAGCCCCGCCATCACCATGATCGCTCGCTTCACAGCCGCACCCTAAGGCCGCGGACCTGCCGGGCAGCGCGGGTTCGCGCGGCGGACCACCGACGTGGCGGAGATCCGCCGCCCCTCGCCCGGTTCCGTCAGCGGCGGCGGGTGGCGACGGTGAAGCCGGAGCCGGCCGGCAGCTGGACCGACACCAGGTCCGGGTGGTTGGCCAGGGCCTCCTCCACCCGGGTGACGGCGGCCCGGTGCTCCGGCTCCGGGTAGCGTGCCAGGTCCATGTCGTCGACGATCAGGACACCGCCGGGGGACAGGGCGGCCAGGGTCAGGTCGAGGCCCTCCCACTTGCCGGCCAGCGCGTCCGCGAAGATCAGGTCGAAGGTGCCCAGTGTGGGCAGCAGGGCGCCGGCGTCGCCGGTTAGGATCTCCACGAACGGCGGCCAGTCCCCGGCCCGGACCGCGGCGGCCAGGCCGGCGTCCAGCTCCACCGTGGTCACGGTGGCGTCGGTTCGGCCGGTCAGGCCGCTGACCAGCCAGGACGTGCCTACGCCGGCGCCGGTGCCCAGCTCCAGGACCCGGCCGCCGGGCGGGACGGCGGCGGCGAGGGTGGCCAGCAGCGGGCCGGCCGGGTCCTCACAGGACATCGGGAAGTCCAGTTCGGCGGCACGGCGCCAGGCCTTCTCCACCAGGGCGGGCACGGGCACGGCGACTCCTTTACAGCGCTGCAATGATCATCGGGAGGCTACCGTAAACCTCATTGCGTCCGCCGTCTTGTTAAGTGTCTGGTAAGGCAGAGAGCGGCGGGAGTCCACAGTGCGGGAACGCGATCTGGAAGACGAGGCCGGCACCGCCATGCGGCTGGTCCCCACCGACCCCTGGCAGGCGCGGGCCACCGCGCTGCGGGTCCGGGCTGCCGCGCGCCGGGCCGGGGATCCCGCGGCCGAGTCGGCCGCCGAGCGGGTGCTCGGCCTGGCCGGGCGGGAGTCCCACAGCGTGCGCTCGGCCGCCCGGCACCTGCGGCGGGCGGTCGCCGTCGCCGACGGCGCCGGCCTTGCGGTGCACGCGGCCCGGGCCCGGATGACGCTCGCCCTGGTGCGGGCCGATCAGGGCGACATCCATGAAGCGGTACGCCTCGGCGAGGCCGCCGCCGCGCACCTGGAAGGACTGGAAGCGGCCCGGCTACGGCATCAGCTGGCCGTCGTCGCCCAGCGGCAGGGCCTGCTGGAGGCCGCGCTGCGCCAGTACGGCGGCGCCCTGACCGTCTTCCGGCGCGAGGGCGACCTGCTGTGGGAGGCGAAACTGCTGAACAACCGGGGTGTGCTCCAGGCGTACCGGGGAAGGCCGGACGCCGCCGAGGCCGACCTGGTCCGCGCCGAGCAGCTCTACCGGCAGCTGGAGCAGGACCTGGCGGTCGCCGACGTGCGCTGGAACCGGGGCTTCGCGGCCGGGCGGGCCGGCCGGATCGTCACCGCCCTCACCCACCTGGACGCGGCCGAGGAGCATTACACCGCCCACCACCTGTCCCCGGCAATGATCATGATGGACCGGTGTGACGTGCTGCTCTCGGCCGGCCTGCACGACGAGGCGCGGGACGTGGCGGCCGCCGCCGTCGCCGAGCTCAGCCGCCGCCGGATGACCGCCGACCTGGCCGAGGCCCGCCTGCTGCTCGCCGCCGCCGCGCTGGCCTGCGGCGACCTGGAGTCCGCCCGGCACGCCGCCCGCCTGGCCGGCCGCTCCTTCGACCAGCAGGCCCGGCCCGGCTGGGCGGCGGTGGCCCACTACACGCTGCTGCGCACCGACTGGGCGGACGGCCAGCGCGGGCCGGCCGTGCTGCGGGCCGCGCTGGCCGCCGCCGCCGAACTGCGGACCGCCGGATGGGCTGCCCCGGCCGCCGACGCCACCCTGATCGCCGCCCGCTGCGCGCTCGCCGCCGGCCGCACCGCGCAGGCCACCGAACTGCTGCGGCAGGCCGGGCGCGCCCGGTCCGGCGGGCCGGCCGCCCAGCGGGTCAGCGCCTGGCACGCCGAGGCGCTGCTGCGGATCGCCGCCGGTGACCGCGGTGGCGCCCAGGCGGCGCTGCGGGCCGGGCTGCGGGCGCTCGACGAGCACCGGCTCACCCTCGGCGCCACCGAACTGCGGGTGCGGGCCGCCGAACACGGCCTCGACCTGGTCGCCACCGCCCTGTCGCTGGCGGTGGCGGACGGGTCGGCGCGGGACATGCTCACCTGGGCCGAACGCGGCCGGGCCGCCGCCCAGCAACTGCGCCCCGCCCGGCCGCCCACCGATCCACGGCTGGCCGCCGAGATCGCCGAACTGCGGGCGGTCGCCGCCGAACGGGAACAGGCGCTCGCCGAAGGACGCGACGCGCGCCGGCAGAGTCAGCGCCAGACCCAGCTGGAACGGTCGATCCGCGAGCGCGTACGGCGTACCCGGCCCGAAAGAAGCCTGGCGCACGCGGCCGGAACCGGCCCCGCCGCCCTGACCACCCACCTGGCCGGCCGGGTCCTGATCGAACTGATCAGCGTGGCCGGCACGCTGCACGCCGTGGTGCTGGCCGGCGGGCGGCTGAGCCGGCACGAACTGGGGCCGGTCGAGCAGATCAACGCCGAGGTACGGGCACTGCGGTTCGCCCTGCACCGGATGGCGGTGCGTGACCTGCCGGTGCGGTCCGGGGCGAAACGCCTGGACCGGATGCTGTTCGGCCCGCTGCGGGCGCGGATCGGTGACGCCGATCTGGTGATCGTGCCGTCCGGGCGGCTGCACGGGGTGCCGTGGCGGATGCTGCCCGGCTGCCAGGACCGTGCCGTGGCCATCGCGCCCAGCGCGGCGGCCTGGCTGCGGGCCGTCGCCGCCGTTCCGGCCGGTGACCGGACCGTGCTGGTCGCCGGGCCGGGCCTGCCGGGCGCCGCCGACGAGATCGGGTCGCTGTCCGCCAGCTATCCGGGGACTCCGGCGCTGACCGGCCCGGACGCCGCGGTGACCCGGGTGCTGCGGGCCATCGACGGCGCCGGGCGGGTGCACATCGCCGCGCACGGCACCTTCCGCGCCGACAATCCGCAGTTCTCGGCGATACGGCTGGGCGACGGGCCGCTCACCGCCTACGACCTGGAGACGCTGCGCCGCCCGCCCGGCCTGGTGGTGCTGTCCGCCTGCGACTCCGGCCTGTCCACCGTGCACCGCGGCGACGAGGTGATGGGGTTCGCGGCGGCGCTGCTCGCGATGGGCGCCCGGTCGGTGATCGCCACGGTCGCGCCGGTCCGCGACGGCGCCACCCTCGAGGTGATGCTCCACCTGCACGAGCAACTCCGGGCCGGGCGGGGGCCGGCGGCCGCGCTGGCCGCCGCACAGGACGCCGCCGCGGTCGACGATCCGGCCGCGGCGGCATTCGTGTGTTACGGAGCGGGTTAGGGCGCCAGGAAGTCCGGCGGCGCGTCCAGGAAGCCGCCGTACCGCCGGAACCCGCCGGTCAGGCCGGCCTTCAGCTTCTCCGCGGCGTCCGCGGCCGTCCCGTTCTCCATGGTGCCGGCCGCGATCCGGGCCGCCAGATAGGGCGCCGAGAACGAGGTGCCGCTCCAGGCGATGTAGCCGGTCGAGACGACCGGCACCCCGCTGGCCGTGTAGTTCCAGGTGCCGGCCGGGTACGCGCAGTGCACCCCCACGCCGGGCGCGCACGCCGTGATCCAGTCCCCGGAGTTGCTGAACGACGCCGGAACCTTCTGCCCGCCGGTGGTGTCGATGGCGGCCACCGAGGTCACCCGGGTGGCCCGGGCCGGGAAGTAGTCCTCGATCTCCGCCTCGGTGTTGCCGGCCGAGGCGACCAGCACCGTCCCCGGCGGCAGGACGTCGAACATGGTGGCGAGCTCGTCGACGCTCTCCTCGGGCAGCAGCGCGCCGCCCAGCGACATGACGATGATCTCGGCGCCGGCCGCCGCGGCCCGCCCGATCGCGGCGGTGAGGTTCAGCTCGTCGGTGATACCGAACTGGCTCAGCACCTGGATCGACGTCAGCACGGCGTTGGGCGCGTACCGGGCCACGATCCCGGCCACCGCGGTCCCGTGCCCGCCCATCAGGCTGATCGCCTGCGTGGCCGGGTTCTCGTAGACGGTGTCCAGCTCGTGCGTGCCGTGCAACGGGTGCTGGGCGAAGATCGGCAGCGCCAGCGACGCCGGATCCATGCCGGTGTCCAGGATCGCCACCTTCACCGGACGGCTGCCCTCCACCGGGGCCTGCGGAGCGGGAAGCGGGTAGGGGGTGGGCCGCGGGTCCGTGCCGGCGCCACCGTGCAGTTTCGGCTGGCCGGTGAAGATCCCGTTGCCGGCGAAGACGTGGTTCAGGCCGACCCGGGGACGGTCCGGACGGTTCCGCAGCCGCCGGACGATCGCCGGCGCGTCCAGCGTGGAACGACGTGCACGGCCGTCGCCGGCGCCGGGCAGGACGAAGCGGGTCACCCGGGACATGCCGCGGCCCGCCACCCCCGGGCGACGGGCTCCCAGCTCGTTCTCCAGTTCACCTTGGACCACCCCCACGTCGGGGGTCGCGACGAGAACCTCGTCGGCCATGTAGTAGACGTTGCCGCTCTGTCGGATACGTGGATCGAATTGCCACGGATTCGGGAATTCGGTCGGCTCGGGCATTGTTCTCTCGCTCTCTCGGCGTCAGCCGATCGCCACCCACCCGGTGACGATCGGTGTGGCGGCGCCCCGCAGCCGTACCCGGAACGACCTCACCGCGGGCAGGTCCGCATCGAACCTGCCCGCGCTGTCGATCGGCCGGCGCACGGTGCCCCCGTGATGAAGCAGTTCGGCCTCGGTGTGACCGGCCGGCTCGACCGACCCGTCCAGTTCGAACCCGCCCGCGGTGCGGGTCACCCCCAGATGAATGCAGACACCGTCCGGGCCGGCCGGGCCGAACACCAGCATCCTGGTGTCGTCCGGGCCCCGGGTCAGCGCCTCGGTGTCGATCAACGAGTCCCACTCCAGATCGGCGAAGTCCTCGTCGGCCGTACGGAACGCGAACGCCGCGAGCGCGTACCGCTCCACCGCTTCGGGCATCGGATCCGCCCGGGCGATCAGCCCCCGTAGCACGGTTTCGAGTTCCATGTCATTCATGAGCACGCCCCCGAGCCTCTGATACATCCACGAGCCGGCGAAGTTTCTCCAGACAGCGGCGACGGGTCGGGCCCAGCGAGCCGATCGGCATGTCCAGGGCGGCGGCGGCCTCCACGTACGACGGCGGCGGCTCGGCCATCAACACCCGCAACAACCGTTGGCAGGCGTCACCGAGCCGGTCCAGCGCCCGCCACACCCGGCCGGCCAGCTCCGCCCGGCGCACCTCCTCGTCCCCGGCGACCACCACGTCCTCGGCCGCCGGCGACATCCCGGTCCACGCCAGATCCCCGGTCGGTGTCACCCGGTTGCGGGCGGTCAGCACCCGCAGCGACTCCCGCCGCGCCGTCGTCGCCAGCCAGGCGCCCGCGTGCTCCGGCTCCTTGAGCGTGTCCAGCGACCGGGCGAACCGCTCCCACGTCGTCTGCGCCACGTCCTCGGCGTCGGCGGAACCGAGCCGGTGCGCCCGCGCGACCGACCAGACCAGCCCGGCGTACGCCCTGACCAGCGCCTCCCAGGCGCGACTGTCACCGGCGGCCGCCCGGTGCACCAGCACGGCCGTCTCGTTCGGCTCCATCGGAGTCTCCTTCGGTCGCCTCTGCGTAACCGGCCCCGAGGGGCCCGCACCAGGGACTGTCGCCCAACCGACACGCCAGGGGGTGACACGCAGATTAAGAGCCTGGTAAGTGCCGGCGGGTGTGGTCTGCCGGTCAGCCACACACCATATGAGAACGAGGAGAAGAACAATGGCCGCCGCTCCCAACGCCTTCGATGCCCAGATCAACTCGCTGTACCCGGTCCGCAAGAACACCGACTTCACCATCTCGGTACTCGACGCGACCAAGCCGTTCGACGTCCTCGCCGACGTCGAGATCGGCGAGGGCCTCAACGAGTTCGTCATGAAGCACCTGCTCCAGGTGTCGGTCATCAACCGCAGCACCGCGACCAGGGTCGCCTTCGCGGATCTGGCGGAAGACCTCAAGGCCGAGGACAACACGCCACGCACCGCACGGCTGCGTGTGCCGTTCGGGCCCCTGCTCAACGTGAACTCCGGCGACGTCATGGAACTCGTGGCGACCTACACGGTCACCGCCGGCGTGAACACCAGCGTCTCCAACGAGATCAGCGACACCTTCACCATCCAGTGACGGTGGACGAGCGGCTACGCCGGCTGGCGTAGCCGCTCGTACAGTTCGGTCGTCTCACCCGCCGGCCGCACCCGCAGGTCGTCCCAGAGCGTCACGACCAACTGCCGGTACTGCAACAGCGCCAGATGCCGCAGCCCGGTCCGCGCGTAACACAGCATCAGCCCACGATGCACGTCCTCGTTGCACGGATCGTCGGCGAGGACCCGCCGGGCCAGCGTCGCGGCCGGGCCGTGGTCACCACGATCGGTGTACAGCACCACGAGCCGGCTCTGCGCCTCCAGCGCCAGCGCCCGCAACGCCTCGCGCCGGTCGGCCGCCCACTCCGCGTACGGCTGATCCGCCAGGAACCCACCCCGGAACAGCAGGCCCGCCGCCTCCAGACAGTGCGCCGCCTCCGCCGGATCCACCGCCCGCCGGCCCTCCCGGCAGCACCGTTCGAACTCCTCGGCGTCCGTCCACACCAGCGCCGACCGGACGATCCGGTAACCCTCCCCGCACCGCTCGATCAACTCGGCCGGCCGCAGCATCCGCCGCGCCCCGGTCAGCGCCACATGCAGACTGTTGCGCGCCGCCGCCGGCCGCGCACGCGGCCAGAACGTCTCGGTCAGCACGTCCCGCGGCGCCGCCGACTCACGATGCGTGAGCAGATAGGCGATCAGATCCCGGCTGCGACGGCTCGCCCGGGTGTCGATCAGCCGGCCGTTCACCACCAACCGGAACTCGCCGAGCAGATACGCCCGGACCCGTACATCACCCATGCCCTTCAGAGCCGCGCGATTCCCGGCAGATACCCGCCGCGTCGTCCGGCATCCCCGTCCGTGGCCAGGACCTCAGAAACGGCCCCTTCAAACCCGTTTTTCGGTACGCGTGACGCCGTCCTCGTCTCATCAGGGCCGTTCCGTCCGGTCGGCGCGATCTCGCTGCCCCCTCCGGCCCGTGCCGCGCCCGCCGGGCGTAGATCGGTCGGACACTCCCGCATGTGCCGCCGGTCGCGCTGGGTGGGTGGTTGGGGTGGTGATCGCCAGGCATGCGGGGTGCTGCTCGCGGCCGTCATGCCGGTCGCGCCATGAGGGTGCCCGTCGGGAGTCACTCACCGTGACTGTGGCGGTGAGTGAGTGGAGGCGCGTGGTACATCGGTGCTGTTCCGGCAAGCTCGATCTTCCACAAGGGCCGGTGAACGGGGTCCCTCGCTTACACGGCGTGTCGGCCAGTCGGGTTTGTGGGGTGAGCGGGCACGAAAGTCGTCGGGTGGGCGGCCGTCACGGCGATGGGCGGGGTGGGCGCACACGCTGGTGATGTCGTGGTCGCCTACCTGCCCTATATCGGTGGTGGCCGCGCACGCGGCAACTTGCGTGTGCGGCCACCACCGCTTCGGCAACTCGACCGTGTGCACCCGCCCGTGCCGAAGCCGGACCGTGTGCACCCACCCGCCGGGCGGGTGGCCGTGTTCGGCCGCCGGGCCTGGCGGGACCGCGGATGACGATTGCCGTGACCGGCGCTACGGTCGAGAGCGGTAACCCGGCTGCCCGGCCAGCTACACCGTGACCACCCGCCCACGGCGACCGGCGCAACGGTCGAGAGTGGGCACCCCGGGTGCCTGGCGATCACCACCGCGACCACCCGCCCAGGGCGAGCCGGTCCGCCGAGGGCGAGAGCCGGCGCCCCGGCCGTGACCGGCGGCAACGAGAGGGACGCGGCACGCCGGACGGCCTGCCCGGCCACCGAACTACGCCCGGTGGGCGCGGCAAAGGGCGGAGCGGGCAGCGAGATCGCGCCGACTGAACGGGACAGCCCTGATGAGGCGGGACGAGGACACGCGTACCGGAAAAGGAGCTGGAAGCGAAACGCGGACCTCGCCCACGAAGGATCTCCAGCCTGACCGTGCGGCTGGCGCCGCACGGGCCCCCGGGTCCAGCCCGATTCAGGGCCGCGTAGCGCTAACGCGGACCTGGAGCACTTACTGGCCCTGCGGCTGTGCGGGCCAGGCGGCGCGGCGGCGGCGCGACGCGGCGACGGCGGCCAGAACCAGCCCCACCGCGGTCAGCAGCGCCGCCGCCAGCAGGGCGAACATCCGCGTGGCCGTGTCGCGGATCAGGGGCGCCTCGGTGGCGGCCAGGGACGTCTCGCTCGACGTGCAGGTGAGCGTGTAATCGCCGGGTGGGGAAGCCGTCAGCAGCATGGCGGCGTACCAGGTTCGGCCGTCCGCCCGTACCGAAAGGCTTTGATCCGGAAGCATCATCGTGGACGGGCCCTCCGGCGGAGCGCCCACGATCTCGCAACTGACCCGGCCGCCCTCGGTCGTCACCCACAGCATCGCCCCGCGTTCCGGCAAGGTCACCGTGACCGGTTGGCCGAGCGGGATCTGCCGGAGCGGGCCGCCGTCGAGGGGGACACCGAACCAGACCGCGGTGCCGAGCGCCAGGCCGGTGGTGGCTACGAGCCCGGCGAGGAGGAGCCAGACGCGGCGCATCAGAGGACCTGGAGGGACAGGGCCTCGGCCATCGGGACCGGGTGGCGGGAGACGGTGTTCAGGTTCTTGCCCTCGACGGTCCACGGTGGCGGGAACAGGGAGATCGCCTGGTCCAGGCCACACGCGGCGACCTCCTCGGCCCAGCCGTCCCAGCGCAGGTCCGCGTAGAACTGTGCCGTCGCGCCGCCGAGCATAGCGGCCAGCCACTGCCCGTACCCGATCTCCAGGTCCGCCCAGCGCAGGCTGTCCGGCGCGAAATAGCGGATCGACGGCGTGCCGCCGTCGGCGGCCCAGGCGAACCGGCCACCCAGCACGTCCACGCCGACCAGCAGCGGGCCGTCGGTGGGGTTCATCTCGCCGAGCGACGCCAGCCGGTCGCCGGCGCTGCCGGAACCGAACACGCGCAGCCAGCCGTGGTCGATCACCAGCCCACCGGTACGGTGCACGACCGCGCCCAGCCACGACCGGGTGGTCACCTGCACCCGCTCCAGTTCCGCGTCGGCCCGGCCCTGGTCGGCGGGGAGGACCGTCACCGGGCAGGGTGCGGCCGCGACGGCGTCCAGGATCTCCGGCCAGGCGGAATCCTCGGTGTCGATCAGATCGGCGAGCGCGCGCATGGCGGGCACTCTACCGCTGTTGATCAAGCAGCGTCAGCGTGTGCAGGTCCGGCCCGGTTCGATCGGCCGGTGGCACAGGGTGCACAGAACCTCGGGGACCGTCTCGTGGACGGTCGCCGCGTAGATGGTGGGATTCGCCTCGGCGGCCTGTAGCGGGGTGCGGGCGAAGTAGCGGATCGTCCACCTGTCCCGGCCCGGGGGCCATCCCCTCAGCGTGGCCTGGACCGCGACGTCCCCGGAACACCACCACCACTCGGCCGGGCCGCTGGCCTCGGGCACCGGTGGCGGCAGCACGCTCTCATCGATCACCGGCGGGACGTGCGCGGGGGTTCGGCACTCGAAGGTGCGATGGCACCAGCCGCGCACCTCGACCATCAGGGCATGCCGCTCCAGGCGCTGATCGACGGACCGGTCGATGACCCGGAACGGCCATCGACCGGCTCCCATGGCGGTACGGCCGTCGGCGAGGACGCTCAGACCCCAGGTCCAGTCGCCGTCCAGGATCCCGTGGAAGGCCGGGCCCAACGGCGTGGCATGCACCGACGGGGGGCCGTCCAGCCCGTACTCCATGTTGTTGCCGCCCAGGACGGGATAGGTCAGGCCGCCGTAACGCTCCTCGAACCGGACCATCGCGTCGGCGAGGTCGCCGGCCGGGAGCGCGGACCGGATCGCCGATGCGGTCGTTCGTGGACCGCGACGCGAGCGCGCCCGCAGGAAGCGCCGGAGACGAGCAGAGATGTTCGGGTCATCCGCGATGTGTATGCCGGCCACCCTACGCGGTCGACAGGCGTCTATATGGTGTGGTCGTGGACCGCGGCATGGAGTTCCGGGTGCTGGGGGCGGTCGAGGTCCGGGCCGGGGGACGGGCGGTGCCGGCCGGGGAGCCGCGTCAGCGTGCCGTGCTCGCGGTGCTGCTGCTCGAGGCCGGACGTCCGGTCGCCCTGGAGACGCTGATCGGGCGGGTGTGGGGTGAGACGGCGCCGCCGGGGGCCCGCCGGTCGGTCTACGCCTACGTGGCCCGCCTGCGCCGCGTGCTCGGGGACGCCGCCGACCAGCCGCTGATCCGTACCTCCGGAGGCTATCTGCTCGACGCCGACCCGCAGCAGGTCGACGTGCTGTGGTTCCGGGCCCTGCTGGCGCGCGGCGAGGCCCGCGCCGCCCTCGACCTCTGGCGGGGCGAGCCCCTGACCGGCGTCGGCGGCGTGTGGGCCGACCGGATCCGCGAGACGCTGCGCGACGAGCACGCGGACGCGGTCGTCGCCTGGGCGCACACCGAGATCCGCGACGGCCGGGCCGAGACGGTGCTGGCGCCGCTGACCGAGCTGGCCGAGCAGCGGCCCTTGTTCGAACCGGCCACCGAGGCGCTGATCCGGGCCCTGCACACGGCCGGCCGGCCCGCCGACGCGCTGATCCGCTACGACCGGATCCGCCGCCTGCTCCGCGACGAGCTCGGCGCCGACCCGGGACCGGCTCTCCAGGCCGCCCACCGGGTGGTGCTGCGCAACGAGCCGGCCGCGGTCACGGTCCGGCCGGTGCCCGCGCAACTGCCCGCCGACGTGCCCGCGTTCACCGGCCGGGCCGCCGAACTGGCCGAACTCGACCGGACCGGAACCCCGCCGGTCGTCTGTCTCACCGGCACACCGGGCGCCGGCAAGACCGCCCTGGCCGTGCACTGGGCGCACCGGGCCCGCGACCGGTTCCCCGACGGCCAGCTGTACGTCAACCTGCGCGGCTTCGACCCGGAACTACCGGTGACGCCCCTGGAGGCGCTCGGCACCCTGCTCGCCGCGGTCCTGCCGCACGGCCGGGCGGCGCCGGCCGG
This sequence comes from Actinoplanes lobatus, assembly GCF_014205215.1. Lineage (NCBI taxonomy): Bacteria > Bacillati > Actinomycetota > Actinomycetes > Micromonosporales > Micromonosporaceae > Actinoplanes > Actinoplanes lobatus. The sequence continues at coordinate 7,561,174 of NZ_JACHNC010000001.1, forward strand.
GCTGGACGAACGCGCGGCCCAGTACCGCACCGAACTGGCCTGCCGCCGCATGCTCGTGGTGCTCGACAACGCGGCCACCGTCGAGCAGGTCCGGCACCTGCTGCCCGGCGCACCCACCTGCGCGGTCCTGGTCACCAGCCGTGACTCGCTGGCCGGCCTGGTGTCGGTGCACGGCGCCCACCGGATCGCCCTGGACGTGCTGCCGGCTCCCGACGCGGCCGCGCTGCTGCGCGAACTCGTCGGCGACCGGGTCGGCCGGGAGCCGGACGCGGCCGCGACGCTGGTCGAGCAGTGCGCCCGCCTGCCGCTGGCGTTGCGGATCGCCGCCGAACTCGCCGCGTCCCGGCCGGGCGCCACCCTCCGCGCCCTCACCACCGAACTGGCCGGGCAGCGCCGTCTCGACCTGCTCAGCGACGGCGGTGATCCACGGGCCGCGGTCCGGGCCGTCTTCTCCTGGTCGCTGCGGCACCTGCCGGCCGCGGCCGTGGACCTGTTCGCGCTGCTCGGGCTGCATCCCGGCCCGTGGATCGACGCGCTCGCCGCCGCCGCGCTGTCCGGCCGTCCGGTGGGCGAGACGCTCCCCGTGCTGACCCGGGCGCACCTGATCCACCGGGTCGCCGACGACCGGTACGGGCTGCACGACCTGCTGCGCGCGTACGCCGCCGAACGGGCCGCCGACGGTCCGGCCGCACTCGCCCGCCTGTACGACCACTACCTGGGCGCGGCCTCGGCGGCGATGCAGGTGCTCTACCCCGGCGAGGCGGGCCGGCGGCCACCGGTGACGGAGCGCGGGCCGCTGCCGGACATCGCCGCACCGGAGACGGCACGCGACTGGCTGCACACCGAGCTGCCGAACCTCACCGCCGTCGCCGTGCACGCCGCCGCCCACGGGGCACCGGCCGTGACCGTGCGACTCGCCGCGATCCTGTACCGCTACCTCGACGGCGACCAGCACAGCGCCGCCGTGGTCGTCTTCGAGACGGCCCGCGCCGCGTCCCGGGATCTCGGCGACGAACCCGGCGAGGCGTACGCGCTGAACGCGCTCGCCTACACGTACGCGCAGGAGGGCCGGCACCCGGTCGCGATCGAGCGCCTGGAGGAGGCGCTGCGGCTCTCGTCACGGGCCGGCGACGAGGTGGGCGAGGCCCGGGCGCTCGGCAACCTCGCGATGATCGAGGAACAACTCGGCCGGTACGAGAATGCCGCGCAGCGGTTCGAACAGGCGCTGCACCGTTTCCGGCGGCTCGGCGACCGCACCGGCGAGGCGCACGTGCGCACCCGGCTCGCCTCGGTCGAGGCGCGCCTCGGCCACGTCGGCACGGCTCGCGGGTACGCCGAACGGGCGCTGGCGATGCACCGGCGGTCCGGGCACCGGTTCGGCGAGGCGTGGGCTCTGAACAGCCTGAGCGAGGTCGAGTCGCACAGCGGCCGGCACGCGGCGGCCGCCGACGGGCACCGGCAGGCCCTGGCGCTGTTCCGGGAACTCGGGCACCGCAGCAGCCAGGCGTGGACCCTGGACAGTCTCGGCGTGGGGGAGCGGCGGCTCGGCCGCTACGGGCGGGCCGGTGAACACCATCGGCAGGCCCTGGAGATCTTCGACGATCTCGGGGAACGGTTCGGGCAGGCGTCGGCGCTCAACGGCCTCGGCGAGACCTACGACGCGTGCGGTGACCGGGAACGGGCGCTTTCCGCGTACCGTCGCGCCCTTGAACTGGCCGTGCGGACCGGCGCCCGTGACCAGCAGGCCCGAGCGGAAGCCGGCATCGGCGAAGGCGAAGCCGAGCCGGACCACTGACCGTCCACAACATTTCCGCAAGCCGCCGTGGACAGGCTTCCTCCGAACACGAAACCCGAAACGGGGAGGAAGAATGCTCAAACTCGGCAGAGCACTCGGGTACGCGCTGACCGGCGTGACCGCGGCCACGGTGATCGGGATCGTCCCGGCGCCGGCCGTCGCGGCCGCGGCCCCGCTGCCCTCGGACGTCACGGCGCTCAGCACCCCGGCCGCCGATCCGTTCGGCCGGTTCATCGTCTCCCGCGGCCTGGACGGCACCATGCTGTACAGCCGCGGCAACCCGGCCGCCAACACCTACGACCCGTTCGTCTCCACCGGACAGGCCATCCTCGGCGACCCCACCGGCGTCCTGACCCCGGACGGGGCACAGGTGTTCGGCCGGGACGTCTTCAACCAGCCGGTCACCGCGCTGGGCGCCGCCTTCAACCAGCCCACCGGTTTCCAGGTGATCCCCGGGCTGCTCATCTCCAGCGAGATCGCGGCGGTCCAGATCCCGCCGCGCGGCTCCCAGCCGCCGCAGACCCGGATCTTCGCCCGCGGCCTGGAGGACGGCGCCGTCTACACCAACCTGCTCATCCAGGGCAGCCCGCAAGGCTGGGTGAACCTGGGCGGCGTCATCACCAGCGAGATCGCCGCGGCCGTCACCGGGCCGCTCGACTTCACCGTCAACCTGCGGCTCGTGGTGCGCGGCACCGACAACCGGCTGTACTCGATGCTGTTCAACAACACCAACGGCTTGGTGTCCGGCTGGAACCCGGTCGGCGACCTCATCGCCACCGGCAACCCGGAACTGCTGTCCAACGGCGGCACCCAGGAGCTGCGCGGCAACGAGCTGTTCGTCCGCGGGGCGCCCCGCAACGCCGTGTTCACCTGGAACTTCGACAGCCCCGGCTGGGTCGACCTGGGCGGCGTCGCCAACAGCGACCTCACCGCGGCGGTCGCCTCCGACGGCGGGGTGCAGTTCTGGGTGCGCGGCACCACCAACAACATCTACCTGAACCGCCGCGCGCCCGGTTCGGCCAGGTTCGGCGGCTACGTCAACCTGCGCGGCATCGGCACCGGCAACCCGGTCTCCACCGGGGCCGCGCCGTTCTCCGGCCGGACGGTGGCCGACCAGGTGTTCGTCCGCGGCACCGACAACCGCCTCTACGGCCTGATCCAGGTCAACTTCGTCGGCGGCTTCGACCGGTTCGTGCCGATCAACGGCCCGGCGCAGGGCTGACGGCATTGCCACAGCTGAGGGGGCGTGTAATTGTGTAATCATGACCGGCGTTGAGACCACATTGTACGAACATGTCGGCGGCCACGGTGCGTTGCACCGTCTGGTCGCCGACTGGTATCCGACCGTTCTCGCCGACCCACTCCTGCACCCGCTCTTCGGTGACGGGCACCCCGAACACATCGACCATCTGACCGCGTTCCTGGGCGAGGTGTTCGGCGGGCCCACCACGTACACCGATGATCTCGGAGGTTTTCCGGCGATCCTGGAGGCGCATCGCGGAAAAAGGATCCGTGCGGATCAGCGGCAGCGTTTCATCGACCTCTTCCTGGCCGCCGCCGACCGCACCGGCCTGCCCGGCGACTCCCGCACCCGGACGGCACTGCGCGACTACCTCGACTTCGGCACCGAGGTGGCCGTCCAGAACTCGCACGCGACCGCCGACACCGACCTGCACCCCTGTCAGGAGGTGCCGCGCTGGGACGGCTGAGTTTCCCTCAACGGGAGCCGCCCACCGCTGCCGATTTCACGGCAGGGCGAGCAGCGGGGCGGCGGCGCCGTCGGTCCACGTGTCGGGCAGGACGGCCAGGGCGTCGGCGATGGCCGCCAGGTGCAGGCCCGCCGAACCGCCCGGGCCCGCGATGCGGCCGCCGGTCACCGGGACGATGCGGGCGCCGCCGGGCATCAGCCGGGCGCGGCCGCTCACCGCGGCGGTCGGCAGCGGGCCGGGCGGACGTCCGGCCAGCGTCGCCACCAGCGGTTCGAGCAGGGTCAAGGCGGCGACCAGGCCGGCGTACGGGTTCCCCGGCAAGCTCACCACGAACCGCCCGTCCGGCAGCACCGCCAGGCCCTGCGGGTGCCCGGGACGGCACCGCACGCCGCACACCAGCCAGGTCGCCTTCTCCGCGGCCAGCAGCGTGTGCAGGTGATCGGCGGCCCCCTTCGACGACGAACCACTCACCACGATCACGTCCGCGCCGGACCCGGCGAGGGCGGCGGCCAGCCGGTCCGGGTCGTCGGGCAGATGCCGGCTGTCCCGGAAACGGCCGCCGGCCCGGGTGGCGACCGCCGCGACCGGCCCGGTGAAACTGTCCCGCACCTGACCCGGCCCCGGCACCCCACTGGTGATCACCTCATCGCCGGTGACCAGCAGCGACACGGTCGGCGGCCGATGCGTGGAGACCGTCTGCGCCCCGGCCTGCACGGCGGCCGCGACCACGGTGGCCGTCACGACCCGCCCGGCCGGAACCACCACCGCTCCCTCGGCGAGCGCATCCCCGGCCCGCCGGATGTGCGCCCGCTGCCCGCGCACCGCGTGCACGACACCCGCGGTCACCGTGCACTCCTCGTACGGCAGCACCGCCTCGGCCCCGTCCGGCACCGGCGCCCCGGTCGCGATCTCCACGGCGTCACCGGGGCCCAGCGGCTCTCCGGTGGCGTGGCCGGCGAGCACCCGTCCCCGTACGGTCCACGGCCCGTCACCGGCGACCGCGTAACCGTCCATGGCCGCGTTGTCGAACGCCGGCACCGGCCGTACACAGCACACCGGCCCGGCGAGCACCTGCCCGAGGGCCTCCTCCACGGGCACGGTCCGGCCGGGCAGGGGATCGGCGGCGTCCCGTGCGATGACGTACGCCTGATCCCACGGGGCTCCCACGATCTCTCCTATCGGCGGGCCGCCACCGCGAGGAACCGGTGCTCGGCGTCGTCGTAGCCGGTCAGCACCCAGCCGGTGTCGGCGGCGGTGACCCGCAGGACGTGCTCGGCCAGCGGCTCGTCCGGCCCCAGCGTACGGCCATGCCGGGCGGCGAGCGCGGCCCGGCCCGACGGGTGGAACAGCACCAGCCGCCCGCCCGGCCGGGTGATCCGGGCCAGCTCCCGCAGCCCGCCGGCCGGGGACGGCAGGTGGTTGATCAGCCCGGCGGCGAACACCGCGTCCACCGACCCGGTCGCCAGCGGAAGCCGCCGGGCGTCATCATGCATCTGCGACACCAGCAAGCCAATCGCCCCGGCATCTGCTGGGAGTTCAGCTGATATACAGCCGCACATGTCTGCCGCTATGGTGAGCCGGTGATCAAACGTTTCGCCACCGCGGCCGGACTCGCGGTTCTTCTCACGTTCGGGCTCGCCGGCTGCGGTGACAGCGGTGACACCAAGGAGGAAGGCGAGACCGGCGCGGTCACCGTCTTCGCCGCCGCCTCGCTCACCGAGTCGTTCACCACCCTCGGCAAGCAGTTCGAGGCCGCCCACCCGGGCAGCAAGGTCACCTTCAACTTCGGCGGCAGCTCGGGGCTGGCCACCCAGATCAACGAGGGCGCCCCGGCGGACGTGTTCGCCTCCGCCTCCCCGAAGACCATGCAGACCGTCACCAGCGCCGAGAACCCGGTCACGTTCGTACGCAATCAGCTCGTCATCGCCGTTGCCAAGGGCAACCCGAAAGGCATCACCGGGCTCGCCGACCTGACCAAACCGGACCTGAAGGTGGCGCTCTGCGCCGAGGCCGTCCCGTGCGGCGCCGCCGCCAAGACCGCCCTCGAGGCGGCCGGTGTCAAACTCACCCCGGTCACCCTGGAGCAGGACGTGAAGGCCGCCCTGTCCAAGGTGAAACTCGGCGAGGTCGACGCCGCCCTGGTCTACCGCACCGACGCCAAGGCGTCTGCCGCCGACGTGGACGGCATCGAGTTCCCCGAGTCCGCCAAGGCGATCAACGACTACCCGATCGCCCTGCTCAAGAGCGCCGCCAACACCACCGGCGGGCAGGCGTTCATCGACTACGTGCTCTCCGCCGACGGGGTGAAGGTCCTCACCGAAGCCGGGTTCCAGGCACCCTAGGACCACGCACCCCCGGGCCGGAACGGGAATCGGACTGTCGTCGGTCATGCCGTCATCCGTCCCCCTACGCTACGGATCATGCGTGCCGTGCTGTTCGATCTCGATGACACCCTGGTGGACCAGGAGAGCGCCTCCGCGGCCGCGGTCGTGGCGTGGGCCGCGACGTTCGGGATCACCGACGCCGGGGTGGCCCGGCGCTGGTCCGGGATCTCCCACCGGCACTACGCGCGCTACCAGCGCCGCGAGATCACCTTCACCGGGCAGCGGCGCGACCGGGTGCGGGAGTTCCTCGGCCGGGAGATGACCGACGCCGAGGCGGACGAACTGTTCGCCGGATACCTGGAACGGTACGAGGCCGGCTGGACGATCTTCGATGACGCGGTGCCGGCGCTGCGGCGGGCCCGGGCGGCCGGGCTGACCGTCGGCATCCTCACCAACGGCGAGGAGGGCCAGCAGCGCCGCAAAGTGGACCGGTTCGGCCTGACCGCCGAGATCGACCTGCTCGTGGCGTCGTCGGTGCTGCCCGCCGGCAAACCGGACCCGCGGGCGTTCGGGTACGCGGTCGGCCTGCTCGGCACGGCCCCGGCCGAGACGCTGATGGTCGGCAACTCGCTCGGCAAGGACGTCCTCGGCGCCCAGAACGCCGGCCTGCTCGCCGTACTGCTCGACCGCGCCGACGCCCACCCCGGCGCCGGCGTCCACCGCGTCCGCTCCCTCGACGAGCTCACCTTCTGAGGGGCGACCGATCACGGCCCGGCAGTCTCACCCGCCTCCAGGCGCCGGTACCGGACGGTCCCCATCCGGCGACCCGATAAGCTCCCGTGCTCGTGAAGATCTCCAAGGTTGCCGTGGCCGCGGTTCTGGCCGTCGGCGGTTGTTCCAGCACCTCATCACCCACCCCACAAGCCGAGGCGCCGTCCGCCCCCGGCGCCGCTGCCGCCGTCCGGGTCGGGCCCGCGGGCAGCGCCTGCGAGCTGCCCGTCTCGTTCGAGCTGGCGGAGGACTGGGAGCCGAAGGCGGTCGACGTCGAGGCGCTCGGTGAGCTGGCAGAACTGGCCCGGGTCGGTGTCTTCAACGTTCGCTGCGAGATCGACGCGAAACCGGCCGGGAACATCGGCTTCCTGCGGGTGCATGTCGCCGGCGGGCTGTCCGGAGCGCCCCGCGACCACCTGAAGATGTTCGTCAAGGCGAGCTCCCGCGGCCAGGAGGTGTCCGGGGCCACCTACTCCGACGTGCAGATCGGCGGCGGGCAGGCGGCCGAGGTCACCTGGGAGTCCTACAACAAGGTGCTCGACCACAAGAGCAAGTACTCGGCGTTCGCCCTGAACACCAAGGACGGCGCCATGGTCGTGCAGCTCAGCCCGTTCGGAGCGGACGAGCATCCGGGCATGCTGCCGGCGTTCCAGCTCGCCGAGCGCACCCTCGAGATCACATCATGAAGACCATTGCGGGGTACGACGGAGGCCCGCTCGACGACGGCGGCGCCCTGGTCGGCGCGGCCGCGTTCTGGCCGGCCCACCTCGGTCCGCACCTGATGGACCCGATGGAGGACGTGGCCGCCCTGTTCGGCGTCCCGATCGAGGACGTGGAGGCCACCTACGGGCGGCTCACCGGCCACGCCGCCTGGCCGGTGTTCACCTTCGACACCGGCCGGGACGCACGGCTCGCGGTCGTCTACCGCAACCTCGACGAGGACGAGGGCGTCGACTACCTGCTCGTGCCCGACGGCGCGGACGCGATCACCGTCGCCACCGACGAGGGCGGCGCCTTCGGGCGTGGTCTCACCTGGGACGAGGTGGCCGCGCTCGCCGCCCGCCAGCCCGAGCCGATCATCGGCGCCCGGCTGCTGCTGCTCCTGGCCCCGATGATCGTCCACTTCGAGGCGCCGGACCCCGACGTCGTCGCCCGCCTCGCCGAGGCCCTGCGGACGGTCGGGGTGCCCGGCCCCGCCCAGCCGATCGCCGAGCGGATCCTGCACCCCGACGACTACTCCGACGACGAGGAACCGGAAGCCTTCACCCGCGGCGACTCCCTCGCCGACCGCATCCTGGCTCCCTGACCGGTCCCGGCGCCGGTCAGGAATGCATCCAGTCGAGGACGGTGTCCTCGGCGTACCGGATCAGGGTGGTCCACCAGGCCGACCGTTCGGCGGCGTTGCTGGTCTCCGTGAGCCACCGGCCGCGGACGGCCGCCGCGCCGCCGACGATCGGGTCCAGGTAGAAGGTCGACGACGCGCCGGCCCGCTGCGAGACGCGGCCCCACGCCTCGCTCCGGGTCCGCGTCAGCCGCTCGCCCTGGGACCAGTAGGACGGTTGCCGGTTGAACCGGTTGATCAGGTCCTGCCACGCCCGCACGGCGGTGGCGGGGCTCGCGGTGCCCGCCCGGGCGGCCTGGTCGATCTCGACGGCTTGCACGGTCCGGAACCGCAGCTCCGGCCACTTCGCCCACTCGTCGGCGACGTACTGCGCCCGGAGCAGGTCGAGGTCCACGGCAGCCGCGCTGAGCAGGCCGTGGCGCAGGAACTCCGCCAGGTCGGCGTCGGTGTCCACGAATCGGGCACGCTGATAGATGCTGGTGCCCGCGTCGAGGGCGACCAGGGTCGAGAGGAAGTCCCAGTCGGCCGGGGTCACCAGGGCCGCGCCGTCGTCGTACGCAATCCCGGCCTGATCGTCGCGCAGCGCCGCCGCGTAGCCGGTGCCGGCGAACTCGGCCAGCTCCGCATCGGTGCCCTCGAGCGCGCGCCGGGCCGCCGCGGCGACCCATGGGAACGTCGACGCCGGGTGCGCGGCCGCCTTGCTGTTGGCGAAGTCGAGGTGGCCCGCCCGGATCTGTGCCGCCTGGTCCAGCGCGGCCTGGTAGCCGCTGGCGAGAAACGTCGTGACCTGCGCGGCGGTGGCCAGGGCGGCGGTGGCCGCCTCGCGGACGGACCGGCGCGGATCGTGGACCGACAGCCAGAGGACGAACTCCCGGTCGGCCTGGGCCGGGTTCGTCACCAGGGCCGGTGGACCCGCCGCGAACGCCGGCGACGGCGCCACCAGCGCGCCCACTCCGGCGGCGGCCACGGCCCGGAAAACATTCCTGCGCTTCAATGCAACTCCCCGTTGATCACCAAAGATCGATGCGACGGTCAGCAATTGAAGCACACGATCACCATCACGAGACGTACCAGTCGAACCACCGTGGTGACCGTCAACGTGGACGGCGGCTTCACCGTCTGAGCGGAGCGGGAGACAGGTGGAGCCGTACGGTGAGCAGGACGGTTGCCCACTCCGGTCCGCCGTCCGGGTCCGTCGCCTCGTCACGGGTGACAGCCTGGACCGCCAGCCGGTCGAGGACGTTGCGGCTGGTCCGGACGGCCGCCGATCGTGTGGGGACGGGCTCGCCGAGGCGGGGCAGGTCGAACGCGGCCGAGTCGAACGGCTGCTCCGAGACAATGATCTTCCACCACGCCTCGACGACGGCACGGCCGTTCCAGCGATCCTCGGGGATGACGCCGGCCACCGAGAAGCCCTCGGAGACGTCCACGCCGGAACGTGGTGGGATCAGCCGGGTGGGGAGCAGCCGGTCGTGGATCCGGAGATCGTCGGTCAGGGTGAGTAGGGCGCAGTACAGGGGACGGTCGGTCGCGTTGCCCAGGGACAGGTCGTCGGCCGCCTGATAGGCGAGGTCTACGGGATCGCTGTCTCCCGGTGCGGTAGGCCACGACTGGAACGTGTCGAGCATGGGCCGGGGATTGTGGTTGGTCCGGTGCAGGCGCACCTGCCCGCGGGCGATCGTCGACACCGGATTGTCCAGTTGTTTGACGGCCTGCCAGCGGCCCAGATGGTCGAGCCGCTCCCGGACGATGACGGCGCCCTCCGGAGTGGCCGGAACCGGCGCGGCCAGCGGCGTGCCGTCGGGCCCGGCGATCATCAGCCATCCGTAACGAGCGTGGACCACGAACTCGCCGTCGCCGGCTTCGCGGATGTGCGGGGAGTCCGCGATGTGGGCGCGGACCAGGTCGGTGGCCTCCGGGACGCCGTCCAGCCGGATCCCGCCCGGCGGCAGCGGCAGGTCGACGACGGTGGCCGGATACCGCAGGCCCGGGTCGGGGTCCCAGCCGGGGTCGACGGTCACCCGGCAGTGGCGGGACTCCACCTCGGTCACCCGGGCACGGCCCAGCGGTGGTGCGCCGTCCGGCTCCGGAGGATGGACCGCCACGACCGTGGTCCGGCCGTCCAGCGGCGGCGGGACGCGGTGCGCCGGGCCCACGTCGATCCACCAGTGGCCCTGGTAGCGCTCCAGCCTGACCCCGGGCGGGCGCGGCCGCACGATCCCGCCGAACATCGGCTCGTCCATGGAGGCGGGCGGTACGGCGTAGCCGACCGGTTCCTGATCGCCGACCAGCTGGGTGACCCAGTGGTACGCCCAGTTGTGCTGCACGTAGTACGAGAAGGTCTCCGGTGTGGCCAGCCCCTGCCGCAGCATCGCCGAGAAGGCGCCCTGGGAAAGGCTGTCGATCACCAGCTCCGAGGCCGTTTGATCGGGTCGGCAGGCGGCCAGGACGACACGTGGCGGGTTGAGTTCCGGGGTGAGCGCGATCCGGCGCGACTGCGGGTCGGGCGGGACGGCGCGTGACCGTCTGCCGGCACTCGTGTAGCGGTGGGTGTGGCCGCAGTCCAGGATGACCAGCATGTGGGCGCCGCCGGCGGTGACCTCGGCGATCAGGGCGTTGATCTCCGCCTCGGCCAGGTCCGGGACACCGGGTGTCCGGCTGTCGGCGCACACGATGGTCGGGTGTTCGCTTTCCGGTTCCACCGACCCGTACCCGGAGAAGTAGAAGACCGCCGCGTCTCCGGTCCCGGCCCGGGCGAGGTGGCCGGTGAATCCGTCCATGACGGCATGCCGCGTCGCTTCGGCGTCGCGTAGTTCCCGGATCCGCAGCATCGGCCGCGGGACCTGGTCGCGTAGCAGCTCCCGGAACCCGTCGATGTCGTTGAGGCAGCCGTCCAGCGCGGTCATGCGGCCGCCGTAGTCGTTCACACCTACCAGGAGGACGTAGACGTCACCGGCCATGCCGTCACAGTAGGTCCCACCGGCGCTTGAACCAACGGGTCAGGGGCTTCGCGAGATAGTGGTGGCGGGCGGCCCACTACCGCGAATACATTTCGGAACGAACGTCGTGGTGGCCGGACCCAAGCGACAGGAGTGAGTGTGACCGATTCGGACATAGTCGCCGGTCTGCTGCGACCGTACCTTGATTTGTCCCTGCCATCCCTGGTCACCGAGATGCGGGCGGATGCGGTGGAGATCACCACGGCTTCGGTGCCGCACCTGGTGTCGTTCGGCGAGGTCGGTGCGGACGCGGTCGTCTGCCTCGGTCCCTTCGGGGGCGACGTCCGATGGCGTAACCCGCTGCCGCTGATCCGGGCCGGACTGCTGCGCCGGCTGATCGCCGGACAGCGGGAGGCGCCCGCCCCGGCCGTGCTGGCGTTACCGGGTCCGTCGCTGCTCCCCGTGCTGGAGCAGCCGCAGGTCCGCCGGGCAACGGCCAGGGGTGATTTCTCCGCGGTGGCGGAGGCCTACCTGACCGGGCTGACCGACCAGGGCGTACGCCGAATCCTGATCTTCGGATTCTCCCAGGGCGCCTCGCTCGCGGCACACATCGCGGCGCGAGCGCCCCGGCACGGCGTGCAGGTGGACAGTCTGGCGCTCGCCGACCCGCCGGGGTTGCGCCAGGTCGCGTTGCCGGCCCTGGTCGGCCGGTACGTCGGCGAGGGCCCGAAACTGTCCCAGGACGTCGGCCGTAATCCGCTCCTGGGCTACCGCGATGCCTACCACAGCCTGGCCGGTGGTGACCGGGTGCACGCGGTGCTCGGCCGGCTGTCCTTGTCGATCACGCTGGGTCGCGGGCACAGCCGGGGGACCCTGTCCGCGGCCGTCCAAACGGTGCTGGCCCGGGGTGTGCCGGTCAGCATCGCGGTTGGCGGCGCGTCCCGGCTGAGCCCGATCGCCGACGCGCTGGCTTTCACACAGAGTCTGCCGGCGGAAGATCGCCGGCTGTGCGACGTGCTCGTGGTCACCGGCCGACATCACGGCTGGTTGCACGACACCGCGATGTACCTGGAGAGCCAGCTGGTCCATCTCTCGCACAAGTCAGCGTTCGGCCGGCGGGAGGATGCGGCGCCGTGGCCGGCCCGGATCGGCTGACCGCTTCCGGGTGATGGTCCACCGTGTGGCGGGCCGCCGTTCGGGTGATGCCGTCGTGGTGGCGGCAGTCCACGATGGTGTGATGACGCGACAGCGACAGCGGCGGGAGTGGATGGTCGCGGGTGGGGTGTTGTTGGTGGCCGGGGTGGCCGTGCAGACCTTGGACGACGCGGACAACCAGGTCGGCGGCGATGTCGAGTTCGACCGATGAGTCGGTGGTCGAAACCGGGTCCGGTGTCGGAGCAGACCGTGACCGGGAACCTGGTCTTCGGCGACATCGTCCAGATCGCGCACGTGGGTGGGGATGTGACCATCGTCAGCCGGCAGCCGCCGCCGTACCGGGTCGTACCGGCCGATGACCGGCCGGTTCCGGTCAGTGCGGACCGGGCGCGGGCGCAGCCGAGCCGGTTGCTGCTGGCCCGTCACCAGATCGTGCCGTTCACCGGCCGGCAACGCACCCTGGACAGCCTGGCCACCTGGTCGGACGGGTCCGAGCCGGTCGCGGCGCGGCTGATCCACGCTCCCGGAGGACAGGGCAAGACCCGGCTGGCCGGACACGTCGGCGTCCTGGCCGCGGCGGCGGGATGCGCGGTGTGGCAGGTCACCCACACCCCGGCTCTGGCTGCGGGCGCGGATGCCGGTGGGGTGTCGCGGGTCGGGGTGCCCGCCGGTGCGGTGCTGGTGGTGGTCGACTACGCCGACCGGTGGCCGGCCTCGGCACTGTTGGCCCTGCTCACCCAGATGCACGACCTGCACCAGACGCTCCGGGCCCGGATCCGGGTCCTGCTGCTGGCCCGCTCGGACGGTTATTGGTGGCCGGCGGTCGCCGACCGCGCCGACAGCGATCTCGGCATCGACGTCGACCAGATGAGCCTGCCCCCGCTGGCCGCCGACAGCCTCGACGACTGGCCGGGCCTGTTCACCACGGCCGCCGGCCGGTTCGCCGACGCGATGAATCTGCCGGCCCCGGCGGGCGGGTGGCCGGTGCCGCCGCCGTCCGGCCCCGGGTACGGGCAGGTCCTGGCCGTGCACATGGCTGCCCTCGCCACCGTCGACGCCCACCGGCACGGCCGGCAGGCCCCGACCGATCCGGCGGCGGTGTCGACATATCTGCTGCGACGGGAACAGGCCTACTGGCAGCACCTGCACACCCGTCCCGAAGCCCCCGTACCGACCCGGCCGGAACTGATGCACCGGGTCGTGTTCACCGCGACGCTGACCGGCGCCCGGCCCCGTCCCGTCGCCAGGCAGGCACTGACCTGCGCCGGATTCACCGACACCGAGAATCCCGTGGACCGGGTCATCGACGACCACACCGTCTGCTACCCGCCCGCCGATGGGCGCACGGTGTTCGAACCGGTGCACCCGGACCGGCTCGGCGAGGACCTGATCGCCCTGTCGATACCCGACGGCCAGAACGCGGAGAACCGGCTGGCCCGCGACTGGGCGCCCGGGGCGGTCACCGGGCTGCTCACCACCGCGTTGCCAGAGCCGCCGGTGTGGACCGCGGCGGCGGTCACCACGCTGGTCGAGGCCGCCCGCCGATGGCCACACCTGGCCGAGCAGATGCTGTACCCGTTGATCCGGACCCACCCGCACCTGATCATCGCCGCAGGCGGAGCCACCCTCACCCGCCTGACCGGCATCCCCGGCCTCGACCCGGCTGTGCTGGAACCCCTGGAACCGCTGCTACCCGCCAATCGGCACATCGACCTCGACATCGCCGCCGCCATCACCACCACCCTCACCACCCACCGGCTTACCCACACCACTGACCCCGCCGAACAAGCCCGGCTACACGCCACCCACGCCTTCCGACTGGCCAACGCCGGCCGTCGGGAGCAGGCCCTGGCCCGGGCTGAGGAAGCGACCGTCATTTACCGCCGGTTGGCCGAGGCCAACCCTGATGCCTGCCTGCCCGATCTCGCCATGTCGTTGAACAACCTCGGTAACCGCCTGTCCGAGTTGGGCCTTCGGGAGCAGGCTTTGGCCCGGGCTGAGGAAGCGACCGTCATTTACCGCCGGTTGGCCGAGGCCAACCCTGATGCCTGCCTGCCCGATCTCGCCATGTCGTTGAACAACCTCGGTAACCGCCTGTCCGAGTTGGGCCTTCGGGAGCAGGCTTTGGCCCGGGCTGAGGAAGCGACCGTCATTTACCGCCGGTTGGCCGAGGCCAACCCTGATGCCTGCCTGCCCGATCTCGCCATGTCGTTGAACAACCTCGGTAACCGCCTGTCCGAGTTGGGCCTTCGGGAGCAGGCTTTGGCCCGGGCTGAGGAAGCGACCGTCATTTACCGCCGGTTGGCCGAGGCCAACCCTGATGCCTACCTGCCCGACCTCGCCGCGTCGTTGAACAACCTCGGTAACCGCCTGTCCGAGTTGGGCCGCCGGGAGCAGGCCCTGACCGTGGCTGAGGAAGCCGTCACCATTCGGCGTGGGCTGGCCGAGGCCAACCCTGATGCCTACCTGCCCGACCTCGCCGTGTCGTTGAACAATCTCGGTATCTTCCTGTCCGGGCTGGGGCGTCGGGAGCAGGCCCTGGCCCGGGCTGAGGAAGCCGCTACTATCCGGCGTGGGCTGGCCGAGGCCAACCCTGATGCCTACCTGCCCGACCTCGCCGTGTCGTTGAACAATCTCGGTATCTTCCTGTCCGGGCTGGGGCGTCGGGAGCAGGCCCTGGCCCGGGCTGAGGAAGCCGCTACTATCCGGCGTGGGCTGGCCGAGGCCAACCCTGATGCCTACCTGCCCGACCTCGCCGTGTCGTTGAACAATCTCGGTATCTTCCTGTCCGGGCTGGGGCGTCGGGAGCAGGCCTTGGCCCCGGCTGAGGAAGCGACCGTTATTTACCGCCGGTTGGCCGAGGCCAACCCTGATGCCTACCTGCCCGACCTCGCCATGTCGTTGAACAATCTCGGCGCCTTCCTGTCCGAGTTGGGGCGTCGGGAGCAGGCCCTGGCTCAGGCTGAGGAAGCGACCGTCATCTACCGCCGGCTGGCCGAGGCCAACCCTGATGCCTACCTGCCCGACCTCGCCGCGTCGTTGAACAACCTCGGTAACCGCCTGTCCGAGTTGGGCCGTCGGGAGCAGGCCCTGGCCCGGGCTGAGGAAGCCGTCACCATTCGGCGTGGGCTGGCCGAGGCCAACCCTGATGCCTACCTGCCCGACCTCGCCGCGTCGTTGCACAACCTCGGCGCCTTCCTGTCCGAGTTGGGGCGTCGGGAGCAGGCCCTGGCTCAGGCTGAGGAAGCGACCGTCATCTACCGCCGGCTGGCCGAGGCCAACCCTGATGCCTACCTGCCCGACCTCGCCGCGTCGTTGAACAATCTCGGCAACCACCTGTCCGAGTTGGGCCGTCGGGAGCAGGCCCTGGCCCGGGCTGAGGAAGCCGTCACCATTCGGCGTGGGCTGGCCGAGGCCAACCCTGATGCCTACCTGCCCGACCTCGCCGCGTCGTTGCACAACCTCGGCACGTTCCTGTCCGGGCTGGGCCGTCGGGAGCAGGCCCTGGCCCGGGCTGAGGAAGCCGTCACCATTCGGCGTGGGCTGGCCGAGGCCAACCCCGACGCCTACCTGCCCGACCTCGCCATGTCGTTGCGGGCGTACGGGTGGGTGTGCGTGAACGTGAAAGCCAACTATGCCCAGGCTCTGGAATCGGTCACCGAGGCGATCGGCCTCTTCGAGCCACTCACCGAGCAACTGCCCGACGTGTTCGCCGGACAGCTGATTTCGGCGTACCGCACCTTGGCAGATGTCCTCGACGGTCTCGGCCGGGCCGATGAGGCAACGGACCTGCGCCGGCAGCTTGATCAGCTGGCCGGGCACGGCCGGGCCAGCTGACGGCTCGGCCACTCTTGAGGATTCACGGCACCCGCGAACTGACCCATGCGCCACACGTCGATTAGCAGCTGCGTCGCATGTTCAAGGGCCGTTTGCAGGTCGTCCTCGCGGAGACCGCCGAGCACCGGCACCGACCACGTCGCGGCGACATCACCGGTCATGCCGTCATATCAGGTCCCACCTGCCCTTGAACCAGCGGATCAGGGACTTCGCGAGATAATGGTGGCGGGCGGCCCATATGTCGTCGAAGAGGAACATCTGCTGGTAGCCGAAGGTGTCGTCCATGTGGAAGACGGCCTGTGCCAGGTGGTCGGCGACGGCGATCCGGCCGTCGGCCGGGCGGCGGCGGCCCAGTGGGCCGGGGATCCTCTCGTGGCCGGCGACCTGTGCCATCACCTCGCGGACGATGCGGTGCGCCTCGTCGTGGCCGCCGTCCAGGCCCTCGACGTCCAGGTACTGATCGTTCCAGGCGCCCCACCGGTTGATCCGGTCGAGGGCCGGCTCCAGGTCGGTGTCGTGCGGGCCGACCGCCGCGCGCAGCAGGGTCAGCTCCGGCGGCCAGTCGCGCGGGACGTCGGTGGAGCGCAGCCAGGCGGGCAGGTCGGGGAGCCGGACACCGCGCAGCCGGACCACCACACCCTGGGTGTCCCAGTCGACGTCACCCAGCGTGGACACCGCGAACGTGGTGACCGGTTCGCCGTCGTCGTCGCCCCCGGAGGCGGGCAGCGGCCACTGCTCGTGCAACGCGTACGCCAGCCGGGACGGTTCGGCGGCGACCAGGCTCTGGTCGAGGAAGAAGTAGGCGAGCGGCACCTCGTCGTCGTCCGTGGACGCCCGCACGGAGTGGTCGTCCACTTTCACCGCGCCCTCGACGTACAGATATCGCTTGAGGAGCTTGCGCAGCTCGGACATGGAGCCGGGCGACGGCAGGGACCGCTCCGTCGCCTCCTCGAAGATCGAATCGAGGCCGTAGACTTCGGCGCCGAGTTCGGCCTTCACCCAGGCGCGGGGATCGGCGGCAGCCTCGGTCCAGCCGCGGCGGAACCAGTCGAGGACGGTGGCGTCGGGCAGCCGGCGGACGTGTTTGCCGAGAATTCCCTCGTACGGGGAGCGGTACACGAAGCAGATCACGCTGACATTGTCGTTACCTGACGTAAACACTTCCTACGGGAGTGTGTCATCAGTCTTTCACCAGGATTGTTGATCATTCACGTGGTTCGGGACGGATGAGGTGGAGGCCGGATGCCACGGCGCGTTTTCGTACACATCGGTGCGCCCAAGACCGGTAGCACCTTCGTGCAGGACGTGCTCTGGAACAACACCGAGCGGCTGAAACGGGCCGGCTTCCTGATGCCGGTCTCGTTCACCGCGCACGACCAGGCGATGACCGATCTGCGGCAGGTGCCGTGGCGCGACCCGCAGGCGTACTGGACGTGGGACCGGCTGGTCGAGACGTTCACCAGGTGGCCGGGCGATGTCGTGCTCACCAACGAGGGTTTCGGGGCCGCCGACGCCGAGCAGGCGAAACGGGCCGTGGAGAGCCTCGCGCCGGCCGAGGTGCACGTCATCGTGGCGGCCCGCGACCTGTGGCGGACGTTCCCGTCGATGTGGCAGCAGAGCATCCGGGCCCGCAGCACCTGGCGGTTCGAGGAGTTCGTCACTGCCGTCGAGCTGGGCCGGTTCGAGGGGTTCTGGGAGCACCACACCGCCAACCGGATGTTCTTGCGCTGGGGCGACCTGGTGCCGCCGGAGCGCCGGCACGTCGTCACCGTCCCGCCGCCGGGCGCGCCGCGTGAGCTGCTGTGGCAGCGGTTCGCCGGGATCATCGGCATCCCGGACGGGGTCTGCGAGATGACCGCGCCCACCGCCAACCTGTCGCTCGGCGCGCCGGAGATCGAGCTGCTGCGGCGGGTCAACATGGCGCTCGGGGACCGCTTTCCGCACCGGATGCCCTACCAGCGGGTGGTGCACCAGCATCTGGTCCGGGCGGTGCTGCAACGGCGCGACAACGACATGCGGTTCGGCGTCGGGCTGGACCGTGCCGAGTGGATCGCCGACCTGGCCGAGCAGCAGATCAAGGAGCTCCAGGACTATCCGTGTCACATCGTCGGTGATCTGGGGGAGCTGCGGCCGTCCGGGATGAGGCAGACGCCCACCCCGGACGAGCTGGACGAACGGCAGATCCTGGACGCCGCCATCGAGACCATCGTGGGCATGCTCGGGCACGCCGACGAACTGCGGCAGCAGGTGCCCGTACCGGAACCGACGATCATGGCCCGGATCCGCAGCCGGGCCGGTGGGGTGCGGCGCGGCCTGCGCCGCACCCTCGGCTGACTCGATTACGCCCGTAGCCGGCGATACGCCCGGGCCGACAGCGGCGCGAAGATCACCGTGAGCAGCACCGGCCAGGCCACCGCCAGCAGCACCGCGTGATCGGCGAGCACCCCGCCGGTCACGCCGGTCGGATTGCCGAACAGCTCACGGGCCGCGGTCGCCGTCGCGGAGAGCGGATTCCATGCGGCGATCGCGCCCAGCCAGCCCGGCATCGTCTCGGCCGACACGATCGCCGTCGACAGGAACCCGATCGGCCACACCAGCACCTGCACCGCCGACGTGGCGCCCTCCCCACGGAACCGCAGGCCGATGAAGATCCCGATCCAGAGCATCGAAAACCTCAAGAGCAACAGCAGGAGTACGGCCAGAGCGGCCGCAACCGCATCCCCGGTGATCCGCCACCCGACGGCCAGCCCGCCGACCAGCATGACCAGCAGCTCCACCGTCGAGTTGGTCATGTCGGCGCCGACCCGCCCGAGCGCCACCGAGGCGCTGCCGATCGGCATGGCCCGGAACCGGTCGGTGATTCCCTTGCGGGCGTCGTTGCCCATCGCGGTGGCCGTCGACTCGACCCCGAACAGCATGCTCAGCGCCATCATGCCGGGCAGCAGGTAGGCGATGTAGTCCCCGCCGCCGGGCACGTTGATCGCCCCGCCGAACAGGAACCCGAACACCAGCAGCAGCATGATCGAGAACATCAGGCCGAAGATCGGCCCCCAGGGCTGGCGCACCCAGTGGGCCAGGTCGCGCTGTGTGATGATCCAGCCCGCGCGCAGGGTCGTCATTTGGCCGGCTCCTTGTCGGTCAGGGTCAGGAACACCTCGTCCAGGGTGGGGCGGCGCAGCTGGAGGTCCTCGATGCTCGCGTCCAGCGCGTCCAGCGTGCGGACGATCGCGGCCAGCCCTTCGGTGACCTCGACCGTGACCGTCCGGGTCTCCTCGTCGACGGTTCCGCCCAGCGCGCGGGCGGCCTCGTCGAGCGGCCCGTGCAGGGTGACGGTCACCCGGTCGCCGCCGATCTTCCGTTTCAGGGCCTCGGGGCTGCCCTCGGCGATCACCCGGCCGTGGTTCATCACCGAGATCTCCGAGGCCAGCTGGTCGGCCTCGTCCAGATACTGCGTCGTGAGCAGCACCGTGGTGCCGCGGGCCGCGGTCTCCCGGATGCTGGTCCACACCTCGTTGCGGGCCCGCGGGTCCAGGCCGGTGGTCGGTTCGTCCAGGAACAGCACGGCCGGGGTGAGCACCAGGCCGGCGGCGATGTCGAGGCGGCGGCGCATGCCCCCGCTGTAGGTGGAGACGGCCCGCTCGGCCGCCGCGGTCAGGTCGAACAGGTCCAGCAGCTCGCCGGCGCGGGCCTGGGCGTCCGCCTTCGCGAGGCCGTAGAGGCGGCCGAACATCACCAGGTTCTGGCGGCCGCCGAGGATCTCGTCGACCGCCGGGTTCTGCCCGACCAGGCCGATGCTCGCGCGAACCTGTTTCGCCTGGGTGCGGACGTCGAAGCCGGCGACCCGGGCGACTCCGCCGTCCAGGTCGATCAGGGTGGTCAGGGCCTTCACCGCGGTGGTCTTGCCGGCGCCGTTCGGCCCGAGCAGGCCGTGGATGACCCCGGCCGGCACGTGCAGGTCGAAGCCGTCCAGGGCGTCGAGGTCGCCATATCTCTTGCGCAGTCCCTCGGCGATCAGGGTGTCCACAGGAACGCTCCTTAACTCCGTATGCCTTACGGAAAATCGTAGCGCGGAACACCGTACACCTCACGGGGTAGTCTGTGCCACGTGGAACCCGACCGGACTCTGAACCTTCTGTGGCGCTCGATGCTCGGCACCCCGCAGGGCACCCGCGGCCCGAAACAGCGGGTCAGCGTCGACGAGGTGATCCGGGCCGGCATCGCGGTCGCCGACGAGGACGGCCTGCCCGTCTTCTCCATGCGCAAGGTCGCCGACCGGCTCGGCCTCAAACTGATGTCGATCTACACGTACGTGCCGGGCCGCTCCGAACTGATCGGCCTCATGGTCGACGAGGTCATCGGCGAGATCCCGCACCCGCCGCACCCGGACGGCCCGCTCCGCGACCGCCTGGCCGGGGTGGCCCGGCACCTGTGGGACGAGTACCACCGCCACCCGTGGCTGCTCCAGGTCGAGTCCAGCCGCCCGTGGATCGGCCCGCACTGCTGCACCCGCTACGAGTGGCAGCTCGAGGCCATCGAGGGCTACGGGCTCACCGACCTGGAGATGGACCAGGTGACCACCATGGTCTGCGACTTCACGGCCGGGGCCGCCCGCGCCTCGATCCTGGCCCACCGCACCACCGAGGAATCCGGCATCAGCGACGCCGAATGGTGGGCCGCCAACGCGCCCGTCCTGGAGAAGGTGATGCCCCCGGGCGCCTACCCGCTCTCCGGCCGCGTCGGCACCGCCGCCGGCCAGGAGTACAACGCCGTCGGCGACCCGGCCCGCTCCTTCCGCTTCGGCCTCGACCGCCTCCTCGACGGCGTCGAGACCCTGCTGCGCCGACATACCTGACCACCAGGTTTCACCAGATGAGAAGCGGCTCAGCGGGTCGTGGTGAAGGCCGATCGCTGCGGGAGACGTTCCCGAAGCGACAGCGAGGAGAAGCCCCTTGTCGATCTCGAAGCGGGCCGCGGTACGGCAGTCCACCGTCAGCAAGGTGGCCGTCGGCGGCCTCGGCCTGATCACCGGCCTCCTGGTCCTCGGCGTCAGCCTGACCGGCGACGCCGTCGACGACCAACGGACGGCCGCTGACCGGCAGGACCGGTTCGCCGCACTGGGGGTGCAGCTTCGCGGCGCTTCCGACTTCCTGACCGACCAGGCCCGCCAGTACGCCGTCACGACCGAATCCGAACACCTCGACGCGTACTGGAACGAGATCGACACCACCAAGACCCGCGACCACGTGGTCAGCCAGCTCAAGGAACTCGGCGCCACCGCGGACGAGCTGGCGCTGGTCGACGAGGCCAAGGCGAACTCCGACGCGCTGGTCGACACCGAGTCACGATCACAGCGGCTGGTCCTCGAGGCGACCGGGGTGCCCCAGGCGGACATGCCGCCGGCGATCGCCGACGTCACACTGTCCGCGGACGACGCGGCGCTCAGCGATGCGAAGAAGCTCGCGGTCGCCCGGACGATCATGTTCGACAAGAAGTACGAGGCGGACAAGGCGGTGATCACCGAGCCGCTCCAGCACTTCCAGCAGCTGCTGAACGACCGGGCCGCCACCGTCGTCAGCGACGCGGAGAAGTCGATCCAGAACGCCATCCACCTGCTGATCGCGCTGGCCGTCCTGCTGCCGCTGGTGATGGGCGGCGTGGTGTTCCTGCTCCAGTCCAAGGTCGGGCGGATCGTGGTGCGCTACACCGACGCCCTCCGCAAACGCGACGTCTACGACCTGTCGTTCCGGCTCCAGCCGGCCGGCAGCCGCGAGATGGGACAACTCGCCGACGCGTTCAACGAGGAACTGGAACGCAGCCTGGTCCTGGTCAGTGCCGTCGCCGGCAACGCCGACACCCTCGCCGCGGCGTCCGAGGAACTGTCCGTCACCAGCGACCAGGTCGCGGCCGGCTCCGGCGACGCGAGCCGCATGGCGACCCAGGTCGCCGACACGGCGGACCAGGTGTCGCACAACGTGCAGATCGTCGCGGCCGGCACCGAGGAGATGGGCGCGTCCATCAACGAGATCTCCCAGAACACCACCGAGGCGGCCCGGGTCGGCGAGAACGCGGTCATCCTGGCCGGCAACACCAACGCCACCGTGGCGAAGCTCGGCGTGTCGTCGTCCGAGATCGGCGACGTGATCAAGGTGATCACCGCGATCGCCGAGCAGACGAACCTGCTCGCGCTGAACGCCACCATCGAGTCCGCCCGTGCCGGCGAGGCGGGCAAGGGCTTCGCGGTCGTCGCCACCGAGGTCAAGGACCTGGCCCAGGAGACGGCCCGCGCCACCGACGAGATCTCCCGCCGGGTGCAGGCCATCCAGACCGACGCCAAGGGCGCGGTCGAGGCCATCGGCGAGATCACCCACGTGATCGCCCGGATCAACGAGTACCAGACCACGATCGCCAGCGCCGTCGAGGAGCAGGCCGCGACGACCAGCGAGATCAGCCGCAGCGTCTCCGACGCCGCGGCGGGCGCCACCGAGATCGCCACCACCGTCGCCGGTGTCGCCGAGGCATCACAGCTGGCCGCGACCGGTGTCGAGGACACCCGGCAGGCCAGCGCGGACCTGGCCCGCATGGGCACCGAGCTGCAGAGCCTCGTGGCGCAGTACCGGTACTGACCACGTCGAAGGCCGGGCCGCGATCGCGGCCCGGCCGGCGTCCCGGATAAGGTCGCAGAGAGGCCGGTTGCGGACGCCGATCACCGCCGCCGGCGTCCGTGGATACCGGATCAGCGGCGTCGAGGAGCCGTGATGCCCGACTACGACGAGATCTATCAGGACGGCGCCACGCCCTGGGAGATCGGCGGACCACAGCCCGCGCTCGCCGCCGTGGTGACACGCGGGGCGTCCGTCCTCGACCTCGGCTGCGGCACCGGCGAACTGGCGATCTCCCTCGCCCGACGCGGCCACCAGGTGACCGCTGTCGACATCTCGTCGGTCGCGATCGAACGCGCCCGCACCAAGGCGTTCGCCGCCGCGGTGACCGTCGACTTCCGGGTCTGCGACGTCATCGAGCTGGCCATGGATCCGTTCGACATCGTGTTCGACTCCGGCCTGCTGCACAGCCTGCACCGCTGGGGCGGGGTGGAAGGCTACCTCGCCCTGCTGCCCACCCTGCTCGTCCCGGGCGGAAGCCTGTTCGTGCTGGCCATCGGCGTGGAGGCGGGCCAGGGCTGGGGCGTCACCGAGGACTACCTGCGCTCCGTCTTCACCGCCCCGGACTGGACGAACACTCGGGTCACACCGGCCGACGTGGCCGCATTCTGGAACGGCGACCACATCCGCCTCCCCGGCTACCTAACCAGCACCACCCGAGCCTGACCTCCCCGGCCGGCTATCAGCGCTGTCCCTGCCGCGCTGATCGCAATTTTGCCACCGTTCGGCGGCTGTTTCGGCGACCGAGGTTGGGGCTGGCAGGTTGCCATATCCCCGAGGCCCCATGTACCTGTGGAGGGTCGACAAAATGATCAGGTCACGGTGTCGGTTTGTGCCAGTTCGTGGCGTACCTGCTCAAGCAGGGCGGTGTGGTTGGTCAGGTTGGGGTGTTCGACCTGCCGTTCGAGGTCGACGACGCGCTCGAGTTCGGCGGCGGCCAGGGCGAGGTTGCCGTCGGCCCGGTGAATCATCACGAGGTTGTGCCGGGTGATCGCTTCACCGAACCGGTCGCCGATCTCTCGCAAGGTGGGCAGGGCCTGGTGGTAGTAGTCCAGTGCCTGCTGCCGGTCGCCCAGCACGTAGTACAGGTGGCCGATGTTGTTGAGGGTGACCGCTTCGCCGGCCCGGTCGCCGACCTCCAGCCGGATCAGCAGGGCCTGTTGGTAGTGCTCCAGTGCCTGTCGCTGGTCGCCCAGCGTGTTATACACGCCGCCGATGTTGTTGAGGGTGACCGCTTCGCCGGCCCGGTCGCCGACCTCCAACTGGATCAGCAGGGCCTGTTGGTAGTGCTCCAGTGCCTGTCGCTGGTCGCCCAGTCGGGTGTACACGCCGCCGATGTTGTTGAGGGCGACCGCTTCGCCGGCCCGGTCGCCGATCTCTTGCAAGGTGGGCAGGGCCTGGTGGTAGTAGTTCAGTGCCTGTCGCCGGTCGCCCAGCCTGTTGTGCACCAGGCCGATGTTGTTGAGGGCGACCGCTTCGCCGGCCCGGTCGCCGATCTCTTGCAAGGTGGGCAGGGCCTGGTGGTAGTAGTTCAGTGCCTGTCGCCGGTCGCCCAGCCTGTTGTGCACGAGGCCGATGCTGTTGAAGGTGGTGGCTTCGCCGGCCCGATCGCCGGCCTGCCGGTACAGGTCCAGGGCCTGGTGGTAGTAGTTCAGTGCCTGTCGCTGGTCGCCCAGCCTGTTGTGCACGAGGCCGATGCTGGCGAGTGTGGCGGCTTCGCTGGCCCGATCGCCGGCCTGCCGGTACAGGTCCAGGGCCGGCTGGTAGTCCTCTAGTGCCGGCCGGGGCCAGCCGGTCGCCTGGCGGGCCCAGCCCCGGTCGTAGAGGGCGCTGGCGTTCGGGCCCAGGGTCAGCGTCGCGGTGGCGATGGCATGTGCCTCGGCGAACCGGGACCTGGGCAGCAGCACCCGGCCCAGCCGGTCACCGATGTCACGGGCGATGGCCGCCTCACCACCGGCAACCGCGAGGCGATGCACCTCTATTTCTCGACCGACGTCGACCGTCGTGATGCCGTCGACCCGCGGCGGTCGTCCGTAAGGTTCGGGGCCGTCCATGTCCCGGGCACCTCCTCGCCTTGGTCCGGCTGTACGGGTCCGCGGTCGCGATGTTCCTGCCAGGATGTGGCAGCGGGCAGCGATCCCCATGGTGCCCGGCGATCACTATCGGTACACCAGCGGCCGTCGATGTGGGGCCGGACAGTCGGAAAGGCGTCAAACGGCCGTCCGCGACCCGAGCCACTTGGAACGGTTCCCGAATCCAGTCCGGTGTGACGGTGACGGGTGGCGATTCGGGCCGCGGTGGCGAGGGTGACCATGTAGGTGGACCGGGGCCGCGCTGCGGCCTGGAGTGGGTGGTGAGGTCGCGTGCGGTGGTCGTACAGGGAAGGGGGTCAGATGCGGCGCAGGACCGTGACGACCTTGCCGAGAATGACCGCGTCGTCGCCGGGGATCGGCTGGTAAGCCGGGTTTCGCGGCTCGAGCAGGACGTGGCCGCCGCGTCGCCGGAAGACCTTGACCGTCGCCTCGTCGTCGATCATCGCGGCGACGATGTCGCCGTTCCACGCCTCGGACTGCTGGCGGACCACGACGATGTCGCCGTCGCAGATGGCCGCGTCGACCATCGAGTCGCCCTGCACCCGCAGGCTGAACAGCGTGCCCCGGCCGACCAGGTCGCGTGGCAGGTTCAGCAGTTCCTCGGTGTCGTCGCCGGCGGCGAGAATCGGGGTGCCCGCCGCGATCGTGCCGACCAGCGGGACCCCGACCGTGTCGTCGGACGGTGATGGCGTGGTCTCCAGGAACATGCGGACGTCGACCGGTCGCGCCACGCCCCGCCCGCGCCGCAGGTAACCGAACTCCTCCAGCGTGCGTAGATGCCGGCTCACCGTGGACGCCGACATGCCCAGCCCGTCCGCGATCTCCCGGGTCGACGGCGCGTAACCGTGTTTGACGACCGCGTCCCGGATCGCCAGAAGGATCCGCTGGAGGCGGTCGGGCAGCGCGGGCAGGTCCTCGTCGAGCACCTGGTGATCCTGCCCTATTCGTCCCGTAAGGCGAAATCGGCGCGCCGTCACAGGTCGCGGCGCTGGAAACCGAGCGCGGCCAGGCCCAGCACCAGCAGTGTCCAGATCGCCGCCCACGTCAGGTAGGCGGGGGTGAGCGGCGCCATGCTCAGGAACGGTGACTCCTCCACGCCGGTGCCGATCTGGGCGAGCAGCGCCGGATCCTGGAACGCGTTCATCGCACCGCGCCACAGCCCGTCGGTGGGCAGCAGCATCCGCGACACCACCCCGATCTGGGCGACGCTCGGATTGTCGAGGGCCTCGCCGACGGATCCGACCACCCCGGCGATCCAGGTGGCGCCGAACAGGCCGACCGCCACGATTCCGGACGCCATCGGCGAGACCGCGGTGGCGAACAGCAGACCCAGGGTGAGCAGCGCGGCCGTCTGCCCGGCCAGCAGCAGCAGACCGGTCACCGGATGCGGCGGCCAGTAGCCGACGGTCAGGTACACGATCAGGAACTGGGCGACCCCGGCGACGGCCACGAACCCGGACCCGAACGCGACCAGGCCCAGCCACTTGCCGAGCAGCACCGACCAGCGGTGGATCGGCCTGGTCATCATGGCGAGCGCGATCCCGGACTCGACCTCCCCGGCCAGGCTGGGCCCGGCCAGGAAGGCGGTGCCGAGCGCGGCGATCAGGCTGTAGCCGAACATCACCAGGTTCAGCACCGTCGACCCGGCGACCTTGGCCTCGCCGCTGGTCAGGCCCCCGAACTCGGCGTCGATCCGGGAGAAGCCCCACGCGCTGAGCGCCAGCAGCAGCACGGTCAGGACCGCCAGCGACCGCAGCACCCGGCGCCGGGACGCCTCCCGCAGGGTCAGTGAGGCGATGGTCAGGACGGTCACCGGTGCTCCTCCGGGTGGGTGCGCAGGATGTCGAGCAGCCGTTCCTCGAGGGTGGCGCGGGCCGGCTCCGCGGCGTGTACCCGCACCCCGTGTTCGACCAGGTCGGCGACGAGCGCGGGGACGTCGTCGGGCATGGCGACGGTGTAGAGGTCACCGCTTCTCTCGCACGGGTCCAGCAGGCCGTCCGGCACGTTGCCGAGCCGCAGGCGCAGCTTCCGGCGCCCGAGCATCTCGGCCAGGGTGCCGGATGCCGCTACCCGGCCCCGGTCGAGGATCAGCACCCGGTCGCAGACCCGTTCCACCTCGCCGATCAGATGCGAGTTGAGCAGCACCGCGACCCGCCGTTGTTTCAGCGAGAGCAGCAGGTCACGGACGTCGGCGCGGCCCAGCGGATCGAGGGCGCTGGTCGGTTCGTCGAGCACCACCAGTTCCGGCCGAGACACCAGCGCCACCGCGAGGCCGAGCCGCTGCTGCATGCCCTTGGAGAAGCCGCCCACCCGGTCGGATGCCCGGTCGGCGAGACCGACCAGGCCGAGCCCTTCCCGGCGTTCGCGATCCGAAACGGTCACCCCCGCCAGGCGTACGTGCAATGCCAGGACCTCGCCGGCGGTGAGCCACGGCTGGTAGCGGAACAGTTCGGGCAGATAGCCGACCCGCTCCCGGGACCGTGGATCGGTGTTCGGGCGGCCGAGCAGCATCACCTCGCCCGCGTCCGGCCGGACCAGGCCGAGCATCATCTTGATGACGCTGGTC
The DNA here is from genome assembly GCF_014205215.1 of Actinoplanes lobatus. NCBI lineage: Bacteria > Bacillati > Actinomycetota > Actinomycetes > Micromonosporales > Micromonosporaceae > Actinoplanes > Actinoplanes lobatus. Next base: position 7,588,364 of record NZ_JACHNC010000001.1, read on the forward strand.
TTGCCGGCCCCGTTCGGCCCGAGCAGCCCGAGCACCTCGCCGCGGGCCACGGTGAACGACACGCCGTCCACCGCGACCCGCTTCCGATAGCGTTTGCGCAGGTGGGAGGCCCACACGGCGGGGGAGTCGGTCACTGCTTCCACCGCAGGTTCCGGGCCACGCCGAGGACCTCGTCGCTGCTGAGCGTGCCGCCGACCGCGTTGACGTGGCCCTTCTCCACCCAGACGACCGTGGAGACGGCCCCGTCCCGGCTGGCCAGCACGGTCGCCGGGGTGCCGTTGACATCCGTGGTGAAGCTGACCTGCGTCGCCGACCTGACCAGCAGCGGCAGGGTGGTGGCGTTCGTGAAACTGCGCAACTGGTCGGCGACCGTCGCCGGCAGGCCGGGCAGGGTGAGCAGGTAGTCGAGGCCGGTTTCGAACGGCACCCCGGTCGAGTAGGCGGCCGGCGCCTTCACCCGGCCGACGATCAGCGCCGGCACGCCCCGTGCCTCGGACCAGACGGCGGCCAGACCGGGGCCGGCGGTGAGGCTGAACTGACTGGCCTCCAGTCCGGCGGGCGGCTCGGGCATCGGCTGACCGAGCGCCTGCTCGGCCTTCTCGCGGTCGAAGGTGAAGATCGCCTTCATCCGATTTCCTACGACGAAACGCGGCTGCCCGGTCACGCCACGTGGCAGCTCCTTGACCAGGGGAGTGGGGAGTCCGGTGATCCGCCGCGCCTCGTTGGCGCCTTCGACGCTTCGGACGTTCGGCCGTTCCTCCACGGTCATAGCGCCATAGGACGATAAATCCGGCAGAGCGACCAGGTCGGCCTGATCCACGGTCACCGGCGCGACCTTCTCGGTGTGGAAGATCTGCAACCAGTCCCCGGCCGCGGCCGCCGACGCCCCACCCAGCAGCGCCACCACCCCGATCACCGCCACGACCGGGCTGCGCACCGCGAACCTGCGCCTGTTGCGCACCGGCACGGCCACCGGCGCCGCGCCGGCCAGGCGAATCCAGGCCGCGTCCACGTCCGGCTCCACGTCGAACCGCAGCGCCGACTCGACCAGCAGCGCGTCGGCCTCCGCCTCGACGAGACGGGACCGGCACTGCCCACACGACGTCACATGCTCGCGGTCGGCGTCGGCGACCCCGTCCGGCTCGTCGACGAGACGGCGCAGCAGACCGTCACTCGGGTGAGGCATGACCCAGCTCCTTACGAAGGGCGGATTCGGCGCGCCGCACGGTGGTGCCCACGCTGCCGGGGGAGAGTTCGAGAGCGGCCGCGACCTCGGCGTAACTCAGGCCGCTGTGCCGCAACACCAGGGCGATCGCCTGCCTGCGGGGCAGACGGGACAGCGCCGCGCGTACCCTCCGGCGCTCGTCGAGAGTGACCACCGCGTCGGCGACATCCGGCGCGGTCGAGTGACCACCGTCAGTGGCGGCCTCCTCCCGGGAGGCCCGCCGCCGCCCGGAACGCAGATGGTTCAGCGCGGTGTGGGCGGCCGCCACACACAGCCAGCCCACCGCCTCACCCGCCGGGACGCTGCTGCGGCCGAACGCCAGGAACGCCTCCTGGGCGACGTCCTCGGCCTCGTCCCGCGACCCCAGCACCCGGGCCGCCACCCCGACCACCTTGGGGTACGCGGAGCGGAACACGTGTTCGAGATCGGAACGCACGGAGGCCGGCACAGCGCCCTCCCGCTCGGTCAACAACTGGTTCACATCAGAGAAGCACCACCGCTACGCCGAATGTGACAGCTTCCGGACCGCCGCCGCGACACCGTCCGGATCCACCAGTTGATGCAGATGCAGCCCCGGCAGATGCTCGACCGGCCAGCCCCGCCCCCGGGCGTCCGCCGCGACCTCCTCGTAGGGCTCGGCGAACAGCACATACCCGCACGGCCGTCGATCCCACCCCTCGGGAACCGGAATCCGCTGCTCGTAGTAGCTCAACGGCAGCCGCGGCTGCTCCTTCTCCACCATCCGCCGGGTCACCGGGTCGGGGAACATCGGCGCCACGTCCGCGTCGTCCCACCAGTCGGTCCACGCCGGCAGCACACCGTCCGCATCGGCCTTGCCTCGCAAGACCTCCAGAAACCCGGGCGAGGCGACCTCGGTCGCGCTTCCGCGGGCAGGCAGGGCCGCGTCGACGAAGACACAAGCCTTGACGGTACGGGTGAGCGCGCCCACCACCACCGGCACGAACAGCCCGGCGTTGCTGTGCGCCACCAGAACCACCTCGTCGCCCACGGGCAGGCGCTCCACCCCGGACGCCACCGCCCTCGCGACGGCGGGCCAGAACGGCGGCCCCTCCCCACCGACGTGCAGCAGCGACGGCACGATCGACCCGGGCAGCCGCTCAGCGACCGGAGCCCAGGTCAGCGGCCCCACCGACGGACTGTGCATCAGGACGTAGGAGATCCCCATCGGCACATCTAAGCTCAGCCGGTGTATTTCGTCGTCCGCTGGCGCGGGGATTCTCCTTACAGCAAACACGTCCACCACGTGCCCGGCACGACGGTTCTCGGCTGGTTCCAGCGTGCCTGGCACCACGAGAACCCGGAGACGCTGATCGACACCGAACTCGACGGCGGCGCGTACGGCTTCGAGACGATCTTCGAAGCGATCGCGGAACACGACCTGCCGTGCCCGGCGACCACCGACGAGCTGCGGGAGCTGCTGCTCGAACACCTCTGGGTGGAGGGCGACGACGACGAGAACTTCATCCAGCTCGACGAGCTCTCGCTGCGGGTGCGCACCGATGACGACGAAGTGGACCTCGCCTACTACTTCCTCGACGACGCGCTGGTCACCGGCGCGGCGGACCGCATCGCCTACCTGCTGCACGACACCTGGCCGCTGCCCACCGGCGCCGCTGCGCCCGGCACGGCCTTCACCCACACGGTGCCGGTCCGGGCCGTCAGCCCCGTGTCCGGACCCGATGCCGTCTTCGCGGTCCGCAACTGCTGGAAGCAGATCGGCCACCGCGACCGGAACCTGGACCTGCACGGCGCGATCGTCTTCCCCGGCGTGCTGCTGCCGGACCTCGCCACCCACCTGACCGGCACCGACGACACCACAGCGGCCGGCTGGACCGACGATGCCCGCCTCGTCCGGTCCCTCGTCGGCCCCGGCGAGACGGACATGGTCCCGGCGATGCGCCGATACGCGGCGCTCGGTGGCTACGATCTGTCGGGCCCGGGCTGGGCGGCTCCGGACCACGAGCAGATCCTGCGACGGCTGCCCGAGACTGCGGCAGCCGAGTCGCGGACCGACACGAGCCCACACCTCGCACAGGCGGCCCGCTACATCGACAGCTTCTTCGGCTACGACCAGCTCCTTCTCTTCGACACCCGGTGGGCTGCCGCGCAGCCCGACCTGGCCCGCTCCCTGCTGCGCTACGCCGCCCACTGGGATCCACTGCACAGGTAGGCCCGCCCGTCCGCCAGTACACGAGGAATGCCACTCACGTACTGGAGGCCTCGTGGGACTGTTCCGAACCGCCGAGCTGGATCCGGCCCTCGCCGATGTGCTCGCCACCAGCCACCGCCGCGCCCGCAAGGCCCTTGCCAAAGGGCAGGACGGCGTCCACAAGGCAGTGCGGCCGGGCGAGCGGATCGTGGCCGTGACCGTCGACGACCTCGAATGCCTCTGGACGATCGTCGTCACCGAGGAACGGCTGCTCACCATGACCCGCGGCGGCGAGATCCTGGTTCGGGAGACCGGAATCGCCGAGGTCCCCGGCGCGACCGTCGAGAACGGCAAGCACTACGCGGTGCTGGTGCTCGACCGGATGAGCCTGCGACTGCACTTCGAGAACCGCGCCGAGGCCGGCGCCCTCGCCAAACAGATCAACCAGCTGGTCGTCGCCAACCGGCCGCGCACCATCCCGGCCCTGCACCCCGGCCTGTACGGAACACTGCTGTCCCGCGCCGGCGTCCCGGAGACCGCGGTCAACCGGGCCCGCCTCGCCGAACGGACCGCCGTCGTCCTCGGCGCCCAGGCCGTCGCCATGACCGCCCAGTTGGGCGACCCGGACGCGTTCGCCGAGTTCACCCACCTGTTCGCCAGAGTCACGCCGGGCCGCGAACAGCAGCGCGCCGACGACATGATCTCCTGGCTGTGGGAGTGGCATCCGCTCACCCACCAGACCCTGACCCGGCAGCTCGCCACCTGGCAGGACGGCCTGCTCCAGCCGGACAGCTTCCTCACCGCGGCCGCCGGCGGCGAGATCCCGCCCTGGTCGGACACCCCTGGCGACGACACCGAGACGTGGCGGGTGGTGTACCGGCGCAACCAGCGGACCTGACTCCGTACCAGAATGGCGTTGATCTTCTAGTATCGACGGCCGTGACCGACCTCCCGCGCGCCTCGCACGCCGACCGGCAGCACACCGCCGATCTCCTCGACATCGCGCTGGCCGAGGGCCGCCTCGACGCCGCCGAACACGAGACCCGCACCGGTACGGCACAGGCCGCCAAGGATCCGCAGACGCTGGCCGCCCTGGTGGCCGACCTGCCGGACCGGCCCGGCGTCCGCGACTGGACCAACCGGCTGCGCGTGCGGGCCACGGACCGCCGCAACGCGGTCACCTGGCTCGGCGACGCCCTCGCCGACGGCGTGCTGACCGCCGGCGAGCACGCGGACCGCCGTGCCGAGGTCGCCGAGGCGGTCACCTACCGGCAGCTGACGAAGGCGATGGACGGCGTCGCCGGGCCGCCGTCCGAACGGGAGCGGCTGTTCGTCACCGAGGCGGACCGGGCCCGGCTCGTCGCCCGTCTGGACCGCGATCTCGCTGCCGGGCTGATCGGCAGCGGCGACCACGCCGATCTGACGGGCGCGGTCACCGGCGCTTCCCGGTACGGGGACCTCGACGCGATCTCGGCCGACCTCGCCACCCGTACCGGAACCGGACGGCGCGCCGACGTGGCCCTCGCCCCGCCCGCGCCGGCCCGCCGACGGCAGCCCTGGAGACTCGTCGCGGCCGCCGCGACGGTCGTCGCCGTGGTGATCGCCACCGTGCTGGTCGCGCGTGCGCCCGGCGCCCCGCCGGCCAACCTGCCATTGGACGGCCGTGACCTGGTCATCCAATGGCAGGCCGGCCCGGACCGGCCGTCCGATGTGCAGGCCGTCGGCACCTGGGTGCACGGCGGCACGCTGATCCGGGCCCGCGAGGACCTGGTCACCGCCTACGACGGGGCCACCGGGCGGGAGGTGTGGACCTTCCAGCCGCCCGCCCGGCAGGAGATGTGCACGATGAGCCGCGGCACCTCGGACGGCATCGGCATCCTCGGGTTCGGCGCCGACGAGGACGGCCTGATCTGCGACACCCTCGTCGCCGTCGACCTGACCACCGGCAAGACCCTGTGGCGGCGGACCCGGGCCCTCGGCGCCAGCGGGACATCGGTGTCGGCCGTCGACGACGAGGTCGGCATCGCGCGCGACACCGTCGTGTTCAAGGAGGGGACCGGGTTCGCGGCGGTCGGCCTGCGCGACAACAAACTGAGGTGGCGCCAGGCGGCGCCCGCCACGTGCGCCGGTTACTCGGTGACCGCCGCCGATGACGACGCGGTGCTGATCTCCGCCTGTCCCGACGCCGCCGCCCGGCTCGTGATGGCCGACCCGGCGTCCGGGCTGGTCCGGTTCCAGGTGCCGCTGCGGATGCACCCCGACGACGCCCTGGTGGCGAGGGCCGGCAACAACAAGGCCACCGTGGTGCTGTCCACGACACCGCTGGTGGTGCGGACCACCGACGACGGCACCCGGACCGCGGACGCGGTGCTGTCGTTCGACGCCCACGGCAACCGCCGGGCGAGCATCCCGCTGTCCCAGCAGGACCTGGACGTCGGTCCCGCCCAGATTCCCGGCGCCTACCCCGGGTTCATCCCCTACCCGGCGGCCCGGGTCCGCGCCCTGGCCGTCGTCGGCGACACCCTGATCGTCCCGGCGCGGCCCGCGGGCGGCTCCGAGGAGGACCGGGTGGCCGCGTTCTCGCTGGCCGACGGTCGCCGACTGTGGGTCACCCCACTGCCGGAACAGATCATCGGCGCGGCGGCCGACGCCAACCGTTTCGTGGCGCTCACCTATCTCGGCGTCCTGCACACCCTGGACCCGGTGGACGGCTCCGTCGTCATCGAGGTCCCGGTCGGCGGCTGGATCAACTACCCGTTGCACACCGACCTGCGCCTGCTTCCCGGCCGGTACGCGGTCAGCAACTACAGCAGCACCACCGAGACCCCACCGGCCCTCATGATCGGATAGCGCCCGTCAGAGATGTCGTCGAATCCGTTGAGCCAGCGCCCGCTGGGACGCGTCGTCGACCGGCAGGACGCCGTTCTCCGCCATCACGGCATGGAACTGTTGCTGGTGGTACGGCACGCCGGGTGGCAACGCGGCGAGATGCCAGTGCAGGTGCGCGTTGCCCTGCTGACTGCCCAGGCTCAGCGAGTACATCCGTTCGGTCGGCACGGTGGCGGCCACGGCGAGAGCCACTCTGTGCACCACACTCTGGAAGCGAAGGAACTCGGGCTCCGCCATGTCGTGGATCCAGCTTTCGACGTGTCGCTTCGGGGCCACCAGGCAGTACCCGAGTTGAACCGGATGGCGGCTGAGGAACGCGATGGTGTCGTCGTCCTCATACACCGTGTGGTGCCGATAGTCCTCGTGGCCGTCCACGAAGGCACAGACGAAGCATGGTCCTTCGTGGACGCGCAGGGCGTACTGCTCGAAATCGAAAGCAACTCTCATACCGAAACGGTAGGCCGCTCGCATGCCCGTACCCGAGTTCGTCGTCGCCCTGCGCACCAAGATCGGTCACGCCCCGCTGCCGCTGAGCGGGGTCATCGCCGTGGTCCTCGACGAGCGGGGCCGGGTGCTGCTGGTCCGCCGCTCCGACAACGGGGAGTGGGCTCTCACCACGGGCTGTCTGGAGCCCGGCGAGCAGCCGGCCGACGGTGCCCGGCGCGAGGTCTTCGAGGAGACCGGTGTCGTGGTGGAGGCCGAGCGGCTGCTGTCGGTCGAGGCGCTGGAGTTGTCCACCGCCCCCAACGGCGATCAGGTCCACTGGCTGGCCATCGGGTTCCGGTGCCGGCCCGTCGCCGGCACGCCCCGGGTCAATGACGACGAGTCCGTCGAGGTCGGCTGGTTCGCGCCGGACTCGGTGCCGCCGCTGCCCGCCCACCAGGCGCGCTGCCTGGCGCTCGCTCGGGCCGGCGACGGCGACCCGTGGTTCGCCGGTTCGCGGTGACCTACTCGCCGGCCCAGGTCAGGCCGTGCCCGGTGAGGGCCTCGGACAGCAGACGGATCGCTTTCGGCCCGACCCCGTGCATCGCCAGCAGCTCGGCCGGCCGATGGGTGGCCACCTGGGCGAGGGTGGTGATGCCGGCGGCCAGCAGGGCGCTGTTGGCGGGCCGCCCGATCGGTGGCAGGTCGCCGATCCTCGCCGGCGCATCGCGGGTGCTCACCCGGACACGATAGCCGGGAGCTCATGCCGCCCGGCCCATCCAGCGGGCGGCGACGTTGCGGGTCGTCAGGCCGAGCCGGGTGGCGGGGACGAGCATGCCGGCGGCCAGCCCGACGCGCCGCTGCTTGGGCATGACCAGCTTCCGGTGCTCGGTCTCGTAACCGCGCAGCGCCTCCTCCACCCGGCCCGGGCTGCCGGCGAGGGCGTGCGCCAGCGTGTGCGCCGCCGTCATCGCGAGCGTCGACCCGTCGCCGAGCAGGGACAGACTGGAGGCCGCATCCCCGAGCAGCGTGACCCGCCCGCTGCTCCAAGCGGGCAGGCTGACCCGGCTGACCGAGTCGAGGAACAGCTCGTCGCTGCCCACCGCCAGCTCCAGCAGCGCGGGCACCCGCCAGCCGGCCCCCGCATAGGCCGCGGCCAGCCCCTCCCGGCTGATCCGCTCGCTGCGGAAGATGAACGCGGCGACCGCCGACCCGCGCGCCGGATGGATCGACACCAGCCGCCCGGGCGTGTTGAACAGCAGCACCTCATCCGGATTCTCGGCGGGCTCGCCGAGCGGCACGGTCGCCACCCCGAGCCCGATCGGCCGCACGAACCGTGACTCCGGCCCGAACGCGAGCCGCCGCACCGTCGAATGCAGCCCGTCGGCACCGACGACCAGGTCGAACCGTCGTGGTGCGGCCCTCTCGAAGGTCACCTCCACCCCGCCCGGCTCCTGGCTCATCGCGGTGATGGTGTCGTCGAGGATCAGCTCGGCGTCGTCGCGCACCGCTTCGGCGAGGATCGTCGCGAGATCGCTGCGGGGGATCTCGACCTCGCCGCCCCGGCTGGGCATGGCGATCCGGGCGATCGGCCGCCCACGGGGATCGAGGACCCGCATGGCGCTCGCGTGGGTGGCGGCCGCCCGCAGCCGGGGCAGGATGCCCATCCGTTCGGCGACGGCCACCGCGGGCCCGCGGACGTCGACCGGGTTGCCGCCGGAGCGCAGCCCGGCGGCCCGCTCCACGAGAGTCACCTGCCAGCCGTGCCGGACCAGCCAGAACGCCAGAGTCGGGCCGGCCACTCCGGCCCCGGAGATGAGTGCCTTCATGTCCACGACGTTAGCCGCATCGAGTGCAATTCTGCAACGCGTGCAGATTTGCGATGGGTGCATAATGGCGGCATGGCGTCTCTTCGTGATCGCAAACGCGCCCGCACCCGGCAGGCTCTGGTCGAGGTGGCGGCCGAGCTGTTCGAGCGGCAGGGCTATGACGAGACGACGGTCGCGCAGATCGCGGCCGGGGCGGAGATCGGCACCCGCACGTTCTTCAGCTACTTCCCAGGTAAGGAACACCTGGTCTTCCCGGAGTCCGACGATCGGGTGCACGCCGCCCTCGAGGCGATCGACCGGCGCACCCCGGAGGACGGCCCGGCCGAGGTGCTGCTGCGGGCGCTGCGCCGGGTCGGCGACGACAGCGACGACATGAGCGGCCGCCTGGCGGCGCTGCGGCTGCGGCTGATCCGCGAGGTCCCCGCCGTGCAGGGGCTGTCGTTGCGGATCCAGCTGGACGCGCAGCGGCAGATCGCCGCGCATCTGGCGGCGGCCTTCCCGGAGCGGCTGGACGAGGTGCGGGCGGCCGCGTTGACCGGGGCGTTCGTGGGCGCGGTGACCGGCGCCCTGCAGGTGCTGCTGGAGCGTGCGGAGCGTCGCGACGATCCGGCCGTCGTGCAACGGGCGGTTCAGGAGGCGGTCGACGCGGCGCTCGCCCCGTGGTTCAGCGGGGCTGCACCTGACCGGTCAGGTCACTGACCCGGCCCAGGTGGTCGAAGCTGACACGAACCGTCGAGTTGTCCGGGTGCCGGCCCACCACGCCGCCGGGGGTGTCGTCGACCCGCCAGCCCTGCTGCTTGAGGAAGGACACCACGACCGTCCGATGGTCGACCGCGAAGGCCTGCAACACCTGTCCGAGGACGGCGAAGGTGCGCTCGGGCGGGACCGCTCCGCGTACCCGGGAAGGAAGGTTCTCGAGGTGGAAGAAGATCGCGCCGCCCTGGTAGGCGCCACGGTAGTAGGAACGCCCGGTCAGGCCGGAGGCGACCAGCGCGATGCGGTGGCCGTCGGTGCGGTCCAGGCGCAGCGCCGGTTCGGTGAACTCGCGGATGTTGTGGATGCGCCCGTGTTCGCGCAGCCACCCGGCGAGTTCCAGCAGGTGCGGGGAGACGCCGGCGCTCTGATTGGCCCACGCCCACAACCAGGTGCCGTCCGTGTGACTCTCCGTGCCCAGCAGCTGGATGGGGTAGCGAAGATCGTTGCCGAACGTCACCATGCCCGCATTCAGGTCGAGCTGCCAGCCACGCTCGCCGAGCAGGTCGGCGAGCGCGAGCTGCCGAGCCATGCCGGTGGCGACATGCTGGGCGAACAGGTCATCGAACGAGGACACGTACCGGCCTTTCGATCAAGGTAGCCGGTGCAGTGTGACATGCGGGTCCGCCGGTACCGACCGCCTGGGTCGGCACCGGCGCCGTCGGATCTCAGACAACCGGGAAGGGAACCCGGTCCTGAGCGCACCTGGTGCCCTTCGGAGGGAGGTCGCCATCAAGCAGATAACGGGTATACCAGCTGGTAACACACGCGCTGTAGTTGCTGGTGTGACCGAAGCCGTCGAGCGTCAGCAACCGTGCGTTACCGAGCTGACGGGTCATCCGGACCGCGAAGTCGAGCCGGGTCGCCGGGTCGTAGGTCGGGTTCACGACCAGGACCGTCTTCGCGGTCCGGCGGTTCCACGGCCCGTCGTACGCCTCGGTGATCTTCGGCCAGGTGGCGCAGCCGACCTCGCTGAAGGCCTCCGCCCGGCCGAACGTCGGATGGGCCTTCTCGAAGGCCGCCGCGAACCCGGGATAGAGCGCCGGGTTCCGCGGCAGCGGAGCGTCCACGCAGTTCACCGCGAACGACGCGTCGGTGCTGGTGTAGCTGTAGGCGTCGTCGGAGAGCCAGCCCCGCGCCGGCGGGGCCGAGGGCAGCTCGACCCCGGCGGCCCGCAGCGCGTCCGGGTCACCGAAGACCAGGTCGTAGACCTCCTGGATCTGCTGCGCGGCGTCCGGGAAGCTCGCCACGTTGTAGAGAATCTGCCCGGTGAACCCGGTCAGGTCGTCGAGGGTGATCGTCCCCAGGCCCGGGATCTCCACCGGCCCTTCCCGGAGCCGGTCCCGCAGCCGGTCGAACTTCGCCCGCGCGCCACCGGAGAGCGCGCACGCGGCCCCGGCCTTGTCGCACTCGGAAAGGAACCCGTCCAGGGCGATCTCGAACCCACCGGCCCGCTCGAACTTGTTCGCAAGCCGGTGGTTGGTCCGCTGATCCGGGTCGACGTTGCCGTCCAGGATGACCGCCCGCACCCTCGTCGGGAACAGGTTGGCGTAGGTCGCGCCGATCAGCGTCCCGTAGGAGTACCCGATGTAGGTCAGCCGGTCGTCCCCGGCGCCCTGCCGCAGCAGATCGAGGTCCTTCGCCACGTTGAGCGTGCTCATGTGCCCCAGCAGCGGCCCGATGTTGTCCGCGCAGGCCGCGGTGTAATCCCGGTTGGCCGCCAGCGTGCCCGCGATCTGCTCCCGGGTGATCGGCACGCCGGTCATCCGCGCGAACAGCGCCTCGGCCTCGGCGTCGGTCGCGAAACACTGAATCGGGTCACTCCCCCCGATCCCGCGCGGATCAAACCCGACCAGGTCGAACCGGGCGAGCACCTCCGGCGACGCGATCCGGGCCGCGGCACGCACCATGTTGCGCCCGGCGCCGCCCGGCCCACCGGGATTGACGAAGATGGTGCCGATCCGGTGTGCCGGATCCCCGGCCGGCCGCCGCGACAGCGCGATCGTGGTGGTCGCCCCACGCGGCCTGTCATGATCCAGCGGCACCTCGTAGGTGGCACAGTCGAACCCGATCAGCAGCGGCTCGGTGCACGCCGACCAGGAGAACGGTGGCGCCGTACCGCTCGCGGACGCCGCTTGCGGCGCGACGGCGACAGCGGAGACGAGAGCAAGCGCGGCGGTGACACGCACGGCGAGTCGTCGCACGGGAGGTCCTTCCGACGAGGAGACAGGACCTCCGCACTCTCTCACGCATTCAAATCAATCACTGTCAGGGAAAAACCCTTAAGACCCGTTTCCGGTACGGGCTACGTGAGCCGTGGCTACCGGACCCGCGAGCCCCTGCCCACTCCCGGCCGCAACGCGCCCGCCGGGGGTGAATAGGTTTATTCGGACAATATAACCGGATAATTTTTTATGTCGGGAATATGTGGACTTCTTCGAGGTGTGCATGCCCTCAGAATGCCCCTCGTGATCATTTTGGGGAAGAGGCCGCTGAAGTTGCTCTCGGCAGCAAGCGCGGCACCGTGAATCGGTGATTCCAGGCGTTGATTCTTGGTGTTGATTCCACACCTTACCGTGAAGTTAGGTATCGATGATGATGGAGGCATCGTGATCAAAATTCACGGTCGGCGGCCCAGACGGAACCTAGCGATCATCCTCATGGCATTTTTGCTTTTAGCGGGCTTCATGATGTCACCCTTCCTGTTGGGGTACATCGGAGCCCACTCGCCGGAAACCTGGAACCATCTCAGCGATGTCGGCCAGTCCTACGGATTCGCATCGGCCTTTCTCTCGGCGATCGCCCTGCTCGTGGTCTCCGTGTCCGTTTCCATGCAAGCCCGGCAGTACGGCCTGATGCAGCATCAGATTCTCCGGTCCATGCAGGCCGAGGTCCTGAACCTAGCCATGACGAACGCGGACCCTCTGATGGCGTGTTATGGGGCTGCCTCGGTTGAGGATTCCCGAAAATTGCAGCAGTGGCTGTTCCTCACCTACCGAGCCAGGTATTGGCTGCTTATGTACGAGGCCGGCGAGATTTCCGAGGACGATTTGAGGATAGAATACGCCCCAGAGATCTACGGTAACACGGTCGCTCGCGAGTGGTGGTCATTCGCGAGGATCATCTGGGTCCAGTCGCGCACTTCCGCAGGTATGCGGACAGTCGGTCGTATTTTCGATGAAGAACTGGCCCGTTTTGCGGACAACGATGGTGTGCAGGACGTGCCGGTCACTGAATTGCACCGGATCCGCGTACATTGTGAGCAGGAGGCCACGCCCACCGATGGTGCCGTTGCGTCGTCCTGACTCGGGTCCGGGATCCCTGCCGTTTGCACCCCGGCAAAGTCATCAGATGATTCCCAGGAGTTCAGCAGGTGGGCGCTGTCCCAGGCGGGATGGGGTTGGCTGCGGCGATGTGAGCAGGCTCCTGTCCAGGGTTGCGGTAGCCGGCGGATCATCGCTTCGGACGGCTAATACGGCAGCCGCCATTCGTGATCATGGCTGGAGTTCGAGGGTGAGGCGGCGGGCGTAGTGAGCTCGTCTGGCTCGTGCTTGGTGGCGGCGTCGCCAATGTGACCAGCGCAAACGGTAGGCGATGCTGCGCGTCGGCCGAATCAGTAGGACGTTGATCAGGCGGCGGATCTCGTTGACGGTCAGGTCGATCATGTCGGGCTGAGCGGGACGGTCCGCCGATCGGGCGTCGGCGGTACAGATCGCGAGGACCGCGAGCGCTGCCAGGGCAAGGGTGGTGAACCGGTGCCAGGACGTCCAGCGGCGGACCTGGTGCTGGTCCAGCCCGACCTGCCCTTTTCCGGCCTGAAAACTCTCTTCCACGATCCACCGAACTCCGGCCACGCGGACCAGCTGGGCGAGTGTGACCGGGCCCGGTGCCCAGCAGCGGTAGAAGGCCAGCTCACCGGTGGTGTTGTTGCGGCGGATCAGCAGGCTGTGCCGGCCGTCGTCGTCGGGATCACCGTCAGCGCCGACGTCGGCCAGCCAGGCCCAGTCGTAGAACCGTGGGCCTTTCGAGCCCTCGCCGGCGCTGCGCCGGGTCCAGCCGGTGGCGGGCAGATCGGCAGCCAGCCGGTCAGCGCGGCAGCGGATTTTCCCGCTGTCGATCGGCACGAGGTGATCGCAGGAGACCGCCAGGACGTAACCAAGGCGGAGTTCGCGCAGCTCACTGCGGAGTCGGGTGTTGTTGCCGTACGCCTCGTCCGCGGCGACCCACCGGGCCGGGACCAGGGCATTCACGGCGGCGGTGATCATGTCGTCGGCCAGCTCGGACCTGGTGGCGAACGTGATCTTTTCCGGGATCCCGGCCTGCTCGCACCGCCCGCGGTCGTCGGTCCAGGACTTCGGCAAGTAGATCCTGCGGTCGATCAGGGCGTGACCGTGTCTGCTCGCATAGGCCAGGAACACTCCGACCTGCGCGTTCTCGATCCGCCCAGCGGTTCCGGTGTATTGACGCTGGACACCGACCGAGTGCACGCCCTTCTTCAGATCGCCGGTCTCGTCGACGACGAGGACACCGTCGGGGTCACCGAGCCGGTCGACGACGACCTGACGCACGTCGTCACGCACCGCGTCGGCGTCCCACTTGGCCCGGTAGAGCAACCTTTGCATCGCATCCGGCCGGGCATGTCCGGCCTGCTCAGCGACCTGCCAGCAGGTCTTAATCTCCAGGTCGGCGAGCAGTCCGGTGACGAACCCGCCCGCCGCCCGGCGAGGCTCTACCCGGCAGAACCGGCCGGCGAACGAGTCGATGACCAGGTCGATGGTTCGTCGCCACTGGGCAGGCTCTACGCTGTGGCTCTCGGCCACCGCAAGGTCTGATGTTGTGTCCACAACGCACAGACGATCATGCGGTGGCCGTCCTCGTTCCCGCGGGATCCGAGGTCACCTCACGAACGGCGGCTGCCGTACTAAGCGCGTAGCCAAGAGGTTCTGCGCGTAACGGCGTCGTCGGGCGAGCGCGCTCGGTTATAGGGACATAGCGATAGAAAAACCTCGTCGTGGGTTCGGATCAGGTTTCCGCACAAGACCGAAACCCCGACGAGGTCACCGCCAGTATGCGCCCTGCGCACGTCTACGCCCGGATCCCGGCCGAGCAACACACCGAACTGATTTCCGCCCTGCACGGACCCTGGCGCACCGCCACCCGCATGATGATCGTCGTGCTCTCCGCCGTGGGATGGCTGGCCGCCGAGATCGCCGACCTGCTGCACTACGACCCGGCCACCGTGCGCCGATGGATCGCCCGCCACCAGACCGAAGGCCCGACCGGCCCCGCAGCGGGCCTGCCCCGCAAAGGCAGTCCACGTCTCGGCGAACGCATCCACCGGCTCCTGCAGACCCCGAAAGCCTGGACCACCGCCCGCCTTTGGCGAGCCTTCGGCCGGCCGAAGATCAGCCTCACCACGTCCGCGAACAAGCCCGCTGGTCACGACCCCGACTGATCGCCAAGAGCGACCCCGACCACGACCAGATCTGCGCCGACATTCGCCAGCACGTCGCCGCTCTCCCCGCCAGCGCGGTCGTACTCGCCGAAGGTGAAACCCACCTCGACCTGCAGGACAACCCGCCGAACGAATCTGGGCCGCCCTGAAACAGAAGGTCGCCAACATCGCACCCGCCACCATGGCCGACCGCGTCCGCCGGGCCCACGCCTTCTTCCGCTACCGCACCAACACCCAGAACCTCACCCCGGCTCTCCGACGGTTACAGACAAGACTTCGGAGGCAGGCGCTTAGCCGGTGTTGGATTCCGCGTCGGGCCCGAGGGCCGGACAGTTCGGCGAGCGCCGGGATTAGCCCACCAGAAGGTGCGGGCACGGTCCGGGCCAGCACCGTCGTAGCAGGCGACGTACCCGCGTTCCCGATCAGACCCTTCTCACTCGAGCCGAGGATCCCACTCGGGTACCCTTGCCAACCAGAAAGGTGCATCCGATGAGCGGCTCGTCCGACCCCTCGGGCCAGGCCACCGACGAACCCGTCGGCGTCGTCCTCGCCCGGTTGCGCAAGAGCAAGCGGATCCCCGGCCAGGCCCTCGGCGAACGCGTCGGGATGAGCCAGGCCAAGATCTCCCGGCTGGAGACCGGCGCCGTCGCCGCCGAACCCGCCGACGTACGCCTGCTCGCCGAGGAGCTCGGCCTCCCGCCCGACGAGGTCGACCAGCTCGTCACCCGCGCCGAACACGCCGACAACCGGCTCACCGACTGGCGGCCCGCCCACCTCGGCCTCGCCGAACGCCAGCGCGACCTGCGCCAGCTCGAGGTCTCCACCATGGAACACCGCGTCTTCCAGCCCGCGGTCGTGCCCGGCCTGCTCCAGACCAGCGAGTACGCCCGGGCCGTCATGTCCGACCTGCACACCGAGCTGGACGACGCCCGGGTCGCCGACTCCGCGGTCGCGGTCTCCGAGGCGGTCACCGCCCGCATGCACCGCAACCAGATCCTGCTCCTGCCGGACCGCGCCTTCGTCTTCCTGATCACCGAAGCGGTCCTGCGCAACCGGATCGGCAGCCCCGCCGAGATGATCGCCCAGATCGGCCGAATCCGCGAGGTCGCCGCCTACCCGAACGTGACCCTGCGGCTCGTCCCCGACGACGCCGAGTGGCCCATCGCGCCCTACCACGGCTTCTACCTCGCCGACGACCGCTGCGTCCTGGTCGACCTCTTCACCACCAGCATGGTCTCCCGCGGCCGCCGCATCGTCCGCAGCTACCGCCGGGTCTTCGACTCCATCGAGCGGGTCGCCACCACCGACGTCGAGCCCGCCCTGGACCGCTACCAGACCCACTACGCCCGCATGCTGCTCAACGCCGAGTGACCACCCTGGACCGGTATGCTGCTCAACCCATGATCATCTCGGTGCTGACGGCGCTGGACGCCGAGTGCGACGCCTTCGTACGGGCGTTGCGTGCCCTTCCACGCGGGGCGTGGGAGCGGCCCACCCGCTGCGAACCCTGGACCGTCCGCGACGTCGTCGGGCATGTGATCACGGTGCTCGGCCGCGTGCCGGTGATGGTCGCCGCGGACGCGCCCGCGACCGCCGAGGTGAGCACGACCGGCTACTACCGCGCCGACGACCGCTTCGGCGCCGAGACCAACGCCGAGCGGGTACGCGCCGCCCAGGCCGTCACCGGCGACCTTCCCACCCGCCTCGCCGACGTCGCCGCGCAGGTGCGCGCCGCCTGTTCTCCCGAACCCGGCGACCGGCTCGTGCGAACCCGCCACGGTGACGCGATGCTGCTCGGCGACTTCCTGCTCACCCGGATCGTGGAGGCAGGCATCCACGGACTCGACGTGGCCGACGCCGCCGGCGTGCCGCCGTGGCTCACCGGCCCGGCGGGGGAGAAGGTGCTCGGCATGCTGTTCGGCCCACCCTGGCGTGAGTCGGTCGCCGCCCTCGGCCGGGACCCGCTCACGGTGATCCGCAAGGCCACCGGCCGCGCCCCGGTCACTCCCACCGAACAGGACCGGCTCGACGCGGCCGGCCTGCGCCGGTTGGCTCTGGGCTGACCCGAACCAACCTGTCCTCCTAGGACGGCTGAGGCACTCGCCGCCGGGCGACGGGGCCTCAGATGTGCAGGCCGAGGCGGTGCAGGGCCAGCATCACGAAACCGCGCAAGGCGCGGCTCCAGCCGGTCGCCTCGCCGATCGGGTCGCGGTGGGCGGTCTCGATCAGCACGGTCAAGGCCGCGGGGGAGAGGGCTTCGCCTTTCCGGTACGCCGTGGCGACCGCCGCCGTGACCGTGACGATCCCGGGATCACGGGGTTCGGTGTCGAGGAGACCGTCGAGCAGACGGTCGATCCGGGGATCCTCGAGGCGGACGTGGGCGAGGGCCAGGTTGGCGCTGGCCCGCGGCTGCTCCCGCCCCGCCGGGACGGCCAGCCACGCGCTCACGGTCGCGGCGTTCAGCGGGAACCACGCTGCCAGGGCCGCCGCCCGCGCCGCCACGGTGGACTCCGGGTCGCCGATCCAGGAGACGATGACGTCCTGGAAGGCGGCCGCCCGGTGGTAGCAGTCGTCCTCCCATCGGGCGGCCAGCAGGTTCATCAGCTCGAACTCCTCGTCGGAGAAGTCGTCCGCGTCCTGCTCCTCGTGGAAGCGCCGTACCAGATCGGCCGTGTCCGCGCCGTCGAGCCGGGCGGCCGCCGTGAGTTCGGTGGCCGGGTCGAACGGCAGCCGGTCGTCGCGCCGGTCGCCGATCGCCAGGCCGGTGAGCAACCGCAGCAGGTCGCCCCGGCCGGGGGTCGCCGGATCGTCGATCAACGCGACGAGGAACGGCACCACCGCCTGGCTGGCCTGGAACCGGGTGCCCTGATGCAGGACGGTGGCGTGCAGTCCACCGAGGGCGTCGCCGCGTACCTCCGGATCGGGGTCACGCAGCGCCCGCAGCATGTCCGGCACGTCGTCGGCGACACCGTACGCGTGATGGAGCCGGTCCCACGGGACGTCGTCGAGCCCGGCCGTCACGGTCGCAGGCTCTTGGCCATGTTGTACGACGTGTCCCGGAAACCCATCTGCTCGTACAGGGCGTGGGCGCCCGGGTTGTGGGCGAAGACGTGCAGCCCGATCGACACGACGCCGAGCTCCCGGCACCGGGCCTCGGCCGCCCGCATCAGCTCCCGGCCGTACCCCTTGCGGCGGACCGTCTCGTGGATGAAGAAGTCGAAGATGAACGCGTGCGGACCGTCGGCCTCGCTGCGGATGCGCATCCACAGCACGCCGGCCTCGAGGTCGCCGTCCCATCCGGTCCACAGGTGGTGGCCGGGTGTCGCCAGTCCGTCCGGCAGCAGGGTGGCGGTGCTCTCTTCTGCCTGGGCCAGAGCGTCCTGCGGCGTGAGGCCGGTGCCTTCCAGATCGGCGGCGTAGGAGCGGACCGTCTCCTCCCGGTAGGACCGGAACTGCTCGTGGGTCATCGGCTCCAGCCGCAGCGCTCCCATAGCCGGCACTCTATCGAAGGGCCTTCAACCTATCTTCCTAGGATGCCCTAGAGGGTGTGGGCTGGACCGGTCGAAAGGAGGAGACAACCGGCGGGCAACCCTGCTGGACCGACGGCCGCACCACACGGGTCAGATGCTCTTTCGCAGGACCGGCTGACAGGGCCGGGAACCCGGGAGGGGATGTCATGGACCCGCAGCACAGCACCGGCCGAACCCACCGGCCGCGGCCCGTCACGCCGGGGCAGCAGGCCGGATTCCCCCTGGTCCGGGTCGAGCCCACCACCGACACGATCCACCCTTTCCGGTTGCTGGTCGGCGACCACGACACCACCGAGATACCGATGACCGCTGCCGCGATGCGCTCGCTGCACCACGCGCTCACCGCGGTACTGGCCACCACCCCCGCCGAGCCGGAGGACTTCGTCACCGAGTGGGCGCGAGCCCACGGCGCGACCGTCATCGACACCACCCCACAGCCGGGCGGCCCTGAGCAGGCAACCCCGGCACACGCGCCGGTCGTCGCCCTGACACCACCGAAGACGCGGCCGCGCCCCATGGCCGCCTGACGCCCGGGAAGCCATATTCGGGTGCGTGACACGCCGGCAGTCACGATCATGGGTACGTGTGGCGACTGCCGTTCTTCGAAGCACTGTCCGGCGCGCGCCGTGTCCTGATCGCGGGCGCCGGCGGCGGGTTCGACGTCTACGCCGGACTACCACTGGCCCTGGCCCTGCAGAGCACCGGCCGGACGGTCCACTTCGGCAGCCTCTCGATCGTGAACCTGCACGCCCTCGACAGGACCGTCTGGCGGGAACCCGGGGTGGCGGCGATCACCGCCGACACCGTCGGCCCGGAGGACTACTTCCCGGAGCGGACCCTGGCCCGCTGGCTGGCCCGGCACGCCCTGCCGTCCACGGTCCACGCCTTTCCCCGCACCGGCGTACGCCCCCTGCGAGCCGCCTACCGCAGGCTGGCGAAACGGCTCGACCTGGACGCGATCATCCTGGTCGACGGCGGCACCGACATCCTGATGCGCGGCGACGAGGCCGCCCTGGGCACCCCGGTCGAGGACGCGACGAGCCTCGCCGCGGTGGCCGCCACCCCGGTGCCGACCAGGCTGGTGGCGTCGATCGGGTTCGGCATCGACGCCTACCACGGCGTCAACCACGTGCAGGTGCTGGAGAACATCGCCGCCCTCGACCGGGACGGCCACTACCTGGGCGCGTTCACGGTGCCGTCGCACGGCCGGGAGGCGGCCCTCTACCGTGACGCCGTCGAGCACGCGCGGGCGAGCACGCCCGGCCGGTCCAGCATCGTCAACGGCCAGATCGCCGCGGCTCTGACCGGCGCCTGCGGGGACGTGCCGCTGGACGGCCGCACCACCGGGACGCCACTGTTCGTGAACCCGCTGATGGCCATGTACTTCACCTTCGACCTGCCCGGCCTGGCGGCCCGGTCGCTCTACCTGGACCGGATCCGGGGCACCGACGACATGCTCCAGGTCAGCCATCTCATCGAACGGTTCCGCGACGAGATCGACCCCCGCCCCCGGGTCCCGTTCCCACACTGAAAAGCACCGTCAGGCGGCCAGCCGTTCGCGGAGGAACCCGATGACTTCCTCGCGGGCGGCCCGGGCCTGGCGCACGATGCCGGGCATGCTGAGAAACGCATGTGGTGCACCGGGATGTTCGGTCAGGTCGGCGGGTGTTCCGGCGGCACGTAGGCGGGTGGCATAGGCGCGGCCCTGGTCGGCTACCGGGTCGACGGCCGGTACGACGACGAGGGCCGGGGCGAGGTCGCTCAGGTCGTCGGCGTACAGGGGCGACACGGCGCGGGCGTCCGAACCGTCCGGGACCGCCAGGCGCCGGAAGAACTCCATCTGGGTGACCGTGAGGGTCGGGCTGGTGGCGTGTTCCCGCATCGAGGGGTAGTCGAACGCGGTCGAGGTCAGGTCGGTGCAGGGGTTGACGAGCACTTGGGCGCGCAGCGGCAGGCTTGCGTTGCGGACGCGGATCGCGGTCAGTGCGGCGATCGTTGCGCCGGCGCTCTCGCCGAAGACTGCGACACGTGCCGGATCTATGCCCCACGAGGCGGCGTCCTGTACGACGTGGCGCAGCGTGTCCCAGCCGTCGTCGACGGCAGCCGACAGCGGAGTGCCGGCCGCGACCAGGCGATGCTCCACTGACACGACGACGGCGGGGAGCCGGGTGGCGAGGTAGCTGTTGATCCAGTCGCACTGCACGGCGGTCCCGACGAAGCCGCCGCCGTGCACGTGAAGCACCAGTGGCAGTTCACCCTGCGCGGACGCCGCTCGATAGACCCGGACGCGGATCCGGCGATCGGGCAGTTCCAGATTCCGCCAGGCGATGTCGGCACCGCGGTCGGGAAAGCCGGTGATGAGGCGGGCCAGGGCAGAGGACCGCTTGCGGTTCTCGGACGCCCGGAAGGCATCCAGTGCCGCGGGCGGCATGGCGGTCCAATCCGGTTCCTTGCGGAGGCTGCCCATCAGCCGAATGCCGAGCGGCGGGCGTGTGATGACGGTGTCGGTCACGGATCCCTCCCTACATTTACGCTACTTAAGGTATCGATACTAGAAGTAGCATAACTGGGTACGGTGTGACAGTGACCCGTCCGACCACACCCGCCCGGCCGCCTGGGCGCCCCCGCTCCGGCGTCGACGCCGTCGTCTTCGCGGCGACACTCGTAACCGTGCACGAACTGGGCTACGCACACGCCACCGTCGACCGCATCGCCGCGGCCGCCGGCGTCGCGAAGACGACGATCTACCGCCGCTGGCCCTCCAAGGGGGACCTGATCACGGCCTGCCTCGTCGATGCGTTCGGGCCGGTGCCGCTGGCGGGCGAGACGGCGGCGCAGATGCTGGCGAATGCCATCCGCTGGATCGCGGAGAAGATCGCCGAGCCGGGAGTCGGTGCGGCCTTCGCGGGTGTGTTCACCGACGCCGTCAACGATCCGACCCTGCGCGGGACCCTCGGCAGCCGGCTACAGGAGCCGTACCTCGTCGCGCTCCGCGAGGCCCTGCACGAGCCGGAGAACCGGGTCCTCTTCTTCATCGACGTCGTGGTCGGCACGCTGTTGCACCGCATGGGCATGACCGGCGAGCCGATGGCCGAAACCGACGTCGACGCTCTCATCGACATGGTTCTGCGCGTCCTTGTTGCCCCGGCGCCGGTTCGGCGTGCTCAGCGCGTACTCGTCAAGGAAGACCGGAAGCGTAAGCGGCGCGACTGAGCCGGACCAGGTCGTCGAGGCCGGCCGGTGGGTCGTCGCACCACCAGGCGAGCCGGACGTCGATGCGGGGCGTCTGCCGCAGCGTGCGGTAGGCGACGCCGGGGCGCGGGTTCTGGTTGGCGGTGGCCTCGGAGGTGACGCCGACGGCCTGGCCGGCGGCGATCAGGGTGAGCCACTCGTCGACGCCGTGCGTGGTGCGGATGGTCGCCGGCTCCGGGCCGGGATGCCACAGGTCGAGGGTGGTGGTTCCGGTGCGCGCGTCGATGGCGACCGGATAGCGTGCCAGGTCGCGCAGGTGCAGGGTACGGCGCCGGGCGAGCGGATTGTCGGTGGCGACCGCGGCGCAGCGCGTCTCGGCGCCGATCAGCGCGGTCGCGAAACGCGGGTCGTCGAGGGGGCGGCGGATCACCGCCACGTCGGCGGCGCCGTCGCTCAATCCCGCGGTGGGCGTGTTGGTGTGCACGAAGACCAGGGGAGTGCCGGGATGGCCGGTGGCCCACGCCCGTTGCAGGCGGCGGGTGTGTTTGCCCAGCGCGGCCCATGCGTATCCGATACGCAGTTCGCCGCGCCGGCTCTCGGCGAGACGCCGCAGGTGGGTGATCTCGTCGAGGATGCGGCGGGCGCCGGCCAGGACCTGGGTTCCGGTCGCGGTCAGCGCGACCCGGCGGGTGGTTCTTTCCAGCACGGGTACGCCGAGCGCCTCCTCCAGCGCGGCGATGGCCCGCGACACCGCGGCCTGGGACACGCCGAGCTCGGCGCCGGCGTCGGTGAACGTGCCGGTGTCGGCGACCGCGACGAGCGCCCGCAGGTGACGCAGCTGCAGATCCATGCGTTCAGCGTATAGATCTGCCGGGAAGCGTATTTCCCGGCGCGGCCCGGTGTTGCCGAGACTGCGGGTATGACGACGACGGGCGGGCTGGCGATCATGACGGGCAGCGCGGCCAGCAACCAGATCGGCGCGGCGGTGGGCGCGCACGCGTTCGGCGCGATCGGCCCGGCCGGGGTGGTGGCGGTACGGCAGTTCGTGGCGGCGGCCGTCCTGCTGCCGGTGGCGCGCCCGGATCCGCGGCGGTTCACGTGGGCGCAGTGGTGGCCGACGCTGCTGCTCGGGCTGGTGTTCGCGACCATGAACCTGTCGCTGTACACGGCCGTCGACCGGATCGGCCTGGGCCTGGCCGTGACGCTGGAGTTCCTCGGGCCGCTGTCCGTGGCGCTGGCCGGATCCCGCAGCCGGTTCGACCTGCTGTGCGCGGCCGGTGCCGGCGTCGGGGTGTACGTGCTGGTGCTGCCGTCCGGGAGCAGTGACTGGCCGGGTATCGGCTGCGGGGTGCTGGCGGCGTGCTGCTGGGCGTCGTACATCCTGCTCAACCGGCTGCTCGGCACACGGCTGCCGGGGTTGCAGGCGCCGGCCGCGGCCACCAGCGTGTCGGCGCTGATGTACCTGCCGGTCATGGTCCTGCTGGTCGTGCAGGGACGGCTGACCGGTACGGCGCTGCTGTTCGCGGTCGGCGCCGGGGTGCTGAGCTCGGTGGTGCCGTACGCGGCCGACCTGATCGCGCTGCGCCGCGTCCCGGCCCGGTACTTCGGTGTGGTGATGAGTGTGCACCCGGTGTTCGCGGCGCTGGCCGGGCTGGTCCTTCTCGGACAGGTGCTGGCTGTGCACGAGTGGCTCGGCATCGCCGTCGTGGTGGCGGTGAACGTGCTCGCCGTTCGGCAGAATGCCGGGCATGGAACTGCTGCAGCACAGCACGGCGAACGAGGTCACCGGCGGCGTCTGGCGGCTGGCGGACGGGCGGATCCTCAAAGTGGTGACGCCACGGCGTGAGGGGGCGGCCGCGCACCTGGCGGCCAGTGACGAGCCGGGGCACTTCAACTACTGGCGGCGGGAGCCGTTGGCGTACGGGACGGGGCTGGCCGGCACCGCGTTCGCGTCCGCCGGGATCGCCGCGCCGGAGCTGTACGACATCTCGGAGAACGCCGACGGCGGGGTCGGGATGGTGATGGAGGACGTCCAGGGCGCGGCCGGGATGCGGTGGAACGCTGGTGAGCTGGGCGAGTTCGCGTACCGTCTCGGGGTCGCGCAGGCCGGATGGGCCGGAAGGCCGCCGGCGGCCGACTGGCTGGCCCGCGACTGGCTGCGTGACTACACCCTCGCGCAGCCGGTCCCGGACGATCTGGACTGGGATCATCCGGCGGCGCTGGCCGCCTGGCCGCCCGCGCTGCGCGCCGGGCTGCGGCGGTTGTGGGAGCGCCGGCACGAGCTGCTCGAGGCCGCGGACGCGCTGCCGCGCACCCTCTGCCATCACGACGTGTGGCCGATGAATCTGATCGGTTCCGGTCCGCGGATGGTGCTCTTGGATTGGGCGTACGCGGGACCCGGCGCCGTGGGGGAGGATGCGGCGAACCTGGCGCTGGACACGTTCTGGGACGGTCACGTGGACGTGTCGCTGCTGCCGGCGGTGCTGGAGTCGGTGATCGGCGGCTATGCCCGCGGTGTGCGGGACCTCATGTCGTGGGGGCAGGCCCGTCAGGCCGTGATGATCACCGGCGCGGCCAAGTACTTCTGGCTGGCCCCGCGGATGCTGGTGTCGGCGTGGTCGGCCCAGCCGCGCGGTAGGGGCTACGACACCCGCGACTGGGCGTCGATGTTCGCGGGCCGCGCCCCGATGTTCGAGGTGATCGTCGACTGGGCGGACGCGGTCTGAGCCGGGGACCTATCTTCCTAGGATGCCCTGGAGGGAGTGCGGCAAGCCGCACCCTTACCGGTCGGCTGCGCCGACGCGAGGGGCCGGACCGATACCCCCTGGGGTATGGTGGCGGAGGAGGTGGGTGCTGGTGGAGATGAGTCCGGTCCTGCTCAGGGACGCGCTGACCCGGTTGAAGCGGGCGCAGGGGCAGCTCGGCGCGGTGATCTCGATGATCGAGAACGGGGAGGACTGCAAGCGGGTCCTCACCCAGCTGGCCGCGGTGTCCAGCGCGGTCGACCGGGCCGGCTTCAAAATCATCGCGACGGGTATGCGGGAGTGCCAGGCCGCCCGCGAGCGCGGCGAGGAGCCGCCGATGAGCGAAGAGGAACTCGAGAAGCTCTTCCTGTCCCTCTCCTGACCCACCCGAGGTCATCGCCCCGCGCGGGGCGATGACCTCGGCGGAAACGTGATCGCATTGTGCTTGCTGCATACCCCCGGGGGTATTCACTGATTGGAGTTGCGCAGTGACTGAGCTGAGTGTGGAGGTCGTGCAGACCTCGTCCCTGGGTGACCGCAGCTACCTGGCCCACGACGGGCAGGTCGCGCTCGTGGTGGACCCGCAACGCGACATCGACCGGATCCTGGCCCTGGCCGGCCGGCTCGGCGTGCGCATCACGCACGTCGCCGAGACGCACCTGCACAACGACTACGTCTCCGGCGGCCTGGCCCTGGCCCGGCTGACCGGCGCGACGTACCTGGTGGCCGCGGACGACGAGGTCGGCTTCGACCGGCGGCCGGTGACCGACGGGGACGAGATCGCGATATCGGCGGGTATACGGCTGCGGGTCGTGGCCACGCCCGGGCACACCTTCCACCATCTGTCGTACGTGCTCGACGGCGACGACGGGCCGGCCGGCGTGTTCACCGGCGGGTCGTTGCTGTTCGGCACCACCGGCCGTACCGACCTGCTCGGCAGGCAGCACGCCCACACCCTGGCCGAGCACCAGCACGCCTCGGCGCGGCGACTGGCGGACCTGTTGCCCGAGGGCGCGCAGGTGTGGCCCACCCACGGCTTCGGCAGCTTCTGCTCCGCGACGCAGTCGGACGCGCCGGAGTCGACCATCGGCCGGGAACGCATCGCCAACCCGGCGCTGCGACTGGAGACCGGCGACTTCGTCCGCGAGACCCTGGCCGGCCTGGACGCCTACCCGGCGTACTACGCGCACATGGGCGCCCGCAACACCGCCGGCGCCGACCTGATCGACCTCACCGCGGTCGCCGTCGCCGACCCGGCCGAACTGGCGGCCCGGATCGCCGACGGCGAGTGGGTGGTCGACCTGCGTTCGCGCAAGGCGTTCGCGCACCGGCACCTGACCGGCACGCTCAGCTTCGGCCTGGACGGTCCGATGTCCACCTGGCTGGCCTGGATGGCCCCGTGGGGCGCGCCGATCACCCTGCTCGGCGACGACCCGGAACAGGTGGCGGACGCGCAGCGCGAACTGGCCCGGATCGGCATCGACCGGCCCGCCGCCGCGGCCACCGGCAGCCCCGAGCAGTGGGCCGGTGGCGACGGCACCCGCCTCACCCGGCTCACCACCGCCACCTTCACCGACCTGGCCGCCGCCCGCACCGGCACCCCGCCACACGGGCTGCCCGCCGTGGACGTGCTGCTCGACGTACGGATGACCAACGAGTGGCGCACCCACCACATCGACGGCGCCGTGCACATCCCGCTGCCCGACCTGCCCGGGCGGCTCCACACCGTGCCCCCGGGCACGGTGTGGGTGCACTGCGGCTCCGGCTACCGTGCCGCGGCCGCCGGCAGCCTGCTGCAGCGCGCCGGCAGGCAGGTCGTGCACATCGACGACGCCTACGCCGACGCCGCCAACGCCGGCCTGTCCATCGTTTCCGGCCACTGAACAGGAGCACCAGCACCACATGACCACGCCCCCCGCCGCCCTCGACGTCCCCGCCCTGCACCATCTGATCGCCACCGGGCACGCACCACGGCTGATCGACGTGCGCACCCCGGCCGAGTTCGCGAGCGTGCACATCCCCGGTTCCTACAACGTGCCGCTCGACCTGCTGCGCGAGCACCGTGACGAGCTTCGTGACCACCTCGGCGAACAGGTGGTGCTCGTCTGCCGCTCCGGGCAGCGCGCCGCCCGGGCCGAGCAGGCGCTGGCGGGTGCGGGCCTGCCGAACCTGCGGGTGCTCACCGGCGGCATCGCCGCCTGGCAGGCCGCCCAGGCGCCGGTGACCACCGGCACGCCGCGCTGGGATCTGGAACGGCAGGTCCGCCTGGTCGCCGGAGGCATCGTCCTGACCGCGGTGCTTGTCAGCACCGTCGTGGAGCCGGTGAAGTGGGTGACCGCGTTCATCGGCGCGGGCCTGGCGTTCGCGGCGCTGAGCAATACCTGCGCGATGGGCATGCTGCTGGCCAGGCTGCCCTACAACCGCGGCCCGCGCACCGGCCTGGACCGGGTCGTCACCGCGCTGACCGGCGATCGGCGGTAGTCGCGTGCCGTGTCATCGCGGTATCCGTTTCCGGCCGGCCCGTGCGGGCCGGCCGGGCCGGGACCGGTCATGATCGCGGCGATCGGGTTCGGCGCGCTGATCGGGATCCTGCTCGGCCTGCTCGGCGGTGGCGGCTCGATCCTCGCCGTCCCCGCCCTGGTCTACGGTGCGGGCCTGACCCTTGCCGCGGCCGTGCCGACGTCGCTGCTCGTGGTCGGTGTCTCGTCGGCCTTCGCCCTGCTTCCACGGGTGCGGGCCGGGCTGGTGCGGTGGCGGATCGCCGCGATCGTCGGTGGCACCGGTGCCGCCGCGGCGTTCGCAGGCGCGGCGGTCAACCGGCTGCTCGATCCCCGCCTGGTTCTGGCTGGTTTCGCTGTGCTCATGGTGGTCGCCGGGTGGCGGATGCTGGGCGGCGCCGACGACTCCGGCGGTGACTGTGCCCTGCCCGGTGGCGGCGTCAACTGGCGCGGCTGTCTCCCGAAGTCCGTCGCCGCCGGACTGGGCGTCGGTTTCCTGACCGGGCTGTTCGGCGTCGGCGGCGGCTTCTTGATCATTCCGGCGCTCGTTCTGCTGCTCGGCCTGACGATGCTGGCCGCGGTCGCCACCTCGCTGGTGATCATCGTGGTCAACTCGGCCGCCGGGTTCGCCGCGCACGCCGGCGACGCCGCCATCGACTACCGCATCACCACGGCGTTCACCCTTGCCGCCGTCGCCGGCTCTCTCGCCGCCGGGCGGCTCGCCGGCAGGCTGCCCACCCCGCGGCTGCAACGCGTCTTCGCCTGGCTCGTCTTCGTCATCGCCGGGTTCGTCGCCATCCAGGCGATCGTCGACCCCGTCACGGCCTGATCGCATGGTCGTTCGGTAACTCTCTGTGGAAGGGCGCCGCGATGATGGGTGACGGCTCGATACGCACGTCTGCTGACGAGCGGATGCGCGCGGGCCGCGTTTTTCCGGCAGGATTCAGCCTGTGACAGATCAACCCGAGCCGGATGCCGAGGACGAGACCCGTCCTCGGCGCGGGCGGCTGCGAGCCTGGGTCGTCGCCCATCCGGCCGACGTGATCGACGTGTTCGTCTACGTGATCGTCCTGAATCTCGCCGTTCAGTACCTCCCGGCGGTCATCAGCGAAACCTTCACCCTCTCGCTGCTGACGGCTGCCCTGCTCAAGGTCACGCTCGAGGTGGTGCTCCTGCTCAAGGCCGCCGTTCTGGCCCGGCTGCGCGGAGCAACCACCCGCTGGGTGAAGACGACCTCCGCCCTCATGCTCTGGGTGGTTGCGGCCGGGAGCAAGCTCGTCGTGCTTTGGCTGGTCGACATCGTGTTCGGCGGTGCGGTCAGTTTAGGAGGCTTCATACCCGTCACGCTGCTCGTCATCGCTCTGCTGGTGTCGCGGGCGGCAGTCAGACGTCTTCTCTACGGCACGACCGTCCCGGACTGAACCACGGCCTGGCCGGCGCAGCCTCGTGCGAGGCCGGATCCGGCGGACGCGAGGAGCTTACCGAGCGTAAGCGGTGCACCGCCGCAACCGGCGAGGTCTCGCTGGTGCCAAAAGTGTCCAGCGCCGACGACGAGGGCGGTCGGGAAGCGTTCCGTTCCATCCTAGGACGGCTTACAGGTAGTGCGGCAAGCCGCACCGAAGTCAAAACACAACGGACGGCTTCGCCGACGACCCCCAGGATCGGTTAGGGTGGGCGTCGTGACTGCCGGGTCGGCCTTGGGCCATTACCGAGTGGGGCACCCGGCTGACGCTTGAGCGCCGGGCGGCCGCCACGGTCGCCTGCTGCCGCCCGTGCTCCGCCGCCGTGTCGTGTACCTACGTTCCTGCAGGTCACGACTCTTGAAAGCGGATAATGCCGAACGATTTCAACACGTCCATCATTGATGAGTTCCGAAGCAACAACGGCCGCGTCGGCGGCATGTTCGAGGGCGCCCGCCTGATCCTGTTGACCACGACCGGGGCCCGCAGCGGCCGCCGGCACACCGCGCCGCTGGTGTATCTGCCCGACGGTGAGCGGATCCTGGTCATCGGTTCGGCGGGCGGATCTCCCCGCCACCCGGCGTGGGTGCACAACCTGCTGGCCGATCCGGTCGTCACCGTCGAGGACGGGGCGTTCTCCTACCGGGCGACCGCCACGGTGCTGTCCGGCGCCGAACGGGACGAGGCGTTCGCCCGCGCGGTCGAGCAGGAGCAGGGCTGGGCCGACTATGAGCGGCAGTCCGGGCGGAAGCTGCCGGTGGTGGCGCTGGCGGCGATTCCGGGGCCGCCGGGGTTCAACGCGTCGTCGCCGGGTGAGGCGTTGCGGGTGGTGCATGACGCGTTTCGCCGGGAGCTGGCGACGATCCGGGCGGAGGTGGCGGGTTCGGGTCCGGTGCTGGGTGCTCAGCTGCGGGTGAACTGTCTGACCCTGTGTGCGAGCCTGCACGGTCATCACGTGCGTGAGGACGAGGGGTTGTTCCCGGGGTTGGAGCAGGCGTACCCGGAGTTGGGGCCTTCGATCGCGCGGTTGCGGGACGAGCATGTGGTGGTGGCCGGGCTGCTGGAGCGGTTGCGGTCGGTGCTGGCGGATCCGGGTCTGTCGCGGGAGGCGCTGGCCGTGGAGGTGGATGCGCTGACGTCGGATCTGGAGAAGCATCTGGATTACGAGGAGCAGGCGCTGATTCCGGTGCTCGACGGGGTCTGATTCGGGTGTGAACGCCACCGGCGAGTCTTGCCGGTGGCGTTCAGCGGAAAGGTGTCCGACCGGTGACGCCTACTTGCGGACGAGGGCGTAATGGAGCAGGCCTTCCTCGGTGACGAATCCGATGTGAAGATCGGCGGGATCGCCGGTCCAGCTCACCGGGGTCTCGACCTGTTTCCCGGCCGGCTCGGTGCAGGGCGAGTCCGCCGTGACGAGGTATTTTCGGTTCTGGCTCACGGTCAGTCGCGCCATGGCAGGTTTTCCGGTGCATTTTGTCAGGAGCACGTATTCGCCGGCGGGGACGGACGGTGGGGTGTCCTGCGGATCGATGTTTCCGGGCGAGCGTGCGATTCCCTCGAACACGACCTGGCGGCCGGCCAGGTTCAGCCTGCGGTCCGGGTCGAATTCGTCGGCGGGCTCGCGGTCACCGGTGATCGGCTCACCGGTCTTGCTGGTGACCTGGTAGGCGAATCCGGCCTGCCCATCGGTGAAGTCGGGGGCCTCGGACATCTGGAACCGGTGGTGGGCGGCCCCTTCGGTCATGGTGAAGGGGACGCTCACCGCGACGGGCTCGGCCGAGCACGGCACCTGCAGTTCTACGATCCGTTTCCAGTTCGTCTTCCGGTTCTTCTGGGAGTCGACGTACAGCATGAATTCCCCGGTTCCGGCGCATGCGGCCCGGAGGATCAGCTCGCCCGGGTAGTTGCCGTGGTCGAGGCGGTAGTTGTTGAAGACCTGCTCGGCGACGTCGATCACCGGGGTTCCGTGCTGTCCGTCGATGAGTGCCTGCCGGGCGATGTCCGCCTGCTGGAATGCGGGGGTCGGCGTCGGTTCGGTGGACGGCGTCGTGGCGGTGGGCGGAGCGGCGGACCGGTTGCCGGTCGCCACGGTGATCCCGCCGGCGATCACGAGGACCGCCGCGGCTGCGGAGAGCACCGCACGGCTGGTCCGGCGCCGTCGCACGGTCTGCCGTACCGCCGCTGTTCCCGGTGGCTGGACGGTCGGCAGGGTGTCCGCCCGCAGGTCCGCGAATCGCACCTCCAGATGGTCAGTGGTCACGACGCACCCCCGTGCGAGTTCGAAGTCTGGAGTTGGGCGGCCAGTGCGGCCCGGCCCCGGTGCAGGTTGGAGCGGACCGTCGACTCGGCGACCCGCTCCCGGATGGCGATCTCGGCGGTCGGCAGGTCGGCCAGGTAGTGCAGGACGACCGCTCGGCGCTGGGCCGGTGGCAGGGTGCCGAGCGCGGCGACGAGGGCGACGCGTTCCGGGCCGGGTCCGTCGGTGGCCGGTTCGGCGGTCGGGTGCCGGCGCAGGAAGCGCAGTGCGGTCCGGGCCCGGCGCCACCTGCTCACGGCGAGGTTCCAGGCGACCCGGCGGATCCAGGCGACCGGGTCCTCGTACGTTGAGATGCGTTTCCAGCGGGTGAAGGCCCGGCAGAACGCCTCCTGGACGACGTCCTGTGCTTCTTGCCGGTCGCCGAAGTAGGCGAACAGCTGCACGGTCAGGTCGGCGAAGTGGGCGGCGTAGACCTCGTCGAACGACGGCGGATCATGGTGCACGGGGTCCGGCGTCTCCGATCGGGGTTCGGCGGCGATGATCATGGCGACTACACGTGTACGCCCGGCGGAACGTTGCAGAGCGGCCCCGAATCATAGGATGGCCTGCGTCACCGCCGGTCCAGGGATCGGCTGTCCGTCACTTCGGGTTGTTCCACGACGGCTCGCAGCGCAGGGGGGTTCCCTGGACGAGGCTGGTGTGAACGCTGTGTGCCACGGTGCCGTCGTGGGTCTGTTCTTCGAAGAGCACGAAGTGCAGGTTGGTGCCGGGTGGCATCCGGTCGCGGCGGATGGTGAAGATGTGTTCGCCTGGGTGGGCGTTGCCGGTTTGTGTCGGTGTGACGTCGTACAGCTGTGGCAGTGAGGGTTGGCCGTTGTCGGCGCATCCGATTGTTTTCGCTTGTGGGGGGACTCGTTCGAATTCGACGAGGGCCGGTACGCCGGCGGTCTTCAGTGCCGCGGTGAGCCGGTCGGCGTCGGTCAGTTGCCGGATCGTCAGGACGACGGTGCCGTCCGGCGTTGATTCGATCGACCAGGCGGCGAGGTTCATCGGTGCGGGTGGGCCGGGTTTCGTGCCGGTGGGCAGGGTCAGGACCAGGGCGGAGGCGGCGGCCGCTGCCAGGGTTGCGGTCAGGGCGATGTGGCGTCGCCGGCGTAGGGTGCGGCCGCGGGTGGTGATGTCGTCGAGGTCCGGTCGCATGCGTACCGGTTCGAATTCGGTGCGGACCAGGGTGTACAGGTCGTCGTGGTTGTCAGGCACGGTGTTCACCTCTCTTCGGTGGCGGATGTGAGGTGTGCGCGCAGGGTGCGGGTGGCGCGGTGGAGGTGGGCGGTGACCGTTCCGGCGGCGATGCCGAGGGTGCGGGCGGTGGTCTTGCTGTCGAGGTCGAGGAAGATGCGCAGGGCGACGACCTGTCGTTGGCGCAGTGGCAGTGATTGGAGGGCGGCCATCATGCGGGGGTCCGGCATCGTGGTGTCGGTGTCGTCGAGGGTGGGTTGGTCGTAGCGGTCTGGTGTGGGTACTTCGCGGCGCCAGCGGCGCCATCGTGAGACGTGCATGTTGAGTGCGGTGCGGACGATCCAGGCGCGTGGTGAGGGGTGGTCGGCTATGCGGGGCCAGCGTGCCCAGGCGCGGGCGAATGCCTCCGCCACGGCTTCTTCGGCCGCCTGCCGGTTGCCGAGGGATGCGGTCACCGCTCTCAGGCAGTCGTCTCTGGCGTTTTCGTAGAAGGCGGCGAAGTCCGCTCGTCGATGTTCCACATCGTTATTACGCCAGACGGCTGTCGCGCGCTTACCTGACGGAAGCTGTGCCAGTCGTGGATGGCGGTGCCGGGCCCGAAGCTCATACGGTGAGGTGCTGCTTGGTGCCGGAGCCGTCGGCAGTTGCCTCGGGGGTGGTGCCGTGCTGCTCGTCTTCGGGGCGGGCCTTCTTGGGCAGCAGGAAGGTGATGGCGAGGAAGAGGATCAGCAGGCATGCCTGGACGGTCAGCGCGTGGTGGAGGCCGCTGGTGAAGGCGCCGGTCTTGGCCTGGGCGAAGAAGACCGAGCCGAAGACCGCGACGCCGATGGAACCGCCGACCGCCTGGACCGCGGACAGGACGCCGGAGGCTGATCCGATCTCGTCGTCGTCGACTGCGGCCAGGATGAAGCTGAACAGGGCGGCGATGACCATGCCGGCGCCGATGCCCGCCAGCGCGACGCCGGGAGCGATGTTCCCGATCGAGAACGAGGCGGCATCAAGGCCGTCGAGTTCGAACCACAGCAGGGCCGTGCCGGCCAGTTGGACCAGCGGTCCGATCTGCAGCACCTTGCGGCCGATCTTGTCCGCGAGGAACGCGCCGCTGACCGCACCGCCGATCGCGGTTCCTACCGCGAGGGGCAGGTTGCCCAGTCCTGCCTCACCGGCGGTGAAGTGTTGGCCGATTTGGAGGAACAGGGTCAGCACGAGCTGGGTGCCGATCAGTCCGCCGAAGAACAGGGCGATGCCGCCGAGCCCGACGGTGAAGGCCGGCTTGTGCAGCAGGCCCGGGGTCACCAGCGGCTCGCGGCCTGCGGCGGTCGTGTGGCGTTGTTGGAGGGCGAAGAGGGCGAAACCGATGATCGAGGCGGCCATGGACAGCCATGTCCATAGCGGCCAGCCGTTCTCCTGCCCCTGGTTCAGCGGCAGCACCAGCAGAGCGCAGGAGATCATGACCAGGGCGGCGCCGGTCATGTCGACCTGTACCGTGCGGTCGCCCGGCTTTTTGGGTACGAACTTCGCGGCGACGGTCAGTGCCGCGATGCCGATGGGCAGGTTGATCAGGAATACCGACCGCCAGCCCAGGCCGAGGAAGTCGGCCTCGATGAGGAAGCCGCCCAGGACCGGGCCGATGATGCCGCCCAGGCCGAGGACTGGTCCGAAGATCGCGAAGACTTTGGTGAGTTCGGGGCCGGAGAAGTTTTCCCGTAGCAGGCCCAGGCCTTGAGGTAGCAGCATCGCTCCGGCGGCGCCTTGGAGCAGGCGGAAGGCGATCAGCGACTCGATGTTCGGTGCGGCCGCGCACAGCAGCGAGGTCGCGGCGAAGGCCGCCAGGCCGATCAGGAACATTCGGCGTCGGCCGTGGCGGTCGCCGAGCCGGCCGCCGAGTACGAGCCCGGCGCCGAGGGTGAGGGCGTAGCCGCCGATCACCCATTGCAGTCCGACGGAGCCGGCTTTGAGGAACTTCTCGAGGTCGGGTCCGGCGACGTTGACGATCGAGGCGTCCAGGAGATCCATGATCTCCGCGACGATCATCGCTGTCAGGATCAGCCATCGCCACCGGTATGGCTCGGTCGTCTGGTTGAGGGTGGGGGACGGGTCACGCACGTTCAGTTACCTCCATGGTGAAATAATTCCATGGCGAAGGTAAAGTGGTGGAGGTAGCTTGTCAACCGCGTGACAGCAGAGGAGGGCGACGGCATGGAGGAAGCAGTGCGCGACGGTGTCCCGGAGCAGCGTGAGCGGCTGATGGAGTCGTTGAGGATCTACGGCGGCCACTACGCCGAGCTCAGCCGGCGCTTCGCTGCCTGGCTGGGCCTGCACTCCACGGATGCGACCGCGGTCCTGGAGATCGCCGCCGCCGAGGAGCGCGGCACCCCCCTGTCACCGGCGCGGCTGAGCGAGCGAACCTCCCTGTCCACGCCGGCCACCACCGCGCTGCTGAACCGCCTCGAAGCGGCCGGGCACATCACCCGCGCCCGCGAGCACTCCGACCGGCGCATCATCACGCTGCGCAGCGGTGGGCACATCCAGGAACGGGCGGACGAGTTCTTCGGCCCGCTCGCCCACCGCCTCGACGCCGTGATGTCGCACTACCCGCCCCAGTTGCTGGAACAGGTCGAGGCGTTCATGGCCGACCTGAACACCGCCATGGACAGCCATCTCACGGAACAGCACGCGGTGACGCCACGATCCCTGCGCACCCCGGATGGACGAACTCCCTGACCGGCTTGCTCCCCGCTGCGTTCAAGCAGGCATCCCAGCTTCACGGCCCGCACTTTGGAAGGCCCGGTTTGGGGTGAGGGTGACCGGGGGCGCTCAGCCCGGATGGTGCGTCGCGGGCGTGCGCGGGCAGCGTGGTCGCGTGGTGCGGCGGTAGGTGTGGTTCGGCGGGGGCTGGGTCGTGCGTACCGGAAAGGGTTCAGAGGGTGAGGTGCATGTGGGTGCTGTGGGGGTCGGGTCGGTAGTCGGCGAACGGTGGGCAGGTTTGGAAGCCGAAGCGCTGGTAGAGGGCGCGGGCGGGGGCGAAGTAGTCGGCGGTGCCGGTTTCGAGGTAGAGGTCGGTGTAGTGGCGGTGGCGGGCTTCGGTGATGAGGTGTTGCAGGAGGGTGGTGGCGACGCCGCGGCGTTGGGCGGTGGTGGCGGTGCGCATGGATTTGATTTCGGCGGTGGTGGGGTCGTGGTGTTTGAGGGCGGCGCAGCCGACGAGGTGGGGGCCGTCGTGGGCGGTCCAGAGGGTGATGTCGGGTGTGCGCAGCCCGCCCAGGTCGAGGGCGTGTTTGCTGTCGGGTGGGCTGGTGGCGCGCATGTCGTCGACGTGTTGTTGCAGGAGGGCGGCGATGTCGGGGGCGGTGAGGTCGTTGATGGTGATGTGCAGGGTCACGGGGTGGATTGTGGCAGGTGCAGGTGCCAGCCGTCGGGGTGGCGGGTGAGGCGGGCGACGGCGAGTGGGGCGATGTCGAGGCGGCGGATGGCGGTTGCCGGGAGGTCTAGGGCGGCGGCGAGTACCGCGCGGATGATCATGGGGTGGGCGACGGCGGTGAGGGTCGGCTCGGTTCGGGTGTGCAGCCAGGTGGTGGCGCGGGTGAGCAGCTGGGTGTGGGATTCGCCGCCGTGGGGTGCCGCTGCCGGGTCGGTGAGCCAGGTGTGCAGGTCGGCCGGGTCGATCTGGTCGAGGGTGTGGCCGGTCCAGGTGCCGTAGCCGGGGTCGGCGAGTGCCGGGTCGATGCCGGGGGTGGCGCCGAGCAGTGCGGCGGTTTCGCGGGCGGCGCGGGAGGGTGCGCTGGTCCAGGGGCCGCCGCCGCCGGGGATGTCAAGGGTGCCGGCGATGGTGCGGCCGGCTTCGTCGAGAGGGTCGTCGCCGCCGAACACGGCCCGGCGCAGGGCGCGGGTGTGTCCGGCGGCGATCAGCCGTAGCCCGGTCACGGAAAAGTGACGGGGGTTTCGGTGCGGTGGGCGAGGCGGGCGAGCAGGCCCGCGAAGCCGAGGCCGAGGGTGGTCCAGAGGATGGTCTGGGTGCCGAGTGAGGTGATCCGGAAGTCCCACAGCAGGGTTGCGGGGAAGTCGGCGGGGACCTCGTCGAAGGTGGGCAGGAGGGTGTAGGCGATGGTGACGACCACCAGGAGGGCGGCGGTGGCGGCGGTGGCGCGGGCCCAGGGGTGGGTTTGGGTGCGGGCCGCGAGGGCGGCGGCCCAGACGGCGGCGAGGCCGAGGGCGAGGGCGGCGAGGTAGGCGGCGGTGCGCTGGTCGATGGTGGCCGGGTCGCCGACGGCGGGTGGGTTGGGTGGGTATTTGAGGTAGGGCACCAGGACGATGCCGGTCCAGGCCGCTGCGGCGAGGCCGAGGGCGGCGGTGGTGTCGCCGGTGGTGTGCAGGCGGCGTCGCAGGACGGTGTAGGCGGTGGCGAGGATGCCGCCGAGTGCGATGCCGTAGAGGCCGGTGGCGAGGAACAGGCCGGGGCCGGACTGGACGTCGCGGGAGACGAGGGCGTCGCCGGCGGGTGTGCCGGCTTCTTCGATGGCGATGGCCGCGTTGATGTGCGGTTCACCGGCGAGGTAGGCGAACGTTCCGGCGAGCAGTCCGGCGATGAGGCCGGCGAGTAGTCCCCTCAGCAGCAGTTGCGGGTAGCTGGGGGTCAGTGGCACGGAACACCGAGCAGGTGGCGTCCGTCGTGCATGAGTTCGTGCAGGTACATGCCGGACTGGGAGAGGGCGCCCTGGTCGAAGGCGACGAGGTAGGCCAGCAGCAGCATGATGCCGGTGAAGCCGGCGGCGGTGGCCAGCAGTGTGGGGGAGACGGTGGGGGTGGTGAGCGCTTGTGCCTTGGGCATGGCGGATCAACCTCCTACGGGATGACGCGTCCCGATCGATGGGGCCTGCGGCGCGTGAGCGTCCTGACTCACCGGCCCCGTGGGGCTGGTTCACAGTGGCGCGACCGCACCGGACTTTCACCGGATTTCCCTCAGCGCACCGCAGATTGGATTTTCAACCTATCGGCCGGGGTGGGCCGGGCACAACCGTCGGGCGGTAGCATCCACGCCGGTCTACGGGGTCGGGGGTGTGTGTCGTGGTGGTGCGGTGGCCGGTGGCGGTGGTGGCCGGGCTGGTGGTGTCGGTGGCGGTGCCGGTTCCGCGGCAGGCGTGGGCGGCGCAGTGCCTGGGTCCGAAGCCGGTGGTGTCGGCGGTGCCGGCGGAGTTGAAGGCGTACGCGCCGGCGCGGTTGGCGGGGTTGGCGACCGGGGCCGGGGTGCGGGTGGCGGTGGTCGATTCCGGTGTCGATGCGCGGCATCCGCAGCTCAAGGGTCATGTGGTGGCGGGCCGGGATTTTCTGCGTAACGAGTTCGCGGGCCGCCGGGACTGTGTGGGGCACGGGACCGGGGTGGCCGGGATCATCGCGGCGGGCGCGGATGCCGGTAGTGGGGTGCAGGGTTTGGCGCCGGGGGTGACGATCGTGCCGGTGCGGGTCAGTGAGCAGCAGGACATCGACGAGACGACGGCGACGGCGTCGGGCGGGAGTTCGCAGACGTTCGCGCAGGGGATTCGGTGGGCGGTGGGGCCGGGTCACGCCCAGGTGATCAACATCTCGCTGGTGATGCCGCAGGAGAGCGAGGCGGTGGAGTCGGCGATCGCGGACGCGGTGGCGGCGGGGGTGATCGTGGTGGCGGCGGCCGGTAACGACGGCCCGGACGCGGGTGTGGTGTATCCGGCGGCGTATCCGGGGGTGATCGGTGTCGGGGCGGTCGGCGCGGACGGGTTGCGGGCGTCGTATTCGCAGGTCGGTGAGCATGTGGATCTGGTGGCGTTCGGGGATGTGACGGTGGCGTCGCCGGTGGCCGGTCATCAGGTGGTGCAGGGGACGAGTTTCGCGACGCCGTTCGTGACGGCGACGGTGGCGCTGTTGAAGCAGCGGTTTCCGCGGGAGAACGCGGCGCAGATAACCCGGCGGTTGTTGCGGT
Source organism: Actinoplanes lobatus (assembly GCF_014205215.1). Lineage (NCBI taxonomy): Bacteria > Bacillati > Actinomycetota > Actinomycetes > Micromonosporales > Micromonosporaceae > Actinoplanes > Actinoplanes lobatus. The sequence goes on from NZ_JACHNC010000001.1 coordinate 7,625,981, forward strand.
CGGTGGATCCGGCGCCGGGTGGTGCGCGCAGTGACGAGTACGGGTACGGGCTGTTGAATCCGTATCGGGCGCTGTCGGAGGAGGCGGGCCCGGTGGTGGCCGCGGCTCCTCGTGTGGTGGCGGCGCCGCGGCGGGTGGCGGATTCGTCGGAGTGGGTGCGGGCGGGCTGGTTCGCGGCCGGTGGTGCCGGGCTGGCGGTGCTGGCCGGTGTGGTGGCGGTGGTGGTGGGGCGGGGTCGGCGTCGCGGTTGGCGGGCCGGTCATGATCGAATGCCGGGATGATGTGGGACGCGGTCACCGAGGCGATGGGCGGGCTGTATCCGGATGAGCGGCCGTGGCATGTGACGTATCCGGATGAGGGTTACCGGTTGCGGGCGGCGTCGGCGTATCCGGCGGCCGGGCACTGGCATCTGGTCGGGTACGGGCTGGGTGAGCGCTGGGGTTTCGAGTTGACGTTGCGGGTGGCCCGCGGTGTCGAGGAGCAGCCGCCACAGTGGCCGTTCGTGTTGTTGGATCAGGTGGCGGCGTATGTGGCGTCGTTGGACGGTCCGGTGGAGGACGGCCAGTGGATCAACTGGGGTGCTCCGGTGACGGGGTTTCCGCACACGGACGGCCCGGACACCGGTTTGACGGTGTTGATCCTGACGGAGGACCCGCAGTTGGGTGGCGGCCGGTTCCTGCAACTGGTGGGGGTGACGGCGGCGGAGGCCGACGGGCGGGTGGAGGTTCCGGAGGATCCGCTGATGGTGACCGACCCGGCTCGGGCGTGACGCGTTCACCCGTCCGGGTGGTGTGGGTTGCTGGCTGTGGGCGGCCGGGGTTTCTAGTCTGGGTGGATGTCTACCGAGATCAGTGACCTGCTGGGCCGTGCCGTGCCCGCTGTTTCGGCCCTGGTGGCGGGGGTGCGTGACGAGCAGTTGGGGCATGCCACGCCGTGTGCCGAGTTCCAGGTTCGTGACCTGCTGAATCATCTGTTTCAGGTGGTCCACAACTTTCAGCTGGTGGCGGCGCGGTCGGAGGTCGACTGGAGTGTCACGCCGGACAGTCTGACCGGCGGGTGGCGCGAGGATTTCGCGGTCGAGGCCGCCGGGATGGTCGCGGCGTGGTCGGATCCGGTGGTGCTGGACGGGGTGTCGCCGGGGATGGGGCTGCCGCAGCGGACGCTCGGTTTGATGATGGTGGTGGACCTGGTGGTGCACGGCTGGGATCTGGCGCATGCCACGGGGCAGCCGTATGAGGTGGATCCGGCGTTGTTGCCGCCGACGGCGGAGTTCCTGGATTCGATGGGGGAGATGGGCCGGCAGATGGGTGCGTTCGGGCCGGCGGTGACGGTCGGTGCGGGGGCGGACCGGTTCGCGCAGTTGCTGGCGGTGACCGGTCGTGATCCGTCGTGGCGGGCCTAGCCGTCAGGCGTTCTTCTCACGCTGAGTGGTTTCCCCTTTTTCCGGTACGGGTGAGCCGCGGTGTGCGCGGATCGTGCAGAATGGCCGGTCATGCGACGTATCGTCTCCGGTCTCTGTCTGCTCGCCGTGGTGCTTGCCGGTTGCGCGCGGCCGGGGACCAGCCCGCAGGACACACCGTCGAGCACGCCCGCGCAGTGGAGCACCCATGCGGCCACCGTGACGGCTGTGACGTCCGGGCCCGGCGTCACCGCGGTGACGGTGCACGTGGCGGCGCTGACCGGGCCGGACGGGTGTTCCCGTAACGTGCGGGTGGCCCGCACGGAGGAGGAGAACGAAACGGTTTTCGTGTCCGTGACCGAGGAGTCGATGCTGTCGTCGGTGCACGGCGCCTGCCCCGGCAGTACCCCGGTGACCGTGACGGTGACGTCGCCGGTCCCGTTCGGGACCCGGGTCGTGACGGTCAACCAGCAGCCGTGGGCGCTGCGGGGCGGCGTGTACCAGCGTTGCGATGCCGAGCTCGGCTGCAACCCGCCCGGCGATCACTGTGACGCGACGTGGACGCGGGCGGCGGTGCGCGGCCTGGACGTGTCGCGTCATTCCCAGGGCTCGGTCGAGTCGTGCGACGCGGACTGGCTGGTCATGACCGTCCCGGACGATCCGGCCGCGTGCGGTGCCGAGGTGCGGCCGGGCTGCGAGGTGAACACGGCGGTCCGCCGCTACTTCCTGCGCGCCGCCGATGCGGGCTGGTCCCTGGTGGCGCGCACCAAGGCGGCGGGCTGCGCGGCGATCCGCACCGCCGATCCGTCGTTTCCGCAGGCGCGGTGTGCGGATCTGCCGGCGCCGGGCCGTTTCGTGACCTCGGCGCCGCCGCTGCCGTCGGACGCCCCGCCCGGCGGCTGAACTAGCGCAGCTTGTGGAAGAACGTGCGGATGTCGTCGACCAGCGGTTCGGGTGCTTCCATGGCGAGGAAGTGCCCGCCGTGGCCGAGTTCGGTCCAGTGCACGATGTGGTGGTCACGTTCGGCCCACGGCCGGATCGCGAGGTCCTGGGCGGAGACGAGCACGCCGGTGGGCACGGTCTTGCGCCCGCCGCCGCCGGGTGGGGTCGCGGAGAACTCCTCGTAGTAGATCTGGGCGGCGGAGGCGGCGGTGCCGGTCAGCCAGTAGATCGACACGTCGGTGAGGATGCGGTCGCGGTCGATGCTGTCCTCCGGCAGCCCCTCGTACGGGTCGGTGTGTTCCTTGAACTTCTCCACGATCCAGGCGAGCTGGCCGGCCGGGGAGTCGGTCAGGGCGTACCCGACGGTTTGTGGGCGTTTGGCGTTGCATTGCAGGTAGCCGTCGTTGAAGTTCTGCATGCCCTGCCAGCGTCGCTGGTCGGCCTCGCTGAGGCTGTCGAGTTCCCCGTCGGTGCCGGCCGGGACGGTGACCATTGCGGTGAGGTGGACGCCGATGACCCGCTGCGGGTCCTGCTCGCCCACCTCGGGGGCGATCCACGCGCCCCAGTCGTAGCCGTGTACGCCGTACCGGTCGTGTCCGAGCCGGGCCATCAGTTCGGTGAGGATCGCGGCGATGCGGGCCGCGTTCATGCCGGGCCCGGCCAGTGGGGTGGAGAACCCGAATCCCGGCAGCGACGGGATCACCAGGTGGAAGGCGTCGGCGGGGTCACCGCCGTGGCTGCGCGGATCGGACAGGGGCCCGATGACGTCGAGGAAGTCGACCACGCTGCCGGGCCAGCCGTGCAGCAGGATCAGCGCGGTGGCGTCCGGTTCGGGTGAGGGCACGTGCAGGAAGTGCAGGTTCTGCCCGTCGATGGTGGTCAGGTGCTGCAGGTGCCGGTTGAGGGCCGCCTCGTGGGTTCGCCAGTCGTAGCCGGTGCGCCAGTGGTCGGCGAGCTCCCGCAGGTAGCCGGCGGGAACGCCGCGGCTCCAGCCGACCCCGGGCAGTTCCTGCGGCCACCGGGTGTTGGCCAGGCGGGCTTTCAGGTCGTCGAGCTGTGGCTGCGGGATGTCGATCCGGAACGGGCGCAGGCCCGGTTCGCTGTTGGTCATGCGGCCCACGCTAGGGGCCGCTCAGGACACTTCCCGGCCTCAATGGGCGGTCACCGGGTGAGCCGGTGGGCGATGTCGCGGACGGCGGCGGCGATCTGCTCGTCGGTGGCGCCGAGCCCTTGGGCGGCGAACACGGTGGTGTTGATGCTGAGCAGCGCGACCCGGATCCGCAGGGTCTCCTCGACGGTCGCGTCCGGGCCGGTGACGACCTCGAACAGCGTGCGCAGCCGTTCGAACATGTTCTCCTTGCCGGGATGCAGATCCCGGACGACATGCTGGTTGGCCAGGGCGAACTGCATGGTCTGCCGGCCGTGGTCCAGGCTCAGGCGCAGCATGCGGTCGATGACTTCGGCGCGCAGCTGCGGTCCGGGAGGCTGTTCGGTGGCCCAGGCGACCAGTTCGTCGAGGGCCGCGAGATGTTCGCCGAACAGGGACCGGACGATGTCTTCCTTGCTGTGGAAGTGGTAGTACAGCGCCGCCTTGGTGACGCCGAGGCGCTCGGCGATCTCCCGCAGTGAGGTGGCCTCGTAGCCGCGCTGGGTGAACAGTTCCAGCGCCACCCGTCGGATGTCGGCCTTGGTGTCACTCTGCCGCCTCGACACGCCTGCCATCTCCTCTCGCCCGGTTGTCCTCAGCATAGTTGCTAACTTGCCGACCGGTAAGTTACAACTTACCTGTCGGCAAGTAAAGGATGCGGGTGAGTACCCCGCGAGTCCCGGCCGCCGAGCGGCAACGCGATCGTCGAAGGAAGGCAAGCATCTTGACGTCCACCCCTGCGGACACCACACCGATGACACCGCCGAGGTTCAGCCACCGCGAGATCCTGGCGACCACGGCGGGCCTGGCCATCGCCATGCTGCTCGCCATGCTCGACAACATGATCGTGGCCCCGGCCCTGCCCACGATCCTGGGCGATCTCGGCGGTCTCAACCACCTGGCCTGGGTGACCACCGGCTACATCCTCGCCTCGACCGTCGCCACCCCGATCTGGGGCAAACTCGGTGACCTGCTCGGGCGCCGCATCACCTTCATCACGTCCATCGCGATCTTCCTGGCCGGCTCCGCGCTGTGCGGGATGTCGCAGAACATGGCCGAACTCGTCGGCTTCCGCGCCCTGCAGGGCCTCGGCGCCGGCGGCCTCATGGTCGGCGTCATGGCCGTGCTGGCCGAGATCGTGCCGCCCCGCGAGCGCGGCAAGTACCAGGGCGTGATGATGGCCGTCATGCCGGCCGCCATGATCGGCGGCCCGCTCGTCGGCGGCTTCATCACCGACAACCTCAACTGGCGCTGGGCCTTCTACGTCAACCTGCCGCTCGGCGTGATCGCCCTGGCCGTCTGCTGGTTCACCCTGGCCAAGCTGCCCCGCGGCACCGGCAAGGCGCGCATCGACTGGACCGGCTCGGCCCTGCTCACCACCTGGATCACCGCGCTGGTGCTGATCACGAGCTGGGGCGGCACCGAGTACGACTGGAGTTCGCCGCAGATCCTCGGCCTGACCGCGCTGACCGTGGCCGCGTTCATCGCGTTCGTGGTCGTCGAGCGCCGCGCCGCCGAACCGATCATGCCGCTGACGGTGTTCCGCAACCGCAACTTCACCCTCGCCGGCACGCTCAGCTTCATCGTCGGTTTCGCCATGTTCGGCGGCATGACGTTCCTGCCCCAGTTCCAGCAGTTCGTGCAGGGCGCGTCGGCCACCAACAGCGGACTGCTGCTCATGCCGATGATGGTCTCCATGATGGTGACGTCGCTCGCCGGCGGGCAACTGATCAGCAGGACCGGCCGCTACCGTGCCCTGCCGATCGTCGGCACCGTCCTCATGGCCGCCGGGCTCGCCCTGTTCGCCACCATGGGCACCGACACCAGCAAGACGGTCACCGCCCTCTACATGGTCGTGCTCGGCCTCGGCATGGGCTGCCTCATGCAGACCACCATGCTCATCGCCCAGAACAGCGCGCCCCTGCGGGACATCGGCGCGGCCACCGGAGCGGCCACCTTCCTGCGCAACATGGGCGGCTCCCTGGGCGTGTCCATCCTCGGCTCCATCTACGCCCACACCCTGACCGCGTCCATCACCTCGAACGCCGGCCCGGCCGCGGCCGCGTCCGGGGGAGACTCGACCGCGCGGATGACCCCGGAACTGCTGCGCAGCCTGCCCGAGGCCGCCCGGCACCTGTTTCAGCAGGCCGTCACCGACGGCGTCGGCGCCGTCTTCACCTGGGCCGCGATCGTGGCCGCCGCAGGACTTCTGGTCGCGCTGGCCATCCGGCACGTCCCGCTGCGTGGCTTCGCCGCCGCCACGGAGCAGCCGCAGGACGCCGACGACACGCCCGCCGAGGCGACGGTCGCGGCTACGGCCTGACGGCCGCGGCTGACCCACGACGAGGTGCCCCGGACCGGTCCATCGCGACCGGTCCGGGGCACCTCTGTTTCAGCAAGCCGCCGGGCGGGCAGGTGCCGATCTCAGCATGTGTGGAAACGGCTCGCCTGACCCGTACCGGAAAGAATGGAGACGGCCGTGACCGACACTGCCGGCGCCGATCCGCCGGGTTTGTGGCCCGGGTCCGGTGTAGCGTGCGGCGGCGTGGAGCGGAGTTTCGGGGAGTTGCTGCGGGCATTGCGCGAAGCGGTGCGGGCGGGCCACGACATCACCGACATCGAGGACGACCTCGACCATCTCGCCGAGTTCGAGCCGGAGGCCAGCCGGGCGGAGGCGCTCGCCTACACCGGTGACGAGATGGGGCGGTTGTGGGGGCTCGGGAAGATCGGCGACCCGCGGGATCTGGAGCTGTTCGTCGTGGCGCTCGATGATCCGGCGTTGCGGGCGACGGCCTTCGAAGGGCTCGGGCAGCAGCCGGATCGGGTACGGGTGGATGCGGTGGCGCGGCCCTACCTGCGGGATCCGGAGCCGCGGACCCGGGCGCGGGCGGCGGGTCTGGTGTCGTGGTGCCGGCAGCCGGGGGCGCTGGACGTGCTCACGCCGTTGGCCGGGGACGAGGATCCGGGGGTGCGGCGGTCGCTCGGAATCTGTCTGGAGCGCCTCGGCGATGCGGCGGAGCCGCTGCTGCGGGTGCTGCTGGAGGACCCGGATCCGGGTGTACGCAGCAGTGCGTCGCTGGGGATGCGGCGGCTGCGGGCGGGTCGCCGGTAGGGTCACGGCGCGTTGCCGGGCGCAGTGTCCGTCCGGCCTGCCGCCGCGTACGAGCGGTGATCGTGGCGCGGGCGGCCGATCCGAGATCCCGGCGGCTGCTGGTCACCGCGGCCACCCCGCCGTATCACGAGCCCGTGCTGCTGCGTACACCCGGATGCGGGGCCGCCGACGCGGCGAGGGCCGGGGTCTTCCTCGCCCGGTAGTGTCGCCGGGGTGAGGATCACGGGGATGATCGCCGACGAACGCCGCGGCCTGGCCGACCTGACCGACACGCTGACACCCGAACAGCTACGCGCGCCGAGTCTGTGTTCGGCGTGGACGGTCAAGGAGGTGGTCGGGCATCTGGTCGCCGTGGTCGCCGCCGGGAACGGCGCCGCGTTGAAAACGCTGGTGCGCAGCGGGTTCAACGTGCACAAGGCGAACGCGCGGCTGGCCGCGACGACCGCCGCGCGCCCGGCCCGGGAACTCGCGGCGATCCTGCGCGCGCATGCGGAAAACCCGTTCCGGCCGCCGATCGTCGGCTACCCGGGGGCGCTCACCGATCTGCAGATCCACCAGCAGGACATCCGGCGGCCGCTGGGCCTGGCCGGTCAGTTGCGGCCGGAGCCGCTGCGGATCTCCCTCGACTTCCTGGTCGGTGGGCGGGCGGTCGGGTTCACGCCGCGGCGCCGCCCGGCGGGGCTGCGGTTCGAGAGCACCGACCTGGACTGGGCGTGGGGCGACGGGCCGGTCGTGCGCGGCCCGGCCGAAGCGGTGATGCTGGCACTGGCCGGGCGGCGGGCGGCGCTGCCGGACCTGGACGGTCCGGGGGTGGCCATGCTGGACCGCCGCCTGCCGTAGGCCCCGCCGTCGCGGGGCGGCGGGTCGTCCACATGTGGACGGGCTTCGACCAAGTTCTATTTCGTAACGCGGTCGACATCTTGCCGAAAACCTTTTCGTAAGGCAGCGTGTGCCGCAGGCACATCGCATCACGGGGGCGGATGGGCCGGGATCGCCCATGGGCTCCGCACGCTCACGAAACAGTGAACACCTGTGGGCGAGAACCCCGCTAATGCATCGAAGTTTATCGATAGCAGAGGTGTTCTCATGCGTTTCAACCGTCGTACCGTACTGATCGCCTCGGCGGCCGGCGCCGCCGGCGCGATCCTGCCCGCGGGCACCGCCCACGCCGCCCGAGCCGACATCGGCGTCTCCGCGTACGGCTTCCCGCTCACCGCCGTCCGCCTCGGCGCCGGCCCATTCGCCGACAACACCGCCCGCACCCACACCTACCTGCGGTTCCTCAACGCCGACCGGCTACTGCACATGTTCCGGCTCACCGCCGGGCTCACCTCCACCGCCACCGCGTGCGGCGGCTGGGAGTCACCGTCCACCGAACTGCGCGGCCACTCCACCGGCCACGTGCTCACCGCCCTCGCCCAGGCCTACGCCAGCACCGGCGACACCACCCTGCAGGCCAAAGGCGACTACCTCGTCGCCCAGCTGGCGCTCTGCCAGCGGCCCAACGGCTACCTGTCGGCGTACCCGGAATCGTTCATCGACCGGGTCGAGACCGGCCAGCAGGTGTGGGCCCCCTACTACACCCTCCACAAGATCGTGCAAGGGCTGCTCGACTGGCACCAGCTCACCGGCAACACCCAGGCCCTGACCCTCCTACAACACAAAGCCGCCTGGATCCAGGCCCGCAACAGCCGGCTCACCCTCGCCCAGCGACAGCAGATGCTGCGCGTCGAATTCGGCGGCATCGGCGAGACCCTGTTCAACCTGTACCAGCTCAGCGACGACCCGGCCCACCTGACGACCGCCCAGTACTTCGACCACGCCCAGATCCTCGACCCGCTCGCCACAGGCGTGGACGCGCTCGCCGGGTTCCACGCCAACGCCCAGATCCCCAAGGCGATCGCGGCGATCCGCGCGTTCCACGCCACCGGCGACAGCCGCTACCGCGACATCGCCGTCAACTTCTGGAACTTCGTGGTACGCCAGCACTCGTACACCATCGGCGGCAACTCCAACGGCGAGTACTTCCAGGCCCCGAACCGCATCGCCGCCGAACTGTCCGACTCGACCTGCGAATGCTGCAACACCTACAACATGCTGAAACTGACCCGGCAGCTGTTCTTCACCGACCCCGGCCGGGCCGCCGAGCTCATGGACTTCTACGAGAAGGCGCTCTACAACCATCTGCTCGGCGCACAGAACCCGAACTCGGCGAACGGCCACCACTGCTACTACGTGCCGCTGCGCGCCGGCGGGATCAAGACGTACAGCAACGACTACGACAACTTCACCTGCTGTCACGGCACCGGCATGGAGACCAACACCAAGTTCGCCGACAGCATCTACTTCGTCAACAACACGATCCTGTACGTCAACCTGTTCATCTCGTCAACGTTGACGTGGCCCGGCCGTGGCATCACCGTCCAGCAGGACACCACCTACCCGGAGAGTCTCACCACCCGGCTCACCGTCACCGGCTCCGGCGTGATCGACCTGCGCATCCGCATCCCCTCCTGGACCAGCGGCGCCCAGGTCCGCGTCAACGGCGTCCTCACCGGCACGCCCACCCCCGGCACCTACCTGTCGATCAACCGCACCTGGGCCGGCGGCGACGTCGTCGACGTCACCTGCCCGATGGCGCTGACCCTGGAACCCACCCCGGACAACCCGTCGGTACGCGCGGTCAGGCACGGGCCGATCGTGCTCGCCGGACAGTTCGGCACCAGCAACCTCACCGCCCTGCCCACCCTGTCCGGCACCCCGCAGCCGACCGGCACACCCCTGGAGTACACGGCCGGATCGGTACTGCTGCGACCCTTCTACAAAACCCACGGCCAGCGCTACTCCGTCTACTGGAACGTCACCAGCACCACGCCGCGCGAGGCCCGCTACCCGTTCGACGAGGCCTCCGGCACCACCGTGGCCGACGCCACCGGCAACGGCTGGACCGGCAGCCTGGCCGGCGGCGTCACCCGTACCACCGGGCGCAGCGGCAACGCCGTGCTACTCAACGGCACCAACGGTTACGTCAGCCTGCCCGCCGCCATCGTCGCCGGCGTCACCGCGTACACCATCGCCACCTGGGTCCGCATCGACACGGCCGCCACCTGGACCCGGGTCTTCGACTTCGGCACCGGCACCGGCGCCTACCTGTTCCTCACCCCGCGCAGCAGCGCCGGCACCGCCCGGTACGCCATCACCAGCACCGGCTCCGGCGGCGAACAGCGCATCAACGCGCCCGCCGCCCTGCCCACCGGCGCATGGACCCACGTCGCCGTCACCCACACCGGCAACCTCGGCATCCTCTACGTCAACGGCGCCGAAGTGGCCCGCAACAGCGCATTGACGCTACGGCCGTCCACGTTGCCGTCCACCACCCAGAACTGGATCGGCCGCTCCCAGTACACCGGCGACCCGTACCTCACCGGGGCCGTCGACAGCTTCCGGATCCACAGCCGGGCGCTGACCGCGGCCGAGATCACCCAGCTGTACACCACCGGCCAGTGACCGCCCGCTGGGCGACCAGCCGATCCGTGTCGTCTCCACCGGCCCTCACCGCCATCCGCCGGCAACTCCAGGAGCTCTCCACCCTCGTTACCGGCGCCGTCCACCGTCTCCGCTGGAAGATCCAGCGGTTCTCCGCCCCCGCTGAAAGGTCATTTGAGAAAGGCAGTCGGATGTCCAGAAGAAGATGGCCGGCCGCGGTGTGTGCGCTGGTCACCGCAGCCGCGGCGACAGCCGTCGCCACCCCGGCACAGGCCGCCAACCCGATCATCACCAGCATCTACACCGCCGACCCGGCACCCCTGGTCGTCGGCAACACCATGTACATCTACGCCGGCCGCGACGAGGCGGCCGCCGGCGGCACCAACTTCGTGATGCGCGAATGGCACGTGCTGTCGTCGACCGACGCCGCCACCTGGACCGACCAGGGCGCGAAGGCCAACATCGCCACCTTCGGCTGGGCGGGCGCCGACGCGTGGGCCGGCGAAGTGGAGCCCCGCAACGGCAAGTACTACTGGTACACGTCGATCAACGGCAACGGCGCCGGATGGATGAACATCGGCGTGGCCGTCGGCGACAGCCCGCTCGGACCGTTCACCGACGCCAAGGGCGGACCACTGATCAGCGACAGCACCGCCAACTCGTCGGGCCTCAACATCGACCCGACCGTGTTCGTCGACGACGACGGGCAGGCCTACATGTACTGGGGCGGCTACTGGGGGCCGCGTGCCGTCCGGCTGGCCAGCAACATGATCGACACGGTGGGGTCGGTGGTCACACCGACCGGGCTGACCAACTACTGGGAAGCGCCGTGGATGTTCAAACGCAACGGCCTCTACTACATGATGTACGCCGCCAACGACACCGGTGGCTGCGTCACCAACTCGAACTACGCCTGCCAGCGGTACGCGACCGCGACCAACCCGATGGGACCGTGGACACACCGGGGCATCGTGCTCGGGCAGGTGTCGTCGACGACCAACCACGCCGGCATCGTCGAGTTCAACGGGCAGTGGTACATCGTCTACCACAACGCCAACGCACCCGGCGGCGGCAACTTCCGCAGGTCGGTGGCGGTCGACCGGCTGTACTTCAACGCTGACGGCACGATCCAGCAGGTCGTGCAGACGACCACCGGGCCGCCGCCCAACCCCGGCGGCGGGGGAGGCAGCGGCACCAACCTCGGGCCGTCCGCCACCGCGTCCACGTCGTACGTGTCGGCATGGGAGAACCTGTCGGCGATCAACAACGGCGGGACACCGGCCAACTCGCAGGACCGGTCGAACCTGGCCTACGGCAACTGGCCGCAGCAGGGCACCCAGTGGATCGAGTACCAGTGGCCGACCGCCCAGTCGATCAACAAGAGTTCGGTGTACTGGTTCGACGACAACCAGGGCATCGACCTGCCCGCCTCATGTGCACTGCAGTACTGGAACGGCAGTCAATATGTAGCCGTCACCGGCCAGTCGACATGTGGCGTCGCCGGCAATGTGGAGAACGTCATCACGTTCAATACCGTCAACACGACAAGGTTGCGGCTGCAGATCACGTCACGTAGCGGCTACTCGACCGGCGTGCTCGAGTGGAAGGCGTTCCAGTCATGAGCCGCCCCTTCCTGAGACGACGTGACCGGGCCGGGTCCGGCACGACCGGGGCGCGGCGAATGCAGTGGCGACAGTTCACGCGACGACAGGACTCCGCCGGATCCGGCACGATCGGGCGGCGGTCGCCTCTGCGGCGGCACGAGCCCGCCCGCGCACGCGGGACCGGGATGCGTGCGGTCGTTCGCCGGCTCCGCGCGTACACCTCGATCCTGATTTTGATCGTGGCGTCGCTGGCGGTGAGCCCGCGGCCGGCGCACGCGGCGCAACCCATCGGATATCCCACCTTCGGCAACGCCGGCTCGATCCCGGCGCCGCCGGTCAGCTACTCCACCGGCGACACCATGCGCGCCATCTACGACGCCGAGGCCTCCGGCACCGACTTCTGGATGGACCGGCTGCTGGCCCGCACCGGCAACGACCCGGCCGGCACCTGGCTGATGAGCCGCGGCCGCGCCGCGTTCATGTACACGCACAACCCGGCGGTGATCGGTTTCGGCGGCAACGCCGCCTACTGGGACAACATCTCCAGCCAGAACGCCTACGCCATCACCGCGTCGACCGGCACGTTCACCGAACAGGTCGCCCAACGGCGGCAGACCCCCAGCCACTGGCGCAGCGTGCACACCAGCGGCAGCATCCGCCTGGAGGTCACCAAGTTCATCACCCACAACAACGTGCTGATCACCAACGTCGCCGTCGTCAACACCGGCAGCGCGTCGTCAACATTGACGCTGACCGCCACCTCGCCGTACGCGACCACCGTCAGCGGCAGCGAGCTCACCGGCACCCGCGCCGTCAAGAACAACCTGACGACCCTGTACCCGCGGTTCTCCGGCGACGGCTTCACCGCCTCCGGCAGCAGCCTCACCCGGTCGATCACGGTCGGCGCCGGGCAGACCGTCACCGCCAAGGTGCAACTCGGCCTGGTCGCCACCGAGATCCCCGCCTCCCGCACCGAGTACGACGCCTACCGGGCCCGCAGCGCCGCCGACGCGTTCGCCACCCACGTACGCGACTACAACCGGTGGTGGGCCGACAACGTGCCCTACATCGACGTCCCGGACGCCGCGATCAAGAAGAACATCTACTACCGCTGGTGGCTGATGCGGTTCAACCACCTCGACGCCGACATCCCCGGCCAGGACTTCCAGTTCCCGCAGTCGATCGAGGGCGTCACCGGCTACAACAACGCGATCGCCCTCACCCAGCCAATGCACATCGACGACCTGAAGTACCTGCGGAGCCCGGAGTACTCCTACGGCCCGTATCTGGCGGTCGGCCAGTACTCGGCCAACGGCCGGTTCGTCGACAACCCGGGCGACCCGGAGAACTGGTCCAACTCGTACACCCAGTACATCGCCGAGGCCGCCTGGCGCGCCTACCAGATCCACGGCGGCCAGCCGGCCATGCTGACCAACTTCGCCCGCTACGCCGAAGGCGACGCGAAAGGCCAGCTCGCCACCTACGACACCAACAACAACGGCGTCATCGAGTACGACTGGGGCGCGATGACCGGCAACGACGCCGACGCCGTCTCGTTCCACTGGCGCGCCGGCAACCTGGACCGGGCCGAAACCGCCTACGTGTGGAGCGCCGCCAACGCCGCCCGCGACGCCTACACACTGGCCGGCAACACGGCCAAGGCCACCGAGATGCAGACGCTCGCCGACCGCATCCGCAACGGTGTCATCAACACGTTGTGGAATCCATCTCGTCAACTCCTGGAACACAAGCACGTGTCGACGAATACACACGTGCCGTGGAAGGAAATCAACAACTACTACCCGTACGCGGTCGGATTGATGCCGAACACCGCCCAGTACCGGGAGGCGCTGCGCCTGTTCGCCGACGCCGCCCAATACCCGATCTTCCCGTTCTACACCGCCAACCAGGTCGACAAGGCCGCGGCCGCGGCCGCCGGGAACCCGGGCAGCAACAACTTCTCCACCATCAACTCCACCGTGCAGTTCCGGCTCTACTCCCAGGTGCTGCGCAACTACCCCAACACGTGGATGACCAGCGAGGACTACAAGAAACTCCTCTACTGGAACGCCTGGGCGCAGTACGTCGGCGGCGACACCAACTGGCCGGACGCCAACGAGTTCTGGGCCGACTGGAACGGCAGCGCCATCACCTACCGGTCGTGGATCCACCACAACATCCTCGGCAGCAGCAACTGGACGATCATCGAGGACGTCGCCGGGCTCCGGCCGCGCAACGACACCCAGATCGAACTGTCCCCGATCAACATCGGCTGGAGCCACTTCGCGGTCAACAACCTGCGCTACCGCAACGCCAACCTGTCGATCGTCTGGGACGACCCGTCCGACGGCGTGACCCGCTACAACGGGGTGCCGCAGGGCTACTCCATCTACCTCGACGGCACCCGCGTCGCCACGCTCAACCAGCTGGCGCCGTTCACCTACAACCCGGCCACCGGCACGGTCACCACCACCGGCACGGTCGCGTTCAGCACCGCGTTCCCGGCCCTGCAAGCACCGCAGAACGTGGTGCAGAGCAGCAGCCGCATGGTCGACGTCTTCGCCAAGGCCGGTGTCGACCTGACCTCCACCCGCCCGAATCTAGCCAGCGGCGCGACCGTGGCCGCCTCCTACACCACCTCCGGCACGTCGGCCGGCGCCGCCGTCGACGGCCTGCCCACCAACTCACCACTGTGGGGCAGCTACGGCAGCACCAACGCCACCGACACCTACGACATCACCTTCAGCGGCGAACGCACCGTCAGCGAAGCCTGGATCCACTTCCGCAACGACCGGGCCACCAACCGCTACCGGCCACCGACCGCCTACAACGTCCAGTACTGGAACGGCACCGCCTGGGTGAACACCGCCGCACAGGCGAAAACCCCGGCCGCACCGCAGGCCAACCTGAACAAGGTCACCTTCACCGCGGTCAACACCACCAGGCTGCGCCTGCAATTCACCCAACCCTCCGGTACGCCGAAAACCGGCCTCACCGAAGTGAAGGTGTACGGGCAGGGCACCGTGCCGCCACCGAACCCCAACCTGGCAGCCTCGGCCACACCCAGCGCCTCCTACACCTCGGCGTGGGAGAGCGTCGCCGCCATCAACGACGGCGCCGAACCAGCGTCGTCGAACGACACCGTCAACCCGCGCTGGGGAACCTGGCCCAACCAGGGCCAGCAGTGGGCCGAACTCACCTGGTCCACCGCACAGAACCTGCGGTCCGCGCAGGTGTACTTCTTCGACGACAACCAGGGCATCGACCTGCCCGCCTCGTGGAAACTGCAGTACTACGACGGCAGCGCCTACGTCGACGTGCCGTCCGCCAGCGGCTACCCGATCGCCGCCAACCAGTACAACACCGTCACCTTCGGCCCGGTCAGCACCACCCGCCTGAGGGTGGCCCTGACCAGCGGCGCCGCATCCGTCGGCCTGCTGGAGGTGAAAGCCTTCGCACCCTGACGGGCCGCCGCCCGGGGCCGGTTCGACCCCGGGCGGCACGCTCGCGTCGACTGACAGCCGTGACCGCCCACGACCTCGCCCGCGCGCTGGGCGGACATCGCCACCCTGCGCGACCGCTGCCGCGCCGGGGCTCGGCGCCGCCCTGGCCCACATCGGCTACCCGACCGCCGTCGCCTCCAGCTCCACCAGCTGACCGGGCAGCGCCAGCCGCGTCACCTGCAGCATCGTCGTGGCCGGCGCCACCCCGGCGGCCGCCAGCCGTGACGCCAGCACCCCGTAATGCGGGAACAACTCGTCAACATTGACGGTGTACACGTTGAGCCGCACCACATGCGTCAACGACATGGACGCTGTCGTCAACACGGCCTCCAGATTGTCGAGACACGTCGTCAACTGCGCGGCCATGTCACCGTCATGCTGCGGCCCACCGTCGGCGTCCATCGCCGTCTGACCCGAGCAATACAGCGTCCGGGTCTGCCCGGACACCAACTCACCCTGGTTGAAACCCAACGCCACCGACCACGGCCACGGATTGACGGCCACTCGCTGCACTGCCACACCAAGCTCCCTTCCATTTCGTACGGGCAATCGCGAGCCTGCCCGTCAATCACGACACCTCCTGTCATGTATTCCGGTACGGTTCGCGGATGCGCGCCGACCGTCTGGTCTCCCTCGTCCTGCTGCTGCGCCAGCGCGGCCGCCTGACCGCCGACACCCTGGCCCGCGAGCTGGAGGTGTCCACCCGGACCGTGCTGCGCGACATCGAAGCCCTGTCCGCCGCCGGCGTCCCGGTCTACACCGAACGCGGCCGCCACGGCGGATTCGCGCTGCTCCCCGGCTTCCGCACCCCACTCACCGGCCTCAACCACGACGAAGCCCTCGCCCTGCTCACCGCCGGATCCGGGCTCGGTCTCGGCCCGGCCCTCGCCTCCGCCATGCGCAAAGTCGTCGACGCGCTCCCGGAAAGCCACCAGGCCCTGGCCGGCGACGCCGCGCAACGATTCCTCGTCGAACCGGAGACCGACCTGCTGTCGCGCCGCCCGGTCACCGACCCGATCCCCACCGCCACCCTGACCGAGGTACGCCGTGCCGTGCTCGCCGGGCACCGGCTGCGCATCCACTACGCCGCCACCGGCCGGTCCCCGCAGTGGCGCACTGTCGACCCGATCGGCCTGGTCACCATCCGCGACCGCGGCTACCTGCTGGCCACCCGCAACGGCGCCGACCGCACCTACCGGCTGTCACGCATCCTCGCCGCCGAGGAACTCCCCGAACCGGCACAGCGCGACGACCGGGTCGACCTCGACCGGGCCTGGCGGGAACGGTCCGCCCAGTTCCTGTCCGACGACCACATCGCCGTACAGGTCCTGGTCGACCCGACCCGCCGCGACGACCTGCTCGCCACCGCGGTCGCCGTCCGCGCCGAAACCCCCGGCCCCGACGGCCGCCTCCGCCTCGAAGTCACCTACCAGGACCTGCGTCACGCCGTGTGGGCGCTGTGGCAACTCGACGCCGCCGCCGAAGCCCTCGCCCCGCCGTCGCTGCGCGCCGCCCTGCACGACCGGGCCACCACCCTCGCGTCCCGCTACCGGAATCCGCCCTAGAGAGAACCGGCACGGCCGCCGCACCCGGCGAAACCCCCTGGCCTGAATCCGTGGGCCTGTCGGTCTTGGCGTCCCGGTAGCAAACGGCGTAAAAGACAACGGCAAGCGTGATCTTCGATGAAAGGCCCGCGCTTGGGGCCGACAAGCACCTGCTAGGGCCGTCCACTATGCGCGCTTTGGAACCTTTGCACCAAATCAGCGAGGACCTTCATTTCAGCCGCGAGAGCCGCTCGCCCCATCGGCGTGATCGCCGCCCACGTCCGCGGTCGGCGCCCTTCATGCCCCTTCTGGATGTCGACGAGCGACTGCCCGGCCAATGCCTCAAGATGCCTGCCGAGGTTGCCGTCAGTGAGACCGAGAAGCTTCTTGAGGTACGGGAAATCGGCCCGGCCCGCCTCGTCCAGCACGGTGAGCAGCGCCAGTCTGGTCTTCTGGTGCACCCGCTCGTCCAGTTCGAGAGCGGGATGGGGTGCCGGGTCAGCCACTGATCTTCCGCTCCCGCTGTCGTTCGACGAGGCCCAGTACCGTCAGGGCGAGTCCACCGCAACCCATGATGAGCGGGTCGTACCAGTCGGCAGTCACTGCGGATCCCGCGAACCAGCCACCGATCATCACGCCACCGATGATGCCGGAGCGCAGGGCCAGTGATTTGTTGCGCTGTCCGACCGCCATGATCGTCAGTACTGTCGCCGGCCACAGCAGCATCTTCATGAGCGGGTAGAACCACACCAGGTTCCCGGCGACAACCACCGCGAGCAGCGCGAGAGCGGCCTTCCCGTACGGCAACCGGCCTTCACCGACTCCGGTGCGATCGCGTCGGACGCGATCGCCGCCCCACAGTGCGAACAAGGCGAGAAGGCTGCACAGCGGCCAGAACAATGGCGCCGGCACGAAGTAGTAGTCGACCGTCGCCAGGTAGCCGGCGAAAGCCACGGTCATGAGCCCGAAGATCAACAGCGGGCCGGAAGTGGCCCAGCGGGAAGCGCGCACCCGTAGCCGTAGCTGATCGAGTTCTGTCTGCTCATCGAGTGACATCACAGTTCTACCCTCTGCATGGCAGAGAACTCTGCCATGCAGAGGTAATGTCGTCAACACCACGATGCCCACTCCGTGCACCTCGCCGCACATGGCCATCGACCTGACCGACGTCCAGGAAACAGCCGGAGAGCTCTGTCAGCTTGGTGCAGCGTCAAAGACGCCGGCGCCGGCGGGCGGCCGTACCGAATTCGCGTCGGCTATGGCCGCGACGTCCAGCTCGGGGTCCAGGTACCGGGGGTGTCGTGGCCGGCCGTGGCGGCGAGGTGATCGCGGAGGGCGGCCAGGGCCGGGTGGAGATTGTCGCGATGCCAGAGCAGCGAGTGTGGGTAGACCGGGGTGGGATCGGTCACCGGGATGCGGCGTAGCCCGTGGCTGGCGGGCCAGACGAGACGGGTCTGTCCGCCGATGAAGGTGGCCAGCGCGGGGGGTGTCGGCGACGGTGTCGAGGAGCGCGTCGGCGCCGAGGTTGGGGCCGGTCGCCTCGATGACGAGACCGAACTCGGCGGCGAGGTCGTCGTAGTAGGCGGCCCATTCGGTGCCGGGAGTGATGCCGGGCATCCAGATGCGGTGCCCGGCGAGTTGGGCGACGGTCACCGACCGGGCCGACGCCAGCGCATGGGCCGGGCCGGTGAGCAGTTGGAGCGGCTCGTCGAGCACCCGGACGGTCGCGATCTCCTCGGGAAGGGGCCGCCCCGGCATGGCGACCGCACGGAAGGACGCGTCGATCGCCCCGGATCGGAGAGCGGCGACGGCCGTCTCGACGTCGAACAGTTTCATGACGTCGAGCTCGATCTCGGGGTGTGCCTGGTGGAAGCCGCGGACCAGGCCGGTCGTGGCGAGACGCGAGGCGATCACGTCGACACGCAGCGGACGGCTGCCGGGGCGTACCGCCGCGACCGCACGTTCAGCGGCGCGCAAGAGTTCGCGGGCATGAGGCAGGAACGCCTGCCCGTCGATGGTGAGTTCAGCGCCGCGCGGAGTGCGGGTGAACAGCCGCACTCCGAGGTTGCGCTCCAGCGCGGCGATGCGCTTGGAGACGGCCTGCTGGGTGATCGACAGCTCGGCGGCGGTCTCCTGGAACTGGCCCGCATCGGCAACGGCAACGAAGGTGCGTACGGCGTCGAAGTCCATGCCGACGACCCTATATCTACAACTCGAAGTTGTTGACAGTCGGCGTGTCGGTTGTTTGATCTGCGGAGATGCCGACTGATTGGATCTCAGCCATCAACCGCGAGTTGTTCATCCGAGACGGGAAGATCATTGGGGCGGCAGTTCAGGTGGCTTTGGACGGCATACGCGGTGAGCACGCTCGGCACGTGGCTCGGGTTCGGCGCGTTCCCCTTGATCGCAATCCGGGTCCTGCACTCCGGCCCGATCGAGGTATCGCTGCTGTCGGCCACGGGACTGGCCGTCGGCGCGGTCGTCGCGGTGCCGCTCGGCCCGTGGGTGGAGTTCCGCCGTAAGCGACCGGTGATGATCACGATGGACCTGATCCGGTTCGCCGCCCTGGTGAGCGTGCCCACCGCGTACGCGTTCGGCCGGCTGACCTTCGCCCAGCTCCTGGCCGTCTCGATCGTCGCCGCCGCGGCCGACATCACCTTCAAGGCGGCTGGCGGCGCCTACCTGAAGACCGTGGTCCCGCGGGCGGACCTGCTCGTCGCGAACGGCCGGTTCGAGGCCACCACCTGGACCGCCACCGTGGTGGGACCGCCGCTCGGCAATGCCGCGATCGGGCTGTTCGGCCCTGTGGTGACAGTGGCGGTCGACGCGGTCAGCTACCTGCTGTCGGCACTGAGCATACGGGCGATCGGAGGACGGGAGCCGCGTCCCGGGCCGGCCGGCGGCTCACGGCCGCATGCCGGCAACCTGCTCGACGGATGGCGCCATATTCTGGCCCACCCGGCGCTGCGCCCGCTGTTTCTCAACACGGTCCTGGTCAACGGCCTGATCCTGGCGACCGCACCGCTTCTCGCCGTCCTCATGCTCGACCAGCTCGACTTCGCGCCCTGGCAGTACGGCCTCGCCTTCGGCCTACCGTGCCTCGGTGGACTGATCGGCTCCCGGCTGGCCCAGCCGCTGGTCACCCGCTTCGGGCAACACCGGATCCTGCTCACCGCCGGCGCACTGCGCGCCTGCTGGCCGCTCGGGCTCGCCTTCGTCGGCCCCGGCACCGCCGGCCTGGTGCTCGTCATCGCCGTCCAGTTCGGGCTCGTCACCTGCGTGGGAGTGTTCAACCCGGTGTTCGTCACCTACCGGCTCGAGCAGACGCCGGTGAACCTCGTCGTGCGCACCCTGTCCGCGTGGTCGGTCACCAGCAACGCCACCATCGCCGCCCTGACCGCACTGTGGGGTTTGCTGGCCACCGTCACCAGCCCGCGTACCGCGATCGCGATCGCCGGTTGTTTGATCCTGATCACCCCACTCCTGCTGCCCCGGCGCGACCGCACCGAGAAGCACGAACCGGTCCCGATCCACCCGTGAGAACCCACGAGTTGAGCGATGGGCGAACGCCGATCCCGGCGTCCGCCCATCGCTCAACTCGTCAGGGGAAGAGGAACAACTCGGGGGAGAGCGCCAGCGCGACCGCCTGATCCTCGGAGAGGATCGGCTGCGGGCGCGTCCTGGCCGGGGCACCACTGTCGACCGGCTGCCGATCGGTGTTCGACGCCTGCACGTAGATCTCGCTGTGTCCCCGGTAGACCCGGACGATGTAGTTACGCGGCTCGTCGGCGGGAGTGTCGTCGGCCTCGCTGCCCACCAGCACGGTCACCCCGTCCGGGCCGTTGCGAACAGTGCATTTCCCGATCTGCGTACGCCGGCACTCGTCCTGCGCCTGCTCACCCGTCGACGCGTCCACCACCCCGACGGTGACCGTCAGATCACCGGTTCCCTCGGCGTCACGGACCAGAGCCAGCGCGTCCACCCGATTACCCCACGGCGGTTCGCCGCCGAGGCTGAACCCGATCAACGGCCCGGCCTCCACACCCGGCACCTGGGCGTATCGTGCCTTGGGCAGCAGGCGGGGCAGTTCCTCGTTGAGATGACAGGTCAGGCTCGTGGCGGCCCACTCCGCCAACTCCGGCGACAGCGTCCTGTCGGCCGCGTACGCCCCGGGCGGGCGAGTGCCGGGCGGGAACGGGCACGGGCCCGCCGCCCCGAACACCGGGCCGGCGTCATCACCGCCGGACACCACGATCCCACCCATCCCGGCCAACACGGCCACGAGCCCGACACCGGCGACACCGGCCAGCCGCCGGTTGCGGCGCGAACGCCGGCCCGCGGTCAGGATCCCGGAGGCGGTCAGGCCCATCGCCGGTTCGCCGTCACTCGCGTACGTCTCGAGCGCTTCTCGCATGTCGACTTCACGCATCGGCTACTCCCTGGTGAGCGTGGCGCCGTGCAACGCCGTACGCATGGATTGAATGGCCCTTGCGGTCTGGCTCTTGACCGTGCCCTCGGTGATCCCGAGCAGGGCGGCGACCTCGGCGACCGGCAGATCCTCCAGATACCGCAGCACCACCGCGGCCCGCTGCCGTGGCGCCAGATCGGCCAGCGCCCGCCGGACCGCCAGCGTCTCGGCCGGGTCGGCGCCACCCGCCGCACGCTCGGGTGGCTCGGCCATCAGCGACTCCCGCCGCCGGTCACGCCGGTGCGTCAGGAACGCGTTGACCACGATCTTGCGGGCGTACGCGTCCACCGACTCGTCCCGCAGCCGCGGCCAGCGCCGGTAGAGGCGCACGAACGTCAGCTGTACGAGATCCTCGGCGGTGTGCCAGTCACCGCACAGCGCGTAGGCGAGCCGGCGCAACGGCTGCGCCCGTACCCGAAAATATTCGACGAACTGGTTCTCCCAGTCGGATCGGATCACTACGCCTCCTGTCGATCGATCACCCCTTCTACTCCGCGGAGCAGCGAAAGGTTGCATCCCGATCTCCCGCACCGGCCGAGTCGGTGGAGAGCCTGTGAATGGCTATGAATCAGCTGTCGAAGGCAAAACTGCCTGACGGCGCCTCCGATGAAGCCTCCCGTACACGTCCTGCGAGACAGAGAGAGGCCACCGGCCCATGACTGCCATCACCTTTTCGAACACCGTTCTGACCAGCACCGCGACCCGCCAGGCGCCCCCGCCCCGCAACGGCGCGGACCCGATGAAGGCCGTCGCCGAGAAACTCGGCCTGAGCACCGACGATCTCAAGAAGCAGCTGGACAGCGGCAAGAGCCTGAACGACGTCGCCGAAGCGCAGGGTGTCTCGCACGATGATCTGATCACCGCCATCAAGGCCGGCCTGCCCACCGACCAGGCATCCGGAACGACCGAGGCCGACCTCACCGAGCTCGCGGAGACGATCGCCGCGACCACCGGCCGCCCGCAGGGACCGCCGCCGGGCGGCCCGAAAGGCGAGATGGGCGGACTACAGGCCAGCCAGACGAAACTCGACCGGATCAGCGCGCTGCTGGAGACCGGCTCGGACGAGGTCGGCTCGATCAGCAGCGCCCAGAAGCTGGTCAGCATGCTCCAGGACAAAGGCGTCGACCTGAACGCCCTCAAGTCCGTCCTGGACAGCGGGGACCTGCTCGACGTCGTGGCCTGAACCCGTGGCCGGATCCCTGCCGGGGACAGATCCCCGGCAGGATTCCGGCGCCGTCAGCGGTCGTCGCCGCTGCCGCCCAGCACGCCACGGGTCTGGCGACTGGCGAGTTTGGCCAGGTTCGCGGCACCGATGTCGTCCAGCGACAGATCCAGGTAGTCGGCGAGCACCGCCACATACCAGAGCACGTCACCGAGTTCCTTGGCGATATCCGTGCGGTCGATGCGCGCCTCGTCACTGTCGAGGTCCCGTACCCATTTCTTGAACTTCTCCGCGACCTCGCCGGACTCACCGACCAGCCCGAGCACCAGATGCAGAAGCTCGTTCTTCTTGTCACGCGAAGCGGCGGTACGCAGAGCGCCGCGCTGATACTCGTCCAGGTCCACGGCGCACCAGTATGCCCAGCCCTCGGACCAGGGCCCTGACCAGGGCCCCGGTCAGCACGGGCCGCCGAAGTGGCCGGTCAGCGCGGCGCGCAGCGTGCCCGCGTCACCGGCCGACCAGGCGACGAAGCAGTCCGGCCGTACGAGCAACGCGGTTGCGGCCGTGCCCTCCAGCGGGCCGGTGACCACGTCGACACGATCCCGCCATCCGGCGGCGACCTCCGCGTACGCGCCCGTGGAATCCAGCAGCAACGGCCGGGCCGTACGGGTCAGCTCGGCCAGGCGCACCGGAGCACCGTCACCATGCACCACCACGTCCGGCGCGCACCGGCCGGCCAGCGGGTCGGCGGGATCGGCCGGATAGGCGACATCCGCGCCGGACATCAACGCCGCGATGTGGCCGGTCACCTCCGGCTTGCGCAGCAGCTCGGCGAACAGGCCCCGCAGCCCGGTGATGTCGTCACCCGGGCCGATCAGCGCCGACTGCGCCTGTGTCGACATGACGACCCGCTCGGCGACCGGGCGGCGCTCCGTCTCGTACGTGTCGAGCAGCCCCGCCGGCGCCCAGCCCCGCACCGTGGCGGCCAGCTTCCACCCCAGGTTCACGGCATCCTGTAGACCGAGGTTGAGGCCGGGACCACCGATCGCCGGGTGTACGTGCGCGGCGTCGCCGACCAGCAGCACCCGGCCGTCCCGGTAGCGGGCGGCGATACGGGTGTTCCCGCCGGTCAGCCGCCGCAACAGGCCAGGGCCCTCACTCGCACCGAACGGGACGTCGGCGCCGAGCACCCGGGCGACGCTGGCGCGCAGCTCCGCCAGGCTCATCGGCGTCTCGTCACCGGCCGGCACGTCAGGCCACTCCGTCGTACTCAGGATCGCCGGGCGGCCCGGGAACGGAGCCCAGGCGATCAGGCCACGCGGGGTACGGGTGTGCATGAACGGCGGGACCACCCCGTAACCGGGGACGAGCAGCCCACCGGTCCCGGGATGCAGGGCGGACCCGGGCACGGTCACGGTGGCGGTACGGGAGACCGACCGGTCGTTGGTGACGCCCGGGAAGTCGATGCCGGCCAGTCGGCGCACCACACTGCGGCCCCCGTCGGCGCCGACGACGAAACGGGAGGTGAGCCGCGTACCGTCGGCGAGGACGACCTCGACCGCATCCGGGCCCTGATGGAGGTCGACGACCTCGTGGCCGCGGCGCACCTCGACGCCCAGCTCGGCCGCGCGGGCCGCGAGACCGGCCTCCAGCTTGGCCTGCGGCACACCGAGCACGTAGTGCGGATTCTCGTCGAGCACCGTGAGATCCAGCGGGAACGCGCCGAAGGTGAACGCCGGCTGCGGGGCCGGCGGGGCACTGTCCCCGCTCAGCCGCGTGTAGAGGCCACGCCGGTCGAGCAGGCGCACGACCTGCCCGACGAGGCCGTTGGCGCGAGGCTCCCCGGTGGGCGCGGGATGACGTTCGAGAACGACAGGGTGGACACCGGCGAGCGCCAGTTCGCAGGCGAGCATGAGGCCGTTGGGGCCGGCTCCGACAACGAGGACATCAAGCATGATCGTGATCCCTTCGGGGCGTGCGTCATCGCCGCGGCGGGCCGGGCCGGCCGCGGGAGCAGGAAGGAGTGGCTGCTAGTGGGCCGGGGCCGGAAGGCCGGCGGCGACCTGGGCGAACGCGTCGACGATGAGGCGGTCGATCGGGGTGGGCGGGTCGGCGCTGTCCAGGAAGTGCTGCATGGCGACGCCGACAGCCGCGCTGGCGGCGGCCGCGACGAGCCGCGGATACATGTCGGTGGCGAGATCGGTGCCGGTGCGCTCGGCGACCGCGGCCGCCAGTTCGGCCTCGGCGACCGCGGCGGCGCGCAGCCGCTCACCCTGCAACGCGGGCTCGTCGAGCATGGCGCGGACACCGGCCACCCACTGCGCGTGCGCGGGCGATGGCATCGCCTCGACCTCCGGACCGCGTGTGAACTGCTCCAGCGCGGCGGCGGTGAGCGCCTCCCAGAGCGGCTCCCCGGCGGGACGCTCGCGTAGCGCGGCGGCGGTGCGCATGCTGCGGTCGAGGTGACGGGAGGCGATCGCCTCGGCCTTGCTGGAAAAATAGTTGTTGAAGGTACGCGCGGAGACCCCGGCCGCCTCGGCGATGTCCTCGACGCGGACGTTGTCGTAGCCGCGCTCGGCGGTGAGGTGGATCGCGGCCCAGCCGAGCGCCGCCCGGGTCTCGGCCTTCTTACGCTCCCGCAGCCCTGTCATGTCCCCACAGTAGCAATTCTTGCGTGCCCCGCAAAGATACGGGGCACGCAAGAATTTGGGTTCGCGGCGGTGTCTTTGAACGCCCACCTGCCCTCACCACCAGTGAAACGATGGATCGATGCTCTGGCCGGTCCTACTCGACACCGCTCCGCGCGACACCACGTGGTCACTGGGTGAACAGGTCACGACCCGCCTCAGATGGCTCGACACCCCGGACCTCCCCGAGGACCTGCTGCTGCACCAGATCGCCGTGCAGGCCGGCACGTTGCTCGATGCCGACGGACAGCCCTGGGCGCAACTCATCGAAGCCGGCGGCCTGCGCGCGCTCCGGGACGGCGATCACCGGACGGGCGACATCGCGCTCGACGGATGCCCGGGCTTCGACGCCTTCCTGGGGATCATCGGCGATCTGCCCGTCACGGTAGGCGTCGTCCGGCGGGTCCGCGTCGTGCACGACCTGCACGATCGCGGCACCACCGAGTGGATCCGCAGGCCCGGAGGCGTACGCCTGACCGACGTCCCCGATGCCTGCCCCACCCGCCTGCGCGACGAACCGTCCTTCGACGAACCCATGCCCGACGACTGGGAGCCCGAACCCGGCACCGTGCAGATCATGAGCCCCGAGCAGTACTTCCAGCTGGCCCGCGACCAACTGCCCGCAGAGCAGTGGCAGGCCCGCGGCTTCCTCGTCGACCTGGAGGTCGCCGGTCCCGCCCTGAGTTCGGGCAACGCAGCCCACCACTGATCTAGAAATCAGTTCCACTCACGCGGCAATAGATTCCGGTATCGCGGCTCGCGGACAGGTGATCCGCCGCTCGGCGAGTTTCGGGGCCAGGTCGGTCGCGGCGAACATGCCGTGCGCGGCCATCACCTCTCGTAGCCGCCACTGGTAGCTGACCTGCCGTTTCGTAGTCATCGTGCCTCCTTCACCGGCCGCATGGCGGCGTCCAGGGTCGCGTCCAGCGCCTGGCGCAGTGTCCGGGTCCGGTAGTCCGACGACACACACGTATAGATGGACGTAGTGAAAGCATCTTCGTGACCTACCTGTTCCTAAACGAGCCGGGCGTCGAGGCCGTCCTCGATGAGGTAGGTGACGTAGGAGCGGCGGAATGAATGGAAGTCCAGCGCCGGGTCCAGGCCCAGGGCGTCGCGGTAGGCGGCGAGGCGGGTGTTCATCTGCGTGAATCCGATCCGCTGGCCGCGTTCCGAGGGCCACGACGCGCCCGAGTCGACGCTGGTGGCGAACTGCGGTCGGACCTGCTGGACCCACTGCTCGATGATCTCCGGATACCAGGGCCAGACGGTCAGCACGCTGCGGCGTTTGCGCATCGCCTTGCCGTGACAGACGTAGAGCACGCCGTACTCCGCGCCCTGCGGATTGCGGCCGAAGTCGGCCACGTCCAGCATCCAGGCCTCGTTGCGGCGCAGCCCAAACGTATTGGCGGTCTTGAACAGCACTGCGTCCCGGAACGCCGACAGCCAGCCCTTACGCCCGTTCCGATATTCGGAAGTGGAACAGCCAGCCGTCAGCGACGCACGTACGACGCGTCTGCTCGACATCGGGTCTGCTGCTGAGCACCGGTGCTGGCCTCTGAGCCGTCGCGATGGTCTGTGCCCGCCGGTCCATGATTACGTGCAATCAGGCTCGGTGATCAACGCCGGGAACCACGTGACCTCGGGGAAGCCGTCCTCGGCATCGTCGCCGTAGTTGGCCAGCTCGGCGACACGTCGCGCGTCGGCGAGCGTGGTGATCAGGCCGCGCTCGTTGGGGCGGACGCCGAGCTCCCTGGCGGCATCGCGGTGGAAGCCGTAGCAGATCCAACTATGGAACTGGCCATCCTCGAACCCGAGGACCTCAAACCCTAAGTCCGTTCCGGCGGGCGATGCGCCCAGGGCAAGGTTCGTCAGGATCGGGTGTGGCTCGTCGCTCGTCCAGCGCCGCATCAGCGCGGCCAACTCGTCAACACCTGCGGTCGGCACGCTCATCGCTAAGGCGTGCACGCTGCTGCCTGCCCAGGGCGGCGCCGTCGGGGCGCGACGTTTCCATAGCCGCTCAACAGGCGTCTCCACGGCGCAGCCGGTGGTGTCGTCGGCCGCGTGGCGGGCGTGCTCGAGCGACAGGTGCCACGGCGCCAGCCATGTGTCTTGGTCGTGCGGATGAAAGTAGGTCAGGCACTCGCTGACGGAGACGACCTCTGCCGGCAAGCTCTGGCCTCGAATGTCGGCTGGAGGCAACCAGCGGTGCGCCGCTGCGTAGGCGGCCAGCACGTACGTCTCGTCGTCGGACACCCCGACATGATCGACCACGGCGATGACGGCGTCCGCGCCGGCCACCGCGCTGTCGATCGCGTTCGCGTCGGTGACCTCGCCGATGGCCACGCGTACCTGGTCGGGCCAGGGCGGCTGCACCTTGGCCGGGGTTACGCGGTGACGGTGTGCCCGGCGGCGAGCAGTTCGCTGACGACGAACTGGCCGATGGCGCCGGTGGCGCCGAAGACGGTGACGTTCATGGGGCTGCGAGTCCTTCTGCGGAAAGTCAGTACAGGCCGAAAGGGGAGAGTGGTCGCCCGGGTGCCGGTCACGAAGACTCGATCACCAGCCGTACGGGCCGAACCGGCCCTACGCCACGAACACCGCCAGGGCGAACAGAACCGCGTTGAAACCGCCGGCGACACCCTCGTAGTGCCGAGCCTCGACAGGCTCTCCCGCTCCCTGGCCGACCTGATCACCACCGTTGGCGAGCTGCGCCGCTGCGACGTCGGATCCACAGGTCCAGGATCAGGTCGTCGAGACCGATCGCGGCCTCATCCGTGCGGTGGCGCGGCTGGGTGGGGCCCGTCTATCCGGGTGCCGACAGGGGCCAGGGTTTAACCGGTGTCAGCTGGTGAGGCCGGCGTCGTGGGCGAGTAGGGCGATCTGGGTACGGTTGTTGAGATCGAGTTTGGTGAGTATGCGCGAGATGTGGGCTTTCACGGTGGCCACGCTCATGAACAGCTCGCCCGCGATCTCGGCGTTGGACTTGCCCCGCCCGACGGCGATGGCGACCTCGCGTTCGCGTTCGCTGAGCTGATGCAGCGCGGTGGTGGCGTGCTGTTGCCGGGCGGCGGCGCCGGTGTCGCTGAGGTGGGCGATGAGCCGTCGGGTGACGGTCGGCGACAGGATGGGTTCGCCGGCTGCAACCCGCGCGATGGCGCGCAGGATCTCGGCGGGTGGCGTGTGTTTGAGCAGGAAGCCGCTGGCCCCGGCGCGCAGGGCGCGCAGGACGTACTCGTCGGCGTCGAAGGTGGTCAGGACGATGACCTCGGGTGGGTCGGGTCGGGCGCGGAGTCGTTCGGTGGCGGCGAGGCCGTCGAGGGTGGGCATGCGGATGTCCATCAGCACCACGTCCGGGGCGTATGCGTCGACGGCGGCGGCTACTTCACTTCCGTCGCCGGCCTCGCCCACCACGGCGATGTCCGGCGAGCCGCCGATGACCATGGTGAGGCCGGCCCGCACGAGCGGGTCGTCGTCGACGATGAGGACCCGCACCGGTGCGTTCACGTTGGGCTCCTTGTCCGTGCTCACCTGGGCCGGAGGCCGGTTCCGACCGCGATCAGAGGGTAGGCCACGGTAGCCAGGCCCTGAGCCGGAAGTCACCGGCGGGGGTCGGGCCGTGTTCGAGGCGCCCGCCGACGAGGGCGGCCCGTTCGGTGAGCCCGATGAGGCCGATGCCGGCGCCGGGGATGCCGGCAGGGCTGGTCTCGGCCGGGTACGGGTTGCGGATCTCGACGGTTACGCCGTCGCCCGGGGTTGCCTGGACGGTGACGGCCACCTCGCCGTCGGGGGCGTGCTTGCGGGCGTTGGTCAGCCCTTCCTGCACGATCCGGTACGCGCTGCGCCCCACACCAGCCGGTACGGCGGAAAGCGTGTCGGTCAGCCAGTCGAGCCGTACCCGCATCCCGGCGCGCCGCGATTGCTCGACGAGGTCAGGGAGGTCGGCCAGGGTGGGCTGTGGCCGTTCCGGCTTCTCGTCGGACCGGTCGACACCGGTGCGGAGGACGCCGATCACCTCCCGAAGGTCCTCCAGCGCCTGGTAGGCGCTGTCGCGGACCACCCCGGCGGCACGGGCGACCTCCTCGGGCGCGGCGTCGGGGCGTAGCTCCAGCGCCCCGGCGTGCAGGCTCAGCAGGGACAGGCGGTGGGCGAGTACGTCGTGCATCTCCCGGGCGATCCGGTTGCGTTCGCCCTGGCGGGCTTCGGCGACGCGCAGTTCCTGTTCGGCCTCGACCCGCCCAGCCCGCTCCCGCAGCGACTGGCGTCGGGCCCGTACAAACATGCCCCAGGCGAGTACCGCGAGCGCGAAGACGACGCCCAGCACGATCTCCGACGGGGACCCGACCGGGACGTCGGGCCGAACCAGCAGCGTCAGGAACGGGACGAGCGCGTACCCGGCCACGATCGGGGCGACCACCGCGAAGCGCCGGTGCACCGCGACGGTGAACAGCGCGATGAGCGCCGCGCCCGAGGCGGACGTCGCGTAGATGCCGACCACACCGGCGACCACGGCGAGGCCGACCGGCCAGCGCCGGCGCAGCCACACCCCCAGACTGCACAGGCCGCCGAGGACGAGGTCGACAGTGAGCGGGACCGGCGCGATGTGCTGCGCACGGCTGTCGGCCAGGGCCAGCAACACGAGGCCGACGGCCAGCAGGAAACAGGTGGCGTCAACAACCCGGCCGCGGACCGTGCGCCCGGCCGGGCGTACCGGGTCGTGGTCAGCATCGCTGGTCACGACCGCTGGAAGCGGGCTCCGATCCTGCAGGTCCGCCGGGGCCACCATGCTCAAAGGGTACGGCCGGCCGGGCTGCATGACATCCGACCAAAGTCGAACCCGAGGTGTAGCCCTTCGGCCCGCCGCCATCGACCTCGGCTCGTAGCGGCGTTTACAGCCGCTCCAGCAATCTGTTCCACATAACCGCTGGCTCGGCCCCCTCGGTCGGATCGTCAAAGCGCGCGTGCTGTCCGGGTTCACCCGTCAGCAGCTGAAGCCCTTCCTGTCGGTCGGGAAGCGCCAGGACCTGCTCACCCTGGCCGACCTCCTCGCGACCGGGCAAGTCACGCCGGTCATCGATCGCACCTACCCCCTCGACGAAGCCGCCGACGCCCTCCCGCTACGTCGGGGCCGGCCACACCCGAGGGAAGGTCGTCGTCACCGTCTGACGACCGCACCGACGAGAACGACCCAACCCGTGCGTATGCACGCCCCAACCCTGCCGCCACTGCGGCGGAGGAACCGGTCCTCTCGCAAGAAGAACCGATGACCATCCGAACGAACGCCCCGAACCTGCTCGACAACCCGCCATCCGACTGAAGCGAAGGAGTAACGACGTGAGAACCCAGAAAGCAAAACTCACCGCCCTAGAGGACCGGCAGGTCCTGGACCGGGTGTCCGCGACGCGAATCGTCGGCGGCGTCGCGGTCGCCTACGCCGCGTCAGTGATCGTTCAGAACGCGATGTTTGCGGGCAGTGGAGCGCCCAGCTACGGCGATCCTCTTGGTGAGGTCCTCGCCTACCACGCCGCGAACCGGGGCGTCGTGGCCGTCGCCGTGGGTCTGGAGGCCCTGAACCTGCCCCTGCTCCTGCTGTTCGTCACGGGACTGCAGGGGCTCGTGCGGCGCCGCGGCGCCGCAGGGGCGGACTGGTCGCGGCTCGCGGTGGCAGCCGGAGCGACGCTCTCGGCGATATTCGCCCTCGTCATAGCCACGCACATCGCGGTCGTGCTCGCCGCGGATGGCCTGGCCGAGCCAACCCCCGCCTTCGAGCTGGTCTGGCAGCTCCACGCCGCGGCCTTCGCGCTCGCGCTGCCCGCGCTCGGGGCGACCTTCATCGGCGCGGCGCTGGCCACCCACGCCAGCGGGTTGACACGGCCGTGGCAGCGGCTGCTCGGCGTGGCGGGCGGCAGCTTGCCCATATTGGCCGGCGCCGGGAACCTCGCCATCGCGGATGGCTCGCCACTGGTGCTCGTCGGGGTTTCGGGCTTGGCCGCGTGGCTCGTCTGGCTCGTTGTCACCGGCCTACGGCTCATCCGTACACAGGACTGACGTCGCTTTACGGTAGCGCGACGCCCTCCGCTACGTCGGGGCCGGCCACACCCGAGGGAAGCGTCTGGGGACCGGACCGGACCGACGAGAACGACCCAACCCGTGCGTGTGCACGCCCCAAACCTGCCGCCGCTGCGGCGGAGGGACCGCTCCTCTCGAAAGAAGAACCGATGACCATCCGAACGAACACCCCGAACCCGCTCGACAGCCCGCCGATCCCCGTGCAGGCCAAGCTCGCCGCCGCATGGACCAGCCTCATGTTCCTCTACATCTACGTCGACTACTTCCACCTCTACAAGCCCGGCGCCATCGACGAAATCCGGGGTGGCGTCGTCTTTGAGTTCGACATCAGCCCGACGTTGTTGACCATCTTCCTCGCGTGTGTGGCGATCCCGGCCCTGATGGTGATGCTCTCCATGACGCTGCCAGCCCGTGTCAACCGCGCCACCAACCTCGTCGTAGCAACGTTCTACATCCCCCTCTCGGTGTTCAACGCGGTAGGGGAGTCCTGGGACTGGGCCTCCTTCTACGGCCTCTCCATCGGAATCGAGGTGCTGCTCCTGGCATTCATCCTCCGGTACGCGTGGAAATTCCGTCCGGAAATCGCACGCCCCGAATCGGTGTCGGCGCGCTGAAGCGATCCGTCTGCCTCGGCGCCACGGAGGAGGGGAGACCCCTCAAATGAGTAAAAGAGGAGAGAACCCCGATGTACGTCGCGCAAACGAGACGCGCGCTGCGGACGCGTTACCGATGCGTGCATACCGGAGTGACTCCGCGGAGGTGGCTGAGCATGGCCGCTGACTCATCGACGCCGACGACGTCATGCCCGCGAGCGGCGAGCACATTGGCCAGCCGTCCGGTGCCGCAGCCGAGTTCCAAAATCCGCGAACCTTCCGGAACGGCCCTGTCGATCAGGTCCGGTTCCCCGTTCGCCGGCAGGTGCAAATACACCTCGACGGTGCAACCGTCCGGCGTCACCACTCCGCCGCCATCCATTCAGACGACTCTGACAGACGAGGCCTGAACGTCCCAGCTCGCGCAGGTAGTACCTGCCCGAGCTGCCGATCTAGCAGCCGTTCTACCAGCGGTAGGGCCGAGCGGGGGTACTCGCCCCGCTCGGCCCTACCGCTGGAGGCGATCATGAGGAGCGGCTTTCCTCGACCACCGTTGGGCCGTCGTCTTGCAGAATCCGGGCGGGCCTAGGCCGCGACTGGGCCAGATCGTCGGCCTCAGCGGCCTGCTCGGCCTCGGCAAACGCCCGGTAGAGCGAGGCCACGGACGGGGAGTTCCCGCGTTCTTGCCGGTTCTGATGGTGAGCTTCTTCGCGATGGCCGGGACGGGGATGCCCTTGTCCTTGAGCGCGAGAGCAAAGGTGAGGGAGTCGTCGTCGATGACCTTCGGCCGACCGCCGTGGTTACCCTTGGCCGCAGCGATGATCTGGCCTTCGAGGGTCTTCTCCCGGATGTAGTCACGCTCGATCTGCCCAGCGACGGCGAGGACGGCGAAGAACATGGCGCCCATGCCGTTGGGGTCGTAGATGCCGGTGAGCGGCCCGGTGAGCAGCTCGAGCTGGATGCCGCCGACACGGCACTCGCCGGCACCGCGTCATCCACCGTTGCGCAGCCCGGAACTTGACAAGCGATTCCGACCTATCGATTATCAATGTATCGTTTATCGATAAGGGGGCATCCGTGTCGTTGCGGACGAGGTTGCGTAAGGCCGACTGGCTCGGCGAGATGCAGGCGGCGCTGATGCTGGGGACGGGAGCAATAGGGGTGGCGGTCGCCGTCGTTGTGTGGGATGTCGTCACCGGTGCGCCGGTGGTCTCCCGGGTCCCGGCCGAGGCGATCACCGGAATGTCGGGCTCGTCCGCAGGGCTGACCGGCGGCGCGATGGTGGCCGCGAACTCGATGGTCGAGGTGAGGATCGCCGAACCCAGTACGTCCCAGGTGATCACGCACGCGTTGACCACGCTGCCGGGGCTTCTCGTCGCTCTGGTGATGCTAGCGATGTTGACGCGGATCATGCGGGCGGCACGTCGGGCCGACCCGTTCACCGGTCAAACGGTACGGCGACTGCGAGTGCTGGCGATCAGCATCCTGATCGGCGGCGTGCTGGCGAGCGTGGTAGAGACGATTGCCGAGCTCGACCTGTCCTCGAGCGTCACTGCGGACTCGATTGCGGCGCAGTGGGCCTTGCCCGGGCAGTGGATGTTGTTGGGCTTCGGGTTCCTGGCCGTGGCCGAGGTGATCAACCGGGGCGCGATGATGCGGGCCGAGTTGGACACGGTGATCTGATGCCTGCCGAGGAGGAGCATCGGATCGAGGTTCATCTCGACAAGCTGCTCGCGCAGCGTGGCATGACCCTTACCGAACTCGCGGGCCGGGTGGGGATCACCCTGGCGAACCTGTCGATCCTGAAGAATGGCCGGGCGCGGGCGATCCGATTCAGCACGCTGACCGCAATGTGCGACGCGCTCGACTGCCAACCCGCAGACATGCTCACCGTGCGCCGCGCAGACCGGTGATGACCCCCGGCGGCGGTCGGCGTCGGATCGGTGCAGCAGCCTTTGGATCTGCGATTCGTAGCGGACCTCCCGTTCGGTGGCTCCGATCATGTGCCCCTCGTCCAGGACGATCAGGGCGACGTCGTCGAGTACGGCCGGGTCGGAGCGCAGCGCGAAGTCCAGCTTCTCCGGGGCCGCTACGACGATTTCGCTGGATTTCAGGGTGTCTTCGTCGACGTTGCTGTGCCCATGCTGCCGTAGAGCGAGGACACCCGGACGCCAGCGGGGTGAAGGTACGGGCCAGAACCTGTTCGGTCTGTGCGGACGGGCACGAAGGGGGGTGACGTACACCGTCCGGCGGCCTTGCGCCAGGCAGGCCAGGATCGCCAGTTCGGCGATGCGGGTCTTGCCGGCGCTGGTGGGCAGGGCGACGACCAGGTCTCGCAAATCCTGGAAGATCCGGTCCACGACGTGCAGTTGAGACGGCCACAGGTCGATCTCGGCGCGCTCGCGAGCCAGCAGTGAGGTGACGAATGTTTCCCGCAGGGCGCGCCAGTGTTCGACGTGTGCGGCTGCCCCGGGTGGCGGTGCCTGGGGGATCGTGGTTTCCAGGCTGGTGTCGAACAGGCCGCTGAGCAGGTGACGGGTCAGGCGGTAGATCCACCAGGGGCCCGGGCGCGCTCACGTCGGTGGCGTCCATCGTCATCAGCCGGTCGGCAAACTGGGTGAGGGAATGCGAGGACGGCATCTCCTTGTCACGGGAGAGGCCCTCGCGAGCCTCCGTGACGGTGGCGCGGCTGGCCTTGACCCGGCTCTTGGCCTCGCCCCTGATGACCAGCGCCTTAGCGGCAGCATCCAGCCTCGCCCCGAGCACGTCGTCGCCCCTCATCGCCCATTCGGGGTGGTCGCGGTGAATGAGCCGGCATGGACCCACCACCCAGCCGGCCTCCTCATGCAGGTAGGCCGTCGCGAGGATCTCGCCCATGTCCCCGGACCGAAAGCCCGCCTTGGTGGGAAGTTTGTTGCTGAGGTACTTGGCTACACCGGTCTTGCCGTGCCGCTGCGCGATCGACGCGAGCCTGCCGGACTCGGCGTACGTGGCTGGAAGTACGGCAGCGAGCCGGCATCGTCGTCGCTCGACTCGATCATGCCCGAGAGATGCCTACGCGAAGCGGCGGGAGTGGTGGTGAGCGTCCCGATGGTGCACCAGTTCCGGAAGTCGACGGTGGTCAACCGGATTCATGTCCTTTCTGGAGGGTCGGAGCGGTGGGCGAACTGTACCGAGCCGATGCCCTGCCCGCGTCATTTTCGGGTGCAAGTCCCACGGTGTGTGGAGTACTGGGGGAGCTGATCCGGATGTCGACGGTTCAGCCGGTTCCGTCAGGACGATCCTCCTGAGATTTCGCTCGTCACCGCGCTGGGTCTCCCGGGCTGGGCCGCCTGTCGTTCGCTTCAGCTGGGCGCGCTCATGCCGTCCGGCCAGTGACGGTTCAAGTTGCTGCGTGATCCCCCATCGGGGTCCTGCCCGGTGGCTTCTCCACGGCGAGTCGTCCGTCTCGTTCCGTGCCAGGCGACCCTCTATTGCCAGATTACTGGTAATGACAATCCGATAATGGGCTGGATTTTACTCATAGGATAATCACCCTTATCCTATGGACAGTTCTCCTGCGACCGATCGGAACACCGATGAGCGCCATCCCCGGTGTTCCGGCTCCGTCTAACTGGCACAGGCTCTGCGGTTCTGGCAAAGGCTCCGTGAACGTGGCATGTGGCTCCGCGTATCTGGCGCAGCTACCGCCGCGACCGGGCCACCACCGGCACCGGCGTGCGGGTCCGCAAGGCCGCCCCGGTCACCATCGCCGCGCTACGCGCCATGACCGACGCCCTGGACCGTCACAGCCTGGTCGGGATTCGCGACACCGCGCTGCTGGTGCTCGGGTTCGCCCTCGGCGCCCGCCGCAGCGAGCTGGCCAGCCTCGACATCGCCGATCTGGCTTTCACCGCCGAGGGCGTCCAGGTCGAGATCCGCACCTCCAAGACCGACCGGGCTCCCACGGGCGCACCGCGGCCCTGCCGTACGGGGCGCACTCGGTGACCTGTCCGGCGCGCACCGCCCAGGCGTGGCTGGCGGCCCTCGCCGACCACGGCCGGACCTCCGGCCCGCTGTTCGTGCGCATCGACCGGCACGGCAGGCTCGGCCGCGCCCCGACCGGCCGGGGCAGCGCCGACGGCCAGCTCGCCGGGCAGGCCGTCGCCCTGATCGTGGCCCGCACCGCCACCGCCGCCGGACTCGATCCGAAAGCGGCCTGGTCCGGGCACTCGCTGCGGCGCGGGTTCGCCACCGAGACCTACCGCACCGGCGCCGACCCGCTGCGCATCGCTCGGGCCGGCGGCTGGAAGGACGGCTCCGCCACGTTGCTGGGCTACATCGACGACGTCGACCGATGGCAGGCCAACCCTCTGGCCGGTGTCGGGCTCTGACACTCGGTGAGGAGGTCGGTCAGTGGCCAGGTTCTGGCCGTACGAACTGCGATCGCGCCGGGAACAGAGGTTCAGTCGTGCCGGGGATCGAACGCAACCGGTTCGGGGACATCGGCGTCGGGCTGCGCCGCTTCGCCAAAGGGGGAAGGTCTCCGGTCGCCTGGTCGCGCTCACCTGAACACCGGAGACACGGGAGCAATATGCCGCCGTCAGGCCAGCAGTGGCCGCGGTGCCTTCCCGGCTATACGCCGCAGGCCAGTCCGAACCGCTCGCGCCGGCCGCGACGGGGCTGTCATATCTTTCCGGTGCGGTGAGGGTGGCTAACGTGGTGCGGTGGCCGTGACCGTGTCATGGCGACCCGTAAACGACTGGAAGGTCCGTGATGAGTGACCGCACCGTCAGCGAGCCCGAGGCATCGGACGGTCCTGCCTGGCGGAAGTCGCTGGGCCTCTCGCTCGGCGAGCACAACGGCGTCAGCGGCATCCTGCCGCTGACGGTCGTCGTCGAGGAGATCACCGAGTGGGTCGAGCTCGCCAGTGGCATCGACGCGTGGAAGAAGGGCGCCAACCGCCAGTCTCTCCAACTGGATCTCGACGAGTCGGCGGGCGCAGTCGGCCCTGCCCTGAGCAGTCACATCGCTGGGCGGTTCACCGTTTTCCGGGCGGCCCTGAACCGGCTCTGCACGGCTGGCTCACCGGTGCTCTCCCAGTCACCCGGCACGCGTGAAGGCGCGGTCTGGACGGACCTACTCTCCACCGGGCGCGAGCTTCTCGAGCAACTCGACTCGGACGCCGCAGTGCACGCCAGCTGGGATGATCTGGTCGCGGCCGCGCGGGACCGGGCACAGGCACGGCGTGAGTATCGCCCCATCACCGAGCTGCTGTTTGACCAGCTCCGCCGCCGGGGCCTCAACCCGAAGT
Organism: Actinoplanes lobatus; assembly: GCF_014205215.1. Lineage (NCBI taxonomy): Bacteria > Bacillati > Actinomycetota > Actinomycetes > Micromonosporales > Micromonosporaceae > Actinoplanes > Actinoplanes lobatus. Next base: position 7,662,987 of record NZ_JACHNC010000001.1, read on the forward strand.
GGACCTTTCGTGAGCTCGTACGGATCGTCGCCTTCGACCAGGTCCGCGCTGGGGGTGACGATCCGTCCCTCGACCAGGGGCTCAGCCGGGCACGCGCCGTCGTCGGCACGCCGGCGCCGGTCGAACCGACTGTTGTCTGGCTGGGCTACCAAGGCCAGCTCCATATTCATCTGACCGCTGGCCGGGTGTCGTTCTACAGCGCGAACTGGGCCGTGCCGAACGCCCGCGACGGCGGACAGGACTTTCCCCACCGGGCGGAACTCACGGCATTGATCGAGGAAAATCCGATCTTCCGGGTCGCGGACCTCGCCGATGAGGAATCCGATGTCGACACCCTGGTACGGGTCGACCTCGGTGACACGGCGCCCGGTGACCCGGTCGCACGTGCCGCCGACATCGTCGACACGATCCTGACCGTGTCGATCCACTACGCCGGCGGGACCCGCCTGCAACTCGCCCAGTATGGTGTCGTCCGCTCGGGGCGGCCCGGTGCCTTCGGCCTCTACGGAGCGGGTATCACCGCTGACGCGGTCCAGCAGCACGGGCCACGGATCGCCGATGCGCTCGCGCGGGCGGAACTGCCCCGGTTCCTTGCAGCGGCTATCACCGTGCAGACGACAGCCGATCACCCCTTCTACGCCGTTCACCGCGAGGCGGGGTTTGCCGACGACCAACGCCGCCCGGCGCAGCAACCCGTAGGGACGTGTCGAATGCAAGGGGTACGGCTCAGCAGACGTCGGCGACGGCCATTCCTACGGTCAGCAGGGGTACCTGCGCCACGATCTCCCCGTGTGGGGCGGCGACGCTTCAGAAGTACCGCGGAATGATGTGACCGAAGGCGACTGCTACCGGCCACAGCCAACTGAAACACCGACTCAATCTGAACCGACAAGCTTGTGCTCCGGTAGCGGCTGACCCAGCAGCGGTGTCCCGCATCCGTAGCGCTCCTGGTAGATGTCCGCGACCATCCTGAGCAGGGTTGGGCAGTCCCCGGTGTAGGACGAACCGTGCATCACTGCGAGAGTGACGGGCTCAAGGTCGGCAAGGCGCCGGTAGGTTGCCGGCACCGCCGGGCCTAGCGATGTCTGGTGGAAGAGGTCCTCGGCGGCGATGATCGCTTCGAACGGAGCCTGGTCCGTCACGGGCGGTCCGTCGCCGAACTGGGTGCACAGGTCGCCAAGGAACAGTGTGCGAGTCTCCTGCTCGAACAACATGTGCGACTCCCAGTTGTGCGGTACGTGCGGCGTGGGTAGCGCGATCAGGCGCCGTTGCAGTGTGGCGCCGCCGATGTCGAGGATCTCCCCATCCGCCAGCGGCCGGGGATCTCGGTCGCAGAGGTCGTTGAGCGAAACCTGGCAGCCGAGATCGCCGTGGACAACCTGTGCATGCGGGGCGACGGCGAGGAAGTTGTTGACCGCGCCACACTCATCGGCCTCGACGTGCGCGAAGGAGATCCAGCGCAGGCGCTCCACCGGCATGATCCGTTCAATCGCCTCCTTCACCAGCGGGAAAAGTCGACGCATGCCGGTGTGATACAGCAGCGGCTCCTCGGCATCGACCAGGAATTGGTTGAAGGTGAAGCCTCCTGGGGCGATATCCGGGATGCACGTGGAGATTCGGTAGATCCGGTCGCTGATCTGGTCGACGCGTGTGCGCATGATTGTCTCCTCTCGTGCCTCAGCGTATGTGCTTCGCAGGCCGCCGACGCTGCTTCCGCGCGGTTCTCAAGCGCGGCCGGAACCAGCTCCGCTGCACGACCAAGTAGCTCGACTACATCCACCCGATGATTCTCCAACGGCGTCACCGGACCCTCTGAGCCAGACCCGGGTGTGGGGCAGTCGAAGACATCCGTCCACGAAACGAAACGGCAGGTCAAGAGGCAGACTTGAAGATCGAAGTCGAGATAAGCGCCGCGATCGTCGATCGGCTCACGTTCGGCGGCAACATTATCGAGACCGGCACCGACTCCTACCGTCTCGCCCAAACCCGCGCCCGCACCGAGAAGACCACCCGCACGCCGGCCTAACCACCCGCCGCCTGCGCTGCCGCGGAGGACCCATGGACCCAAGCGAACCCCACGACGACCTACTACCGACGATCCTCAGCATCTGCGAAGACTTCTTCGCCCACACCAGCCCAGCCGTCCACCGCGAGCTCGACACCCTCCTGAAAGCCCGAGCCATCAGCGGCGGCCCGGGCTGGCTGATCGACATGCTCGCGCTCACCCGGCTCCGCCTGCAAAACGCCGACGAACCCGCCCGGACCATGGCAGCGGATCAAAGTGCGGTCAAAACTCGCGGAGACTGATCACCAGCCGAACCGATCAACGGAGTCAAAACTCGCGAACCTCTGGTGTCGTTTGTCGCGAGCCTAATCAGCCGGCCGGTCACCTCCGCATACCCAGGTTCCGGCCAGCGCGAATCCCTGGCCGCAGCCACACCGCAGACTGCCCACCCCCGGGTAAGGCAGCGCCGGTTCCGGCGCTCCGCCGGTTAAAGTGAGCAGCCGTCCTCGTGCGTTCTTTCTAGATGTGCCAGATACAGTGAGCCCAACCGTCAAGATCGGGCTCACTGTATCTGGCAAACCCCAGGTGAGAGCTTTGATCATTTGCCACACCCACGGAGCCGGGACCGCCATCCCCGGATCCAGCAGCACGCCGGCCCCCGACCGGTTGCCGCTCCCTGCCGTGCCTGCAGAAAGCGGGGGCCTGACAGCGCGAGTCACCCGGATCGCGTCGCTGGTCGCCGGGATGCCTGCGCTGCCGGCCGACGACGGCAGCCGCTACAGCCCGCGCCGGCTCACCGTCGCCTGGCTCCTGGAAGCCGAATCCGTGCACACCGAACGCGCCCACGGCCGGGACCTGGAAGCGTTCCTGCACTGGTGCGACCGGGAACGCCTCGACCCGCTGAACGCCCGCCCCACCGACCTCGGCCAGTTCAAAGTCTGGCGGGAACTATCCGGCAGCACCGGCAAACCGGCCGCCGCCAGCACCGTCGCCCGCGCCCTGGCATCGGTATCAAGCTGGTACGCCCACCTGGTCGCCAACACCGACGGCGCGGTAACCCGCAACCCGGCCACCACGGTGAAACGGCCTGCGGTCAACCGGCACACCTCCACCACCGCGGGGCTGACCCTCGACGAGGTCGACGCGTTGCTCGCCGCCGCCGACGCCCAAGTCACCGCCCGTGCCGCGGCGGCCGGGCGGACCCCGACCGGACATGCCCACTATCTGGCCGCGCTGCGCGATCGAGCTCTACTGCGGCTGCTCGCCGACCTCGGCCTTCGCATCAGCGAAGCCCTCGACCGCGACCTCGGCGACCTGAGCCACAACGCCGGGCACCGCACCCTGCGCTTCATCGGCAAAGGCGGCATCGGCCGGGAACGGCCGCTGCCCGCGCACACCCTGCACGCCCTCGACGACTACCTCGACGCCCGCGCCGCCGCAGCCGCCATCAGCACCGACCGGCTCAGCGGTCCGCTGTTCGCGACCACCGGCCGCGCCGGGGACGGGCGGCTCGCCGAACCCAACGTGTTCCTGACCATCCGCCGGCTGGCGCGCGTGGCCGGCATCGGCGCCGCCGACCGGCTCTCACCGCACTCGCTGCGGCACGCCTTCGCCACCGGTGCCCGCGACGCCGGCGTGCCGCTGGAAGACGTCCAGGACGCCATGGGTCACGCCGACCCGCGCACCACCCGCCGCTACGACCGCGACCGGCACAACATCGACCGTGACCCCGCGTTCATCCTCGGCGCCCGCCGCGCCAGCCGCACCCGGTAACCGGGTGCCCTGCCCGACGACACACCTCCTGGGGTTGTAGCCGTCGCTCCTGCCGCCGGAGGTATTAGCGGACGTCGTGGAGCAGTCCTCCTAAGCGCGTAGGCAAAGGTTCTGCGCGTAACGGCCTCGGGCGGAACGCGCTCGGCTAGAGGGACATACCAACAGGAAAACCTCGTCGTGGGTTCGGCAAGTTTCCACACCAGACCGAACCCCGACGAGGTCACTGCCAGTATGCGCCCCGCGCACGTCTACACCCGGCGGTGAGCACCCTGGCCCGGCTGGTGGCGCAGGTCCGCGGGCAGGCCGCCGACCGGCTGCATGAGCGGCTGTCCGCTCTGGTGTCGGCCGAGCAAGCGCGCCTGCTGGAGCAGCTGCTCGACGTTTCGGAGAGCTCGCGGTTCTCGCAGCTGAACGGCTGCGGACGCCGGTGACCAGGACGTCGGGCACGGCATGGTACGGGCGTTGCAGCGGGCCGGCGAGGTCACCGGGCTCGGGCTCAGCGGGCTGGATGTCGGGGTGGTGCCGCTACGGCGGGTGTGGGAGCTGGCCCGGTACGGGCTGGAGGCAAAGGCGCCGACGCTGCGCCGGCACCCGTACCCGCGGAAGCTGGCCACCCTCCTGGCGACGGTGCGGGCGCTGGAGGCGCGCCTCACGCAGCTCGGCGAGGCCTTGGCCGGCTACGGCCGGATCTTCAAGACCCTGCACGTGCTGACCTTCGTCGACGACGAACCGTACCGGCGCCAGATCAAGGGCATACGCAACCTCAACGAGGGCCGCGCCTCTATGTTGACCATCGATGTCAGGCGATGGTGATGAGGGGCGATTTCTTACTGCTGGCCAGGAACGGACGGCCCGATGGCTCCGCCTATACGACTAGGGCCAGCTCGGAACGTTTGAATGACGCCGTGCCGGCGGCTTGGGCTGGCGTCGCGATGAGGATCGGCAGGGCGATGGCCAGAGTCGCCGTCACGGCGGCCGTGGCCAGGAACCGTCGTACCTTCATACAAACCTCCGTAGCGGGAGATGCGCTTACATCTCAAAGCGCACTTAAGTCATGTAGAGCCTAAACCACTCCAGGGCGCGCAGCCGAAACGACGGCTACCCGCCCCTTCTGATAGTTCACGGAAGCCAGTCAGAGTGCCGTGGAGCACGCAGTGTGCGCTCAACTCGGGGCGTACGGGTCCGGGCGGGGGTACTGGGGCGGCGCGCCATCATGGGGGCTGACCGGCCAGGTCGAAGTGGTTGCCGGTGGCCCATTCGCCTCGCGTTCGCCGCGAGCCGGCGGGGCCAGTCCAGGCCGATCGCGTCGTCGTAGAAGAGCTGGTCGCCGCCGCCGTCCTCGGAGCCGGGCCACACGGCGCCTTCGTGATCGCACCGTCGGCACTGACATCGGCCAGATCAAGGCCGATCATCCGGTCGTAGGCGTCCAAGGCCAGTTCGTACACCCGCTCACCGAGACCGGCATCGGCCCAGGACCGCAGACGGCGGCGGATCGTCCGGTCCGAACACGAATCCGACGCGACACGTTCACAGCGCAACAACGTACGACGATTCATTCCGCCGCGGCAGACGTCACGCCAAGATCGCTTGTAGCGCTAACCGCTTTACCGATCTTCCTCAACCCCGCGACCAGCCTTACCGCCAATTTTCACAAGATCGTCAGTCGAGGGCCGTGTCCACTCGGAGCTCCCCCGACTCAAGATCATCATTAGCGTTACCTTCCGTTCCGATGTTCCTCAACCCCGGAAGCGCGATCGGAAGGGGAAGCCTGAGATTGAGTCTTCCAGGCCGGGAGCGATGGGCGGCGATCCCTCAGCTGTCGGCTGGCCCGCCGCCTCGGGCGAGGGCCTCCCAGGCGGCGGAGATGGGTGCGAAGGCGCGCATGTCGCCGGTTCGGCCGTCTCCCATCTTGTTCATGGCGTAGGCGTAGGTTGCGCGCGCATCCATGTCGATGATGGTCAGCGAACCACCCGCGCCGCCCCAGAACAGGGTGTTGGGGTTGGGCATGAAGTCGCCCCCGACCGCGAAGCCGAGCCCGAAGCGGACGGGTATGCCGAGGATGAGGTCCGGGCCCTCGATCTGGACCCGCAGGGCGCTGCGGCACGTCGCCTCGGACAGGAAGCGCCGGCCCTGGGCGACACCGCCGTTGGCGAGGATGGTGTGAACCTGGGCGACGGAGCGCGCGTTTCCGGTGCCGCCGCCGGCGGGTATCTCGGCGGCGCGCCACGCCCGTGAGTTGACCACCGACGCGTCGAGCCGCGGGTTGTGCGCCGCGTTGTCCTGCAGCTCTGTCACGTCGGCGGAGAAGGGCTCCTGCTCGGGCGGGATCAGCTCGGCGACCCGGGATTCCTCGGACGCCGCCAGTCCGATATGGAAGTCGGCGCCGAGCGGCTCGGCGATCTCCTCCCGGAACACCGTGCCCAGCGACCGGCCGGTGATCCGCCGCACGACCTCACCGATCAGGAACCCCTGGGTGACCACGTGGTAGCCGGATGCGGTACCGGGCTTCCAGAACGGCTCCTGGGCCGCCAGCAACGCGGTCGCCTTCTCCCAGTCGTAGAGATCCTCGGGCCGCAACGGCTCACGCCAGCCGCACAGCCCCGCGGAGTGGCTCATCACCTGGGCGACCGTGACCTCGTGCTTGCCGTTGACGGCGAACTGCGGCCAGTACCGCGCCACCGGCGCGTCGAAGTCGAGTTCGCCGCGGTCGGCGATCAGCAGTGCGGTCAGGGCCGCCATGGTTTTGGTGGTCGAGAATACGTTGACGATCGTGTCCCGCTCCCAGACCCGGGTGCGTGCCGCGTCGGAGTACCCACCGAAGAGGTCGGCGACCGTCTCACCGTCGACCGTGGCGCAGAAGCTGGCACCCACCTCGGCGCCGTCGGTGAAGTTCTTCACGAACGCGGCGCGAACGCCCGCCATGTCCTCACGGACGAATCCCCGCACGTCCCCGTCAGCCATCGCCATCCCCCGGAAATCGGACGAACAGCATCAGTCTCCGCTGTGGTCTTTTGCCAGACAACGCATTTGTCGGCCGCACGGGACGACGTGTCCCCGGCCGTTCGGCAACCAACCGAAACCGGAGGTCCGTCCAGGCCCCGAGGGGCGCACGTTCATGCCGCGATCCGGTACGCCAAAGCCCGGGACGGCGTCCCGGGCGGAGGCGCATTCAAGGCATCGTCGATTCCGAACGTCTGCCGGCGTCTGGGCTTACGATGCCGTGTGACGTTTACACCTCGGACCGCGTGGGCCGGTGCGCCGGAAGCAGTGCGGTCGGCAGTCGCGGGGGCGCTCGGGAGCGTGATCGTCGGCCATACGGACCTGCACGGTGGCATGTCGCCCGGCCCCGCCGCGGGTTTGCGCCTCGCCGACGGGCGGCGGGTTTTCGTCAAGGCCGTGTCCGCTGAGGTGCGGGCGCACAACCACCGGATGATCGCGCAGGAGTCCGCGGTCCTCGACGTTCTACCGATGTCGGTGCCGGCGCCTCGGCGCCTGGCCACTGTCGAGCACGGGCCGTGGATCGCCATGGCCACCACCTGGGCCGCCGGTGAGACCGCCGAACTGTGGACGGACGCGTCGATCGCCGCCGTCGCGGAGGCGTGCCGGACGGCGAGCGGACATCCGGCACCGGGCGCCCTGCCGCCGGTGGCCGAGCGCGTCTTCGACTTCGACGGCTGGGCGCGGTTGCTCGAGATCGGTCCGGGCGGCGTGTGGGAGGCGGCCTACGTGGAACCGGCGGCCGAGGTGGTGGCGGGATGGGAGCGCTGGACGGCCGGCGATGCGCTGGTGCACCGGGATGTCCGCCTCGACAACACAACGGTCGCCGCGGGCCGGCGGACGGCGGTGTTGCTCGACTGGGCGTACGCGGCCGCCGGCGCGCCCTGGATCGATCTCGCCCAGCTGGCGGCGGACGTGGTCGCCACCGGGCACTCCCTCGGGCCGCGGGCGGCCACGGATGCGGCGTACCGGCTGCTGCGGACGCTGCCGCCCGAGGCGTCGCGCTTCGTCGTGGGGCTGGCCGGCATGTGGACCATTCGGGCCGCGACGGTTCCGGACACCTTCAATCCGAGTATCTCCGCCTGGCGGCGCGCGCGATCGGCCGCCTTACAACCCTTGGTCGCCCGGCTGATCGCCGACCTTCGCGGCTCCGTCTGACGGGAAACGGGACGGCAGAGTCGCGCTGACCCGCGGCGCTTCATCGGGTACGGCGGTGGCGCTCACCCCGTACCGTGGTCATGTTTTCTCCCATGAGCAGGTGTCGCCGAGGGTGACGCGGCCCGGCTGCTCGACCGTCGCGAACACGCCGAAGGTCAGGCTGTGATGGCGGGCCAGCGTCTTGAGCAGGTCGTTGCGGCGGGCCGCCCCGTCCTGTGCCATGTCGATCATCACGCAGCGGGTGAGCTTCCGGACCGGCCGTAGGACGAGTTGGGGGCCGATGCGCAGCAGGCCGCCCGGCCAGTCCTCCTCGGGGAAGCCGGTGCCGGGAAGGTCGATCAGGAGATTGGCCCGGAACCGTAGCGGGTCGATCTCCCGGCCGTTCGTCTCGGCGCCGGCCAACTCGGTCAGGCGGCGCAGCGCGGCCGTGGTGATGAGGCTGACCGGGCCCTCGTCGTGATGCGGGACGGCATCCTCGGGGGTGAGGGTCACCGTCCTGGTGAGCAGTTCGCTGACGGCCCGGTGCCCGTCCGGGTCGTCGGCCGCGAAACGGCGGCCGTCGGGCAGTTCGACGATCGGGGCCTGCCGGGCCGTGTGTGCCCGCAGAGCGAACAGGCCCGGCATCCGGCGGAACCGGCGGGTGTCCTTGCCGCTGCCGAACTTGCCGTCCGGATCGCGTACCGCCCACAGCCGGTCGCCGGTGATACCGCGCTCGCCCACGTCGGCGGCTGACACCGTCTCCCCGAGCAGCGACTTGACCGGATAGCGGCGGATCTCGGCGACTTTCATACGCCCACAGTAGAAAGGCTGTCAGCGCAGCAATGCTCGAATGAATTCCAAGCCTGGTGGTCATGGCCGACGGCTCACAACAGGGGACCAAGTGCTGTTGTCCGCGTTCTCAGATGCCCCACCCGGCGCTCCGGCAAGAAGCGAAACGGTATGCACGGTAACCCCAGAAACAGGCCAGTTGCGGTATTTTCGACGTGCTTTGAATAGGGCGTGATATTTTGACCGAAAAGGTAAGTATTTATATCGCTCCTAGGAGCCGGAAATGCGCGCAACACTCGACAAGTTGATTTCAGCAGGCGGACTGATCCTGGCGGTTGGCCTTCTCATCGCCGGTGGTCTTCTCACCTACGCGTACACCTACATCGGAAACGAAGTGGAAGCCCAGCTCAGCGCCCAGGACATCACGATGCCCGAAGGTGCGGCCCTGGAGAAGCTCTCGCCAGCCGATCAGGAGGCGCTCAAGCCGTTCGCCGGCAGTCCGATGGACACCGGCCCGGAGGCCAAGGCGTACGCCGACCACTACATCAAGGCGCACTTGGACGCGATGTCCGGAGGCCGGACGTACTCCGAGGTCAGCGGCGAGTATGTCGCCATGACCCCGGAGCAGAAGGCCACCCCGGAAGGCCAGAAGCTCGGCGAGCTGCGCATCAGTCTGTTCCAGGGCAACACACTGCGCGGCCTGCTGCTCTACGGCGCCGCGTTCGCAACGATGGGCACCATCGCCGGATACGCGGCGATCGCCGCGTTCGTCGGCGCGGTGCTCCTGCTGATCCTCGGGATCCTGGGCCTGCTCCACGCACGGCGTCAGCCACAAGGATGAGAGACATCGCACGCTAAAAGGGGGGTCCGGCGCCGCGCAACCAGTGCTTGACGCGGGTGAAGTCGTCCTCGGTCAGGCCGGTGAACGGGTCGACCCGGTGCAGCAGGGCCGGGCCGGGGTGGTGGTCGGCGGCCCAGCGGCGGTCGATGTCGGTGAGTTCGTCGTCGAGCCAGACGAACGGGCGGCCGGCGGCCCACGCGGTGAGTGGCCGGGTCTTCCAGTGCAGGCCGTCGCCGGGCAGGTCGTCGTCGGGGAACGGGACGACCGGCAGCGGCGGCAGCCCGATCCGCGGCGCGACCAGCTCGTTCGCGGTCTCCATCCAGGTGGTGGCCCACATCAGGACGCCGCCGAGGGCGAGCAGGCGGCGACCGTCGGCCGGATCCAGGCGGTGGATCAGCGGATGGCCGGAGGGATCCGGCGGCGGGGCGGTGACGGTGACGCCGGGGCGGTGACGGAACGGAATCAGCGGGCCGTCGACATCGAGAAAGATCAGCGGGCGGTGGTTCACTCCCGGAAAACTACCCGGGAGGCGGACCAGCCGGCCGGGAACCCGAAACCGGACATCAGGAGATGCCGGTGATGTTTCGGCGGGACGGGTTCGACGCGGCGCGTTTCGGGGCATCGGCCGGAAGACATGGAGGGCGGTCATGCGCCGCCGGTGGCCCTGAACGAGAATGAGGCTGCACATACGGTTGCCGATTCGGGAGGACTTTCCTTGAGCGCTGGACTCGCGGCCCTGTTGGATGATGTGGCGGTCCTGGCTCGTGCGGCCGCCGCGTCGATCGACGACGTGGGGCTCGCTGCCGCGAAGGCCGGCACGAAAGCCGCCGGTGTGGTCATCGACGACACGGCCGTCACCCCACAGTACGTGCGTGGTCTTGCCGCCGAGCGTGAGATCCCGATCGTCAAGCGCATCGCCCTGGGCTCGCTGCGCAACAAGTTCCTGATCATCCTGCCGGTGATCCTGGTGCTCAGCCAGTTCCTGCCGGGACTGCTGACGCCGCTGCTGATGGTCGGTGGCGCCTACCTGTGTTACGAGGGCGCCGAGAAGGTCTGGGAGCGGATCGCCCACCACGACGAACACGCCGAGCAGGAGGCTCAGCCGGACGAGAAGACGCTGATCTCGGGCGCCATCCGTACCGATCTGATCCTGTCGGCGGAGATCATGGTGATCTCGCTGAACGAGGTCGCCCACGAGACGTTCTGGAACCGGCTGATCATCCTGTCGGTCGTCGCGGTGATCATGACGGTGCTCGTGTACGGCGTGGTCGGCCTGATCGTGAAGATGGACGACGCCGGTCTGATGCTGGCCGAGCGGCCCGGCAAGGCGACCGCCAAGTTCGGTCGCGGCCTCGTGAAAGCGATGCCGAAGGTGCTGACCGCGCTGACCGTCATCGGCACCGTGGCGATGCTGTGGGTCGGCGGTCACATCCTGCTGGCCGGCATCGACGAGTTGGGCTTCCATCCGCTGTACGAGTCCGTCCACCACATGGAGGAGGCCGCCCACGACGCGACCGGCGCCCTCGGTGGTGTGGTCGGCTGGCTGGTCAACACCCTCGCCAGCGCGGTCGTCGGCCTGATCGTGGGCGCGCTGATCGTGCTGTTCATGAGCCTGACGTTCCACCGCAAGTCGCACGGCGCCGCGGAGGGGAAGCACGAGCCCTCCGCGACCGCGGAAGCCGCAAGCGAGCAGCCCGTGGCCCCGGCGGAATCCAAGGCCGAGGCGGACGCCGAAATCGAGACCGAACTGGTGGCACCGGCACCGAGCGTGGCCGAGGTCAAGACCGAGGACGAGACCGGTACGGGCAGTAAGCAGCCATAAGCACGAAAACGGCCCGGGAGGCCCTCCGTGAGGGTGGCGTCCCGGGCCGTTTCTCGTCTGTTCAGTTCAGCGAATGGACTGCGACCTCATGGCCGCCGTATGCCTCCGGCACCGTCGTGCCGATCGCCGCGCTCAGCATCTTTGCCTCGTAGAGCACCTGTGCGGTCATCAAAGGGCCGATGAGTGGAGCCTGCACCGGGTGGTTCCGAAGGCGGGGCCCCGCAATGCGGCCTACCTCAATGGCGACGGGCGCGGACAGGTCGAGAATCCGCAGGGCCGGCACACTCAGCACGTGGTACCAGTGGTCTGATGCCGCGCCGATCACCGCCTGCGCCTCGGCGATGGCCAGCGTCGGCACGACGACGAAATAGCCGTCGTCGGACGCCTCGTCGAGCACCTGCATGACACCTGGATGACCGGAGAAGAGTTCGACCAGGGCGGATGCGTCAAGGATCCGTGGCGGGCGAAACTCGATCATGCGGCACGGCGCCGACGACGCTCGATGATGGCTCGCACCTCGGCGTCGGCGCGGTCCGATGCTTCCCGGAAGGCCCGCTCCTCCTCTGGGGTGAACGTCCGCTCCGGAATGCCGAGCATTTCGCAGATGATCTGGCTGGGACGCCGTTGGGGCTCGTCGTCGGGCATGGCAGAAGCCTAACGACACCAGCTCTGACGGCACATGCCCGGAATTCACCCTTGCGGGTGAGTCAACAGGTGGCGGCTGAAGAAGGCGACCTGCGCGTCGAGTTCCTGGTCTGGCAGCGGATCGGAGTGCCTGCCGGGGTGGGCATGCAGGGACTTCTCGGGCGCGCCGAAGGCGTCGAACAGGGTGAGGGAGCTGTCGCGGGGGATCCGTTCGTCGTCCCAGGCGATCACGAACCGGACCGCGACGCTGATCCGGGCGGCCGTGGCGGCGTTGGCGGAGCCGCCACCCAGGCCGAGGACGGCGGCGCGGACCCGCGGCTCGGCGGCCACGAACGGCACACCCAGGCCGCAGCCCAGCGACACACCCCAGTAGCCGACTCGTTCGGCGCCGAGGTGGTCGAGCACGGCCCGCCATTCGCCGACGGTCTGCCGGGACACCTCGTCCTGGAACGCGGCGATCGCCACGGCCAGGTTCTCGCCCGCGTCGACGCGGGCGCGCATGGCGGTGGCCTTGCGGTCGAGATCGGCATCGTACGGGCGGTCGCCGTGATTGGGAACGTCGGCCGACACCACGGTGAAACCGGCGGCGGTGAACCGGCCGGCGTAGCGCACGATCTCGGGGGCGGTCTTGTGCTCGCCGCCGCCGTGACCGATGAAGATCAGCGGGCCGGCGGGGCCGTCCGGGGTCCAGACGACAGCGGGCACGTCGTTGACGGTGAAGTGTCGCATGAGCGATCGATGCCTTTCGGGATGCCGTAAACGGGCACTCCCTACGCCATCCCCGGCCGGGAGTCCCGATCTGTCACTGCGTTGATCGGTCTCACCTCCTCGGGTCGCATCGGCGCTCGGGAATCTATCACGCGAGCGCGGTGCCGCAGACCGCGCATGTGTAGTCGTCGTCCTTGATCAGGTTGAGGTGCCCGCACACCGGGCAGTGCCCGAACACGAACGTGCTGGTGAACCCGCCCGGATGGGGCAGCCCGGCGGCGTCGAGGGCGGCCGCCACCGCGGGCCAGCAGGACGGGTCCGGGCAGTAGCCGGTGGACTGGTTGGTCACCTCGACGACCCGGCCGGACGGGTCGAAGCCGATCTCCCCGGCGGCCAGGACGTCCGCTCCGGCCGCGCAGGCCACATGTTCGCTGCGGCGCGGCGCCACCCGCAGCACGCCGTCGGTGGTGACCACATAGGTGAACAGCGGATCCCGGTGGTCGGCGCCGGAGTACCAGGCGGTGAAGTCGGCGCGCGAGCGGATCGGCCGGCCCGCGGGGAAGGCTCGGGCCGCGATGTCCGCCGGGCCTATATACCGGTACGGCACGACGGCTCCAAAGGCGCGGCGACCGGCCGGATGCGGGACATGGCCGCCATTGAAGCACCGGGACCCGGTTTGGCGAACGTAAATATTCTCGGCGGGATGGATGACGAGGTGGAAGTGGTGTGCGGGCCGCGGACGCGGCGGCCGTATGTGAGCGACACGCTGCTGACGCCGTTGCCGTGGCCGGTGCGGTTCCTGGTGGCCGCGGACGGCGCCGGCCCGGTGTACGCGGTGGGCGCCGAGGGAATGGCGGCCGTCGACCTGAACCGCCGGGTGCGGTGGACCCGGCCGGTCGAGGATGTGCTGGATCGTCCCCGGGCGGCCCCGGACGGCACCGTGTGGACCACACCCGGGTTGCACGAGACCGGCCCGGACGGGGTGCCGCGGCGGCGTCTCGAGCTGCCCCGGGAGCCGGGCGCGCTGATCACCGGGTTTCTCCTGCTGGCGGACGGGTTCGTGGTGACGTGGCAGCCGTCGGCCGAGCGGCACTTCGCCCGGGTGGAGCGGCTGGATCCCGCGGGCCGCATCGTGTGGGCGGTGACGCCGCCCCGGGTCGAGGGCCTGTCGCGGGAGCCCGAGTGGAGGCGGATGATTCCGCGAAGGTCCGGATCTTTCCTACTGGCCTCCGGGGACCGGATGCTGGTTCACTACGTCGACACTCACCGGACCGGGGTGGCGGTGCTGTTCTGCCTGGACCTGGGTTCCGGGGAGCTGGTGTGGGCGAGACCGGCCGCCCGGCAGCCGGTGATCACCGGGCCGGGGGAGTTCGAGACGGATCCCGGCGACGGCCGGGTCCTGGTCAGTGGGAAGGGGCAGCGCGAGGTGGTGACGGGCGTCGACGACGCGGTGCTGTGCGCGGACGGCACGATCGTGGAACGGTCCGACTGGCAGGTGCGGGCGCTCACGCCCGGGCTGCCGGCCCGGCGGGCCGGGCGGTACGACGACCGGCGTTTCCCCAGCCGGATGCTGGTCCTCGACGACCGGATCGCCGTCTGCGGGCCGGAAGGGGTCCTGTTCCTGCCGACGCCCGGTCTGGCCAGGGCCGCGGACGGGCTGTGGACGTGTGCCGAGGGCAATCTCCGGGGCAACCCGGCATGCTGAGCGCGTGGGGCATGCTGACCGGGCTGATGGACGCGGCGGTCGCGGACATCGCGGGGATCGCCGCGGACGGGCGGCATTTCGACCGGCAGCGCATCGTCCAGCTTGCCGACATCTGGGACAACAACACGTCGAACGTGTTCGGGGTGGCCCGGATCCGGCCTCGCTGGCTGCGGGAACGGTCTGCCCGTAAGGCGCTGCGGTGGATGGCCGACATGGGCGAGGCCCGGCGGGCGTGGATGATCGGGCACGGCGGGGAGCCGATGCGGCGGCTGCTCGACGGGATCGGCCCGGATCCGTTGTACTTCCGCGACTACGCCGACCGGGTGGTGCCGTCGCGGCTGCCGCTGGCCGCCGCCGGGCTGGACACCGACTACGACCTGGACGCGGCGGTGGTGCGGGCCTTCGCCCTGGAGCGGCGGGGGCGCGAGCTGGGCGGTCATCTCACCCTGCAGACCCCGCGACGGTACGCCGACGGCGTCGCCGAGCTCACGGTGCATGTCGACGGGGTACGCGCGGCGCGGCTGACCAGCACGGACCGCGGCGGGCTGGGGATCGCGGGCGACGCTGAGCTGCGGGTGGGCAAGGCCGGCCTGGTGCGCGCCACCGCGGCGACGGTGACCCTGGACGACCGGATGTGGCACCGGTCCCGGGCGGGGCTGCTCGCGGACGCGCTGATACCCCGGCGGGATCCCCGGAGGCGGCGGGCGCCGCTGGTGCTGCTGCCGGTGAGTGAGGCGGCGTGGGCGGCGGCCCGGTGTTTCCACGAGGTGATGCTCCAGATTCGACAGGTGCGTGATGCCGAGGGTGTCGGCCGGGTTCCGCTGGCCGGGTTGTGTGCGGCGGTGGCCGGTGCGGGGTCGCGGGTGCGGGCGGCCGCCGACCTGCCCCGGTCCCGGCAGGAGCGGGCCTACCGGGAGATGGCCGAGCGGTGGCGGCCCCCGGCCCAGGTCGGCGAGGGTGCCGGCGGTCTGCCGGGCGATGCGTGGCTGACGCTGGCGAGTTACCGCGCGGGCCAGATCGTCACGAACTTCGCCCGGCCCCACGAGGACGGCTGGCGGGTCGGGGCGTCGGCGTGGACCGCGGCGGGCCGGTTCACCGTGTCCTGGACGGGCGAGCGCCTGACGATCGGCTGATCCGGGGCCGGCTCGTCCGCCGCGCCGGTGCCGGCGAGCTGCCTCTTGCGCGGGGCAGAGCGGGTAGCCCGTACAGGATCGGGGTGGAAAGAGGGCGACCGGCCGCCGAGCCGGCGCCGGAGCCCCGGAGGAGACGGTGACCGGCCGCGGAGCCGGCGCCGGAAGGCCAAGGCCGCGAAACGGTCAGCGGCGGCTGTTGGTGGGCAGCTGGCCGAAGCCGGGCAGGACGCGCTGGGTGACCGTGCGGGTGGCGGCGAGTTGCGCGGCGGAGCGGCGGCGGCGTTCGG
The DNA here is from genome assembly GCF_014205215.1 of Actinoplanes lobatus. Classification (NCBI taxonomy): domain Bacteria; kingdom Bacillati; phylum Actinomycetota; class Actinomycetes; order Micromonosporales; family Micromonosporaceae; genus Actinoplanes; species Actinoplanes lobatus. The sequence goes on from NZ_JACHNC010000001.1 coordinate 7,678,829, forward strand.
CGAGGACGGCGACCAGGAACAGCCAGGGGGCGGTGCCGGGCGGCGGGTCCGGGGAGACCTTCTGCTTGACCTCGTGGAACAGGCTCTGGCCGAGGATCGCGCGGTGCGGTTCGGCGAACTGGTGGGAGCGGGCGGCGAACTGGCGGACCGCTTCGGCGAGGGCGTCGTCGACGGCGGACAGGTCGGCGGTGGAGGCCCATCCGCTCAGGCCGGCCGGCATGCCGGGGACGATGTTCCACGGGACGGGGCGGCGTTCGTGCACGACCAGGGTGCCGGCGGCGAGGTCGCCGAGGCGGCGGCCGCGCCGGGAGGCGATCATCGTGCTGATGCTGCCGGCCCAGGTGACGTAGGGGATGAGCAGGCCGGGCCATTCGATGGACAGGCCGATCAGGGCGCGGGTGAAGGCGTGCCTCGCGCGGATCGGGCCGCCGTCCTCGCGGATGACGCGCAGGCCCATGGTGGCCTTGCCGATGCTGCGGCCGTTGCTGATCGTCTCGGCGAAGGTGGGGTAGCCGACCGCGACGATGGCGATGACGATCCACCGGCCGGTCTCCGGAAGCAGCGTGTCCTCCGGCAGGAACTCGGTCACGATCAGCCAGAACGTCGTCAGGATGCCGACCAGGATGGCCTGCACGATGATGTCGAACGTCAGGGCGATGGCGCGGGATCCGAGCCGGGCGGGCCGCACGTCGATCTCGACGGCTTCGGCGGTGGTGAGCACCCGCACAGTCAACACGATCGACGTTTAAGGTGCGAGGGTGGATCTGGATGCGTACGTGGCCGAGCACGGCGGTGAGTGGCGCCGGCTCGAGGTGCTGGTCACCCAGCGGAGGCTGAACCCGGCCGAAGCCGACGAACTGGTGCTTCTGTATCAGCGGGCGGCCACCCATTTGTCGATCGTGCGCAGCCGTACGCCGGACGCCGTGGTGCTGGCCGACCTGTCGCGCCTGGTGCTCGCCGGGCGGGCCGCGATCAGCCGGCGGCAGCGGCTGTCGTGGCGGCCGGTCGCCGGCTTCGTGACGACGCGGTTCCCGGCGGCGCTGTACCGTACCCGGTGGTGGTGGATCACCGTGACAATGATCATGATGACGGCCGGGTGGGCGCTGATCAGCTACGTGTCGCAGCGGCCGGACCTGATCGCCACCTACTTCGGGCAGCGGCCGGACGAGGCGGCGCTGGTCGACAACTTCGTCACCTACTACAGCGAGTACCGGGCGGAGACGTTCTTCTCCGCGGTGTGGGTCAACAACGCCATGCTGACCGCCCAGTGCCTGGCGTCGGGGGTGCTGATCCTGCCGGTGTTCTACCTGCTGGCCAGCAACCTGATCGCGATCGGCATGATGGGCGCCGCGATGGTCGAGGCCGGGGCCGGCGACATCTACCTGGTCTACATCGCACCGCACGGGTTCCTGGAGCTGACCAGCGTGTTCATCGGCGGGGCGGTGGGCTTGCGGATCGGCTGGTCGTGGATCGCGCCGGGGCCGTTGCTGAGCCGCCGCCAGTCGCTGGTGCACTGGGCGAAGGAGGGCATGATCGTCGCGGTGGGGCTGGTCGGGGTGCTGCTGGTCGCCGGGTTGCTGGAGGCGTACGTGACCCCGTCGCCGCTGCCGCCCATGGTGCGGGTCGGCATCGGCGCCGGGCTGTGGGGGCTGTTCCTGGCGTACGCGCTGGTCCGGGGCCGGGCGGCCCACCTGGAGGGTCAGAGCCGCCCGGACGCCTTGAGCAGCAGGTAGACGTCGGCGACGCGGGCGGCGAAGTCGCCCGCGTCCGCGTCGACCACGGTCGCCCCGGAGTGGGCGAGCACGTCACGGACCCGGTCGCGTTCGGCGAGCACCCGGTGCGCGGCCGCCGCCTGGTGCACGTCGGTGGCGCTGGCGTCGGCCGGGAGTTCGGCGAGCCGGGTGACGATCGGGTCGCGGACGCCCGCCACGATCACCTTGTGGCGGGTGGCGAGCTTGGGCAGGATCGGCAGCAGCCCGGCGATCATCGGTGCGGTGTCCAGCGCCGTGAAGATCACCAGGAGGGCGCGTTTGCGGTCGCGGCGCAGCATCTCCTGGCCGAGCAGGGTGAAGTCGGTCTCGGCGAGTTCCGGGTGCAGCGACGCCATGCCGTTGATGAGCCGGCCGAGTTTGGAACGGTGGCCGCCGCCCTCGACGCGGGCCCGGACGGCGGCGTCCAGGGCGAGCAGGTCGACCCGGTCGTCGGCGCGGGTGGCGAGCACGCTGAGCAGCAGGGCGGCGTCGATGCAGGCGTCCAGGCGGGGTGCGTCGCCGATGCGGACCGCGCTGGTACGGCCGGTGTCCAGCACGCAGAACACCCGCCGGTCGCGTTCCGGGCGCCAGGTGCGTACCACCACGTCGTGGGCGCGGGCGCTGGCCCGCCAGTCGATCGACCGGACGTCGTCGCCGATCACGTACTCGCGCAGGTTGTCGAACTCGGTGCCGTGGCCGCGCCCGCGGGTGACCGCCGACCCGTCGACCACCCGCAGCCGGGCCAGTTTCTCCGGCAGGATCCGCCGGGACGGGAAACGCGGCAGCACCCGCAGCGTCCACGGTGGGGTCAGCTTCTCGTTCCACCCCTGGCGGCGCTGTCGGTAGGCGAGCCCGAGCGGCCCCGACGAGCGCAGCGTGACCCGGACCGCGGGCCGGTCGCCGTGCCGGGTCGGGGTCAGCACGGTGGCGACCGTCTTGGCCGCTTTCGGGGTGAGGGTGAGCCGGTGGTACAGCGGGGCGGCGCCGGCCGACGGCACCCAGCTGTCGCGCAGCCGCAGCCGGACCGTACGCCGGCTCGTGTTGGCGACGGTCAGCGTGACCGTGGCGGAGCCGCCCAGCCACACGGTCCGTTCACCGGCCCGCTCCAGGCGGATCCCGGTCAGCGGGCCGGCCGCGGCCGCGTCGAGCAGGGCCAGCAGCAGCGCGAACCCGAACACCGCGGCCAGCGCCAGCCACGGCTGCGGCAGCAGGACCGGCGCGGGCAGGCCCAAGGCGAGCAGCAGCGCGAAGCGCCTGGTGACCATCAGCGGGGCGCCGGGACCGCGGCCAGGACGGTGGCGAGCACACCCTCGACGGTGGCGCCGTCGAGTTCGGCGTCGGCGCGCAGCCGGACCCGGTGCCGCAGGGTGGGTACGGCGAACGCCTTCACGTCGTCGGGGACGACGTAGTCGCGGCCGTTGAGCCAGGCGTTCGCCTTCGACACCGCGAGCAGGGCGGTCGCGCCACGCGGGGAGGCGCCGAGTTCCAGGGCCGGGGCGGTACGGGTGGCCCGGCACAGGTCGACGATGTAGGCGATCACCGGGTCGGCGACGGCGACGCGCTGGACGGCGTACCGGCCGGAGATCAGGTCGGCGGGCCCGGCCACCGGCTGGATGCCGACCGATTTCAGGTCCCGCGGGTCGAAGCCGCGGTGGTGGGCGCGCAGGATGTTGAGCTCCTCGTCGCGCTGCGGCAGCGGCACCGACAGTTTCAGCAGGAACCGGTCGAGCTGGGCCTCGGGCAGCGGGTAGGTGCCCTCGTACTCGATCGGGTTCTGGGTGGCGGCGACCAGGAACGGCTGCGGCAGTGGCCGCGGGTTGCCGTCGATGGTGACCTGCCGTTCCTCCATCGCCTCCAGCAGCGCGGCCTGGGTCTTCGGCGGCGTCCGGTTGATCTCGTCGGCGAGCAGCAGGTTGGTGAAGACCGGCCCGGCCCGGAAGTTGAACGCGGCACTGTGCGCGTCGTAGATCAGTGAGCCGGTGACGTCGCCGGGCATCAGGTCGGGGGTGAACTGGACCCGTTTGGTGTCCAGGTCCAGTGCGGTCGACAGGGCCCGGATCAGCAGCGTCTTCGCGACACCGGGTACGCCTTCGAGCAGCACGTGGCCGCCGCACAGCAGCGCCACCAGGACCCCGTTGACCACCGCGTCCTGGCCGACGACGGCTTTGCCGACCTCGGCGCGCAGCCGGCTCAGCGCCTCGCGCGCGTGCGGGGAATCGGTTGTCACGAGGGGTCTCCTTCTTCGGGGTGGGTTCCGGTCACGTCGCGGACCAGGCCTTGCAGCAGGGTGGCGGCCTCGACCAGGTCGCTGTTGGACTCCGGCGGATCGCGGTCGAGGATGTCGCGGACGTACCGGACCGGCAGGCCGGCGGCGTGGGCGATCTGCTCGGTGCCGGCGTCCGCCGGCAGGTTGAGGTGGGTGGTGAGCCGGCGCCGGGTGGCGTCGCGCAGCACCAGCATCGACTCGTCGCGGGCCCGGGCGATGGCGTAGAGGCGGGCGTGGCCGAGCATCGTCTCGTTCGCCGGGACCTGTGAGGGCAGCGGTTCGGCGACCGGGGCGCCGAGGCGGCGGGCGGCCGCGACGGCCAGCGCGATCAGGATGAGCACCAGCAGCAGCAGGGTGGCCCAGAACGTGGACGGCAGCGAGTTGAGCAACGGGTCGTCGCGCAGCGAACTGCCGCCCCCGGCGCTGCTGTCGCCCTCGCCTTCCCCGTCGCCTTCGCCTTCCGCTTCGCCCTGGCCGTCGCCCTCGCCCGGTTCGCCGTAGCCGCCGTCACCGTCGCCGTAGTAGTCGTCGTCGTAGTAGTCGTCGGTGGCGTCGGGGTCCGGCGTGTACTCGAACGTCGGCTGGGTGGGCGGCGGTGTCGTCGGGGTGACGTCCGGCTCGTGCACGTCCAGCCACACCACCCGGGTGTCGCGCGACAGCAGCCCGACGGCGAGCGGGGCGTTGCCGTGCTCGGCGATCCGGTCGTCGCGGAACGGGTCGGGGGAGCCGGCCACCGTCACGAACAGGCCGTTGTGGCTGAACGACACCAGTCCGCCGGCGTAGCAGGTGGTGCCGACGTCGGCCTGGTACTCGGTGCGCAGCACGGCGGCCGGGCCGGCGGCCGCGGCGACCGGGTCGGCGCAGCCGGGGTCGGTGACCGTGCTGGTCCAGTGGCTGCCCTCGACCGTGACCGGCCAGTCGATGCGGCGCAGTGTCAGCTCGGACGGGGCGACCGCGACGATGTTCGTGCCGCGCGGCAGTTTCCGCAGCTCGGGCAGGTCGGCCAGGTCGGGGGTGGAGAGGAACAGGGTGGCCCGGCCGGCCTTGGTGACGGCGCTGACGGCCTGCTCGGTGGTGGTGGCTCGCTCGACGGTGACGCCCTCGGCGACCAGGCGTTCGGCCAGGGTGCCGCCGCTGATCTGCTGGACGTGCACCGGCGTCAGGTATTCGGGGTCGTCGGGGTCGGGTTGTTCGACGGCGTGCACGATCAGGGTGCCGGTGACCGCGGCGGTCAGCAGCCCGAACGGGATCGCGACCCGCATCCAGCGTTTCATCGGTCGGCTCCCGGTCCGGGTTGCAGGGCGGCGCGCACCTCGGCGGTCATCTCCCGCATCTTCTCGTCCTCGCCGCGGCCGGCCGGGCGGTGGCCGTACCAGATCTCGGAGAACAGGCCGGTGGCGCCGGTCAGCGGGGGGCTGAGTCGCGGGCGGCCGGTGCTCGCGGCGGTGGTCAGTTCGGCGGCGGTGGTGCCGGGTTCGGGGTCGATCACGCCGGCGCGGGTGAGGTCGGCGACGGTGTCGCGCAGGCGTTCGCGGATGGCTTCGGCGTAGCGGCCCTCGGAGGCCAGCCGGTCAGCCGTCGACTGCCGTACCAGAGCCGGGGCTTTTGTTTCTTTGCGCTTCTTATCTGCTTTGGCCGATTTGAGAACGGGTTCCTTCTTCTTCCCGTGCTTCGCCTTCTTCTTGCGGCGCCACCGCTTCCAGCTCGGCTTTTTCCAGGTGAATCGGGGCAACCGCCACGACACCCACGCCGGATGCCAGTACCAGAGCGCCGCGACCAGGCCGGTCACCGCGAGCAGGATCAACAGCATCAGGCCGGGCGGGATCACCTCGAAGACCCGGCCCAGGAACTCGTCGTACCCTCTCATCGCTTGGCCACCACCAGTGCCGCCGTCCCGTCCTCGCCGCGGCTGCGGGCCCGGCCCACCGCGATGTCCAGCCCTTCGGTACGAATCCGTGTCTCCGCCACCAGCACCGCGTCCAGGCAGGCCAGCGCCGCGTAGGCGATCGTGTTGGCGAACGCCCACGCGGCCGGCACCGCCCACACCATCCACGTCTGCGACCCCGGGATCGTGCCCAGCGTCTCGGCGACCGCCGTCCAGCCGGTGCCCAGCGCGAACCGGATCGCCAGCCACACGCCGTAGCCGAGCAGCCGCAACCCACCGGCGCGCATCCCGGCCCGGGTCGACAGGGCCGCGGACCGGCCGACGGCGATCATCGGGTTCCGGGCCCGTTCGAACGTGAGCACGGCCGGGGCCAGCCCGAACAGCGCCCAGATCAGGATCAGCCCGAGGAAGCCGCCGAACGTGGCCGCGTACGCCACGGCGCCCAGCACGAGGGCGAGCGGGATCGCCGCCAGCGGCCGGTAGCGGCGCCAGACCTCGAAGTGCGAGACCGTCCGGCCGAGCAGCGCCGGGCCGGCGGCGGCGCCCGCGTACGCGCCGAGCAGCGCGATCACGAACGCCTCCATGGCGAACCCGGCGGAGATCATCATCCACCAGGGCAGGGACGGCTCGTCCGGCCAGTAGATCGGCGGGTCCAGATCCAGCATCGCCCGCCAGACGAACAGCACCGCCTGCTCGAGAATCGCCAGGGGCGCGGCCACGGCGAGCAGCGGCAGTGCCCGCTGCCGAAGCAGCGCCACCGCGGCGTCCAGGGTCTCGCCCCCGGTCATCGCCCTCATGGGAACGATTGCCGTCTCCCCGTTCGCCCGCATGGCGGGCATCCTAGGTGAACCGCGCCGCCACCCGTACGGGTGGTCTGGCAAGGTTTCGATCATGCGACTCTCGATCTGGCCCAGCGCGTCCCAGCCGTACGCCGGCATCCTGGAGGTGGCCCGGCATGCGGCCGACACCGGCTGGGACGGCGTCTACATCGCCGACCACTTCATGCCGAACCTGCCGATCGGCCAACGGCCCGAAACTCCGATGCTGGAGGCCGGTTCGCTGGCCGCCGCCCTGGGCGCGGCGATCCCGCGGGTGCGCATCGGCACGCTCGTCTACGGCAACACCTACCGGCATCCGGCGGTGCTGGCGAACATGGCCGCCACCGTCGACCACATCACCGGCGGCCGGTTCGTCTTCGGTGTCGGCGCCGGCTGGCAGGTCAACGAACACCACCAGTACGGCATCGACCTGCCCCCGGTGAAACAGCTGCTGGACCGGTTCGTCGAGGCGTTGCAGGTGTGGCACGGCCTGCTGCGCACCCCGACCACCGACTTCACCGGCGAGTACTACCAGCTCACCGGCGCGGTCTGCGAACCCAAGCCGGTCCAGGACCCGTTGCCCATCCTGATCGGCGCCAAGGGCGAGAAACGGATGCTCAAGGTCGTCGCCGAATACGCCGACCTGTGGAACACGTGGGGCCTGCCGGACACGATCGCCCACAAGTCGCGGATCCTCGACGAGCACTGCGCCACCGTCGGCCGCGACCCTCGCGCGATCGGCCGGACCGCGCAGGCGCTGGTCGTCGCCGACGGCCCGCTGCCGCAGCACCTGCCGGTCCCGGTCTACGGCGGCTCCGCCTCCGAGATCGCCCGCACCGTCGACGGCTACCGCGCGATCGGCCTCGACGAGCTGATCATCCCGGACGGCCTGCTCGGCACGGGCGCCGAGCGGCTCAAGGCCCTCGACACCATCCAGGCCGTCGTGCGTTCCTAAAACCTTTCTCCGGTACGGGCTACGCGAACCCGCCGTACAAGATTCGCGATCGTCTGCCCGGCGGGCCTTGTGCCGCGCCCGCCGGGCAGACCTGCCACGCGAGCTCACCCCGAACGAAAGTCGTGCGCTGATCAGCCCCGGGCGGTCCAGGTGGACAGCCACGTGGTCAGGGCGGTGTGGTCGGCCAGGCGGAAGTCGCCGTGCGGGTCCCAGCGGATCCAGTCCGGACTCAGCAGGCCCAGGGTGACCAGGGGACGGCTGTCGACGTCGTGGAGTTCGAGCCACAGGTCGGGCCACTGCATCCAGTCCATCACGTCAGCGTGCGGGTCGGCGCGCAGGGCCTCGACCAGTGAGGTCACGGCCTCGTAGCGGGTGAGGTCGGCGAGTGGGGTGGACGGATCGGTCAGGACGCGGACGCGGCCGGTGTCGCGGATCAGGTGGGCGAGGTCGGCTGCGGTCGGGTGCATTCGATCATGGTGGCAGGCCTGGACCACCGATTCGCGCCGGTGGGCGCGCCGCGGCCCGCCGGTGGCAGGTGCTCGCGGGTCTGGTCCCGGTAGAGCGCGTAGCCCGTACCGGAAAGGGTTTGCTTAGATCGGCGGGTGACGATCAAAAGCCGGGTGCGCCGCGCCTATCGGGCCGGTACGCGCCTGGATCTGGCCGGCCGGACCGTGGAGGCGGCGTTTCTGGCCGGGCTGTTGCGGGGGCCGGGCCGCCTGGATCTGGCCAATGCGCGGATCACCGGCGCCCTGGATCTGACCGGCATGCGGATCGAGGCGCCGGTCCGGTTGCGGCGGTGTGTGTTCGAGCGGGAGTTGTGCCTGGATCACGCCGAGCTGTTGTCGGTGAACCTGGACGAGTGTGTGCTGCCCGGGATCGAGGCCGACGGGCTGCGGGTGGCGGGTGACTTCGCGGGCCGGGATCTGAGCGTCGGTGGCGACATCTGGATGTTGCCGGCCCGTATCGACGGGACCGTGGAGCTGGATCGCAGTGTCGTGCAGGGTTCGGTCTATCTGCAGCGGGCCGAGGTCGGCGGCGGTGTGATCATCCGGGACGCGACGGTCGGGCAGGGGTTGCGGCTGGCCGGTTCCCGGGTCGGCGGGAACGTGGATCTGACCAGGTCGAGGTGTGGTGCGGCGGCGGACACCGGGGCGGCCGTCAATGCCGGCGGGATGGTGGTCGGGGGTGGGTTCTTCAGCCACGATCTGGTCGCTGACGGCGAGGTCAACCTGATCGGTGCCCGGGTGGCCGGCAGTATCACGTTGCAGCGGGCGGTGCTGCGCGGCCGTGCGGGCCGGCATGCGCTGCTGCTGATCGAGACGCAGGCGCGGATGCTGACGTTGCGGCCGGCGGCGGAGTCGACGGGGACGATCAGTCTGCGTGACGCCCGGGTGGGGCGGCTGGTCGACGATCCGGTGAACTGGCCTAGCGGTTGCCGGGTGGAGCTGGACGGGCTCACCTATGAGCGGTTGACCCGCCGGTCGGAGGATGTGGACGGGTGGACGGCCGGGCAGCGTCTGGACTGGATGGCGCGGTTCACGACGGGGGCCGCGCTGGGGCCGTACGACCAGTTGGCGGCGGCGTTGCGGCGCGACGGCCGGGAGCAGGAGGCCCGGCAGGTGCTGGTGGTGCGCGAACGGCTGCGGCACCGGGCGAAGGGCCGGCTGGGCGCGCTGTGGGGTGCGGTGCAGAACGTGACGATCGGGTTCGGTTACCGGCCGGGCCGGGCGCTGTTGTGGCTGCTGGCGGTGGTGGCGGCGAGTACCGGCTGGTTCGCCTGGTCGGGTCCGTTGCGGGCGGTGAAGCCGGACGAGTCGCCGACCTGGGATCCGTTCCTGTACAGCGTGGATGTGCTGGTGCCGCTGGTGGATCTGGGTCATGACAAGGCGTGGGATCCGGTCGGCGTGGACAAGGCGGTGACGCTGGCGGTGATGGCGGCCGGCTGGATCCTGGCGACCACCGTGGTGGCCGGTGCGGGCCGGGCGATCAACCGCGGCGGCCAGTAGGTCAGCGCAAGGATGCCCAGGCGGCGATGGCGGCCCGGTTGGCCAGGCCGAGTTTCGCGCCGATGTTGCGGATGTGGGTGTCGACGGTACGGGCGCTGATCCGTAGCCGTGCCCCGATCCGGGCGCTGGTGAGCCCTTCGGCGACCAGGCCGGCGATCTCTCGTTCGCGGGTGGTGAGGCCGCCGCCGGGTGGGGCGGACGCGCGGCGGGAGACGGGTTCGCCCAGCGCGATGCGGATGGCGTGGTCGTGGCCCTGTTCGCCGGCGGCCGTCTCGGCGGCGGTGGTGTCCGGGCCGAGCAGCGTCTCGATGCGGTCCCGGGCCCGGGTGCGGGCGTCGTCGAGTGCCCGGATGCCGGTCAGGTCGATGCCGAGGCCGCGGTGCCGGGCGGTGGCGGCGCCGAGCAGCCAGGCGGCTCGGCCGGCCTCGTCGGTGTCGTCGCCGCGGGCCGCGATGATCCAGGCGGCGAGTTCGATGCTCCACGCCTGGCCCCACCGGTCGTCGAAGGACCGTTGCGTGTCGAGGCACGTCGTGAGCAGCCCGGCGGCGGTGTCCTGGTCGCCGTCGCGGTGGCAGGCCAGGGCGGTGGCCCACAGCGCCCAGGTCAGGGCCACCGGGGAGCCGGCCGTCTCGGCTCGTCGCCGGCAGTCGGCGGCGAGATCGCGCGCGTTCGCATCGCCGGTGAAGGCGGCGCCGATCGCGGCCAGCAGCGGGGCGGTGTGCCGGTCGCCGGCGAAGACGGCGCGGGCGGTGGCGAGCGGGTCGCCGTCGAGGTCGCGGGTGCGGCCCAACTGGGTGACGGCGACGTCGAGGAACCCGAACACGAACGGGGCGCGGGTGCGGATCAGGTCCCGGGCCAGGGTGTGGGCGTCGTGGTCGGCGCCGGTGGCGAGGCTGTGGTCGATGGCGGCGACGATGTCGGGCAGTTCGTCGCGTACGGCGGTCAGCACGCTCAGTTCCCGGGTGCCGAACCAGCTGTCGGCGGCGGCGGCCAGGGTGTCGCGGACGTGGTCGCGGTGCCGGTCGCGGGCGGCGCCGGCGGTGTCGCCGAGTTGTTCGAGGCCGTAGGCGCGCAGGGTGCGCAGCATGGTGAACCGGGCCGGGTGGGTGTCGGTGGCCGCGGTCAGCACCGACTTGTCGACCAGCCCGTCGAGGTCGCCGGGTGCGGCGGCCGCGGTGAACGGGGCGGCGAACACCGAGCAGGCGGCCCACAGTTGCCGTTCCTGCGGGGTGCACTGCCGGTGGCTGAGGTCGACGGCGGTGCGCAGGCCGGGCAGCAGGGTGAACCGGTCGGCGGTGTGTTCGGTGAGTTCGGTCAGGGACATGGTGCGGGCGCGGTCGGCGGCGAGTTTGATCGCCAGCGGCAGTCCGTCGAGTTCGGTGCAGAGCCGTTCGACGGCCGCCCGGTCGGTCAGCGCGGTCGCGGCGACGCCGCCGGCTTCGGCGAGGTCGAGGAACAACCGGACCGCGTCCGGCGGACCCAGCGGGGGTACGGGCAGTGCGTACTCGCCGTCGATGCCGAGCCGCCGGCGTCCGGTGGCCAGGATCCGCAGCCCGGGTGCGGCGCGCAGCAGCGCGGTGGTGGCGTCGGCGGCCCCGGGGATCCGGTCGCAGGAGTCCAGGATGAGGACGGTGGGCAGCCCGGCGAGGTGCGCGAAGACCGCGTCGGGGTGGGCGGTGTCGTGGTCGGGGATGCCGAGGGCGGCCGCGAGGTGTGCCCACAGTGGGGCGCCGGTGGCGAGGTCGGCGTAGCGGACGCGGCCGAGCCGGACGGCGGCGCGCAGGGCCAGCCGGCTCTTGCCGACGCCGGCGGGACCGGTCAGAGTGAGCAGCCGGGTCCGGCGCAGTCGCTCGGTCACGGCGGCGAGCAGGTCGTCGCGGCCGACGAACGGGCTCAGATCGAGCGGCAGTTCGCCGCTGTGGTCCCCGATCATCGGCGCACCATACCGGCTACTACGTAGACGCGGTGGCACCCCCTAGGTGATTGGCCAGATGCGACAGTCATCATGATCAAGCAATATGGCGTCAGCTCGCCGCGGCCGGTGCCGCCGGCCGCCCCCTTGAGTACCTGGGCCGTCCGGTACCGGCCGCGGCGCCGTGGTGAGGTGTCAAAAAGGGGCTTCCCCATTCGGGGAGGCCCCTTTTTTCGTCGAACCGGTGTCAGAACCGGAACTTCGCCACCAGCGTGCGCAGTTCCCCGGTGACCTGCCCGAGTTCCTGTACGGCCTGGTCGGACTGGTTGACCAGGTCGGTGGTGTTGCGGGCGACCGATGCCACGTTGCCGATGTTGGCGGCGATCTGGCCGGAGCCGCCGGCCGCCTCGGAGACGCTGCGGTTGATCTCGTTGGTGGTGGCGGTCTGCTCCTCCACCGCGGACGCGATCGTGGTCTGGTACTCGTTGATCTGCTCGATCACCTCGGCGACCTCGCTGATCGCGGTGACCGCGCCGGCGGTGTCGGCCTGGATGGCCTGGACCCGGCGGGCGATGTCCTCGGTGGCCCGGGCGGTCTCCTGGGCCAGGTCCTTGACCTCGCCGGCGACGACCGCGAAGCCCTTGCCGGATTCGCCGGCCCGGGCGGCCTCGATGGTGGCGTTCAGGGCCAGCAGGTTGGTCTGCTCGGCGATGCTGGTGATCGTCTTGACGACGTCGCCGATCTCCCGGCTGGAGGCGCCGAGCCGCGACACCGAGGCGGTGGTGGTCTGCACCGCGGTGACGGCGCGGGAGGCGACGATGGCGGCCTCGTTGGCGCTGGTGGAGATCTCCCGGATGGAGGCGCCCATCTCCTCGGAGCCGGCGGAGACCGTGTGCACGTTGCGTGACACCTCGTCGGCGGAGGCGGCGACCAGGTCGGCCTGCATCGACGATTCCCGGGCGCCGTCGGCGAGCTGCACGGACAGCCGGCCCATGCGCTCGTTGGTGATGGCCAGGGTGTCGGTGCCGTCGGCGAGGCCGCGCATGGCGGCGCCGATGGAGTCCAGGGCGGTGTTCATCGACCGGCTCATCTGGCCGACCTCGTCGGCGGACCGGTTGTCGAGGCGCTGGGTGAGGTCGCCGTCGGCGACCGAGGCGAGCACGTCGACGGCCTGGCCGAGCGGGCGGGTGATGCTGCGGGTGACCCACCAGGCGATCGCGGCGGCGACGGCCATGGCGGCGGCCAGCAGCAGGATCATCAGCGTCCGGAAGTCGTCGCCGATGCCGCGGGCGGTGGCGGTCTCCTGCTGGTTCATCGACTCCTCCAGGTCGATGAACACGTTGATCACGCGGAGCCATTCGGTGAAGGCCGGTTTGGCCTCGGCGTTGAGCAGGGCGACGGCCTTGGCCGTGCGGCCGGTCTCGCGCAGCTCGGTGACCTGGTCGACCAGGGGGAGGGTCTGTGCCTGGACCTCGTTGATCCCGTCGAGGGCGTCCTTCTCGGCGGGGCTGACCATCGACTCGTCGGCGAAGATGTCGTTCATCTTCGTCTCGGATTCGGCGTATTTGGCGGCCAGCTCCTCGATCTCGGTCTTCTCGGCGGCGACCTCGCCGTTCGCGGTGGCATGGACGAGGTCGCGCAGCGCGATCGCACGGTCGTGCACGCTTCCCCGGAAGTTGATGGCGTACCGCTGTTTGACGGCGTTCTGGTCGTTGATGACGGTGAGCTTGTCGTTGATCTTGTTAACTTGCACGACACCGGTCACCACCAACGCGACCGTGGTGAGCACGACGACGGAGAATCCGACTCCGAGTCGCCTTCCGATGGTCAAGTTCCTCATGACCCTCCATCGGCATGTACCGGTCGGACTTTAAGCTCTATGGTTCTTTGGTGAAGTAACCAACCGAAGGGGCTGAGATGTTCGACGATCGCAGCCCGATCTATCGGCAGATCGCCGACCAGATCAAGGACGACGTGCTGCGCGGGGTGCTCGCCGACGACCAGCAGGTGATGTCCACCAACCAGTACGCGGCCTACTACCGCATCAACCCGGCCACCGCCGCGAAGGCCTTCCAGCAGCTCGTCGACGAGGGCGTCATCTACAAGCGGCGCGGCGTCGGCATGTTCGTCTGCGCCGGAGCCCAGCGGCGGCTGCGTGACCGGCGGCGGGAGCGCTTCTTCGGCGAGGTGCTCGAGCCGATGATCGCCGAGGCCCGCGCGCTGGGCATCCCGGTCGCCGACATCGTGGCCCGCATCCACCAGCTCACCTCCCCGGGAGACGGCCGATGATCACCACCACCGACCTGTGCGTGCGCTACGGCGAGACCACCGCCCTGGACGCCCTCGACCTGGATCTGCCCGCCGGGCGCATCTACGGCCTGCTGGGCCGCAACGGCGCCGGCAAGACCACCCTGCTGTCCGCCCTCGCCGGGTTCCGCAAACCCAGCTCCGGCCGGGTGCTGCTGGACGGCGAGCCGGTCTTCGAGAACCCGCGCGCCACCTCCCGGATCTGCCTGATCCGCGAGGACGGCGGCCTCGGCGACGGCATCGACCGGCTCGGCGACATCCTCGACATGGCCCGGGCACTGCGCAAAACCCATGATCAGGGGTACGCGGCCGCGCTGCTCGACCGCTTCGGCCTGTCGCGCCGGCAGACGCTCGGCAGCCTGTCGCGTGGGCAGCGTTCGGCCTTCGGCATCGTCGTCGGCCTGGCGTCGCGTGCCCCGCTGACCATGTTCGACGAGGCCCATCTGGGCATGGACGCGCCCGGCCGGCGGATCTTCGCCGACGAGCTGCTGGCCGACTACGTGGCCCATCCGCGCACGTTCCTGCTGTCCACCCATCTGATCGAGGAGCAGAGCCCGCTGTTCGAGCAGGTGCTGATCCTGCACCGGGGCCGGTTGCTGCTGCGCGAGGACGTCGACGATCTGCGCACCCGCGGGGTGGCGGTGACCGGCCCGGCGACGCTGGTCGACGACTTCGTCACCGGCCTGACCGTGCTCGGCGAGCGCAGCCTGGGCCCGACCAAGGAGGTCACCGTCTACGGCGCGCTGGCCGAACAGGACCGCCAGGCGGCCCGCCTGCACGGTCTGCAACTGGGCCCGGTGGCCGTCCAGGACCTGTTCATCCACCTGACCGGAGGTGTCTGAGGTGAACCGCTGGCCGATCCTGCGTCATCTGCTGTCCAGTCACACCGTCGTGCTGGTGGGCTTTCTGCTCGGCGTCTACCTGCTGGTCGCCGTGATCGTGGCGGTGGCCGCGATGTTCACCGAGGTCACCGTGTCGGCGGTGGACATCACCGGCCAGGTGCTGCCGTGGCTGGCCGCCGGCTACGGCTACAGTGCCGCCGCCCTGCTGTCCACGGTGCTGACCCACGGCCGGACCCGCCGGGAGTTCCTGGCGCAGCACCCGGTCTTCCAGCTCGTGACGGCGGGCCTGCTCGCCGTCGTGGTCACCGGCGCGTACGCGGTGGAGGCGGTGGTCTACCGCGCGGCCGGCTGGGCCCGTACGTTGCAGGATCAGCGGGTGTTCGAGGCCGGCGATTACCCGATGATCCTGCTGGCGTATGTGAGCATGCTGACGGTCTGGATGATGACCGGCGCGCTGCTCGGCGGCGCCTTCTACCGGGACGAGGGCGGTGGTCTGCTGGCGCTGCTGCCGGCCGCGGTGCTGCTGAGCGTCAGCGGGGGAGCCAACGGTTTCCTCAGCCTGCCGTTCACCCGGTGGGGGCTGACCAGCGCGCCCGAGATCGCCGCGGTCACGGTCGTGGCGGTGGCGGCCGGCTGGGCGCTGCTGTGGGCGGTGCTGCGTGACGTGCCGCTGCGGGTCAGGGTGGCGGCGTGATGCGGCGGCTGCTGGTCACCGGCGCCACCGGGTCCCTCGGCCGGCGGGTGATGGCCCGTGCGGCGGCCGCCGGTTTCGATCCGGTCGGCGCGTCGCTGACGGCGTCGCCGGTGCGCCTGGACATCCGGGATCTCGCCGACGTACGGCGGGTGGTGGCGCAGGTGCGCCCGGACGCGATCGTGCACACCGCGGCCGGCCGGGACCGCAACGACTGGCCGGCCACCGCCGACGGGGCCGCCCATGTGGCGCTGGCCGCGGCCGGGATCCGGCTGGTGCACGTGTCCAGTGACGCGATCTTCTCCGGCCGGCAGGGGGAGTACGACGAGCAGGCGCTGCCCGATCCGGTGTACGCGTACGGGGCGGCCAAGGCGGCGGCCGAGACCGCGGTGCGTGCCGTCGATCCTCAGGCGGCGATCGTCCGTACCTCGATCATCCTGGGCGACGGGCGCGGCGCCCATGAGATCCTGACCCACGACCTGATCGCGGGCCGCGTGGCGGGCGCGCTGTTCACCGACGAGATCCGTAAGCCGGTGCACCTCGACGATCTGGCCGACGCGCTGCTGGAGCTGGCCGCCGGTGACTACGCCGGGGTGCTCAACGTGGCCGGGGCCGATGTGATCAGCCGCTACGACCTGGGGGTGCTGGTGGCGCGGCGCGACGGCCTGGATCCGGGCGCGATCCCGGCGGCCGGTCTCGCCGAGCTGGGCCTGCGACGGCCCGCCGACCTGCGGCTGGTCACCGACCGGGCGGAGAAACTGCTGAGCGTGCGGCTGCGCGGGGCCCGGGAATTCGTTCGAGCGGAGCTCCGGTGAGGCCGATACTGGCGCGATGAGCACCAGCCGCACGATCCGCGTCACCGTTCGCGGATCCTTCGACAACCTGTCCGACGCCCAGAAGGCCGAGCTGATCGCCGTCGGTGACCAGCACGCCGACATCCTCGCCGTGGAGTACACCGAAGACGGTCATCTCACCTACGACCTGGCCGCGCGGCCGTTCTTCTGCTTCCGGTTCGCCGAGCAGGTCGACGACGAGCGGGAGGTCGCGAAGGTGACGGCGCGTTCCGAGGCCAAGGCGGCGGCGTGGATGACCGAGCGCGGGTACGGCTTCAAGCGGATCACCTCGCAGACCGTCGACATGTCGGAGATTCCGCTCGGCAAACGCGGCCGACAGCGTCAACTTTGAGTTGACGACCGTCATGCCGTCAACCTAAGGTTGACGGCATGACGACGACGGTACGCCTCGACGACCTGATCACCGCGATCAACACCAACCACCCCGACGACCCGCTCGACCGCCTCACCGGCGCCGTCGTGCTCGGCGACTACCTCGGTGAGCTGTCCGACCACCTGATCGGCCACTTCGTCGACCAGGCCCGCCGCTCCGGCGCCTCCTGGACCGACATCGGCCGCAGCCTCGGCGTCAGCAAGCAGGCCGCCCAGAAACGGTTCGTGCCGCCCAAGGACGGCCCCGACCCGTCCGCCGGCTTCCACCGCTACACCGACCCCGCCCGCGCCGCGGTGGTCGCCTCGATGGCCCACGCCGCCCGGCTGCGCCACCCCGAGATCACCCCCGGCCACCTGGTCCTCGGCCTGCTCGACCAGCCCGGCTCGCTGGCCGCGGAGGCCGTCACCGCCCAGGGCCGCAGCCTCGACGAGGTCCGCGCCGCGGTCACCGCACCGCCCGGCGACGCCGAACCACGGCCACTGATCCCGTTCGACGCCCGCGCCCGCAAGGCGCTCGAGCTGACCTTCCGCGAGGCCCTGCGGCTGGGCCACGACCGCGTCGGCACCGGGCACATGCTGCTCGCCCTGCTCGAGGAGCAGGAACCCGAGGGCGGCCCCCTCGACCTGTTCAAGGCCGCCGTCGAGGAGGTCGTGATCGCCGGCCCCCAGGAGCCGTCGGGCGCACCCACCCCGGCGCGGTGACGGCGCGAACGCCGACTTGAGAAGAAAGTACGGGTGCACCCGAGCGGCAACCGAGAGTGCCCGCAAGCTGCACCCGTAGCAACGAAAAGTTCCCTGTGTCAGCCGGTCAGCCGACACAGGGGGATTCGAAATGACCGCCACCGCCCAGCCGAAGTCCGTCACCCGCGACCAGGAGCAGCTCATCCGCGACAACATGGCGCTGGTCGGTCACGTGGTCCGCGAGATGCTGTTCAAGGTGCCGCCGCACGTGCACCGCGACGATCTGGCCTCCGCCGGTTACGCCGCGCTGGTCACCGCCGCCCAGGCGTACGACGCCGAGCGCGGCATCCCGTTCGGCCGGTTCGCCGCGGTCCGGGTGCGCGGCGCCCTGCTCGACGAGCTGCGCAGCATGGACTGGGCCAGCCGGTCGGTACGGGCCCGGGCCCGCCGCGCCGACGTGGCACGCGAGGAGCTGACCCGGCAGCTGGGCCGTACCCCGACGCCGGAGGAGCTGGCCGAGCTGCTCGGTGTCGCGGTCGGCGAGCTGTCCAGCGTCGACGACGACGTGCAGCGTGCCGCCGTGCTGTCGTTGCAGGGTTTCACCACGGGCGCCGACGACATGGTCACCGAGACCGCGATGAACCCGGAGGAGCTGCTGCTGCACCGGGAGCGGCTGGGCTACCTGCACGACGCGGTCGCGGTCCTGCCGGAGCGGCTGCGGCGCGTGGTGGAGGCGACGTTCCTGCAGGAGCGGCCGCTGTCGGAGGTCGCCGTCGACCTGGGGGTGACCGAGTCACGGGTGTCGCAGCTGCGCACCGAGGCGCTGGCGCTGCTGCGCGACGGCTTGTCCCGGCACATGGAGCAGACCGACGCCCCGGCCGGCAGGGACGGCTGCGCGGCCCGCCGCCGGGCCGGCTACGTCGCGCAGATCGCCGCGCGCAGCACGATGAGCAGCCGGCTGTCGGCCACCGACCTGCACGGGCAGCGCCTGGCCGCCGCCGCGTGAACAGGATCCACCCGCCGGGGCCGCCGCACTGATCAGGTGCGACGGCCCCGGCGGCGCTTCAGGCCGCCGGGCGCAGCCAGACGTCTTCGAGACCGTCCTCCGGGTCCCACTGCTCACCGACCTTGCGGAAGCCGAATCCGGCGATCACCGCCCGGGAGCCGGCGTTGTCCGGCCGGATGCTGGCCCGGACCGCGGAGACCCGCGGGTCCTCGTCGGCGCGCGCCAGCAGTGCGGCGAGCATGGCCTTGGCGTGCCCGCGCCGCCGGTGGGCCGGATCGACCGAGTACGCGACCTCGACCACCCCTTCGCCGTCGGGTGGCCCGTGGAACCCGCCGTGCCCGACGACGATCCCCTCGGGTTCGGCGACGGCGGCGCGGGCGATCCAGTCGGCGGCCTCCGGATCACGGCCGATGTCGTCGAGGCGTATCTCCCAGAGCCAGCTCTCCTCGACGAGGTAGTGGCTCAGCGGGTGACCGGCCGCCGTGCTGGCGGCGTCGAGGTCTCCGGCCACCAGTGCGGTCAGCACGGTGGGGGAGAGTTTGAGGAAGCGGATGGACGACATGGCCGCATGATCACACACGGTGGTGACAGGCGGCACCATTCAGTTGTGCACAACTAAGTTGGGCACTACTGTTCCTGGCATGCGTGAGAGCACCGCCCTGGACCAGATGATCTGCTTCCAGCTCTACGCGGCCAGCCGCGCCATGACCTCCCTCTACCGCCCCCACCTCGACCCGCACGGCCTCACCTACCCCCAATACCTCGTCCTGCGCGTGCTCTGGCACGACGGCCCCACCACCGTGCGTGACCTCGGCCGCACCCTGCGCCTGGACAGCGGCACCCTCTCGCCACTGCTCAAACGCCTCGAAACCCAGGGCCACATCCGCCGCGAACGCGGCACCCACGACGAACGCACCGTCGTCATCCACCCCACCGACACCGGCCTCGCCCTCCAAGAGGCCGTCGGCGACCTCACCCAGCAACTCGTCTGCGCCACCGGGCTCACCCTCGACGAGCTCACCCAACTGCACCACCTGCTCAGCCGCGCCCGCGGCCGGGCCACCACCCCTCCGAAAGGCGAACAATGACCGCCCTCTACACCGCCTCCGCCACCGCCACCGCGACCGGCGACGGCCGCAGCGGCCACGTCCGCTCCAGCGACGGCGTCCTCGACCTCGACCTCGCCATCCCGAAGGAGCTCGGCGGCCCCGGCGGCCAGCTCACCAACCCCGAGCAGCTCTTCGCCGCCGGCTACGCCGCCTGCTTCCACAGCGCCCTCAAGCGCGTCGCCGCCAACCAGAAAATCACCCTCACCGACACCGCCATCACCGTCGACGTCGGCATCGGCCCGCTGCCCACCGGCGGCTTCGGCCTCACCGCCACCATCGAAGCCGAACTGCCCGGCCTCGACGAGACCACCGCCAAGGCCCTGCTCGACGCCGCCCACCAGCTCTGCCCCTACTCCAACGCCACCCGCGGCAACGTCGACGTCCAGATCACCCTCGCCTGACCGCCCTCTCTCCCATGCCGGGCCGCGCACCTGCGCGGCCCGGCATTTTTCCCTGCGAAATCCCGGCCCCGAATGTCGTATCCGGCCCAGCCCGTTCGTGTAGACCACGAAAGAGCCCGCACACACGACGAGGAGCCACACCATGCGCCAGTACCTGCTCGCCATGTACCAGCCCGTCGGCGACCCGCCCCCACCCGAAACCCTCGAACCGATCATGAAAGAACTCGCCACCCTCAACGACGAGATGAAAGCCACCGGCGCCTGGCTCTACACCACCGCCCTGCACCCCACCGCCACCGCCACCGTCGTCCGCGACAACAACGGCGAACCCCTGCTCACCGACGGCCCCTACGCCGAAGGCAGAGAACACCTCGGCGGCTTCACCGCCATCAACGCCCCCGACCTCGACGCCGCCCTCGCCTGGGCCGCCCGCATGGCCCGCATCACCGGCCTGCCCATCGAGGTCCGCCCCATCGCCTTCACCGGCTGAAACCCGCGGACACGGCCATGACCGACACCCTCGCAACAATCTTCACCACCGAGTACGGCCGGGCCGTGTCCGTCCTCATCCGCACCTTCGGCGACATCGACCTCGCCGAAGACGCCGTCCAGGACGCCTTCACCACCGCCCTGCACACCTGGCCCCGCGACGGCATCCCACCCAGCCCCGCCGGCTGGATCATCACCACCGCCCGCCACCACGCCATCGACCGGCTACGCCGCGACACCACCCGCCGGCACAAACACACCCAGGCCCACGAACTCTGGCCCACCGAACCCGACGACAACGCCGCAGCGGTACCCGACGACCGGCTCCGGCTCATCTTCACCTGCTGCCACCCGGCCCTCGCCCCGGCCGCCCACATCGCCCTCACCCTCAGGCTGCTCGGCGGCCTCACCACACCCGAGATCGCCCACGCCTTCCTCGTCCCGGAGACCACCATGGCCCAGCGCCTCACCCGCGCCAAAGCCAAGATCCGCGACGCCGGCATCCCCTACCGCGTCCCCGAAGACGCCGACCTGCCCGCGCGCCTTCCCGCCGTACTCCTCGCCCTGTACTTGATCTTCAACGGGGAACGCACCGCAACCGAGGCGATCCGCCTGACCCGCATCCTCGCCGACCTCATGCCCGACGAACCCGAAGTCACCGGCCTGCTCGCCCTCATGCTGCTCACCGAAGCCCGCCGCCCCGCCCGCACCACCACCGACGGCGACCTCGTCCTGCTGGCCGACCAGGACCGCACCCGCTGGAATCCCGCCATGATCGACGAAGGACACCGGCTCGTCCGCACCTGCCTACGCCGCGACCGGCCCGGCCCCTACCAACTCCAGGCCGCCATCAACGCCGTCCACACCAGCAGCGCCCCCACCGACTGGCCCCAGATCCTCACCCTCTACGACCACCTCCACACCCTCACCCCCACACCGGTCGTCGCCATCCACCGCGCCATCGCCGTCGCCGAAGTCCACGGACCCCAAGCCGGCCTCGACGCCCTCCCCGAACTCGACCGCTACCACGTCTACCACGCCACCCGCGCCCACCTGCTGCGCCAACTCGGCCACCACACCGAAGCCGCCACCGCCTACCGGCGCGCCGCCGAACTCACCACCGACCCCGCCCAGCGCCGCCACCTCACCCGGCAGGCCGCTGAACTCACCGACGGAGGCCGCAACCCCGAAGGCTCCACCGCCACGATTGACTAGCGCCCATGCCCTCGCTCATCCCGCCCACCACCCGCATGCACACAGCCTTCCTCGACTGCCGCCACGACTGGGGACCCGGCCAGCACGAAGACGGCTTCGGCATCACCGCCACCGACGACGTCGACACCCCCGACGGCTTCACCACCTGGATCCACCGCATCACCGGCGACAACCACCCCGCCACCCCACGCTGGATCACCGACGACGGCCACCTCCTCGGCGCCATCACCCTGCAACACCACCTCAACCCCAAAACCGGGCACATCGGGTACGGCGTACGCCCGGCCGCCCGCGGCCGCGGACTCGTCACCTGGGCCCTCGCCGAAACCCTCACCCTCGCCCAGAACCTCGGCCTCGACCGCGTCCTGCTGCTCTGCCTCACCGCCAACCACGCCTCAGCCCGCACCATCGAACGCAACGGCGGCACCCTCACCACCGACGACGGCCACCTCCGCCACTACTGGATCACCCTGAGGTGACCCCCGGCCGCGGCGGTGGCACTCCCACACGAGAGGCCGTGCGAGCGCGACTACCCCGGTCATAGCCGACGCCATCGTGTGCGCCTACCCGCCCTCCGATGACGGCCACGCGGGCGGCAGGAGATCAGTGGGCAGCGCCGAAGCGGCGGCACACGCCGGCGCGACGGCCGGCTGGGCCTGCCCGGCCACCGAGCTCAGCCCGGCGGGCGCGGCACAGGCGGGAGTGCCCGCCGGCTCGCGCGGCAGGGCGGAACGGTCCTGAAAACAACGGGACCGCATCACCCGTACCGGAAAGAAAGAAGCGGAAGCGAAACGCGGACATCGCCCACCGGCGCTCGCCGCGGGCCGGCAGCGCCACCTCGATACAGAAACGGGGCGCGGCCTAAGCCGCGCCCCGTTCAGTCGTCTTCCTCATCGCCGTCATCGTCATCGTCGTCGTCCTGATCGCCGCCAGGGCAACCCGTCAACGTCAGCAACGTCGCCGCGCCACCGGCCACCAACAGCACCCGCCCGAACAGAGACCGCCGGCTGAACTTCACCTCGTCCATGCCCGGATTCTGTCACACCAGCTCACCCAACACCCTATTCGTCCGGTTCGCTGCCACCGCCGCACGCTGCTGCTCCGCCGTCACCTCGATGTACGACTGCGACGTCGCCAACGACGCATGCCCCAGCAACCGCATGATCTCCGACGCGTTCGCCCCGTCCTCCGCCAACCGCGTCGCGAACGTGTGCCGCAACGCATGCAACTGCGCACCCCGCGGCACCCGGTCACTCACACCGGCCCGCCGGTAACACGACCGCACCAGATATTGCAGGCCACCCCGCCGCAACTGCTCACCACGCCGGTCCACCAGCAGGGGAGCGGTCGCACCCACCCGACCGAACCGCACCCGCCGGCTGTCCAGATAACGCCCCACCGCCGAACTCAGGCCATCCTCGATCGGCACCGTCCGCGGCCGCCCACCCTTGCCGGCCACCTCCACCCGCCGCTCACCGTCACGACCCATCACCGACCCGACCCGCAACGCCAGCATCTCCGACAGCCGCAGACCGGCGCACAACGCCAGGGCCAGCACCACCACATCGCGTTCCGGCCACGGATCGCGCTGCGACTCGTCCGTCTTGCTCACCGCACGTAACAACAGCTCCGGCGTGTCCTCACCCCGCAACGGCTTCGGCACCAGCACCGACTGCCGTGGCTTGTCCACCGCGGACATCGGATTTCCCGCCACCACCTGCTCGGTGACCAGGAATGTGAAGAACGCATTCCACGACGACCAGGCCCGCGATACCGAGGCGGGGGAGCGGGAGGCCGCGAACCGCGCGAACGCGGCCCGCAACACGCGGGGGGAGAGGTCACTCACGGTGAGGGGAGCGGGCTCGGCCAGTCGCAACACCAGATGCAGATCCCGACGGTACGCCGAGAGCGTGTGCACCGAGGGTTTGCGGGTGGCACGGGCATCCAGGAACTCGTCGATCAACTCAGGAACCGATTCGTGCTGCATAAGGCATATTATGCACGAATTATCCCTTTCCGCGACAGTGCCACCGAGCGGGGAGACCGTCAGGCGCCACCGTTGATCGCGCCGGTCTTGAGCCCACCCTCGGTGATGTTCCACTTCTTCAACAACTCGTCATAGGTGCCGTCCCGGAACAACGCGAACAACGCCGACTGGACCGCGGTCCGCAACCCGGCGCGCTCCTTGGCGACGGCGATCCCGTACGGCGCCGCCTCGATCTGCTCACCGACCACCTTGAGCTGCGGATCCTTGTTCGCCGCCACCACCGCGATCGGATAGTCGTGCAGATAGGCGTCCGCCTTGCCGGCATGCACCGCCGCCTCGCTGTCCGGCACCACCACCAGGCGCATCCGCCGGCCCGCCGGACACCGCTCGGCCTGACCGCCCGCCAGCTCCTCGTAGATCGACTCGGCCTGGACCGCCACCCGGTACCCACACAGGTCCGCCAGCGTCGTCACCGCCGCCAGATCGGCCCGCACCACGATCGACGACCCGACATTGAGGTAGTCGACGAAATCGACCTCCTCCTGCCGCTTGGCGGTATCGGTCATCGACGCCATCACCATGTCGACACCACCGCTGATCACCTGCGGACGCAGGTCCTCCCAGGCCGTCTGCACGAACTCCAGCCCCAGCCCGAGCCGGTCGGCCACCGCCGCCGCCAGGTCGACGTCGAACCCCTTCTTCTCGCCGCCCTCCACGTACTCCATCGGCTCGAACATCAGGTCGGACCCGACGGTCAGCTTGCCCGCCGCCCGGATGTCCTCCGGAACCAGCGCACGCGCGGCGGCGAGCGGGTCCTCGGCTGCGGGCGCGGCGGTCGTGCCGCATCCGGCCAACGCGAGAACGACGGCGAGGCCGGTCAGGCTGGCAAGTTTTCGCATGGGCGACTCTCCGGGTCGAGCGGACACGCGCCGGAGGACTCCGGTCGGCTGTCTCTATCGCCGGGCCGGCCCGTGATCTGAGTCTCCCGAGAGCCTCAAGCCACCCCCGCCCGCGCCGATGTCCCCGGGCGTCGGTTCGTCTCGGAGGGCATGTGCATGCGCTTGAAACTGCGCCACCAGGTTCTGGCCTTGGCCGTCGCGGGCTTCGTGCTCGTGCTCGCCGCCGGCGGGATCGGGTATCTCGGCATGTCGCAGCTCATCGACGGCAATACCGCCGTCCGCGACGCCGCCGCGGCGCAGCGGGCCGCCCAGCGGGCCGATTCCGCGCGTACGGCGTTCCGGGCCGACGTGATGGCCGCTCTGATCACCAACTCGAGCACCGAACGTCAGGAGGTGCTGGACCGGCTGGGTGTGCACGTGGCGCAGATGCGTGACGGGCTCGACGGGGTGCGGCGCAACCTGCCGGAGGTGGCCGGCCAGGTCGACGCGATGGGCGCCACGGTCGACGCGTTCGTGGCGCAGGGGCAGCGGCTGGTGACGTTGGCCAGCCGGACGTATTCGGATCCGCGCCGCAGCGCGGCGGCGGCCGCACGGCCGGCGTTCGAGAAGACCTATCAGGAGTTCGACCAGGCGTTGCCGGAGCTGGAGGTGGTCATCGCGCGGCATGCTGACGAGGCGACCGGTTCGGCGAACGCGACGGCGGGGCGTGCGAAGGCTTTGACGCTGGGTACGGCGCTGGTGGCGGCGCTGGCGCTGGGTGGTGCGGCGGTGCTGGTGGTGCGGCGGCTCTCGCGGCGGATCGATGCGGCGGTACGGGCGGCGCGGGCACTGGCGTCCAAGGACCTGACCGCGGAGGTGAGCATCGACGGCAGTGATGAGCTGGCGGAGTTGTCGCGGAGTCTGGTTGCGGTGGTGGAGACGATGCGGGGTGCGGTCAGCGAGATCACTGACAATGCGAGCGCGTTGTCGGCGGCGTCGACCGAGTTGACGGCGACCAGTGAGCAGCTTTCCGAGGGGGCGCAGGTGGCTTCGGAGCAGGCGCAGCGTGCTTCGGGCAACGTGGCGGAGGTCAGTGGGAGCGTCGATTCGGCGACCCGGGCGACCGAGGGGCTGCGGTCGGTCATCGATGACATCTCGAACGCGGTGATCGAGGCGACCACGGTGGCTCAGGAGGCGGTGTCGCTGGCTGCGGAGACGAGTCAGACGATGGCCCGGTTGCAGGAGTCGAGCGCGGAGGTGGCGGCGGTTCTCAACGTGATCAACTCGATCGCGGGGCAGACGAATCTGCTGGCTTTGAACGCGACGATCGAGGCGGCGCGGGCTGGTGAGCAGGGTAAGGGTTTCGCTGTGGTGGCCGGTGAGGTCAAGGAGTTGTCGCGGGAGACGTCGGATGCCACCGAGGACATCGACGCGAAGATGATGGCGATGCAGGCTGATACGGCGAGCGCGATCGAGGCGATCTCGCGGATCACGGCGGTGATCGCCCGGATCGATG
Organism: Actinoplanes lobatus; assembly: GCF_014205215.1. Lineage (NCBI taxonomy): Bacteria > Bacillati > Actinomycetota > Actinomycetes > Micromonosporales > Micromonosporaceae > Actinoplanes > Actinoplanes lobatus. The sequence goes on from NZ_JACHNC010000001.1 coordinate 7,704,770, forward strand.
AGATTCAGGTGTTGATCAATCAGGCGGTGGATGCACAGACGACGGCTTCGGAGGCGATCAGCAGCAGTGTGGCGGTGGCGGCTCAGTCGTCGGGTGACATTTCGCGTTCGATGTCGGATGTGACGGCGGCGACCGATACGACCCATGAGGGTGCGTCGAACACGGCGTCGGCGGCCAACGAGTTGTCCCGGCTTGCGGAGCGGTTGTATTCGCTGACTACGGAGTTCAAGCGTTAGGTGGTGGTCGGGGTGCCGCCGGTTTCCGGTTGTTGCCGGGGGTCGGCGGCGTCCGCGTGTGCGGCCCGATTCCGCGAGGTTGACATAATATCGATTATCGACCTGGCAAATTCAGCCTGCGAGACGGCCTGTCCGGTGCCGGAATCGGCGCCCGGCCGATGATCGCCTCGGGTGGGCGGTCTACCGCAACCGCGCGAATGACGCGGCGGACTTCCTGTGGCGAGGTGCCTGGTTCTGCGCTTCCCTGCTTCCCCTTGCAGGTTCGATCGGCGTGAGGCTGCACGCCGACGCGTCCAGTGATGCGCTCCCGGTGGCATTTCGCCGGTTGCCGCGGTGAAGAATGCGGTCCTCCCGATTCAGGCACCGGCTGGCCCTTCCGCATCCGACCGCGTCGAGCCTCACTGACGCGCTCTGTCCGAAATTTCGTGACTTAGGGCCAGGTCCGCCTGTGTGGGCTGGCCCGGGCTGGCTCGGGCCGCAATGCGATACCCAAGCTTCCGCAAATGACCACCACTCCCTTCCCGGCGAGCGACGTAGCGCCGGACGCCCATGTCGGCGACGTCAGCATTGAGCCGCCTTGACCTGGTTCTTCCATGCCGGATTCGGCCAGTGAAGTCGTTGCCCCGGTGATCGGGCGGGCGGGGTTGAGTGGTCGCCGTACAGATGTACTACTCCCCTGCCGACGTCATCCTCCGTCAACGGTTGATCAACACCATCAACACGTCGGTACTGTCTGGCGCTGCAGCCGAGTTCCGGTACGTGCCCGCCGTGCCGGTTGGCGTCGGCCCGGTAGAAGTCGATCGCGGGCCCGCTGCCCGGGAACATCAGGTCGTACAGCCTCGCGTGTGAGTTGAACGCTTCGCTCATCATGTGCCTCCTCGCGGTGGACGGCAGGCATTTGTGATCATGAGTGGGTGAGTCAGTTTTTCAAGGTTGATGATCTGACGTTGTGGAATCCGTCGAATCGGGTGGCGCAGTTGTTCTACCGGTCGTGTGCGGCGGTGGCGCCGGTGGTCGGGTTGCCGCCGGGTGTGGTGGACAACTGCCGGGACGAGTACGAGGTCGACCTGGACGTGTTCGTGCCGTTCGTGGATGCGCTGGTGCGGGAGTACCGGGCGTCGAGTCATGCGGTGCTGCGGTCGTTGTTGGAGGGGCTTCTGCCGGCGGCGATGGTGCTGGTGCAGCGGGCAGGTGGTGAGTTGCCGTCGCTGTCGGGGCAGGTCGGTACGAGTCGGCGGGATGTTTCGGTGGGTGTCGGCGGGATCGCGCCATCAGGTGACGGTGAGCGGCTGGTGGCGCTGGCGCGGGAGCTGGCGGGGGCGATGCCGGTGTGACGACGGTGGTGGTGATCGGTGATGTGGGTGGTTGTTCGGCGGAGTTGGCGCGGGTGCTGGAGCCGTTGATCGGGGTGCCGGACACGGTGGTGGTCCAGGTGGGTGATCTGGTGGATCGTGGGCCGGACACGCCGGGGGTGCTGCGGATCGTCGAGCAGCGGTTGGCGCAGGGTTCGCCGCGGTGGATCCAGTTGCTGGGTAATCATGAGGCGCCGTATGTCGGTGGTGAGCCGTTCTGGCCGGAGCCGTTGTCGGCGTCGGATGGGCGGCTGCTGGAGCGGTGGTGGTTGACGGAGCGGTTGCGGGTGGCGGCTGCTGTCCGTACCGGTGCGGGTGAGGATTTTCTGATCACGCATGCCGGGTTGTCGCCGGCGGTGTGGCGGGATCTGGGTGGTCCGGTGTCGGCCGCCACGGCGGCGGAGTTGCTGAACACGCGTCCGGAGCCGTTGTTGTGGGGTTGTGGCGGGCCGTTGTGGGTGGAGCCGCCGGAGTTGTATGGCGGCTGGCTGGCCGAGTGGATGCCGTTCTCGCAGATCCACGGGCATTCGGCGATCGTCAGCTACCGGCACGAGAGCTGGATGTGTGAGGAGCGGATCCGGCAGCGGTCGACGGTGGACTGGGCGGCCCGGCGTACGCAGACGCGTGTGGGGGGTGGCCGGTTCATCGCGGTCGATCCGAAGCATGGCCGGACCGGGGCGGTGCGATGGTCGCCACTGGTGATCGAGGATGCGCGGTTGCTCGTGTGAGGATGGCCGGATGGGTAAGGAATACGAGCGGATCTCGGGCCGGTTGCGGGAGTTCATCGAGGAGCAGCCGGTGTTCTTCACGGCGACGGCGCCGCTGTCCGGTGACGGGAAGGTGAATCTGTCGCCGAAGGGGCTGCGGGGTTCGTTCGCGGTTCTTGACGAGTCGACGGTGGCGTACCTGGATTTCGCCGGCAGTAACGCGGAGACGATCGCGCATCTGCGGGAGAACGGCCGGATCACGTTGATGTGGTGTGCGTTCGCCGGGCCGCCGAACATCGTGCGGGTGCACGGGCGTGGTGAGCCGGTGTTCCGGGATGATCCGCGGTGGCCGGATCTGATCGCCCACTTCCCCACCATCGACTACGCGCCGCACGGGCTGCGGGCGATCATCGTGGTGCGGGCGGAGTTGATCCGGGACACGTGCGGGTATGCGGTGCCGTTCATGACGTACGACGAGGATCGGGATCTGCACGCCAAGCGGTTCGCCCGGGAGGACGACGCGTCGTTGAATGCCTACTTCGCGAAGAAGGAGCATGTGGCGGTGAGCATGGACGGGCTGCCGGGGTTGCCGCTCCCCCTGCCGCCGTCGTCCTAGAGTTCGCGGTCGCGGTGCCACCACCAGCGGGTGAGGTCTTCGCCGCCGTGCAGCGGCTGGGGTGTGGTGCGGCGGTGGAAGTTGTCGTCGAGGGGCTTCAGGAGGCGTTCGAGCTCCCGCCGTGGTCCGGGTGGCAGCAGCCGCGTCACGTCGAGGAGGGTGTCGCGGGCGGCTTCGGGTTCGAGGCCGGGGCTGATGACGGCGTCGCCATTGAGCCAGCGGCCGGGCCGGTCGAGTAGCTCGCGCCACATGGCCAGGGCTTTCGCGGTGGCGCCGGGCCGGAGGTGGACGTCTTCGACGTACCGGATGGCGTTGTTGGCCCGCTGGGACAGGCCGTTGATGTCGGTGTGCGGGCTGCCGGGCGCGGGGCTCGGGCGGCGCAGGTGGTGCGGGCGCCTACGCGGCATGGCCCTTTCGGTTGTCGAGCATGACCGGGATCCTGCCACAATCGCCGGATGTTGTGGAACGTGGCGGCTTTCGATCTGGTCGGTGGTCCCGGTAACGAGGTGGCGGTGGGGCCGCTTCCGGCGGCGGTGCGGGAGTGGTTTCGCTACGGCGGGGACGAGCGGATGGCGGCCGTTTGCCGGGACAACCGGGTGACCCGGCTGGCCGGTCTGCGGTTTGGCGAGAATCTGCTGGTGCTGGAGTCGGATGGCCAGGGCTGCGGTGACTGGACGGTCGATGCGGGCGCGGGCGAGGACGATCCGCCGGTGTCGTTCGGCGGGTCGCGCTATGCGGACCGGTTTTCGGAGTACGTGTACGCGCGCCTGTGGGAGACGTTGCTGTGGCGGGAGCGCGACTCGGTGACGGAATTCGACCACGGTCTGCCGGACGGTGCGCTCGCCGGGCTGGGTGGGTGGTTGCGGCCGTTGCCGACGACGTACGGGTGGGCGCTGAACCAGGGGTGTGACGCCACGTACCGGTTCGACGGTGATGCGCGGGTGGCGGTGGCGGTGTCCGGCGGTATCGCGGTGTGGAGTGTGGTCGCGGCGGAGTCGGCTGAGGTGCGGGAGCATTTCGCCCGGATGGTCGGGGCGCTGTGACGCCGTTGGAGCGGGCGGTGCGCGGCGGCGCCGTACCGTTGCCGGATCTGCCGCCGGAGGCGGTGGGGTTGCTGGTCGAGCTGGGTGCTCCGGCCCGGTTGGGTGCGCATCTGCGGGCGGTGTACGCGGTGGCGTGCGACCTGACGGGCTGGTTGGCGGCGGCGCATCCGGCGGTGGTGTTCGACCGGGCGGCGGTGCTGTTCGGGGCGGCGACCCACGACATCGGCAAGGCGCTGCACCGGGAGGAGTTGTCGGTGCCCGGGTCGCGGCATGAGCCGGCCGGTGAGCGGCTGCTGCTGGGGCGTGGGGTGCCGGCGCGGTTGGCGAGATTCGCCGGGACCCACGGATCGTGGCATGAGGCGCGGGCCGGTGTGGAGGACCATCTGGTGAGTCTGGCCGACAAGATCTGGAAGGGTGCCCGGGTCGAGGATCTGGAACATCTGGTGGTGGAGCGGATCGCGGACGTGTCGGGAATCGCGGGGTGGGAGGCGTTCGTGTCACTGGACGATCGTCTGCAGGAGCTGGCGGCCGGGGCGGACGATCGGCTCGCGTTCCAGAATGGGTTTCCGGTCTGAGTGGCGGATCTTGGAGGATGGCCGGATGCGAATTGCGGTGATCTCCGATGTGCATGGGAACCTGCCGGCGCTGGAGGCGGTGCTGGCGGCGATCGAGGACGACGAGGTTGATCTGACGGTCAATCTGGGTGACCTGCTGTCGGGCTATGTGGATCCGGTGGGCACGGCGGACCGGCTGATCGAACTCGGTCTGCCGACGGTGGCCGGCAATCATGAACGGCAGCTGCTGACGTTCGGGCCGGAGCGGATCGGGATGGCCGACCGGGTCACCAGGGAGCTGCTGTCCGAGCGGCATTGGGTCTGGTTGCGGTCGCTGCCGCCGACGCGGTCGCCGATTGCGGGGGTGCTGGCGTTTCACGGTACGCCGGACGACGACCTGCAGTATCTGATGCACACGGTCGAAGCGGCCGGGGTGCGGGAGGCGACGGCCGGTGAGGTGCTGGCGCGGCTCGGCGACGTGTCGGGGTATTCGCTGCTGTTGTGCGGGCACACGCATCTGGTCGGGTCGATGCGGTTGCCGGGTGGGGCGCTGCTGGTGAATCCGGGCAGTGTGGGCTGGCCGGCCTATGCCGACGATGAGCCGTATCCGCACCGGATGGAGGCGGGGTCGCCGCATGCCCGCTATGCGGTGGTCGACGACGTGTCGGGGCGGTGGGAGGTGTCGTTCGCGGTGGTGGAGTATCCGTGGGAGCGGGCCGCTGTGGCGGCGGAGGGTTTCGGGCGCCCGGATGTGGCGGCGGCGATGCGGACGGGGCGGCTGGCGTGATGGCGGTGCGGTGGATGACCGGTTTTCTGGACGCCCCGGACCGGGCGGCGGTGCCGTTCTGGCAGGCGGTGACCGGTTACGGTCTGTCGGATTGGCGGGCGGACGGCACGTTCGCGACGCTGCTGCCTCCGGCCGGGGACGCGTTTCTGCGGGTGCAGGTGGTCGGGGACGGTCCGGCGCGGGCGCATCTGGATCTGCATGTCGACGATCTGCCGGCCGCGGCGTACCGGGCGACCGCTGTCGGTGCGAAGGTCGTCGAGATCGCGGAGGGGCTGACGGTGCTGCGGTCCCCCGCCGGGCTGTTGTTCTGTCTCGTGGAGTGGGCCGGGGAAAGCGTGCGGCCGGGTGGGCGGCACAGTCTGGTGGATCAGGTGTGCCTGGATCTGCCGGAGGCGGTGCATGACCGGGAGGTGGAATTCTGGGGTGCGCTGACCGGCTGGGAGCGCGGGTTCTCGGATCTGCCGGAGTTCTCCTACCTGGTGCGGCCGGACGGGATGCCGTTGCGGTTGCTGTTGCAGCGCACCGGCGGCGAGACGGCCGGCATGCATCTGGATGTGGCCTGTGACGACGTGGATGCCGAGGTGGCGCGGCATGTCGGGCTGGGTGCGCGGGTGGTGCGGCGGGTGCCGGGTGACTGGACGACGCTGGTGGATCCGGCCGGGCGGGAGTACTGCGTGACCGGTCGACCCCCGTTCCGGGCTTGATCACTTCGGTGTGGTGCGCTGTTGTTGTCGGTGGGTGCTGGTAGAAAGAAGCCGCTCTCATACAGGCGTACGAAGGTGGTTGGGTGATGACGGCGGCAAGTGTGGAGGCCGGTGGGCTGACCGCGGAACAGCTGGAGCAGTTCCGGGAGGCGCTGGCGGCCGGGCGGAAGCCGCGGGTGCAGTTCACCGAGGCGGCAGGGCAGATATCCGGTCAGATCGGGCAGGTCGTGGCGCTGGAGGATCCGGCGGTCTCCGATGAGTGGGTGGTGGTCCGGTTCGGGCGTGACGAGCTGCCCTTCTCCCCCACCGATCTGCGGGTGGCGCCGAAGGGGGTGCCGGCGAAGAAGGCGGCCCCGGCGCCGGAGCCACCGGCCGAGCCGGTGCTGTCCGGGCCCGAGTTCCTGATCGACAAGCCGCTGCCGCCGAAACCGCCGGCCCAGCGTAAGAGTGAGGAAGCTGTTCCGGTGAGCGAAAGCAACGAGGTGGCGGCGCCACGCAAGGTGGCCCGGCCGGCGAAGGCCAAGCCGTCGCCGGGTCTGACGGTGACGCTGGCCTACGGTGAGGGCGAGTGGACGGTGGCCGCCAACCAGGGCGCCAAGGCGCTGGCCCGGCCCTATGTGATCAAGCCGGCCGAGGCGCTGAAAATGGTGTCGCTGATCGACGTGCCCGGGGTTCAGGAGGCGGTCGAGCAGATTCTGTCCGCCGAGCGGGCGGAGGCGCAGCAGCAGGCCGAGCGGTTGCGGGCCGAGCTGGCCGAGGTCGAGGCCCGGCTGGCGGAGCTGGGCGAGGTCAACTGACCGGTGGGCCGCGGCCTGGGTGACAGGCCGCGGCCGCCGTGGTGTCAGTGGAAGTACTTGAGCCCGGCGACGCCGCAGATCACCAGCAGCAGGCAGACGATGCGGGGCAGGCTGGCCGGCTCGTTGAGGGCGATCATGCCGACCAGGGCGGTGCCGACCGCGCCGATGCCGACCCACACGGCGTAACCGGTGCCGACCGGGATGGTCCGCAGCGCGTAGCCGAGGCCCAGCATGCTGAGGGTCACCGCCACACCGAAGACGGCGGTGGGCGCCGGACGGGTGAACCCGGCGCTGCGGTCCAGGGCGATCGCCCAGACGGTTTCGAGCAGACCGGAGACGATCAGGACGAGCCAGGCCATGACGAACTCACCTCACGGCGGTCGTCTTGTCAGAGCCGGGTACGACACGCACTCGTCCGGGGCGGCCGCGTCCTGCGGCTCCGCCGTCGAGCCTAGCCACCCACCGGTGCGGCACGGTTGCCGCGGGCCGGTTGGTGGCCGAACTCACCGGCAGGTGATCCGCGGGTTCTCGGTGGCCAGTTCACCGGCCGGGTTGTGCCGGTAGAGCCACACGTGCAGGTCGTAGTGCACCGGCATGGGCGGGCTTGCGGGCGGCATCTCGTGACCGGCCATCGGGCCGTCGAACCGCCGGCCGAACAGGGTGGGCCGGTCCCCGCTGGTCTTCAGGCTGCCGTCGGCGTCGGCCTTGAAGTACTCGACCGCGACCAGGACCGGTGTGCCGTCCCGGCCGGGCACGTAGATCAGGACCTCGGGCAGCACCGGGTCGACCGCCTGGTCGGCGGCGTGACCCGGGTGCATCCAGTGGTGACCCATGCCGGGCACGCAGTGGTCGGTGGGCAGATAGCCGGCCGCCTTCGCCCGGCGCGGGTCCCGGAACCGGGCCGTCGCGTCGAGCACGACCCTGCGCTGGGCGGTGGTCAGCTCGGGAGCGGCGCCGTCGTCCGGGAGGGCAGCGGCGGGGGCGGTGGGCAGACAGGCCAGGGCGACAGCGGCCGCGATGCCGGCACGGAACATCCTCATGGGGTTGAGCGTCGGTCACCGGGCGGTGCGCTGTCCGGGTTTTCCGGCCACTGCACCCTCGCCGAACGCTTCACGCGTACCGGGAAAGGGGTTTTGTGCGGCGCGAAGCAGCCGCCGAGCCGGATAGAGGACGATCTCGGGGTCGTGCAATCATTCTCGCCTCATGGAGACCTCACCTGTCTGGCGTGTTCCGCGGTTGTGGCGGCTGCTGCTCGCGCTGTCGCGGATCGTGGCGTTCCCGCTGGTGCGGCTGCGGGTCTCGGGTGGCCTGCCGGCGTCGTTGCAGGGCGGCCCGGTCATTCTGGCGGCCAATCACGTCAGCCCGTTCGACCCGGTGGTGATGATGGCGGCGTGCCACAAGGTGGGGATCGTGCCGCGGTTCATGGCCACCGGTGGCGTGTTCCGGGCGCCGCTGGTCGGCACGATCATGCGGCATTGCGGGCACATCCGGGTCGACCGCAACACCACCCACGTCGCCGACGCGCTGCCCGCCGCGGCGAAGGCGCTGGCCGAGAACTCGGCGGTGCTGGTCTATCCGGAAGGGCGCATCGGGCTGGATCCGTGGATGTGGCCGGAACGCGGCAAGACCGGCGCCGCGCGGATGGCGGCCATGTCCGGGGCGCCGGTGCTGCCGGTCGCCCAGTGGGGCACGCACGCGGCGATCCCCTACGAGGCGCCGAAACGGCTCGGCCGGGCGCTGGTCAAGGCGCTGCTGCGGCGCCCCGTCGTGTGGGTGCGCTTCGGTGACCGGCCGGTCGACCTGTCGGCGGCCGAGACCGGAACGCCGGGGGTGCGGGCCCTGCACGCCACCCGGCTGATCATGGACGCTATCGACGAGACCCTGACACCATTGCGCCGCGACGAGATGCGAATGCCGAGGGTGATCGACACGTCCCGTCCGCACGACCCGGCCCGGATCCGGCCACGTCCGTCCTGACCAGCACCTTCTCGAACGCCAGCTGGTTGTAGGCGTTGTCGCTGTAGCCGCCGATGTCGTCGTAGCCGGCCGACCGGTACAGCGCCAGCGCCTCGGTCAGCAGCGGATGGGTGCCCAGCCGTACCGTGTTGATGCCGTTGTTCGCCGCGTCCACTTCCAGGCGGCTCAGCAGTTTTCGGCCGAGGCCGAGGCCACGCGCCTCCGGGGCCACCCACAGGTGGCGGATCTCGGCGACGCCCGGGCCGAGGCGCAGCCACAGGCCGCAGCCGACCGGGCGGCTCAGCTCCACGGCCAGCAGCTGGGTGCCGGTCACGTCCTCGGGACGCGTCAGCACGCCCGCGTCGAAGCCCTCCGGGAAGGTGACGTCGAGTTCGGCGGCGTACCGGGACAGGCAGTCGCGGGCCGCCGGCAGATCCGGCGGCACCGCCTCGACCACGACGGCGGCCGCCCGCAGCACCCGCCGGATCTCGTCCTGCGCGGCCAGCAGCCGGTGCCGCTGCCCACCGGTCAGCTCGCCGAGCAGTGCGGCGACCCCGGCGTCGGCGCGCACGTCCAGCTCCGCGCGCTGGCGAAGACCCGCGTCGGTCAGCTCGGCGGTCCGGTCACCCAGCACCACCAGACCCTGTACGGCCAGCGCATCCAACTGCTGCCGCACCTGGTCGCGGTCCTGGCCGAGGCGGGCGCACAGGTCGTGCAGGTCGCTGCGGACGCCGACCTCGAACAGCAGCCGGGCCTGGCCGGCAGGCCATTCGCGGCCCAGGAACCGGTCGGCGAGCGCGCTGAACCGCTGGTGGTAGTAGCGGTTGAAGTCGCGGACCCGCTCGATCTGCTCGCCCTCCATCAGCAGATGCTAGATCGCTGATCCGGACCGGTCAGACAGATCGGAACTCGATCATCATCGGCGGGCGGGGGTGATGATCAACCGGTCCGGTGGCGGCAGCTCGGTGCGGTGCTCGTCGCCGATCCCGGCGTATTCGATTCCGCCGAGCACCTCACCGTGCTCGGGCTCCGCGAACGTGTAGAGGAACAGGCTGTCGTGGCCACCGTGGACCACGGCGTCCACCCGCACGATCATGCCGCGGCCCGCCCGGAAGTCGATCGACGGGCAGCCACACCCGCAGCCGCCCGTCACCTGGACGTCGACGGCCTGGCGGCGCAGGTCGGCGGCGCCGTCGACGTCGGTGGCCAGCAGGGCGTCCAGGACGGCGCGTTCCCGCTCGGTCAGGGGGCGCGCGTGCATGGCCGGATCCTCGCACACCGCGGGATTCTGGCAGCATGACGGCCGTGACTTCGTTCGAGACGGTGGCGGCGGCCTTCTGGGATTCCGGCGAGACCGAACTGACCCAGCCGCCACTGACCGCCGCGATGGTCACCGCCGCCGAGGCCGGGCTCGGGGTGCGGTTGCCGGCCGGGCTGATCCAGCTGCTGCGGCTGCGTAACGGTGGCATCGTCGCGGACGCCTGGGATGCGTGCCCGGCCGCGCCGAACTCGTGGGCCGCCGATCACGTGCCGTTCGATCACCTGCACGGCATCGCCCCGCCCGGTCGCGAGTTGTCGATGGCGTTGCAGGACACCGGGTATCTCGTGCGGGAGTGGGGGCTGCCGTCGCCGGTGGTGCTGCTCAGCGGGGACGGGCACACCTGGGTGGCGCTGGACTACCGTGACTGCGGCCCGGACGGCGACCCGCCGGTGGTGTATCTCGACGCCGACCTCGGCCAGGAGCTGCGGGTGGCGCACGACTTCCGGACGTTCGTCGAGAGCCTCACGCCGTCGGCGGACTTCCCGGACGACTGAACAGGTCCGAGGGCAGGAAGCAGCCGTAATCCGGCGGCTGCGGACGCTGATCGTCTGGCCACGATGGGCGGGCGCACACGGAACAAGGAGTGTGGACACGAGCTGCTGCGGTAACGCTGGTGGCAGCACACGTGATGACCCGCGGGCGCGCGGGCGGGCCGGGCGGTGGGTGGAGATCGGCGTGCAGGTGGACCGGCGGGCGCGCTACGGCCGTGTGCCGGCAGGTGGCCGCGGGGATGCTACGGCGGGTTCGCGTAGCCCGTACCCCGGATTGTTGTTATTCGGTACGTTGCCGCTGGCGGAGATAGGCCAGGACGGCCTCGCGGGTCGTGCGGACGCCGAACAGGGCGCGGGCTTCGGCGATGCGGCGGTTGGCGGTGCGCAGGGAGAGGAATTCGGCGGCCGCGGCGGCGGCGATGGTGTCGCCGGCGGCGAGGCGGTCGAGCAGGGCACGCTGTTCGGGGATCAGGTTGGCGATGACGTCGGAGCCGTCGATGCCGCGGTGGACCGGGCCGAGGCGGGACAGGTCGTCGACAAGTGCGCGACCGGCCGGGGATTCGGTGTCGCAGACGGCGACGACGGCGGCGCCGCGGGCGGCGGCCAGGACAGCGAGTTTGGCGGTTTCCAGGTCGTCGTCGGCGACCCGCCCGTGCAGGACCAGGTGGGCGGCGCCGACGTCCCAGGACGGGTCGGGCAGGGCGAAGCCGGCGCGGGGGGTCCAGCCGTCGCGGCTGAGGCGCCGCAGTACGGTGTCGGCTTCGGCGGAGGTGGATACCACGTGGCGGGGGGCGTCGTCGGGCTGTCTTATCACCGGCCATCCTCGCTGGTTTCGAAGGGATTGGTGGCGAAGGCCAGGGCCGCGGCCTCGGTACGGGTCCGCGCGCCGAGTTTGCGCATGCTAGCCCGGATGTGGGTGTCCACGGTCTCGGCGGAGATGCCGAGTTGCCCGGCGATGCGGCGGGTCGGTTCTCCGGCGGCGACCAGTCGCAGCACGTCGAGTTCGCGCTGGGTGAGGCGGCCGTCGGAGCGGGGGCTGCGGGTGTCGCGGTGGATCTGGTGGCGGCGCAGCCCGCGGCGGGCCCGGCCGGCCAGGACGGTGAGCCCGGCGCTGTCGGCGAGGTGTTCGGCGCGCAGCAGGGCGGTGACGGCCCGGTCGCGGTCGGGGCTGGTGAGGCCGGCGGCGATGAGGCAGCGGACCTGTTCGCGCAGGGCGACCGGCTGCCAGCTGTCGGCGGCGTCGTCGAGGCCGGAGCCGACGGCCCAGGCGGTGAGGGTGCGGCGGGCGGGTGCGGGCAGGTCGACCGGGATGGCGGCGGCCGGCGGGGTGCCCAGGTCGTGGGCGGCCCAGCGGGCGGTGATGGCGTGCAGTCCGGCGAGCAGGCCGGTGCCGGTTTCGGTGGGGGTGCGGGCGGCCCGGTCGGGTTGCCCGTCGAGCCAGGCCGCCTCTCGGGTCACCCAGGCGACGGCCGGGTGGACGCCGGCGGTGTCGAGGCGGGCGCGGGCGGCGGCGAGCAGTCCGGTGTCGGCTTCGATGAGGGCGGTCGCGGCGATCGCGTAGGCCCGGGCCTGTTCGGGCAGGGCCCGGTCGGTGAGGTTCGCGGCCCGGCGCAGGACGCCTTCGGTGCCGTCCCAGGCGAGGGTGGCCGGGAAGTCGGGGCCGTGCAGGGCCAGTGCCCAGTCGGCGGCGGCCAGGAATCGGGTCTGCCAGCCGTAGGCGAGGTCGTCGCCGGCGGTGGCGGCGGCGCGCAGGGCTGCGCCGGCGGCGTCGACGAGCCGGCCTTCGGCGGCGAGGTGTTCGACGAGCAGCCACGCCGACCAGCGGGTGATCAGCGGGTCGCCGCCGGTGTCGGCGACGGCGGCGAGGGTGTCGTCCCAGCCGGGTTGCCGGTGGGTGGCGCGGACGGCGGCCAGTGCGGCCTGGATGCCGGGTGGTGGTTGCGGATGCCGGACGGCGATCTTGTCGGCGAGTTCGAGGGCGGTCATCGGCTCGGTGGCCAGTACGGACAGCAGCATGACCCGGTCGCGGGCGGCGACGACGCGGGCGGCGGCGGTGTCCGGGACGGGGCGTACGGTGTCGCGGGCGGTGACCGGGTCGCCGGCTTGGAGAAGCGCTTCGCCGCGCAGGACGGCGGCTTCCAGGGCGAGCGGGTCGGCGGCGCCGGGCGGGCGGGCGTCGGGGTCGGTGGTCAGGAACACGGCGGGCACGATCGGGCGCAGCACTTCGGCGGCGTCGGCGGCACGGCCGGTGGCCAGGGCGGCGTCGGCGGCGGCGAGCCGCACCCGTGGGTCGACGGTGGTCGGCAGGCCGCAGGCGAACAGCAGCAGCGCGGCGCGTTCGGCGCCGGCCATGCGGTCGGCCGCGCCGAGAGCCTTCCGGTACGCCCCGAGCGGGTCCCCGGCGGCGGCGAGGTGGCGGGCGGCTTCGGCGGGTGGGGTGAGGTCGGCGAGCCGGGCGTGCATCTCGGCCCGGGCCGGGGCGTCGAGCAGCCCGGCGGCGGTCTCGGCCACATAGGCGGACACGGGCAGCAGGGATCCGCCGGGTTCGGCGGTGACCAGCCCGGCGGCGAGCAGGTCGGCGGCGCCGGTGCCGAGCAGGGCGGGTGGGGCGGGCCGGCCGAGCAGCCCGAGCGCGGCCAGGGCGGTACGCGCGGGGCGGGGCAGGTCGGCCAGGGCGGTGGCGATCGCGTACGCCACCTGGTCGATGTCCTCGCCGATCGGCGCGCGGCCGGTGGCGGCCTGCCGGGCCAGCGCGATGATCGCCAGGGGGTTGCCGCCGGCCCTGGCCACGACGGCGGCCGCGGCCTGGTCGTCGAGGCCGCCGGCGGTCTGCCGGGCGAGGGTGTGTGCGGCGTCGGCGGTCAGCGGTGGCACCGCGATCCAGGCGGTGGCGGCCTGCCGCAGCGCGGCGTGCGCGGCGTCGGGCAGTCGATGCGGGGTACGCAGGGCGACCAGCACCCGGCAGCTACGGGCGAGGTGCGCCACGGCGGCGAGGGTGGCCGGGTCGACGTGCTGGAGGTCGTCGAGCACGAGCAGGCCGCCGCGGACGCGGGAGCGGACGGCTTCGGCGAGCAGCGGGATGTCGTCGCCGGGCAGCCGGGCGCGGACGGCTCTCGACAGGGCGAGGGCGGGTACCGCGGCGAGCATGGCGAGGCCGCCGCCGAGGTGGGCGGGGCCGGGTACGGCGGTGGCGATGCGGCGCAGCAGGGTGGTGCGGCCGCAGCCGGGTGGTCCGGCGATCACGACGAGGGCGGGCCCTTGGCACAGCGCGGTACGGGCGGCCTCCTCTGGGTCGTCCGTCACCTGCGCTCCCCCTTCACTGGCACGAACACGGGATCCCGGCCGCGGCGCCGTCGTCCGTAGGCTGCACGGTGTAGACCACTCCTGTTCCCGCTATCGAAGGGTCCCTTCGTGCCGACGACATCCGCGATACGCACATTGTCGCCGACGGTGTGCTGCGCTGACGAGTCGAAGTGACCGGGCCACTCACCACCGGCATCGCGACGCTCTGTAACGAGATCGTCACGACGGTGTCCTCCGATGCTGGTCAACACGTACGGCAGATCAGTAACCGTCTTCACGATCCGTTACGGGTGGCGGTCGCCGGACGCCTGAAAGCCGGAAAGTCGACACTAGTCAACGCGCTCATCGGCCGTCGCGTCGCCCCCACCGCCGCCGGTGAGTGCACCCGCGTGGTCACCCGCTTCCGGTACGGCCCGGCCGACCGCATCGACGTGGTGACCCGCGACGGCGCCCGGCACAGCCTGCCGCTGGACGAGGACGGCATGGTGCCCGCCCGGCTCGGCGTGCCGGCGGCCCGGATCGCGTACGTGGACGTGGCCCTCACCACCGACCGGCTGCGGGATCTGACCGTCGTGGACACACCCGGCCTGTCGTCGACCGACACCGCCGGCAGCGCCCGGGCGGAGGCCGCGGTCGGTATCGACGACGACTCGGCCGGGGAGGTCGCCGCCGCCGAGGCCGTGGTGTACGTGTTCACCCAGGCGGTCCGTGCCGACGACGTCCGCGCCCTGGAGGCCTTCCACACCGCGTCGGCCCGGCTGGCGACCAGCCCGATCAACGCGATCGGTGTGCTGGCGAAGGTCGACACCCTGGTCGGCGGCCCGCAGGACCCGTGGCCGGTGGCCGGCCCGCTCGCCGTCGAGCAGGCCGGGCTGCTCGCCCGCACGGTCGGCGACGTCGTCCCGGTCGCCGGGCTGCTCGCCGAGACCGCCGAGTCCGGCCGGCTGACCGGCTCCGACCGCGACGCCCTGGCGAAACTGGCGGTGTTGCCGGCCGCCGACCTGAGCCTGCTGCTGACCTCGGCCGACCTGTTCCGGTCCCGGCCCGCACCCGTCGGCCGCGACCAGCGGGAACGGCTGCTGACCCGCCTCGACCTGTACGGCGTCGGCTTCTCCTGCGCCCAGCTGGCCGCCGACCCGCGACTGTCCACCGGCGAGCTGGTGCGCCGGCTGGCCGCCGCCTCCGGGCTGGCCCGGCTGTCGGCGACGGTCGACCAGACGTTCCGCTGGCGCTCGGACGCGATCAAGGCCGGGTGGGCGCTGACCCGCCTGGAACGGCTGTCGCGGCACGGGCTGCAACGCCGCGACTCCGAGACCGTCCGCGACGCCCTGGAAGCCGCGCTGCGCGACCCGGCCTACCACCGGCTGCGGCTGCTCGACGCCGCCCAGCGGGCCGCCACCGGCACGGTGACGCTGCCGGGCGACTGGGAGCAGGAGCTGATCCGGCTGGCCACCTCCGACGACCCGCGCTGGATCCTGCGGCTGCCGCAGGCCGGTGACGGCGAACTGGCCACGGCCGCGGTGGCGGCGGCGGGACGATGGCGGGCGTACGCGGTCGACGGCGCCGGCCCCGCCCAGGCCCGCATCGCCCAGGTCGCCCATCGTGGCTTCCAGCTGCTCGCCCAGGAGGTGCGCCGGTGCGCGACCTGACCACCCTGTTGGACACCGCGGTCCGTGACACCCTGTCCTACCTGCGGACCGCCGACCCGGACGCGGCCGCCGACCTGGCCGAGCTGCGCCGCGCCCACCTCACCCGCCCTGGGGTGGTGGTCGTCGGCGAGACCAAACGCGGCAAGAGCTCGCTGGTGAACGCGCTGCTCGGGGTGCCCGGCCTGTCGCCGGTCGACGCCGCGGTCACCACCGCCGCCTATCTGAGTTTCGTGCCCGGGACGGAGTTCGCGGCGCGGGCGTGGCTGCCCGGCGGCGAGGAGATCGAGATCGACTCCCTCGACGAGTGGGCGCGCGGTAGGCAGCGGGCCCGCCGTATCGAGGTCACCCACCCGGCGCCGATGCTGCAATACCTGACGCTGCTGGACACCCCCGGCGCGGGCGGTCTCGACCCGGTGCACGCCACCATCGCCCTGGACGCGGTCCGCCGGGCCACCGCCTTGCTGTTCGTCGCCGACGCGTCCGCCCCGCTGTCGCAGCCGGAACTCGACTTCCTGGCCGCCGCCACCGAACGCGTCGACGCGGTCGTCTTCGCCCTCACCAAGATCGACGCGTTCGGTCAGTGGCGGACCATCGCCGAGGACAACCGGTCGCTGCTGCAGGCGCACGCGCCCCGGTTCGCGGCCGCACCCTGGTTCCCGGTGTCGGCGCGGATGGCCGAACTGGCCCTGACCGCCGGCGACGCCGGCACCCGCGACGCGCTGGCGGCCGAGTCCCGGGTGCCGGCCCTGCAGCACGCGCTGGTCGAACTGGCCGGCCGCGGCCACCAGCTGCGGCTGGCCAACGTGCTGCGCGCCGCCCACCGCGACCTGACCCGGCTGCGTGACGCCGCCGAGGAACGGGTGACGGCGGCGTCGGCGGACGCGGCCGTCCAGGCCGCCACCCGCGCCGAGCGGGCCGCGCTGGCCGCCCGCAAACGCACCGAGTCCCGGCAGTGGACGCTGAAACTCAACGCCGAGATCCAGCACGCCCGGGTCGCCGTCGTCGGGCAGCTGCGGACCCGGCTGACCGAGGTGCAGCACGACTACGCCCGCCGCATCGACGGCGCCCGCGGGGAGGCGCTGGCCGCACTGCCCGACGACCTGGACACCCAGTTGCAGGCGGTCGCGGCGCAACTGTCGGCCCGGCTGGAGGACACCTACCGGGAGGTGGCCGAGAAGGTGCTGGCCGACGCGTTCGACCCGGCCCGGGTCAGCGCCACCCTGCGCCACCACCTGATCGCCGGGCCGCCGCGCGACGGCTCCGGCGAGAACCTGCTGATCGCCCTGTCCGCGGGCGGGGTGGCGCTGATCGCCGGCCGCGGCGCGGCGCTGGGTGCGGCCGCGCTCGGCGTGTCCGGCGGGCTGCTGATGCCGGTCGCCGGGATCGGGCTCGGCCTGGCCGCCGGCGGCTACGTCATCTACCGGCGCCGGGTGCACACCGACCGCCGGCACGCCCACACCTGGCTGCGGGACGTGCTGGCCGAGGCCCGGGCCGCGCTCACCGACGAGATCGCCGGCCGGTTCACCGACCTGCAGTACGCGCTGTCGGTGGCCCTGGACGAGGCGATCGAACGGCGGCTGCGCGAGCTGGACACACTGATCGCCGAGATCGACGCGGCGGCCGCCGAGGACGCCGCGGGCCGCGCCAAACGGCGGGCCGCATCCGTCGCCGACCGGGACGCCGCCGCGTCCCGGCTGCGGCAGGCCGACGAGGCGCTGCTGCGGGCCCGTTCCCTGACCCCCACCCCGATCGACGAGGAAGGTTCGCGATGACCGACCACTGGGATTTCGACGACCATTTCGAGGATCTGACGCCGGATGATGTGCCGGAGCCGGATGCTCTTGTCCACGACCATGTGGAGTGGGATCTCCCGGACGATACGCCGGACCTTGCGGACCTGCCCGACATCGACCTGCCGGACCTGCCCGACGTGCCGGACGCGGTGGACGTGGTCGACGACGACGCCTTCCCGCCCACCCTGGACATCGGTGAGCTGCCCGAACCCGTCGACGGATTCCCCTGGGTGGACACCACCACCCTCGGCGCGGCGGACCCGTCCGGCTTCACCCCGCCGGTCGAGCCGGTCACCGCGGGCGAGCTCGCCGCCTACGCTGGGGTCGAGATCCCGCCCGGCGCCGACCCGTGGACGTTCCTGGCCTCCTCCGAGGACCCGGCCACCGCGGCGCTGGCCCAGTGGTGGACGCAAGGTGAACAGTGATCCACATCTCCCGTTGACAGCGCCGGGGTGGCATCATGTCCGCGCACCGACCATTTTCAGGAGCGGACGTAGATGGCCGTCGACGGCAACCACAGCACCACTCTCGCACCCAGGCGGGAACGCACCGCCTGGTATTTCTACGACTGGGCGAACTCGGCGTTCTCCACCACCGTCATCACGGTGTTCCTCGGCCCGTTCCTGACCAGCGTCACCGAACAGGCCGCCGGCTGCGCCATCGACGCCGACGAGTGCACCGCGAAGGTGTACCCGCTGGGCATCCCGGTCGCCACCGGCTCCTACTTCCCCTACCTGGTGTCGCTGTCGGTGCTGCTGACCGTGTTCATCCTGCCGATCATGGGTGCCGTCGCCGACCGCGCCCCGCGCAAGAAGCCGCTGCTGGGCGGGGCCGCGTTCACCGGCGCCGCCGCCACCGTGGCGATGGCGTTCGTGACCGGGGACCGCTATCTGCTCGGCGGGATCCTGTTCATCATCGCCAACATCGCCTTCGGCGCGGCGATCGTCGTCTACCACTCGTTCCTGCCGCTGCTGTCCGGCCCCGACGACCGTGACCGCATCTCCAGCCGCGGCTGGGCCATCGGCTACCTGGGCGGCGGTGTCCTGCTGCTGCTCAATCTGATCGCCGTGATGTCGCTGTCGGAGGACGGCAACCCGCAGCGCACCCTCGACCTGGCCCGCTGGTCGATCGTGTCGGCCGGCGTGTGGTGGGCCCTGTTCACCATCGTTCCGCTGCTGTGGCTGCGTGAGCACCCCAGCGCCTCCGCGGTCACCACCGGCACCGACCGCGGCAACGTGCTCACCGACGGGTTCAAGCAGCTCGGCCACACCCTCAAGGGCATGCGCGCCTACCCGCTGACACTGTTCTTCCTGGGCGCCTACCTGATCTACAACGACGGCATCCAGACGGTCATCTCGCTGGCCAGCCAGTTCGGCAGCGAAGAGCTGAAACTCGAACAGTCCACGATGATCCTCACCATCCTGATCGTGCAGTTCCTGGCGTTCGGCGGCGCCCTGCTGCTCGGCGCGCTGGCCACGAGAATCGGCGCCCGTAAGACCATCCTGATCGCCCTGGCGCTGTGGCTGCTCGTGGTGGTCGCCGCCTACTGGCTGCCGGAAGGCGAACCGGTGCCGTTCATGCTGCTCGGCGCCGGCATCGGCCTGGTGATGGGCGGCAGCCAGGCCCTGTCGAGAAGCCTGTTCTCCCAGCTCATCCCGGCCGGCAAGGAAGGCGAGTACTTCGGCTTCTACGAGATCAGCGACAAGGGCACCAGCTGGCTCGGCCCGCTGTTCTTCGGCCTGATCTTCCAGATCACCAACAGCTACCGGACCGGCATCGTCTCCCTGGTGCTGTTCTTCGTGGTCGGCGGCGTGCTGCTGGCGTTCGTGCCGCTGCGGCGCGCCATCCTCGCGGTCGGCAACACCCCGCCCAAGCTGATCTGATGGACATCACGATCGACCCGGCGTCGGCCACACCACCGTACGAGCAGGTGCGGCTGCACATCGCCGCGCTCGCCGCCGACGGTGTGCTGCCCGCCGGCACCCGCCTGCCCCCGGTCCGCCGGCTCGCCGAGGACCTGGGGCTGGCGGTGAACACGGTGGCCCGCGCCTACCGGGAGCTCGAGCAGGCCGGCCTCGTCGAGACGCGGGGCCGGCACGGCACGGTGATCACCGCGCGGGCCGGCGCGACGCCGGTCGAGGCCCAGCAGGCGGCCGCGGCCTACGCAACGCGGATCCGCGCCCTCGGCGTGCCGGCCGAAACGGCCCTGTCGCTGGTCAAGGCCGCCTTGGAAGACCAAACCTGATTGGTACGGGTGAACCTCGTCCCGTTCTTTTCAGGACTGTTCCGCCCGGCCGGCGCGATCGGCTGCCTGCTGCGGCCGGTGCCGCGCCCGCCGGGCGCAGATCGGTGGTCACGCCAGCCCCGGATCCGGGGTGGTGGTGACCCGGAAGCCGACACGGCCGTTACGCAGCAGGGTCCGTTCCTGCCTGCCCCCGGTCTCGTACGTGATCAGCAGGTCGAAGGTGTAGGCGCCGGTGTCGGCGCGGAAGCTGAACAGCAGGTCCTGTTTCTCACCGTCCTCGATGAGCAGGCCCGGGTACTCCTCGAAGTACGGGCGGGTGGCGCGGCCGCCCTCGTCGGTGGACCACATCAGCGGGTCGACGTCGGCCAGGTCGAACATCATCGGCGCGGGTTCGGCGTCGGTGCCGTGCAGCGGGATCAGGGCGGCGCGCGGGACGCATTCGGTGACGATGTTGACCGGGCGGATGTCGGTGACGCTGATCAGATGGCTGGTGACGTTCTCGAAGGTGACCTGGGCGACGGCGCCGGCGGCCGCGAACGCGCCCCGGCTCAGCACGTAGGGCACGTCGATCGGGTCACCGACACCGGCCACGTCCGGCAGCGACCGCAGGGTCTCGGCGGAGAACGCGACGTCGTGCGGGTGATCGGCGGCCGGATATTCGCGGGTGGCGGTCCGCAGCGCGGTTCCGGTCGCGGTCACCCGGGAGCCGTGCGGGCGGGGGCAGTCGACGGGCGGGGGTGTGGTGTGCCGGGTCGTCGCCGCGACCAGGACGGGAACCGGCGCGGATCCGGGTTCGGGGGTGGGCGGCTGGGGTCGGCAGACGGTGACGGGTATCAAAGCGAGCACGGTCCAGATGGCCAGAAACGGTCGTGGTCGAGGCACGGATCCTCCCTGCGACGTGGATCTGTGCCCGACCATAGGGCTCCGCGGATGCCCCGTCAGGGCATCGATCGGGTGTAACGGACATCCGACAGCGCGGCTGCGCCTCAGCCGCGCCGCTGGAGCGCCTCCCACCAGGCGGCACGGATCTCGTGGGCGCCCCACGCGTTCGGTTCGATCACCCCGCAGAACCACAGGTCACGCCCGTCCGGGCGCGCCTGCGAACAGGCCGCGTCACCGGCCGTCACGCCGTGGCCGTGGAACCGGGCGTGCACGTCGGCGAGCAGCGCACAGTGCCGGGCCGCCAGCGCGGCCAGCTCCGTGTTCAGCGCCGCCACCCACCGCGGGCCGCCCGGCCACGGCGGCAGCCCGGATCCGCCGACCTCGCCGGTGCCGTCGCTCGGGTCATAGACGGTGGTGACCACGATCGGACACGACGGGCCGGCCACCGCCCGCAGTCGCGACAGCACGCCCTCGCCCTGTGCGGCGACCCGGCCCACGACGGCGGCGGCCGCACGGTCGTCGCCGTAGGCGCCCATCAGGTCGTTGCCGCCCATCGTCACGGTCACCAGATCCGGCGCCTCGGTCAGCTGCGGCAGCTGCCGGTCCAGGACGTCGGCGACGACGGCGCCGTCGCGGGCCAGCAGCCGCAGCGTCCAGCCGGGCAGGTCACGGCCGGCCCAGTCGGCGAAGTCACGGTCCTGGTTGCGGTGCAGCAGGCTCGCCGCGCCCCGGCCGGGGCCGCCCGCGTAGTCGTCGATGGACATCGAGTCGCCGAGCGCGACGTACAGGCCGGTCATGGTCGCCGATCATGACGGATCGGCGGGCCGCCCGTCACCCGCTTTACCGCTGCCGGCGGCCCCACGTCTGCCCGATGAAGACCAGCAGCACGGTGATCCCGACGGTGACGGCCAGCGACCACCAGGCGCCGTAGACGAAACCCATCACGATCGACACGGGTACGCCCAGCATCAGCGCCACCATCCCGGACACCACACCGGCGGCCTCGTCGTCTTCGTCCTCGGCCGGTTTCGTCAACTGCGGATGCGGGTCCGGCAGATCGGCGAAGACCTGCTCCAGCGCGGTACGGGTACGCGCGGCCTGACAGTCCAGCAGCCGCTGCTCGAACTCGCCGGCGTCGATGCGCTCGGCGTCCAGATGCTCCTGCAGCGCCTGGCGTGCCAGCTCCCGTTCGGGCGAGCCGATACGCAGGTCGGGCCCTTTCACGACGGTCACGCCGCCCAGGGTAGCGGCCACCGTCACTGCGGCGTGTCCCGCAGCACGGCGACGGCGGCGACGGTGGCGTAGCCGCGCCACTCGACGGCGGCCGCCGGACTGTACGCCGGGAACGTGACCGTCCAGCCGCCGTCGGCCTGCTGTCCGGCCGCGAGCCGCTCCCGGTCGGCGGCCACCGCACCCGGATCGAACAGCTTGCGCGACGCCGTACCCGGGTGCGGGGTGAAGTCCAACGGGTACAGCACCTCACCGTCGGCGCCGCCCTCGACCGGGGTCGGCCCGTCCATGCGCACGAACCGGGCCAGCCGCTCCAGCAGCTGCGGCGCGTCGACCGCGTCGAGGAACCGCAACGCGAACATCAACTCGTACGCGTGCGGCGCCGCCTCGATCCGCTCGATCGCGCCGAGGCAGTAGCCGGTGGCGGCGGCCAGCCACGGATGCCCGCCGACATCCGGCCGGTGCCGGGCCAGCCGGTGCGCGTGCCCCGCCAGCTGCGCGGTCATCTGCAACGACGACACGCCCGGGTCGGCGCCGGCCCAGTGCGGGGCACTGCCGGTGGCGTCGGCGAACGGCAGCGCGAACGGCATCCCGCCGTCGTCGAGGCTGTGCCGCATCAGCCAGTCCAGCAGCGCGACCGGCCCTGGCCCGGTGTCGCGGACCTCGGCCATCACCTCCAGGGCGTGCATGGCGGCGACCGGCTGGCTGGTCACCGACCGCAGGTCCGGCTCCAGCGCCCACCCGTACCCGCCGTCGGGGTTGCGGTAGCCGTCCAGCGCTGCCATCACATCCTGTGCGGGCAGGTCACCGAGCAGGTGGTGCAGCCGCCGCCGGTCCAGGTTGCGGGCGTTTCCAGCCGCGAACCTGACCGCTGCCGCGAGATCGAATCCCATCCGCTCATCCTCGCACCGTCCGGCCGCTCGGTCGTGCGAGCACATACGACACCCGCTCGGGCCAGTCGTCGAGGTCGCCGGCGGCGGTGGCCGCCGGGAACGCGCCGATCAATCCACCGGATCGTCGTCGGCATCGGATTGGCTTCCTGCCGATGTCGGGCGTACGGCGGGCTGCGGGCCCGCCACACACCCGACATCGGGCCCAGGCCGAGGAGCTGATGACGCGACGGGTTCAACTTCTCGTCGACAGCCCCCTCGAACCCTCGTGGTCAGGACATGACCATGAGGCCGAGCATCATGCCCTCGTCCTCGTGGATGACGTTGTGGCAGTGCAGCATGTACATGTACTCGTTGTCGCTGTAGTCGGTGAACTGCATCTTGATCACGACTGTGGTGCTCGGCGCCACCTCGATGGTGTCCCGCCAGCCGGTGTTCGCGCCGGTCGGGGCGGAGCCGCCGATGGAGACCACTTGGAACGGCACGTCGTGCAGGTGGAAGTTGTGGTAGATGTTCGTGCTGCTGTTGGTGATCGTCCACTGCTCGATGGCGCCGACCGTGGTCATGACCGCGTTGGCGTCCATGATCTCCATGGTGGTGCCGGCGATCCCGTTGATGAGCATCGTTGCGCCACTGTTGCTGAGGGTGAAAGTGCGCGTGGTCGCGTCGGTGGCGTCGATGTCGCTGATCGTGTTGAGGGTGCCGGGAAGGTTGTCCGCCGCCTCGGTCGCGGTGCTGCTGACCGTCAGCATCGAAACGGTGTACCGGGTGCCGTTGGTGGTGTTGCGGACGGTGGCCCGCAACGTGACGGCGTCGTCGGCGGCTGTCAGGTCGAGCACGATCTCGGCCCGTTCCCCGGGGCTGAGTCGCAGGCTGGAGATCGAGATCGGTTCGGCCAGCAGCCCGGCGTCGCTCGCCACCTGGGTGAGGCTGCCGCTGTCGGTGAGGGCCAGCGTGATGCTGTCGGTGATCGAGGCGTTCAACAGGCGTAGGCGTACGCGGCCGTAGGCGACCTCCAGGGTCGGTGTCTCGTCGGTGGCGCTCATGCCGTTGACCAGGAACTTCACGGTGGACGCGGAGGCGGTGAAGGTGGCGTTGGTGGTGGCGAAGGCGCCGGCGCTGGTGACCGCGGTCGATTGCATGATGAGCGGGACGTCGTTGGCGCCGTAGTCGGTGGGCAGGGCCGCGTTCGCGTCCGATCCGTCGTCGACGATGAGCAGGCCGGCCAGGCCGAGTACGACCTGCTCCGTGGTGGTGCCGAGGCCGTGCGGGTGGTACCAGAGCGTGCAGGCCTCGCCCTGGTTGATGGTCGTGGCGGCGGACCAGGTGTCGCCGTCCTTGATGAGGTTCTGCGGCCCGCCGTCGGCGGACGGCGCGATGTGCAGGCCGTGCCAGTGCACCGTGGTCGCCTCGCCGAGGCTGTTGGTCACATCGAAGCGGACCGGCTCGCCGTCGCTGACGAGCATGGTGGGGCCCAGGAGGGTGCCGTTGTAGCCGGCGGTGTTGATCGTCTCGCCGCTGACCAGTGAGGTGTTGGTGCCGGTCTGCGCCTGCAGGGTGAAGACGGAGACGCCGTCCTCGACGGTCGGGTCCAGCCGATCGGGGATGGGCAGTGTGCCACCGGCGGCGGTCGCGGTGGTGGTCGCCTCGGTCGTGCCGGTGCCGGTCTCCTCGGCGAACGAGGTGCCACCGCCGATGCGGGCCAGAGCCGCGATGGCGCCGGCTCCGAACGCTCCGGCGAGGATCCGTCGGCGGGTGAGGCTGCTGTTCGAGGGTTTGCGGGTCTTTGCCATGAGCCGAGAGATTCAATGTGGATCATGGCAGGAGCCTTGGCGGGCACTATCAAAAGGTTGTGCATCTAAATATTCGCTGAAAGTGATGACAAAGCCCGGCAGGTGATCGCGTCGCCGGCCGTACCATCACCGGGGTTTTCGGCAGAGAAAGACCCGCTCACGGGCGGGCCGGTCCGGAGCCTGGCGCACGTCGGCGATCTCGAAGCCGGCGCCGGTGAGCGTGTCGCACAGTTCGTTGCGGTCGCGGAACCGCAGCGTCGAATCCGACTCGAGCACCTGCCCGCCGGGGAACGTGTAGGTGTACCGGAAGCTGACCAGCGGCAGCCGCACCCCGGTGAGCCGCCGCTGCCGGCGTACCTCGCCGACGCCGGGCACCGCCCGCACGACCGGGCCGGTGTCGCGGGCCCACTCGTCCCACACCCGGTATTCGGGCCGCCGCGTCTCGAACACCAGGTGCCCGCCCGGTACGAGAACGTCGTACAGGCCGGTCAGTGTGTCCTGCCACTGCTGGTCGGTGAGGAACACCTGGGCGACGTTGCCGGTCATCACCGCCAGGTCGAACCGCTGGTCCGGTAGCGCCGGCAGCCAGGTCACCCGGTCCGCGCCGGGTTTGCCGCGGGCGATGTCGAGCGATGCGGCCGCCGGGTCGACGCCGGTGACCGTGCGGCCGTCCGCGGCCAGCCGCAACGCCAGGCAGCCGGTGCCGCAGCCCACGTCGACGATCGTGCGCGCGCCGAGTTCGGCGACGATCCGTTGGTAGGCGTCCAGATCGTCACGGTCGCCGTCGAACGTGTCGTACAGGGCGGCGAGCCGCGGATCGGCGAAGATCGCATCGGGCATGCATCGACGTTAGCCGTTACCCTCTCGTGGGTGACGCGATTTCTGCTGGTGCCCGGCCGTGGGGTGCCGTTTCCGAATCACTGGTCACGGCAGTGGGTGCGGGCCCACCGCGACCACACCTGGGCGCCGGAGCCGCCCGGCCCGCCCTATGTGGCCGGCGACCGGGTGGCCGCCCTGCATACGGCCATCGCGGCCGGCGACGCTCCGGCGGTCCTGATCGCACATTCGGCGGGTTGTCTCACGGTGGCGTTGTGGGCCGCCCAGCACACCGGCCCGGTGGTGGGCGCGCTGCTGGTGACGCCACCGGAACGCGACGACATGCCGCGCTCGCCGCTGCCGTTCCGGTCGATCGCGGTGCTGTCGCGCAACGATCCGCACGCCACGTTCGCCTACGGTGAGCAGCTGGCCGGGCAGTGGGGCGCCGAGGTCCACGACGCCGGCCCGGTGGGGCATCTGGATTCGAGTTCCGGGTTCGGCCCGTGGCCGGAGGGCGAGAAGCTAGTGGCTAGGCTGGCCGCCCCTTGATCACCAGGATGTGCCACAGATATTTGATCAGCTGCGGATCGTCGCCGTCGCGGGCCGCCCGCCCGAGCAGGGCCGCGTCCAGGACCTGTTCGCCGTAGCGGGCGGCGATGCGGCGGCCCAGCGCCACCGTCTGCGGGCCGCGCAACTCGTCCGGCAATTCGTCGGCGGGCAGCCGGAATCCGCCGTGCCAGCGCAGCGGCAACCCGAGAGCACGTAGATGCCCTTCGTACGCCGTACCGCGGAATGAGGGGTCGGCGACGACGGCCGCGACGTCGCCGCTGAGGGTGAGACGATCGTGGATCTGCGTTTCGACGTAGTCGTCGAGGGCCCGGCCGGCCCGCGTGCGGGGCGCGCCGAGCGCGGCCACCCACGCGTCTACGCTGCTCGCGCTCACTCCCAGAGCGTTTCCGGTACGGGTGACCTGCGCGAGAAGCCCCTCCCAGACGGCGCCGAACGCGCCCGCCGTGCCCAGGATGTCCGGTTCGGTGTGGCTGTCGCCGAGGCTGAACGTGGCCCGCCGCAGGCAGTGCGAGCGCAGTTCGAGATGGCAGCTGCCGAACCGTGGCGCCGCCCCGTCGGGATGCCCGGCCAGGTTGAGCGCCCCGTAGACGGGCCGGCTGCCGCTGTCGCCGAACATGCGCTGTTCCCAGCGGGGCCGGTCGCCGCCGAGCCCGCCGTTGGAGATGCCGGTCTCGTACCGGGTGCGGTAGACGCCGTCCACGGCGAGGTGCTCGATCACCGTGCGGCCGTCGGCGAGCGGCCGGTCCGGGTGGAAGTTGACCGTGATCGGCGCGCCCGGCACCGGCCCGCCGGACGGAAAAAGCGCCCGCACGTGGGCGAGCGCTTTTTCCCCGGGCGTGGTCATGGCCGCTATTTGGCGGCGATCGTGTCGGTGGCCAGCAGGAGCAGCAGCAGCGAGCCGAGCGCCACCCGGTAGAAGATGAAGATGCTGTACGAGTGCTTGGACACGAACTTGAGCAGCCACGTCACCGACGCGTAGGCGACCACGAAACTGACCACGGTCGCGACGATCGTGTTGGTCCAGCCGACACCGGCGGCGATCCGGTCGGCCTCGCTGACGCCCTGCAAGATTGATGCGCCGGTCAGCGCCGGGATCGACAGGAAGAACGACAGTTTCGTCACGGTCACCCGGTCGATGTCGCGCAGTAGGCCGGCCGACATGGTGGCGCCGGAGCGGGAGATGCCGGGGATCAGCGCCATGCACTGCACGGTGCCGATGACCAGCGTGTCCTTCCATGTGACGTCGTCCTGATGGCGGACCTGGGTGGCGGCGTGGTCGGCGAACGCCATCACCCCGGACCACAGGATCAGCGCCCCGGCGACGAACCACAGGCTGCGCAGGGTGCCCTCGATGGCGTCCTTGAACAGCAGCGCCGCGATCACGATCGGGATGGAGCCGAGCAGCACCGCCAGGCCGAACTTGAAGTCGATGTGTTCCCGGTGAGACTTGTTGAACAGGCCCTTGAAGAAGGCGGGCACCACCCGGGCGATGTCCTTGCGCAGGAACAGGATGGTGGCGAGCACCGCACCCGACTGGATGATCACCGTGAAGGCGGTGATGTCCGGGTCGTCGATGGTGTGGCCGAACAGCTTCTCCAGGATCGTCAGGTGCCCTGTGCTGGACACCGGGAGGAACTCGGTGACACCCTCGACCGCGCCGAGGATGATCGCCTCGACGAGACTCATTTCCGTGCTCAAAACACCCGCCCGCTTTCCGTAGCCGGGTTCAGAGCATAGGGGGCCGTTTCACCCCCTGTTGCGGCGGGCACGGGCCGCCGCGATCGTGTACGCGGGGTCACGGTCCAAGTTGTAACGGTCACGGTCGTAGCGGCGGGTGGTACGCGGATCGGCGTGCCCCATGGCGTCCTGCACGTCTTCCAGGGGTACGCCTTCGGCGCGGGCCGTGATGGCGAACGAGTGCCGCAGCGAGTGCGGCGACAACCGGTCGGCCGAGGCGATCCCGGCCTCGCCGGCGAGCCTGCGGACCAGCCGGAAGATGGCGTGCCGGTCGACGCGGGAGCCGGTCGAGGTGACGAACAGCGGCCCCGGCGCGCTGCCGCGTTCGGCCAGGTAGTCGTCGAGGGCCGCCGCCACGGCCGGGGTGACCGCCCGGCGGCGGGCCTTGCCGCCCTTGCCGGTGAACCGGACGGTCCGGTGGCCGCGTTCGTGGCCGAGGTCGTCGAGGTTCAGCCCGACCAGCTCACCGACGCGCAACCCCAGATCGGCCAGCACGGTGATCATCGCGTGGGTGCGGCGGCCGGCGCGCCCGGCGGCCGCGAGCAGCGCGTCGACCTCGGCCGGGGCGAGCCCGACCGTGGACGGGTGGTCCCGGTCGACCTGGGGGCGGTCCGCGCCGCCGACCGGGTTCGCCGGCACCGCCCGCAGTTTGACCAGGAAGTCGTACCAGCTGGACAGGCCGGACAGTTTCCGGGCCACCGAGGCGGGCGCCAGCGGCCGGGCCTCCAGCTCGCGGGCGTAGGCGTTGACGTCCAGGAACGAGGCGTGCAGTGGGTCGAGGTCACGGCCGGCGCACCAGGTGAGCCAGCCGTCGACGTCGCGCCGGTACGCCGCCCGGGTGTGGTGCGACAGCCGCCGGTTGGCCAGCCACGCGTCGGTGAACTCACGCGCGGCCGTGCCGATGACGGGTTCCCGGCCCGGGTGCGGCTGCAGCGACATGCCCGTCATCGTCTCAGTTCTCGATCAACTGTCCGTCCGCGACATGCCAGTGCCGGGTGTGTCCGATCGCATCGGCGAAATACCGGTCGTGGCTGACCACCACCAGCGTCCCCCGGTAGCGGCGCAGCGCCTCCTCCACCACGTCGAGTGCGGCGAAGTCGAGGAAGTTGGTCGGCTCGTCCAGCAGCAGGATCCGCGACGGGCTGTTGACCAGCACCGCGAGCAGCAGCCGCCGCAGCTCCCCCGCCGACAGGTCCCGCATCGGCGCGTCCCGCTGGTCGGCGTCGAACTGGTGCCCGGCCAGCAGCTTCTCCGCGTCGTCGATGTAGACCGGCACCCGCGCCCGGAAGAACTCCATCACCGTCGTGGTGTCGCGCAGCCCGTCGTCGGTCTGCGGCAGCACCGCCACCTCCGGATGCCGGTCCGCGATCGCCCGCAGCAGGGTCGTCTTGCCCGCCCCGTTACGGCCGGTGATCACGATACGGTCGCCCCGGGTGACGTCCAGGTCGACGTCGCGCAGCAGCTCCCGGTCACCGTGGGTGACGTTCAGGTCGCGAACCTTGAGGACGATCTCGCCCGGGTCGCCGTCGTCGCCGGGGAAGGCGAGCGTCAGCGGCGGGCGGGTCCGCGGCCGGGCGATCCACGACACCGACGCCATCTGCCGCCGCAGCCGCCGCTCCCGGACCTTCGCCTTACGGGCCACCAGCCGGGCCACGCGCCGCAGGTGCGGGGCGGTGGCCCCGGAACGGACGGTGTTCTCGACGCCGCGGGCGTACCCCTTGGTCTTCTCGATGTCGGCTTCCAGGCGGATCCGGTCCTTCTCCTGCGCCTCGTAGTCGAGCAGCAGCTTCTCCCAGCGCCGCTGCTTCTCGGCGCGGTAGGCGGTGTAGCCGCCGCCCGGATAGTCCTGCGGCTGCTCGTCGATGCCGTCCAGCTCGACGATCCGGGTGACGACCTCGTCCAGGAACGCCCGGTCGTGGCTGACCGCCAGCACCCCGCCCTCGAAATCGCGCAGCCACTGCCGCAGCCAGGCCGCGCCCTCGGCGTCGAGATGGTTCGTCGGTTCGTCGAGCAGCAGCAGGTCGGGTTCGTCGAGCAGGGCCCGGGCCAGCATCAGCCGCGCCTGCTCGCCGCCGCTGACCGCCCGCAGCGGCAGGTCGTCGTCGAGGTGGTCGATGTCCAGACGCTGCCGGATCTCGGTGAGCCGCGTCTCGGCCCTCCAGCCTTCCAGGGCGGTCCAGCGTTCCTGGACGGCCGCGAACTCGTCCAGGACGTCCTGGCCTTCGGCCAGTCGTTTCTCCAGCTCACGCAGCCTGGCCGTGACGTCCGCGAGCTCGCCGAGGCCTCCGCTGAGAAACGCGCCGACGCTTCCGTCCGGGTCCGGCATCCGTTGCGGGACGTACGCGACGCGCGTGCCCGTGGCGAGGCCGAGGTGCCCTTCGGTGGGGGTGAGCTCGCCTGCCAGCACGCGGAGCAGGGTGGTCTTGCCGGCGCCGTTGGGTCCGACGACCCCGATCCGGTCGCCGGGGCGCAGCACCAGGTCGAGGCCGGAGAAGAGCAGGTCACCGTCGTGGGCGCGGCCCAGCCGGACGGTTTTGAGATGAGCGGACTGTTGCAAGATCTACTCCAGGGGAGAGTGCACCGACAGGGATCTGGGGGTCGGTTGTCTCTCACATCGCGCTGGTGCGCTCCCGGTTCACTCGGCGGTAGGTCCGGCTCCCACCATGCCCGCCGCTCCCGCCCCGCCGCAACCACATTTTCCACTCACCCTTTTCGAATAATACGGCCGCCGATGCATCCCCCCTCATCCTCACCCGATTCGGATACTACGGTTGACGTTATATGACGTCGCCCGTAGTTTGTTGGCATGTCTGCTTCCGACTGGCCGCACGCCGAGCCCACCCTGGAGCGCGTCTACCGCCGTCTGCTGCACGCCTACCCACGCCCCTACCGGCGCCGCCACGGTGCCGAGATCGTCACCACCCTGCTGGAGATGGCCGAACCCGGCCAGCAACGTCCCCGCCTCGCCGACTCCTGGCATCTGATCGCCTCCGGCCTACGGCAACGCTTCCGGCTCCCACACCGCCCACTGGCCTGGGCGGCCGCGGTCCTGGCCCTGCTCGCCGGCGGCGCGTTCGGTGCGGCGGCCGGCTCATGGGCGGCCGCGCAAACCCTGGCCGACCTTCCCGGCCCCGCCCAGACCCTGGCCCTGCACCAGGTCGCCGCCGGCGCCACCGGCGGCCAGGTCAGCCTGAACCTCACCTCGGGCGCCCCGATCTCCGGCCCGGAATCCTTCGCCACCACGACCTTCACCACCACCACCCCCTGGGACACCCGGCAGGCCCAGACCCGGCTCGCCGCCGACGGCTGGCGAATCGGCCCCCCGCCACAGAACCACGCCCGGTTCGAAGCCGTCCGCGACGGCCTCACCGTGCTGGTGTTCGGATCCTCCGACGCCACTCGAACGGCGGTGCTGACCAGCACCACCGCCCTCGACAACGGCTGGCTGCGGCCGCTGACCGTCCTCGGCCTGCTGGCCGGCGCCACCGCCGGCTGGCTGATCGCGGCCGCCGTCACCCAGCGCCGTTCCCGCCCGGCCACGGTCGCCGCCCTGGCCACCTTCGCCGCGCTCACCCTGCCGGTCTGGGCCGTCTACGACTCCACGGTCGCCACCCTGCTGCATCCCGGCCACGGTTTCGTGGCACACACCGTCCTGTGGCCGTCGTACTTCTGGCCGGTCGAGCCGATCTGGCTCAACACCGCGTGTGCGTTCACCGGCCTGGCCCTGGCCGCGATCACCCTCGCCCTGTCGCTGGTGGGCCAGCACCCCGCGACGACCATCTCCCGGCAGGTGGCGCTCTGATGCAGGAGCCGACGTTTCTGATCCTGACGGCGCTGGCCGCTCAGCCTTTGCACGGTTACGGCATCGTCCAGTCCGTGATCGCCCTGTCCGAGGGCGAGGTGAAGCTACGGCCGGGAACCCTGTACGGGGCTTTGGACCGGCTTGCCGAGCAGGGCCTGATCGAGGTCGAACGTGAGGAGGCGGTCGAAGGTCGTCTTCGCCGTTACTACCGGCTCACCGACGGCGGCGCGGCCGCCCTTGCCACCGAGGTGCAGCGGCTGCGCCGCCGTGCGGCCGCCGCGGAGACCCAGCTCAAGGACCGCCGCGGCATCGTCCCCGGCCTCGGCACCGCCTGAGCCGGGCCACCACCCCCAGCCTCGCCCGACCCACCGAAAGTTGCCGAACATGTCTACCTCCGACTGGCCGAGCGCCGCCCCCACGCTCGAACACCACTACCGGCGGCTGTTGAACGCCTACCCGAGCCACTACCGGCGCCGCCATGGCGCCGAGATCGTCACCACCCTGCTCGAGATGGCCGAACCCGGCCAGCAACGCCCCCGCCTCGCCGACTCCTGGCACCTGATCGCCTCCGGCCTACGGCAACGCCTCCGGCTGCCCCGCCGCCCCCTGGCGATGCTGGGCGCCGCCCTGGCCCTGCTCGCCGGTGCGGCGTTCGGCGCGGCCGCCGGCTCGTGGGCGGCCTTCCAGACCTACACCCCGCTGCCCAGCCACGATCAGGCCACGGCCGTCCACCGGCTGACCGCCGGCGTACCCGGCGCGGCGCCGTACGTGCGGACACTGCGCGGTTTCTACGACACCGGCCCGATGGTCATGGCCGACAGCAACCTGTCCGGCTGGCAGGCCGCCCCGGCCCGGGCCCGGCTCGCCGCCGACGGCTGGCAGAACCTGCCGGTGGCGCCACCCGACCGCGGCTACGAACTCCTGATGCGACGCGACGGCCTGCGCATCCACGCGGTCACCGACGTCACCCGTTCCACCGTCTGGTCCACCGTGTCGGCCGTCGACAACGGATGGATGCGGCCGCTGGTCGTGGCCGGTCTGCTGGCCGGCGCCCTCACCGGGTGGCTGATCGCGACCACGGTCGCCCAGCGCCGTTCCCGCCCGGCCGCGGTGACCACCGTGTTCGCCGTCGCCGCGCTGACCCTGCCGGTGGTGTCGATCGCCGACAACCTGACGAACATCTTCCACCGCGCCCACCAGGGAGCGACCGTGCATCACGTGCTGATCACATCGTCGTACTGGCCGTCCGGCCCACTGTGGCTCAACCCGGCGCTCACCGTCGCCGGTCTGGCGCTGACGGTCGTCACGGTCCTGGTGTCCCGGCTCTCCCGCCCGTCCGGGCCTTCGATGCGGGAGGTGGCGCTCTGATGCAGGAGCCGACGTTTCTGATCCTGACGGCGCTGGCCGCTCAGCCTTTGCACGGTTACGGCATCGTCCAGTCCGTGATCGCCCTGTCCGAGGGCGAGGTGAAATTACGGCCGGGAACCCTGTACGGGGCTTTGGACCGGCTTGCCGAGCAGGGCCTGATCGAGGTCGAACGTGAGGAGGCGGTCGAAGGTCGTCTTCGCCGTTACTACCGGCTCACCGACGGCGGCGCGGCCGCCCTTGCCACCGAGGTGCAGCGGCTGCGCCGCCGTGCGGCCGCCGCGGAGACCCAGCTCAAGGACCGCACCGTTCCCGGCTTCGGCCAGCCCGCCCCCGGCGTCGCCTGACACCCCGCGTGCAGTGCCGATCGTCGCCACGGGGGCGACCGAACGGCCACAGCAGGCGAAGGTCAGCATGGCTCACCGGGGCGGTGAGCGCCTGATCGACGCGGTGGAGACAGCGCTGGGGACCGGCTGGACCGGCGAGCTCAGCCCGGCGGGCGCGGCACAGGCGGGAGTGGGCAATCAGCTCGCGTGGCAGGGCGCAACGGCCGTGAAGAAACGGGACGGGCGTCACGCGTACCGAAAAATGGGGTCAAGGACGGTCGAGGCGCACGACGAGCGGGCGATGGTCGGAGATCGGCTGCGACGGGGTGCGCACCTGCACGACCCGGCCCAGGGCCGCCACCCCGCGCGGGTCGGCGAGCACATGATCGAGCTGGGTCTTCGGCGCCGGGCTGGGGAACGTCGCGGCGCGGGCCAGCGGCCGCCAGCCGGTGAACGCGCGCACCGGCACGGCCGGCATGTTCAGGTCGCCGAGCAGCACCCGCGGCGCCGGCAGGGCCCGCAGCGCGCGGACGGCGTGGCGCAACTGCCGCACGTTCCAGCCGGGCACGAACGACAGATGGGTGGTCGCCACCGTCATCGGCCCCGACGGTGTCTGTACCACGGCCGCCAGCAGAACCCGCGGTTCGTCGCGCAGCAGCAGCAGACCCCCGTCGGGCGCGAACACCGGGGAACGCACCGGAGCGCCGGGCAGTTCGGTGACCTGCCAGCGGTCGACCGGATACCGCGACACCAGCGCGATGCCGTACTGCGGGTGGGCGATGTCGACGCCGGAGTGCCAGGGTTCCCAGGCCTGGCCGGGGGTGCCGACGACGGCGGCGGCGAACCGGTGGGTGGTGGCGTCCAGGGCGTCGGCGGCCAGCGCGGTCAGGTCGAGCAGTCCGGAGCGGGGCTGCGCGCGGTCCACCTCTTGCAGTCCCAGGACGTCGGCGTCGAGGTCGGCGATCGCGGTGCGGATCCGGCCGGCGTGTACGGTGCCGTCGGACAGTGATCTGCCGTGCAGCAGGTTGAAGGTGGCCAGGCGCACCAGCCGACCCTAGCCAACCGGGGTGAGTGGGATGTTTATCAAGGCAGTGTTGTGCCTCGCGTTGTTGTTCATCGCGGGTGCGTCGTTCGGGATCTGGCTGCAGAGGCAGCGGGGCCGCCGGTGATCGCCACGCTGCTGGTGGCGGCCGCGGCGGCGGGCTGGGTGGACGCGGTCGTCGGCGGGGGCGGGCTGTTGCTGCTGCCGGCGCTGATGCTGGCCGCGCCGCATCTGCCGACGGCGACGGCGCTGGGTACCAACAAATTGACGGCGATCTGCGGCACGAGCACGGCGGCCGTCACCTACGCCCGCCGCACGAAGATCGACTGGCGGGTGGCGGGCCCGTCGGCGGCGCTGGCGCTGATCTGTTCCGGTTGTGGGGCGCTGCTGGCCGGTGGGATCCCGGCGACCGCGTTCCGGCCGGTGATCATCGGGGTGCTGGTGGCGGTGGCGGTGTTCGTCACCGTACGCCCGCAGATGGGGTTGATGGAGCACCCGGAGAAACGCACGCCGTGGCGCCGGGGTGTCGCGGTGGCCGTGGCCGGCGGTGTCATCGCCACCTACGACGGGCTGATCGGCCCGGGCACCGGCACCTTCCTCGTCCTGGCGTTCACCGGAATCGTCGGCGCCGACTTCGTGCACGGCTCGGCGATGGCGAAGATCGTCAACACGGCGACGAACCTGGGTGCGCTGGTCGTGTTCGCCGCGACCGGCCATGTCGCCTGGAAACTGGGCCTGGGCATGGCGGTGTGCAACGTGCTCGGTGCGGTGATCGGCGCCCGGATGGCGTTGAAACGCGGCGCCGGCTTCGTCCGGATCGTGCTGCTGGTGGTGGTGCTGGCACTGATCGCCCGGCTGGGATACCTGCACTGGCAGGAAAGCTAGAACGACAGAATGGGTTCCATGAGCGACGACCTGGACCAGTTGATCAACGACATCGAGCAGCAGGAGGCGCGGCTGGTGTTCGAGAGCTTCACCGAGGCCGACGCGTTCGCGCTGGGCTGCCTGCTGGTGAACCTGGCCACCGAGCGGCGACTGCCGGTGGCCGTCGACATCCGCCGCGGGCCCCAGCAGCTGTTCCACGCCGGGCTGCCCGGTTCGACCGCCGACAACGACACCTGGATCGAGCGCAAGGTCCGTGTCGTCTACCGGTTCGGCGCCTCCTCCTACCTGGTGGGCCGCCGTCTCGCCGCGAAGGGCCGCCAGCTCGACGCCTCCCAGGGTGTCGACCCGGCCCGGTTCGCGGCGCACGGCGGCGCGTTCCCGGTACGGCTCGCGAACGCCGGGGTGATCGGGGTGGTCACCGTGTCCGGGCTGCCGCAGGCCGACGACCACGCCCTGGTCGTCGAGGCGATCGAGACGTTCCTGGCCGCCGGCTGACGCCCTCTGCTGTCGGCAGAGCCGCCTGGGCGTGTCGCCACGCTGTCGGGCAGGCTCGCCGGTATGCGGATTCTGGTGCTGGGTGGAAGTGGTTTCGTCGGGCGGGCCGCCGCCGAACTGGCGGTGGCCCGCGGCCACGACGTGACGGTGTTCAACCGGGGCCTGCACGACCCGGTAGCCGGGGTGACCACCCTGGTCGGCGACCGCTCGGCCGACGGCGGCCTGGACGCGCTGCGCGACGGCACCTGGGACACGGTGATCGACACCTGGTCGGCCGAAGCCTCAGCGGTCGGCGCGGCGGCGTCGCTGCTGTCCGGCCGGGCGGCCCATTACGTGTACGTCTCCAGCCGCTCGGTCCACCGGTGGGATCCCGGCCACCCGCCGCTGGCCGAGGACTCACCCCTGGCCGACGTCGACGACCCCGGCTACGCCGGTGACAAGCTGCGCGCCGAGATCGCGACCGCCGCGTTCGACGGCCCGGTCCTGCTGGCGCGTGCCGGGCTGATCCTCGGCCCGTACGAGGACATCGGCCGCCTGCCGTGGTGGCTCAACCGGCTCCATCAGGGTGGCCCCACCGTGGCGCCCGGCCCCCGCGACCTCGCCTTGCAGTACATCGACGTCCGCGACCTGGCCGCGTTCCTGCTCGACGCCGCCGGACGGCACGGCCCGTTCAACGTGGTCAGCCCACCCGGCCACACCACCATGGGCGAACTGCTGGACGTCGCCAACGAGGTGACCGGCGGCCACGCCGACCTGCGGTGGCTGCCGGGCGAGGACATCGTCGCCGCCGGCGTGCAGCCGTGGACGCAGCTGCCGATCTGGCTGACCCCCGAGGCCGGGTACGCGTTCATGCACCAGGGCGACGTCAGCAAAGCGATCGCCGCCGGCCTGTCCTGCCGGCCGGTCCGCGACACGGTCACCGCCACGTGGGCGTGGCTGCAAACCCTGCCGGGCGGTGCACCGCAGCGCGCCGACCGGCCGGCGCCCGGCCTCGACCCGCAGGTCGAGGCCAAGATCCTGGCAAGCTAGCCGGTCCGTCAGAGCAGAGCATGTTGGAGAGATTCTTCGGCCGCGCCGCCCAGGGGACATCGCTTCTCATGCTGGCGGACCAGAGCGGCTCGGTCGACATGCTCGACGAAGCGATCGCGATGCTGCGACAGGGGCTCTCGACCATGCGGCCGCGAGGCGCGGCCTACGCGACATACCTGTCGAATCTCGCCGCCGCACTCCAGATGCGAAGCACCTGGACCGGTGTGCCGATCGCCGACAGCGGCAGCATCGAGACGGGCCGGCAGGCGGTGGCGGCGATGCCGGCCAGGTATCGGCTGCGTCCCCTGGCGCTGTCGAACCTGGCCGACGCGCTGTGGCGCCGCTACGACCAGAGCGGTGAACGCGCCGACCTGGACGAGGCCGCGGACCTCGCCGGGCAGGCGCTGAGCCTGGCCCGCCGGCACGACGGCAACCTGCCGCGTTTCCTGGCCGTCCGGGGCAAGGTGCTGCTGTCGTCGTACGAGTGGACCAAGGATCCGGCCGACCTCGAAACCGCGCTCGACGCGACGCAGCGGGCGCTGGATCTCACCCCACCTCAGCATCCACGGTATGCGACGACGGTCGACCTGGCCGGAGCGGTCCGCAAAGAGCTCTGGCGGGCGACGGGCCAGACACGCTTTCTCGACGACTGCATCGAGCTACGGCGCGCAGCCGCCGCATCGACCGGCGCCGACCACCCGGAGCACTACATCTGGCGGGCCAACGTCGCGGAGGCGCTCGGTGAACGCTATGCGCGCCTCGGCGACGACCGCGACGTCACCGAGGCGATCGACCTGCTGCAAGCAGACATCCGGCAGGCTCCGGCCGCCGGCTACCTGAGCTACGCGCTACGGGTGCTCGGTCAAACCTACCGGCTGCGCTACGAGGCCAGCGGTTCGGTCGGCGACCTGGCGGCGGCGGCGACAGCGCTGCGTGACGGCCTCGACGCCGCCGCACCGGCAGACCCCGAACGGGCCGGGTTGGAGATGGAGCTGTGCCAGGTGCTGCTGCTGCGCCACGAACGCGACGGCGACCGGAGAATCGTCGACGAGGCGGTGGCCCGCGCCCGCCGCG
This sequence comes from Actinoplanes lobatus, assembly GCF_014205215.1. Lineage (NCBI taxonomy): Bacteria > Bacillati > Actinomycetota > Actinomycetes > Micromonosporales > Micromonosporaceae > Actinoplanes > Actinoplanes lobatus. Next base: position 7,742,260 of record NZ_JACHNC010000001.1, read on the forward strand.
CGGCCGCCGGACTGCCGGTCGACCGCCTGGACGGGGCGATGTGCACCCTCGCGTTGAGCCGTGCCCTGCTGGCTCGCTTCCAGCACCACTACGACACGAGCGACCTGGAGCAAGCGGCCACGCTGACCGGATCGGTCTTCGACGCCATGCCTGCCGACGGCCAGAACGGGCCGGTACTGATGGCCAACGGTCTCGCCGTGGCCAACACCCTGATCGGGTTCACCCGCGATCGTGGCTGGCTGGCCGTCGCGACACGACTCGCCGACACAGCGCTGGCCGCCACGCCGGCGGCCCACCCCGCCCGGGTGCTGGTCGCCAACAACAGCGGCCTGCTGTACCGCCACAGGTATCTGCTCGACGCCGATGCCGCCGCGCTGGACAGAGCCGAGACGTTGCTCCGCGAGGCGGCCCGGCCGGACCAGCCCGCCCCACGCCACGGGTATGTTCCGCTGAACCTCGCGTTGACGCTGATGGACGTGTCGTCGGCGCACGGGGACACGCGACCGCTGGTGGAGGCCGTCGCGATGTTGCGCGAGATGCGCTCGGCCCGATCGGGCGGCCCGGCCGACCGGATGGTGACGGCCAACCTCGCCGTCGCCCTGTCACGGCTCCACGAGCACCGGCCGGACCTGCCCGGCGACGAGGTGCTCGAACTGCTGCGCGAGACGGCGACCGACGACGCGGCGCCGCCGCTGCACCGGGTCGAGATGTCGGCGTTCTGGGGCCGTCTCGCGTTTCGCCGCGGCCGCCTCGACGCCAGCCTCGACGGCTACGGCAACGGTGTGCGGCTGCTGCCCAGGCTCGCCTGGCGGGGCCTGGGCCGCACCAGCCGGGAACGGCTGCTCAGCCTCAGCCCCGACGTGGTCGGCGACGCCTGCGCCGTTGCCGTTGCCGCGGCCCGGCCGCAACTCGCGGCGGATCTGATCGAACAGGGACGGGCGGTGCTGTGGTCGCAGGTGCTCGAGTCTCGTGCGGCCATGACGGACCTGCGGGCCGCCGCACCGCGGCTCGCCGCCCGGCTGAGCAGCCTGGCCGCGACCTTGGAGGAGCCCGGCAGGTAGGCGGCCGACCGGCCGCCCACCTGTCCGGTCAGAGGCTGGCGGCCGCGTGCCGCCCGGCCGCCCGGCCGGAGAACAGGCAGCCACCCAGGAAGGTGCCTTCCAGGGCGTTGTAGCCGTGCACGCCGCCGCCACCGAATCCGGCGACCTCCCCGGCCGCGTACAGGCCGGGGATCGGCGCCCCGTCGGCGCCGAGCGCCCGCGAGTTCAGGTCGGTCTGGATGCCGCCGAGCGTCTTACGGGTGAGGATGTGCAGTTTCACGCCGATCAGCGGTCCGGCCGCCGGGTCGAGGATCCGGTGCGGGGCCGCCGTACGCCCGATCCGGTCGCCGAGGTAGCGGCGCGAGTTGTGGATGCCCTGCACCTGCGCGTCCTTGGTGACCTTGTTGGCGATCTGCGAGTCCCGCGCCTCGATCTGCGTGCGCAGCGTTCCCGCGTCGAGCAGCGGCTGTTCGGTCAGCTTGTTCATGCCGGCGACCAGGTCGTCGAGGTTGTCGGCGACCACGAAGTCGGCGCCGTGCGCTTTGAACGCCTCGACCGGGGCCGGCGCGCCCTTGCCGAAGATCCGCTCCTTGAGGAAGCCGCGCCGGTCGCCGGCGGTCACGTCCGGGTTCTGCTCACTGCCGGACAGCGCGAACTCCTTCTCGATAATTTTCTGCGACAGCACGAACCAGGAGTGGTCGTAACCGGTCGACCGCAGGTACTTGAGCGTGCCGAGAGTGTCGTAGCTGGGAAAATACGGGGCCGGCAGGCGGCGGCCGAGCGCGTCGAACCACATCGGCGACGGCGCGGACAGGATCCGGATGCCGTGGCCGGGCCAGATCGGGTTCCAGTTGCGGACACCTTCGACGTAGTGCCACATGCGGTCGCGGTTGACCAGCCGCACCCCGGCGGTCTCGGCGATGCCGAGCATCCGGCCGTCGACATACGCCGGAACACCGGTGATCATGCTCGCCGGCGGGGTGCCGAGCCGGTCCGGCCAGTACTCGCGCACCAGATCGTGGTTGGCGCCGATCCCGCCGGTCGTGACGATCACCGCCTGCGCCCGCAGTTCGAAGTCGCCGACCACCTCCCGGTTGGAGGCCACACCGCGGGCCGAGTCGTCGGCGGCCAGCAGCACCCCGCGCACCCCGACGACCGCGCCGGCCTCGACGATCAGCTCGTCGACCCGGTGCCGGTGGTGCAACCGCAGCCGGCCGGTACCGGCCGCCTCCAGCGCGGCCGCCGCGAACGGGGCGACCACGCCGGTGCCGGTGCCCCAGGTGACGTGGAACCGCGGCACCGAGTTGCCGTGACCGTCGGCGCGCAGGTCACCGCGTTCGGCCCAGCCGGCGAACGGCAGCCACCTCAACCCCATCCCGGACAGCCAGGACCGTTTCTCGCCGGCCGCGAACTCGACGTACGCCCGCGCCCACTTGACCGCCCACTCGTCCTCGGCGCCGGGGCCGAGCCGGTCGAAGCCGGCGCTGTTGCTCCAGTCCCGCCAGGCCAACTCGACGCTGTCGGTGATGCGGGCCCGCTTCTGTTCGGGGCTGCCGACGAAGAACAGGCCACCGAACGACCACCACGCCTGCCCGCCCAGGTTCGCCGGATTCTCCTGGTCGACCAGCGCCACGCTCTTACCGGCGGCGGTGAGCTCGCGGGCCGCCGCCAATCCGGCCAGGCCGGCCCCCACCACGATGACGTCGACGTCCACGACACACACCCCTTCACCAATGAATACGAGAATTTATCGGATTAGCGGCGTGGGGGAAATCCCCGAATGTGATCACCACCGCTGCCGCAGTGTCCCCGCCGGACACCCACCGCCCCGACCGCGACAATAAGCACGTGCCGACCCCCACCGCCGACCCCGCCGGCACCCGAACGCAACTCGCCGACCTGCGCCCCGACCTGCTCACCGGCTACGACACCGCCCTACCCGGCGCCCACGCCGCCATCCTGGCCCGGCTGCTGCTCGCCCTCGAACACGAACCCCTGCCCGGCCTGCAAACCCGCCACCACCACAACGGCCGCACCCACCTCCGGTTCACCCACACCACCGTCACCTACCCCACCACCGCCGCAACCCCCTTCACCGAACCACCGGCCGGCCTCACCGTGCTGGTGGACGGCCTCGACATGACCGACCCGGCGGCCCTGACCGCCCAACTGTGGCCCGGCAGCGCGTTAAGAACCGAGATCGCCAACAGCGTCGCCAACCTGGCACTCGCCCGCGCCGCCAACCCCACCCCCGCGGTCATGGCCACACCACACGAACCCGGCCGCATCGAACAACTCCTCGTCGACGGCCACCCCCTGCACCCCTGCTGCCGCACCCGCACCGGCATGACCGTCGCCGACCTGCTCGCCTACGCCCCCGAACACCACCCCACCTTCCCCCTGCGCCGCCTCCGCGTCCCACCGAACCGCTGGTACGGCACCGCCAACCCGATCCTCTACGCCCACCCCTGGCAAGCCGCCCACCTCCTCGACCAGCACCCGTGGCTCACCGACGACGGCCCCACCACCCCCGTACGCCCCCTCATGTCCCTGCGCACCGTCGCCCCCATCGACGGCGGCCCCCACATCAAAACCGCCGTCGACATCCAGATGACCTCCGCCATCCGCACCGTCTCCCCCGCCGCCGTCCACAACGGCCCCCGCCTCTCCGCCTTCCTCAACCGGCTCACCGCCGACCTGCCACTCGACGTCCTCACCGAAACCGAAGCCGGCGCCGCCATCACCGACCACGGCCCCGACCGGCACCTCGCCCACCTCATCCGCCAAGCCCCACCACCCGGCGCCATCCCCCTCGGCGTCCTCGCCACCACCCCCGCCATCCTCGACACCATCGACGACCCCTACACCTTCTTCACCGACCTCACCACCGTCCTGTTCGCCCCCCTCGCCACCATCCTGAACCGCGGCGTCGCCCTGGAAGCCCACGGCCAGAACACCCTCATCGTGCTCTCCGACGGCCGCCCCACCAGAACCGTCTACCGCGACCTCGGCGGCATCCGCGTCCACACCGACGCCGGCGCCCCCGACCTGCACGGCGACCTACCCACCGACGACCCCGCCGAACTGCGCACCAAACTCGCCGCAGCCGCCCTCGCCACCGTCGCCCGCCAGACCATCACCGCACTGAGCCACCACCACCACGCCGAACCCGACCGGCTCTGGCAACTACTCGCCACCGCCCTGCACCACACCGACCCGAAACTGCGCACCGACCCCCTGCCGGTCAAAGCCACCACCGCCATGCGCCTGGCCGCCGACCCCCTGCACGACCAATGGACCCACCTACCCAACCCGATGGCCGCATTCGCCTGAGCCACCCCGCGAAAAGGACCACCCATGATCCGCATCGCCACCGCCGCGGCCCACACCGAAGCCGCCCTCACCGTCCACGCACCCCACCTCGTCGACGGCTTCCTCAACCACCTGCCCCACGCCGCCGACACCGTCGGCCGCCGCCTGCGCGCCGCCCTCGTCCGCGAAAACCTCACCCCACAGACCACCGGCGGCCGCACCCACGCCTTCCACCGCGTCGAATACCCGACCGCCGGCGTCGACGACCCCGTCGACCTGCTCACCGGCATCGACACCACCGGCACCATGACCGCCGAGATCCGCAACGCCGTCCTCAACCTCGCCGTCGCCCTCGCCCGCTACGACGCGCGCATCCCCGCCGACGCCGACCCCGACACCACCGCCATCCACCTGGAACGCCTCGCCGTCGCCGGCCACAACCTGCACCCCTGCGGCCGCACCCGCCTCGGCTGGGACACCGCCGACGTCCTCGCCCACGACCTCGAAGCCGGCCACACCGCCATCCGCTTCATCGCCGTCCAAGACCACGCCCACCTCGGCGACGACCTCAGCACCTGGCTCAACCTGCCGCAAGCACCCCCCGGCTACCGGATCCAACCCGTCCACGCCTGGCAACACGACACCGTCCTGCACCGCTACACCGACCTGTTCACCGACGGCACGCTGCGCCGCATCGACGGCCACCTCGACGCCATCCCCACCGCCGCCCTGCGCACCCTCCTGCTCCCCGGCGGCACCTACCTCAAAGTCAGCCTCGACATCCAGGTCACCTCCACCCGCCGCAACATCAGCGTCGCCTCCACCCGCAACGGCCCCGCCCTCTCCCACCTCCTGCACAAACTCGTCGACGACGACCCCGACGGCCACCGCCTGATCCTCATGACCGAAACCGCCGGCGCCGCCGTACCCGCCGGATCCGGCCGCGACCTGTCCGCCATCACCCGCACCGGCCTCACCGGCCGCCTCCAACCCGGCGAACACGCCATCCCCGGCGGCGCCCTGCCCGCCTACGACCCCGCCACCCACACCACCGTCCTCGCCGGCCTCGTCGACGCCACCGGCGGCAACCCCGCCACCTGGCTCACCGACTACACCCGCCTCCTGCTCCCCCCACTACTGCGGCTCGCCACCCACGGCATCGCCCTCGAAGCCCACCTCCAGAACTGCCTGCCCACCTTCCTCGGCGGACACCCCCACCGCCTCGCCCTACGCGACTTCGCCGGCCTACGCCTGCACCCCGGCCGCCTCCACCAGGCCGGCCACACCATCGACCTGTGGCCCGGCAGCGTCATCACCACCGACGACACCGAAATCCTGCGCGCCAAACTCGGCTACACCGCACTCCAGGCCCACCTCGGCGAACTCGTCATCCGCCTCGGCGAAACCCACAACCTCGACGAAAACCACGCCTGGCGGCTCATCCGCGCCGTCGTCGACGAAACCTACGACGCCCTCGGCACCCACCCCCACGCCACCGCCGACCACACCTGGCTCACCGCCCCCACCGTCCCCCACAAGGCACTCGTGCGCATGCGCCTCGCCGGCACCGGCGACATCCACATCCCCGTGAAGAACCCGCTGCATGTCTGACCACGACGACCTGCTGCGCCAACTGCCGGCACCCCGCTGCGCCTACCTCTACGACACCCGGGCCCTGCGCGCACGCGCCACCCTGCTGCGAGCCGCGCTTCCCGCCAGAACCACATTCCTGTACGCGGTGAAAGCCAACGGACACCCGCACGTCGTCCGTACCCTCGCCGAGGCCTGCGACGGTCTGGAAGTCGCCTCCGGAGGCGAACTCGCCCTGGCCGTCCAAGCCGGCGCCCGCCGCATCGCCTTCGGCGGCCCCGCCAAAACCGACACCGAACTCGCCGCCGCCACCCAGGCCGGCGCCCTCATCAACGTCGAAAGCGCCCACGAACTACGCCGCCTCGCCGCCCTCGGCCACCGCGGCGACATCTGCCTGCGCATCAACCGGGCCGGCCCCGCCCTGTCCGGCAGCCACACCATGACCGGCGTCCCCACCCCGTTCGGCATCGACGAAACCCAACTCCCCGACATCCTCGAAAACCTGCCCGACGGACTCCAGGTCATCGGCTTCCACCTGCACGCCGTCTCCAACAACCTCGACGGCCACGCGCACGCCGCCTTCCTCACCGAAGCGATCGGCTGGTCCCTCAAAACCGCGCATCGGTACGGGCTGAGCATCCGCATCGTCAACGCCGGCGGAGGACTCGGCATCGACTACCAGTCCGACCAGTCGATCGACCTCAGCCCACTGGCCTCAGTGACAGTCCCCGACAGCCTGGAACTGATCCTCGAACCCGGCCGCTGGCTCACCGCCGACGCAGGCTGGTACGCCACCGAAGTCCTCGACCTCAAAACCACCCACGGCCGCACCTTCGCCGTCCTCCGCGGCGGCACCCACCACTTCCGGCTCCCCGCCGCCTGGGGCTACAGCCACCCCTTCACCGTCCTACCCGTCGACGACTGGCCCCACCCGTACCCCCGCCTGTCCGTCACCGACACCGAAGTCGACGCCGTCGGCGAACTCTGCACCCCCCGCGACGTCCTCACCCGCGGCCAGCACATCACCCGGCTGCGCACCGGCGACCTACTCGTCTTCGCCCGCGCCGGCGCCTACGGCTGGGACATCTCCCACCACGACTTCCTGCGCCACGACCCACCCACCTTCCTGACGATCTAAGGGTCACCGCCTCCGGGAACTCTCCGGGTCCCCACCCGGAGGCGCCCCAGGGCCCACCACCACCAGGATCGTCCACATGACACGCGCCGCACTCCTGCTCGGCCCCCTCGCCATGACCGCCTACGGAATCACCCGCATCATCGGCCGACTCGACGACCAGTACGGCCCCGGCGCCGACTGGCAACTCGCCCACCTCTTCGGCCTCGCCGGCATGCTCCTGTTCATCCCGATCATCTGGCACCTGCGCGCCCACACCCGCCCCGGCCCACTACGCGAAACCGTCACCGCCGCCACCCTGCTCGGCCTGACCGCCTCGATCATCCAGTTCAGCGCCGACATCACCCAGGCCGCCATCGCCGCCGACCGCACCGAACTCGTCACCCTGCAGCACGGCTTCACCGACCTGCCCGGCATCCAACTCGCCATCTACGACATCGGCCCGCAACTGTTCTTCATCGGCATCGTCATCCTCGCCGCCCTCACCAAACCACTGCCCTGGTGGAGCCCCGTCCTCCTGCTCACCGCCGTCCTGCTCGCCGCCGTCGACCTCAACCTGCTCCCACTCACCGGCCTGCTCATGCTCGCCGCCCTCCACCCCCTCACCCGCCGCCGCCCGGTAGGCAGCGCCGCCACGCCCGCCCCCGCCACCCGTTAGGCCGCACCCCCGCTTCCGCGCCGCCCATCCCGCGATCTCCACCCGTCCGCAGGACTGGCGCAAAACCCAAAGCGCGGCGATCTTGGACGTTTGACCACCCGACGAGGTGGTCAAACGTCCAAGATCGCCGCGCTTTTCGCACTTCAGAGCGGGCGCTGCAACAACGTCCCCGCAACAACGCCACCGCCCGGTCACCGTCACCCGCCAACTCCTCCAAAAGCCCCCGCGCGACATCCCCCGGCAACTCCGCCAACGCCTGCACCAACCGAATCCGCACCGCCTGATCCCCGGCATGAGCCGCCAACTCACCAGCCAACGCCGAAACGATCCCCGCCACGTGCCCGGCCCCCGCCAACCCACCCAGAACCTCAGCCGCCTCCACATCATTCACACCATCGACCACCATCCCGACCAGCACCGGAACCGCCGCCACCACACCCCGCGACCCCAACGCCAACGCCGCCGGCCCCCGCACCGACACCTCCACATCACCGAGCGCATCCACCAACACCGCCACCACCTCATCACCCGGCATCTCACCCAGCGCCACCACCGCCCGCCGCCGCACCACCGCATCCTCCGACGACACCCCCACCGCCAGGCTCGACACCCCCTCACCACCGGAACGCGCCAACGCCCACCGCAACGCACCCGCCACATTCGGATCCGCCTCGGCCAGCACCGCCCCCGCCAGTAACTCCACCGGCACCGCCACATCCTCACCAGCCAAAACCGCCTGCTGCCGCCGCGCCGCATCCGGCGACCCCAACCCCCGCATCAACTCCACGATCCGCAACACATCCGGCCACCCCGCAGGCGACGACGCATCCACCGCACGAAGCCGCTCCAACAGCTCCCGCTCCCGCCGCACCCGATCCTCAGCCCACCGGATCAACTCACCGATCAACACCGCCGGCTCGAACCCCGGATCCTCCAGCGCCTGCCCCACCTGCCGCAACGACAACCCCAACGACCGCAACGCCTCCACCTCGAAAATCCGCCGCAGATCCTCCGCCCGATACTCCCGATACCCACCCACCGTCCGCCCGGTCGGCCGCACCAACCCCAGAGACTCGTAATGGCGCAGCATCCGGGAACTAACCCCCGAACGCCGCGCCACCTCACCGATCAACACCCGCTACCCCAAAGCCATGATCCGCGTCGCCTCATGAACAGCCGCATCGAAACCCACCTCCGGGTCCCGCAACAACACCCCCGTCGCCGCCGCATGCTCCCGCACCGCCTCATCCACACTCCCCATCGCGGCCTCCAGCACCGGCTCGACCACCGAACCCAACCCGACCAGCGCCCGGCTCAAACTCAACCGCCGCTCCCGGTCCCCACGCCCGAACTCCCGGACCAACTCCCCCGCGAGCCGCTCACCTTCCCCCTCGGGGACCAGCGCCACCGCCGTACGCCACGCCGCCCGCGCCACCTCATCGTCCCCGTCATGCAGCAACGCCCCGGAAACCACCGGATACACACTCCGGTCCCCGATCTTCGACAACGTGTGCAGAGCCTGACTCCGCGCCTGAGCAACCGAAGACCCCAACTCCACCACCAACCGCGGCACCGTCACCTCAGCCGGCAACCGCGTCAACGCCCACGTGAGCATGTCCCGCACGAAGAAATCCGGCTCCACCGCACACCGCCCCACCAGCGCCTCCAACAGCCCCGGCTCCGCACTCGTCCCCGCAGCCATCACCGCCCGCAACCGCACCGACGACGCCGCCGCACCCAACCCATCAACAATGCCCATACACCCAGTCAAGACGTTGCCACAGTGTCAAGGTCAAGGCGTACGGTTACCCTCCCGCTGCCTCCCCGACCCGAAGGGCGCACCAGATGCCCGACGAAGACGACCCCCTCGCCGACGCGGAACGCATCTTCCAGGCCTACGTCACCTCCGGCGGCGCGGACGCCCACGAACTCCCCCGAGCCGCCCACCACTACCGGCACGCACTGACAACACTGCCCAACGACCACCCCCTGCGCCCGCCGGTGACCGCGAACCTGATGGCCTGCCTCCGCGCCCTCTTCCTGACCAGCGCCGACCCCACCCACCTCGACGACGCGATCACACTCGGCCGGCAACAACTCGACCAGGCCGGACCGACGGCACCACTCCCACTCGCCTTCCACACCAGCCTGGCCGGCGTCCACAACGCCCGATTCCAGCACACCCAGGACCTGGCCGACCTGGACGCCACCCTGAACCACCTGCACGCCGCCGCCGACCTGGCCCGCCACACCGAACCCGGCATGCTCCCCGCACTCCGATCCAACCTGGCCTTCACGCTACGACTGCGCTACGACATCACCCGCAACCACGACAACCTCGACGAAGCGATCACCCTCGCCCGCAGCGCCCACCAGGACGCACCCGCCGCCGTCCGCCCCAAAATCGCCTACATGCTCAGCTCGATCCACATGCTCCGCCACCGCGACCTCGGCACTCGCACCGACCTCGACGAGGCACTGCACCTCGCCATCGACGTCGTCGACCACACCCGGCAGGACCACCCCGAATACAGCGGCTACCTGGCACACCTCGCCGCCCTCGAAGTCGAACACCACCAGCGCACCCACGACCCACAGTCCCGCGAACGCGCGGCCGCCCACTACGAACGACTCCTCGACCTACTCGACACCGCCCCCGCCATCCGCCCGATCGTCATCGCGAACTGGGCACAGATCCTCGAAACCGCCGAACGGCAACCCGGCGCGCTCGCCCTGGTCACCCGCATGCTCCCGGAACTCGAAGCAGCCGTCGAGGAAGCCCGCGGCAGCGCTCACCGCCCCGCAACCCTCACCGCACTCGCCCGCGCCCACCTCGCCGTCCACGCCCTTCGCGGAACCCCGGAGAACCTGCACACCGCGATCACCTCGGCCGAGGAGGCCGTCGCCACGACCCCACCCGAACACCCCGACCACGCCGAACACTCGATCTCCGCCGCCGCCGCAAGACTCGCCCGCTGGTCCACCCGCGGCGACCACACCGACCTCGACCGGGCCGGCACACTCCTCACGGCCGCCGCGAACCACCCGACCGCCGCACCCGCCGTCCGAATCCAGGCGGCACACGCACTGATCGCCGCCCGCACGACAGCCGACGACACCGCAGGCGCCGATCACGCCGCCCGGCAGGCCGTGGACCTGCTGCCGGCCGTCGCCTGGCCCGGCGTCCCACGGGCCGACCAGGAATTCCGGCTCGCCCAGGTCGCCGACGTCAGCAATGACGCCACCGCGGCCGTCCTCTCCGCCGGCCACCACTGCGGCGAGGCGGTCGAGATCAACGAGGCGGGCCGTGCCGTGCTCTGGGCCCACCTGCTGAATCAGCGCACCGACCTGGCAGCGGTCCACGCGGTCGCCCCACATCTCGCCACCGCGATGGCCCGGGTTCGCCGCGACCTCGCCTGACTCGATGACGGCCGTGATGGAATGCGGCCGTGCAACTGCGCCCCGAACTGCTGCCGCCCCGCATCCCGGCCGCACGCCTCGCCGAACTCGCCGACGCCATCACCGCCATCGAGGACCGCCTCGAGCGCGGCGAGGATGCGACCACCCTGATCGAGGCGTTCAACGCCGACACCGACACCGACACCGGCTACGGCGAATACGACTTCCGCGGCTACCACTCCGCCCAGACGCTGGAGGAGTTCGCGCGCGAGGCGGCCCGGCCCTCGTTCCCGAAGGTCCCGGACATCACCCGTGACGAGCTGGTGGAGATCGCCGAGCGGATTGTCGCCGTCGACCCGGACACCGACTTCTACGTGCACCTGTTCGAGACGAACACGGTCCGCCCGGCCGCCGTCTCCGTCTTCTACCACCCGCCGGAGCACCTCCAGCACGCGAGTGTCGCCGAGCTGGTGGACTTCATCCTCTCGTACCGGCCAATTGCTCTTTAGGTGTTGTTGGCGAAGCCGTCCTTTGTGTTTTGGATTGGGTGCGGCTTGCCGCACTGCCGCTAAGCCATCCTAGGATTCTAGGCAGAAAGGATGTTCGCGAGGCGGGCCCGGCACTCGACCACGAACGCCGGGAACGTGTCCCAGTAGTAGGCGACCCCGCTCGCGGCCACCGCGACGGCCCAGGCACGAGCGCGCGTCCAGGTCGCGTCGTCCAGTTCAAGACCTTCCCGGTACGCGTGACGCGCACCCGCCGGCAGATCCCACACCGTGGAGTGCTCAGCGTCCGGCAATCCCACCGTGAGACTGCCCCAGTCGATCACCGCCCGCAGTCGCCCGTCCGCCCCCACCAGCAGGTTCGTGGGTTTGAGATCGGCGTGCATCCACACCTGGGCGGCCGGTGAACCAGGAAGGGCCAGCCCGTCGCGCCAGTACGACTCCAGAGTGTCCACGTCGAGTTCCGCCCCGGCGAGCCTGCGACAGTCCGTGAACGCCGAGTTCACCCAGTCGTCACAGTCACGCAGGCCGCCGCCGCGGTACCAGCTCAGCTCCCCGGCCCGCCTCGCACCCATCAGGTCGATGCCGTGCAGCGCCCGCACGAATCCGGCCAGGTCCGCACCGAACGCCGCCCAGTCCTGCACGCTCTCCGGTGACGCCTCCACACCGTCGATCCACCGGTACACCGCCCACTCCGACGGATAGACCGGTGCGGGAGCTCCCGCATGCACCGGCGCGGGAATCGCACACGGCAGCAGCGGCGCCATCCGGGGCAGCCACTGCCGTTCCTTGCGCAGCGGCGCGGCCCGGTCCGGGGTCCGCGGCAGCCGCACCAGCAGCTCATCCCCCAGCCGGTACATCGTATTCTCGGTCCCGGCACCGGCCCTGGCCAGGGACAACCCGGCCCATTCGGGGCACTGGTCCGCCAGTAGCGCCCGGACCACGGACTCGTCGACAGCGAGCTCACCCTCGTGCAAGGTCACCCGAGCATTCTGCATCAATCACTATGTACGAGCGTACGCATGATGTGTACTGTCGTACATATGAACACCGACAGCCGCAGCATGCGCGACCGGATGCTCGCCGGCGACCTCTACATCGCCGACGACCCCGAACTGGCCGAGGCCAGCCTGCGCGCCATGGACCTCACCGACGCCTACAACGCCACCTCCGCCCGCAATCCGGCCGAACGCCGCCGCATCCTCGAAGAACTGCTCGGCGAGATCGGCGACGGCGTCGACATCCGGCCACCGTTGCGGGTCGACTACGGCAGCCACATCCGCATCGGCGCCCGCACCTTCGCCAACTACGGCCTGATCGCCCTCGACGTCGCCCCGATCACCATCGGCGAGGACGTGCAGATCGGCACCAACGTGCAGCTGCTCACCCCGACCCACCCTGTCGACCCGCAGCCGCGCCGCGACAAGTGGGAGGCCGCCGAACCCATCGTCATCGGCGACAACGTGTGGCTCGGCAGCGGCGCCATCGTCCTGCCCGGCGTCACCATCGGCGACAACACCGTCGTCGGCGCCGGCTCCGTGGTCACCAGGGACCTGCCCGCCAACGTGGTGGCCGTCGGCAATCCGGCGCGCGTCGTCCGTACCATCTCCTCACCATGAGCGACCCCGCGCCCACCGCGACCGCCCGGCGAACCCGGCGGCATGATCCGCACCGGCGCGACCGCCTCATCGACGCCGCGTTGCAGGTGATCGCGCAACGTGGCGTGGCAGGCGCCAGCCACCGGGAAATCGCCCGCGCCGCCGACGTGCCGCTCGGCTCGATGACCTACCACTTCGCAAGCCTCGACGAGATCCTCGCCGAGGCGTTCACCCGGCACGCCGACGGCATCGCCCGCGTCTTCGACGAGCGCCTCACCGCCGCCCGCACCCGCGACGAAGCCGTCGAAGCCGTCGTCGGCCTGGTCGCCGGCGACCTGCTCAGCCCCGGCCACGACCTGGTGCTCACCGTCGAGCTCTACGTCGCCGCGGCCCGCAACCCGCGCCTCAGAGCCGTCACCCAGGCGTGGATGCAGCGCAGCCGCGACGCCCTCGAACGCCATTTCGACCCGACCACCGCCCGCGAGGTCGACGCCCTCATCGAAGGCCTCACCCTGCACAGCGCGCTCTCCACCGAGCCGATGACGCCGGCCCAGATCCGCCACGCCATCGAGCGCTACCTGCGCTGAACGCGCTTTTCTTCCGGTACGGGCGAAGCCCACCCCCACATCTCGGAGTCGATCTTGACCGCCCTCGCCGCCGCCCCACCCACCCGGCAGGCCCGCCACGCCCGCGCCGCCGTCGCCGCCCTGTTCCTCACCAACGGCGCGATCTTCTTCAACGTCGTCCCCCGCTACCCACAGATCAAAGCCGACCTCGGCCTCACCAACACCGCCCTCGGCGCCGCCATCGCCGCCTTCCCGATCGGCGCCCTGCTCGCCGGGCTCCTCGCCGCCA